>NZ_CP061378.1:1318000-2636000 GCF_015624485.1 Bradyrhizobium genosp. L
GCGTCGGCCTCGGCGGCGTCCTTGACGTTGAGCAGGAAGACGACCCCGCGCCCGTCGGACCGCGAATACCACTCTCGGACCTTGCCGCTGAGATAGAGCTGCACGGTCTGCCGGATTTCATCGGGCATCACAGCCATCACCTGGTCGCGCGTGACGCCGGCCTTGACGGTCAGGAGGACCATGACGCCGGTGGTGGGTGAGGCAGCTTGCGTCTGTGCTTGGGTCTGGGTTTGGGCTTGGACGGGGGATGAAGCGGTCATGGACGTGGTGCCTGTCAGAGTGAGGGTAAACGCCAGGATGGCGTGGCGGATTGCTTTCATCGGTCTCGTTCTCCGGTCACGACGGCTGCCGTGATGTCGCTGATCTCAGCGCACGGGGCAGCGCCGCTGATCTGCCAACCGGATGTAGGACCGCTTCCCGTGAGCCACTATTGGCGATAATGTTGACAGGCTATGAAGCAGAACTTCACAGTCCGGCATGGCGCGCTCGACGGCGTCGAGGCGTTCCTGAGTGTCGCCCAGCACCGCAGCTTTCGGCGCGCGGCTGCCGAACTCGGGGTCACGCCGTCGGCCATCAGCCAGGCGGTGCGTGCCCTGGAGGCGCGCGTCGGCGCCGTGCTCTTCATCCGCACCACCCGCAGCGTCGGCCTGACCGAAGCCGGCGAGCGCTTTCTCGCGCGCGCCAGGCCCGCCTTCGAGGAGCTGGTCGCCGCGAGCGGGGCGGCGCGCGAACTCGGGCAGCGGCCGGCCGGGCTGTTGCGCCTCACCGTGCCGCGCTCGGTGGTGCCGCTCCTGCTCGAACGGCTGGTCGCCTCGTTTTGCGCAGCATATCCCGAGATCGAGGTCGAGCTGGCCGCAAGCGAGAAACAGGTCGATCTTGCGGCCGAAGGCTTCGATGCCGGCATCAGGCTGGGCCAGTTCATCGCGCCCGACATGATCGCCGTGCGCCTGACCAAGCCACTGCCTCTCGTCATCGTCGCCAGCCCGGATTATCTCGCGCGCCGTGGCCGGCCCAGGCGGCCGGACGATCTGCGCCAGCACGCATGCTTGCGGATGCGACGATCGAACGGCGGCGTGGCGGCGTGGCCGCTCAACGACAAGGGGCGCGCGATCGAGCTCGCCGTGTCGGGGCCGTTCATCGCCTACGACTTTCCGGCGGTGCTCGGCGCGGCGACCGAGGGCATGGGGCTCGCGCAGGTGCCGGCCCCGCTCGCCGCCGGCGCCGTCAAGGAGGGACGACTGGTTCGCGTGCTGGAGCCATTCGCGCCGATGACGCCAGGCGTGTTCCTCTACTATCCCGGCAACCGGCAAATCATGCCGAAGCTGCGCGCCTTCATCGATCACGTGAAGGGCCGGATCGACGGCGCGCGCTGAGCCGGGTCATGTCGCGAGAACAAATTGAGTGTCGTCCCGGCGAAGGCCGGGACCCATAACCACAAATGGCTATTGTTCCGCGCCGCTGGAATGACGAGTCCCGCCCACGACCTGCGCTGCGGAGTATGGGTCCCGGCCTTCGCCGGGACGACGATGGCGTGGTGAATACCTCACGCCTTCTCGCGCACGAATCTGTTGCGCAATGTCCCGATGCCGGTGACGTCGATCTCAACCACGTCGCCGTGCTTCAAATCAGGCGAGGCGCCGTCGGTGCCCATCCAGATCACGTCGCCGGGCCACAGCGTGAAGTACTTCGTCAGCTCGACGAGGAAGGGGACGATGCCGAAGATCATGTCGTTGGTGCGGAAGCGGCCGGTTTCCTTGCCGTTGACGCGGATCGCGGTCTCCATGCGCTCGAGGTCGACATCGGTCTCGATCCACGGTCCCATCGGCTTGAAGGTGTCGGCGTTCTTGGATCGCCACAGGCCACGATCGGCCTTCTGCCAGGTGCGTTCGGAGACGTCGTTGCCGATCGTATAGCCGAACACGCAATCCATCGCATTGGCTTCGCTGAGGTGCTTGACCTTCTTGCCGATCACGACGGCGAGCTCGCCCTCGTAGTGCACCTTCTCGGTCGCATGCGCGGGAATCACGACGTCCTCGTCGTGCGCGATCAGCGCGTTTTGGGCGCGGTAGCCGATCTCGGGTCGGTCGGGAATGTTCGGCACGGTGCCGGCCTTGTCGGCGGCTTCCTTGAGATGCTTCAGGTAGTTCAGCCCGACGCAATAGAAGGTGCGCGGGACCAGCGGCAGCTCGATCTTGACCTCACCGAGCGCATGCGTTTGCGAGGTTTTGCTCCATTCACCGAACGGATCGCCGCTGACCGTCGTGACCGTGTCGCCCTCGACGAGGCCCCAGGATGTCTTGCCTGCGGCGGTGAATTTCAGCCAGCGCATGATGAGGTCCTTCTATTCGGCGGCAGCTTGCACGCGCGTCTTCCACGCGCCGGCAGCCGGGCGCTTCAACCCGAGATTCTCGCGCAGCGTGGTGCCGGCATAGTCTTTGTGGAACAGGCCGCGCTTCTGCAATTCGGGTACGATGTGGTTGACGAAGTCGGCATAGGAGCCCGGCACGTAGCTCGCGGCGACCACAAAGCCGTCGCAGCCGCGGCCGACGAACATCTCCTCCAGCCGGTCCGCGATCTCCTTGGGGCCGCCGACGATCGCATCCTGCACCTGGGCGCGGCCGGAGAAGGTGATGAAGTCGCGGGTCGAGGGATTGCTCTTGCCGGACGCGCGCAGCACGCCGTCGCGCATGCCGATCATGCCCTGCATGCCCTGTAGCTCCTCGGTGGTCAAAGGCTCGTCGATCGGCTTGGCGCCGAAATCGAAATTGAGCGCCTCGGCGAGCAGCGACAATGCGTCGATCTCGAGCGGCAGCTTCTGGATCACAGCCATGCGATCCTCGGCCTCCGCCTTGGTGGCGCCGGCGACCGGCGTGATCAGGTTGCACAGGAACATCTGGTCGGGATCGCGGCCGGCCTTGGCCGCCTCACCGCGGATCGCGTCATAGCCCTGCTTGGCGTGGGCGAGATTGCGCGCGGCGGTGAAGATCACCTCGCCCCAGCGGCCGGCAAAGCGCTGGCCGCGGCCGCTTGCGCCGGCCTGCACCACGACGGGATGGCCCTGCGGCGAGCGCGGCACGGTGAACGGCCCGCGCGAGTTGAAGAACGCGCCCTTGTGATCGAGCCGCTTCACCTTGGTCGGATCGGCGAAGCGGCCGCTCGTCTTGTCGATGACGAGCGAGCCGTCCTCCCAGGAATCCCAGTGGCCGAGCACGACTTCCATGAACTCGTCGGCGCGGTCGTAGCGGGGATCGTGGTCGAGGTGCTGCGCCTTGCCCATGTTGAGGGCTTCGCCGTCGTTCACCGACGTCACCACGTTCCAGGCGGCGCGGCCGTTGGTCATCAGGTCGAGCGTCGCAAACCGGCGCGCGACGTCGAACGGCTCGAAATAGGTGGTCGATGCGGTCGAGGCGAGGCCGAGCCTGGTCGTCACCATGCCCATCGTGGTCAGCACCACGATCGGGTCCATCTTCACGCAGCGGATGCCGTATTCGACGGTGTGGGCGTGGTCGTTGTTGTAACGATCCGGCATCGCCAGCCGGTCATCGAAGAACGCCATGTGGAACTTGCCGCGCTCCAGGATGCGGGCGATCTCCTGATAGTAATCCGCCGACATCGAATCATCGCGCGATTCCGGGTGACGCCATGAGCCCGGCAAATTGGTGCAGTTCTGCGCCTGCAAAAAGCCAACCAGCGCCATTTGCCGTGTCATGTGGTGCTCCCGTCTCAGCGGAGGTCGAGGTCGAGTCTGTAGTCGGTTGCGAGCGCTTTCAGCTTCTCCCAGGTGGCATCCTCGATCTCGATGCCGTTCTTGCGCCGCTCCTGCTCGCGCAGGAATTCGACCTCGCCCGGATAGAACACGCCGCGGCTGCCTTCCGAGGGCGGCGTCGATTTCAGATAGCGGGCGAAATCGGCGACCTCCTGCTTGAACTGCTGCAGCGGGCGGAATGCGGCGACGTTGAACACCGCCATGAAGCAGCCGTCATTGTGCCGGCCGGTCGGCTCGACGCCAAAGCCGAGGCCGGTGAGCAGGCCGCACAGCACCTCGACCATCGCGGCGAGGCCCGAACCCTTGTAGCCCTCGGTGCCGCCGAGCGGCAGCAGCGCGCCGCCCTTGCGGTAGTCCTTCGGATCGGTGCTGTCGCGGCCGTCGGCGTCGATGATCCAGCCCTTCGGAATGGATTCGCCGCGCGCCACCGCGAGCTGGATCTTGCCGGCCGCGACCGCCGAGGTCGCCATATCCAGGTAGAACGGCGCCTCGAGATCGGATGGCACCGCGATCGAGAGCGGGTTGGTGCCGAGCCGCGCCTCGCGGCCGCCGAATGGCGCGACATGCTTCGGCGAGCGGCCGGAATCGGCCGCGGCGATCCCGATCATGCCTTCGCGCATCGCCATCAGCGGGTAATGCGCGAGCCGACCGACATGGCTCTGGCGGAACACGGTGCAAGCCGCGACATTGGCGGTCTTCGCCTTGTTGATGGTCATCTCCATCGCCTTGGCGTTGACGTGGAAGCCGAACCCCCAATGGCCGTCGATCACGGTCGTGGTCGGCGTCTCCTGGACGATGGTCCATTTGGCGCCGGGCACGATGTGGCCAGCCTTGATCCGGTCGATATAGGTCGGGATCGCGATGATGCCGTGGGAGTCGTGGCCGGCGAGGTTGGCGTTGACGCAGCCGGAGGCGACGGCGCTGGCCTCCTCATCCGATGCGCCGGCGGCCTTCAGCAGCGCCGCGCCGATCTGGGTGAGACGGTCGGCCTGGACGATCGGCATCGGGTTTCCTCGCGGTCGGCCCGCGCGACAGGCGGGTCTTGCTTTGCTGATATTGACGTCATGCTCTCAAAGCGCCGGGACGCGAGCAAGGCCAGAAAATCCGGTCCGCCATACCGGGAGCAGGGTGCTCCTCGCCGCGATTTCACCGCGTGGAACGGGCGCGGTCGCGGCGTGGAATTTGGCCGGCGTGCCGATGCGAGGTTGGCGGGCGCGCCGGAGCGCGGCTTCGGCGCGTCAGCCTGGCACACAAGCACCCGTAATACCCCGGAAAATCGCGGCTTTCGTTCGTCATGCGTTTACTTTGACTTGCAACTTGCCGGATACGCTAACCCTCACTTAGGCCTCTCGCGGGCATTGTCCGGCCTGATGGGGGGGATGGGCAGCCCGGGGGCCTTGAGGATCGTGCAGTCGAGTATCGGACGTACATTTGCGGCGTTGAATGCCACCAACGAAGCGATCCTGTACGCGAAATCGCCGGAGGAACTGTACGGCAAGGTCTGCGAGGCCGCCTTCTCCAACGGAGGCTTCCTCGCCGCGACCGTGTTTCTGCTGGAGCCGGATACCGGCCTGCTGAAATTCGCGGCCGGTTGCGGTGACGATGTCACGCGGCTGCGCAGCATCACGATTTCCGCCCTCGCCAACACGCCCGAAGGCGAAGGCGTCGCCGGCCGGGCGTTCCGCGATGGGCGCGCCTTCGTCAGCAATGATTACATCAACGACGCCTGCTCGGCGGCCTGGCGCAGCGGCGCCGCCGCGGCCGGCCTCGGTGCCGCGGCAGCGATGCCGCTGGTTTGCAACGGGCGCAGCATCGGCGTCTTCATGGTGACGCGGCGTGAAGCCAACTCGCTCAGCGAGGAGACCGTGGCGCTGCTGGAGCGCATGGCGGCGAACGTCTCCTATGCGCTCGACAATTTCGACCATGAAGCCCAGCGCAAGAGCGGCGAGCGGGCGATGCGCCGGCTCAACCGCATGTTCGGCGCCATCAGCGCCACCAACGAGGCGATCCTTCGCGCCAAGACCGAGCACGATCTCTATCAGCGGGTCTGCGACGCCGCGGTGTTCAGCGGCAAATCCTTCGCCACCGTGGTGCTGCTGGCCGAACCCGACAGCCACTGGCTCGAGCCTGTCGCCGGCACCGGCGAAGCGCTCGATCTGATCACGCAGACGCGCTTCTCGACCGACCCCGGCAATGTCTACGGCAAGGGCATCTGCGGCGAGGCGTTCCGGAGCCAGCGGCCCTGCATCGAGCACGACATCCCCAAATCGGCGATCTCGGCTCAGGCGCAAACCCGCGGCGGCGCCATGATGGCCTGCGTCGCGCTGCCGCTGACGCGTTTCGGCAGCAGCGCCGGCGTTCTGATCTTCTTCATCGGCAATTCCTGGGCTGCGGATCAGGAGATCATCGCGCTGCTCGCCGGCATCGCCGAGAACGTCTCGGTCGCGCTCGACACGTTCGGCCGTGCCACCGAGAAGGCCAAGGCCGACGCCGAACGGGAGCGCCTGGCGCGGATGTTCGCCGCGCTGAGCGCGACCAATGAGGCGATCATGCGCGCGAGGTCGCGGCTCGAGATGTTCGAGCTGGTCTGCGCGGCGGCAGCCCATGGTGGCGGCTTCAACTCGACCAGCATCCTGATGGCGAAGCCGGGCGACGATTTTTTCGAGATGATGGCGGTCGCCGGACCGACGGAGGAGAATGCGCGCCGCCTCAACGTCTCGCGCAACGAGGCGCGGCCCGAGGGGCGCGGCGTCTGTGGCCGGGCGTTCCGCTCGCGCCAGGCCTGCATCAACAATGACTTTCTGAACGACGTCGCCAACAATGCATTCCGCGACGTCATCGAGCGCGAGGAGGCGCGATCTGGCGCGGCGTTTCCGTTGATCGTCGGCGACCAGCCGGTCGGCGTGATGCTGTTCATTTCGGCCAAGCGCAACACCTTCTCGTCCGAATTCGCCGAGCTGCTGCAGCGGCTCGCCGACAACGTATCCTATGCAATCGGGAGCTTCGACCGCGCCGACGAGAAAGCACGGACCGAGGAGCAGAAGGAGCGGCTGACGCGGATGTTCGCCGCGTTGAGTGCCACCAACGAGGCGATCATGCGGGCGAAGTCCCGCGCCGAGATGTTCGACCTGGTGTGCGATGCAGCGGCCGTCGGTGGCCAGTTCATCTCCGCTACCATCCGCCTGGTGCGGCCGGGCCAGGTATTCCTGGAGAACATCGCGGTCTCGGGCCCCGACCGGGTACGAGCCCGCGAGGTGCTGTTGTCGACCGATGCGTCGCGTCCCGAAGGCCAGACCT
The DNA here is from genome assembly GCF_015624485.1 of Bradyrhizobium genosp. L. Taxonomy (NCBI): domain Bacteria; kingdom Pseudomonadati; phylum Pseudomonadota; class Alphaproteobacteria; order Hyphomicrobiales; family Nitrobacteraceae; genus Bradyrhizobium; species Bradyrhizobium genosp. L. The sequence goes on from NZ_CP061378.1 coordinate 1,325,064, forward strand.
TGACCGGCATCGCGATCCGCACCCGCAGGCCCTGCATCAGCAACGACTATCTCAGCGATTTCGGGCCGGAGACCCACGTCCATCAGGTGGTCCGCGACAGCGGCGGCAAGTCCGGCGCGGCGCTGCCGCTGCTGAAGAACGGCGAGGCGATCGGCGCGCTGGTGTTCGTGTCCGGCGAGTTCGGAACGTTCAGTCCGGAGATGATGGCGCTGTTGCAGCGGCTTTCCGAGAACGTCTCCTTTGCGCTGGCCAATTTCGACCGCGCCGACGAGAAGGCCCGCGCCGACGAGCAAAAGGACCGGCTGTCGCGGATGTTCGCGGCGCTGAGCGCGACCAACGAGGCGATGATGCGGGCGAAATCCCGCGGCGAGCTCTATCAGCTGGTCTGCGAGGCGGCGGCGACCGGCGGCAAGTTCACCTCCACCACCATCGCGCTGCGGCAACCCGACAGCGACTATCTCGAGATCGTCGCAATCGCAGGACCGGCCGCGGAGGGTGCGCGTCAGGTGACGCTGTCGATCAACGCGGCGCATCCGGAAGGCCGCGGCGCCTGCGGCCGGGCGTTCCGTTCGGGCAAGGCCTGCATCATCAACGACTATTTCGCCGATCCCGAGACCGCCGCGTTCCACGAGCGCGCTCGCCTCGACGGCACCAGTTCCGGCGCCTCGTTTCCGCTTGTCGTCAGCGGCCAGGTGGTCGGCGTCATGATCTTCGTCGCGATCGAGAAGGACACCTTCACGCCCGAGTTCGCCGAGCTGCTGCAGCGGCTCGCCGACAATCTGGCGTTCGCGCTCGAGAGCTTCGACCGCACCGACGCGAAGAACAAGGCCGACGAGCGCATCGAGTATCTCGCCTCGCATGACAGCCTGACCAATCTGCCCAATCGCGAGACCTTCAACGAGCTGCTGCATCATGCGATCGAGATGGCGGACCGGCACCGACAGCAGCTTGCGGTGCTGTTCATCGACCTCGACCGCTTCAAGGTCATCAACGACTCGCTCGGCCATGACGCCGGCGACATGCTGCTGGTGACGATCGCCGAACGGCTGCGCGCTTCGCTGCGCGCGAGCGATGTGGTGGCGCGGCTCGGCGGCGACGAGTTCGTCGTCATCCTGGAGGAGGCAGCCGCGCGCGACGACGTCGAGCGGGTCGCCGGCGAGCTGCTGGCCGCGCTCAGCCAGCCGCTGCAGCTCAGCGGGCATGAGTGCCACACCACGGCCTCGATCGGGATCGCGATGTATCCCGCCGACGGCTCCGACGTGCAGACGCTGACCAAGAACGCCGACATGGCGATGTATCTCGCCAAGGAGGACGGCAAGAACGGCTTCCGCTTCTTCTCCAGCGAGATCAAGGCGCAGTCGATCGAGCGCCTGACCATGGAGAGCGCGCTGCGGCGCGCGCTCGAGCGCAACCAGTTCTCGCTCCACTACCAGCCCAAGGTCGACATGACGAGCGGCCAGATCTCCGGCGTCGAGGCGCTGCTGCGCTGGAGCCATCCCGAGCTCGGTCAGGTCTCGCCGGGCCAGTTCATTCCGCTTGCGGAGGAAGTCGGCCTGATCGTGCCGATCGGGCGCTGGGTGCTGAAGGAGGCCTGCGCGCAGAACATGGCGTGGCAGCGTCGCGGCCTCAAGCCGGTCGCTATGGCGGTCAATCTGTCGCCGCGGCAGTTTGCCGATCCGCATCTGCTCGACGACGTCGACGCGGCGCTGCTGGCGAGCGGCATGTCACCGGAACTGCTGCAGCTCGAGATCACCGAGAGCATGGTGATGCGCAACGTCACGCGCGCCGTCCGCGTGCTCGACGCGATCCAGAGCCGCGGCATTCGGCTGGCGATCGACGATTTCGGCACCGGCTATTCGTCGATGTCGCTGATGAAGCAGCTCCCGATCGACACCATCAAGATCGACCGCTCCTTCGTGCGCGATTTGCCCGACGATTCCGAAGACGTCGCGATCGCGCAGGCCATCATCAGCATGGGCAAGGCGCTCGGCATGACCATCGTCGCCGAGGGCGTCGAGACCTCCGAGCAGCAGGAATTCCTGCGCGCGCATGCCTGCGATGAGATGCAGGGCTTCCTGTTCTCCCGGCCGCTGCCGCCGCGCGATCTCGCCGAGCTGCTGCGGGTCGCGCCGGTGCTGGCGTCGCCGCCGCTGCAGCCGGCGGAGGATCAGGAACTGGAAGGATTAGGGCGGAAACGCGCTGTCGTCTGACGGCTGCACGTGCAAGTCGCGGACGTCGGAATCGGTCGATGCGACCTTGCGTGAGAAATCATACGGCCAAGGGAGCGCGGTCTGGTCGGCCAGCGTTCCCCGCAGCGCCGCCGCCGCGTCGGCAAAGCTCGCGCCGCCCGGCAGGTGGAGCCGGCGGCACCACAGGGCAGGCAACACCTCGGCGGCATCGCGCAGCTCGAACGCAGGTCCCCACCACCATGCGGGCGCCGGCGGCCGTTCCGGCTCGGGAATGGCGCGCCAGCGCACGCACTCGTCGACAATGCGGGCAAACTGCAGTCTTGCGGCGGGATGCATCGGACGCTGTTCCTATGGTCGCGATGATATCATGCGCGGCATCCCGCGCAACGCGGCTACTGCCGGCCGTGCTGCCAATGCGCCGTCACGTCGGCGCCGGACTTGTTGAGGTGGACGTGCTGATCGACATGGTCGACCCAGGCCAGCGGGATGAAGTGATGGTGCTGGCCGTCGGGCGAGCTCTGCTTGGTCAGCTTGATCTTGTCGGCGCCCTCCATGTGGTCGACCTTACCGACAGTCTTCTTGTCCGACGAGATTACATCCATATGCTCGCGAATATCCGCAGCGTTCGCCATTCGTCGTCTCCTCGTCATGATGAGAGGCTGAAACGCCGCGCGGCGACAAAGGTTGCTAATCCGGCACCGACCGCCAAAACGCAGCCGGCCGGGAGCCGGGCGACGGCTATTTCTGTTCGACCTCGGTCGCGGTCGCAGGTCCTTCGCCCATGATCAAGAGCACCGCGTCCTCGTCCTTGGCGCCGTCCCAATGCACCTGCTTGCCGTAATGGGTGACGAAGCTGCCGGCCGGCATCGCCACGGTGCCGTGCTCGGGATCGAATTTTGGGCCCGAGCCCACCCACCAGGTGCCCTTCAGCACGACGATGTAGCGGTCGTTGGGATGGAAATGCGGGTGGCTGAAGTGATTGCCCTTGGTCCATTTGGTGTAGACCATATAGAAGCCGGGCTTCGAGGGATCGCCGACCACCACCGCGTTCTGCGCGCCGCGCGCGTCGACCGGGCTCCAGGGGATCTGGTCCGGCAGCTTGTAGGTGACGGCGGCGGGATTGAGCTCCGCCGCGGAGCTGACGCTCAGCGTCCCGGCCAGCGCCAGCGGCATCATCAGGTATCGCCACGACCGGTTCGACGTTGTCATCGCATCCTCCCACGCACTCTGTCGGGCAACTGTCGTGCCCGTATCTTCGGCGAGGCTAACCGTTCTCGCTTCCGCCCGGCAAGACATCCGCACGCATGTCTGATCTCAAGTTTGCGACAACGCGCCGTGAGGCAACGCAGCTGCAACATGAAAAACGGGATTGTCGCCGCTGCAGACGATGCTAGGTTGCGCGCCAACCAAAAACGGGAGGACCACCTTCATGAAGCATCTGTCGACAGTCGCGGCCGGTCTGTTGATCGGCGCAGCCGCACTGCAATTTTCCACCGCCGCCTCGGGCGCCGATGGTTGGGTCACTCTGCTCGACAGTACCATGAAGGGCGACTGGGACGAGGTTGGCAAGGCCAACTGGACCATGAAGAACGGCGAGCTGATGGCGGACAAGCTCGATGGCAAGGACCTCGCCTATCTCGTCAGCAAGACGCCCTACAAGGACTTCCAGATCCGGGCCGAGTTCTGGGTCGACGAGGAAGCCAACAGCGGCATCTTCATCCGTTGCGAAAGCAACAAAGTGGTCGACGGCAAGACCTGCTACGAGGTCAACATCTTCGACAAGCGGCCGGATCCGACCTACGGCACCGGCGCCATCGTCGACGTCGCCAAGGTCGATCCGATGCCGAAGGCGGCCGGCAAGTGGAACACCTATGAGATCACCGCGCAGGGTCCGCACTTCGTCGTGACCTTGAACGGCCAGAAGACCGTCGACGCGCAGGACTCCAAGCACGCCAGCGGCTACGTCGCGCTGCAATACGGCTCGGGCGTGGTCAAATTCCGCAAGGTGCAGATCAAGCCGCTTTGATCGCAGCGGCGTTGAGCTCGTTGAGGACCACCCCGGCGAGTTTGCGCTCGGTACCGCCGAGCGCGGTGATGATGTCTTCCATCGCCTCGTTGATGTCGCGATCCGCCGGCAGCGCTGCGATGAGCGCGTCGGCGAGGTCGAGCAGCGTGCGTTCCGCCGGATCGCACGGCATCGCAGGGCCGTCCAGGATCACGAGATCATGGCCGCCGGTGGCGCGCGCCTGGGCGATCGCCTTCCGGATCGCATCGCTCGCTTTGGCGCGGCTGCCGTTGATCGCGGGCAGGATCGCGATGCCGTTCACCGTATTGATGGCGCGGGCGGCCTTGCTGCCGATGGTGAGCCAGTCGAGCCGGCTCGGCTTGCTGGTGCCGGACTGTCCGACCTTGTTGGTCAACGCGTGGGTCTCAGCGTCGGCATCGATCAGCAACACCCGGACGCCGTCGCGCGCGGCGGCGAGTGCGACGTTCAGCGCCACCATGCTGCGATCGCGATCATTCGCGGTGCCGATGACGGCCAGCACAGGCACGCTGCCCGGCGCAGTCCGGTTGGCGAGCGCGGCGTAGACGTCGCGCATCGTGTTCGAGAACGGCGCCAGCACCGCACTGGTACGCAGCGTCGGCCAGCCGAACCGCGTGACGTCGGCGGCATTGCTACCGGTCAGGATTCCGCCAAGCGTGCGCATGACGTCGGATTCCTGCAACTGCGCGATCAGCGGCTTCTCGATCAACGGCTTGTCGATCGGCGGCCCCTCGATCGGGCCGACGGCACGTGGCGGCGCGGGCCGTGCCGCCTTTGCGGCCTGCCTGACCGCCGCTGCGAGGGTCGGCCGCTCCGGGGCTGCGTCCTGCTTCGGCTGGAGCTTGGGCTCGAACTTCGGCTGAACCTTGGGCCGTACCGGATCGGCGCCGGGCGCGAGCTGGCTCGCGGCCACGACCCAGGCTGCGGCGGCGAGCGCGCCGGCCATGAAGCCGAGCATCGCCAGCAGCATCATCGCCGGCGGGAAGGTGCGCGTCTGCGGGATCGTGGCATCGCCGATCACGCGTGCGCTCGAGGTGTTGAGGCTCTCCTGCTCCTCGGTCTCGCGCGAACGCTTGAGGAAGGCCTGATAGACGTCGCGGCTGGCATCGACCTCGCGCTCGAGTTCGCGCAGCCGCACCGAGGCCTGGCTCATCTGCACGCTCTGGTGCTTCTGCACGTCGAGCGCCTTGTTCAGCGATGCCTCGTAGTCGCGTGCCCGCGTCAGATCGTTCTTCGCGGATTGCGCGTAGCGGTCGATCTCTTCCTTGATGGTGCGCTTGAGGTCCTCGACCTGCTGATCGACTTGGCGCAGCGCGGGGTGGCGCGGTCCGAGCTCGCCCTGCAATTCGGCCTGCCGCTTCTTCGCGTCGGCATATTGCGCGCGCAGATTGGCGATGGTCGGCGATTGCAGTGCCTCGGGGATGGCGCCCGGATCGGTTGTGCCGCGGCGGCTGGTCTCGATCTGGTCATACTTCGCCTGGGCATCGAGCGTCAGCGCCCGCGCTGCGGACAGCCGCTGGTTACCGGCGGAGAGCTGCTGGTCGGTGATCAGATTGTCCTGCGAGCCGACGAAATTGTTCTGTGCCTTGTAGGTCGCAAGCGTCTCTTCGGCGTTGCGCAGTCGCGCCTGCAGCTCCTTCAGCCGGCCGGAGAGATCCCGCGTGGCGCGCCGGGCCGCATCGGCCTGCGACCGCTTGGACTCGGTGAGATAGGCCTTGGCGATCGCGTTGGCGAGCATCGCCGCCTTCGCCGGCTCGCGCGACCAGACGTCGATGTCGACGATGAAGGTGCGATCGGTCTTCTTGACGTTGATATGGCGATTGAGCGCGTCGAGCAGGGTCATCTCGACTTGCTGCTGATCCGCGGCCGGCTTCGGCTCGATGCCGAACAAGCCGAGCAGCGAAGCAAGCAGGCCTTTGCCGGCGGGGCCGCCGAACTCCGGGTCGTTGACGAGATCGGTGTCGCGGATCACCTGCAGCAGCACGTTGTTGGAGGTGATCAGGCGCGACTGGCTTTCGACCACCATCGAGAGGCCGGACAGGTCCTGGGCGCGCGGGGTCAGCTCGCGATCGACCAGTTGCAGCTCGCGCGGGTCGACATAGAGCTGGGCGCTCGCGGTGTATTTCGGCGTCAGGCTCTTGCCGATCGCAACCGCGATACAGGCGCAGATCAGCGCGGCCGATATGATGGCGACCTTGCGCGCCCACAACAGCTTGATCAGGTCGAGCACGTTGAAGCCGACAGGCGCCGCCGCCTGGCGCGGCTCCGGCTTGGCTCGCTCTATCGGCTGGTCATAGTTGAGCATCGACCCCAGCTTCCATTTCAACGCCCGCACGCATCGGCTGGGGAGCACTCATTCGGGTCACGCCATGCGCACCAGACGCGGTAAAAACGCAACACGGAAAATTAACCATACCGATTGGGGGACTATTCACCAGAAAGGCAAACAAAGCGTTTAAGCGCGGGCGCATCGGAACGCCTCCGCCATCGTCAACGCCGGGATGTTGCGCCGTGCCGCGGCTTCCAGTGCCGATGTCATGAGATCGGGTGAGCAGCCATAGAGGCTCGGCCGCTCGGCGACGTCGTGGCTGTAGAAAATTAACCAGCCGTTAGTGTATGAGGCCTCGCTGAACGCCTGCTCGATGCGATCGCGTGAGGTCTGGCGGTCGATCAGCGGGATCGCGCGCAGGAACTGGAGGTCGACCTCGCCGCTGTTCACGCCCGGCACGATGCTGCGACAGGTGAGGAATTCGGACTTCAACTGGTGCTTCCGCGCATAGGAGCCGTAGCCGAACGGATAGGCGAAGGTCTCGACCGGCATGGTCGGATCGAGCGAATGGAAGTAGGTGCGGTTGCGCGCGATCTCCTCGGCGAGCGTGGTCTCGTCGAGGTCGCAGGCGCGGCGGTGCGAGAAGGTGTGGCAGCCGATCTCATGACCCCGGCGGTGCAGCGAGACGACATCGTCGGAGCTGCCCGTCGCCCAATCCGGCGCGTCCATTCCGACCAGGCCGCCGGACACATAGAACGTGCCGCGCGCGCCGTAGGATTCCAGGATGTCGGCGCCGAGCGTCGCCGCGCTCCTCGGCAGATCGTCAAAGGTGAAGGTCACCATCGGCGTGGCATTGCGCAGGCGAAAACGCTCGACCTGCACATGCATCGCCAGCCGGTGGCTGACCTTGACCCTGGCCTCGGACCACAATGCGTTCATTACCCAAGCTTCCGAAGGATCACATGATAGTCGCCGTGCCGGACGTCGGTCTTGCCGGGCAGCAGCGCGTTCATCGTCTTCGCGGCGGCGTCGATCAGCGCGGCCAGCAACGGCTTGCGCCGGCGCATCTCCGGATAGCGCGGGCTCTCGTACTTCCTGCGGTAGATCGCCTGCAGGCCGTGGCGGGCCGCGAATGCTTCGAGATTGCCGAGCGTGACCAGCGGATGGAAATGGGTCGGGAACGGCGCCTCGCCCGGCAGGCCGGCCTTCTTCTCGCCGCGCACATAACGATAGAACCAGACGTGGAACCAGTGCGGGGAATATTTCGTGACGACGCCGGACAGCGACTTCGGGTTCGGTGCGCCGATCAGGAGCAGGCCGTTCGGCTTCAACGCCTCACAGAAGCCGGTCAGCACGGCCTCGACGTCGGGCACGTGCTCGATGACGTTGTAGCAGATGATCAGGTCGAACCGCTTTGGCGGGAAACGATAGGTCTGGAGGTCGCCGAGGATCGCCTCCTGCGCGTAGGTGTTGTTGCGGATCTGGTCCTCGTCGATATCAACGACGGTGACATGGCCGCGGCCGATCACGCCGAGCGGCAAATAGCTGGTCGAGCCGCCGCCGGCCTCGTAGATCGCAAGCGGCCCGGGCGGCAATCGCGCTTCGAGTATGCTGTGCACCGTCAGCAGGCTGTGCTTGGCCTCGCCGGGTGGCAGCGCCAGCAGCGACTCCGGGTGGATCGGCGCCGGCAGCGGCAGGTCGGTCATTTCGGCATTCGATGTGTCGAGCGCAAGCATCTTGTTCATCGGCTCATCCAACGTTGCTGTTTGCGAATTTGGTGCGGAATATGGCGAAGCCCTGCTTCAGCCGGCCGCGCAGGCGAGCGATGTCGAACAGCCAGCACAGTGCGGCGTAGACGATGATTCCGGCGCCGGCCAGCACGAGACAGGCGGGGAGGTCGGTGATGTGCAGCGTGCGATCCAGCGCGCCGACGGTGAGCACCATCGCGAGCGCGGCGATCACGATCAAAGCGAGGCGGCCGAGCGGGATCGGGATCGGGAAAGCGAAGCGGCACAGGATCAGCGCGCAAGCAAAGCCGGTGGCGTCGGCGCCGAGCCGCGCCCAGGCCGCGCCGATCGTGCCGTAATGGCTGACCAGGACGTAGGACAGGATCACGTTGGCGGCGATGATCGAGGCGGTGTTGATCAAATAGAAGGAATTGCGCCCCGACAGCAGAAAGCTCGCATGCAGATATTGCTGCGTCAGCACCTGGAACAGGACGGCGAGTGCGACGACCGGCATGATCTCGCCGGCGAGCGCGCGGAAGTCGGCACCGAGGATGATGTTGGCGATTTGCGGCGCGATCACCGCAAAGCCGAGACAGGCCGGCAAGGTGACGCCGGCGAGCAGCTCGAGGCATTCGGCGAGATGGCTCCTGACCGCGCCGTCGCCCTGTTTGGCGTGGATCTGCACGGCCATCGGGAAGAAGGCGGCGGCCATGCTCATCGCCGGCATCATCAGGGTCTGGCGGACCAGGTCGAGCGCCGCGACATATTTGCCGGCGTCGGCCGCGCCGATCAGATTGGCGATCATGAAGCGGTCGGTCACGCTCGAGATCGCGAGCAGCGTGAGCGACAGAGTGAGCGGCAGGCCGGTGCGGGCCAATGTCGAGAGGTCGGCGCGGTCGAACGTGATCGTCGTGCCGCGCCAGGCACTGCGCGACTGTACCAGCACCGCGACGAGATAGGCTCCAGTGGCTGCAAGCAGCAGCAGGAATCCGACCGGGCTGGTCAGTGCGACGACGACGCCGAAGCCGAGCAGCGCGCCGGCGCGCACCAGCGTCGCTTTCATCACCGACAGCGCCTTCAGCCGCGCGCGCAGCAGATCCTGCGTCAGTTCGAACAGGCCGATCGCAACCGCAAGCGCGACGGCGGCAAGCGCCGCGGTCGGATCGAGCCCGACCAGGCGCGCCAGCAGATAGGCGGGCGGCGCAGTCAGGCAGCAGATCAGATAGCCGGATGCGACCAGGCCGCGGATGTCGGTGCCGTCATTGCGGGCGTGCCCGCTCAGGATCAAATTGCGGAACCAGCCCACCAGGAAGACCGAGATCACGGAGGCGAAGCCGACGCCGAGCAGATAGACGCCGTAGTCGTGCGGCGCGAACAGCCGCGTGAAGATGAACACGCTGAAGAGGCCGAGCAGCGCCGAGAGCACGTTGGCCGTCAGGTTGATGCTGGCCTGTCCGATCAGCATGACGAGGCAAGCCTCATGGGCTCGGCGGCCAGCGATGGCGCCAGGATGGCGTCGCTCTCGGCCACGACCTCACGGATGGTCGCGACCGGCGTTCCGGAGAAGGACGCGATCGAGAACGCGACGTCATCCTTGTTGGCGCGCATCAGCAGCCGGGTCAGCTCATCCTTGCTCAGCGTCGGGTCGTCCCAGTAGCTGATGCATTGCGTCTTCGGCACCACCGTGTGGCGCAGCGCCGCGTCCGCGTCGTTCTCGACCAGGAAGCCGTACAGCAGGTATTCGGAGAATTCGCGGGTTTTGCACAGCGCCTCGATCCAGCTCAAGCCGCTCGCCGCCTCGATGCGCTCGGCGAGCACGCGCGTCGTCTCCTTGTCCCAGAAGATGATGTGTCCGATGAAGTCGGGCGCCGGGAACGGCGGCGTCGGCAGGCCGAGCAATTGGTGGCTGGTCTCCAGCCAGCGCGAATGGCGCGGCTGGTCGGCGGTGACTTCGTCGGCCATCTTCAGGAGCGGGATCCGGTTCGGGTATTCGAAGCGCGCCAGGTCGAAGTCGCGGAAGAACACGATGTCGGAATCCAGGATGCAGAACCGCTCATAGGGCAGCGAGATGCAGGCTGCGATCTTCAGGATCTGCTGGACATGCCAACCGTTCACCGGCTTGGCGCGCAGCGACCACCAGAACTGGCGCCGCTTGCGCTGGATCATGCGCGGCAGCGGGCGCAGCCAGTCCGGCAGGAAGGAGGAGGCAGGGATGATGATGCGGCGTTCGCTCGCCAGCGGCGCGAACAGCGACAGGTCGCAATCCGGCACGAGCAGATAGTGCTTGGAAAACGAGGTGACGTGGCGATCCACGCTCTCGCATAGCAAGGTGCAGATTTCCAGATCGCGCCCGTAGGTCGGGGTCAGCAACGCGACAGGGTTCATCTCGTGGCTCTCTCCGGCAACGCCGTCTCGGGGCGGTCCATGGCCGCCGGCAGAATCTCGTTGGCTCCCAGTTCAGCAAGATCGGTGCCGGAGCATTTCGCGGCGTGTCTGCGCGGCGCGCGATGGTTAAGCATTGGTAAACGGCCGCGCTGCGCATCGGTTAACGCGCCGTGAACCAGCCGATTGCGCCGACAATTTCGCGGCAAAAGCCCTGTTGCCCGGATATTGCAGTGCTCGCGCCTGCATTGCCGAAGTGGTCCGCTGCAGGTGAGGACGGATGAGAGTTGATTGGCTTTTCCCGCGCATTCGAGCGGCCGCCAGGCGTGCGGCCGTGCCGTCTGTCCGTTTCGAAACACCGTCCCTGTCAGCAGTGTCCGCATTTGGTACAGCGGCCTGTGCCGGGTGGGGCCGGTCGCGTCCCGGCGCCGCGCTGTGAAATACCGCTCCGACATCGACGGGCTGCGGGCGCTCGCCGTGATCCCGGTGCTGCTGTATCACGTCGGCGTGCCCGGATTCGTAGGCGGCTTCGTCGGCGTCGACATCTTCTTCGTCATCTCCGGCTATCTGATCTGCGGCATGACCGATGCGGACATCCGCGACGGATCATTCTCGCTCCGCAATTTCTACAAACGGCGCATCCTGCGCATCCTGCCGGCGCTATCGGTCATGCTGCTGGTCACGGGCGCGCTGGCCTACAGCTACTTCCTGCCGGTCGAGCTCGAGGATTTTGCCAAGAGCCTGGCCAGCGCCGTCGGCTCGATCTCGAACGTCTATTTCGCGATGACGGCCGGCTATTTCGAGGCGCCCGCCGAAACCAAGCCGCTGCTGCACACCTGGTCGCTCGGCGTCGAGGAGCAGTTCTATCTCGTCGTTCCCGTGGTGATGCTGATCGCCTACCGCTTCGCGCCGAAGCGGGCGCGGCTGCTGCTCGCGATCGCGACCGCGCTGTCGTATGTGTCCGCGGTCGCGATCAGCTATCGCAACGAGACCTTCGCCTTCTATCTGACGCCGTTCCGGGCCTGGGAGCTCGCACTCGGCGCGCTGCTTGCGATCGGCTTCATTCCTGCACCGCCGCGCGGGATCTGGAGCGATCTCTGCGGTCTCACCGGGCTCGCGCTGCTGCTCGGCGTCATCCTCGTCGGCTCGTCGTCGGCGCCACTGCTGTTGATGACGTCGCTGGCCGGACTCGGCGCGACGATGGTGATTGCGTCGAGCGAACGCGGCCCCTCGCTGGCCGGCCGGTTGCTATCGCTACCGCCGCTGGTGTTCGTCGGCCTGATCTCCTATTCGCTCTATCTCTGGCATTGGCCGCTGATCGTGTTCCAGCGCACCGACGCGCTGCTGAAGACCGGCTCGCCGGTCAGCACCAAGCTGATGCTGATCGTGATCTCGGTCAGCATGGCCTATCTGTCCTGGAAGCTGATCGAGCTGCCGTTCCGAAATCTCGGCCGCAGCGTGTCCCGGATGAAGGTCTTCACCGTCGCGTCCGGCGCGATGGCATCGGTGGTCGCGGCCTGTGGCCTGATCCTGCTCGCCGGTGGCGCGCCGTTCCGCTTTCCGGCCCGCGTGCTGCAGATCAGCTCCTACCTCGCTTATGATTCCTCGGCGGCGTTTCGCACCGGCCGCTGCTTCCTGCTCAACAACCGCCAGCTACTCGATACCGGAACCTGCATGACGCCGGATCCGACGCGACCGAACTATTTGCTGGTCGGCGACAGCCATGCGGCACATCTCTGGCTCGGGCTTTCTTCGGCGATGACAGGCGTCAATGTCATGCAGGCGACCGCCAGCCTGTGCCGTCCCGCCGTGCAGGGCGGCTCGCGCTACGACACGCCGGTCTGCCGGCGCATGATGGACTACGTCTTCAACGATTTCCTCGCAAACAACCGGATCGACCGGATCCTGCTGGCCGCGTCCTGGAAGGACGAGGACCTGCCGATGCTGGCGACATCGCTCGATCTCCTGAAGGCGAGGGGGCTTCGCGTCACGGTGCTCGGACCGATTGTCGAGTACGATGCGGCGTTGCCACGCCTGCTGGTCGATGAAATCGTGCGCGACGATCCGGCAGCGGCGAGCGCCATGCGCCGGCCCGGCGTGCAGGACCGCGACCGGGCGATGTCGCGGCTCGCCGCCGATCACGGCGCCGCTTACGTTTCACTCTATGAGGCGATCTGCCATGACGGCCGCTGCGACGAATATGTCGAGGCTGCCGTGCCGATGCAATTCGATGAAGGCCATCTGACGTCGCAGGGTTCGATCGAGCTTGGCCGCCGGCTGGCGCCGTTTCTTGCACCGAAGCTTGTTGGAGCGCGCGATGCGAACTGATGGACATGGAATCTCGCGGCGGACGGCGCTTGGCCTCGCGGCGCTGACCTTGAGCGGACTGTCGGCGAAGGCCGCGCCATCGCGCGTCTCGCAGCTCGGCCCCGATACGGCGCGGTTCGCCGGCGCTTTCGTCAATTGGGGCGACACCGGCCGCGAGCACATGCTGCAGGCCTGGGAGAAATGGCTGAACCAGCGTCCTTCATCGGTGCTCGGCGTCGACTTCTACGGCCAGAACGATTGGGAGGACTTTCACAAATTCGATTGGGTCCCTGGGCTCTGGAAGAAGCTCAATCCGGCGCGCAACGTCGTCTGGTCGGTGCCGCTCACCATCACGGGCACGCCGCTCGCCGATGTCGCCGGCGGCCTGCACGATGCCGACTTCGAGGCTGCGGCCCGCGCGATCGCGCAGGCGCATCCGAGGGCGATCATCCGCCTCGGCTGGGAGATGAACATCTCCAACATGGGCTGGTGCGCCAAGGGACAGGAGGACGACTACATCCAGTCGTTCCGCCGCGTGGTCGCAATCTTCCGCCGGCAATCCAATGGCTTCAAGTTCGACTGGTGCCCGGGCTGGGGCGCCCAGGACACGCCTGCCGACATGGCCTACCCCGGCAATGATTTCGTCGATTACGTTGGGCTCGATGTCTACGATTTCACCGCGGAAGGCACTGCGGCGGAACGCTGGACCAACCGCTATCTCAAGGCGCCGTTCGGCCTGGAATGGCAGCGCGAGTTCGCCGCCGCGCGTGGCAAGCAGATGAGCTATCCCGAATGGGGCGTCGGCCAGTCCGGCGACAACGCGTACTTCGTGCAGCAGATGCATGACTGGTTCGCCGCCAATAAGGCCGCGATAGCCTATGCCGCCTATTTCGACGTCGACGGCCTGTGGCCGACGCAGATCGACAATGGGAAGTTTCCGAAGTCGGCGAGCCTGTTCCGAACGCTGTTCGCAGGGTAGTTGACCGGTCTAGCAGCCAAGCAAAGGCCCGACCGGTCCGCGACCACTCGGGCTTCTTTGCTGTGCGGCCGTTGGATCAGGCCGCCTTGGTGTTCGTCAGCAGCGTCAGACCCATCTTCAGCTTGTCCTGAAGTGTGCGCTGCGCGAGGCAGGTGAACAGGCAGAGCTTGTCGCAAGCGACGGTTTCCTTGCGCCGCGTGCGGGCCTCCTCGCTGTACCAGATCTCGCGCGCGGTCTGGGTGCGGACGTTGCCGATCGGCTTGAAGAACCAGCACACCTCGAGACGGCCGTCCGAACGGATGAAGTAATTGCGCATGCCGACCCGGCACGGCATCACCTCTGGCGGCGCCTTCTCGCGGCGGAAATGGTTCGGCCAGGCGTTCAGTACGGCCTCGCCATTGAGGATCGGCGCGCCCGCGCGCTTCAGCCGCAGCAGCTCGTCACGCACCTTGATGAGATCGTCCATCTCATTTTCGCCGATCCATAGCTCGTCCTCGACTTCCTGCGTGCCCTGCTCGACCGGCTGGAAGCTCAGTGCCGTGGCGCCGATCTCCTGGATCCAGTCGACCATCTCGGGCAAGCGGCGGAAGTTGAGCTTGTGCACGACCGGCTTGATGATGATCGGGAAGTCCAGGCCCTCTGCGCGGCGCATCTCCGACACGTTGCGGATGCCCTGCACGATGTCATTGAGCGAGTTCTCGACGCCGCGCGAGTAATTGTGAATCTCGGGATCGGTCGAATCGATCGAGATGTTGATGTTGAAGGGGCGCGCCTCGACGGTCTGGGCGACGATCTTCTTGTTGAGATAGGCGCCGCCATTGGTGGTGACGCCCCAGTGGATGTCGTTGTCGCGGCAGAATCGCACCAGGTCGAGAAAGCCCTTCTTGATGTAAGGCTCGCCGCCGGCGAACTCGACGTGATAGGCGCCGATGAACTCCTTGAGACTCGACAGCGCGCGCTGCCACTCCTCGATCGACATCTCGTCGCGATAGTTCGGGCGCCGCCAGTAGTCGCAGTAGCGGCATTTGTAGTTGCAGCGTTCGACCACCTCCGCGAAGATCGAAGCCGGGCGCGTGACGTCGCGGCCGGTGCGCAGATAGAGCTCTTCGGAGAGGGCGTTGCGGACGTGCTTGCTGCCGAGCGAGACGAGGTCGAGCGCTTTCAAGGTGAACCTCTGGCGGTTTTCGTGTTGTTGCGATCGGGATCAATTCGCTGAATTATGGAGGGATCAGCAAATTGGATGCCAGCCGGAACCGGAAGCGCAGCTGGCTCGCATGCCGCGGCTCTTAACCCTAAGAACTTCTTACTTGCGCAGCGTGGAAGCGCGTCCACTTGAGCGCGGCCGCGATCCCCGGCGGCAAATCGCATCGTTAGACTTCAAATTAACCTTGCGGCGAACTCGCGCCGACCGCGGGACGCACTGGAGCGGATTTTGCCATGAGGTCGCCGTAACGTTTGAACCGCGTCCGCATCCGAGCGCGTGTCTGCCATCCTGGGACGACCCTGTTCCATAGTGATGCGCCGATCTGTGCCGATGCGATCAGCCTATCCGGGATTGCCAGAAGGCCATGAACGAGATGTCGACCGAGTTTCCCGCCGCCGACCGCGCCTGGGTGACTGCCTCGCCCGCGCTCGACTGTTCCATCGAGACCGTCATCTGCATTCCGAGCTTCCGCCGGCCGAAGCATCTCCGGCTGACCCTGGACTCGCTGGTGGCGCAGCGCACCGCGCGTCGCTTTGCAGTGGTCGTGGTCGAGAACGACGCGTCCCGCTGCGAGAGCGCGCCGGTCGCGGCCGAATTCCTCAACGCCGACCGGCTTCACGGCCTCTGCATCGTCGAGCCGCGGCAAGGCAATTGCCAGGCGATCAATGCCGCATTCGAGACCGCGCTCGAGACGTTTCCGCGCGCACAAAATTTCCTGATGATCGATGATGACGAAGTGGCTTCGCCGGACTGGCTGGAGCGGATGGTGCAGGCCGCCGAGACCAGCGGCGCTGCGATCATCGGCGGGCCGGTGTGGCCGAATTTCGATGCCGAGCACAAGGGCGGGCTGAAGCGCCATCCGGCGTTCGCGCCGGCCTATCACGCGAGCGGTCCGGTCCCGGTGATCTATGGCTGCGGCAACTGCCTGATCCGGCGTGCGGTGTTCGAGCGGCTCGGGCAGCCGGCCTTCGACCTGCGCTTCAACTTCCTCGGCGGCGGCGACCACGATTTCTTCGCGCGGGCGCGCCGCGCGGGCTTCGGCTTCTTCTGGGTGACCGAGGCGGCGATCAGCGAGACGGTGCCTGAGAGCCGCACCCATCTCGGCTGGATCGTGCGGCGCGGCCTGCGGATCGGGGCGATCAACTATCACATCGAGAGCAAGGCGGCGCAGTCGACGTGGTCGCGCGCGGCCGTGAAAGCCAAGATGTTCGGCCTGGTGCCGTTCTCGTTCTACCGCTTCGCCCGCATCGTGCTGCGCGAGCATCAGGCCGTCATCGCGATGCACCCGATGGTGGTCGCGATCGGCAGCGCGCTTGCGGTGCTCGGCATCGAACCGCAGCCCTACGCAGCCTCGAAGATCACCTCGTGAGCGATTTCTCCATCACGACCGAAAGCCGGGCGCTGATCGCCGACATCTCGCGTCGGCCGGTGATGGATTATGTGCGCGGCGCTGCGTTCGTCGGCATCCTTTTGCTGGTCTGGGTCTCGCTGCATCCGTTCGAGGATCTGAGCGGCTTCTATGTCGGCGAGGTGACCAACGGCCGCGAAGCGTTCCTTTACGGTCTGTTCGGCGTGCTAATGGTGGGGATGCTCGCGCTGACCATGCGCGACAACATGCCGGCGCTGAAATCGCTGCTGACGCCGGCCTTCCTGCTGTTCGCCGCCTGGATTTGCATCAGCGTGGTGCTGTCGTTCGATCCGGCGACGTCGCTGCGCCGGCTGGCGCTCTCGGTATTCGTCATCGTGACGATGGCGACGTGCGTGCTGCTGCCGAAGTCGCAGGCCGAATTGATGCGCTGGTTCGGCATCGCTGCGCTGGTGCTGCTGGCGACCTGCTATCTCGGCGTCCTGCTGGCGCCGCATCTGTCGATCCACCAGGCCACCGACCCGCAGGAACCGGCGCTCGCCGGCAATTGGCGTGGTGCATTCGGCCACAAGAACATCGCGGCCGCGATGATGACGATGCTGATCTTCATCGGCATCTATTTGTTCAAGGCCGGCAGCCGCCTGTCTGGCATCGCGGTGACCGGGCTCGCGCTGGTGTTTTTGGTCTTCACCGCCGGCAAGAGCTCGATGGCGCTGTGCATTGCCGTGCTGGGCCTGAGCGCGCTGACGGCGCTGATCCGCTCGTTCTGGGGACGCGTGCTGCTGCTGTTGATGCCGCTCGTGCTGCTTAATCTGTTCAGCGTCGGCACCGTAATGAGCGACACGCTGGCATCGATCGCCGACCTGTTGCCGCTCGACACGTCCTTCACTGGTCGCGCCGACATCTGGGCCTTTGCGCTGGACTCGCTGCACCAGCGGCTATGGACCGGATACGGTTTCGAGGCATTCTGGGGAGGCGATGCGATCCAGAATTTGAAGGAAGGCAAGGAGTGGGCGGGCTACGCTTCGCATAGCCACAACGGCTATCTCGACACCACGCTCGGCACCGGCCTGCCCGGCCTGGTGCTGCTGATCGCGGCGTTCGTCGTCAAGCCGTTGCGCGATTTCCAGGCCGCGGACGAGGGCGGCAATGACAGTCCGCTGACGATGCTGTTCCTGCGGATCTGGCTGTTCGGCCTCTATCTATCGTCGATGGAGAGCTTCTTCCTCGACCGCGCCGATACGATCTGGGGCACGTTCCTCATCGGGCTGTTCGGGCTGCATTATCTCGCCCGTTTCCGGATGCGCGCCGAAACTGCCGCTTAGAACTGCGCGCGGATGGCGTTGGCGACGTCCGTCCACCAGCCGTCGAAATCGAAGGGCACGTGGACCGTCGGCCGCTTCACCGCTGCAACGATCGTATCGGCATAGATAGCGCTCTCCGCGTTGCGCGGCACCAGCAGGATGGCGCCGCGATCGATCAGCTCCTTGAAGCGCGGATGGTGGTCGAATTCGTCCGGCAGCGCCGCGCCGGTGACGATCAGCGGCCGGCCGGATTGCACGCAGGCCAGCACGCTGGAGCGCCGCGCGGTGAGCCCTTCGTCCAGCGGATAACAGAACGCGTCGACCTCGGCGAGCAGGCCGAACACCTCGTGGTCGGAGGCGACGTAGCCCGAGACGATTACGTCGCCCTTGAGCCCGAGCTTGGTCAGGCGCGCCTCGAACTCCGCCTCGACGTTCTGGACGCCGCGGATGAAGGAGCCGACATAGACGATCAGCGGACTGAGCCCGCGCTCTTTCAGGATTGCGCCGATCGCAAGCAGCGCATTCGGCTGCTTGCCCGGATAGAGCGAGCCGAAATGGCCGATGATGAGACGGCCGTCGCCGCGCGCGGCGACCAGCCGGCGCCGCAGCGGCGAATCCTCGATGCCGGCGGGGGCTGCGATGTTCGGCGGCAGCGGCGCGAGGGCGCATTTCCGCACCATGCCGCGCATCAGCGGATCGTCGGCAAGCTCCTTGCGCACCAGCGGCGAGAACATCACGATGGTATCGGCCAGCCACAGCGCCGGGATATAGGTGCGCCGGCGCATCCCGTTGAGGCCGGCCCATTCGTGCTGAATCAGGACAACTTTGCGGCGCCGCAGCTTCGCAAACAGCAGCGCGAGCAGCGGCCGGACGATCAGGCGCTTCCAGGCCACGATCGGGAAGTTGCAGACCACGCTGTCGGCGTCGCCGACCGCGCGCCAGATCTCGCGCAGCGTCCCGTCGGTCTGCGTCAGGGTTAACGTCGTGCTAGCGCCGGGTGCCAGCTTTTCGATGGTTTCCTGGAGCAGGCGCGTGAATTGCCCGACGCCGCACTGCATCTGCTGGCCTGCGCCGAGAAACAGCGCACGATATCGGGGCTTTTCACTCATCGTGATTGCGTCGGATTCCGGCGATCGGTCGGTGGCGTCGCGGTTAGCCATAGCGGCGAGACATTAGCTTCGGGTAAGCGGCCGCGCATACGCGACGGCATCGTTCTTGCCAATCCCATCCAAACAGCCAGTCGCTCGTCCCGGAACGGGACATCGGCTGAAACGAAATGGCGCAGCGCGTGGGAGCGCGACGATGACGACAGGTATCTTCACGAATTGGGACGACAGCCACACCGCGCGCTGGAGCCGGCAGCCGGTGCAACTGGGGCACACCATGCACCAGCAGCCGGCGTTCTCGATGGATGACCTCGCTCGCCTGATCGAGACCTATCCGCGCGAGCATTACAGCCTGATCAAGACTGGCGCGCAGGGATCGAGCCGGGTCTGGCGCGAGGGCGAGATCGGCCGGCTCAGCGGCCATCAGGTGATCGAGGCGATCTCGCGCGGCGGCCTCTGGCTGAACCTGCGCAACGTCACCGCCGTCGATCGCCGCGTCCGCGACATGGTCGATCGGATGTTCGCCGAGGTCGCGGCCAAGGTGCCCGGCTTCGACGCGCCGACGCATCAGGCCGGCATCCTGATCTCCTCGCCCGACGCGCAGGTCTACTATCACGCCGACCTGCCGGGGCAGGGCCTGGTGCAGATCGCTGGCCGCAAGCGTGTCTACATCTATCCGAACTCCGCGCCGTTCATCCGGCCCGAGCATCTGGAGAACATCGCGCTGTTCGACGTCGAGGTCGATATCCCCTATGAACCCTGGTACGACCGTCACGCCAAGATCATCGACCTCGAGCCCGGCCAGATGCTGAACTGGCCGCTCAACGCGCCGCACCGGGTCGAGAATCTCGGCACGGTCAATATCTCGATGACGATTTCCTATGTGAACGAGGAGATCCGCCGCGCCCAGATCCTGCATCTCGCCAACGGCATGCTGCGTCATCGCTTCGGCTACGCGCCGCGCAGCCGCAGCATCCGCGGCCCGTCCTTCTTCATCAAGCAGGTGATGCAGAAGCTGCTGCGCGACGGCAAATGGGTGAAGCGCGAGCGCGCGGCGCGCCGGCCGATCGACTTCCGTCTCGACGAGGCCGATCTCGGCAAGATCGTCGATCTGCCGAAGGTCGCCCTGGCGGCGGCATAGGATCGGGCGGTGGCATGACCGTGCTGACCACATCGGCGGGAGAGCTCGCGTTGCGCGCGACGCCGCGCGTGGCCGGCTTCAAGGTCGAACTGCTGTCGGACTGGACGCAGGCGGCGGTGCGCTGGGGCAGCTTCGATCCGGCGACCGCGTTCCAGCATCCGCAATGGATTGCGTCCTGGTATCGTGCCTTCGCGGCCACGGCCGGTGTCGATCCCCTCATCGCCGTCATCACCGACGCCGTGAGCGGCGAGCGTGCCGCGCTGCTGCCCCTGATCCGGCGCCGGCAGGGGTACGTCCGCATTGTCGAATTCGCCGATCTCGAACTGACGGATTACAACGCGCCGCTGCTTGGGCCAGCCGCGCCGCGCGATGCGGCCGCGGCGCAGCGGCTGTGGCGCGCGTTGCGTTCGGCGCTGCGGAGCGAGGGGGATTTCATTCGCCTGCGCAAGATGCCGGCCGTACTCGACGGCAGGCCGAACCCGCTGGCGTTGCTCGACGGCGTGGCGGCCTGCCCGGTCAACGGCAACCCGGTGTTCACCGGCGATGATTACGACGCCTGGCGCTACACGCTGGAAAAGACCGTGCGCAAGGAGCTGGAGCGGAGCTGGCGGGTCTTTGCGCGCGATCCGTCGGCCGCCTTCAGGATTGCCGCGAATGCCGACGAAGCGCTGAAGATCCTCGCGGCCACCGAGCGGCAGCAGGGCTCGCGGATGCAGGGCCTCGGCGTCGACTTCTTCCTCAATGACGAGAATAGCGCCGCGTTCTATCACGACCTGGTGCGTGAAGGCGTCGGCAGCGGCTACGTGCTGGTGACGGCGCTGACGGCTGGCCCGGAGATCGTCGCGACGCTGCTCGGCATCCGCACCGGCCCGCGCTATGTGATGATCCGGATCAGCAATGCCGGCGACAAATGGTCGAACTGCTCGCCGGGCCGGCTGATTATCGAGCGCACCATGGCCGCCTTGCACAGGGACGGGGTCCGCGAGTTCGACTTCTCGGTCGGCAACTACGCCTACAAGCGCCGCTTCGGACCGACGAAAATGCCGCTGGTCGATCTCGGCGCATCGCTCGGCTGGCGCGGCCTGCCGCATGCGCTGCGCGACCGCGCCGTGCTGGCGTTGCGCCGTTACCCGAACCTGACCGCGCGGTTGAAGCAAGCGCTTGGGAAGTCGAAGCCGTTCGCGCGACGAGGGTTGAACGGCCCCGATCCGTAGATCCGTAGGGTGGGCAAAGCGAAGCGTGCCCACCATCACCAGCGTGCTCCCGAAAGTGGGCACGTCGCTTCGCGCCTTTGCCCACCCTACGGCTATTGCGTCAGCCGTGCAGCTTCTTTGCCGTCTCCGCGATGGCGCGGCCCTGGTAGCGAGCGCCGGCGAGTTCGTTCTCGCTCGGCTGGCGGCTGCCGTCGCCGCCGGTGATGGTGGTGGCGCCGTAGGGCGCGCCGCCGGTGACCTCGTCGAGTTTCATCTGACCGGCGAAGCCGTAGTTGAGGCCGACCACCGTCATGCCGAAATGCAGCAGGTTGGTGATGATCGAGAACAGCGTCGTCTCCTGGCCGCCATGCTGGGTCGCGCTCGAGGTGAAGGCGCCGCCGACCTTGCCGTTCAGCGCGCCCTTGGCCCAGAGGCCGCCGGCCTGGTCGAGGAAATTCGCCATCTGCGAGGCCATGCGGCCAAAGCGGGTGCCGGTGCCGACAATGATCGCGTCGTAATTGGCGAGGTCGTTGATCTCGGCGATCGGCGCGGCCTGGTCGACCTTGTAGTACGACGCTTTCGCGACCTCGGCCGGCACCAGTTCGGGCACGCGCTTGATATCGACGGTGGCGCCGGCTTCGCGCGCGCCTTCCGCGACGGCATTCGCCATCGCCTCGATGTGACCGTAGGCGGAATAATAGAGGACGAGAACCTTGGCCATGATGGCCTCCTGTTGGGTTTGCAGAGGGTGGAAGTTGGAGGGAGGTGTCATTGCCGGGCTTGACCCGCAATCCATCGACCTTGAAAGACGCTTCCGAAGCGAGATGGATGGCCGGGTCGAGCCCGGCCATGACGAGTTGGAAGTTGATTACGCGGCGTCGACCAGCACGATCTCGGCATCCTCGAGCGCGGTGATCTTGAGCCGGGCTTCATCGCGGATCGCGGCACCGTCGCGCGTATTGACGCGGACGCCGTTGACCTCGACGCTGCCGGCCGCCGGCACCAGATAGAGGTGACGGGCCTGGTCAGGGGCGTATTCCGCGCTCTCGCCGGCCTTCAGCGTGGTGGCGAGCACCCGCGCCTTGGCGCGGATCGGCAGCGCGTCCGCGTCGGCCTCGAAGCCCGAGGCGATGGTCACGAGCTTGCCGGAACGGTTGGCCTTCGGGAACGGTTTTGAACCCCAGGTCGGATGGCCGCCCTTCGTCGTCGGCTCGATCCAGATCTGGAAAATCTTGGTCTTCGACGGCTCCAGATTGTACTCGGAGTGGCGGATGCCGCTGCCCGCGCTCATCACCTGGACGTCGCCGGCCTCGGTGCGTCCCTTGTTGCCGAGCGAATCCTGATGCGTGATCGCACCTTCGCGGACATAGGTGATGATCTCCATGTTGGCATGGGGATGCGCGGGAAAGCCGGTGTTGGGCGCGATCTCGTCATCGTTCCACACCCGCAGCGTGCCATGGCTGACATTGTCCGGGTCGTAGTAGCTCGCGAACGAGAAATGGTGCTTGGCGTTGAGCCAACCGTGGTCGGCGCCGCCGAGCTTTGCGAATGGTCTGAGTTCGATCATGTGAATTCCCCTTGAGTTTGCTGTCGGGGAGGGCCAGGCGATTGCCGCCCGGCGTCTCCGTAAAATGTTGCGATCAGGCGCCGAAGCCGCCGTCGACGTTGAGCACGGTGCCGGTCACGAACGAGGCTTCCGGGCTCGCCAGGAACAGCACGCCGGCTGCGACTTCCTCCGGACGGCCGAAGCGCTGCAGCGCATGCTGCAAACGTTGTGTCTCGGCGAACGCACCGCCGTCCTTCGGGTTCATGTCGGTGTCGATCGATCCGGGCTGCACCACGTTGACGGTGATGCCGCGCGGTCCGAGGTCGCGCGCCGCGCCCTTGGTGTAGCCGACCACGGCCGCCTTGGTGGCGACGTAGTCGGCAAGGCCGGGGAACGAGGCGCGGTCGGCCAGCATCGAGCCGACGGTGACAATGCGGCCGCCTTCGCCCATCAGCTTCGAGGCGGCGCGGATCGCGGTGATCACGCCATCGATGTTCACCGCCTCCAGACGCGCGAGCGCAGCGACATCGGCCTTCGGATCGTCGACCGCACCACCCGTCGCGACACCGGCGTTGTTGACGAGGATGTCGAGCCGGCCAAAATCCTTGGCGACGGTCTTGACGAGCTGGTCGACATCGGACGATGACGCCTGGTCGGCCTTGTAGGCGCGGGCGTCGACGCCGTTGGCCTTCAGTTCGGAAACGACGGCATCGGCCTTCTCGGGAGAGGCGACGTAGCTGATCGCGACGCTGGCGCCTTCGGCGGCGAGGGCGCGGGCCGATGCCGCGCCGATGCCACGCGAACCGCCGGTGACGAGGGCAACCTTGCCTGAGAGCTTCTTGGTCATGGGATTTCTCCATGGGTTGAGTTTCATTGGCTCTTGGATATGCCTCCCGCTGTGGTATAGAAATAGAAACTATCGAAACTCATTGTTTCCAATTTCGAGCAAGCGGGATCCTGCCCATGTCGAAACTGCCGGACTTCGAGGCGCTCGCGATCTTCGCAAAAGTCGTGGAGTTACGGTCGTTTGCGGCGGCCGCCAGCGAACTGTCGCTGTCCAAGGCCACGGTCTCCAAGGCGGTGAGCCGGCTGGAGGAGCGGCTCGGGGCGCGGTTGTTCAACCGCACCTCGCGCCGGCTGGCGCTGACCGATGCCGGCCAGAAATTGTCGGAGCGCGCCGCAAGGCTGCTCGCCGATGGCGAGGCCGCCGAGAACGAGACGCTGGCGCAATCGACCACGCCGCGCGGGCTGGTGCGGCTCGCAGTGCCGATGAGTTTTGGCATCAAGACGGTGGCGCCGCTGCTGCCGGAATTTCTGGAGGCCTATCCCGAGGTCTCGATCGACCTGCATCTGAGCGACGCCACCGTGGACCTGATCGGCGAGGGCTTTGATGCCGGCCTGCGCATTGCGCGGCTGCCGGATTCCTCGCTGATCGCGCGGCGGCTGTGCGGCATGCCGCGCTACACGGTGGCTGCGCCGTCCTATCTGAAGCGCCATGGCCGACCGACCCATCCGATGCATCTCGCCGAGCACAAATGCTTCGGCTACGCCTATCTCTCCACCCAGGGCGTCTGGCACTACACCAACGCGTCGGGCGAGCAGGCCAATGTGCGTCCCGCCGGCCAGCTCCGGGTCAACAATGGCGAGGCCGTGATGCCCGCGCTCATCGCCGGCCTCGGCATCGCCGACCTGCCGGACTTCATCGTCGGCGAGGCGATCGCGCGTGGCGAGGTCGAGGTGATCCTGAAGGACTGGAAGCAGCCCGAGGCCGCCGTGCATCTCGTCACCCCGCCCGGCGGCCCGCGCCCCGCCCGCGTCGAAGTGCTGGCGGAGTTCTTGGCGAAGCACTTTGCCAAGGGAAAGAAACGGTGACGACGGTGGCCGTCACGGCTACCCTGCGGGACAACGACAAAAGCCGCTGGGGAGCAACTGATGAACCGCCGCGACCTTCTGCGCGTCGCCGCCGCATGGCCGCTCGCGCACACCGCGCTTGCAAATCCGGCCTTCGCGCAAAGCGCCTATCCCACCCGCAACATCACGATGATCGTGCCGTTCCCGGCCGGCGGCCAGGCCGATCTTGCGGCGCGGCCGGTGGCGGCGGCGCTGGAGCGCGTGCTTGGCAAGCCCGTGATCGTCGACAACCGCGCCGGCGGGGCGGGCGGCTCGATCGGCAATGCGCAGGCGGCGCGCGCCGAGCCTGACGGCTACACGCTGCTGATGACGCTGTCCTCGCTCGCGGTGCTGCCGGAGGCCGACCGGCTGTTCGATCGCTCCGTCGCCTACGAGGTGTCGCAGTTCGCGCCGGTCGCGCGCGTGCTCGCCGATCCGACATTGCTTGCGGTGCCGGCCTCGGCGCCATGGATGTCGCTGCAGGATTTCGTCGACGATGCGAAGAGGCGTCCGGGGCAAATCCCCTACGGCTCGTCCGGCCCGTATGGCACGCTGCATGTCGCGATGGAGATGTTCGCCGCGAGCGCGGGCATCAAATTGCTGCACGTGCCGTTCCGCGGCGCGGGGCCGGCGCTCACCGCGCTGCTGTCGGGCACGGTGCAGGCGCTGGCGTCGGCGCCGGGCACGCTGAAGCAGCAGGTCGAAGACGGCAAGATGCGCGTGCTCGCCAACTGGGGCGCCGAACGCATCGCGAGCTTCCCCGATCTGCCGACCTTCAAGGAGCTCGGTTACAAGGATGTCGAGTTCTACATCTGGGCCGGCTTGTTCGCGCAGTCCGCGTTGCCGGCGCCGATCATGACGCGGCTGCGCGCGGCGATGGCAGATGCCGTGAAGGCGCCCGAGGTGATCAAGACCTTCGAGACCGCGGGCAGCCCGGTCGCCTATCTGGACGCGCCGGAGTTTTCGAAGTTCGTCGCTGAGGACAGCGCGCGGCTGATCGCGGCGGTGAAGAAGATCGGCAAGGTCGAGTAGGGAACTCGTCTTCACATTTAGTTGTGCTCGCGAACGATCCTCGGCCGCATTCATTTGCCATTTTGCAGCAAATGATCGCGCGGGAACTGCCGCGCGTGTAAAGGAATCGAAGAGGGCACGGGCATGCAGATGCAGCGGATTGTCCTGAGCGTGGCAATTGCGATCGGCGGCGTGGCCGCGGCGATGCCGGCATCGTCGCAAGAGTATCGCGGAACCTGGGAACAGCAGATGGCCTGCACACCCGATGTGATGCGGCTGTGCAGCGACCAGATCCCGGACACCAACCGCATCGTCGCCTGCCTGCGGCAGAATACGGCGCTGCTTGGCCATGCCTGCCGGGCGGTGTTCGAGTCGAATGCCAGCGCGCAACAACCGCAGATGCAGGGACGCGCGCCGCAGCCGCCGATGCAACAGCGGCCGCGCGCAAACCAGCCAATTCAGCCGGCCCCGGTCGCGCCACCGCGTCCGTCGGTGGACGATGACGACGATAATTAATCCGCGGACCTGATCTCGCAGACATCGACCCATTCGGCCGCGGTCAATTCCGCCATCCGATCCGGCGTGATGCGCACGGCGCTGTGGGTCGAGCCTGCGGCCGGCACCACGACATCGAACGCCTTCAGCGACACGTCGCAATAGATCGGCAGCGGCGATTTCAGGCCGAATGGGCAGACGCCGCCGACCTCATGGCCGGTGATCTCGGCGACCTCGTCGAGGCCGAGCATCTTCGGCTTGCCTCCGAATTGCGCCTTCACCTTCTTGTTGTCCATCCGCGCGGTACCGCTGGCGACGATCAGCACGACGCGGTCGCCGACCCGCAGGCTCAGCGTCTTGGCGATCCGCGCCGGCTCGACGCCGTAAGCCTCGGCCGCCAGCACGACGGTCGCGGAGCTCGTTGTGGATTCGATCACGGAAATATCGGGCGCCTTCTCGGCGAAGAAGGCGCGGACGGACTCAAGACTCATATCGTTCAGGACCCCTTGGGATTCAGGATCTGGTGGACACCAAAGCGGGAAGCTCGGAGAGGCCGTGGATGCGGTGATCGGGCACGACGCCGAGCTCGTCCATCTGGGTACGCAACGCCCAAAACATCGTCAATGGGGCGACCGTCTCGCTCTCGACGCAGGCCAGCGCCATCGCCTCCGGCGTCACCCGCTCGATCCAGGCGACGTTGAGGCCGAACGCCTTGGCGCCGCAGGCATCCCACGGATTGGAGGAGATGAACAGCACGTCGGCGGGTGGCACTTTCAGCTCCTCTTCGATCAGCGTGTAGGCCTCGGGCGCCGGCTTGAACACCTTGTGGGCATCGACGCTGATGGTCGCATCGAGCAGCTGGTCGAGCCCGGAATTGCGCACCAGCGCGTTGAGCATGTCCGGGCTGCCGTTGGAGAGGATCGCGAGCTTCTTGTCCTTCATCGCCTCGAGTGCTGCGACCGCATCCGGATAGAGGTCGAGGTGCTGATATTTGTCGATGATGCGCGCGAACGTCACCTCATCATATTGCAGGCCGAGGCTGCGCAGCGTGTAGGCGAGCGAGTCCCGGGTCGCGATGGAAAAATCCTGATAGCGCCGCATCAGCGTGCGCAGCCAGGAATATTCCAGCTGCTTGAGCCGCCAGATCTGGGTGATGATGTCGCCATAGCCCGGGAAGGCGTCCTCGGTGACGTCAGCCACCGACTGGACGTCGTAGAGCGTGCCATAGGCGTCGAAGACAATTGCTTTGATGGTCACTGTCGTTCCCTCTCGTCCCGACCGCCGCGCGATCGAGACGCCGAGGGCGCAGGGCGGGGACCGCCCTATATACCCAAAATCCTGCGGGCGTTGGCCTTCAACACTTTGGGACGGATCTCCTCGCGGATCTCAAGCTTGGCGAAATCTGCGAGCCAGCGGTCCGGCGTGATCACCGGCCAGTCGGAACCGAACAGCATCTTGTCCTGCAAAATCGAGTTGATGTAGCGCACCAGGATCGGTGGGAAGTATTTCGGCGACCAGCCGGAGAGGTCGATATAGACGTTCGGCTTGTGGGTCGCGACCGACAGCGCCTCTTCCTGCCAGGGGAAGGAGGGGTGCGCGAGGATGATCTTGAGGTCGGGGAAATCAGCCGCGACGTCGTCCATGTACATCGGGTTGGAATATTTCAGTCGCATTCCCATGCCGCCCGGCATGCCCGAGCCGACGCCGGTCTGGCCGGTGTGGAACAGCGCGATCGCGCCGCCGTCGTTGATGGCCTCATAGAGCGGATAGGCCATGCGGTCGTTGGCATAGAAGCCCTGCATGGTCGGGTGGAATTTGAAGCCGCGGACGCCGTACTCCTCGATCAGCTTCTTCGCCTCCCGCACGCCGAGCTTGCCCTTGTGCGGGTCGATCGACACGAACGGGATCAGGACGTCGAGATGGTCGGAGGCAACCTCCAGCATTTCGAGATTGTTGTAGCGGCGGAAGCCGGTCTCGCGCTCGGCGTCGACCGGGAAGATCACCGCGGCGATGTTCTTGGCGCGGTAATAGGCTGCGGTCTCCGGCACGGTCGGCGGATGCTTGTGCGGCGACTTGAAATAGTCGGCCATCTGCGCCTGGAAGTCGTCATAGCCGTCATCGCCATGCATGCCGCAGGGCTCCTCGGCATGGGTGTGGATGTCGATCGCTGTGACCTTCTCGATATCGGGCAGTTTGAGCTTGGGCATGCGGTTTCCCCGGCGGCAACTTACTGGTTTCGCATAATGATTATACTATATAATGATTTGCGCAAGTGCCGCACGCGGCGAGGCCGGCCGGCATCGTTTCCTGTGAACCGGTTCATACGCACGCCATAGTTCGCGAGCGATAGTGCAACCTGAAATTGATCGTAACGCTGCATTTTTGAGAGGTTGCACCATGGCCAATTCCCAGCCCAATTTCTACGAGCTTTCCGGCGACGGCATTCAGATCACGTATTCGACGACGAGCATCACGGGACAACCGGTCCTCAGCTATCACGACGCCGCCCAGGCCAAGACCTTCACCGGTGACGCGATCAAGGTCGAAGAGACGGCGATCGGGACGTCGGTGACGGTGTCTCTGACGCTGATCCTCGACGGGCCGTCGACATCGTTCACGCTGCTGCTGCCGCATGTGCGCCTGGCCGGGCCCGAGGTGGCCAACATCGCAACCGACGGCATCACGACCCTGCACAAGTCCTCGATCGCGGGTCCGGCGCTTGGGCAGATCGAGCTCTACACCTTTCACGCCCTGACCGGCACGGCGCGGTTCGTCGTGTTCTAGCGTTTCCGAGCAAAGCCGCTCGGCCTCGCATCCTGTGAGGCAGTTCATAGCGGTGGGCTCAAGATCGCAATAGAATGCAACCTGTAATTGTTGGAAATTCCTTCAGCCAGAAAGGTTTGCAACATGGCTACCCAGCCCAATCACTACGACCTGTCAGGTCACGGCATCCATGTGACCTATTCGACGACGAGCTTCAGCGGCAAGCCGCTGTTCACCTACCATGATGCTTTCCAGACCAAGAACTTCATGGGCGACGAGATCAAGACCGAGAGCTCCACGATCGGCACGCTGGTCAGCGTGTTCATCATGCATACGATCGACGGGCCGCAGACCTCGTTCACGGTGTTGATCCCAAACGTACGGATGACCGATGCGACCCAGGTCATCCATATCTCGACCCAGGGCGTCACGACGCTGCACAAATTCGGCGTCCCTCCGCCGCCCCCAGGTCAGACCGAGCTCTACACCATGCATTCGCTGCAGGGGACGGCGCGGGTCGTCGTATCCTAGAGGCTTCCGCCGTGGCGTGACGCCGGGAACCCTCGTCCCCGGCGCATGGCGGGCTTCGGCGGCCGCGGTGGTTGAGCTGGTCAGCCACCCGGCCGCCTATTTTCCAAGCGATTTCAACGGTACAACCGACCGCTTGAGCGGCGTCAGGGCCGAAAATCAGCCCGTTTCGGTTGACATTTGCCGGTTCGATGGCTTAGAAACCGCCCCGTCCCGGGCGGCAGGGCCGCTATCGGGGTAATCCCATTTTGCCATTTCTTCGGCATTGATCAGGTACGGCCTCCAACACGGGCCTTTCGAAGCAACAGGATTGTCCCATGAAGGTCCGTAACTCGCTGAAGTCGCTGCGCGGCCGCCATCGCAACAACCGTCTGGTCCGCCGCAAGGGCCGGGTCTACGTCATCAACAAGGTCCAGCGCCGCTTCAAGGCGCGCCAGGGTTGATTTCGGACGGGATCGGCCATGTCCGGTCCCGCAAGCGCCGTCCTTTCACAGGTCTTTGACGCCGCGCTGCTTTGCAGCGCGGTTTTGTGCGTCTAGACTTCGGTCATGAGATCAAGACCGCTCGGGCGTTCCACCCCTTGGCTCGCGATACTGTTCGCCGCGGCTCTCGCCACGCCCGTCGCGGCGATCGCGCAGGGCGATGCGCCGGCGCCCAAAGCGCAGAAGAAGCTGCCCGAAGCGCCGAGCAAGCTGCCAAAAGTTCCGGCCGACCGCACCCGTGGGCTGGATTTCCTGTTCGGCGCGCTGAAGGCCGCGCCCGATGAAGCCAGCGCACGCCATGTCGAGGCGCGGATCTGGGCGCTCTGGCTGCAGTCTCCGAGCGACACCGCAGCCCTGCTGATGGTCCGCGCCAAGGCGGCGATCGACGCCCAGAACATGGACGTCGCGATGAAGTTGCTGGATTCGGTGATCAAGCTCAGGCCTGACTACACCGAGGCCTGGAACCGGCGCGCGACGCTTTATTACCTGAAGAACGACTACGTCCGGTCGCTGGAGGATTTGCAGCAAGTCCTGATCCGCGAGCCCCGCCATTTCGGTGCGCTCGCCGGCATCGGCATGATCATGCAGGACATGGGCGACGAGAAGCGGGCACTGGACGCCTTCCGCAAGGCGTTGGCCGTCGACCCCTATCTGGAAAAGGTGCCGGAGATGGTCAAGCAGCTCTCCGAAAAGGTCGAAGGCCGCGATATCTGATCGCGCGCGGTTAACCACGATCGCGTGTCCGGCTGAGATCAACGGGAACGTGACTCGCGGGCGGGCTTACCCCCCATAGATTCCGGGGTGAGGAGCAAAGCCATGAAATCATTGCTGCTGGCCGGCGCGATGCTGCTCGCGACCGCAACCACAGGCGTGGCCGACGGCCTTTATTGGGTGGTCGGAAATCGTGCCACGGGCCGCTGTCCGATCGTCAGGACCAATCCGGTCATTGACGGTGACACCTGGTTCGGCGACGGGCCCTACAAATCGATGGCTGATGCGAAACTCGCCCGCTCGACGATCGGCGTATGCCCGAAGGACGATCCCTCAGACGCTGAAGTCGAGAATAGCGGCGATGCGCAGTAAGATGCGCGTCGATCGCTAGTGCAGGAACTTGCCGCGGATTGCGCTGTCCTGGGCTACGGCAGCGTAGAATTGCTGCAGCTCTGCTTCCAGGTGCTCGTTGACGAGCAACAACGCCTTCAAGGCTCCGCGCAGGTCGCCATTGCAGCTTTCGACGATCTGATCGATGGCCGCATCGCTAGGGTCGGAAATCATGTTACTCCTCCGATTGTTCCCGTTGAACTCGTCGTGATGGAATTCGGTTCCTGTGAATAGCGTGGACGAGCCAGGGACCGTTCCGGTTTCGATGAAGCATCGCGCCTCATGGCGAAATTGGCACCGGCAATCTATGAAATTGCTAATGACGCTGGTATGAACCCGCTATCCACAGGCTGGGCGCAATGTGGACAAGTCGGACAGGCCCGGCGCTGGACGCGCCTGCCGGCGGCTGAATGGGGAAGCTAAGCCGCTGAAACTCCGTATGATCGCGGATTAGGCTAAAGATCGATTGCCCTCTCCCAGAAGTTGCGGCAAAGCCTGCTGCGGCTGGGGGACTTACTTTATGAATCGCGTTTTTGCTGCGGCGTTTTGCGTCGCATTGGGCGGCTGCGCCTCGGTGACACGGGGCACCACGGAAACCATCTCCATCGCGTCGACACCATCAGGAGCGACGGCGGATATTGCCGGGCTGGAAATCCCGACCGCCTGTGTCACGCCCTGCGCCATCCAGGCCAAACGCAACGCCGACATCGTCGTCACCGTCAGCAAGGAAGGCTACGACCCGCAGATCATCCCCCTGACCAAGGATATTAGCGGATCCGGCGGTGCCGGCTTCGCCGGAAATCTCCTGCTCGGGGGCGTGGTCGGCATGGGGGTCGATGCGGCGACCGGCGCAGCGCTCGATCACAAGCCCAATCCGGTGATCGTCACGTTGCAACCGAGCGCGCCTCCGCCGCCCCCGCGGCCGCGGCCGCCAAAGCGGCGCGAGAAGCCGGTCTCGTAGGCCGCGGACTTGCCGTAGCGTCGCCGCGCCAATAGCATCGGGCGATCGTCCTCATTGCTCGGTGCCCTGGATCGTCCGGATCGTCTTGATGCTCATTGCGATCGTCTTGCTCGCGGCAGCCGGGCTGGCTCTGGCGACGCAAGTCGGCGTGGCCCTGATCGAGCGCGCCTTTCCGGCTCGGGGCCGCATGATCGATGTTGCCGGCGCGCGGCTGCACGTGGTCGAGCTCGGTCCGCCCGACGCGGCAGGACCGCCGGTCGTGATCCTGCATGGCGCAAGCTCCAACCTGCGCGCGATGCGCCCGCTCGGCGAGATGATCGCCAAGACCCGGCGCGTGATCCTGGTCGACCGGCCCGGCCATGGCTGGAGCACGCGCGAGCGCGTCGCGGATTCGACGCCGGCGATCCAGGGCCGCATGATCGTGGAGGCGCTCGGCAGGCTCGGCGTCAATGAGGCGATCGTGCTGGCGCATTCCTGGGCCGGCGCGCTCGCGCTTCGAATGGCACTGGATTATCCCGATTGCGTTGCCGGCCTCGTGCTGCTTGCGCCCGTCGCCTATCCCTGGCGCGGCGGCGTCGGGCGATACAACAATCTGATCTCAACGCCCGTGATCGGGCCACTGCTCGCCTACACGATCACGTTGCCGTTCGGCTGGCTCGTCGCCGATGCGGGCGCGCGCGGCGCGTTTGCGCCGCAAGAGATGCCCACCGATTTCGTCCGCGACAGCGCGACGCTGCTGCTGTTGCGCCCGCGCGAGTTCATCGCCAATGCGCGCGACCTCGTGACCTTGAAGGCTGCCGTCGTGGCGCAGGCGCCACGCTATGCCGAGATCAAGGTGCCGGTCAGCATCATCGCCGGCGATGACGCCGACAAGACCGTCTTCTCCGATATCCACGCGCGCCCGCTCGCGGCAACGTTGCCGGACGCCAGACTGACCGTGCTGCCCGGCGTCGGCCACATCGTGCAGTACGCGGCCCCCGATCTCGTCAAGTCCGAGGTCGACACGATGGTCGCCCGGTTGGCGCGCAAGACCGCCACGGTGGAATAGACCGCCCCCCGCGAATCTGTGATCCGGCGAGGCTTGCGCGGTTCCATGATGCCGAACATCATGGCTTGCGCGGTTTCGGCTCTCATCGAAGGACAGGCATCATGCGGATCGACAATGTCGCAGACCTCATCGCAGAAACCCTTGCCCAAGCCGGCGTGAAGCGCATCTACGGCATCGTCGGCGACAGCCTCAACGGGCTGACCGAGGCGCTGCGCAAGCGCGGCACGATCGGCTGGCTCCATGTCCGGCACGAGGAGGTCGCAGCCTTCGCCGCATCCGCCGAAGCCCAGATCACCGGCGAGCTCGCGGTCTGTGCCGGCTCGTGCGGCCCGGGCAATCTCCATCTCATCAACGGCCTGTTCGACGCGCATCGTAGCCGCACCCCGGTGCTGGCGCTGGCGGCGCAGATCCCGTCCGCCGAGATCGGCGGCGGCTATTTCCAGGAGACCCATCCGCAGGACCTGTTCCGCGAATGCAGCCATTATTGCGAACTAGTGTCCGATGCCTCGCAATTGCCCTACATGCTGGAGAACGCGATCCGGGCCGCGGTCGGCAAGCGTGGCGTCGCGGTGCTGGTGCTGCCGGGTGACGTCGCGTTCAAGCCCGCGCCGAAGCGCAGCGTCTCGCCCAATCCCGGCCTGCTGCCGCCGGCGCCCGTGGTGCGCCCGGCCGACGCCGAATTGACGGCGCTCGCCAATCTGCTCAATGGCGCCAAGCGCGTGACGCTGTTCTGCGGCCGCGGCTGCGCCGGCGCGCATGACAATCTGATGAAGCTTGCGGAGGCGCTGAAGAGCCCGATCGTGCACGCGCTCGGCGGCAAGGAATATGTCGAATACGACAATCCCTACGACGTCGGCATGACCGGCTTCATCGGCTTCTCCTCCGGCTATGCTGCGATGCATGCCTGCGACGTGCTGCTGATGCTGGGTACTGACTTTCCCTACAAGCAGTTTTTCCCGACCGATGTCAGCGTCGCACAGGTCGATATCCGCCCCGAGCAGCTCGGCCGCCGCTGCAAGCTCGATCTCGGCATCGTCGGCGACGTCAACGAAACCATCGCCGCGCTGCTGCCCAAGCTGACCGCGAAGACGGACCGCAAGCATCTCGATGCCGCAATGGCCCACTACAAGGACGTCCGCGCCGGCCTCGACGATCTCGCTCGTGGCAAGCCAGGCCAGAAGCCGATCCATCCGCAATATCTGGCCCGTCTGCTCAGCGAGCACGCCACTGAAGATGCCGTGTTCACCGCCGACGTCGGCACGCCGACGATCTGGTCGGCGCGCTATCTCAAGATGAACGGCAAGCGCCGCCTGATCGGCTCGCTGGTGCACGGCTCGATGGCCAATGCGATGGCGCAGGCGATCGGCGTGCAGGCGACGCAGCCGAAGCGCCAGGTGGTGTCGATGTCCGGCGACGGCGGCTTTGCCATGCTGATGGGAGACCTGATCACGCTGACGCAGGCCAAGCTGCCGGTGAAGGTCGTGATCTTCAACAACAGCGTGCTCGGCTTCGTTGCGCTGGAGATGAAGGCGGCCGGCTTCATCGAGACCGGCGTCGACCTGAAGAATCCCGATTTCGCGGCGATGGCCCGCGCGATGGGCATTCACGGCATCCGGGTGGAGGACCCCGGCGAGCTCGAGGCCGCGGTCCGCGACGTGTTGGCGCATGACGGCCCGGCCGTGCTCGATGTCGTGACCGCGACCCAGGAATTGTCGATGCCGCCGACCATCACGCTGGAGCAGGTCAAGGGCTTCAGCCTGTGGGTGCTGCGCGCCGTGATGAGCGGTCGCGGCGACGAGGTCGTCGATCTCGCCAAGACCAATCTGCTGCCGCGCTGATCAAGCGAAAACGTCCGCCCTGGCATCTCCCGGGGCGGACGTTGGACGTTGAGGCGGACGTCGGGATCGATGCCGTCGATTACTGCTTTTGCTTGCCGTCCTTGTCGAACGACGAAATGTAGGCCCAGATGTTGTTGGCCTCGGTCTCGTTCTTGATGCCGGCGAACGCCATCTTGGTGCCGGGGATCTTGCCCTTCGGGTCCTTGATGTATTCGAGGAACTGCTCCTTGTTCCAGGTGATCCCGGAATTCTTGTTGGCATCCGAATAATTGTAGTCGGGTGCGGAGCCGGAATGGCGGCCGTCGAGGCCGTTGAGCTCGGGCCCGACCTTGTTCTTGGCGCCTTCGCCGATGGCATGGCAGGCCAGGCATTTGTTGAACGAGGTCTTGCCGGCGGCAGCATCCTGCGCCAGCGCGGAGGATGCGGAAGCCAGCGATGTGACGACCGCCAGCGCGCTCAAGGTCTTCAGGTTCATGGGGTTCTCTTCGTTTCGTCCCGGGGGCTAGTAGAATCGTTTGTGGCATGTCCGACTTGCACAGGACAAGCCACGAAACCTTGACAGGTTTCATGGCAGGTCGCTTGCCCGAGAGCGAACTCGCCATCGCGGGCGAGCGCAATCCGACCTTCGGCCGGCTGGCGCAAAACAGATGCGGACCCGATTGATTTGTCGTAACAAATCGGCGAGGGGGCAGGGACCTCCGAGGAAACAGCGATGTCCATCATGATGCCGGCGGCCGACCAGGCCGTGCTCGCGCGCCGCGCCGAGATCGTCGCCGCCCTGCGCGCCATCGTCCCGGGCGAAGGCGTGATCGACAGTGCCGCCGAGATGCTGGCCTATGAATCCGATGGCCTGACCGCCTACCGGCAGCCGCCGATGGTCGTGGTGTTGCCCGATACCACCGAGCAGGTCTCACGGGTCCTGAAATATTGCCAGGCGCAGGGCATCAAGGTGGTGCCGCGCGGCTCCGGCACCTCGCTGTCCGGCGGCGCGCTGCCGCTCGCCGATGGCGTGCTGCTGGGTCTCGGCAAATTCAAGCGCATCCGCGAGATCGATTTCGACAACCGCGTCGTCGTCACCGAGCCCGGCGTCACCAATCTGGCGATCAGCCAGGCGGTGGCCCATGCCGGCTTCTATTACGCGCCCGACCCGTCGTCGCAGATCGCCTGCTCGATCGGCGGCAATGTCGCGGAAAATTCCGGCGGCGTGCACTGCCTGAAATACGGAATGACCACCAACAACGTGCTCGGCTGCGAGATCGTGCTGATGAACGGCGAGATCCTGCGCGTCGGCGGCAAGTCGGCGGAGAATTGCGGCTACGACCTGATGGGCATCATCACCGGCTCGGAAGGGCTGCTCGGCGTCATCACCGAGATCACGGTCCGCATCCTGCAGAAGCCGGAGACGGCGCGCGCGCTGATGGTCGGCTTTGCGCAAGTCGAAGCCGCCGGCGAATGCGTTGCCGCCATCATCGGCGCCGGCATCATCCCGGGCGGCATGGAGATGATGGACAAGCCCGCGATTCACGCCGCCGAGGCCTTCGTCCATGCCGGCTATCCGCTCGATGTCGAGGCGCTGCTGATCATCGAGCTCGACGGCCCCTCGGTCGAGGTCGATGAATTGATCAAGCGGGTCGAGGCGATCGCGCAAGGCTGCGGCTCGACCTCCTGCCAGATCTCAACCTCGGAGGCCGAGCGCAACCTGTTCTGGGCCGGCCGCAAGGCGGCCTTCCCCGCGGTCGGGCGGATCTCGCCGGACTATCTCTGCATGGACGGCACGATCCCGCGCGGCGCGCTGCCAAAGGCGCTGGCGCGGATCCGCGAGTTGTCGGAAAAATACGGCCTCGGCGTCGCCAACGTGTTCCACGCCGGCGACGGCAATCTGCATCCGCTGATCCTCTATGACGCCAACAAGCCCGGCGAGATCGAGAAGGCCGAAGCGTTCGGCGCCGATATCCTGCGCTGCTGTGTCGAGCTCGGCGGCGTGCTCACCGGCGAGCACGGCGTCGGCATCGAGAAGCGCGATCTGATGGGCGAGATGTTCACCGAGATCGACCTCAACCAGCAGCAGCGCCTGAAATGCGCCTTCGACGCGAAGGGCCTGCTCAATCCCGGCAAGGTGTTTCCGACCCTGCACCGCTGCGCCGAGCTCGGCCGCGTGCACGTGCATGCCGGCAGGCTGGCGTTTCCGGAGATCCCGCGGTTCTAGAGCATTTCGGTTCTGATTGAATCAGAACCGAAGCTCTAGCTTTTTGTTTTGACGCGTTTTCTTCACGCGAACCGGTATCCACTTCGCTCGAAAACGCTCTAACGAACCGCTAAAATTCGACCGAAGACCGAAGCCCGCGGATAACCTTAACCGGCGCTTACCTGTGGCCGCCGGCGCGTCGCCATGCACCGTTTACACGCCCTTAGCGCCTTCTTCCGTATTTTCCGGCGATGCAGGCGTCACCCCGACCTTCACCCATGTTCAGCCTGGCCGACCAGCTGGCGCTGTCGCGCAATCGGCCGGCGGGGTTCGACTACATGCGGATCGCGCTCGCGGCGGCGATCGTCTGCCTGCACAGCCTCAACGTCACGGTCGGCTTCACCCGGACGCTGGAGATCCTGAGCTCGGCGCGCATCGGCGTCGCCATGATCCTGGCGCTGTTCTTCGCGCTGAGCGGCTTTCTGGTGACGGGCAGCCTCTTGCGGTGCAGGAGCCTGATCTCGTTCCTCGGCTTGCGCCTGCTGCGCATCGGGCCGGCGCTTGCGGTGGAGACGACGCTGTCCGCCATCGTCATCGGCCCGCTGTTCACCGAATTGCCGCTGGCGCAATACTTTGCGGACCCGAAATTCGCGCACTACTTTCGCAATATCGTCGGCGACATCCACTATCAGCTGCCCGGCGTCTTCCTGCACAATCCGATGGCCGACGTCGTGAATGCCCAGCTCTGGACGGTGCCGTATGAGCTGTGGTGCTACATCATCCTGGCGGCTCTTGCCGCCGCCACCATCTGCTTCAGCAGGGCTCTGTATCTCGCCTTCCTGGGCTGCGCGCAGGTCGGGCTCGTCGCTTACGCGCTTCTTTATCCCAGCGAGCCCTCGATCCAGCTCGCGCCGCATTTGCTGGTGTTCTGCTTCCTCGCCGGCGTCGGCTTCCATCTCTGGCGCGACAAGACGCCGTTCAACCGCACCACATTCCTGTTTGCGCTGGTGGTTTGCGCCGCCTGCCTGACGATGCGGTCCATCGAGGTGCTGGCTCCGGTGCCGGCCGCCTATGTCGCGTGCTATCTCGGCGCGCTGAA
This sequence comes from Bradyrhizobium genosp. L, assembly GCF_015624485.1. Lineage (NCBI taxonomy): Bacteria > Pseudomonadati > Pseudomonadota > Alphaproteobacteria > Hyphomicrobiales > Nitrobacteraceae > Bradyrhizobium > Bradyrhizobium genosp. L. The sequence continues at coordinate 1,363,222 of NZ_CP061378.1, forward strand.
CCCGCGGCGGAGCTGGATCGTGTCGTCCGGCGACTACTCCTACGGCATCTTCCTCTATGGCTTCGCGATCCAGCAATGCGTCGCCGCGTTCGGCACGCCGGTTCGGCACTGGTATCTGAACATCCTGATCAGCCTGCCGATCTGCTTCTGCGTCGCCTTCGCATCCTGGCACCTGGTCGAGAAGCATGCGCTGCGGCTCAAGAGCCGGATCAACCGGTTCGAATCCGCGGTGCTGGCACGGATCTCGATCATAGGCTTCTGGCGCAGGTCGCATGACGCGATCGAACTCGGCGTCACGCTCGGCAACAATCGCGTATCGGTCTGAGGCCGTGCCGGACTGCGGTGCGGGCCTGCGATGCAAGCCCGCCCGCGAAGGCGCCGCCTACAGCAGCGCATATTGCATGCGTTCGCGTTTTGCCAGCAGCGGCAGCGCCTCGCCCGCGATGTAGGTCTTGAAGTGGGCGCTGTCCTGATGCGCCTTGAACGCGGCCTCGTCGCGGAACAACTCGTAGAACAGGAACTGCCCCGGGTTGTCCTTGGCCCGCGAGATCAGGAATAGCTTTACGCCGGCTTCGCGCTGCGCCTCGGGCAGGAAGCGGTCGAGGATCGCGGCGACCTTGTCGGCCTCGCCCGGCTTCGCTTCCCATTGCGCGACGATCAGCAAGCCGCCGCCGTCGACCGCGTCGCTGATCGATTTCTGTGTTGCATAGTGCTTCATGGTGCTGGCTCCTAGTGGCTGTTGAGATTGCGATGACGATATCGTCCAGGGCGCGAGATAGATCGCCAGGACGGTTCCGAGGGCGGAGATCACCGACCTGCGGCTGAACGCTTCACGGGATCGCGGCGCTGTCGGCGCCGCATTCGATCGCTCCATGTCTGTCTCCATCGGTTGGTTTCGAACGCGATCGGTGCAAGCTTGTAGCGATCGCACTGCCGGATGGATTCGCCTGGCATCGAAGTGTCGATGTCGTGAACGGTTCGATCATGATCGAAACGTTGCGGCGGCCCGCCATGCGAAAAGCCTCCTGCCTGTCGACCGATGCCGGAGCCGGCCATGCAGACCATCGCCGCGGAGCTTGCCGAACTGGCCTCCCTGATCGCCGATCCCGGGCGTGCCAGCATTCTGGTGCGGCTGATGGATGGCCGCGCGTACCCCGCGGGCGAGCTTGCCGAGGTCGCCGCCGTCACGCCGCAGACCGCGAGCTGGCATCTTGCAAGGCTCGCCGAGCGCGCGCTGCTCACGGTCGAGCGGCGCGGTCCGCGGCGGCTCTACCGGCTTGCCACCCCGCTGGTTGCGCAGATGCTCGAGGGCATGATGACGGTTGCTGCGATCGATCCTCGCCCGGACCGGCCGCCGCGGATCGACGCCGAGATGCGCCGGGCCCGGACCTGCTACGACCACCTTGCCGGCGAGCTCGGTGTCGCCGTCACCGACGCGATGCGCCAGTGCGGTCATCTCAATCTGGACCCGGAGGGCGGCGAGTTGACCGCGGCGGGGCTGACGTTTCTCGGCGAACTCGGCATCGACCTGCGTTCGCCGGCGCGGCGTCGGCGGGCGTTGTGCCGGCCCTGTCTCGACTGGAGCGAGCGGCGCCCGCATTTGGCAGGACGGGCAGGCGCCGCGCTCGCCGAGCTTGCGTTGCAGCGGGACTGGATCCGGCGCCGGCCGCAGGGCCGTTCCGTCGAGATCACCGATGCCGGGCTCGCCGCGTTCCGCAATCTGTTCGGCGCGCGCATTTGATTTCGGAGCCGAATTTGGTTACCGCCTAGCGCGTGGATACGCTCAAGGTCAGAGACGCCAAAGACGTCGAGGAAGTGGTGCGCGCGGCGATCGCCAGCGAGCAGCCGCTCGAGATCATCGGCCATGGCTCCAAGCGCGCCATCGGCCATCCGATGGCGACCAATGCGGTGCTGGACGTCTCGGCGCTGAACGCGGTCACCTCCTATGAGCCGAACGAGCTGATCATCACCGTTCAGGCCGGCGCGCCGCTTGCCGACGTGCAGTCGCTGATCGATGCGAAGAACCAGCAATTCGCCTTCGAGCCGATCGACACCTCGGTGCTGCTCGGCAACGCGGCGGGGGGCACCATCGGGGGCATGATCGGGGCCGGGCTCGCCGGACCCCGCCGCATCAAGGCTGGCGGCGCCCGCGATCACCTGCTCGGGGCGCATGCCGTGTCCGGGTTCGGCGACAGTTTCAAGACCGGCGGCCGGGTGGTGAAGAACGTCACCGGCTACGATCTCTGCAAGCTGCTTACCGGTTCCTGGGGCACGCTCGCGGTGATGACCGAGGTGACGCTGAAGGTGATGCCGAAGCCGGAGGCCGAACGGACTTTGCTGTTGCGCGGCCTCGACGACATCGCCGCCAACAAGGCGATGACGGCGGCACTGGGTTCGCCCTTTGACGTCTCGGGTGCGGCGCATCTGCCGCAGCAACGATCTGGCACTGAGGCGGGCGTGCTCGCCAGCCTGGCGGGAGCAGGGCAAGCGGTGACACTGGTGCGGCTCGAGGGCATCGCGGCCTCGGCGGCGCACCGGGCGGCTTCGCTGAGCCGGACCTTGTCCTCCTTTGGAACCGTCGATGTGCTCGAAGACGACGCTTCACTGAAGGCCTGGGCCGCATTGCGCGACGTCACCCCCTTCGCCGCCAATGGCGCACGCGGGGGCTGGCCGGTGTGGCGCATCGTCTGCCCGCCGGCCGCGGGCGGCGGGCTGGGCGAAGCGCTGGCGAACGAGACCGGCGGCGAGGTGATCTACGACTGGGGCGGCGGGCTGATCTGGGCGGCGCTGCCGCCGGATGCCGACGCCCAGGCCACGCTGGTGCGCAGTCGTGCCGGGGCGATCGGTGGCCACGCCACCCTGATCCGCGCCGGCGAGGAGGTGCGCCGCATGGTCGACGTGTTCCAGCCGCAGGCGGTCGGCCTTGCCGCGCTCGGTGAGCGGGTGCGGGCCAGCTTCGATCCGAAATCCATCCTCAACCGTGGCCGGATGACGCGAGGCGGCGCTGCATGAAGACCGAATTCACGCTGACACAGCTCGCCGATCCCGACATCAAGGAAGCCGATACGATCCTGCGCAAATGCGTGCATTGCGGCTTCTGCACGGCGACTTGTCCGACCTATGTGCTGCTCGGCGACGAGCTCGATAGTCCGCGCGGGCGCATCTACCTGATCAAGGAGATGCTGGAGAAGGACCAGCCGCCGACGGCGGACGTGGTCAAGCATATCGACCGCTGCCTGTCCTGCCTCGCCTGCATGACCACCTGCCCGTCGGGCGTCAACTACATGCATCTCGTCGACCAGGCCCGGGTCCGAATCGAGCAGGACTACACGCGCCCGCTGCCCGAGCGGCTGCTGCGCTCGGTGCTCGCCTTCGTGCTGCCGCGGCCCGGCCTGTTCCGGATCAGCATGATCCTGGCCGGGCTCGCCCGTCCGTTCGCGGCGCTGCTGCCGACCCCCTCGGTCGGCGCGTCGAGCCCCGGCCTGCTGCGCCGGATCAAGGCCATGCTGGCGCTGGCGCCGCGCGCATTGCCGCGGCCGGGTCCAGCGGCGGGAACCGTGTTCGCACCCATCGGCCGGCGGCGCGGCCGGGTCGCACTGTTGCAGGGCTGCGCCCAGCAGGTGCTGGCGCCGCGCATCAACCAGGCTGCAATCAATGTGCTGACCCGGCACGGCATCGAGGTGGTGCTGGTCAGGGACGAGCAATGCTGCGGCGCGTTGACCCATCACATGGGGCAGGACGCCGACGCGCTGGCACGGGCGCGGGCCAACATCACGGTGTGGCAAAGGGAAGCGGACCGCGAAGGGCTCGACGCCATTCTGGTCACGACCTCGGGCTGTGGGACAGTTGTCAAAGACTACGGCTACCTGCTGCGCGAGGATGGAACGTTCGCCGAGCCGGCCAAGCGCATCTCTGCGCTGACAAAGGATATCACCGAGTATCTCGCAGGCCTCGAGCTTGCGCCTTCAACGCTCGAGGCCAACGTCACCGTCGCCTATCACTCGGCTTGTTCGCTGCAGCATGGACAGAAAATAACTGCGCTTCCGAAAGAATTGCTTTCCAAGAATGGATTCGTGGTGAAAGATGTGCCTGAGAGCCATTTGTGTTGCGGTTCGGCGGGCACCTACAACATTCTCCAGCCCGACATTGCGAGCAGATTGCGCGATCGCAAGGTCGCCAATATCGCGCTTGTCAAACCGGACATGATCGCTGCGGGCAATATCGGTTGCATGGTTCAGATTGCCGGCGGCACGTCAGTCCCAGTGGTGCACACGATTGAGCTTCTCGATTGGGCGACAGGAGGTCCCCGGCCAGGATTGAATTGATCGACTGCCACCCGGGCATGATCCGGACCTGAGCTTCTCGCCGCAAACACCAAGCCTTAACGCGGCGATCATGCCCGGCAAGCGATGCGGATGATGCCTCTCGCGAGGCCCGTTCGCTGTCCGGCAAGCGATCACTTCAATGCGCCCGGCGGACTCAAAACTCAGCGGCAACTGGAGGACCACGATGGCGAAGTCGAAGAAGGCGAAGAAAAGCAAGAAGGCCAAAAAGGCCAAGAAGGCGGTAGCGGCGAAGAAGAAGTCTGCGAAGAAGGCCAAGGGCTACGCGAAGAAATCCGCCAAGAAGGCCGGCAAGAAAGCGGCCAAGAAGGGCGCCAAGAAAACAGCAAAGAAAGCGGCGAAGAAAGTCGCCAAGAAGGCGGCTCCGAAAAAGGCTGCTGCTCCCAAGGTAGCGGCGCCAGCTGCGCCCAAGCCGGCCGCCAAGAAGAGCGCGCCGAAAAAGGCCGCGCCGAAGCCGGCTCCGGTCGCAGCACCTCCGGCGCACGAGTCCGCGCCGCAGCCCGCCGCGAGCTGGGCCACGCCGAGCCACGAGCCGGCGCCGGGCTGGGTCGCCGGCACCGCCTCCGAAGGCGGCGAGCACCACTAGCCTTGATCTTGGCAGCCCGTCGCCCACCGGCGCGGAACTCGATTGATCGCGAAGCCGCAGCGGACCTCCGCTGCGGTTTTTCGCTGTCTGGTCGGCGCAGGCCGCAGCGGTTGCCCCGCCGAGAGATTCGCTGGCCGGCTCGCCCAAAAGCCGCACCGCCGATGATCATCAGATGTTTCAACCGCTACGGGAGGCACAAAGTTGTTGTGCCGGTGCAACACCCGCCAACCAACATAAGCTGAAACAGTGCGAACGCCTAAAAAGTCGGCAAATGCCCGCCTTTTTTGCTTCTCGGAAGTGGAGTCGCGTTTCAGATTGGCCACACGCGATTTGGTTGCAGTCCGTTTGTCGCGCGCCCCGGGGGGCCTCTGGGCTGTTTGGAACGTAAATGGGGACCGTCATGAAGAAACTGGCTTTGTTAGCAACGGCGCTAGCAATGATCTCGAGCTCGGCAATGGCAGCTGACATGGCGGTGAAGGCCGTCAAGGCGCCGCCGCCGGCCCCGTTCGATCCCTGGGATGTCGCCTTCGGCGCCGGCATCATGAGCGACTACATCTTCCGCGGCGTCACCCAGTCGAACCACAATCCGTCGGTCACCGCGTATTTCGAGCCGCGCTACAACGTCAACAAGGACCTGCAGCTCTACGTCGGCACCTCGACCGAAAGCATCTCCTTCGCCAACCGTGCTGCGGCCGAAGTCGACGTCTACGGCGGTATCCGCCCGACCTTCGGCGCCTTCGCCTTCGACATCGGCGTCTGGGGTTACCTTTATCCGGGTGGAACCTGCTACTACGGCGCGCCGTTCGATACGGCCGGCAATGCGCTGAGCCCCCAATGCGCCACCAACTTCCTGGCAAACGGCAACGTGATGAAGAAGGACGTCTCGTTCTTCGAAGTCTACGGCAAGGGCACCTGGACCATCAACGACAACTGGGCCTTCACGATCGACGACTACTACTCGCCGAACTTCCTCAATACCGGCGCCTGGGGCAACTACGCTTCGATCATTGGCAAGTACACCGCGCCCAGCACCGTGTTCGGCTCGAGCGGCGTCGGCATGTATGTGTCGGGTGAGTTCGGCCGGCAGTGGCTCGGCACCTCCGACAGCTTCTATGGCGTTCCCGCGTTCCCGACCGGCATCAAGTACGCCGACTACAACACCTGGAACATCGGCATCGGCTTCACCTACAAGGTGTTTACGCTCGATCTGCGCTACTCCGACACGGACATGTCGAAGGGTGATTGCTCTGCCTTCACCAGCGACTACACCGCAGGCGGCACCACCAACGTGACCCCGATCAACCCCGGCGGCACCGGCTCCAACTGGTGCGGCGCGGCCGGCATCGCCAAGCTCTCGGTCGACCTGACCGCGATGTCCAACCTGAAGTAATCTCTCCTTCCGGAGACAAGGGGCGGCAGAGCAATCTGCCGCCCCTTTTGTTTTGGTGGCCTCCCACAATCTCGTCATGCCCGGGCTTGTCCCGGGTATCCACGTCTTCGTTTCCGCGTGAAGAAAGACGCGGATGGCCGGGTCAAGCCCGGCCATGACGTTGTGGAGATGCCAGCGTCTACGACGCCGCCAGCTTCGTGGCGTCGCGCAGGGTGAAATGGTCGCCGTCGCGGACCAGCGTGACGTTGCGGTCGTGGACGGCCTCGAGCGTCGAACGGTGGCCGATCGAGACCACGGTGGTGCCGGGCAGCTTCTCGGCGATCAGGTTGTAGAGCGCGGCCTCCGACGGTTCGTCGAGCGAGGCGGTCGCCTCGTCCAGGAACAGGAATTGCGGTGCGTGCAGCAGCGCGCGCGCAATGCCGAGCCGTTGCTGCTCGCCAAGCGACAGCATCCGGTTCCAGTGCGCCTCTTCATCAAGCCGGGTGGCGAGTTGCGGCAGGCCGACCGCCGCCAGGGCATCGCGGACCCGTCCTGCCTCGAACTGCGCGGCTTCGCCCGGATAGACCACCGCGTCGTGCAGCGATCCGATCGGCAGATAGGGGCGCTGCGGCAGCGTCATCAGCTTGGCATCGGCGGGAATCTCGACCGCACCGCTGCCGAACGGCCAGATGCCGGCCACCGCGCGGAACAGCGTCGACTTGCCGGCGCCGGAGGGACCCGTCACCAGCGTCCGCTCACCGGGACGGAAGCTGAATTGGTGGGCCGAGACCAGGGGCGCAGCGTTCGGCAGTTTGACCAGAAGCTGCGGCAGGGTAATCGCGGCGCCGGCAGCCGGCCTGGTGTGGATCATCGCGGGATCGGTTGCGAGCGTCTCGCCGCTTGCGATCGAGTTCTCGAAGCCGTCGAGACGGTCGACGATGGCGCGCCATTCCGCGAGGCCCCGATAGTTCGAGACGAAGAACGAAAACGCATCCTGCACGTTGCTGAAAGCTTCGAGCGCCTGCTGGAACGTGCCGATCTGGATCTTGTTGGCGAAATAGGCCGGCGCCACCATCATCACGGGAATGACGACCGAAGCCTGGCTGTAGCTCTGCGTAAACGCGATCAACCGCTTGGTGCGGGTCATGAGCTCGAACCAGTTGCCCATGACGCGGCCGAAGCGCATCAGCAGCCGCGCGCGCTCGGCTGCGCCACCCTTCAGCAGCGCGATCTGTTCGGCGTTCTCGCGGACCCGCACCAGGTTGAAGCGGAAGTCGGCCTCGCGGCGCTGCTGCTCGAAATTGAGGCCGACCAGCGGCAGGCCGATCCAGTGCGTGAATGCCGTGCCGAAGATCGCGTAGATCAGCGCGGTCCACACCAGATAGCCGGGGAATGTCAGGTCATGACCGTAGATTTGCAACGGCGCGGCCGCCGACAGATTCCAGAGCACGACCAGGAAGGACAGGATCGTCACGACCGAGCTGAGCAGCCCGACGCTGATCGAAAGCGTCTGATCGACGAACATCTTGACGTCGTCGCTGATGCGCTGGTCGGGGTTGTCGGCCGAATCGCCCTTCAGTTGCATGCGATAGTGGTTGGCATCGTGCAGCCAGCCGCCGAGATAGCGGTTGGTCATCCAGCGGCGCCAGCGGATCTGCAGCCACTGGTTCAGGTAGAGCTTGTAGATCTGAAGCAGGACCAGCATCGCCGCGAGGAAGCAGAAGACGAAGAACTGCCAGACGAACCCGTTCCAGTCGCGCTCCTGCATGGCGTTGTAGAAGTTGGCGCGCCATTGATTGAACAGCACGCTGTTGGCCACCAGCGCGAGCTCGATGACGATGATGATCGCGAGCAGGCCGCGGCCGGCCCATTTGTCCTCGGAGTAGAAATAGGGCGAGGCGATGCGCCACACCGTCGCGAGCGTCGTGCGGATCTTGTTCACAGATTATCGTCTCCGGGGAATGGGGCCGCAAAGGCCTGAAGAATCGGGACAATCAGGGCAAGACTCGACTAAAGTCGTAAGTCTGGCATGCAAGCGTTGGCTTGTCCCAACATTGCTGTCAACCCTAGCATGCCGATAACGGCTGGGGGCGGGGGACCTACCAAATTTCGCGAGGATGTGAGCGATCCTAAAGGATTGTTCATGCGCGAGCCGGGCTTGACCACTGTCGACGCAACTCCCGCGATCCATGCCAGGCGCGCCGCGACCGTTCACGCCGGCCGGCGCGCTGCATAACGCGTGAGGAGGAGCCGGAAACAATGTGGAATCAAATCTACAACCCGTTGGGCAACGCGGCGCTGTCGACGATCGCGGCCGCCGTTCCCGTGGTCACGCTGTTGATCCTGATCGCCAGCGGCAAGGTGAAGGCGCATATCGCGGCGATCATCGCCGTCATCGTGACCAACCTGATCGCGATCGTCATCTTCACGATGCCGGCCGGCATGTCGATCCGGGCCTCGCTGCTCGGCATCGTCTCGGGCTTCTTCCCGATCGGCTGGATCGTGCTCAACGTCATCTTCCTCTACCAGGTCACGGTAAGGTGCGGGAAGTTCGAGCTGTTGAAGCGCGCGATCGGCGGCGTGACCGAGGACCGCAGGCTGCAGCTGCTGCTGATCGCGTTCTCGTTCGGCGCCTTCTTCGAGGGCGCCTCGGGCTTCGGTACCCCGGTTGCGATCACCGGCGCGGTGCTGATCGGGCTCGGCTTCTCGCCGCTCGCCGCCTCGGGGCTTTCGCTGATCGCCAACACCGCGCCGGTCGCGTTCGGCGCGCTCGGCACGCCGATCCAGGGCCTTGCCTCGGTGACCGGGCTCGATCCCTACATCCTCGGCGCAATGGTCGGCCGGCAATTGCCGCTGTTCTCGCTGATCGTGCCGTTCTGGGTGGTGTGCGCCTTCGCGGGCTGGCGCGGCATGATGCAGGTGTGGCCGGCGATCCTGGTCACCGGCGTCTCGTTCGCGGTCCCGCAATTCGTGATCTCGAACTACATCAATCCCTGGATCGTCGACATCGGGGCGTCGCTGATCTCGATGGGCTCTCTGATCCTGTTCCTGAAGGTGTGGCAGCCGCGCGAGCTCTGGCTGTCGCCGAAGCTGCGCGGCCATGACGAATCGGCGGCGACGATGGCGGCTGCCAAGCCGCTCGACAAGACGCCGCTGACCTCGGGTGAATTGTGGAGCGCGCTGCTGCCGTGGATCATCGTCTGCATCCTGATGCTGATCTGGGGCAATGGCGCCTTCAAGAGCCTCGCCGACTCGATCTTCACCTACAAATTCCCGATCCCCGAGCTCGACAAGATGATCATGAAGGTGCCTCCGGTGGCGGCTCAGCCGACGCCCGAAGCCGCGGTGTTTAACTTCACCTATCTGTCGTTCACCGGCTCGGGCATGCTGATTGCCGCGATCATTTCCGGGCTTCTCATGGGTGTTTCGCCGGCCGGGCTCGTCAAGGAATATGGCCGCACCATCCGGCTGTGCGCGATCTCGCTGATCACGATCTCGGCGATGCTGGCGATCGGCACGCTGACCCGGCTGTCCGGCATCGACGCGACGCTTGGTTTGGCCTTTGCCGCGACCGGCGTGCTGTATCCGTTCTTCGGCACGCTGCTCGGCTGGTTGGGCGTGGCGCTGACCGGATCGGACACGGCCTCCAACATCCTGTTCGGCAATCTGCAGAAGATCACCTCGCAACAGCTCGGCCTGTCGCCGATCCTGATGGCGGCGGCGAACTCGTCCGGCGGCGTGATGGGCAAGATGATCGATGCGCAATCGATCGTGGTCGCCTCCACCGCGACCAACTGGTACGGCCACGAAGGCTCGATCCTGCGCTACGTGTTCCTGCACTCGATCGTGCTGGCCTGCCTGGTCGGCCTGTTCGTGACGCTGCAGGCCTATGTCTATCCGTTCACGGAGTTGGTGCTGAAATAGCCTTGTTCCGGTGGCTTCGAAATCCCCGTGGGCGCAAGCGCGCGGGGACTTTGTTTGCGCTGTGGTCGAACTGGCCAAGCGCGGTGGCGTCCAATACAAGGGCGCCCGTCAGGGTCGCGATTTCGAGGAATGGCATGATTTCGGTCGGACGATTTTTGCGCGGTGTCGCACTTTCGAGCGCGGTGTTGGGAGCGGCTCCAGCCTTGACACCAGCGTTGGCCCAGGAGGAATTCCCGTTCGGCGCGCTGATGACGCTGGATGCCGCGCGGATGCCGGGCTCGAAGCGGATTCCCTCGCTCGAGATCGGCGACAATGGCGAGGTTTCGCTGGAGCTGTGGTGCAATGGCGGCCGGGGCCAGTTCTCGGTCGCCGGCAACACCGTGATCTTCGTCCCCGGCGCGATGGAGAACCGCAATTGCCCGCCTGATCGAACGCAGGCCGACGGCGATCTGCTCGCAGCCTTGGGCGAAGCCACGACATGGAAGCGGCAGGGCGATGTCGTCACCCTGATCGGCAGCAGGTCGCTGCGCTTCCAGATCAATTCCAACTGAGACGGTAGCGCCTCTTAGAGTCTTTCCGACTTTGTCTGAATCGGGGATTCCCAAATCAGGTGAGCTCTGATTCAAGCTTCCTGCTGGGACGGAGGCCAGCAAGGATGGCGCGAGCATACTCACTGGATCTGCGTGAGCGTGTTGTTGGGTTGGTTGCAAGTGGCGAAACGTGCCGGGCGGTGGCGGAACTGTATGACGTCAGCGTTGCGAGCGTCGTGAAATGGTCGCAGCGGGCGCGAGCGACAGGCAGCGCGGCGGCCAGGCCGATGGGCGGCAGGCGGCCTTACCTGCTGGAAGGTGAGCGCGACTGGCTGCTGGCTCGGCTGACCGCGAAGCCTGATCTGACCCTGCACGCGCTGTTGGCGGAGCTTGGGGAGCGCGGCGTCGTAGTGTCCTGCGACACGCTCTGGCGATTCCTCAAGCGCCAAGGCATCAGCTTCAAAAAAAACCGTGTTCGCGACAGAGCAGGATCGTCCTGACATCGCGCGCCGCCGGGCCTGGTGGAGACGACACCAGTCGAAAATCGATCCTGCTCGTCTCGTCTTCATCGATGAGACCTGGGCAAAGACCAACATGGCCCGGACCCATGGCTGGTGGCGACGGGGCGCCCCTCTCAGGGCTCAGGTCCCGCACGGCCATTGGCGGACGATGACCTTCCTCGCAGCACTCCGGCACGACCGTATCGCGGCCCCCTGCGTCATCGACGGGCCGATCAACGGCGAGAGCTTCCGTGCCTATGTCGAGCAGTTGCTGGTGCCAACGCTCCAACCCGGCGACATTGTCGTCATGGACAATCTCGGCTCCCACAAGGGCCAAGCTATCCGCACGGCCATCCGCGCCGCGGGCGCCCGGCTCGTCTTCCTGCCGCCCTATAGCCCCGACCTCAATCCGATCGAGCAGGTCTTCGCAAAGCTCAAAATCCTGCTCCGCAAGGCTGAAGAACGCACCGTCGACGGCGTCTGGCGTCGCATTGGCAGTCTTCTCCAACACTTCACACCGCAAGAATGCGCAAACTACCTGCGCAACGCAGGATATGCTTCTGTCTAAATCGGAAAGGCTCTAGAGCATGATCCGGAAAAGTGTGAAGCGGTTTTCCGAAAAGATCATGCTCAAACAAAGAGCTAAAGCGCGATGACGATTCAACCCAATCTCATCGCGCTTTAGGGCGTCGCGATCAATCCGCCGGCAGTGGCGACGATCCAGCGGTTGCCCCAGCGGACGATTGAATCGACCCGTCCGAGGCCGGGAATGACGTCGCCGCGGGCCGCCATCTTGACGCCCTCGGGGCCCTCGATCACGGCGGTGCCGTTGCGGACCTCGACCACGGACCATCCGGGGATCGTGCTCGGCCGTGACTCCGGCGCTACCGCCAGCGGCTGATTCGGCGCGAGCGCAGCGGCCTGCGCGTTCAGCGTGGTGGGGGCGGCGCCCAACGCGAGCGGGCGCGGCGGCGCTGCCACGGTCCTGGGAATGCTGCCGGTGACGGCCGGCTCGGCGTTGGCGGCCATCCGTCGCGGTGTCTCGCTCTTGCTCGGGCGGGTTTCTGCGATGTGCGGGGGAGGCGGTGCTTCTCGCTGCGCCACGGGGCGCGGGCTCGGCAGGCCCATGAATTCGTGCCAGTTCACTCCGCCGGTCCAGCCCAGCACGAAGCTCGCGGCCAGCGCCGTGGCAGCCAGCAATATGGTGCCGACACGGTCGGCGATCGGTTCGCGCAACAGCAGGGCGGCGTCATGATTCTCGCCGGAAAGGTCCCAGAGGTCCGCGGCCGGCTCCGGCGAACGCGTCTCCGTCGCATCTGTGGGCCAGATGCTCCCAGGACTGATCGGCTCGCGGTCTTGCATGGCGCAACCTGTGGTTCGGCTGACGCAAATGATGATCCCGGGAACTGAATCGAGCGTTAATTTTCCGTGACCGAACTGCGGCAAAGTGTTGCCTGGCGGTCGGTGGTACCACATTGACGCCGCCGCGCCGGCCGACAACGATGCCTGGGATGCGCCAGAGCGAGTTCAACGTCGCCGCCGAGGATCCGACGCAGCCGGACATCCGGCAGCTGATTGCCCTGTCGGACGCCCACATGGAGGGGCTGTATCCGACCGAGAGCAACCACCTGGCTGGCGCCGAGGCGCTTGCGGGACCGGACACGGTGTTCCTGGTTGCACGCCGCAATGGCGAGGCGTTCGGATCGATCGCCTTCCGCATCATCGTGTCCGGTCATGCCGAGATGAAGCGGCTGTTCGTCCGCGCCGAGGCGAGAGGATTCGGGCTCGGCCGGCGGCTGCTCGCAGCTCTCGAGCATGAGGCGCGCCGGCGCGATATCGACCGCATCAGCCTGGAGACCGGAATCCGGCAGCCGGAGGCGATTGGGCTCTATCGCGCCTCCGGCTTCCAGGAGTGCCCGCCGTTCGGCAGCTACGCGGCCGATCCGCTCAGCCTGTTCATGACCAAGCGCCTGAACCGGGTGGGCTAGCGAAAGCGTAACCTACTCCACGGTCCTAGGCCTCGTGCGGGTCCGGCGGCGTGGCGATCTCGACCAGGATGCCGCCGGGCGCGGTGCAGTAGAAATGCGCGCCGCGGCCGCTGCGGCCGGCTTCCTGGATCGGCTGCGGCGACAGGCCGGCGGCGACCAGTTCGCCGCGCTTGGCCTCAACGGCATCGCGGTCCTCGACATAGAGGCCGAGATGGAAGGTCTCCGGATAGCTCTCCGGGTCGGCCTTTTTCAGTTTCATGAGCGTCAGCACGAAGCCGTCGTCATTGCGCAGGATCGTGAAGGCGCCGGCGCCGCGTTCGAGCAGGCTCTTGAAGGCGAAGTGGCGCTGGAAGAAGCCGGCGAGGCCGCCGACGTCGGAGGTGGCGAGATTGAGATGTTTCAGGTGCATGGGTCGCATCCGTTCGGGTTCGAGGGAACGGACGGTGACGACATCGAAGCTGACGGAAGAGCCGAACTGGCAGTGCGCGCGACCCAACCGGCAGCGTGACGATCGCGTCGCTCTGTCCGGCCGTGGGTCTCTCCGCAGCGCGGAGGGCTAGTATTCCCGTCGGGAACTGGCCGGGCTTACCAATCCGGCCACACCTATTTTCGGCAGAGAGGCCGTAACACGCGGCGCGATGCAGCGTCAAACGGCGGTCGTTTCCGGACGTCGTCTCCGCAAAGCGGGTCGTCGTGGCGGCAGCGCGCGGCTATAGCGGTCGCATGCTCGATTTCGCCGCACAGTATCAAGCCTTTCAACGCCGCGATCCCGCCTGGGACGGCGTCGTGTTCGTCGCGGTCAGGACCACGGGTGTGTATTGCCGCCCGGTCTGCCCGGCACGCACGCCGCTGGCGCGCAACATCCGCTTCTACGGCAGCGCCGCGTCGGCGGAGCGCGCCGGTTTCCGCCCCTGCCTGCGCTGTCGTCCCGAGGCGGCGCCGTTCTGTCCGGCGTGGAAGGGCACCCGGACCACCGTCGAGCGCGCGCTGGCGCTGATCGAAGCGGGCGCACTCGACCGCGGCGACGTCGATGCGCTCGCAGACCGGCTCGGGATCGGCGCGCGGCATTTGTCGCGGCTGTTCGCCGAACATCTCGAGGCCTCGCCGCTGCAGGTCGCGCTGTCGCTGCGCGTGCAGCGCGCCAAGCGCCTGATCGACGACAGCGACCTTCCGATCCGATCGGTGGCGCAGCGCGCGGGCTTTTCCAGTGCAAGGCGCATGAACGCGGCATTCGCGAAGCTCTACGGCCGGTCACCCTCGTCGCTGCGGCGGAGACCACCGCCGGCCATCACGACGCAATCAAATCGCGAAGGAGATCAGCAATGGCCAAGACCTACGGCACCGTCAGCGCAGAACAAAAACAGCAGATGAGCGGCCTCGCCTTCGTGCAGGGGCTCGCCGGCGGGGCGCTGCCGCTCAACACGATCGCGCGGACATTGGGATATGACGTCGCGGAAGCCGAGCATGGCCGCGTCGTGGTCACGCTCCGGCCGACCGACGCGCATCTCAATCCGGCCGGCACGGTGCATGGCGGTCTCACCGCGACGCTGCTCGACAGCTGCATGGGGCTCGCCGTGCAGTCGACGCTCGACCCCGGCATCAGCCAGACCACGCTCGAATTCAAGATCTCGCTGGTGCGTCCGATCACGCCGGATACCGGGGAGATCAGGGCCGAGGGCCAGGTGCTCAATTGCGGCCGCCGCATCGGCACCGCCGAGGGCAGGGTCACCGACAGCAAGGGCCGCCTGCTGGCACATGGCACGACGACGTGCCTGATCTTCCCGGCATAGCCAGGAGCTGTAGGGCGCAAAGCGCAGCGTGCCCACCTTCCACGACGTGCTCGTGAAGGTGGGCATGTCGCTACGCTTGTTGCTCTCAGCGCGCGGTTTCCTGAGACCCCGGCATGTTGTTCCAGCCGGCCGGCAGCGCGCCGCCGGGCCGCCCCGCAGGGCCCTCGTGCTCGGGCAATCTGATCAGGCCGAGCTGCAGCATGGCGGTGATCGCGTCTTCCTGCCCGAGCTCCTCGGCGATCCGTCCGTCCTGCACGCGGAGCACCGTGGTGCCGGCGAACCTCATCTTGCGGCCCGAGGCGGCCGGAAGCGAGCCGAGGCGGAAGTCGCTGAGCGCCGCGCCGGTGTGGGTGCCTCCGCCCTCCCAGCGGCCGACGACAAGATCGCCCTCCGCGATCAGATCGCCGACGCCCCAGAAATTGAGATCGGGGAAGGCGTCGCGAAACTCGGTCATGAATTTCGTCACCGCGGCGCGGCCGCGCTTCGGTTCATGCATCGGGTAGTGCACGAGAATGTCCGCGGTGGCGAGCTCGTTGATGATGCGCGGATTCCAGGGATTGCCCCAGAACTCCTTGAACCAGCGGGCCACGACGCTCTTGTTTGCTTCTGACATCGGATCGTCTCCATCTGCGTGTTGCCGGCGTCGCGATCGGCGATGCCGCGATGGGCGCAGTCAACAATGGGACGAGGTGTATCCGACACCCGATTCCGGATCGGGCGTGCTGCGCCGCGCCGCGCCAGATTCTGCTGTGCCCGCATGGCGTTTGGCACGGCCTGTCGCGTCGCGTCGCACGATCCGGAATCGGGTGGTTCGCGGAACGCCAACGCGAAATGCTTCTCCTGAACACGGAGGACCAGGTGATGCGAAACTTCGATGCGATCGCCGCGCTGCGCGGCGAGGGACTCCGTCCCGAATTACGCGCGCTGCTCGATCGCGTGGCGGCTGAGCCGCGCGATGAACTTTTCAGGAGAGGCGACGGAATGCTGCAATCCGGCCCCGACCCCGTCCCCGCAACGGCGCGCAACAACGTCGTGCCGCTCAAGCGCGACAGAGCTGGATCAATCGGCTTGCCGCTGTTTGGCTCACCTCTCCCCGCTGGGGAGAGGTCGATTTGCGCAGCAAATCGGGTGAGGGGCCGCAACTCCGACGAGAGACCGTAATCCCTCACCCGACGCTATGCGCCGACCTCTCCCAAGGGAGAGGTGGACCATCGACGGTCTCAGCGCCACACCGATTTGTCGGCGTCCCAGCGCTGGCCCTTGAATTCCTTCAGCAGCGCGTCGATCGAGCCGTTGTCGTCCTTCGGCTCGCCGCCTTCCTCGTCGCTGCCGGTGTCTTCGGAGAGGCTGAGCTTGGCGCCAGCGCTGTCGTCGGTGGTCGAGGTCGCCGGGCTCGAGACCCACAGGATCATGCGGTCGGTGGCGCCGGGTTTCTCGGGCGAGACCAGCGCGGTGATCTCGAGATTGTCGGTGAGGCCGAGTGCGGGATAGATCGGGCTCGGCCGCTTCAGCACCAGCTTCAGCTTGCCGGTGTTGGCGTTCCAGGTCGCGGAGGCCGGCTTCGCCGACAGCGTCTTGCCGAGCACGCTGCCGATCGCGGTGGCGATCTTGTCCTTGTTGATCTTGTCGCCGCTCATCCAGTCGGCGGCGGCGAAGCGGATGGTGCGGTCCATCTCGATCACGCCGCTGGTCCATCCGGCCGCGGTGACGCCCGCGGTGGATTTCGCCTTCGCGAGCAGCGCGCTGGCGCGTTCGGGGTCGATGGTGAGGTTGATGGTCTGCTCGCCGGCGCGCATCGCATCGCAGGTCACCGCGAGGCTGGAGGTGGCGATCTCGACCGGCTCGCCCTTCAGGCCCTTCAGGAAATCGGTCGCCGCATCGAGCTTGACCCGCACGCCGACCGATTCCGGCGAGACGTCGGTAAAATCCTTCGGTTGCGGCGTGATGCCGTCCTCGCTCGCCTGGTTGTCGAGATATTCCTTCTCGCTGAGGTCGGAATTATCAGACGAGGCGACCTCGGTCACGGCTGGGCCGATCGTGATCTGGCCGCGGAATTCGAAATTATCGCCGGTCTGCTTGCGCGTCAGCTTGACGATGACCGGCTGCTTGTCGGCGACGGTTTGGGTGGTGCCCGACAGCGTCTGGCCGTTGACGGCGAGGTTGGCGACGAACCGGTCCTTGCGGTCGGAGCCCTTTTGCGCGGGATAGCAGACGTCGAGCACCGCCGCCGTCACGGCCTTGCCCTGGCGGGTTTCCTTCAGGACGACGTCGGCATTGCCGTCCATCAGGCCGTCGATCGAGGTGAAATAGCGGGTTTCCGGGCCGCCGGTCGGGTTCGCCTTCGATTGCAGCTTGATCTGGGCGAAAGCAGGCGCCGAGGCAACGGCAAGACCGAGCAGCAGGAGGGGCAGGGCGCGCATGCGATGAAGTCCTCGAGGGGGAGAATCGGTTCCGTCGTAACTACCAAACCTCCGTGTCATTGGCCAAAAAAGAAGGCCGCCTGACGGCGAAGCGGATCAGGCGCGCGTCTCCGGCTCCTCGCTGCTCTCGAGCTTGCCGCGCAGCGCCGTGACGACCCGGTGCATCGCTTCGATGTCCTTGATCGCAAGTCCCTCGGCGAGCCGGTTGATCCAGGGCAGCTGCAGGCGCATGGCGGCGTCGAACGCCTCGCGTCCCCTGTCGGTCAGGACGACGAGCTGGGCCCGGCGGTGGTGCGGGTTGGTCTCGAATGTGACGAGCCCGTCGCGTTCCAGGTCGTTGACGATCCGCTGCACGTTCTGTCTGGCGGCGCCGAGGTCGCGCGCCAGCCACGCCACCGGCTGCGGCCGTTCGGCGGCGATGATCGCGCCGAGAATCTGCCAGCGCGCGCTGGTCAGCCCGAGGGGCGCCACCAGGCGATCGCCGGCGGTGAAAATCAGGCTGTTGAGCCGGAACAGGTCGAGCATCAACTCGCTCAGGGCGTCGCCCGCGGGCGTTCGCTTGGCATGCGGCATTTGTCACCATAAGTTTATATTGACATCATGTTGTCAATATACTACGTATCGATCGTAACGGAATGACACCATAGCACCATATCGAAGGGAACCAACCATGCCGCAGATGCGCCCCCTGGATCCGGCTTTTCCGATCGGCCGCCAGCTCGCGGTCGACGCCACCTCCGTCGTGCTGGTGAACGTTTTCACGCTGGACGCGGCCGACGAGTCGAGCTTCCTGAAGGCATGGCAGGACGATGCCGTCATCATGAAGCGGCAGCCGGGCTTCATCTCGACCCAGCTGCACCGAGCGCTCGGCGCAAGCCCGACCTACCTGAATTACGCCGTCTGGGAATCGACCGCCGCGTTCCGCACGGCCTTCGCCAATCCCGAGTTCAGGGCCAAGCTCGCGGCCTATCCGGCCTCGGCGGTGGCATCTCCGCATCTGTTTCAGAGGGTCGCGGTGGCGGATATCTGTGTCGCGTAGTCCGGCAAAGGCGATCCGGTCGGCGCCGAGGTTGTCGCCTCGGGATCTATCCGTTCACACCGTGTTGCCGCGGAGATCGAGCAGTTGATTCGGCCATCGCATTGCTGAGAGTTCTGCGTACATGCTTCCCCGATAGATCAAGGTCCTCGGCGTCCCGTCCGGCTCAATGAAGTGCGTCGCATTCTCCATCAGCCTGTAGCCCGCGCCTTGGTAGATGCGGGGCTCGTAGGCAAACAGGATCGCGAAGGGAATGTGCCGCTTTGCCAGCTGTTCATGCGCGCGCCGGACCAGCGCGTGGCTGTAGCCGGATCGCCTGCGGTCGGGCGCAACGGCAATTCCGCCAAGCAGTCCGATTTCGACATTCTCGCGTCCAATTCCGACCTCGCGGGTGTAGAGGCCCAAATGGCCGAACACCAGCGGACCATCGCGCAAGATGATGGCTATGTCAGGCGCTCCGACCGCGCGATAATAGTCACCCTCGTTCGGTCCATCTTCGGGAAAGGCATCCCTGAGCAACCGGCCGACGCCGGATGCGAGATCGCTGTCACCGAGGTCATCCGGTCGAACCTGCAACAGCTCAATCATCGGCTCCCCACTCGGTCGCAACGCCGAGAGCTTATCGCGGATCGCAGATTTCCGCCAAAGGCGCGGGCAAGGCCGGGGCCCCGTGGCGAAAAAAGAAGGCCGCCCGGAGGCGGCCTTCGATTGCGATCGGGATGTGCGTGAGGGCTCAGAAGCCGCCCATGCCGCCCATTCCACCCATGCCGCCGCCGCCCGGCATCGCGGGGGCTGCTTCCTTCGGCGCCTCGGCGACCATGGCTTCGGTGGTCACGAGCAGGCCGGCCACGGAGGAGGCGTCCTGCAGCGCGGTGCGCACCACCTTGGCGGGGTCGATGATGCCCTTGTCGACCATGTCGACATAGTCCTCGGTCTGGGCGTCGAAGCCGAAGGTCTCCGACTTGTTCTCGAGGATCTTGCCGACCACGATCGAGCCCTCGACGCCGGCATTCTCCGAAATCTGGCGGATCGGAGCTTCCAGCGCCTTGAGCACGATGTTGATGCCGGCCTGGACGTCGGCATTGTCGTTGGTGAGACGGCCGACCGCCTTCTTGGCGCGCAACAGCGCGACGCCGCCGCCCGGCACGATGCCTTCCTGCACCGCGGCGCGGGTCGCGTTCAGCGCGTCCTCAACACGGTCCTTCTTCTCCTTGACCTCGACCTCGGTCGCGCCGCCGACCCTGATCACGGCAACGCCGCCGGCGAGCTTGGCAAGCCGCTCCTGCAGCTTCTCACGGTCGTAGTCCGAGGTGGTCTCCTCGATCTGCGCCTTGATCTGGCCGACCCGGGCGTCGATGTCCTTCTTCTTGCCGGCGCCCTTGACGATGGTGGTGTTCTCCTTGTCGATCACCACCTTGCCCGCGCGTCCGAGCATGTTGACCGTAACGCTCTCGAGCTTCATGCCGAGCTCGTCGGAGATCAGCTGGCCGCCGGTCAGGATCGCGATGTCCTCGAGCATCGCCTTGCGGCGATCGCCGAAGCCCGGCGCCTTGACGGCTGCGACCTTGAGGCCGCCGCGCAGGCGGTTGACCACCAGCGTCGCCAGCGCCTCGCCCTCGACGTCCTCGGCGAGGATCAGGAGCGGACGGCCGGACTGCACCACGGCTTCCAGCACCGGCAGCATGGCCTGCAGGCCGGACAGCTTCTTCTCGTGCAGGAGGATGTAGGCATCTTCCAGCTCGGCGGTCATCTTCTCGGCGTTGGTGATGAAGTAGGGCGAGAGATAGCCGCGGTCGAACTTCATGCCTTCGACGATGTCGACCTCGGTCTCGAGCGACTTGTTCTCCTCGACCGTGATCACGCCCTCATTGCCGACCTTCTGCATCGCCTGCGCGATCATCTTGCCGATCGCGGTATCGCCGTTGGCCGAGATGGTGCCGACCTGGGCGACTTCCGACGAGGAGGCGACCGGCTTGGCGCGCTTCTCGATGTCCTTGATGACGGCTGCGACCGCGATGTCGATGCCGCGCTTGAGGTCCATCGGGTTCATGCCGGCGGCGACCGACTTGCCGCCCTCGCGGACGATGGCCTGGGCCAGCACGGTCGCGGTGGTGGTGCCGTCACCGGCGGTGTCGTTGGTCTTGGATGCGACCTCGCGCAGCATCTGCGCGCCCATGTTCTCGAACTTGTCCTCGAGCTCGATCTCCTTGGCGACGGTGACGCCGTCCTTGGTGATGCGCGGGGCGCCAAAACTCTTCTCGATGACGACGTTGCGGCCCTTGGGGCCCAGCGTCACCTTGACGGCATTGGCGAGCACGTCGACGCCGCGCAGCATGCGCTCGCGGGCGTCTCCGGCGAATTTCACGTCCTTGGCAGCCATTGTGTGTACTCCTGGATGATTGGGATGCGCCGTTTCTCTCGCTCGTCATCGCCGGGCTTGACCCGGCGATCCATCTTCTTCCGAAGTGTGATGGATGCCCGGGTCAAGCCCGGGCATGACGGCGTGGGGGTTGCGGCAGCGCGAATGAACTACGTCAGGCCAGCACGCCCATGATGTCGGACTCCTTCATGATCAGGAGCTCCTCGCCGTCGAGCTTGACCTCGGTGCCCGACCATTTGCCGAACAGCACGCGGTCGCCGACCTTGAGGTCGATCGGGATCAGCTTGCCCTGCTCGTCGCGGCCACCCGGGCCGACGGCGACGATTTCACCCTGCGAGGGCTTTTCCTTGGCCGAGTCCGGAATGATGATGCCGCCCTTGGTCTTCGCTTCGGCATCGATACGCTTGACCACGACGCGGTCATGCAGCGGGCGGAAGGTGGATTTAGCCATGACGTTCCCTCTTGGAAGGCTGGTTTCAGGTCCGGTTCATCGAGACCGGCGTTGGATACGTCCCGTCAGCGCCCGACAGGACGCCGGACGCGCTTAGCAATCGTAGTGCGAGAGTGCCAACCGCGCGCGGGAAATATGGCCTGGCGCCGATCCTGTCAAGCAAAGTGGGTTAAGGCCTTGGTGAGGCCAATATAGGATGGTGGACCGGAAACCAAATCGTAGCGATGACGTAATTTTGCCAGACGTCGTTGCTCCGCCTTAAGTTTTACGCTTGGCTGCGGGACGGGTGTGGCCAGGACAGAAGTCGGGGGATGCAAATGAACAGGTCACTCAACGCGCGATTGGTCGCACGGCTCGCGGCTGTCCCGGCGCTGGCGCTATCCCTCGGGGCGTGCAGCAGCTTCAGCTTGCCGTCGTTCTCGTCGAACAATCCCGAGCCGCCGCCGCAGGCCGATGCCGGAGGGGGGCCGGAGATGCCGGCGACCATCCGACCCGACGAGATCGTCGGCCGCTGGGGCCTCGCCTCGTTCCAGAACCCCGCCGACCGCGCCCGCACCGAGAAGGCCGCGCGCGATCAGTGCAAGCAGCCCTACGTGATCGGCGCCGGCCAGTCCGGCGGCGTCATCATGCATCTGGCCGACCAGGCCACCCCGCAGGAATTGCGGCTGAAGGGTTCGCCGAGCGGCAAGAACTATATCGGCCCGCCCGGCCCGACCCCCGGCGAGCAGGACCGCGAGATCGTCTCGTTCGACGGCCGCGTCCTGATCACCCGCTTCGTCGACAAGGACGCCGCCACCCGCTACGGCAACATGGTCTACGTCCGCTGCGCGCCGCGGGCGTAGTTCGTTTCTCGATCTCGCCGCATCAAAGGTCCGCCTCTCCCCTTGTGGGCCTGTTGCGTTATTGACGTTTTGAAGCGCGGCGGGAGAGGCAGGCGTGGCAGCCGGAACGGTGTTGATTGATGTGCTCGGAGGGCGGCTCAGGCTGCGATTGTCGCCCACCGCCGCATATTGAAGGCGATGGCGGCGAGTTTGACCTGTGCGCTTGCCTTGATCAGGCCAACGTAACGGATACAGGTCAGCCGCATGCGGCATTTGAGAGTGGCGAAGGTGGTCTCCACCTGCGCCCTTCGCCGTGCGATGAGGCGGTTATAGCGTTTGAGCCTGGCCGGTAGCTCCGGATGATGCTTGTTGGGGCGGCGCGCGATCCGAGGCTTCTTGCCTTCCGCTTTCAGCCGAGCCCGTCTGGCATGGGTGTCGTAGGCCGCGTCGGCCCACACTGCGGCTTCATCTCCGCGGATCAAGTCGTCTGCCGGTGTCGTGTCGTTGATATTGGCGGGTGTGGTCAAAACCGCGCGGATCAGGCCGGATCCTTCGTCGACGCCAACATGTGCCTTGTAGCCGAAGGTCCAGCCGCTCTTGCCTTGCCGCTTGACGAACCGGGCGTCGGGATCGTTTGACGGCCGATCATCCTTCGGCGGTGCAGATACCGCCTGGATCAAGGTCGCATCCAGCATTGTGCCGCGCTTCAGGATAACACCGGCATTCTCGAGCTGACGGTCCAGTTCACTGAACAGCTTCTCCAAAAGCTCCTGTTCGACCAACTGGTTCCGGAAGCGGCTGAGCACCGTGTGATCAGGCACCGCATCCTCAAGGCTCAGACCGACGAAGCGCTTGAACGATAGCCGATCTCCCAGCGCCTCCTCGAGGTCGCGATCCGAAAGACCATAGAGCGACTGCAACAGCAGCGCGCGGAACAGCACCAGCACAGGATAGCCCGGGCGACCGGGGCTTGCCTCATCCCGCAAATGGGCCAGCAGCTTCTCGAACCGATACCATTTGACCAAGCTCGACAACCGCTCCAGCGCCGCATTGGCGCCAGCCCCCTTCGGCAGCAGCGCTTCCACAAAGCTCGGCTGTCCCGTCTGCTTCACCGCCATCGTCATTCCCCTCGGCCTTTGCCCTAAGGAATCACAATCGCCAGATTACGCAACAGGCCCCTTGTGGGAGAGGCCGGATTGCATCGCAGATGCAATCCGGGTGAGGGGTATCTCTCCCCGAGTTCAACTCTCTCAGTCTGGGCAAGCGGAGAGATACCCCTCATCCGGCGCTTCGCGCCACCTTCTCCCACAAGGGGAGAAGGAAAGAGGGCGGCCACAAACAAAAACGCCGGCCCTTGAGGCCGGCGCTTTGTATTCTCCCAATGCCGATCGTTCAATTGAACATCGCGTCGATGTCGTCCTGCGAGGCGTGGCCGACGTCGCCGTCGAGCTTGGGGCCGTTGAGCAGGCGGGCGTCGCCCTCGCGGGTGTCGACGATCGGCGGGGCGTGCGACTTGATGGCGTCGACGCCGCCCCAGATTTCCATCATCTCGCTGATGTGCTGCTCGATGAACTTCATCGTCTGCATCACCTTGTTGATACGCTGGCCGGTGAGGTCCTGGAAGTTGCAGGCCTCGAAGATCGCGATCACGCGCTCCTGGATCTCCTCGCTGAGCAGCTTCTGCTGGTCCGGCGTCACATTCTTCGACAGCGCGCTGGCGGCCTGGTCGATCGCCTCGACCGCCTCGAGGATCTGCTGGGTGGCCTGCTCGGTGCCGCCGACCACGGCGCCGAGCTCGCCATTGACCTTGGCCATCTCCTCGCCGTTGAAGCTCTTGCCGTGCAGCACGGCGATCTCGCGCTTGGTGCGGCTGATCGCGTCGTGGATCAGGTCGAGTTCGACCTTGAGCTTCTCGCATTGTTCGACCTGGGCGCGGTAGGTCTCGAGCATCGCATGCATTTCGGCAACCTCGCGCGCCACCATCGCTTCCGTGGTCTCGATGGCGCGCTGCGCGGGCGGCGCGGCCATCTGCGCGCGGATCGAGCGCAGTTCGGCCATGATCTCGCGATGCATCGGGCCGATGTCGACGCCGCCGGTCGCCTCAGGCTCCGGCGTGGCCACGTCGCCCATGATGGCCTGCTCGACACGAAAACGCTTGCGCTTCACTGACATGATTTCAATTCCCGCCCCATAACTGATGTCCGTTCTAGACAGAGCGGATTTAACGTCAGGTTCACGCGGGAACAGTTTGCGCGCATCACGTGAAGCAGCGTCGAACGGCCGGTTAACCATGTCGGGCGCGCGTTCACGCAAAATAAACGCTGTCGGCCAAAACCGCCGCCGATTGCCGGCGTGGTGAATCCCAACCGCGATTCCGTTTACCAAACCGATGCGGTTTTCATTGCTTATTGACCACGTGCAACGGCGCAAGGTCTTGCCGCCGCACGCAACACGTCACGACGAAACAGTACAGAGTACGTCGATGCAAAACAGAACCACGCTTGCGCTGCTTGCCGGCGCCACCTTCCTTGTTGCTGCTCCGCTTCCCGCATTCGCGATCGATGCGGCGCAGCTCCCCGAGCCCACCGTGATCTACGCCGCCCCGCCGGCGCCGCCGCCGGTGCGCACTGCCTATGCGCAGCCGCAGCGCTCCAGCATGGGCGGCGGCTTCATCGAATTCCTGTTCGGCGACGCGCCATCGTCGCAGGGCTACGCGCCGCAGCAGCCGGTGTATCAGCAGCAGCCAGCCTATTACGGCCGTCAGTCGCTGCCGCCGATGGATCCGCAGCAGCAGATGATCCAGCAGCAGCAGGAAGCCGGTATCGATCCGCGGCAGCAGCCGTTCGATCCGAAATACGAAAAGCAGATGGTCGACTATTCCGGCAAGGAAGGCGCCGGCACCATCGTCGTCGATACCCCGAACAAATTCCTCTATCTGGTGCAGCACGACGGCAAGGCGCTGCGCTACGGCATCGGCGTCGGCAAGCCCGGCTTCACCTGGTCTGGTGTCAAGACGGTCTCGGCCAAGCGCGAATGGCCGGACTGGACGCCGCCGGCGGAAATGCTGGCACGCCGTCCCGATTTGCCGCGGCACATGGAAGGCGGCCCGGAAAATCCGCTCGGCGCGCGCGCGATGTATCTGGGATCCACGCTGTACCGCATTCACGGCTCCAACGAGCCCTGGACGATCGGCACCAATGTCTCCTCCGGCTGCATCCGGATGCGCAACGAGGATGTCATCGACCTCTACGGCCGCGTCAATGTCGGCGCCAAGGTCGTGGTGATGTGATCGATCACAACGCTTGAATCAAAACGGCCGCTCGATGAGAGCGGCCGTTATCGTTTAAGCGATCGCGTTTACGCGTAGTCGCTGTTGTCGCCGCCGCCGTCGAAACCATCATCGTCGTCGGCGTCCTGATCATCGTCTTGGTCCTGGTCGGCCTGCGCCTGGTCGAACGCGCTGGTGCGCGAGCCGGAATCATTGTCGCGGCCGGAGGAGTTGACGTCGTTGATCCCGGCGTCACGCGCCAGATTGCTCGACGACTGGTCGCCGCCCCAAGGACGCGAGCCGCCACCGAACAGGCCGCCGCCGTCGGCAACCGACTGGTGCGTGCCGCCGCCCATCAGGCCGCGGATGCTGCTCATCAGCATCGAACCGCCGACCACGCCGGCCGCGGCCGCAGCCGCAGTGCCGAGGAACGAGCCGCCGCTACCGCCGCCGAACGCGCCGCCCTGCGGAGCGCCGTATTGCTGGCCGTAGCCTTGTCCGCCCTGGCCGTAGGACTGACCATAACCGCCAGACTGGCCATAACCGCCGGACTGGCCGTAGCCACCGGATTGATCATAGCCGCTGGCATGCTGCATCGCCTGGCCCGAGTTCCAGACCGGGCGGCTGCCCTGATCGCGGCCCATGTCGGGGGCACGCACCGGCGGCACCGACCCGTGCGACTGATCCTGGCCGAAAATCGCACCACGCATCGAATCGAGGAAGCCGCCGGATTGCTGCTGCGCCGGCTGCTGCTGGCTGACCGCGGCCTCCAGCTCCTGGATACGGTCGTGGGCGCGCTTCAGCGCCTCGTCCTGCACCAGCGCCGTCTGCACCAGCGCATAGACCGCGTTCGGCGCGGTGCGCAGGCCGGCCATGATCGCGGACATGGCCTCATTGTCACGTGGGGCATTCTCCAGCTTGGCGAGCCGGTCGAACAGGTCGTCGATCAATTGGCGTTCTTGCGGTGTCATGGCGTTCTCCATCGCGTCGATTGCGAACCGGCGCGCCCGAGATGTAGGACGGGCTTTGTGGCGCAAGGAGTGGGGGTGCGAATTAAATTTCTGTATGCGACAAAACGACCGGATTACCTTGGCGAATTCAGCCCCAGTGTAACATTATTCAGCGCGAGCTGCGCCGGAAAGTCGTCGCTTGCGAGATAGGCATATTCCTTCTCGCGCTGCGTGGTCAGGATGTCGAGGTTCTTCAGCACCTCGTCGACGAAGCCGGGATGGCACATCACGAGCCCGTCCTCCGGCAGGTCCTTCAGGAAGCCGCGCATCAACGGCCCGAAATCCGGCTCTTTGGTGAAATCATAGGCGCCGGCAAAGGTCGGATTGAAACGCAGGCCGAGCTTTCTCGCCTTGTTGCGGAATTGCGTGCTGAGCACGTCCAGCACCAGGGTCTTGAACCCGGTGACCCGCTGCGTGAACGGCAAATTGAGCCCGCCCTGGCGCACCCAGGCATCCGGCGTGCGCTCTTTCACCGCGCGCAAAAAACCGTCGCGCACCTGCGGGAACAGCTGCGCGTGCTGGTGGCCATCGACATAGTCGGGGGCGCGACGGAACAGCTCGCGAAAGGCGTCGAGTTGCGCCAGCACCTCGGCATGAACAAGCTCGGCATCGAGCCGCCGCAGCATCCCGGCGCGCAACAGTTTTGGGAACGGCAGGAACATGTCGCCGTCGAGCGGACGGAAGTGCAGCGTCAGCGGCCGGAACGGCGCAGTCAGCGTCACATGCAGCCCGATCGCGCAGCGCGGGCTCTTCGCCACCGATGCCACAAGCGCCGCCGCGGCGTCGCGGCCGATCGCCGGCGTCACCATCATGACCGATGTTGCGTTGAGCCGGCCGCGCTCGATCAGATCGCGGATCGCGCGGTTGACGCCGTCGCTCAGGCCATAGTCGTCGGCACACAGCCAGATCCGGCGTGGTGCGGCGTCGCTCATTCGGCGGCGGTCCGCTCGCTCGCTTCGGCGGCGGCGCCGTCGGCGTGCTTCTCGGTGTGCTCGGCGACGAAATAGATCGGCCGCGCCTTCAATTCACTGAGGATCTTGCCGATATATTCGCCGACGATGCCGATCATGATCAGCTGCACGCCGCCGATCGTCATCACGCCGATCACCAGCGACGGATAACCCGGCACCTGCTTGCCGGTGGTCCAGACTTCCCAGAGGATCGAGAGGCCGAACAGGAAGGCGAAGCCCGCGAGCAGCGCGCCGAGCAGGCTGGCGAAGCGCAGCGGCGCCACCGAGAACGAGGTCAGGCCCTCGATCGACAGGCCGATCAGCCGGCCCGCGTTGAACGTCGTGACTCCGTGCTCGCGCGGCGCCGGCTCGTAATCGACACGGATCTGCTTGAAGCCGATCCAGCTCGCCAGACCCTTGAAGAAACGGTTGCGCTCCGGCAATTGCCGCAACGCGGCCGCCGCGCGCGGCGACAGCAGCCGGAAGTCGCCGGCATCCTCCGGGATCTTCTGCCGCGCGCCCCAATTGATCAGCGCGTAGAAGCCGCGCACCGCAAGCCGCCGCGCCGCCGATTCATTGTCGCGGTTGGCCTTCGCGGTGTAGACGACATCGTAGCCGTCCTCGATCCAGTGCGCCACCAGCCGCTCCACCAGCGTGGGCGGATGCTGGCCGTCGCCGTCCATGAACAGTACCGCGCCGCGGCGGGCGTGGTCGAGGCCGGCCATCAGCGCCGCCTCCTTGCCGAAATTGCGCGACAGCGACACCACCTGGACGTCGAGGCCGTCGGGCGGAAGCTCACGCGCGATCGCCAGCGTATTGTCGGCGCTGCCGTCGTCGACATACACCACCTCGCAGGCGACGCCGTAGCGGGCGCGCAGCGACTTGGCGAGGCCGACCAGCCGCGCGTGCAGCGCGGAAAGTCCGGCGGCCTCGTTGTAGACGGGCACGACGATGGACAGGCCGCGGGAGGATGCGGTCTTCGCGGTTGTGGTCAGGCTGGAAACGTCAGAGCCCAGCATCATCATCGATCAGGTTCCGGAACTAGAGCGTTTTCGAGCGAGGCCGGTCCCGGACTTGATCCGGGATGGACTTCCGGTTCGCGTGCAGAAAACGCGTCGAAAAAGAGATCATCTGCACAATATGGTACCGCCGGCCGGCTGTCGCCAACATGAACGGCCAATTGACTCATTGTCGCAGGAAGGCCTCGAGTTTCGCGAACAGCGGGTTCTCGCGGTCGAACACATAGTCGAGCGACACCACCGACACCGTATCGGCGCCGTGGTCGCGCAGGAAGGAGCCGAGCGCGTAGAGTTTTCCCGGTGGGCAGTGCAGCGTGAGCATGCCCGACGAGGTCGGCCCGCCGAACGGAGCGACCACACCGAACCGGTTGTGTGCCTCCGTCAGCAGCGCATCGTTGCAGCCGGCGAAACGGGTGCGGACCTCGCGATACTTGCTGGCGCGGGCGCGGGCGGCGATGTGGTCGAGGATGACGCGCGCCGTCTCGCGGGCGCCGTTCGACCAGTCGGCATCCCGCGACGCAACGAGGTTGGCCTGGCTGCGCAGCATCACGCCGTCGTCGAGCACCTTCAGCCCGTTGGCGGTGAGCGTCGCTCCCGTCGTGGTGATGTCGACGATCAGCTCGGCCGAGCCGGCCGCCGGCGCACCCTCGGTGGCGCCGGCGCTCTCGACGATGCGGTAATCGCCGACACCATGCTTGGCGAAGAAGCCCCGCGTCAGGTTGATGTATTTGGTCGCCACCCGCATGCGGTGATTGTGCTGCTCGCGGAAGCCGCTTGCGACGTCGTCGAGATCGGCCATGGTGCGGACGTCGATCCAGGCCTGCGGCACTGCGACCACGACGTTGGCATAACCGAAGCCGAGGCCGTCGATCATCAGCACGCGCCGGTCGGCGTCCGCGATGCTCTCGCGCACCAGGTCCTCGCCGGTGACGCCGAGATGCACCGTGCCGCGCGCCAGATTGGCCGCGATCTCGCTCGCCGAGAGATAGGCGATCTCGACATTGTCGACGCCTGCGATGGTGCCGCGATAGTCGCGCGCGCCGCCGGCCTTCGACAGCATCAAGCCGGCGCGGGCGAAGAAGCTCTCCGCGTTCTCCTGCAGGCGGCCCTTCGAGGGTACCGCGACGACGAACGGCGTGCTCATGCGGCGTCTCCGCGGCTGGCAGGTTTGCCATGCCGGACCAGCGCTTCGATCCAGACCGAGAAGCCGACCGCGGGGATCGGGTCGGCCGCGCCGAGCTGCGACATCAGCCCGTCGTAGCGGCCGCCGGCGACCAGCGGCTCGGCGCCGTTGCCCTTGGCGTGCAGTTCGAACTCGAAGCCGGTGTAGTAGTCGAGGCCGCGGCCGAACGCGGTCGAGAATTTCGTCTTGTGGGTGTCGATGCCGCGCGCCGCCATGAAGCCGACGCGGCTTTCGAACTGGTCGATCGCCGCGGTGAGGTCGAGCTTGGCGTCGGAGGCCAGTGCGCGCAGCTGCGCGACGGCCTCGTCGGGATCGCCCGCGATCGCAAGGAAGCGCTTGATGATGTTGACCGCATCGCGCGGCAGCGCGCCGGCCTTCAAGGTCGACTGTTCCAGGAAACGGTCGGCGATCTCGGCGACCGTGCGTCCGCCGACGTTGGTGGTGCCGGCGATCGACATCAGATCGGTGACCAGCGCCAGCGCCGCCTTGCGGTCGGAGCCGGCGAGCGCGGCGAGCACGCCCTCATATTCGTTGCGGCCCGGCGCGGTCGAAAGCGTCAATCGCTCGATGTCGTCGGTCAGCGAGACCTTGCGGTTGAAATCCTTGATCAGCCGCCGCCGCCACACCGGATAGAGCCCGAGCGCGTCGATCAGCGCGTTGAACAGCGCGACGTCGCCGGTGCGGATATCGACGTCGGAGAGCCCAAATGCCGTGGTCGCCTCCAGCGCCAGCGCCAGCATCTCGGCGTCGGCCGCGGCGCGGTCCTGCCGCCCGAAGGATTCGATGCCGGCCTGCAGGAACTGGCTGGTCTGGCCCCAGCGATAGCGGAACACCGGGCCGAGGTAGCTGAAGCCGGCCGGCTGGCCGGCGCGCGGCGAGGCGAGGTAGTCCCGCGCCACCGGGATCGTCAGATCCGGGCGCAGGCAGAGTTCCTCCCCGGTCGGATCGGTGGTCAGATAGAGGCTCTTGCGGATGTCCTCGCCGGAGAGATCGAGGAACGGTTCCGCCGGCTGCAGGATCGCGGGCTCGGACCTGGCGTAGCCGGCCTGCGCGAACGAGGCCAGCAGCGCATCCGCCCAGGAGGCTGGTCCTCCGGCGGATTGAGGTGTGCGCGGTGTGGCGGCTTCGGTCATCGCAAGGTCCAAGAGGTGCGGAATTTCTGGTTCCGGTACCGGGTTCCAGGTTGGCTTGGCGCAGCCATTACCATGGCCGAACCAGGGTTTCGACAGGGAACGGCCAGATGGCTTAATGATTGCGTCGGTTAACGATTTTACGACGACTTGGCTAGGGGCGCGGCAGTCTCAACTGCACCTCCCCTTGAAAAGGGGAGGTCGCTTTGCCCGCAGGCAAAGCGGGTGGGGATCATCTCTCCCCGCGCGCATTGGTATCTGCGGCCGACCCCCATCCCGACCTTCCCCTTTCAGGGGTAAGGAGAAGACCGCCAATCGCCCAGCGCGGCCTGCACCAGCGCCAGCGCCGCTACTGCCGCGGTGTCGGCCCGCAAAATCCTGGGCCCCAGCGCAAGCCGGAGAATGCGCGGCTGCCGCAACAACGCTGCTCGCTCTTCTTCGGCAAAGCCGCCCTCGGGGCCGATCAGCACGTCGATCCCGGCATTGGTTGCCTTCGCCGCTTGCAGCGCCTGCACGGGATCGGCCACTTCCGCGGCCTCATCGCAGAACACCAGCAGCCGCGCCGAATCGCGGCCTGACAGGAAGCGCTCCAGCGGCTTCGGCTCGGCCACCTCGGCGAGCGAGAGGATGCCGCATTGCTCGGCCGCCTCGATCACATTGGCCCGCATCCGCTCGCCATTGACCCGCGACACCTGGGTGAACCGCGTGATCACGGGCGCGAGCCGCGCCGCACCCATCTCGACCGCCTTCTGCACCATGTAGTCCAGCCGCGCATGCTTCAGCGGCGCGAACGCGTAGGTGATGTCGGGCAGATGGTCTTGCGCGCGGGTCTGCGTCGTGATCGCCAGCGTATCGGCCCGTTTGCGGCCTGAAATCTCGGCGCGCCATTCGCCGTCGCGGCCGTTGAAGGCCAGCACGGTGTCGCCGGCGGCAAGCCGCAGCACATTGCCGAGATAGTTGCTCTGGTTGCGGTCGAGCGTCACGGTCGCACCCGCGCCCAAGGCGGCGTCGATGAACAGTCGGGGGCTACGAAAGTCCAGTTCAGGCATATTTGATCGGTCCGTTCCGCCGCGCTTCTAGCCTAAAGACCTCAAATCCCGGAACAATTTTAATGTGGCCGATGTGGCCCTACGCCGCGCTCTCGCCCAAATCCACGGGTTGTTAAGGCTTCGCAGGAATCGTAAAACGCCCCCTCAAATGTCGTTGCTTCGTTTGGAAGCCGCCGGGGTTGCCTCGACCTTTGCCGGAGAAACACCCTCGATGATCCGCCGCCTGATCGTGCTGACCATTGCCGCGACCGCCCTGTCCGCAGGCCATGCCGCCGCCCAGAGCGCATTTCCGGCGCCGTTGCCGGGCCAGGCAGGCACTGTCAATGACCCGGCGTTCCCGCCGGTGAATGGCGCGCCTGCCAAGCGGGCCGGCACCGCCTCCGATCCCGCCTTTCCGCCGGTCAACGGCGCGCCGGCATCCAGGATCGGTGCGACACCGTCGGCGTTCCCGAGCCAGGGCGCCGCGCCGATCGCCGGCGGCGGGCTTGGGTCGCCGCCGCCCCCGCCGGGCGCGGGCGAAGGCGGCGCTTCGGAAGCCTGCATGAAGAACTTCGTGCCGTTGCGCGAGGAGGCCGAAAAGCGCGGCAAGGCGATCAAGACCGCGAGCGACCGCCACGCCAGCCCGCAGGAGGCCTGCAACCTAATCGGCAATTACAGCCAGGCCGAGGTCAAGATGATCAAATATGTCGAGACCAACGCCAGCAAATGCGGCATCCCGCCGGAGATCGCCAACCAGCTCAAGAACGGCCACAAGAACACCGAAGGTCTGCTCAAACGGGTCTGCGGCGCCGCGCAGCAGGCCGCCGCCCAGCCGCGCGGGCCGGCGGGGCCGTCGCTCAGCGACGTGCTCGGCTCGTCCGCCTCGATGCCGGAAGCGACCGCGACCAAGAAGGGCGGCAGCACCTTCGATACCTTGAACGGCAACGTTCTCACCCGATGATCGTGCTGACATGACCGACGTCACCACCCGCGTTGCCGACTCCACGGGCAACTGGGTGGATACGCACGCGCCGGCGTGGTCGCGGCCCTATCTGCGGCTGGCGCGGTTCGATCGCTCGATCGGCTCGTGGCTATTGTTGATGCCGTGCTGGTGGTCGGCGGCGCTCGCCGCCGGCACAGCCCACGACATCAGATCGCTGCCGCTTAACGTCGTGCTGTTCTTCGTCGGCGCCTTCGTGATGCGCGGCGCCGGCTGCACCTGGAACGACATCACCGACCGCAACCTCGACGCCAAGGTCGAGCGCACACGCTCGCGGCCGATTCCGGCCGGGCAGGTGACGGTGACGCAGGCGCTGATCTGGATGGTGCTGCAAGCGCTGATCGGGCTCGCGGTGCTGCTTCAATTCAACCGCTTCGCGGTGTTGACCGGTATCGCCTCGCTCGCGATCGTTGCGATCTATCCCTTCATGAAACGCATCACCTGGTGGCCGCAAGTGGTGCTCGGCCTCGCCTTCTCCTACGGCGCGCTTATGGGCTTTGCGGTGACCTTCGCGCGGATCGATGCGACGGCGATCGCGCTCTACGCCGGCTCGATCGCCTGGGTGATCGGCTACGACACGATCTACGCGCACCAGGACGCCGAGGACGACGCGCTGATCGGCGTCAAATCCACCGCGCGCCTGTTCGGCGAACGCACCCACCGCGCGCTGGTGGTGTTCTATGGCGCCGCCGTGCTGCTCATCGCCACAGCACTGTGGCTCGCTGCGGCGCGCTGGCCGGCCTGGCTCGGGCTCGCCGCCTTCGCGCTGCAATTGGCCTGGCAGATCCGGCGCCTCGACATCGCCGATCCCAAGCTCTGCCTGCGCATCTTCTGGTCCAACCGCGAAGCCGGCCTGATGCTGTTCGCCGGACTCGTGGTTGATGCGGCGTTGCGGGCGATGTGATGACACGCCTGTAAGGAAGGCAAGCTATGCCTCCGCCCACCGCTGTCATCGCCCGGTTTATCCGGGCGACCCAGTACGCCGCGGCCTCTCGGCTCAAGCACAACTGCCTCTGGAATACTGGATCACCCGCATGCGCGGGTGATGACACCGCGTGTTTGGTGCGCGGACCGCCCACAAATTCGACAATGCGTGCGTGGCGAGCGCAGCGACGCAACTAATCCCGCGCGATGATCTCGCGTTCGTCGCGATGCACGCTTTCGCCGTTGAGGCGGAAACCCGTGCGGCGGCGGACCAGGAATTTCGGGCGGCGGCTGCGGATCGCGTTGCGGCGGCGGCGGCGCACCGACGGCTCGCGCGGCGGCGCCTGCTCGGTCAGCTGCGGCAGGCGGAAGATCTCGCTCCAGCTCTGCCACGCGGCGGTGATCTCATCGGTGTCCGAACTCGCACCGAGCGGAATTGACAGCGCGGGATCACGGTGAACCAGCACCACCATCTGCGCGTCGTCGATGCCGCGCACCGCGACGCCGAGGAAGTCGCTGACGCGAAGGTTGACCGCCATCCGCATGCCCTGCACGGCACGGCGCAGCACGATGCGTTCGCGATGAAGCTCGATCTGCCGCATCCCGCCATCCGCGCGCGCATCCTGCGCGTGAAAGGAGAGCGGAAGGGAAAGAGGGTCGAGCCGCTGTGCGCAGCTCGACCCGGCGGAATGGATTCCGCTTGTTGGTGTTTGACGCCTCACGTCCTAGTCTCCCCGCCGGGATTATGTTCCCGGTCGATGCGTGAGACCTTAGCGGACGCGTGGCCGTTTCAGCTTAAAAAGCCTGGTTAACCCGTTCTCACCTGGCACCATGATTGACAAGAGGTTGGCCGGCATGATTGACGAGACCTTGCACGGACGCTTCAAATCTTTGTTGTCCGGCGGTGCAAAATGCTTGAAATCGCTGTGAATCCGGCACATCTGATGGGATCGGCGCCGTTATCCCGCCCCGTCCAATCCGCAGGAATCTGTTCGTGAACCCTTCACCATCAACATCGTCCGCGCGAGCCGGCGATCCTTCCGGCCTGTTCGATCAGTCCGGCTTGAGCGATCTCGCACAGCGGCTGGTCGACGCCGCCAAGCGCGCCGGCGCCGATGCGGCCGATGCCGTCGCGGTGCGCGGCATCTCGCAGGGCGTCGAGGTGCGCGACGGCCGCGTCGAGGAGACCGAGCGCTCCGAGGGCGACGACGTCGGATTGCGGGTGTTCGTCGGCCGGCGCCAGGCGGTGGTGTCGACCAACGACGTCTCCGGCGACGGCATCGCCAAGCTCGCCGAACGCGCGGTCGCGATGGCGCGCGTCGCGCCCGACGACAAGTTTGTCGGGCTCGCCGATCCGGCGCTGCTGGCACATGATTTCCCCGATCTCGATCTGCTCGACCGCACGGTTCCCTCGACCGCCGAGCTCGAGCGGCGCGCGATGGAGGCGGAGGCCGCGGCGATCGCCGTCAAGGGCGTCACCAAGTCCGGCGGCGGATCGGCTTCGACCGGGATCGGCGGCATGGTGCTGGTAACGTCAACCGGCTTCCACGGCTCCTATCTGCGCTCCAGCCATTCGATCTCGACGACCGCGATCTCGGGCGAAGGCACCGGGATGGAGCGCGACTATGATTTCACCAGCGCGCTGCACGGCTCCGATCTCGATGCGCCCGCTACCGTGGGGCGCAAGGCCGGCGAGCGCGCGGTGGCGCGGTTCAATCCGCGCAAGGTCGAGACCTGCAAGGTGCCCGTCGTGTTCGATCCGCGGGTGGCGGGCTCGATCATCGGTCATGTCGTCGGCGCCATCAACGGCGCCTCGATCGCACG
Source organism: Bradyrhizobium genosp. L (assembly GCF_015624485.1). Taxonomy (NCBI): domain Bacteria; kingdom Pseudomonadati; phylum Pseudomonadota; class Alphaproteobacteria; order Hyphomicrobiales; family Nitrobacteraceae; genus Bradyrhizobium; species Bradyrhizobium genosp. L. The sequence continues at coordinate 1,398,696 of NZ_CP061378.1, forward strand.
CAAGACGTCGTTCCTGAAGGACAAACTCGGCGAGCAGCTGTTCTCGAAGGACATCCGCATCGTCGACGATCCGCTGCGGGTGCGCGGCCTGCGCTCGCAGACCTTCGATGCCGAAGGCGTCAAGGTGAAGAAGACCGCGCTGATCGATGCGGGCGTGCTGACCACCTGGATCCTGGATTCCGCGACCGCACGCGAGCTCGGCCTGGTCACCACCGGCCATGCGCATCGCGGCGTGTCCTCCTCGCCGTCGCCGGGATCGTACAATCTGCATCTCGAGCCCGGCGCGGTGACGCCGAAGGAATTGATCTCCGACATCAAGCAAGGCTTCTACGTCACCGACCTGATCGGCTCCGGCGTCAATGGCGTGACCGGCGACTACAGCCGCGGCGCGTCGGGCTTCTGGATCGAGAATGGCGAGATCACCTATGCGGTCAGCGAGGTCACGATCGCAGGTCATCTGTTGCCGATGTTCAAATCGCTGGTCGCCGCCAACGACCTGGAATTCCGCTACGGCGTCAATTCGCCGACGCTGCGCATCGAGGGGCTGACGCTTGGCGGACGCTGATACGGACGACTGGACCAAGGCGCGCGATGCGGCCTTGCTGACCAGGACGGTGCAGGAGGCGGGCCGGCTCGGCCTGTCGATGTTCCGCACCGAATTGAAGAACTGGATCAAGGGCGCCTCGTCGCCGGTGTCGGAGGCCGACATCGCGGTCAACGATTTGCTCGAGGCGAAGCTGCGCGGGGCGACGCCGGATTACGGCTGGTTGTCGGAGGAGAGTGCCGACGACGCCGTGCGGCTCAACCGGCGGCTGACCTGGATCGTCGACCCGATCGACGGCACCCGCGCCTACCTCGCCGGGCGCGAGGACTGGTGCGTCAGTGTGGCGCTGGTTGAAAATGCCTCACCGGTGCTCGCGGCGGTGTATGCGCCGGTCACTGAAGAGTTCTTCTTCGCCGCGCGCGGGCAGGGCGCGACCCTCAACGATACCGCGATCCACGCCACCGCGGGCGGCGATCTGGTTTTTCCGCGCATGGCGGGACCGAAGCCGCTGGTGCAGCGGCTGAGCCCGACGGCGGAGGAGATCACGCTGCATCCGCGGATCGGATCTCTGGCGTTGCGGCTGTGCCGGGTCGCACAAGGGCGACTTGACGCCGCCTTTGCCGGCGGGCAAAGCCGCGACTGGGATCTTGCCGCCGCGAATTTGATCGTGCAGGAAGCGGGTGGTAAGATGACGGCGCTCTCGGGGGACGCGATTGAGTACAATCGCCGGGAGGTGACGCATGGGGTGCTGGTGGCAGCGGGACGCGATCGTCATGCACGCATTGTCGAGCATTTCCAAAAGCGCCCATTGCCGTGAGGCCCCTCCGATCCTCAGCTCCCGTCCGACCGCTGTGACCAGACGTGTTACGACCACGCGTGTTACGACCAACCTCATCTGCTTGCCGGGCATCTCACCAGGAAAAACCCCATCATGTCAGACAATGCCCAGCCGCAACTGCTTCATCTCGTGATCGGCGGCGAACTCACCGACCTTGAGCACAACACCTTCAAGAACCTCGACGAGGTCGAGATCGTCGGCGTCTATCCGAACTATGCGACCGCCTATGCGGCCTGGAAGGCGAAGGCGCAGCAGACCGTGGACAACGCCCAGATGCGCTATTTCGTCGTTCACCTCCACCGGTTGCTCGACCCCGAGCAGGACGCAAAGCACTCCCATTGAAACGTTTTTTTCGCGATTTGTTGCGCAGCGCGTTCGTGCAGCGCGCGCTGGGCGTGCTTGCGGCCGAGTATCTGCGGCTGGTCTGGCGCACCAACCGCTTCAGCTACGAGCCGGGCGATGTCTACGCGCTGGTCGAGCCGTGGATGCCGGCAATCTTCGTGTTCTGGCACGGCCAGCACTTCATGACGCCGTTCATCAAGATCAAGGACAGCTACCGCGCCAAGGTCCTGATCTCCCGCCACCGCGACGGCGAGTTCAACGCCATCGCGGCGGAGCGGCTCGGCATCGGCACGATCAGGGGTTCCGGCGATCATTCCGGTGCCTTCCACCGCAAGGGCGGCATCGGCGCCTTCATGGAGATGGTGCGGGCGCTGCAGGACGGCTGCAACATCGCGACCACGGCCGATGTGCCGAAGCGGGCCCGGGCCGCCGGGCTTGGACCGATCATGCTGGCGCGGGAGACCGGTCGGCCGATCATTGCCTTCGCGATGGTCACCAGCCGGTTCGTCCGGTTGAAGAATTGGGATTCCACCACCATCAATTTGCCATTCGGGCGCGGCGCAGTGGTAGGTATTGAGCCGGTCTACGTGCCGCCGGATGCCGATGCCGAGACGATGGAAAAGTGTCGGCAGCACGTGGAGTATCTCCTGAACGAATCGACCCGACGCGCCTATGCAGCCGTCGGGCGGCCGGAGGCAGCGCTTGGCTAGCTCGCTCCCGATCACGTTGCGCGTGTATCGCAAGCTGTCGTCTGCGATGGTGCCGCTCGCGCCTGCCCTGATCAAGCGCCGGCTCAAGCTCGGCAAGGAAGACCCCGAGCGCGTCGGCGAGCGGCGTGGCATGAGCGCCGATGTCCGGCCGCACGGCCCGCTGGTCTGGATCCATGGCGCCAGCGTCGGCGAGGTGCTGGCGGCGGCGGGCTTGATCGAGCGGCTGCGTGCGCTGAACCTGCGCATTCTCCTGACCTCGGGCACGGTGACCTCGGCCGCAATCGTTGCCAAACGTTTCCCGCCCGACGTGATCCATCAATACGTGCCCTATGACTCGCCGCGCTATGTCGCGCGCTTCCTCGATCACTGGCGTCCGTCGCTGGCGCTGTTCATCGAGTCGGACCTCTGGCCGAACCTGATCCTCTCCAGCGCGGCGCGGCGGCTGCCGATGGTGCTGATCAACGGGCGGATGTCGCAGCGCTCGTTCCCGCGCTGGCAGCGGCTGTCCCACACCATCGGGACACTGCTCGGGCAGTTCGACATCTGCCTCGCGCAGTCGAAGACCGATGCAGAACGCTTTGCCGCGCTCGGCAGCCACAACGTCATCACCACCGGCAACCTCAAGCTCGACGTTGCGGCGCCGCCGGCCGATCCCGCCAAGCTGGAGCGGCTGATGTCGGTGACGCGCGGCCGACCGATCGTGGTCGCGGCCTCCACCCATGCGGGCGAGGAGGAGATCCTGGTCGAGGCGCACAAGTCGCTGGCGGGCTTCTTCCCCGGGCTGCTGACGGTGATCGTGCCGCGCCACGCCGATCGCGGCGAGGCGGTGGCGCAACTCGTGACCGATGCCGGGCTCAATCCAGGCCTGCGCTCGCGTGAGGATTTGCCGGTCGCGACCACCGATATCTATGTCGCCGACACCATGGGCGAGCTCGGCCTGTTCTACCGGCTGGCGCCGATCGTGTTCATGGGCGGCTCGCTGGTCGCGCATGGCGGCCAGAATCCGATCGAGGCGATTAAGCTGGGTGCTGCGATCGTGCACGGGCCGCACGTCTTCAATTTCACCGACGTCTACGAGGCGCTGGACCGCGCGGGCGGCGCCCGCCGCGCCGATGATCGCGAGGCGCTGGTCAAGCAGCTCGGCCAGTTCCTCGCCGACCCCGCGGCGCGCAACACCTCGCTCGCCGCGTCCGAGCGCGTCGTCGAACAGCTCGGCGGCGCGCTGGAGCGGACGCTTGTCGCGCTCGAGCCCTATCTGTTGCAGTTGCGGCTCGAGATGGGAGCCGCCAATGCGTGAGCCGGGCTTCTGGCACCGGCCGTCGTCCTGGACATCGCATCTGTTGACGCCGCTTGCCGCGCTTTACGGCGCAATCGCTGCGCGCCGGATGCAGCACGCCGGCATCGAGGCCGGCATCCCGGTGTTTTGCATCGGCAATTACCATGTCGGCGGCGCCGGCAAGACCCCGACGGTGCTGGCGCTGGCCAAGCTGTTGCGCGAGCTCGACGAGCGGCCGGTGGTGCTGAGCCGCGGCTATGGCGGCAGCCTGCGCGGCCCGGTCAAGGTCGATCCCGCCAGCCACAGCGCGGCGGACGTCGGCGACGAGCCGCTGATGCTGGCGGCGACGCTGCCGGTCGTGGTGTCGCGCGCCCGCGCGGAGGGCGTGGCTCTTGCCCGCGCGCAAAATGCCAGCGTCATCCTGATGGATGATGGTTTCCAGAATCCGGGCGTGGCCAAGGATACCTGCCTGATCGTGATCGACGCCACGCGCGGGCTCGGCAATGGCCGCGTCATTCCGGCCGGACCGTTGCGCGCGCCGTTGTCGCCGCAGCTGGCGCGTACCGACGCGCTGATCGTGGTCGGCGAGGGGGATGCGGCGCAAAAGATTGCGGCCGAGGTCGTCTCGCGCGGCAAGCCGGTGCTGTCGGCGCATCTGAAACCGGACGACGCCTCGCTCGCCGCGCTGCACGGCAAGCGCGTGTTGGCGTTTGCCGGAATCGGCGATCCCACGCGCTTCTTCAACACGCTGCGGTCAAGCGGCGTCGATGTCGTGCGCGCGCGCGCGTTCGCCGATCACCACGCCTTCACGAAGGCAGAGATCGACGCGCTCGTGACCGACGCGCGCCGCGACGGCCTGACCCTGGTGACGACGGAAAAGGATCTGGCGCGCTTGCGCGGCGCAGACGTGGCGACGGCAATCGTGCCGTTCGCGGTGACGCTGCAATTTGCGGATGCCGGCGCGCTGCGGCGCTTGGTGACCGATCGGCTGTTCGAGGCGAGGCAGAGGAGAGTGGGGAGGTGAGCCTAACCCTGCGGCTTGAGCGCGCCGGGGAAGTGGCGCTGCAGCACGGCGCTGGGGACCGCGTAGGCCTCCTGCAGGTCGACGCTCCAGTACTTCAGCTCGTCGAGCGGAATGCGGGCGTCGGTGACCGCGCAGCGCACATAGGTGCCGGGCGAGATCACGCGGAAATCGCCGTCGAGATATTGCACCTGCGCTTCGCCATGCCCCGAGGGACCGAATTTGTTCAGCACGAATGAAGCTCCGCCTTGCCCTGCATAATGATTACTGGATGTTCATGAAACCGTCTATCCTACATAGGACGGCGTGTCCGCCCGTTAAACCACCGACTTGTGATGATTTGGCGGCGGAAGTGCATGATAGCGTTGCACATATGGTTCGCTGTGTCTCCCGCACCATAACGAGACGGCCGGATCTGATGCGCCTCAAATCAGCGTTAATGTTACTGACGATATCAGCTGCCCCGCTTGCGGCCGCGACGCCGCTGCCGGTCCCGCACCAGGTCGAGATCCCCGAAGGCAATGTGACGCTGCATGCGCAGCTCTACCGGCCCGACGGTGACGGGCCGTTTCCCACCGTGATCGCCCTGCACAGCTGCGACGGGCTCGCCACCCGTTCCGAGCCGGTGTTGCCGCGCTATCGCGACTGGGCCGAGCAACTGCTGACATCAGGTCACGCGGTGCTGCTGCCGGACAGCTACGGCTCGCGCGAACTTGGCCCGCAATGCCGGGTCAAGGAGCGTCAGGTCCAGGTCCGCCGCGAGCGGGTCGCCGACATCAGCGCGGCGCGGCAGTGGCTGGTGCAGCAGAAATGGGTGGCGAAGGGCCGCATCAGCCTGGTCGGTTGGGGCAATGGTGCCGCCGCCTTGCTGTGGGCGGTGCGGCCGCAAATGTGGTCGCGCAACAGCGAGCCGGATTTCCGCTCGGCGGTCGCGTTCTATCCGGACTGCCGCTCTTCGTTCGGTCTCGGCTGGAGCGCGCGGGTGCCGACGCTGGTGCTGATCGGCGGCCGAGACGACGTCACCTCGCCATCGGCCTGCCACCAGATGGTCGATGCCGCCCGCGGTCGCAGCGCGCTCGCCCGCATCGTGGTCTATCCCGAGGCCTATCACGATTTCGATCGCGCCAATCTGCCGCTGCATGCGATCGCAGTCTCGTCCGATGGCACGGAGGCGGAACGCGGCCACGTCGGCACCGACGCGGACGCCCGCAAGGACGCGCAGAGGCGCGTCGCCGAATGGTTGTCGCGCTAGAACAAGCTGCCCTGATCGACGGGCTTCACGATCCGCTTCGGCGTCGCGGGTTTTGTTTCGCGCGGCGGCTGCGGCTTGTGCGGGCTCGCGGGCGGCCGATCGGCATCGGTGGTGGCGGCGACGCGGCCGTCGGCGAATTCGATCGAGAGGCTGGCGCTGGGGCCGATATCGGCGGCGGCATGGACCGAATGGCCGCGCTCGTCGCGCACCAGCGCAAAGCCGCGCGCCAGCACGCCGCGATAGGACAGCGCCGCCAGCAATTGCCCGCGATGGGCGACCCGTGCCTCCAGCCGCTGCATGGTGGTGAGGAGCGCGCGGCGAGCGCGCTCGGCGAGGCGGTGGGTGCGCTCCAGATCGCGCGCGATCGCGTTGCGTTGCGCCTTGGCGTTGGCGAGCCGCGAGGCCTTGAGCCGGATCTCGAGCCCGGCAAAGCGCTCCTGCCTGCGATGCAGCAGCGCGCGCGCCGAGAGTGTGATGCGCTCGCCGGAGACGGTGAGGCGCTGCCGCGCATGCGCGACCTGGCCGCGCAATACGCCGATGGTGAGCCGCGCGCTGCTGGCGGCGAAACGGCGGAAATGCGCGTGGGTGTTGGCTTTCAGCCCGCGCGGCAGCGCCGCGCCGAGATGGTCGAGCCGTTGCCTCGGGATCGCGAGCAATTCATTCGCCGCGGGCAGCGCCCGGGCCGCGGCGCGCAGCTCGGTGCGGCGGGCCTCCTGGCCGCGCTGCCAGCACACGGTCACGCGGCGGGCCAGCGCGCCTACCTCGGTGAACAGCTCGCTACGGACAGGCACTGCCATTTCGGCGGCTGCGGTCGGCGTCGGCGCGCGCTTGTCGGCGGCGAAGTCGATCAGCGTGATGTCGGTCTCATGGCCGACCGCCGAGATCAGCGGGATATGGCTGTCGGCCGCGGCGCGGACCACGATCTCCTCGTTGAACGACCAGAGGTCCTCCAGTGAGCCGCCGCCGCGTGCGACGATCAGAAGGTCGGGTCGTGGAATCTTTCCGCCCTCGGGCAGCGCGTTGAAGCCGCGGATCGCGGCCGCGACCTGCTCGGCCGAGCCTTCGCCCTGCACCTTGACCGGCCAGACCAGCACGCGGCGGGGAAAGCGGTCCTCCAGCCGGTGCAGGATGTCGCGGATCACGGCGCCGGTCGGCGAGGTGACGACACCGATCACCTCCGGCAGCCACGGCAAGAGCTGCTTGCGCGCCTCGTCGAACAGGCCTTCGGCGGCGAGCTTCTTCTTGCGCTCCTCCATCAGCGCCATCAGCGCGCCGACGCCGGCCGGCTCCAGCGAATCGATGACGATCTGGTATTTCGAGGAGTTCGGATAGGTCGTCAGCTTGCCGGTCGCGATGACCTCGAGCCCTTCCTGCGGCTTGAAGCGCATCCGGGCATGGGCAAACTTCCAGATCACCGCCTCGATCTTGGCGCTCTCGTCCTTCAGTGCGAAATAGCAGTGGCCGGAGGAATGCGGGCCGCGAAAGCCCGTGATCTCGCCGCGGACGCGGACATGGCCGAACCGGTCCTCCACCGTGCGTTTCAGGGCGGAGGACAGTTCCGAGACGGTGAATTCGGGCGCGTTGACGAGATTCGGTGCAGCGGTCATTCGAGCTATAGAATCGGGGTTTTCGTCGCCATGTGCAAGGTCCGCGCGGCCCAATTCGGGCAGCGCCTCACATATCCACATAGGGCCGGCACGGATCGATTGCGACGGTCCGGAGCCGTGCTAAACCATCGCAAAATGGCCTCGCAACCCCTCGATCGGCTGCATCGATGAACATCCTCCTGCTCGGTTCCGGCGGCCGCGAACATGCGCTGGCATGGAAGATCGCAGCATCCCCGCTGCTGACCAAACTGTGGTGCGCGCCGGGCAATGCCGGGATCGCGCGCGAAGCCGAGTGCGTTGCGCTCGATGTCGCCGACCACGCGGCTGTGATCGGGTTCTGTAAGTCCAATGCGGTCGATCTGGTCGTGGTCGGGCCGGAGACGCCGCTCGCCGCTGGAATCGTCGATGATCTCGCTGCCGTCGACATCAGGGCGTTCGGGCCGCGCAAGCTCGCTGCGCAGCTCGAGGGCTCCAAAGGCTTCACCAAGGACCTCTGCAGCGAGTTCGATATTCCGACCGGTGCCTATCGCCGCTTCGACAATGCCGAGGACGCGCTGGCCTATGTCCGGGCACAGGGCGCGCCGATCGTGGTCAAGGCCGATGGCCTCGCCGCCGGCAAGGGCGTCGTGGTGGCGATGACGCTGCCCGAGGCCGAAGCCGCTGTTACGATGATGTTCGAGGGCGGCTTCGGTTCGGCCGGCGCCGAGGTCGTGATCGAGGAGTTCTTGTCGGGCCGCGAGATCAGTTTCTTCGCGCTGTGCGACGGCGAGACCGCGATTCCGCTGGCGACGGCGCAGGACCACAAGCGCGTGTTCGATCACGACGAGGGCCCGAACACCGGCGGCATGGGCGCGTATTCGCCGACGCCGTTCGTCACGCCAGAGGTGCACGACCAGATCATGACGCGGATCATCCTGCCGACGGTCGCCGGGATGAAGCGCCGCGGCACGCCGTTCAAGGGCGTGCTCTATGCCGGCGTGATGCTGACCGCGCAGGGCCCAAAGCTGTTCGAGTACAATGTCCGCTTCGGCGATCCCGAGTGCCAGGTGCTGATGCTGCGGATGATGTCGGACATCGTGCCGGCGTTGCTCGCGGCGTGCGACGGGCAATTGAAGCATTTCGATCTGCGCTGGTACCCCGAACCCGCGCTGACGGTGGTGATGGCGGCGAAGGGCTATCCCGGCGATTACGCCAAGGGCACGCGGATCGAGGGGCTCGATGATGCGGCCAAGGTCGAGGGCGTCGAGATCTTCCACGCCGGCACGGTGGCGAAGGACGGCGCCGTGCTCGCCAATGGCGGTCGCGTCCTGAACGTCAGCGCGATCGGCAAGACCGTCACCGAGGCGCGGGACCGCGCCTATCAGGCCGTCGACCGCATCGAATGGCCCGACGGCTTCTGCCGCCGCGACATCGCCTGGCAGGCGGTGGAGGTGGAGCGGAAGGGCTAGCGCGTAGGGTGGGCAAAGCGAAGCGTGCCCACCATCACGAGCACGGCGTGGATGGTGGGCACGGCGCTTTGCGCCTTTGCCCACCCTACGCAGCTACGCAGTCGGTCAGAGCAAATCCCCGCCCGCCGCACTCGCCGTCGTCCCATGCTCGCGGAACGCCTTGATGACGTTCTTGCCGATCTTCCACTTGTGCACCTCGTCGGGACCGTCGACCAGCCGCTGCGAGCGCACCTGGGTGTACCATTTCGCCAGCGGCGTATCCTGGCTGAAGCCGAGCGCGCCATGGAGCTGGATCGCAGTGTCGATCACCTTGTGCACCATGTGGGCATGGAAGATCTTGGCGATCGAGTTCTCCTGCCTGATATCGAGGCCCTTCTCGGCCTTGTAGGCGATGTGCAGCAGCATCAGCCGGCCGATATAGAGCTCGCTGGCGCAGTCGGCGAGCATGAACTGCACGGCCTGGCGGTCGGCCAGCAACTGGCCGAAGGTCGAGCGCTTGGTGACGTGCGCTGCCGCCATGTCGAGCGCGCGCTGTGCCTTGGCGACGTTGTGCATGCCGTGGCGCAGCCTCCCATAGGCGAGGCGGTGCTGGCCCATGTTGAAGCCGTTGCCCTCGCCGCCGAGCAGATTGTCGGCGGGCACTTTCAGATCCTTGATCTCGATCTCGGAGTGGCCGCCATGGATCACGTCGTCATGCGGACCCTCGATCGCCATGTTGGCGATATTGCGCTTGATCTTGTAGCCGGGGTTCGGCAGCTCGACGATGAAGGTCGAATATTGCTTGTGGCGCGGCGCGTTCGGATCGGTCTTGGCCATCACCAGCGCCATGTCGGCGACGCTCGCCGAGGATGAGAACCACTTTTCGCCGTTGAGGATGTAGTTCTCGTTGCCGTCCTTCACCGCCGTGGTCTGCATGCCCGTGGCGTCGGCGCCGGCGGCCTTTTCCGTCATCGAGAAGCAGATCCGCTTCTCGCCGTTCAGCAGGGGTTTAAGGAATTTTTCCTTCTGGTACTCGGTGCCGTGCGCCAGGATCGTCATCATCGAGGCATCGTCGGGGCCCTGCGTGTTCAGCGCCAGCGCGCCGAGCATGCTTTCGCCGAGCTCCATCTGCACCAGCGCGTTCGCCAGCGGTCCGAGGCCCATGCCGCCATATTCCTTCGGCACGAACGGGCACCACAGGCCCTGTGCGCGGGCCTTCTTGCGCAGCGGCGCGAGCACCTCGGGAAGCGGCTTGCTGTCGAGCTGCTTTTCCGCCGGGATGCACTCGTCGTGCACGAATTTGCGGACCTTTTCGCGGATCGCCTTGGCTTCGGCGGGAATCTCGAAATCGATCGACATGGCACTCCCTCATTTCATGTTGTTGTTGGCGCGACGTGAGGATGGCATAAACCTCGCGACAGCCAGCGGCAACGCCAAACAAAGTTTGAAGCATGGGCTGCGTCAGGGAAGGAGCCAACGATGCCCGATCTCGCCGATCTTTTTCCCGGCTACGCCTCGAAATGGATCAACACCTCACAAGGCCGCATCTTCGCCCGCGTCGGCGGCAGCGGACCACCATTGCTGCTGCTGCACGGCTTCTCGTCGACCCATGTGATGTGGCATACGGTGGCGCCTGATCTCGCCGACAAGTTCACGCTGATCATCCCGGACCTGCCAGGCTACGGCTGGTCCGACATGCCCGACAGCGACAAGGATCACACGCCCTATACCAAGCGGGTCTGGGCCAGGACCATGATCGAAATGATGGAGCAGCTCGGTCATGTGCATTTCGCGCTCGCCGGCCACGACCGCGGCGGGCGGGTGTCATACCGCCTGGCGCTCGATCATCCCGGCCGGCTGTCGAAGCTCGCGGTGCTCGATATCGCGCCGACCTATGACTACTGGCAGAAGCTGAATCGGCTCTCCGCGCTGAAGATCTATCATTGGGCCTTCCTGGCGCAGCCTTTTCCGCTGCCGGAGACGCTGATCGCAGGCCACGGCGAATTCTTCCTCAAGGAAAAGATGGCGAGCCAGACCAAGAGCAAGACGCTCGATGCGATCGATCCGCGTGCGCTCGAACATTATATCGCGCCATTCCGCGATCCCGCGCGCATCCATGCGATGTGCGAGGACTACCGCGCCGGTGCCTTTGCCGATTACGAGATCGACAAGGCCGATGTCGACGCCGGCAACAAGATCACGGTCCCGATGCTGGCGCTGTGGGGTGATGCGGGCGTAGCGAGCGCGGCGACCACGCCGCTCGATACGTGGAAGAAGTGGGCAACGAATGTGTCGGGGGCGCCGGTAGATTCCGGGCATTTCCTGCCGGAGGAGAATCCGGATGTGACGGCGAAGTTGCTGCGCGAGTTTTTCCTGGCGGCGTAGCTCGTTTCCGCACCGTCATCCTGAGAAAATGTGAATGTATCGCTCAAAAGCGGCACCAAACACTCGGCGTCGTCCTGGCGAAAGCCAGGACCCATTACCCCAGCCGCTCATTGTCGCGCGAGGCCCGGGCCACAATCCGGTTCACAATCAAACTCGGTGGTAATGGGTCCTGGCTTTCGCCAGGACGACGGCGTGAAAGGGAGCGAGCGGCCCTACCGCCGCTCCCGAAAAAACTCGCGCAGCAGGCGCGCCGCCTCGGTCTCCCCCACCGCGCCATAGACTTCCGGCACGTGGTGGCAGGTCGGCTGGGCGAAGAAGCGCACGCCTGATTCAACCGCGCCGCCCTTGGGATCGGCAGCGCCGTAATAGAGCCGGCGGACGCGGGCGAGCGAGATCGCGCCGGCGCACATGGTGCAGGGTTCGAGCGTGACGTAGAGGTCGCAATCGACCAGCCGTTCGGTGCCGATTGTCTCGGCAGCCTGCCGGATCGCCAGGATCTCGGCATGGGCGGTCGGATCGCGGTCGGTCAGGGTGCGGTTGCTGGCGGTGGCGATCACATCGTAACCCCGCACGATCACGCATCCGATCGGAACTTCGCCCGATTTTCCGGCGTTTTCGGCCGTTTTCAGCGCCAAATCCATGAAAGAAGGGGCTGACATGCCTCGTATCATCGGAAGAAACCTGCTACTAGCGTCGCCTTCAGCAACAGCGGATGCCGGTTTTGCGTCAAGCGCGCTGCCAACAGGGCGCGTACGGCCGGTTACCTTTGCACCCCAATTGAACGTCCAGCGAGATCATTCATGCCCCGCGACAGCGACAAAAACAACGATTCCCGCGGCCGGCGCGATCGGCCCGGGGGCGGCCAGGGTCGCTCCGGCGGAAGCAAGGGCCGCTCCGGCGCCGCGCGAGGACCGGACAAGAAATTCGCCAAACGCGGCTTTGGGGCCAAGGATTCGGCCGGTAAGGGCGATGGCGAGAAGCGTCCGTATCGTCGCCGCGAAGAGGGTGATGCACCGCGCCGCGATTTCGGCGACAAGCCCAGGTTCAACCGCGACGACCGCCCCCGCGGCGACCGGCCGTTCCGTGAGCGTCCCGCGCGCGACGGTGACGGCGAGAAGCGCGCATTCAAGCCCCGCGCCGATCGGCCGAGATTTGACCGTGACGGTGGCGGCGAAAAGCGGTCGTTCAAGCCGCGCGAAGACCGTGGCGGCGAAAAACGCCCCTACACGCCGCGCGGCGACCGCCCGAACTATAACCGTGACGACCGTCCGCCGCGCCGCGATCGCGACGATGCGCGCCCCGCAGGACGCTCTTCGGATCGGAAGTTCGGCGACAGGAAGCCCTACACGCCGCGGGAGCGCGACGGTGAGAAGCGGCCCTATACGCCGCGCGGAGAGCGATCCTTCGGTGATCGTCCGTCGCGCGACGGCGACCGGCCGGAGCGGAAATTCGGCGGCGAGCGGAAGTTTTCGCGCGGCGCGCCAGATCGTGGCAGCCGCGGTCCGCGCAAGGATTTCGGTGATCGGCCGCCGCGCGGTGAATCCAAGCCGTGGCAGAAGCGCGATGACCGCGGCGATCGCGAGCAGCGTCCGCCCCGCGACGGCGCGCGCAATTTCGACCGGCCGCGCTTCGACAAGCCCCGCTATGACCGGCCGCGCGATGACCGCGGTGGCGACGAACGTCCGCGGTTTTCGCGGTCACGCGAGGATCGCGAGCAGGGCGATCGTCCGCGATTCAGCCGGCCGCGCTGGCAGAAGGACGAAGACGGCGGTGACCGCCGGCGCGAGCGTCCCGAAGGCCGTACCGACTGGCAGGAGCATCCGCGCAGCGAAGGCCGCTTCTCCGACCGCCCGCGCCGCGACAATGAGGACGACAGCAAGGTGTTCGCCAAGCGCGCCGCCTTCGGCGGCCGCGGCGCTTATCGCGAGCGGCCCTCGGACGACCGGCGCGAGCGGCCCGAGCCGAAGCCGAAGAAATCGGGCGAGCGCATCGCAAAAGTGCTGGCGCGCGCCGGTCTCGCCTCGCGGCGCGACGCCGAGGAGATGGTGACGCAGGGCCGCGTCACCGTGAATGGCCGCGTCATCAATTCGCCGGCGCTCGATATCACCGAGAACGATGTGGTGGCTGTCGACGGCAAGCAATTGCCGCCGCGCGAGCGGACGCGGCTGTTCATGTATCACAAGCCGCGCGGGCTGATGACGACGCACGCCGATCCCGAGGGACGGCCGACGGTGTTCGACAATCTCCCCGAGGGCTTGCCGCGCCTGATCTCGATCGGCCGGCTCGACTTCAACACCGAAGGCCTGCTGCTGCTCACCAATGACGGCGGCCTCGCGCGCACGCTCGAATTGCCCGACACCGGCTGGTTGCGGCGCTATCGGGTCCGCGCGCATGGCGAGGTGACGCAGGCGCAGCTCGATGAACTGAAGAAGGGCGTCGAGGTCGACGGCGTCAAATACGGCTCGATCGATGCGACCCTGGAGCGCGACCAGGGCGCCAATGTCTGGCTGGTGTTTGCGATCCGCGAGGGCAAGAACCGCGAGGTGCGCAACGTCATGGCGCATCTCGGCCTCGAGGTGAACCGGCTGATCCGGGTGTCCTACGGCCCGTTCCAGCTCGGCGAGCTCGAGGAGGGCAAGGTCGAGGAGGTCAAGACCCGGGTGCTGCGCGAGCAGCTCGGCGAGAAGGTCGCCAAGATCGCGGGCGCCGACTTCACCCGGCCGGAGCAGCGCGAGACCGGCGATGGCGACGATACGCCCGCCAGGAAGCCGAAGCCCAAGCGCGAGACGATCAACGACCGCAAGGGCCGTCGCGTGCTGGTGCAGCGCTCCGGCAGCGAGGAGGCCCGCGCCCGCAACGAGGACGAAGCCAATGGCTACGGCCCGCCGCGCCGCCCCAAGCGCGGCTATCACGGCAAGCGCGATCTCAAGCCGCAGGACGAGTAGGGCGCGATGCGTGTCGTCGGGGGACGATTGAAGGGGCGGACTCTCGCATCGCCGTCAGGGCGCGAGATCCGGCCGACGGCGGATCGTCTCCGCGAGTCCGTGTTCAACATCCTCGTCCATGCCTATGACGATCCGATCGCGGACGCGCGCGTGCTCGATCTGTTCGCCGGCACCGGTGCGCTCGGCATCGAGGCTTCCTCGCGCGGCGCCAAGTTCACGCTGTTCGTCGACAATGGCGCGGAGGCGCGCGCGCTTCTGCGCAACAATGTGGAATCGCTCGGCCTCGGCGGTGTCACCAAGGTCTATCGCCGCGATGCGACCGATCTCGGTCCGGCGCATCCGGTCGAGCCGTTCTCGCTGGTGTTCCTCGATCCGCCCTATGGCAAGGGCCTGGCCGAGAAGGCGCTCGCCTCGCTGCGCGACGGCGGCTGGCTAATGCCGGGCGCGCTCGCAGTGGTGGAGGAGGCGAAGGCCGCGGCGTTTATGGCGCCGGAGGGATTCGAAGAGCTCGAGCGCCGCGCGTATGACGACACGGAATTTGTGTTCTTGCGGGCTGGCGCGGCATCTTGAACTGTCGTCCCGGCGAAGGCCGGGACCCATAACCACAAATGTGGATTGTGAAAGCGCGCTGGGGCCACAGCTTTGGTCCATCGAGATCGGTGGTTATGGGTCCCGGCTTTCGCCGGGACGACATTGATTTTGCCGCGCTACCACCTGCCAAGCAGAATTCGTAGGATGGGTAGAGCGCAGCGAAACCCATCACCTTTCATCGACGCGGCAAGGTGATGCGTTTTGCTTCGCTCTACCCATCCCACGGGTGTTGCGGATCACTTAAGCCGCTCCCACACTCCCACGCGCGATTTCTTGTCGAGCTTTCCCTCCTTTACGAGGCTGTCGCCTGCCCATCGCATATCGTATTGCCAAGTGTAGAAGAAATCTCCGGAGGCCTCTAGGTCACTCTGGTGGTGATCCCAGATGAACTTCGCAATTTTCGCGATCTTTGCTTTGTTGCCGGGCGAACCGATTGCGGTCAAAATGAGTGGCTTCAAATCCTCTCGAGTCATCCCAAACCTCTCGTAAAAAGCTACCTTCGCCCGAACAGTTTCTCGATTCCGACAGCTTCAGTTCGACATAGGTCGGGCGGCTGTGGTTGCACCGGCCAGAGTTTGACGCATCTTCCATCTCGCGCAACAGTGTGTTCGTCTCCTCTAGCTTGAGGCGCCCACCTTCACCGCGCGTATCTCGCTTTCACCCCTTAGTCTCGCCTGTCTTTTTAGCGCGCTCCCACCTTTCACGCCATGCAGGCAGGTCGAATTCCTCGAGCCACATGCCGAGTTGTCTTACGGTATCAATGACAGCTAGTTCAACGTCATGTTGCGTGTCTGCGTGAGCATATATTGCGGCTTCGCGGCCGCCAGAGCCCGGGCCATCTGGCTCCCAGAGAGCAAGATTCCAGCCGTATCTGTCAGCAACAAACTTCGCGATGTATTCATCGGCTCGCACTCCACCGAAGTGTCTTGGTGGATACCAAGCGGCTAAGCGTATCCAACTTTGTGCGAGCACATCGATAACCATTTGCAATCCGTGCAACATGTCTCCGCGTACAACGGAACTGAGTAACGGCGACGCTCGCCGTCTTATGTCTTCGTAAATGATCGGGAGTGTATTGAGAATCGTAGCTAAGGCTTCATCCGTTGGCCGTGTCCAGTGAGGTGAGTCGGCCTCGGGCGCACCCAGAGCCATTCGCTCGACAACAATTTTGTCAGCGGCGGCGCGTCTTTCTGCAATACGTCTCAACCAATCTTCTCTATGTCTCCTTACATCGACATCGCGGAGCTTTCTGCCGAACCCGCCGCGAACCTGAGTTTGCTCATGGTGCTCTAAACACAGCACGGCTAGATTGTCTGGGTCATGATTAGAAGGATTTTCGTCGATATGGTGTATTTGGACGGACTTGCCCGGCGCATTGCACACGCAGCAAGTACGATCATGGCGAAACATTATGTCTGCAGCTATTTCATTTGAAATAGGCGTTCGCATCTACCCTCCTGATTCGATGCGCGTGGCGAAGTTCCGAAGCGCTGCGCCCACTTGATCGCGGACGTTGGAGTATGGTCAAGCTGGCCGCGTTGCGCCTAAGATTAGTACATTCTCCGGCTTCCGTTTTCCTACCTCCGCCCGAACAGTTTCTCGATATCGCTGAGCTTCAATTCGACATAGGTCGGGCGGCCGTGGTTGCACTGGCCGGAGTTCGGGGTGTCTTCCATTTCACGCAGCAGCGCGTTCATCTCTTCCGGCTTGAGGCGTCTCCCGGCGCGGACCGAGCCGTGGCAGGCCATGGTGGCGGCGACGTGCATCAGGCGGCGTTCCAGCGGCAGCGCCTCGTCCCACTCGGCCATATGCTCGGCGAGGTCGCGCAGCAGGCCGGCGGCGTTGGCCTTGCCGAGCAGCGACGGCGTCTCGCGCACCGCGACCGCGCCGGGGCCGAAGGATTCGATTGCGAGCCCGAATGAGGTCAGTTCCTCGACACGATCGAGCAGCTTCTCGACGGTCGCCTCGTCGAGCTCGACGATCTCCGGGATCAGCAGGATCTGCCGCTGCACGCCGTCCTTCGCCAGCGACGCCTTCAGCCTCTCGTAGACGATGCGTTCATGCGCGGCGTGCTGGTCCACCACGATGAGGCCGTCGCGGGTCTGCGCGACGATGTAGGTCTCGTGGATCTGGGTGCGAGCGGCGCCGAGCGGGCGGTCGAGCAGGTCGGCGTGAGGGGCCGCCTCGAAGCGGACGTCGGCGGTCGGCGTGCCGACGTCGAAGGCGGCCTGTCCAGGCTCGGCGAAGGCGGTCGCCGCCGCGCTCTCGAACGCGCGCATCGGATTGACCGGATAGGACGGCGAGCTGCGCCAGTCCCAATTGCCGGCACGGGGCGGTGGCGTGAAAGCGGGACGGAACGCGGAGAGCGCCGCACCATCGGCGGTGTTGGCCGCGGTGCGCTTGCCTTCGCGGGCCAGCCCATCCTTCAGCGCGTGCACGATCAGCGCGCGGACCAGGCCGGCGTTGCGGAAACGTACCTCGGTCTTGGCCGGATGCACGTTGGCGTCGACCTCCTGCGGTTCGCAGCTGACGAACAGCGCCACCACGGGATGGCGGTCGCGCGGCAGATAGTCGGAATAGGCGGCGCGCACCGCGCCGAGGATCAGCTTGTCGCGCACCGGGCGGCCGTTGACGAACAGATATTGCCCGAGCGCATTGGCGCGGGTCAGCGAGGGCGCGGCGGCGAAGCCCTCGACGATCACGGCCTCGCGCTCGGCGCGCACCTCGATCGCGCAGGCGCGGAAGTCGGCGCCCAGGATATCGCCGAGCCGGGTCAGCCGGCCGGCGGCGCCGGGCAACGCGGCGGCCCAGGTCACCGGTGCGCGCTCCTCGCCCGCGAGCGTGAAGGCGATGTCGGGTCGCGCCATCGCGAGCCGCCGCACCACCTCGCGAATCGCTTCCGCCTCGGTGCGGTCGGTCTTCAGGAATTTGAGCCGCGCCGGCGTCGCGTAGAAGAGATCGTTGACCTCGACGCGGGTGCCGTGGCCGAGCGCCGCCGGCATGATCTTCGACTTCTCGCCGCCTTCGACTGCGAGCGACCAGGCATGCGGCTCGCCGGCGTGGCGCGTGGTGATACCGAGCTTGGCCACCGCGCCGATCGACGGCAGCGCCTCGCCGCGGAACCCGAGGGTCTTGATGCGCAGCAGATCCTCGTCGTCGAGCTTGGAGGTGGCGTGACGGTCGACCGCGAGCGCGAGGTCGGCGCGGGTCATGCCGCTGCCGTCGTCGGTGATGCCGATCCGGCGCCGTCCGCCGCCATCGGTGAAGATGTCGATCCGGCTGGCGCCGGCGTCGATCGCGTTCTCGACCAGTTCCTTGACCACGCTCGCAGGCCGCTCGACCACCTCGCCGGCGGCGATGCGGTTGACGACCTGTTCGGGAAGCTGGCGGACGGGCATGACGCGTTGCAGTGAGGATTCGAGGGCCAAACGGCATTCTAGAGGCCCGCGCAGGCAAATGCATGGGGTGGTTAGGCCTTAGCTGGGGATGGCGCCTACGGCCTTGAAGATGCTCGACTTCGGCAGCGCGGTATCCGGTACGCCCTACGTCCCGATTGTGGGGCTGCACGTGGGAGTATATCGTTTAGAAAAATTATAAGTTCTCGCCGGAGGAACCCATGTGCCATCTGTTCGCGCACCAGCCGCAACGCGACTATGAATCGCAGACCCGATCGTTGCGGCTCGACGGCCACTGCACGTCGATCCGGCTGGAAATGTCGTTCTGGGATACGCTGGAGGAGATCGCGGCCAAGGAAGGCATGAGCCTCGCCAAGTTCCTCACCACATTGCACAACGAGGTGCTGGACCATCACGGCGAGGTGAACAATTTCGCCTCGCTGCTGCGCTGCTCCTGCCTGATCTACCGCTCGAAGGCCAACGCGCCGGCGACTGACTATCGCGCGACTGCGGCGCCGATCATGGATGCGGCGGAGTAGCAGTCCAGGCGGGACACGGCTTGCGCATCTCGCCCGGTGTCGTCACCCGCGCATGCGGGTGATCCAGTATTCCAGAGACAGTAGTGATTGAGCCGATGGGCCGCGGCGTACTGGGTCGCCCGGTCCATGTGCGCAATTGCGCACAGGCCGGGCGACGACACTGGCAGCTGAGGACAAGGCCTCGCACCCTCTCAGAGGGAAACTCAGATCTCCTTGCGCTGCATTGCGCCGGCGATGTGGTCGGCCTGGCGGATCGCCAGCGAGACGATCGTCAAGGTCGGGTTGCAGGCCGCACCGGAGGCGAACTGGCTGCCGTCGGAGACGAACAGGTTCTTGATGTCGTGGCTCTGGCCGAACTTGTTGACCACACCGTCGCGCGGCTTCTCGCTCATCCGGTTGGTGCCCATGTTGTGGGTCGATGGATAGGGCGGCGTCGGGTAGGTCACGGTGGCGCCGACCGCCTCATACACCGCCGAGCCTTGCTTGTAAGCGTGATCGCGCATCGCGACGTCGTTCGGATGATCGTCGAAATGCACGCTGGCGACCGGCATGCCGAACTTGTCCTTGACCACAGGGTCGAGCGTGATGCGGTTGGTCTCCTGCGGCATGTCCTCGCCGACCAGCCACATGCCGGCCATCCGCGGATAGCCTTCCATCGCTGACGTGAAGGAGCGGCCCCAGGCGCCGGGATTGAGGAACGCCGCCATGAAGGGCAGGCCGAGCGACAGCGTCTCCATCTCGTAGCCGCCGACGAAGCCGCGTTTCGGGTTGTTCGCGGCCTCGTCGCGGATGATGCCGGCCATCGTGGTGCCGCGATACATGTGCACCGACTTCTCGAAGGTCGCATACACGCTACCGGTCATGTGCCGCATGTAGTTGCGGCCGACCTGGCCGGACGAGTTGGCTAAGCCGTCCGGGAACATGCTGGAGGCGCTGTTGAGCAGCAGCCGCGGGCTCTCGATCGAGTTGCCGGCGACCGCGACCACGCGCGCCTTCTGGCGTTGCGTCGCGCCGGTCGCATCGGCATAGACCACGCCGGTCACCTTGCCGGACTGGTCGTGCTCGATCTTGATCACCATGCTGCTCGGGCGCACCTCGAGATTGCCGGTGGCCTCGCCCTTCGGGATCTCGGTGTAGAGCGTCGACCATTTGGCGCCGGACTTGCAGCCCTGGAAGCAGAAGCCGATCTGCTGGCATGAGCCGCGACCGTCGCGCGGTTCGCTGTTGATCGCCATCCGCCCGGTATGCACTTCCTTGTAGCCGAGCTTCTTGGCGCCAGCCTCCAGCACCCTGAAATTGTTGTTGCCGGGCAGGCCGGGAATGCCGTTGGTGCGGGTGACGCCCATCTTGTCCTCGGCCTTGGCGTACCACGGCTCCATCTCGGCGAGCGTGATCGGCCAGTCGATCAGATTGGCGCCGGGGATGCCGCCATAGGCCGACTTGATCCTGAACTCGTGCTCGTCGAAACGCAGCGATGCGCCGGCCCAATGCACCGTCGAGCCGCCGACCGCCTTCACGATCCAGGCCGGCAGGCCAGCGAAGTCCTTGTGGACGCGCCAGCTTCCCGATGTCGTACGCGCATCGGACCAGGCGAGCTGGGCGAAGCTGTCCCACTCGTCGTTGATGAAGTCCTGGTTCTCGATGCGCGGACCGGCCTCCAGGATCACGACCTTGACGCCCTTTTGCGCCAGCTCATTGCCGAGCGTTCCGCCGCCGGCGCCGGAGCCGACGATGACGACAACGCCGCTGTCATTCAGATCGAATTTTGCCATTGTTTCCTCCTCAGCGTTGTCGGTTCAGGCCTTCGGCAGCCAGTCGATGTCGGCGAAGCCGCGCTTGATGTAGCCGCCATGCTCGGCGGAGGAGCCCTCGTAGCCGAACCGCGGCCAGACCTCTTTCTGGTTGTAGAGGGAGACGACGAGGTCGCCGCGGATCTTCTGGAAGAAGGCGCTCTCCTCGATCTTCTGCAACAGCGCGACCCGGTCGTTCTCCCAGGCGACCTGCGCATACGGCATCTTGTGGCGGTCATTGGCTTCCTGGTCGAGGCGCGCAACGCCGTCATTGATCAGCGATTTGATCGCGGGGTCCTTGGCCGCCTTGTCATCCCATGGCTTGACGGCGGTGATGTAGTAGCTGTCGCCGAGGAAATCGTGCGGATAGATGTCGCGCGCCACCTTGAGCAGCGTCTTCATCGTCGCCGGCGTCAGCGCCGAGGCGTCCTCGGCCCAGGCATCGGTGACGCCGAGACCCGTGGACGTCGCGATCGCGACCGCGGGTGCGGCTGCGGCCGCGCCTTTGAGAAAGACACGCCGGTCGTACTTGCTGCGTCGATCGATTTCTCTCATGGTTTTCTCCGTAGATTTTTGTTTGTCATTGGATCAGCCGAAGCGCCCGCCGCGCTGGATCACCTCGATCTTGTAGCCGTCGGGATCGGCGACGAAGAAGAAGCGCGCCAGCGTCTTGCCGTCGTGCTTGAAGTCGCGCAGCGGCCCGGGCGACAGCTTCTCCTTGTCGAAGCGCGCGTGCTCGGCATCGACGTCATCGACGACGACGGCGAGATGGCCGTAGCCGTCGCCGAGCGCATACGGCTCCTTGCGGTCGAAATTGACCGTGAGCTCGACCTCGAACGGCGAAGAGGGATGGCGCAGATAGATCAGTGCGAAATCGGGGAAGCGCAGATTGTCCGCGATCTCGAGGCCGAAGGCGCGGCGGTAGAAGTCGAGCGCCTTGGCCTCGTCGAGCACGCGGATCATCGAATGCACGGGTTTCGCCATTCAGTTCAGCTCCTTCAGATAGGCGATGATCATGGCGCGGGTTTCCGGCTTGGCCTGCCGATAGGCCATCACCGCGCCGGGGATCACCGCTTGCGGATTGCTCAGCCAGGCGTCGAGGTGCGCGTCATCCCAGGCGAAATCGGCCTTGGCGAAACCGGCGGAATATTTGAAGCCCTCGGCCGTGCCGGCGTGGCGGCCGATCACCTTGTAGAGCGAGGGTCCCTGGCGCACGGAATCCGATGTGTTCGTGGTGTGGCAGGTCGCGCATTGCTGCTTGAACAATGTCGGACCATCGGGCGGCTTGGCCGCGGGCAACGGCATCTGCGCGCGCGCGATGTGCACTGCAAGCATCGCGCTGCAAAACGAGAGCCCGATGATCCATCCTGCGCGCCGCATCGCCATGGTTATCCCCGCGTGTCGCAGCAAGTGTAGGGCGCCGCCCATCGGCGGTGGTAGTAGCCGGCTGTTTCATCGGAACAAAGCGCAACCGGTTTGAAGGCGCGACGACAACAAGGTGGCGGCGTCAGCGGATACGCCGCATATGTGAAGCGCAATTCCGCGAAATGGCCGCGAAAACCCTGCACGATCTCCACACGACGCGGCTTGCATGGCGCCCGCGCCGTTTGCGACATCGTCAATGCGCGTGAGGGCAGGTCCGGCGCAGCAAACGGCGCCAGCAACCGTCGAACTGTCCCGCGCGAGCAAGATCCAGGAGCAATGGATGAAATTAGCGAAGACGATCGCGATCGCATTTGCCACGTCGGCACTGCTCGCCGGCCCGGTACTGGCGCAGGGAATGGCGCCCCAGGGCCAGACCCGCGGCGGCACCACGATGCAACAAGGTGCGCCGTCGGGCAGTGCCGACGAGGAACTCAATGCGCAGCCCGGCGCGTCGACCGACAAGGCCGGCGCCACCACGAAGAGCGGCACCAAAGGCACCGTCGGGTCCGCCAGCGGCGCGCACAAGGCGACCGGTTCCACGTCGTCGTCCGGAACGAAGAAGTATTAAGACGCGATAGCCGGGTGCAGCGTGGGTCATGCGCTGCACCCGAACCGCGCCGTTCAATCGTCGAAGCGGCGGGCGCCTCGCCCCGCCTTGACGTCGCCGCGGCGCTTCTTGCCCTCGAGGCGGCGCTGCTTGGAGCCGAACGTCGGCTTGGTCGGCCGCCGCGGTTTCGGCCGCACCAGCGATTCCTTCAGCATCTCGAGCAGCCGTTCCATCGCATCCGCCCGGTTGCGTTCCTGGGTCCGAAAGCGAAAGGCGTGGATCACGATCACGCCGTCCTTGGTCATCCGGCTGCCGGCGAGCCGCACCAGCCGCTCCGCCGCATCCGGCGGCAGTTCGATCTTGCGCGTGTCGAAGCGGAGTTGTGCCGCGGTCGAGACCTTGTTGACATTCTGTCCGCCCGGACCGGAGGCGCGGACAAAGACGATCTCGATGTCGTTCTCGTCGATCGTGAGGTCGCGGGACACCCGCAGCATGGCAGCACCAGCAGAGGAAGAATCGGCTGACGCAATGTAGCGGGTTTGCGCTGATCGTGCTTGGGCGGCGTTGATGCAGCGCTGATGACGTCTGCGATCGGAGCCCGCGGACCCCTCTCCCCAACCCTCCCCCGCAAGGGGGAGGGAGCCCTAACGCCGGTGCGTCCCTTACCGATCCCAATCTTTCGAGCGCTGCAAGTTGTGACGCGACGTGAGGTGAGCACACGTCTCCGGCTCCCTCCCCCCTTGCGGGGGAGGGTTGGGGAGAGGGGTGGCCGCAACGGCGGTGTAGAGGGAGAGCTCAGTTCGCCTTCGGCGGCGCCGATACCGGCTGCGCGGCGGCTTGCGGGGCGCGGCCGACGATGACGGTCAAAAGGCCGTCGCCCCACAGCTTCTTGGCGACGCGCTTGGTGTCGTCGAGCGTCACCGCGTCGACGATGGCGTTGCGCTTCTCGATGTAGTCGATCGGCAGTTTGTCGAGCTGGTATTGCAGCATGGCCTGCGCCAGCTTCGATGAGGTGTCGAGCGCGAGCATCTGCGAGCCCTTCAGGTACGACTTCGCCTCGTCGAGCTCCCTCTCGGTCGGGCCTTCGGTGGCGATGCGGCGGATCTCCGCCTCGATCGCATCGACGGTCTCGCCGGCGCGGTCGGCGCGGGTGCCGGTGTTGCCGATGAACAGCGACGAGTGCTCCATCCAGATCAGCGCCTCATAGACCGAATAGGCCAGCCCGCGCTTCTCGCGCACTTCCTTGTAGAGCCGCGACGACAGTCCGCCGCCGCCGAGGATGTGGTTCACCACATAAGCTGCCATGAAATCCGGATCGTGGCGGCGCACGCCGGGGCCGCCGAAGGTGACCACGGTCTGCGGCACGTCGAGCGGGATGAAGGCGCGCTGCGGCGGCTTGGTCGCGACGATGTCGGGGACCGGCGTCAGCTCGGCCTTGGCCGGCAGGGCGCCGAAGGTCTTGTCCAAGAGCTTGCCGAGCGTATCGGGATCGACGTCGCCGACCACGGCGATGCGCAGCGTGTCCTTGGCGATGATCCGGCGGGTATAGTCCTTGAGGTCCGCGATATCGATGGTCGGCACGCTCTCCAGCGTGCCGGTCGCCTGCCGTCCATAGGGATGATCGCCGAACGCGACCTCGAGGAATTTGCGGCCGGCCAGCGCCGACGGATTGGTCGATTCCCGGCGCAGGTTCGAGATCACCTGGGCGCGGATGCGTTCGACATCCTTCGGGTCGAAGTGCGGCGAGGTCAGCGCGGTGCGCAACAGCTCGTAGGCCTCGTCCTTGTTGTCCTTGAGCATGCGCAGCGAACCGCGGAAATGATCGCGCGTCGCCTGGAAGCTGAGCTCGATGGCGCGGCGGTCGAGCCGCTCGTGATAGGACTTGGAATCGAGATCGCCGGAGCCCTCGTCGAGCAGGTCGGCGACCAGATTGCCGACGCCGGGCTTGCCGGCCGGATCCTGGCCGGCGCCGCCGCTGAAGGCGTATTCCATCGCGATCAGGGGCACGGTGGCGTCCTGCACGAACCAGGCCTCGATGCCGCCGGGCGACACCAGGTGCTGGATCTTGGCCGCGGCCTGCGAGGGCGCCGATGACAGCGTCAGCAATGCGGCGCAGGCGCCGCCGATCAGCACCGTGCGACGGGTGAGAGTGCGACGCGTGAGAGTGCGGCGGGTGAGGGAATGGATCACGAGCGCTTCTCCTCGCGTTTCGCCGTCGTATCCTTGATCAGATAGCCGGTTACCGAGCGGTTCTTGTCGAGCCATTTGGCGGCGGCGGTGCGCACCTGCTCGGCGGTGACGGCGCGGATCTTTTCCGGCCAGCTCCTGATGTCGTCGATGCTGAGCCCGGTGGTCAGCGCGCCGCCATACCAGCGCGCCAGCGTCGCCTGGTTGTCCTGGGCGTAGATCGCCTCCGCGATCAGCTGGGTCTTGACCCGTTCGAGGTCCTCGGCCTTGGCGGTGTTTTGCGCGAGGTCGGCGATCACCTTGTCGATGGCGTCCTCGATCTGGGCGAACTCGACGCCGGGCTTCGGCGTCACCGAGATCGAGAATTGCGACGGATCGACCGCGGTGCCCTGGTAGCCGGCGCCGGCGGAGATCGCGAGACCCTTGTCGAGCACCAGCGAACGATAGAGATAGGAGTTGGCGCCGCCGCCCATCAATTGCGCGAGCACGTCGAGCGCCTGGCTCTCGCCGGCCGCCGCCGTGGTCGCCGAGGGCACCAGATAGTAGCGGCGCAGGCCGGGCTGCTCGACGCGCGGATCCGCCAGCGTCACGGTGCGCGGCGCCACCGGGGTCGGCTCCTGCGGCCGCACGCGCTTCTCGGGGATCGCAGGCTGCGCCGGGATCGGGCCGAAATTCTTCTCGACCAGCGGGCGGATATCTTTGACGTCGACGTCGCCGGCGATGACCAGGATGGCGTTGTTCGGGGCATAGAAGCGCTTGTAGAAGGCGAGCGCGTCCACGCGGTCGAGCTTCTCGATCTCCTGGTGCCAGCCGATCACCGGCCGGCCGTAGGGGTGATTGAGATAGAGCGCGGCCATGATCTGCTCGGTCAGCCGCGCGTCGGGATTGTTGGCGACCCGCATGTTGTATTCTTCGAGCACGACGTCGCGCTCGGGCAGCACGTTTTCGTCCTTGAGGATCAGGCCGGTCATGCGGTCGGCCTCGAACTCCATCATGGTCGGGAGCTGCTCGCGCGGCACGCGCTGGAAGTAGCCGGTGTAGTCGTTGGAGGTGAAGGCGTTCTCGTTGCCGCCGACCCGCAGCACGGTCTGCGAGAACTCGCCGGCCGGATGCTTGGCGGTGCCCTTGAACATCAGATGCTCGAGGAAATGCGCCAGCCCCGACTTGCCCGGGGTCTCGTCGGCCGAGCCGACCTTGTACCAGATCATCTGCGTCACAACAGGCGTGCGGTGATCGGGGATCACCACGACCTGCAGGCCGTTATCGAGCGTGAAGCTGGCGGGGCGTTCCGAGGTGACCGTGGTCTGGGCATGCAGGCCGCTGGTCGACAACGGGACCGTGGAGACGAATGCGGCAGCGAACAGGGCAATCGATCGGCGTGAGCGCATCATGATCCTTAATCAAAACCCCGACACAGGTCGGGGCGCGAAAGCACGGCATGGTACACGCGACGACCCGTGCCTGATGTCACGAAGCGGAGAGACGGACATCACGCCGCATTAAGCTTTGCTCATGTCAGGCGCTACGCCAACGGCCAAGCGCTTACTGGACCGGCTTTCCGGTCATGACGTCGAACTGGCCTTCCTTGGCCAGCGGGGCCATCGGTCCCGTGCCGTAGGCGAAATTCGATGACGGCGTCTGGTAGCCCGCAGGCGGCTCGGTCAGGCTGTCGCGGGTCGGCTCACCCTTGAACGGCTTCTGCTCGGAGCTGTTGCCCTTGAAGACGCCAAGCAGCCCACCGGTGTAGCCGAGCTCGGCCGGCATCAACGACGGATTCTTGGTCACGCCCGGCTCGATCGGCTCCTTGCTGGTATCGCTCGCGGTCTGCTGCTTGCGGCCCGCATCGATCTCGGCCTGGGTCAGCGGCACCGCTTCCTGCCAGGGCTCCTTCTTGACTTCCTTCTTGCGCGCCGCGATGGCGGCCTTGCGCTTGGCGATATCGGGGTCCTTCGGCCAGTTCGGCGCGTTGGCTTCCGCGGTGGAGGCCGGCGGCGGCAGGTCGAGCCTGGGCGGCACCACCAGCGGCGAACGCTCGCGGTAGTCGATGCCCTTGCTGGCCGCGCTCTTGGCGCCGAGGCCGGTCATCAGATTGTCGACGATGCGTTCTTCGAAGGTCAGGCCGTCGTCGCCGTCATCGTCATCGTCGCCGGCGCGCACCGGGCCCGCCGTCATGACGAGGCCGATCCCGGCCGCGACGAACGCCAGGCGGAGGCCGCGCAGCAGTGTCAGCCGGGACGTTTCGTTCAGGTCGTTGCGGGCCTTGGTGTTGCGCATCGCGCTATCCCCATCTCAAATTCGGCAAAGCGATCACTGGCTTAGGCACAGTTCCGCTGCATGCTGCATGTCGACCGCCGACCGGCTCCTATCGGCCGGGATCAGGGCGCTTTTGCGGCGGGGACCCCCAGCAGGGAATCATACAATAGTGCTGCCACGCCAGCAACGATGGCCACATCGGCGACGTTGAAGATGTACCAATTATAGGTTTTGCCGCTGATTTCGATATGAAACAGGGCAAAATCGACCACCGCGCCATAGGCGAAGCGGTCGATGCCGTTGCCGATGGCGCCCCCGATGATCAGGCCGAGGGAGACCGTGGCGAGCCAGGTCCGCGACCGCGCCATCCAGACCGCCAGCGCAATCACCGCGGCCACCTTGACCGCCATCAGGACGATCTGGGCCGTCGGGCTCTCGCTCTGGAACCAGCCGAAGCTGATGCCCGGATTCCAGGCCAGCACCAGGTCGAAGAACGGCGTCACCCGCACCGCTCCGAGGCGGACGATGTCGAGCACGTGGAGCAGCCAGAGTTTCGAGGCCTGGTCGGCGATCAGGGTTGCGATCGCCGCCAGCACGCCGGCGCGGAGGGGGGGATTCATCTGCGCCCCACCAAAGCCATCGTCCCCGCGAAGGCCGTAGGGCATGTACATGTCTTGTGCGACGGTTCACATGTCAGGAGCGCACCTATGGATGGGTTCCCTCCCCCCTTGCGGGGGAGGGTTAGGGAGAGGGGTAAGCCGCACGCGTGGTGTTTGTGGCTTACCCCTCTCTCCAACTCTCCCCCGCAAGGGGGGAGAGAGCCCTCCCACCGCTCGTGCGGCCCTAAGCAGGAGCGGTTGATTGAGACGTGTGCATGCCCTAGGGCGAGCGCAGAGATCCATACGCCGTGTCGGGTGTTGTTTGAATGACTCTGGGTCATCAATCGTCGTCCGTTCAGACAGCGGTGGTTATGGGTCCCGGCTTTCGCCGGGACGACGGCAGATATTAGGCCGTGATCCCCAGCGCTTTCCATTCGCGCAGCGCCTGCGCATCGCGCGGCGAGACGTCGGGATACTCAGGGTCTTCCCCGATCGTGGGCAGGATCTTCCACGACCGCGCGCACTTCGTGCCGACCGCCTTCTCGACCACCACGGCGACGCCGGGCACCGCATCGAGGCGGAAGGCGTCGGCCGGCGCTTCGCCCTCGCGCACCTCGTAGTTCGAGGTGATGCAGACTTCGGCGAGATCGACGTCGAACAGCGTCGCCAGCATGCTTCTGTCGGCGATGAAGATGACCGGCGAGGCTTCCAGCGACGACCCAATCCGCTTGGCGGCGCGTTCGAGCTCGAGCGCACCGGTGACGACGCGGCGGACGTTACGAATGGTCTCCCATTTCGCGGCGAGCGCCTCGTCGCGATACTGCGCGAGGTCCTCGGGGAACAGGGTCAGATGCACCGACGGCTCCGCGTTCGGCCGATACATCTGCCAGGCCTCTTCGGTGGTGAAGCTCATGATCGGCGCGAGCCATTTCAGGATCGCGTCGCAGAGCATGTCGATCGTGGTCAACGCCGCCTTGCGCGTCACCGAGGACGGCGGATCGCAATACAGCGTGTCCTTGCGGATGTCGAAATAGAACGCCGACAGCTCGGAGTTCATGAACGCCGCAAGGCTCGCGACCACGGTCTTGTAGTCGAACGCGGCATAGGCCTTGCGGATGGTTTCGGCATGGCCGGCGAGTTCGTGCAGCATCAGCCGCTCGAGCTCGGGCATCTCGTCCGTGGCGACCTTCTCGGTCGGCTTGTAGTGATGCAGCGTGCCGAGCATCCAGCGGATCGAGTTGCGCAGCTTGCGATAGGTCTCGATGGTGTTCTTGAGGATCTCCGGGCCGATCCGCTGGTCGTCGGCATAGTCGGTGGCGCAGACCCACAGGCGCAGGATGTCGGCGCCGGAATCCTTGATCACCTTCTGCGGCTCGACGGTGTTGCCGAGCGACTTCGACATCTTGCGGCCGTTCTCGTCTAGCGTGAAGCCGTGGGTCAGCACGATATCGTAGGGCGCACGGCCGCGGGTGCCGGCGCTCTCCAGCAGCGAGGAGTGGAACCAGCCGCGATGCTGGTCGCTTCCTTCCAGATACATCACGGTGTCGTCGCCGCCGTCGATCTTGCGGACGATGTTGCCGAGCTGCGGGAAATTCTGGCGGTCTTCCAGCACGAAGGCATGCGTGGAGCCGGAATCGAACCAGACGTCGCAGATGTCGTCGACCTTCTTCCAGTCTTCGCTCGCGCGGGACCCGAGGAAACGCTCGCGCGCGCCCGCCATGTACCAGGCGTCGGCGCCTTCCTCCATGAAGGCCTCGGCGATGCGCTGGTTGACGACCTCATCCTCCAGGATCTCGGCCGAGCCGTCGGCTTTCTCGCGCACGAATACCGCAATCGGCACGCCCCAGGCGCGCTGCCGCGAGATCACCCAGTCGGGCCGGTTGGCGATCATGCCGTTGATGCGGTTCTCGCCGGCCGGCGGCACCCATTGCGTCACCGAGATCGCATGCAGCGCGCGGGCGCGCAGCGTGTCGCCCTTCTTGGCATGGCCGTTCTCGGCGATGGGCATAGCCCCGGGCTTGCCCGGGGCGTCTACGATGGGTTTGTCCATCGCGATGAACCATTGCGGCGTGTTGCGGAAGATCACCGGCTTCTTGGAGCGCCAGGAATGCGGATACTGGTGCTTGAGCCGGCCGCGCGCCAAGAGCTTGCCGGCCTCGATCAGCGCCTTGATGACGGCTTCGTTGGCATCGCCCTTCTCGCCCTTGTCGTTGATCACGCGCTTGCCGGTGAAACCGGGCGCGTGATCGGTGAGGGCGCCGTTTTCATCGACCGTGTAGGGAATCGTGGTGTTGATGCCGCGGCTCTCGAGCTCGCGCGCATTCGCCATCCAGACGTCGAAGTCCTCGCGGCCGTGACCGGGCGCGGTGTGCACGAAGCCGGTACCGGTGTCGTCGGTGACGTGGTCGCCGGCCAGCAGCGGCACGGTGAATTCATAGCCGCCCGCGAGACCCTTCAACGGATGCGCGCATTCGACGGCATCGAGCGTGTCGGCCGGGATGTCGCGCACCTTCTCATAGGCGGTGACGCGCGCCTGCTTGAACACCTCTGCGGCGAGCGCGTCCGCGAGGATCAGGAGATCGCCGGCCTTCGCCCAATTGTCCGCCGGCGCGTCCGTGACCTTGTACAGGCCATAGCCGATCTTCGGCGAGAACGAGATCGCGCGGTTGCCGGGCAGCGTCCACGGCGTGGTGGTCCAGATCACGACCGAGGCATTGGCGAGCGCGCCATGCGCCGGCGAAGTGACCGGGAATTTCACCCATACCATATCGGAGGTGTAATCCTCGTACTCGACCTCGGCCTCGGCCAGCGCGGTCTTCTCGACCACGCTCCACATCACCGGCTTGGAGCCGCGATAGAGCGTGCCGTTGGCGGCGAACTTCATCAATTCGCGCGCGATCTGCGCCTCGGCGGGATAGCTCATCGTCTCGTAGGGATGGTCCCAGTCGCCGATGATGCCGAGCCGCTTGAACTCCTCGCGCTGCACGTTGATCCAGTGCGTCGCATAGGCACGGCATTCCCTGCGGAACGCGACCATCGCGGCGGAGTCGCGGAAGTCCGGCTTCTGCTTGCCCTTGGAGCGGTAGTTCTCCTCCTCGATCTTCCATTCGATCGGCAGGCCGTGGCAGTCCCAACCCGGCACGTAATTGGAGTCGAAGCCGAGCATCTGCTGGCTCTTGGTCACGACATCCTTGAGGATCTTGTTCAGGGCATGCCCGATATGGATGTTGCCGTTGGCATAGGGCGGCCCGTCATGCAGCACGAATTTAGCGCGGCCCTCGGCGTTCCGGCGCAGCCTGTCGTAGAGGCCGATCTCGTTCCAGTAATTCAGGATTTCCGGCTCGCGCTGCGGCAGGCCGGCGCGCATCGGGAATTCCGTCTGCGGCAAATAGAGGGTCTTCGAATAGTCTTTGGCGTCGGTCTTTTGCGGCTTGTCGGACATGGCTTGTGATCTGGGGCTCTGATCTGGCAGGTGAGGGCGCGGATACGCGATCATTCGCGGGGTGAAACGACGAAGTCCCGGTCTTGCGCCGAGCCCGTCAGGCTCAGGCGGAAGCCGGGCCGCTAATCCGTATGATGCGCCGCGAAAACATGGGGTTTTCCATAGCAGCAGGGCGAGAAAATCGCAAAGCCCCCGGGTTGGCCTGCGGGCTGTTCCGAGGGAGCCGCAGCCCACCAGGCGCACGAGACATTCAACGTCGTCCTGGCGAAAGCCAGGACCCATTACCCCAAGGGCATGTTTGTTGCGGTGCCGGGGCCACCATCCCGTTCCCGACCAAATTCAATGGAAATGGGTCCTGGCTTTCGCCAGGACGACGGGGGTGGGGAGACTGCGTGCTCTATCTCTTACCGTCCCTAAGCACCCCGCGGCCGGGCCGGATTGCCCGCCACGATCGCGCCGGGGGCGACGTCCCGCGTGACCACGCTGCCGGCCCCGACCAGGGCGCCGTCGCCGATCGTGACGCCGGGCAGGATGATGGCACCGCCGCCGATCCAGACGTCGCTGCCGATCCGGATCGGGCGGCCGAATTCCAGCCCGTCCCGCCTTGTCGCGGCGTCGCGCGGATGGTCGGCGGTATAGACCTGCACCGCGGGTCCGATCTGGGTGCGGTCACCGATCGCGACCTCGACCACATCGAGGATCACGCAATTGAAGTTGAGGAACACGCCGTCGCCGAGGCTGATGTTATAGCCATAGTCGCAGAAGAACGGCGGACGGATCACGGCATCCTTGCCGGCCCGATGGAAGCGCTCGGCAAGCAGCGCGTGCAGCTCGCCGGCCGAAGCCGCTCCCGATGCGTTGTAGCGGGCCATCCATTGTTCCGCCGCGGTGTGGTCGGCAGCGAGTTCTGCGTCGGGACGATAGAGCTCGCCCGCGAGCATCTTTTGCTTTTCAGTCTTCAACCAATCGCTCCGAGCTTCGGGAACGCGTCCGGCGCCGCGGCGAGGGTCGCGCGCGCGGTGGCGCTGTCGTCGTCCATCTGGCGTATCAACGCCTCGATGGTGTCGAATTTCAGCTCTTCGCGAATGAAACCGATGAATGCGACATCGAGCACGGTGTCGTAGAGATCGCCCTTGAAGTCGAACAGGAACACTTCGAGCAGCGGCGCGCCGTTGTCGAAGGTCGGACGGCGGCCGAAGCTCGCAACGCCGTCGAACCGCTCGGATCCGCGGCCGACCCGCACCGCATAGATGCCGTGCTTCAGCCCGCAATGCTTGTCGAGGCGGATATTGGCGGTGGGATAGCCGAGGTCGCGGCCGCGCTTCTCGCCATGGATCACCGGGCCTGTGACGAACCACGGTCCACCCAGCATCGTGGTCGCCTCGCTGATCTCGCCCTCGGCGAGCGCCATGCGGATCGCGCTCGACGACACCGGGCGCTCCTCGATGTCGACATGCGCCTGCACGTCGACCTCGATGCCGAGCCGCGGCGCTTCGCTGACCAGGAGGCTCGGCGAGCCGACGCGGCCTTTGCCGAAATGGAAGTCGTAGCCGACCGCGATCCCGCTGATGCCGAGCCGTTCGATCAGGTCATGATGAATGAAGTCCTGCGCCGTGGTGCCGGCGCGCGCTCTGTCGAAGGTCATGACCACGGCACCGGCAAGCCCGGTCGCCGCGAGCAGCCGCAGCTTGTTGGTCTCGTCCGTGAGACGGAATTGCGGAGTGTTCGGGCTGAAGAAGCTGCGCGGATGCGGCTCGAAGGTCACGGCCAGCGCCGGCACGCCGCGCGCTTTGCCCATCGCCAGCGCCGCGCCAATCACGGCGCGGTGGCCGAGATGGACGCCGTCGAAATTGCCCATCGCGACCACGGCGCCCTTCGGTATCGCGCTTGCGGGGGTGGTGTCGCGGATAACGGTAAAGCCGGTGCTCATGTCTTCGATTCTTCAGGGATTCTTAAGCATGAATGTTGCGGCCGGACCGTGACGCGGCGGCAGCGTGGAAGTCAAGCGCGGCGAAAATCGCGTCAAATCCGTAACAATCCGGATTCAGCCGGTTAACGCGCTGTTTAACGCCTGCTGTTAGTCCTTTGCCGAGAGCTGTGGTCGCGCAGAAGCGTCTTTGCATTAGAGTAGTTTGGGGGAAAAGATGGCGGTTGATTTGTCCATGCCGGTTCTGGTGGTTGATGACTACAGCACCATGATCCGCATCATCCGGAATCTTCTCAAGCAGCTCGGGTTCGAGAATATCGACGACGCCTCCGACGGCTCGGCGGCGCTGAACAAGATGCGCGGCAAGAAATACGGCCTGGTGATTTCCGACTGGAATATGGAGCCGATGACCGGCTACGACCTGCTCAAGGAAGTCCGCGCCGATCCCAATCTGGCGACCACGCCCTTCATCATGATCACGGCGGAATCCAAGACCGAGAACGTGATCGCGGCCAAGAAGGCAGGCGTCAACAACTACATCGTCAAGCCGTTCAACGCCGCCACGCTGAAGACCAAGATCGAGGCGGTCTTCCCCGACATGGCGACGGCGTAAGCGCGCCTCCAAGCATCAGCATCGTCGATTGCGTCATGCCCGGGCTCGTCCCGGGCATCCATGTTTTTGCGCCCGTCAGAGGACGGACATCGCATATGGCATTTGCGGGCTCTGGAACTGACGCCTCCACATCGTCATGGCCGGGCTTGTCCCGGCCATCCACGTCTCGCTTTGCGTGGAAACCAAGGACGTGGATGCCCGGGACAAGCCCGGGCATGACGGGCTGTGGGACGCGGTCGATATGCATATGCGATAGCTCTGCCGTCAGCGGGACGGCCGCACAATTTCGGAATATTGGAAATATATTCCCGAGTTGCCCGACGTGTCAAGCTGCCTGTCGAACGTCCGGCCGCCGCCGGCACCTTTGCATGGGGTTGTTTTCGATGTTTTGGCAGCGCACCCCAGCCGCTACCACTTCAGCTCGCGCATCAGCGCGCGCGGCGGATGGCCGAACAATTCCTTCACCGAGGCCGGATCGAGCGACTCCACGCCCTCGAACTCCTCGGAATGGATGCCACGGGTGATGAACAAGAGGTCGATGCCGAAACCATGGGCGCCGGCGAGATCGGTGCGCACGGAATCGCCGATCGCGAGCACACGCGAATGTTCGATCGGGTGCCCGCGGCGCTCAGTGGCCAGCGCCATCGCGCGCTCGTAGATCGGCCGGTGCGGCTTGCCGTAGAAGATCACCTCGCCGCCGAGCTCGCGATAGAGCTCGGCGATCGCGCCGGCGCAATAGATCAGCCGGTCGCCGCGCTCGACCACGATATCGGGATTGGCGCAGACCAGCGTCAGCTTGCGGTCGCGCGCCTTGAGCAGCATGGCGCGATAATCCTCGGCGGTCTCGGTCTCGTCGTCGAACAGGCCGGTGCAGATGATGTAGTCCGCCTGCTCCAGCGGCACCATCGGAGCATCGAGCCCGCGATGGATCGAGCTGTCGCGCTCGGGGCCGACCCAGAAGATCCTCTCGCCCGGATGATCTGCGACGAAGCTGCGCGTCAGATCGCCCGAGGAGACGATGGCATCGTAGGTCTCGTCCGCGACGCCGAGCTTGCGCAGCTGCCGCTGCACGGAATCGGCCGGCCGCGGCGCATTGGTGATCATGATGACGGTGCCGCCCTGGGCGCGGAACGCATGCAGGGCGGCGCAGGCCTCGGGGAAGGATTCGAGGCCATTATGCACGACGCCCCAGATGTCCGACAGCACGACGTCGACATCGCCGACGAGATCGCGCAGCCGCTCCGCGAAGCGCAGCGAGGTCATGATGCGGATTGCTCAGTTCGGGCCGACGGCGCGGCGCGCCAGCGCGGCATTGCCGGTCGCGCGCGGCGGTGCGGCGGGATTGGGGGCAGGTGCTGAAGTGCCGGCGCCATTGAGATCCTGTGGCCTGGTCTGCGGAGCCTCGGCGGTAGCAGATGCCCCCTCGGGCCGCAACGGCCGCGGCGGCGCGAACAGGAACCCCTGGCCGAACCGGACATCGTAGTCGAGCAGGTCGACCACGGAACGCTCGCCCTCGATCCGTTCGGCGACCAAATCGATGCCGAAGCGGCCGAGCAGGTCGGAGAAATCGGAGGGATGAATGTCCGTCGTCGCGCCATGCCTGGCGTCGAGCAGCAGCGCGGCCGGCACCTTGATGAAGCGGACGCCGCGGTCGGCGAGCTCGCGCGGCTCGAGGCGGAGGTCGGTGACGTGATCGATCGAGAAGCGGTAGCCGCGCTGCGCCAGCGCGGCGAGGTTCTCGCTCTCGACCGCCCCGAGATTGCGGAACGTGGCCTGCTTGAACTCGAGCACGAAGGACGGCGCCAGCGCGCGGTTGGCCTCGAGGAAATCGAGGCACTGGGCGAACTGCGCCGGATTGGCGAGTGTCGCCGCCGAGACGTTGCAGAACATGCCGACATCCTTGCTGCGCACCATCAGGCGGCGCAGCACCTGGACGCAGCGGAGCATCACCATGTGGTCGATGCGGCCGATCAGGCCGCCGGCTTCGGCGACGGCGATGAAATCGTCGGCAGCGAGGATCTGGTCGCGGTCGTCGCGCAGCCGCGTCACCGCCTCGTAGTAGCGCACCTTGCGCTGCGGCAGCGTCACCATCGGCTGCAGGTAGATATCGAGCCGGTTGTCCTCGATCGCGTTCCGGATCGCGGCGAGCAGCTGGCTCTGGCTGCGCGGCAATGCCGGGGCCGGTGGTGGCGGGGGTGCGGCAGCCGCGGCCGGGGCCGTTGCGACCGGCTGCAGCAAATCGTCCCGCAGCGACGGCGCCGTCTGGACCACCGGACCGGTCGCCAGCATGTCTTCATGATGGGCGACGGAGGCCGCGAGCTGCCTCACCAGTCCACCGAGTTCGCCGATCTCGGCGGTCATCGCCTGGAGCCGGTCGCCGCTGGTGGAGTTGGCCGAGGCGACGCGGCCTTCGACTGCGGCAAGCCGGCGGCCGAATTCGGCGACCTGGCGGGCGAGGTCGGCGGTCCCGCGCGAGAGATCGGCGATCTGGTTGCCGACATCATTGCGGTCGCGCAGCCGCATCGAGACCGCGTTGTAGAGGATCAGGAAGGTGAGGGCGGTGAGCGCCACGATCGCCGATTCCGATCCGCTGATGCCCGCCACCGAATACAGGACGAAGCCGAGCGAGGCTGCGACCAGCACCATGCAGATGGCGATGAAGATCGTCGAAATGCGAATCATGTCGCGCGCCAGCGCCCTTTATCGGAACAACCCCGCCCACACCTTAGCACCATTGTTGATTCGCCGGGCCAGCGATCTCTCGAACCGGCTGGAACTGCACACGATTTTCGGTTTCGCCGGGTGTCTGGCCCGTAATAGTCCGGAGCCCCCGCAGGGACGGCGGATCAGAGGTCGGCGGCGGCGATCCAGAATACCTCGCCCTCGGAGTCCTCGGTGTCGAGCCAGAGCAGCGGCAGGTTCGGATAGGCTTCCTCGAGATTGTCGCGGCCGCGGCCGATCTCGCAGAGCAGGCCGCCGTCGGGGGTGAGGTGGGCTTTCGCCTCATCGACGATGCGTCTGACGACGTCGAGCCCGTCGGCGCCGCCGTCGAAGGCGAGTTTCGGCTCGGCCCGGCACTCGCGCGGCAGCGATGCCATGCCGTCGGCATCGACATAGGGCGGGTTGGTGATGATGAGGTCGTAGCTGACGTTGCCGAGCGGCTTGAACAGGTCGCCGCGATGGAGCGTCAGGCGATCCTCAAGGCCATGGTCGGCGACATTGCGGGCGGCGACCTCAAGTGCATCCTTTGAAATGTCCACCGCATCGACCGCGGCATTGGGAAAATGACGGGCGGCGAGGATCGCAAGGCAGCCGGAGCCGGTGCAGAGGTCGAGCACGTGTTCAACCTCGTTGGCGTCCCCGATCAGCGAACTGCCGTCCTGGTCGCCGCCGAAATGCGAATCCAGCAGTTCGCCGATGAAGGAGCGCGGCACGATGGTGCGCTCGTCGACATAGAACGGCAGGCCGCGCATGTAGACCTTGTTGACGAGATAGGCGGCCGGCTTCCGCGTCGTGATGCGGCGCTCGATCAGGTCGAGGATCGCTTTGCCTTCGGCCGCGGTGACGCGCGCGGCGGCAAAGCTCTCGAACTGGTCGGGATGCAGATGCAGCGTCTCGGAGATCAGGAAGGCGGCCTCCGCCACCGGATCGGTGGTGCCGTGCGCGAACACGAGCCCGGCCGCGTTGAAGCGGCTGACGGCATAGCGCAGGAAATCGAACAAACTGACGAGCTCGCCGGCACCTACTCTCGGCGCCCTCGGCACGGCAGGACCGCGCTTCGCAGGCACTTTGCTGCGTTTGGCCATCAGGATTTGGTCCAGCGCGCGGCGGCCGCGTCGTCATGGTCGCGGGCCTCGATCCAGCTCGTGCCGCGCGCGCTTTCCTCGCGCTTCCAGAACGGCGCGTTGGTCTTGAGATAGTCCATCAGGAATTCGGCAGCCTCGAACGCGGCCTGGCGGTGCGCCGAGGCGGTCACGACGAGCACGATGTTCGCGCCAGGCGGGATGCGGCCGACGCGATGAATGACGGTGAGGCCCTGCAACGGCCAGCGCGCGAGCGCCTCGTCGGCGTGGCGCTGGATTTCGGCTTCCGCCATGCCGGGATAGTGCTCGAGCGTCAACGCCGCAATCGGCGCGCCCTGTTCGCTGCCGCGGCAGATGCCGCTGAAGCTGACGACGGCGCCGACATCGGTGCGGCCCTCGCTCAGCGCGGCGATCTCCCGCGCGACGTCGAAGTCGGCTTGCTGGATTCGGATGGTCGCAGCGACGGTCATTGAAGGTCTAGCCGCCGGTCATCGGCGGGAAGAACGCGATCTCGCGCGCGCCGGAGATCGCAGCGTCCGCCTTGACATGGGCGTGGTCGATCGCGGCGCGGATCACCGTCGGCCTCTCGAAGGCATAGGCGTAAGTCTCGCCGCGCGCGGACAGCCAGCCGATCAACTCGCCGATGGTGCGCACATCGGCGGGCGGCTCGATGGTCTCTTCAGCCTTGCCGATGCGTTCGCGGACCCAGGCGAAATACTTCACTTTCATCCCTCATCCTCCTTGATGAGGTGGTGGATGCCGGCGCGGAAATAGTCCCAGCCGGTGTAGATCGTGAAGATCGCCGACATCCACAGCAGTACGATGCCGATCAGCGTGGTCGGCGGAAAGATCTGCTCGCCGGCCTCGCCCGCGATCAAAAAGCCGATCGCGATGAGCTGGATCGTCGTCTTCCATTTCGCAAGCTTGGTGACGGGCACGCTGACCCGCAAGCCTGCGAGATATTCGCGCAGGCCCGAGACCAGGATCTCGCGGCACAGGATCACGATCGCCGCCCACAGCGTCCAGCCATGGATCGAATTGTCGGCGGCCAGCATCAGCAGCGAGGAGGCGACCAGGAGCTTGTCGGCGATCGGATCGAGCATGCGGCCGAACGCCGATTGCTGGTCCCAGATCCGGGCGTAATAGCCGTCGAGATAATCGGTGACCCCTGCGGCGATGAACACGGCCAGCGCCACCCAGCGCAGCCACAACGGGCCGTCCAGGATCGACTGCCAGTAGACGCAACCAATCACCACCGGGATCGCGGCGATCCGGGCGTAGGTCAGGATATTCGGAAGGGACAAGGTCTTGGGCTGTCCCCGGGTCGTGGCGATGTTCATCAATGCTACCAATACCGCTGAAGCTGGAAGGTCAACAGGCGGGCCCAAACATGGTCAGTCGGAGCGACGCCCTGATGACTCGGCTCTTCTTTACCCCGGCTGGGCGTGGAAAAACTCGAAAATCTTGCGGGCGCTTTCGGCGCTGACCCCGGGAACCTTGCCGAGGTCGGCGATCGAGGCCCGCTCGATCTCCTTGAGGGTTCCGAAGTGATGCAGCAAGGCACGTTTGCGCGACGGCCCGATGCCGGGGATCTCCTGCAGGCCGGCCTCGCGGATGTCCTTTTTGCGCAGCTTGCGATGCGAGCCGATCACGAAGCGGTGGGCCTCGTCGCGCAGCCGCTGGATGAAATACAGCACCGGGTCGCGCGGCTCCAGCTTGATCGCCTCGCGGTCCGGCATGAACAGGGTTTCGCGGCCGGCGTCGCGCTCCGGCCCCTTGGCGACCGCCATCAGCGCGACCTGGGTGAGCCCGAGAGTCTGGAAAGTCTCTCTCACGGCATTGAGCTGGCCCCGGCCGCCATCGATGATCACCAGATCCGGCCATTGCGGAAATGAATCGTCGTCCGGCTTGTCACTGGCCTTGGCGGCGTCGCCCTCAGGGGGCTTCAGCAGGCGCTTGAAACGCCGCTCCAGCATCTCGCGCATCATGCCGTAATCGTCGCCGGGCGTCAGCCCCTCGGACTTGATGTTGAACTTGCGATACTGGTTCTTCATGAAGCCGTCGGGCCCGGCCACGATCATCGCGCCGACCGCGTTGGTGCCCTGGATGTGGCTGTTGTCGTAGACCTCGATGCGCTTGGGCGCATGCGGCAGGCCGAGCGTCGTGACCATGGCCTCGAGCAGCCGGCTCTGGGTTGCTGTATCCGCGAGCTTGCGGCCGAGCGCCTCGCGCGCATTGGTCAGCGCGTGGGCGACCAACTCCTTCTTCTCGCCGCGCTTCGGCACCGAGACTTCGACCTTGTGGCCTGCCTTGACCGACAGCGCGTCGGCGAGCAGTGCGCTCTCCTCGATCTCGTGCGACAGCAGGATCAGTTTTGGCGGCGGCTTGTCGTCGTAGAACTGCGCCAGGAACGAGGACAGCACCTCCTCTTGCGTGAACGTCTTCTCGGCCTTCGGGAAATAGGCGCGGTTGCCCCAGTTCTGGCCGGTGCGGAAGAAGAACACCTCGACGCACGAATAGCCGCCCTCCTGGTGGATGGCGAACACGTCGGCCTCCTCCACCGTGCGCGGGTTGATGCCCTGCTGCGACTGGATCGCCGACAGCGCCGCGAGGCGGTCGCGGTAGAGCGCCGCGGTCTCGAATTCAAGCTCGCCGGAGGCCTTCTCCATCTCGGCCGCGAGCAACTCCTTCACCGCATGGCTGCGGCCCGACAGGAATTCGGTCGCCTCGCGCACCAATTCGCTGTAGCCGGGGAAATCGATCTCGCGCGTGCAGGGACCGGCGCATCGCTTGATCTGGTAGAGCAGGCAGGGTCGGGTGCGGCTCTCGAAGAAGCCGTCGGTGCAGGAGCGGATCAGGAACGCGCGCTGCAGCGCCGTGATGGTGCGGTTGACGGCGCCGGCATTGGCGAACGGGCCGAAATAGCGCCCGGGCCGCGACTGCGCGCCGCGATGTTTCAGGATCTGCGGCGCCCAATGGTCGCCGGAGATCAGGATATAGGGAAACGATTTGTCGTCGCGCAGTTGCACGTTGAAGCGCGGGCGAAGCTGCTTGATCAGGTTCGCTTCAAGCAGCAGCGCTTCGGTCTCGGTCGAGGTCGAGATGATCTCGACCTCGGTGGTGGCGGCGATCATGCGCAGGATGCGCGCCGGCAGCGGCGCGCTGGCCCGCGCATAGGACGACAGCCGCTTTTTGACGTTCTTCGCCTTGCCGACATAGAGCACGTCGTGGACGGCATTGAGCATGCGGTAGACGCCGGGCGAGGTCGGCGCGAGGCGGACCGCGTTCTCGATCGCGGCGTGGCCGACCGCGAGCCGGCCCTCGGCGATGGCTTCGGCCATCTCGTCCGCAGCGTCCGGCAGACGCGCCTCGTCCTCCTCCTCGGGGGCGGAGGTTTCCGGATCGACATCGCCGGTGTCGAGCGAGAGGTCGTTTTGCGGCAAGTCGGATTGCGAACCGCGCCGCGCCTTTGGCGGGGCCGGCGTCGGCCGCTCGGGAGAATCGTCAACCATGGCCGTAAACTAAGCGCTTGGACCGGCCCTCGCCAGCGTCGGCGGCACTGCAAACAGGAGCCGATTGCAGGCGGTTACCCGGTCGATCCGCCTCCGCGCCGGCGGTTCGGTAACGTCTCGTTAAGACTGATGAGCGGGCGGTAACCGGGCTTAACAGCCCTTTAACTTAAAACTCTCGATAAACCTTAGCGAAATAAGTGGAATTCCGTAACCACGCCGGCCACTTGGCGGCGGGTTTCGGCAGTTGCGTGGTGGAGAGTAGCAATGACCCGGTTGGTTGTGCGAGCGCTGGCTTTGATCGTGGCGGGCTGGACGACCTCGGCCGCGTCAGCCGACCTCAACTACGGTACGCCTTACACCGTCAATCAGCCGCTCAACGCCTATAGCTGGGCCGGTCCCTATCTCGGCGGCAACATCGGCTATGGCTGGGGTGCGGTCGACAACAACCCGACCAAGCCGGACGGCTTCACCGGCGGTGTCCAGGCCGGCTACAATTTCCAGAACGGCAGCCCCTTCGTGTTCGGCATCGAGGGCGACATCCAGGCCAACGCTGCGGACGACCGGTTCGCGCCGTGGAAGTTCTCCAATCCCTGGTTCGGCACCGTGCGCGGCCGCGCCGGCTACGCCGTCAACAACGTGCTGTTCTATGCGACCGGCGGTCTCGCCTTCGGCGAGCTGCGCGGCGAGACCTTCGGCGTATCGGAGTCGCACACCAATCCGGGCTGGACGCTCGGCGCCGGCGCCGAAATGGCGTTCGCCCCGCACTGGAGCGCCAAGATCGAATATCTCTACGTCGATCTGGCCAGCAGCCATTTCGCGATCACAGGCACCTCGAACGGCTACGGCTTCAACCTGGTCCGCGCCGGCATCAACTACCACTTCTGAGAAGAAAACGTCTGATATCAACTCCCGGCCGTGCCTTGCGCGGCCGGGTTTCTTTTTGCGGCGATGTTCGGAGATGCATGCAGCAAGCTGCGCGCCGCGGATCGCGCCACGGCATCCGGCCGCACGCTTCAACTGCACGGAGGCCGCCGGTGGCATCCGCATCAAGCAACTGGTTACGCGGCGAGCGCGAGCTTCGTGCTCGTCGACAGCTACATGCAGCGCTTCATCCGGATCTCATCGCGAGTTGCGCGCTCACGACGAAATCACCAGGTTGACCGCCTTCGGGCCCTTGCCCTTCTTGTCCGGCTCGACCTCGAATGTAATGCGTTGTCCTTCAGTCAAGTCCTTCAATCCCGCCCGCTCGACTGCCGTGATGTGAACGAACACATCGCGGCCGCCATCATCAGGCTTGATGAAGCCGTAGCCACGCTCTCCGTTGAAGAACTTGACTGTCCCAGTCATGGCCATCGGGAAACTCCTCCCCCGTATTGCTCCCCCGCTACGCGCACGCCGCGCAGCGGTTGACCGACATTCGCTTGTCGGAAGCCTGGCCACCTGAACAGGCCGGCGTCACGCCGCCGGTCTGCCTGGATTTTATTTCGGCCTTGTCACTCCGCCGCAACCATTCGCGGAAGCGGAACGTAAAGCCAGTCGTAACAGGATGAGCATAATACGGTTCCGCGCAGATTGCCTACGCTCAAATCGCACTTTTCAATCGGCACGGTGGATTAGGGTTTGGGCGTCTCTATTCTGAAGCGGGCCGCGCCACCTTGGCCGAGCGGCTTCTCGAGTTCGGGCAAGATCAGCTTCAACTCGTTGGCCAACGTCCACGGCGGATTCACGATCAGCAGGCCGGTGGAGACCAGGCCGCGGTCTGCTTCTTGCGGTGCCACACTGAATTCCAAACGCAAGCATTTGCCGGCGGGGCGGCTTGTTGCGGCCGCTGCTGCGACGCTGCGCGCGAGTTCGTCGGTGGCTCTCCGTGATTTTACGGGGTACCAGATCAAATAGGCGCCGGTCGGCCACTTCGCGAATGCGTCAGAAAAGCTGTTTGCCAGCCGCTCGAATTCATCCTTTGCCTCGAACGGCGGATCGATCAGCACAAGGCCGCGCCGCTCGTTCGGTGGCACGAAAGCCGGCAATGCCATCCAGCCGTCGACATCGACGACACGCGCCTGCGTGTCGCGCCGCAATGCGTCGATCAGTTGCTTGCGCGCCACGGGCTCGATCTCGCAGGCGGTGAGGCGGTCCTGTGGCCGCAACATGGCCCGCGCGATCAGAGGCGAGCCGGGATAGGCTTTGAGCTCGGACTTCGGATTGAACGCCCTGACGATATCGAGATAGGGCGCAACCAGCGGCAAGGTCTGCTCGGAAAGCCGCGCCTGCATCAGCCGCGCGATACCTGTCAGCCATTCGCCGCCGCGCTGCGCCTCGCTCGAGGTCAGGTCGTAGAGACCGGCGCCGGCATGGGTGTCGATGACGCGCAAGGCGGCCGGCTTTTCCTGCAGATAGGTCAGCATGCGCACCAGCACGATGTGCTTGATGACATCGGCGAAGC
This sequence comes from Bradyrhizobium genosp. L, assembly GCF_015624485.1. Taxonomy (NCBI): domain Bacteria; kingdom Pseudomonadati; phylum Pseudomonadota; class Alphaproteobacteria; order Hyphomicrobiales; family Nitrobacteraceae; genus Bradyrhizobium; species Bradyrhizobium genosp. L. The sequence goes on from NZ_CP061378.1 coordinate 1,442,109, forward strand.
TGCCCGCGTGAAAGGCGTGTCGGTAGTTCATGAGATGATCGTGCCGCGTTTCGGGCAAAGCGCATTTTATACTTCGTCATGCCCGGGCTTGTCCCCGGCATCCACGTCTTGGCTGCTGCATCAAGAAAGACGTGGATGGCCGGGACGAGCCCGGGCATGACGCAGAGAGTGTCAGCCGCCGCGCATCGGCGGCATCAGCACCTGGTCGCGGCGGCAGGCGCGGCGGTCGATCTCCTCGCAGGAGCGGAATTGCAGATCCTTGCTGAGGCAGATCCGCACTTCGCTGAGCCGCCGGCTGTCGCAGGTCACCGAGATCGCCGAACTGCTCAGCCCCGGATTGACCTTGATGAAGGCCGCTTCCAGATCGTCGGGCGCGATCGTCCTCGGCTCCGACAGCTGGAGGAATTCCTCGGGGATCTTCACCGCGGCGCGTGCCTTGCGGATCGCCTCGAAATAGGCGCGCTCGCCCAGGCCCGAGCAGGTGCCGTGCTTGTCCCATTCGTTGTAGATCAGCCCGGGCGCCGGCATCAGGTCGAGCATCGAGGTCATGATACCGCGGGCGAGCCGCGGCGAGGGCCGCTGGCAGTATTCGGGAAAGCCGCGCTCATATTGCGGCCACAGGCCGTGCACCACGAAGGAATAGGGCCGTCCGCCGCATTGCGCCTGGGTGCCGCGGCCGTTGTTGCCGCGCTCGCTTGCCGCCTCGCAGAAGGACGGCGACCAGGACAGCGACAGCACATAGAAATCGAATTCGCCCGGCGTGTTCTGACGGCGGTCCTGCGCCGACGCCATTGCCGTGGCGCACAGGACAAAAACAATTGAAGCGAGAAATCGCGAAATGGTGACCAACCGAGGCATCAAGCGCTCCCCCAAACTCGACCGTCCGAAGCCTAGCAGGCCACTGGAACAATTCAAGAACAAAAGAAATCGTCCGCGGGCAGCAGAGCTGTCCACGAACGATCGGCTCGCCGGTCTAGCCAGAGATCAGGGCCGCGCGGCCTTGCAGGAGGGATTATAGGCCCAGTTGCGGTCAAGCCCGGTCACGCACCATTCGACGCCCTGGCCGATGCCGGAGAAGCCGCCGTCCTCGATGATCGAGTAGTGCACGGTGCGCACCTTGCCGTCGCTCAGCATCGCCTGGCCGGAGCAATAGCGGCGCGGAATGTTGTCGGACTGCCAGGGGCGGAACGCGGTCTCGTGGATGCGGTCGAAGCCGGTGATGACCAGCGGCGAATTCCAGAAGGTGGCTTCCTTCTCGTGGAATTGATCGCTAATCGTCGGCAGCGCACGCTCGCAGGGGGCTACGTTACCGTCATAGCGCGGTCCGGACAGCCAGAAATTCAGCTCAAATGGGTTGGCGGCCTGCGCCGTGCTCCCGGCAGAGGCCAGCAGGCCGATTGCGAGCGCGGCGCCAGCACCGAGCTTCTTGGCTGAAATCAACAGGTCGCGCATGGGGAATCCACCGATCATCCGATTGCCGCGGACGGTGCCGTGAAGCCCCGGCAAGGTCAAGTGCAGCGCGGCAACACCTGCGGACAAGTCCGCATCCGGCGGCCGGCTCGTTCTTTTCATGGCCGCCTGGGCACTCTATGTTGGGCCAAGCGAAATGGAGTCTGCGATGCGAAGGAAATTGGCCGCGTGCCTGGTTGCCGTTTGCGGGGTGCTGGCCGTGGTGCCGGCGCGGGCCGACTGGTTGCAGCCGGTGCCGCCCTTCAAGGGCAATGATACCGGCGGGATCATCGCCTACACGCTCGCGACCCAGGCCGATGCAAGGCAGCTGGCCGTCGATCACTGCGCCTCCTACGGCAAGGTGGTGAAATTCCTCGCGGTCAACGCCTATCCGGGCGGCTATATCTCGTTCGCCTGCCGCTGGGTGCCCTATGGCGCAGCCGGCCGGCCCTTGCGCACGCTCTATTGAGCGCGCGCTCGCATCCTTTGATCGTTGAGCCGGGAGGAACGCGCATGACGCGACAGCTCGCTTTGCTTGGTTCGGCCGTTTGCCTCGTCCTGTCGGCCGGCGCCGCCAACGCCGTCGACCTGCCCATCCGCAAGGCCGGATTGTGGGAAATGAAGATGGTGCGCAGCGGGGGCGCGATCCCGGAGATCACCATGCAGCACTGCACCGACGAGAGCACCGACAAGGAGATGAGCACGGCGGCCTCGCCGATGGCCAAGCAGATCTGCTCCAAGCAGGACATCCAGAAGACCGCGACCGGCTATGTCAGCGACAGCGTCTGTGGCATGGCCGGCATTTCGATCACTTCGCATGCCGAGATCGTCGGCGACTTCAACTCCGCCTATACGGTCAAGAGCACCTCGCATTCCGAGGGTGGTCCATCCGGCGCCCGCGACACCACGACGACCATCGAGGCGAAATGGCTCGGCGCCTGCAAGAGCGACCAGAAGCCCGGTGACATCGTCATGCCCGGCGGCATGAAGATGAACGTCAAGGACATGCAGAAGCTGAAGGACCTGCTGCCGAAGCAGCAGCCGAAGTAGCGCTGCTGCTCGCGTGTTCATATCTATCCGCATCACGCTGAGAGGATCTCAGTGGCTGCGCAACAAATTCAATGTCGTCCCCGAAAGCAGGGACCCATAACCACCGAAGTTCATAGTTGCACACCTCTGGGACGACGAGTCCCTTTCATAACACCCGCCGCGGAGTATGGGTCCCTGCTTTCGCAGGGACGACATCGAGTATGTTGGGACACCGAGAGCCATACATTCACATGCTCTCAGGATGACGGATAACAAGCCGATCGTTCCTGCTTACACCGGCACCCGCACCGCCGCGCGCAGGCCGCCCATCGGGCTTTCGCCGAGCATGATGTCGCCGCCGTGGGAGCGGGCGATGTCGCGGGCGATGGCGAGGCCGAGGCCGCTGCCGCCTTCGTCCTGGTTGCGCGCATCGTCGAGCCGCAGGAACGGCTTGAACACCTCCTCGCGCATGTTGGCGGGGATGCCGGGGCCGTCATCGTCGACCGTGATGTTGAGATAGCGGTGATCGCGCTGGCCGATGATCGAGATCGTGTTGGCGTGGCGCGCCGCGTTGGAGACGAGGTTGGCGAGGCAGCGCTTGAACGAGGCCGGCTTCACCGTGACCACCGGCAGGCCGTGGAACGCCACCGTGGCGATATGGCCGTGGCGCTCGGCATCGCCGCGCAATTCCTCCAGCGCCATGACCATGTCGGTCGGCTGCGCGACCTCGCCGGAATCGCCGCGGGCGAAGGCCAGATAGTCCTCCAGCATCATCGACATCTCGTCGACGTCCTTGCGCATCGCGTCGATCTCGGGACCTTCGCCGAGCAGCGCGAGCTCGAGCTTGAAGCGGGTCAGGATTGTGCGCAGATCGTGCGACACGCCGGCCAGCATCGCGGTGCGCTGCTCGATCGAGCGCTCGACGCGCCCTTTCATCTCGATGAAGGCCTGCGCCGCACGCCGCACCTCGCGCGCGCCGCGCGGCCGGAAGTTCGGCGCCTCGCGGCCCTTGCCGAAGCTTTCCGCCGCGTCGGCCAGTCTCAGGATCGGCTTGATCTGGTTGCGCAGGAACAGCACGGCGACGATCAGCAGGATCGTGGAGGTGCCGAGCATCCAGAAGATGAAGATCTCCGAATTGGAGGCGTAGGCCGCGCTGCGCTGCGCGAAGATCCGCATTACGGAATCGTCGAGCTGCACGCGGATCTCGACCAGATTGGACTTGCCGACGGTGTCGATCCAGAACGGACGGCTGATCTGGCGGCCGAGCTGCACCGACAGCGTCTGGTCGAGCAGCGAGAAGAACGGTTTCGGCCCCGGCGGCGGCATGTCGCCGGCGGGCAGGAAGTCGACCACGAGCTGCAGCTTCTGGGCGATATGACGCAGCTGCGCGCGGTCCTTGTCCTGCGGGTACATCTTGTAGACGTCGATCAGCGCGGCGATGTCGGACACCACGGCGGCCGACAGCCGTCGCGTCACCGTGTTCCAGTGCCGCTCCATGAACACGAAGGCGACCACGGTCTGCAGGATCACCATCGGCACGATCATGATCAGCAGCGCACGGGCATAGAGGCCGGTCGGCATCCAGCTCTTGAACGCGTTACCCATCCAGCCATTGGCCTTCGACACGCGCTGCGAGGCGTTCTTGATCAGGGTCAGGCCGGTGTCGAGCGTGCTCATGGCTGACATCTTATGGCGAGGCCACCAGGCGATAGCCGATGCCGCGCACCGCCTGCAGGAACAGCGGATTGGCCGGGTCGCGCTCGATCTTGCGGCGCAGCCGGTTGATCTGCACGTCGACCGCGCGTTCGTTGACCGTGCCGCCGCTGGTCAGCGCGGCACGCGGCACCGTCTCGCCGGGTGCGGCGGCGAGGATGCGCAGCATCTCGCGCTCGCGGTCGGTGAGATGGATGATCTCCTCGCCCTGGCGCAGCTCGCTGCGCTCGAGATGGAAGATGTAGGGGCCGAACGCGATCTGCTCGACGGTCGCGACCTGCGGCGGCGCGGTGCGCTTGAGGATGTTGCCGATGCGCAAGACCAGCTCGCGCGGCTCGAACGGTTTTGCGACGTAATCGTCGGCGCCGATCTGCAGTCCCTCGATGCGGGCCTCGGCCTCATGGCGCGCGGTCAGCATGATGATCGGCACCGAGGAGGACGAGCGGATGAAACGGGCGAGGTCGAAGCCGTTTTCGCCGGGCATCATCACGTCGAGGATGAGCAGGTCGAAATGCAGCCCGAGCAGCTTGGCGCGCGCGTCGCTGGCGCTCATCGCGGTGGTGACGCGGTAGCCTTCGCCGCACAGGAATCGCGACAGCAGGTCGCGAATGCGCCGGTCGTCGTCGACCAGCAGAAGATGCGGCGCGTCGTCGGCCGGCTCGGCCGGCGTCCGCACCATGGTTGCAGCCTGCACCACGCTCACTCCCTCGTCTTCTTGCCGCCGAAGATCGCCTCTAGCACCTTGTCGGGATCGTCGCGGTCGATCATCGCGCGCAGGAACTGGCGCACCGTCTCGACGCCGTCGGCATCGATGCCGGCGACCGCGCGATTGATGCGGTCGGTCTGCAGCCCCGCGAGCTTTGCGACCAGCGCCTCGCCCTTGGGCGTGGCGTAGAGCAGCCGTTGCCGGCGGTCGTTGTTGCCGGTCTTCTGCACGATGTAGCCCTCGTCCAGGAGCTGCTTGAGCACGCGGCCGAGCGACTGCTTGGTGATGCGCAGGACGTCGAGCAGGTCGGCCACCTTCAGGCCGGGATAGCGGGTGACGAAGTGGATAACGCGGTGGTGGGCGCGGCCGAAGCCGAATGCCTCCAACTCCTGGTCGGCGTCGCCGACAAAGTCGCGGTAGGCGAAGAACAAGAGCTCGATGACGTCCCAGCGCAGGTCGCGCCCGCCCGCTGCGGACGGCGAATGATCGCCCTCCTGCGAATCGGGTCTGGCAGCCATGCCTGGATAATTTATGTCAGTCATATTGACGTATCTTGGGTCCAATGTTACAAAACTGCATGTCATGACGAAATATTAAGTCGTTTCGTCCCCGACAACGTTTCATCGGCCTGAAAGAGCCAGCGATGGCGGTTTGGGCCGCAAATTTGACTACCGTGCGATTGTCGAGCGGCATTTCGGCAAACATACTGGACTTCGCTAATCCGCAAAAGCATGTCTAAGCGGGCATGTTGGCGCCGGAACCGGCCAAAGAGCCGGTCCTGGCGAAGTCCGGGTCAACCGGGCCTTTCGGGCCCCCGGGGGAAACAAACCGGCGCAGACGACCGCGCCGGTTGCGAGAGCGGAAAGCAGGACCATGAGTTTGAAATTCGAAATCCAGCCAGCGGCGAATGCGACCTCCGACAAGGATCGCACGGCAAAGCTCGTGGACCCCGGCTTCGGCCGCGTCTTCACCGACCACATGGCCATCGTCCACTACAACCAGGCCAAGGGCTGGCATGGCGCGCGCGTCGAATCCCGCGCCAATTTCCCGCTCGATCCGGCCGGCGCCGTGCTGCATTACGCGCAGGAGATCTTTGAGGGGCTGAAGGCCTACAAGCGCGACGATGGCGGCGTGAACCTGTTCCGCCCCGACGCCAATGCGCGCCGCTTCCGCGATTCGGCGGATCGCATGGCGATGGCGCCGCTGCCCGACGACGTCTTCATCGAGGCGGTCGAGCAGCTGGTGCGGATCGACCGCGCCTGGATCCCGGGCGGCGAGGGCAGCCTCTATCTGCGTCCCTTCATGATCGCGAGCGAGATCTTCCTCGGCGTCAAGCCGTCGGCTGAATACATCTTCTCGGTGATCGCCTCGCCGGTCGGCTCCTATTTCAAGGGCGGCCCGGCGCCGGTCTCGATCTGGGTGTCGGAGAATTACACGCGGGCTGCGGTCGGCGGCACCGGCGCGGTCAAATGCGGCGGCAACTATGCCGCAAGCCTGCGCGCGCAGGCCGAGGCGATCCAGCACGGCTGCGACCAGGTCGTGTTCCTCGATGCGGTCGAGCGCCGCTATATCGAGGAGCTCGGCGGCATGAACGTGTTCTTCGTGTTCGACGACGGCTCGCTCGCGACGCCGCCGCTCGGCACCATCCTGCCCGGCATCACCCGCGATTCGATCATCGCGCTGGCGAAAGACGCCGGTACGGTGGTGCGCGAGGAGCCCTATACGATCCAGCAATGGCGCGCGGATGCCGCCAGCGGTAGGCTGAAGGAGGCGTTCGCCTGCGGCACCGCCGCCGTGATCTCGCCGATCGGCAAGGTCTGTTCCGCCAGCGGCGATTTTTCGATCAGCGGCGGCGTCGCCGGCCCGGTCGCGATGGGCATGCGCAAGAAGCTGGTCGACATCCAGTACGGCCGCACCAACGACCCGCACAACTGGATCAGGAACGTCGCGTAATCGGCGCGCAAGTGTAAGGTGGGCACGCTGTCTCACTCCCTCGCCCCGCCCTCGCGGGGAGAGGGTGGGGTGAGGGGCTCTCTCAGTGCCGGGACTCGCGGAGAGTCCCCCTCACCCGGAACGCATCTCACGATGCGTTCCGACCTCTCCCCGCAAGCGGGGCGAGGTAAGGGACCGCGATGCCTTGCTCCGGGCCGGCTCGGCTGGTAACCCGACGTCATCCTTGTAAGGTCTCGCTCCTTACAGACCTCACGAGTCTGACATGGCCGACAAACCCAAAAAACCGCAGAAACTGAAGGCGCGCCTGCCGCGCGGGCTGGAGGATCGTGGCCCGGCCGCGATCAATGCCACGCGGGCGATGGTGGAGAAGATCCGCGCCGTCTACGAGCTCTACGGCTTCGAGCCGGTGGAGACCCCGGCGATGGAATACACTGACGCGCTCGGCAAATTCCTGCCCGACCAGGATCGTCCCAACGAGGGCGTGTTCTCGTTCCAGGACGACGACGAGCAGTGGATATCGCTGCGCTACGACCTCACAGCGCCGCTGGCGCGCTATGTCGCGGAAAATTTCGACGCGCTGCCGAAGCCGTACCGCTCCTACCGCTTCGGCTATGTGTTTCGCAACGAGAAGCCCGGCCCCGGCCGCTTCCGCCAGTTCATGCAGTTCGATGCGGATACGGTGGGCTCCGGTTCGCCGGCGGCCGACGCGGAGATCTGCATGATGGCGGCCGACACGATGCAAGCGCTCGGCATCCAGCGCGGCCAGTATCTCGTGAAGATCAACAACCGCAAGGTGCTCGACGGCGTGCTCGAGGCGATCGGTCTCGGTGGCGAGGAAAATGCTGGGCGCCGGCTCACGGTGCTGCGGGCGATCGACAAGCTCGACAAGTTTCCTGCCGACGAAGTTCGCAAGCTGCTCGGTCCCGGACGATGGGATGGCGGCGAAGAAGGCAAGGGCGACTTCACGAAGGGCGCCAACCTCAGCACGGCCGATGCCGATATCGTCTTGGCCGTCACTCAAAAGCGTGACGATTGGCGCGAGGCGATTGCAGCAGCGGACACCTATCTCGCCAGGAGCGAAATTGGACGGGCCGGTGTGAGCGAGCTCGAAGAGATTGCCAAGCTGGTCGCAGCGTCCGGCTATGGCGCGGACCAGATCAGTATCGATCCCTCCGTCGTCCGCGGCCTCGAATACTACACCGGCCCGGTCTATGAGGTTGAGCTGCTGCTCGACACCAAGGACGAGAAGGGCCGCCCGGTGCGGTTCGGCTCGGTCGGCGGCGGCGGACGCTATGATGGGCTGGTGTCGCGCTTCCGCGGCGAGCCAGTGCCGGCGACCGGCTTCTCGATCGGCGTGTCGCGGTTGCAGGCGGCGCTCACCTTGCTCGGCAAGCTCGAGACGCGGCCCGAGTTCGGACCCGTGGTCGTCACCGTGTTCGATCGCGACCGTGTCGCCGACTACCAGAAGATGGTGGCGGAGCTGCGCGCTGCGAATATCCGTGCCGAGCTTTATCTCGGCAACCCCAAGAACATGGGCAACCAGCTCAAATATGCCGATCGGCGCAACTCGCCCTGCGTGATCATCCAGGGGTCGGACGAGAAGGCGCGCGGCGAGGTGCAGGTCAAGGATTTGATCGAGGGCGCCAAGGCCGCCGCTGCGATCGCCTCGAACCAGGAATGGCGCGAAACGCGGCCGGCGCAATTCTCCTGTACCGAGGCCGATCTGGTCGCCAAGGTGCGCGAGGTGTTGGCCCGGCATGACGTGAGCTGGGGATAGCTGGATTGCCACGCGCGGGCTTGACCCGCGCAGCCATCTTCAAAATGATGCGCGCCGGCCGAACCCGGCCCTCGCCAGATTGCACGTCAACGATAACAAGGGAGTTTGTTCGATGCCCGAGATCACCGTCAGCATGGCCGCAGGCCGCACCGAGGAGCAGAAGCTCGGGATGATGCGCGACATCACCCAGGCGCTGGTGAAGAACCTCGGCGTCGATGCCGATGCGGTCGTGATCCAGATCAACGAGGCGCCGCTTCATCACAAGATGAAGGGCGGCAAGTCCTTCGTCGAGCGCGCAGCGGCTGCGAAGAAATGACGCGCGAAAGCGCGTCATCCCGGGGCGCGCATTAGCGCGAACCCGGGATCTCGATCCACAATCTCCAGATTCCGGGTTCACGCTTCGCGTGCCCCGGAATGACGAGCCAAGGCACGATGGACGCACGCGATTTCATCACGATCGGCATGAGCGCCGAGCGCATGCTGGTGGTGCCGGCGGAGCGCACGGTGGGGCACTTCGTGCCCGGCATGCCGATGGTCTATGCGACGCCGATGATGATCCTCGAAATGGAGATGGCGTCGGGCGATGCGATCCGCAGCGCGCTGCAGCCGGGCTGGGTCACGGTCGGCACCGAGGTCGACATCCGCCACCTCGCCGCAGCGCTCATCGGCGCCACGGTGCGCACCACCGCAAAAGTGATCGCAGTCGAGCGCCGCGTGATCCGCTTCGAGGTCGAGGCGTTCGAGGGCACGCGCAAGCTCGGCGAGGGCCGTCATGCGCGCGGCCTGATCAACGTCGAGACGTTCAACAAGCGGCTTGCCGGGGTGTCACGCGCGGAGCCGTAGGGTGGGTTAGCGAAGCGTAACCCACCATTTGCGCCGCGGCGACAGAAGCGGTGGGTTACGCCTCCGGCTAACCCACCCTACGGTTCAACAATCTCTACTTCGCCAATTCCTTCGAGCGCTTGGTCGCGGCTGCAATTGCGCGGGTCATCAGCGGTTGCATGCCGTCACGTGCCATCAGCACGTCGAGCGCCGCCGCAGTGGTGCCGCCGGGCGAGGTGACGTTCTGCCGCAACGTTGCGGACGGCAGGTCGGAGCGATGTAGCAGTTCGCCGGAGCCGGCGACGGTCGCCCGCGCCAGTGTCGTCGCGAGCTGCTCGGGCAGGCCGGCCGCGACGCCGGCGCGCGCGAGTTCTTCGGCGAGCAGGAACACATAGGCGGGACCGGAGCCGGAGACCGCGGTCACCGCGTCCATCAGGCCTTCATCGTCGATCCATTCGACCAGACCGGTCGCTTGCAGCAGCGCATCCGTAGTGGCGCGCTGCGCGGCAGTGACATTCTGCGCCGGCACCGCGACCGTGATGCCGCGGCCGATCGCCGCCGGCGTGTTCGGCATCGCGCGCACCACCGCGCCGCCGACCACCTCTTCCAGTGCCGCGATCGTGGTGCCGGCCATGATCGAGATCACCAGCGTCGACGGCGCGACCAACGCCTTCAGCGCCGCGCCGGCCTCGCGGAACGATTGCGGCTTCACGGCGACCACGAGCGTATCGACCGCGCCGACATCCTGCGCTTTCGGGTTGAGGCGGACGCCCTTCGCCGCAAGCGCGGAGATATCAGGCGAGACATAGGGATCGATCACCGCGACACGTTCAGGTGCCAGCCCTTGTGCGAGCCAGCCGGTCAGCATCGCGCCGCCCATCTTGCCCGCGCCCGCAAGCGCGATGGTGCCGGTGGTGTTCGTCAATGCGTTGCTTGTGCTCACAGGCGTCACCGTTCGTCGTCCCGGCCTAGTGCGCAATTGCGCACGGGGGCCGGGACCCATAACCACAGGCGGTTCTAGTGAAGCGAGCGGCAGGCCACAAGCAGTTTGCTTACCAACTGCTGCCGCGGCGTATGGGTCCCAGCCTTCGCCGGGACGACATCGTACTTGTGGCTGCTACGCCTCGCCGTCGGTCTCGAACATCGCGGCGGCCATCGCTTCTGCGGCCGGCTTGCCGGCCCACACCACGAACTGGAACGCCGGGTAATAACGCTCGCAGGCGTGGATCGCGTTGACCACCATGGCCTCGCATTGCGCGGTCGAGGCGGTCAGTCCGCCCGGCAGCACCAGCGCCTGGCGATGCATCACCATGCCGGTGTGGGTCCACAGGTCGAAATGGCCGACCCACAATTGCTCGTTGATCCCCGCGACCAGCCGCTGCACCTCGCCGCGCCGCGCCGGCGGAATCTTCATGTCGAAGGCGCAGGCGAGATGCAGTGCCTCGATCTCGCCCATCCAGGTGAAGGAGAGCTGGTAGTCGATCCAGTCGCCCTTGGAGACGATCGTCACCTCATCGTCGCCGGAACGCTCGAACGCCCAGTTGTTGTCGGTGGCGATATCCTCGACCACCGCAAGCGGGTTGTTCCGGGACTCGATGATGCTTTCGAGGAGGGACATGCCGTCTCGACCCTTGTTCTTTTGATCTCTTTGATACGCACACGGAAGCCGGCACTTGCGACAACTGCGTCGCGACCGAGTACAGTTCCTTCAAGCGGGCTTCCGAATGCCCCGGACCTGACGCGGATGAAGTGATGTGATTTGCGGAATCCGCGCAACCGCACGCCGAGTCCGTCCACAGCGAAAGCGCGCATCGTCCACAGCTGACTTCCGCCACATTTGTTAATTTGAGAACAAATCAGAATCGCAGCTGCATGCGTAAGAGTTTGTTAACTTTTTGCCGGCGCTTCGGCGCAGCGTGAATCAGCCCTCGCGGCCCGCGATGGCGTCGGGCAGGACAGCGGTGCGCTCATGGGGACCATGCAATTCGCCATGCCAATGGTGCTTGCCGGCCTGTCGCGGTTTGGTCATATTTGCGTCAGGCACGTCCATCCCGGGCGGGCCGATGTTCTCAGGGCGGGGTGAAAATCCCCACCGGCGGTAAGGGCGATGAGCCCAAGCCCGCGAGCGCCTTCTTCCGCGAAGCGGAGGAAGGGTCAGCAGATTCGGTGTGATTCCGAAGCCGACGGTTACAGTCCGGATGAAAGAGAACGGTTGCGGCAGCCCGCGCGGATTCGCGTGGGGCTCGTGTCGTTGTCCGTGTGCCCTGATTCTGGTCCTGAAAGAGGAAAGCCATGAATCAGATGTTGCAAGACCAAGACCTCCAAACCTCCGAAGCCCAAACCTCCCAAGCGGAAGCAGCCTCCGACACGCCGGCGGCTCCGCCTGCGGTCGAACATCCGCGCTTCGCAAAGCCGCAGCGCGTCGCCTTCGTGCAATCGTCCTGGCACCGCGAGGTGGTGGAGGAATGCCGCATCGCCTTCCTGAAGGAGATCGAGGCGCGACACATCACCAATATCGATGTGTTCGAGGTGCCGGGCTCGTTCGAGATCCCGCTGCATGCGCAGCTGCTGGCCAAGACGCGCCGTTACACCGCGATCGTCGCCGCAGGACTCGTCGTCGACGGTGGCATCTACCGCCACGAATTCGTCGCCGACACCGTGATCAAGGCGCTGATGGACGTACAGCTGCGCACCGAGGTGCCGGTGTTCTCCGCGGTGCTGACGCCGCAGCAATTCCACGAGACCGAGGTGCATTACGACTTCTTCCGTCGTCATTTCACCATCAAGGGTATCGAGGTCGCGGAAGCCTGCGCCAACACGCTGCTCAGCCTGGAGCGGCTGCGCGGCCAGGTCGCGGCGGGGATTGCGGGCTAGCCAGCACCAACGCAAAAACGATTCCGGCATGCGCGCCGGGATCGCTCACGTCGCCCGCGTATCGGTTATGCTTCCGGGCATAATCAAGATGCGCGGGAGGTGCTCATGGCTGAACAACATTCCTCCGATTGGCTCGGCCTTTCCGGCCGCGTGGCGGTCGTCACCGGCGGAGGCGGCGGCATCGGCCGTTCCACCGCGTTGAGTTTCGCGCGCGCCGGCGCCACGGTCGCCGCGCTTGATCGCGACGCGCGCGGGCTCGAAGAGACCAGGGCGAAGCTGCGCGAGTTCGGCGACGGCCATCTCGTCGCAAGCTGCGACACGACCAGCGCCGAGGACGTCGCGGCTGCCGCCTCGGCCGTCGAGCGCGCGCTTGGACCCTGCGGCATTCTCGTCAATACCGCCGCGGTGTTGCGCCCGGGCGGGCTCGACACGCTTTCGCTCGCGGAATGGAACGCGGTGCTCGCGGTCAATCTCACCGGCTATTTCATCTGTGCGCAGGCGTTCGGCCGCCAGATGCGCGGGGCCGGACGCGGCAGCCTGGTCCACGTCGCCTCGATCGCCGCCAGCAACGCACAGGGGCAGAGCGGTGCCTACAGCGTCAGCAAGGCCGGCGTCGTCATGCTGTCGCAGCAACTCGCCGCCGAATGGGGGCCGCACGGGCTGCGCAGCAACGTGATCAGCCCCGGCCTCGTGATCACGCCGATGAGCCAGGCCTTCTACGACACGCCCGGGGTCACCGAGCGCCGCACCGCCGTGGTGCCGCTGCGCCGGATCGGCGCGCCGCAGGACATGGCGGATGCGATCCTGTTCCTGGCGAGTGATCGGTCATCTTACGTGAATGGTGAGGAGATCATCATCGACGGCGGCTATGCGCGGACGCTGATGGGCCACGTGCCACGGCCGGGGTTTTAGCGAAGAGGTCGCCGCACACCCGGTGTCGGCCCGGTCTTGAGCCGCTTGGCAATCAATAACGGCCACCTGTGCTTTTTTGTTGCGTGATCCATTCCGACAGGGTGCTGGGTCTCGATGCTGCCGTCTTGCGATTTGGCTGGCTTGGCGTTGCCTTGATGTTGTTCCGGATGCCTTTCTCCGCAGCTGGCCTCGAAACAGCGGCCAGATTGTCGGCGGCCTCCTTTTCCAGACGCAGTTTCTTCAAGCGCGCCATCTTGTCGCGCTCCGCTTCTGCATCGGCGCTGTCGGACAACAGCGTCTTTTGGTGAGCGGTCTCGGCGGGGACGAGGAGCCCGACGATTGTTTGTTCGCCAAGCGCCTTGCAGGCTTCGAACCGATGCAGTCCCTCGACCAGAACGAAGCGATCTTCGTCGGGCCGAACGAGAATGGGAGTTTGTTGCCCGACGGCCAGAATGCTTTCCGCGATTTCCTGAACCAGCTCGGGCTTGAGAGCTTTCTTCCGTTTCACGGGAACGTAAATTCTGTCGATTGGGAAGCTTTCCGGTTTGGGCATAGCTTCACCTCCGTAGTGACCGGGCCCCATCCAGAGCACCAGGCGCCGGGTGGAAGACTTTAGGGATGAAGCGCCCCAGCGCCAAGGCAATTCCTTCGCGCCGTGGCGCAACGACCGACGTCGGCTGCCGAGAGCCACGCCCCTGCTGATGCAATGCGGTAAGATCGATGAACGCGCGACCGCTATCGTGGAGCAGGCGATGGCGCGGTTGCCTGAAACTCCCGGGCTCTGATGTCGCGGAACGATACCAGCCGTTGCCGCGTCTCGTCCCACAGCACAAGCCGCACGCACTGAAAGCTTTGCAGCAGCGTGACCTGACCGATCCCGCGCAGCTCGGGGTGGTCGTGCAGCACGCCTGGAAGCCGGTAATAGGGAATGCGACTGCAGAGATGGTGCACGTGGTGGATGCCGATATTGGCCGTGAACCAGCGCAGCAACACCGGCAGATCGTAATGAGAGCTGCCGTACAGAGCGGCCTGATGCAGGTTCCAGCGCTCGTCGCGCTGCCACGCCGTTTGCTCGAATTGATGCTGCACATAGAACAGCCATACGCCGGTGGTGGCGGCCAGCAGCATGATCGGAAGATGCACGAGCAGGAACGCCTTGAGGCCGATCAGCCAGGTCAGCGCAGCGACGATCAGGGCAATCGCGAGATTGGTCGCCATCGTGCTGGCCCAAGGCTGCCAACCGCCGCGCATCAGCCCGACCGGAAGACGGTGTTGCAGCAGAAACAGATAGGCCGGCCCCAGTCCAAACATCACCAGCGGATGGCGGTAAAGACGATATGCCAGACGGCCCCACCACGATCGGGCTCGGTACTCGCGCACCGTCAGGGTTTCGATATCGCCGATCCCGCGCCGGTCAAGGTTGCCGCTGGTCGCATGATGGATCGCATGCGTGCGGCGCCACCAGTCGTACGGCGTCAGCGTGAGCACACCAATGGCGCGGCCGACCCAGTCGTTCACCCGCCGTTTGGCGAAGAAGGTACCGTGGCCACAGTCGTGCTGGATCATGAACAGGCGCACCAGAAAGCCGGCGGCCGGAATCGCGATCAGCAACGAAGCCCAGGCGTGGCCGAGGGAGAATGTGAACCAGGCCGCGGTCCATAGCAGCACCAGCGGCAAGGCTGTGATCACCAGCTCGGTAACGCTGCGCACGAGATTTGGCGTGCGATAGCTGCCCAGAATGCGCGTCCAGCGCCGCGTGTCGAGCGCTGCCAGACCCGAGTTGTGTCCAATACTCACGTTGATATCCGACGGCTGCCGCCCGCGCACCGGGTGGTCCGAGTCCTCAGCCATGTCGTCACCCGGCTCGCAGGTTTTCTGCTCGCGTTCCACCTTCGGCGCGGCCGCAGTCGCAGATGGCTTGTTCGCTGGCAATGTGGTCGTCGACTTTCTTTGTGGTCATTGCGGTCAAGCGAGACCCGCGTGCCGACGATCCGAGGGATCGGCCCCCTGTCGTTTGATCAATTTGCAGAAGAAGGACTGAAGCGCGCGCCTGTCGGGAGTGACGCGAAACGGCCCAGATATTGTTCGGCTCAGCGCCGATTACGAGCGTCGGCCCGCATATGGAAGCGAATTGGAGCGGCGTCAAGGTCTGTCCGCGGATCCTGGCTTTCGCCAGGACGAAGAGAATTAATCGAACAGGCTCGAAACCGACTCTTCCGCGGCGGTGCGGCCGATCGCTTCGGCAATCAGGCCGGCGATCGAGATGGTGCGGATGTTCGGCGCCTTGTTGATGGCTTCGGTCGGCAGGATCGAGTCGGTGATCACCAATTCCTTCAGCCGCGACGAAGCGATGCGCGCGGCGGCGCCGCCCGACAGCACGCCGTGGGTGATGTAGGCCGAGACCTCCTTGGCGCCGTGGGCGAGCAGCGCCTCGGCCGCGTTCACCAGCGTGCCGCCGGAATCGACGATGTCGTCGACCAGGATGCAGTTGTAGCCGGAGACGTCGCCGATCACGTTCATCACCTCGGACTCGCCGGGGCGCTCGCGGCGCTTGTCGACGATCGCAAGCGGGGTGTTGATGCGCTTGGCGAGCCCGCGCGCGCGCGCCACGCCGCCGACATCGGGCGACACCACCATCGACCGCGTCAGGTCGAAGCGTTCGCGGATGTCGCGCACCATCAGAGGCGCTGCGAAGAGGTTGTCGGTCGGGATGTCGAAGAAGCCCTGGATCTGGCCGGCATGCAGGTCGAGCGTCATGACGCGGTCGACGCCGGAGTGCGAGATCAGGTTTGCGACGAGCTTGGCCGAGATCGGGGTACGCGAACCGGACCTGCGATCCTGCCTGGCGTAGCCGAAATAGGGCACTACCGCGGTGATGCGGCGCGCCGAGGAACGGCGCAGCGCGTCGGTGATGATCAGCAGTTCCATCAGATTGTCGTTGGCCGGATACGACGTCGACTGCAGGATGAACATGTCCGAGCCGCGGACGTTCTCCTGGATCTCGACGAAGATCTCCATGTCGGCGAAGCGCCGGACCACGGCCTTGGTCAGTTCGATGCCAAGTCCCTTGGCGATGTCCTGCGCCAACGCAGGATTGGAGTTGCCGGCGACGAGCTTGATTGATCCGTTCTTTGCCGACATCGATGCTTCCCCCCGCGCCTTGCTGGATACGACGTTCAGCATCTCAAGTCCCTATAGAACCGGCGGGTTTTCGTGCGCGAGGGAATATCAGGCAGGTACCTCGGCTGGCAACCCATTAGCCCGTTTCCACCCCCGTTTTCCTGGGCAAAAACCGCGCCTATCCGGGATATCGCGGGGCTTAGTTAGCGGAATATCCGAGCGCCACGGTCTCGGCTGCGGCAGGCGCCGGGGCGGCTGCGACCGCGGGACCCCGGAGATCGGGTGCCGGGGTCGGCGCGGGCGCGTCGGCCGGGCTGCCGTTGATCATGCCGGACAGGCCGCTGAGGCCGGCCTGGGCGATCTTGCGCAGCACCAGATCGTCGGCGGCGGCCCAGGCGTCGCGGCCGGCCTTGCCGGCGGGCTCCTCGCCGGACAGCCGCAGCGCACGCTGCTGATTGCTGTCGTAGACGTCCCACACCCAGGCGATCATGGTGCGGCCGCGCACCACCTGAGCCGAGAGATAGCTGCGCACGCGATAGGCGGCAGCACCTTCGCGCGACACGATCGAGAGACTGCGCAGCTTGGACTCGCTGTCGAGCACGCCGACCATGCGCTCGAACACCTGGGGCGGCGGGCCGTCGATCGATTCGAATGCGACCGTCGCGCCGCTGCTGGCCGAGGCCATCGCATAGGAGTCCGCCGGATTGCCTCCGCCGGCGGCGCAGCCGCCGAGCGTGCAAGCAACCGCAAGCCAGGCGGCGGCGATCGCGGCACGCATGGCTGTCCCAGTTTGAAGCTGGTTGTTTGACGCTTCCCTCATTCCGTCCTGCGATATCGTTAAAACGGCTTAACGTCTAGGGCAGGACGGCCACAGCGCTTAACCGATCCGACGGCCGCGCCACGAGGTTTGGGATTTCTCTGTTCAGTCAGCGAGATGGTGCTGCATGGCTGCGGTGATCCAATTCCATTCCCGGTTCGGGCTGGCGTCCGGCGATTGGCCACGCATGATGGCGACCAGCTCCCAGTAGCGGGCCGCGCGGGAATCGTGCAGCCGATATTTGGTGCGAAGCCAGTCGCGGAAGTCGAGATCCGGCTGCCGTCCCAGGAGCCGCGCCGACGTCTCCAGCCATTCGTGCGCCAGCGCCTTGCCGGTGTCCGATGTCGGCTCGAGACCATGCGCGATGGCGTCCTTCGCTCTCGCCAGCATCGGCTGGCTCGCCTTCTGCCAACTGGAGGGGTCCAGCACGTCACGATTCCAGACGTCACCGGCATTGTTGCGCATGCTGGCGATGAAGCCGGGATCGTTGAGGATTCCGGACAGCTCGATCCAGGCATCGCACTGTTCGGGCGTCGGCTCGTCGGGTAATTCAGGCACGCTCGCCTCGATCATCCGGCGCGCCCATTCCCGATCGATATTGATGCCGTCGGACACTCTCTCGAAAAAGCGCTCAACGACGTTGCGGCGCTCGGCGCGGGACAGCTGCGTCATGGTCCAGAATCTCCTCAAGTCTGCTTCGGTGAGTTGCGGTGAACGCAACGCAGCCCGCAGGGCCGAGGCGACGCGGCGCTGCGCCGCGATCTCCGCTTCCAGGGCATCGAGGCGAAGCCTCAGGGCCTCGGTCAGCGAGAGCTCCTTGGACAGGACCTCGCGGACGATGTCGAGACCGAGCCCCGCGTCGCGCAGGCAGCGGATCAGGTCGAGGCGAACCAGCTCCGCGTCGGTGAAGACGCGATAGCCGCTCGCGGTGCGGCCGGCCGGCGGGAGCAATCCCCGATCCGCGTAGAAGCGGATGTTGCGGACAGAGATGCCGCTGAGCCGTGCCGCCTCGCCGATGCTGTAGGTGCGTTGTGTCATGCGCGCGTTCTGCGGTCTCCAGCAGGTGGAGAGTCAAGACGCTTATCGCACGATGGCAGCTGAAGTGCGCGTCAGCCTTCCAGCGCGATGGCGTGGACGTGCCGGCCGTAATCGGCCTCCTTGCGGTGCACGGAACGGCGATAGCTGAAGCAGCGTTCGTCCGCATAGGTGTCGATGCCGAGATCGTCGATCATCAGCACGCCGGCATTTTCCAGCCGCATCCGGATGAAGCCGGCGAGATCGAACATCGCATGTCCGTCGCGCGCGCCGGGAATGAAGAACATGCCGTTCTCGGCGTCGGCCTCGATGAAGCGTTCGACGAATTCTTTGCCGACCTCGTAGGATTCCTGGCGGATCAGCGGGCCGATCGCGGCGACGATGCCGCCGCGATCGGCGCCGAGCTTCTCCATCGCCGCGATGGTCGCTTCCAGCACGCCGGTGAGCGCACCCTTCCAGCCGGCATGCGCCGCGCCGATCACCCGCGCATTGGGATCGACGAACAGGATCGGGCCGCAGTCGGCCGTGGTCACCGAGATCGCGACGCCTTCGGTCCGGGTCACCAGCGCATCCGCCTTCGGACGCGGCGCGCCGTCCCAAGGAGCGGTCCAAGGGCCGGTCGCGACCACGACGTCAGGCGAATGGACCTGGTGGACGCTGATCAATTGCGCCGGCGGCACGCCAAGCTGTTCGGCCATCCGCCGCCGGTTCTCGGTGACCTTGGCGGGATCATCGTTCGAGCCGAGCCCGCCATTGAGGCTCGCGTAAATGCCGTCGGAGACGCCGCCCTCGCGCGAGAAGAATGCATGGCGCAGGCCGGGAATGGCCGACAGCAGCGATGATCCCAAAGTCATGGCTATTCGGCCTCGTCAGGTTGGTCGCTCAGCCCGGCGATCGAGGTCAGGCGCGGATCGGAGACGGCCATCACCTTGAACATCGAACCCATGCCGCCGCGACCGGAATCGGTCAGGCGCTTGAGCGCGCCGGCGATATCGGCGGACATTTCCGGCGTCGCCTTCGCCATCAGCCCGGCGGCGCGCGCCTCGACGCCGAGGCGCTTGAGGAAATCGCCCTGCGTCACCGGCCCGTGCACGTGTGCGCCGACATCCTCGGCCGCGCGCGCCAGCGCCTGGAAATCGACATGGGCGGTCACATCGGCCTCGCCCGGATTCTTCAAGGGGTCGGCAAAGCTGTGGCGCGCGATCGCCTGGAAGGTGTCGCCGGCGTCGCTGCAAAGGTGGCCATAATCGATGATCAGCGCGGCGCCGTCCTGGTCGCGCATCCTGGTTGCGAGCTTCAATATCTCGGTGTCGGGCCGCCACTCGAAGATCGCGTTGAGCGGCGCGGCGCGCACCAGCGGTGGCAGCAGCACCTCGAAACGCGGCGTGGGTTCCGGCGCGGCGGCGAAATACAGCCGGCCATTGGCATCGATGCCGACCGTGCGCTCGTGCCAGCCGGTCTCGCGGCGGACCATCTGGTGGATCGGCAGCACGTCGAAATATTCGTTGGCGAGGACGACCGCGGGTCCCTCGGGCACGTCGTCGATGCTGTCGTGCCAGGTGATGTTGCGCACGCCCGACAGCGTCGCGCGCTGCTTTTCGCGCAGCACCGGGTTGACCTCGACGAGGTGGATGCTGAGTGACTGGTAAAGCGGCGGCAGCACGCGCAGCGCCCGCAGCGCGTCCGCCATCATGGTGCCGCGGCCGGGCCCGAGCTCGATCAGGCGCAGCGTCGCCGGCGAGCCGATCGCCCGCCAGATCGAGGCGCTCCACAGCCCGAGCAGCTCGCCGAACATCTGGCTGACTTCCGGCGCCGTGGTGAAATCGCCCTCGCGGCCGAGCGGATCGCGCGACAAATAGTAGCCGTGCTGCGGATGCAGCAGGCACAATTCCATGTAGCGCCAGACCGGCATCGGCCCGGACAGTTTGATCAGCTTCCTGATCTCGTCCAGCAGCGGGGAGGGTTCGCTCACGGCCTTCCTTAGGTCGAGCTTGAAATCGAACTTTGCGTCGGCCCCGCCGCCCTGCGGCGGACGGAGGCCAGGATAATGATAGCGCCGGCAATGATCATTGGCACAGACAGCAACATGCCCATGGTTAACCCGCCCCACAGGAATCCGAGCTGGGGGTCAGGCTCCCGGAACAGCTCGCCGGTGATTCGGGCAAACCCGTAAAGCGTGATGAAGCTGCCGAGGATCAGGCCGGGCCGCTTCAGCGCCCCCAGCCGGATCATGATGGCCAGCACGATAAACAGCAGGATGCCCTCGAGGCCTGCCTCGTAGAGTTGGCTCGGATGGCGCGGCAGCGGCCCGCCATTCGGGAAGATCATGGCCCAGGGCAGGCTGGGGTCGGCGGGGCGGCCCCACAATTCGCTGTTGATGAAATTAGCGATCCGGCCGAGCAGCAGCCCGATCGGCGCCACCGCAGTGGTGATGTCGCCGAGCGAGGGGATCGAGATGTCGTTGCGGCGTGCAAACAACATCACGGCTGCGACGCAGCCGAGGAAGCCGCCGTGGAAGGACATGCCGCCCTTCCACAATTCGAAGATCTCGGCGGGATGCGCGATGAAGAACGGCAGGTTGTAGAACAGCACATAGCCGGTGCGGCCGCCGAGGATGATGCCGATGGTGACCCAGAGGATGAAATCGTCGAGCTGCGGCAGCGTGATCGGCGCCGGGCCGCCCCACAGCCGCTCCTTCTTGATCAGTGAGCGGGCGTAGATCCAGCCCAGCACGATGCCGACGATGTAGGCCAGCGCATACCAGCGGATCACGATCGGTCCGAGCGAGACCGCGACGGGGTTGAACACCGGAAAGTCGATCAGCAGGAATGGCATCGTGCGTCTTGAGGCTCAGCTCACGAGGTTGCGGCGATAGAGGGCGAGCAGCCGCTCCCAATGACGTTCGGCGGCGTCGCGGTCATAGACCGGGCGCTTGGGGAAGGCAAAGCCGTGATGGGTGCCGGGGTAGATCTCCACCTCGTTGTTCGATCCCTTCATGCCGGCCCTCACCTGCTCGATGATCTCCGCCGGCGCGTAGATATCGGTCTCGGCGCAGGCGAAATAAAGTTCGGCCTTGGTCTTTTGCGCGGCGAGATGCGGGCTGTCGGGTTGGTCGGTCGCCAGATGGGTGCCGTAGATCGAGGCGGCCGCCTTGACGCGTGCCGGGAAATGCGTCGCCGCGTTCACCGCGTAGCGGCCGCTCATGCAGTAGCCGACGGTGCCGATGATCGCGGTGTTCGCGGCCTTCTGCGTCTCGGCATAGGCGAGCAGGCTTTTGGTGTCCTCCATCACCAGCGGGATGTTGAGCGAATGCATCAGCGCGAACATGCGCTTGCGTTCCGGCGATTCCGGATCGGGATTGAGCGGGCCGAGCTCCATCACGCCGGCGCGGTAATACATGTTGGGCAGCATCACGTAATAGCCGGAGGTGCCGAGCCGTCGCGCCATGTCACGCAGCTCCTCGCGGATTGCCGGTGCATCCATGTAGAAGATCACGACCGGAAACGGTCCGCCGCGCTCGGGATGGGTGATGAAGGTGGTGGTCTTGCCGTCCTTGGTCTCGATCTCGACCGTGTGCTCGATCATGGCGTTTCTGCTCGCGTTGAAGGTTGCGATTTCTGTTGTGGGTTCAATACGATTGCAAGGAAACCGGGGCATGACAAGGAGAGCCGCGGGAGGCCTGCCATTCGCGCCGCACTTGCAGGTCATGGAACGGATCGCCATTGTCTGTGGCGCGAGCCAGCGAGGAGAGTTTGCGAGATGACCCAGACCAGCAACCGGTTTTTCGACGAGATCGGCCGTCTGATGAACGATGCCGCGGGCGCCGCCCAGGGCGTCAAGCGCGAAGTCGATGCGGTCATGCGCAGCCAGGCCGAACGCATCCTGCGGGACCTCGACGTGGTCAAGCGCGAGGAATTCGATGCGGTCAAGGATATGGCCCGCCTGGCGCGCGAGGAGAACGAGGCGCTGAAGGCGAGGATCGCAGCGTTGGAAGCCAAGCTCGGCGGAGCGGCGGGAACGACGGGCTGATTTGGTGCCTTCGTCATGGCCGGGCTTGACCCGGCCATGAATCCGCTTCGAAAAGAGCCGTTTTTCTTGATGGATGCCCGGGTCAAGCCCGGGCCCGACGAGTTGGGATCGCTGCTCCCTCACGCAAGAAAATTTCCTTCATTTCCTTGTCATTTCGCCGCTTTGCGGCTAAAAGCCCGCCACGTCCGCGGCCCCCGCACCCCTGGAGGCTTGCTGTGGACTTGAGCATGGGCCGCATTGCGGCCTTTAACTTTTCAAATACAAGGACTTAACGTTATGGCGACCGTCAAGGAATTGAAGGCGACCGCGCGTCCGCAGAGCGGCAAGGGGGCCGCCCGGGCAGAGCGTCGCGCCGGGAGAGTTCCCGGAGTGATCTACGGCAACAACCAGCCCCCCGTGACCATCTCGGTCGACGACCGCGAACTGCGCCAGCGTATCCTCGCGGGCCGGTTCCTGACCACGATTTACGACATCGATCTCGAGGGCAAGAAGCACCGCGTGATTCCGCGCGACTTCCACCTCGATCCGGTGAAGGACTTTCCGATCCATGTCGACTTCATGCGGCTCGGCGAAGGCGCGACCATCCGCGTCAGCGTGCCGCTGCACATCGTGAATGGTGAAACCTCGCCCGGCGTCAAGCGCGGCGGCACCGTCAACATCGTGACCCACACGCTCGAGCTCGAGTGCGCGGTCGACAACATTCCGCAATACATCGAGGCCGATGTCGGCGCGCTCGAGATCAGCTATTCGCTGCATCTGAGCGACGTCAAGCTACCCAAGGGCGTGAAGTCGCTGACCCGCGAGGACGCCACCCTGGTCACCATCGTGCCGCCGTCGGGCTACGCCGAAGAGCAGAAGGCCGCGGCTGCGGCGGCTGCCGGCGGTGCTGCCGCTCCGGCCGCTGGTGCAGCGGCTCCGGCCGCGGCGGCGCCGGCTGCGGGTGCTGCGGCTCCGGCCGCGGCTGCCAAGGCCCCCGCTGGTGGCGACAAGAAGAAGTAATCGATCAGGTCGGCGCGCGATCATTTGATGGCGCGCCGGCACGGGATGCCGCGCCATGCGCCTCTTTGTCGGTCTCGGTAATCCCGGCGCGAAATACGCCAGCAACCGGCACAATATCGGTTTCCTGGCGGTCGACGAGATTGCACGGCGTCATGGTTTCGCACCATGGCGCCGTCGCTTTCAGGGCGAGACCTCCGAGGGCGTGCTCGACCATGAGAAGGTCGTGCTGCTGAAACCGGCCACCTACATGAACGAGTCCGGACGCGCGGTGCAGGAGGCGCAGAACTTCTTCAAGCTCGCCCCCGCCGACATCACCGTGTTCCAGGACGAGCTCGAGCTGCCGCCGGCCAAGGTGCGGGTCAAGATCGGCGGCGGCATTGCCGGCCATAACGGACTGCGCTCGATTTCGGCGCATATCGGCAACGAGTATCGCCGGGTGCGGCTCGGCATCGGTCATCCCGGCGTCAAGGAACTGGTGCACAGCCACGTGCTCTCGGACTTCGCCAAGAGCGATCGGGCGTGGGTGGAGGCGCTGTGCCAGGCCATCGCCGACAATGCCGGCCTGCTGGCGAAGGCGCAGGACGCGTCGTTTGCCAACAAGGTGCATCTGACGATGCAGGCCAAGGGATTTTTCGACAAGGATGAGAACGGCGCGCCGTGACGCGCGGCGCGTCTCCAACGGATTCGGGATGGATTATGGGATTCAAATGCGGGATCGTCGGGCTGCCTAACGTCGGCAAGTCGACGCTGTTCAATGCGCTGACCGAGACGGCGGCAGCCCAAGCGGCAAACTATCCGTTCTGCACCATCGAGCCGAATGTCGGCGAGGTTGCAGTGCCCGATCCGCGGCTCGACAAGCTTTCGGCGATCGCCAAGTCCGCGCAGATCATTCCGACCCGTCTGACCTTCGTCGACATCGCCGGCCTGGTCCGCGGCGCCTCGAAGGGCGAAGGCCTCGGCAACCAGTTTCTCGCCACCATCCGCGAGGTCGATGCGGTCGCGCATGTGGTGCGCTGCTTCGAGGATTCCGACATCACCCATGTGGAAGGCAAGATCGCACCACTGGCCGATATCGAGACCATCGAGACCGAGCTGATGCTCGCCGACCTCGATAGCCTGGAAAAGCGCGTCGACAACCTCGCGAAGAAGGCCAAGGGCAACGACAAGGACGCCAAGGAGCAGCTCGAGCTGGTCAACCGCGCCCTCGTCCTGCTGCGCGACGGCAAGCCGGCCCGCGCGCTGGAGCGCAAGCCGGAAGAGGAGCGTGCGTTCCGCATGCTCGGCCTCCTGACCTCGAAGCCGGTGCTTTACGTCTGCAATGTCGAGGAAGGTTCGGCCAAGGACGGCAATGATTTCTCAAAGGCGGTGTTCGAGCACGCCAGGAAGGAGGGGGCCGTTGCCGTCGTGATCTCCGCCAAGATCGAGTCCGAGATCGCGACGCTGTCGCGCGAGGAGCGGGTCGATTTCCTCGATACGCTTGGCCTCGAAGAAGCCGGTCTCGACCGCCTGATCCGTGCCGGCTATGAGCTGCTCCATCTCATCACCTATTTCACCGTCGGCCCGAAGGAAGCGCGTGCCTGGACCATCGACCGGGGGACCAGGGCACCCGGCGCAGCCGGCGTGATCCATACCGACTTCGAGAAGGGCTTCATTCGCGCCGAGACCATCGCCTATGACGATTACATCGCAGGCAATGGCGAAGCCGGCGCGCGCGATGCCGGCAAGCTGCGGCTCGAAGGCAAGGACTATGTCGTCGCCGATGGCGACGTGATGCATTTCAGGTTCAATACCTGACCGCGATTTCGCGGCGATCTCTCTCTCCCACGTCGTCCCGGGCAAGCAAAGCGCGACCCGGGACCCATAACCACAGGATTGCATTGTTAGAGCGGGCTGTAGCCACAGCATCGCGCAACAATCACCTGTTGTGGTTATGGGTCCCTGCTTTCGCAGGGACGACATCGAGTGTGCAATTCACCGATCCGCGCGGCCGATCACGTCCATCAGCTCGGTGATCTTGCGCCGCTGGTCGGCCTTGTCGCCGGACGAGATGGCGTGCTCCACGCAATGTGCGACATGGTCGCGTAGCACCTCCTCCTCGACACGGCGCAGCGCCGCGCGCGCGGCGGCGATCTGTGTCACCACGTCGATGCAGTAACGGTCCTCCTCGACCATGCCGGCGAGGCCGCGGATCTGACCCTCGATCCGTTTGAGCCGTTTCAAGCAGGATGACTTGATCTCTTCGCGCATAAGCGTCATATACCCCCCTAGGGTATGCAAATCAAGAGGCCGGGATACCGGTCGAGGAAGAGTCTCGTGGCACAAATCGAGCACGACCATTCGCACGCGCGTCATCACGACCATCACGGCGCAGCCGCGCATTCCTGCTGCGGCGGCAAGCATGATCACGGCGACAAGCCGGCCGAGACGGCGTTCGCGATCGATCCGGTTTGCGGCATGAAGGTCAATCCGGCGACCGCCAAGCACCGCTTCAGCTACCAGGACGAGGAGTACCTGTTCTGCAGCGGCCGTTGCCGCGAACGCTTCGAGGCCGAGCCCGAAAAGTTTCTCAAACCCCGCGAGCCGGAGCCGCCGGCGCCGGCCGGCACGATCTACACCTGCCCGATGCATCCCGAGGTGCGCCAGGTCGGCCCTGGCAGTTGCCCGATCTGCGGTATGGCGCTGGAGCCCGAGCATATCTCGCTCGACGACGGCCCCGATCCTGAAATGATCGACATGACCAGGCGGTTCTGGATCGCGCTGGCGCTGACGCTACCGGTGTTCGTGCTGGAGATGGGCAGTCACCTCGGGTTGATGCACCTGGTGCCGCAGGGCTGGTCGAACTGGATCTCGTTCGTGTTGGCGACGCCGGTGGTGCTGTGGGCCGGCGCGCCGTTCTTCGTGCGGGGCTGGCAGTCGCTGGTCACCCGCAATCTCAACATGTTCACGCTGATCGCGATCGGCACCGGCGTTGCCTACGTCTACAGCGTGGTGGCCACGCTCGCACCGCAGCTTTTCCCGGCTGCGTTCCGCGACATGCATGGCGCTGTCGCGGTGTATTTCGAGGCGGCGGCCGTGATCACCGTGCTGGTGCTGCTCGGCCAGGTGCTGGAGCTGCGGGCCCGTGCGCAGACGTCGGGCGCGATCCGGGCGCTGCTCGGCCTTGCGCCCAAGATCGCACGGCGCATTACCGATCATGGCGATGAGGACATCGACATTGACGCAATCAAGATCGGCGATCGGCTCCGCGTCCGGCCTGGCGAGAAGGTGCCGATCGATGGCGTCGTCGTCGAAGGCCGCGCCGTGATCGACGAATGCATGGTCACCGGTGAATCGATGCCGGTTACCAAAGGCGAAGGCGACGCCGTGATCGGTGGCACCGTCAACCAGAGCGGCGGCCTCGTGATGCGTGCCGAGAAGATTGGCCGCGATACCATGCTATCGCGCATCGTCGACATGGTGGCGAAGGCGCAGCGCTCGCGCGCGCCGATCCAGCGGCTGGCCGATCGCGTCGCCGGCTGGTTCGTGCCGGCGGTGATTGCCGCGGCAGTGCTGGCCTTCGTCGCGTGGATGAGCTTCGGGCCTGAGCCGCGTTTCACCTTCGCGCTGGTGGCCGCTGTCACGGTGCTGATCATCGCCTGCCCCTGCGCGCTCGGGCTGGCGACACCGATGTCGATCATGGTCGGCGTCGGCCGCGGCGCGCATGCCGGCGTCCTGATCCGCGACGCGCAGGCGCTGGAGCGGATGGAGGCGGTCGATACGCTCGTCATCGACAAAACCGGCACGCTGACCGAAGGCAAGCCGAAGGTCACGCGCATCATTGCCGCCGAGGGTTTTGACGAGAGCGGCTTGCTGCGGCTTGCCGCCAGCGTCGAGCAGGGCAGCGAGCATCCGCTGGCTCAGGCGATCCTGGCCGCAGCAAAGGAGCGCAAGCTCGCAGCCGTCGCCGTCAGCGATTTCGCGTCGCCCTCCGGCAAGGGCGCGACCGGCTCGGTCGGAGGACGGCAGATCGCGCTCGGCAATGCCGTGCTGATGGCGGAGTTGAAGGTCGCAACCGCGGCTCTGGATCAGGCGGCGGAGGCCGCGCGCCGCGATGGCGCCACCGCGATCTATGTCGCGGTCGATGGCCGCATCGCCGGCGTGATCGCGATCGCCGATCCGGTCAAGGCGTCGGCGCAGAGCGCGCTACGCGAGTTGCGTGCCGCCGGCCTGCGCATCGTGATGCTGACCGGCGACAACGAGACCACCGCGCGTGCCGTGGCAAATGTGCTCGGCATCGACGAGGTCGAGGCCGGCGTGCTGCCGGAGCGCAAGAGCGAGGTCGTGCAGCGGCTGCGCGGCGAGGGCCGCATCGTCGCGATGGCCGGCGACGGCATCAACGACGCGCCGGCGCTGGCGGCCGCCGACGTCGGCATCGCGATGGGCGGCGGCACGGATGTCGCGATCGAGAGCGCCGGCATCACCCTGCTGACCGGCGACCTGATGGGACTGGTCCGCGCACGCCGATTGTCTGTCGCGACGATGCGCAACATCCGCCAGAACCTGGCGTTCGCCTTCGTCTACAACGCTGCCGGCGTTCCGATCGCGGCGGGCGTGCTCTATCCGTTGTTCGGCCTCCTGCTGTCCCCGATGGTTGGCGCCGCCGCGATGGCGCTGTCCTCGGTCAGCGTCATCGGGAACGCGCTGCGGCTGTCCAGAGTGAAGCTGGACTGAAGTTTTCTCCCACTCCCCGCACGGACGGAGAGAGCAGAGTGCGTCGCCCGGATGAAGCGCAGCGAAATCCGGCGCTGCCCGCCATCCAGGCTACGGGATTAGGCCGGCTGCAGCACAGAGGCCCGCCGCTCCATTTCGGCATCGAGCCAGCTCGCCAGATCCGCGCTCACGTCGACCATCGGCAGCCGCACCTCCGCGCTGTCGATCAACCCCTGCCGCCACAGCCAGTGCTTGGCCGGCGCGGGGCTCGGCTCGGCGAACAGCAGGCGGGTGAGGCCCGCGACCTTCCGCCATGCGGCCAGCGCCGCATCGCGATTGCCCTGCTTCAGCAGCGTGCGGATCGAGGCGAAGCTGTCGGTCTCCAGATGCGCCGACAGCAGGATCGCGCCGTCGGCGCCGTCGGAGAGCGCGTCGAAGGTCTGCGCATCCTCGCCGGTCAGTACGCGAAAGCCGGCCGGCCGCCGGTTCAGGAAATCGATCGACTGCGCGCGGTCGGCGCAGCAATCCTTCATGCCGACGATGTTCGGATGTTCGGCGAGCGCCAGCAGCGTCTCGTTGGTCAGGTTCACCGCCGTGCGGTAGGGAATGTTGTAAAGCACGATCGGCAACGCCGCGTGATCGGCGAGCGCGTTGAAGTGCTGCAACAGCCCGCGCTGCGTCGGGCGGATGTAGTAGGGGCTCGCGATCAGATAGCCGCTGATCGGCCAATCGCATGTCTCGTCCAGCGTCTCCTTCATCCGCGCGGTGCTCGCGCCGGAAAGCCCGAGACAGACCGGCAACTGGCGGGAGCTGGCAGCGAGTTCGGCCAGCACCACGCTCACCAGCCCTTCGAGCTCATCCATGCTGAGCGCCATGCCTTCACCGGAGGTTGCACCGAGGATGAAGCCGTCGATCGGGCCGCCGGCATAGTGCCGCACCAGACGGCGCAGCGAGGTGACGTCGAGCTCGCCGTCGCGAAACGGCGTGATCAAGGGCAGCCAGAGGCCCTGCAATTGCTGGTGTAGGTCGGTCATGTTCCATCTCCTTGGGAAGGCAAGCCGGAGACGGGACCAATAAAAAACCCCGTCCAGGCGGCGGGGTTTCGGGATCGGTTGAATGCGAAGGTGATCTTATCGCGCGCGATCTCGTGTCCCCGGGAGGGGAGCTTTTTTCGACGACAGAACGGCGCACGAAGTCGTGATCATCGGACAATGATGCTGCGCCGCGCGGTTGTTGTCAATGCTCGCTTGAACCACAACCCGCGGACGTTGTGTCGCGTTATCGTCGCCCGGACATGACGCCGAAATGAAAAAAAGCCGGGCTCAATAGAGCCCGGCTTAAGGTATTGGCCACGTGAGGCCGACACAATCACCTTCCAAGAGGGATTACTGAACTTCCGCGCCACTGGAGGAGGGGGACATATGCGCGACGCGAACGCTCAGCGTATGAGCACTATGATCCCCATCGACGCCATGCGGCAACCATCCAGGTCGCATGTCAGACATGCGGAGTCTTGGGGGACCTTGGGGTGGGTGTCGAGACCACCCGTGCCGAGACCACGGGTGCCGAGACGTGAGGGCTTCCTGCGCAGCGCAGGCTCCGTATAACGAAGCCGTATAAGGGCCGCTAATCAGGACGGCCAGCGCTGCGCCTTGCTGACCACGAAGTCGCGGAACACCTGCACCCGTGCCACCGTCTTCAGCTCTTCCGGATAGACGAAGTAGGTGTCGAGCGCGATCGAGTCGGACTCGCCGAACAGCTGCACGAGGTTGTTCTGCTCGACCAGATAATCCGGCAGCGCGGCGATGCCGAGGCCCTGCTGGCAGGCGCGCACCAACCCCAGGATGTTGTTGACCTTGAAGTAGGGTTCGCGCGGCCCGGAGCCGTTGCGGCCGGCGTCGATCAGCCAGCTGCGGTTCTGCAGATGCGGGGGCACCTGGGCGTCGCCCAGCATGATGATGCGGTGCGAGTCGAGATCGTCGAGCGTCCGCGGCGTGCCGAAGCGCTTGACGTATTCCGGCGAGCAATAGGCGTGGAAGCCGATCGAGAACAGCTTGCGCTGGATCAGGTCGGGCTGGGTCGGCTTGCGGGTTCGGATCGCGACGTCGGCCTCGCGCATCGACAGATCGAGATCCTCGTCGGTGACGATCAGCGAGATCCTGATGTCCGGATAGAGCGCAACGAACTCGTCGAGCCGCGGGATCAGCCAGTTGATGCCGAGCGCCGGCGGCGTCGTGATCTTGAGATCGCCGCTCGGGCGCTCGCGGCTGTCGGTGAGCTTGGCGCGCGCCGCTTGCAGCTGCATGAACACGTCATGCGCGGTGCGGAACAAGAGGTCGCCCTGCTCGGTGAGGATCAGGCCGCGGGCGTGGCGGTGGAACAGCGAGACCGAGAGCTCCTGCTCCAGCGCCGAGACCTGGCGGGAGACCGCCGATTGCGAAAGTCCAAGCTGCTCGCCGGCATGCGTGAAGCTGCCCGCTTCCGCTGCTGCGTGAAACACCTTCAGCTTGTCCCAATCCATATCCGTAAATCCGTCGCGAGATCGTGCCATGGTTATTCCGCCGCTGCGCGATCGCTCGCGCGAAGTGCCAGGAAGCGTTCCGCCTCGAGCGCCGCCATGCAGCCGAGGCCGGCGGCGGTGACCGCCTGGCGAAAGGTTTCATCCGCCACGTCGCCGGCAGCGAACAGGCCGGGCACCGAGGTCGCGGTCGAATTCGGCGCCACCTCGACATAGCCCGACGGTTTCAGTTTGATCTGGCCTTTGACGAGCTCCGTCGCCGGCGCGTGGCCGATCGCGACGAACACGCCGTCGGTCTTGAGCTCCGTCAGCGCGCCGGTCTTGACGTTCTTGAGGCGGACATGGGTGACCTTGTTCGGGTTCTCGGTGCCGCAGATCTCGTCAACGGTCGCATCCCAGACCACCTTGATCTTGGGATGCTTGAACAGCCGCTCCTGCAGGATGCGCTCGGCACGGAAGTGATCGCGGCGATGCACGATGGTGACCTGCGAGGCATGGTTGGTGAGGTACAGCGCTTCCTCGACCGCGGTATTGCCCCCGCCGACCACCACGACCTCCTTGTTGCGATAGAAGAAGCCATCGCAGGTCGCGCAGGCCGATACGCCGCCGCCCTGGAACTTGGCTTCCGAGGGGATGCCGAGCCAGCGCGCCTGGGCGCCGGTGGCGAGCACCACGGTCTCGGCGAGGTAGACGTCGCCGGAATCGCAGGTCAGGCGGAACGGCCGCTGCGAGAGGTCGAGCTTGCTGACGAGGTCGGTGACGATCTTGGTGCCGACATGGGTCGCCTGCTTCTCCATCTGCTCCATCAGCCAAGGACCCTGGATCACGTCGGCGAAGCCCGGGTAGTTTTCCACGTCGGTGGTGATGGTGAGCTGGCCGCCCGGCTGAATGCCCTGGATCAGCACCGGCTCGAGCATTGCGCGCGCCGCGTAGATCGCTGCGGTGTAGCCGGCAGGGCCGGACCCGATAATGACGATCTTGGCATGGACAGGCGCAGGCATTAGCTGATCCCTCTCGTTTGGGGACTTTGATGAGGACTTGTGCGGGAAGCGCCCGGAAACGCGTCGCGCCGGCGCCAAAAGTGTCAAATCCAAGTCTAGGATATCTGGCGAGCTATGCAAGAATTGCAATCCATGACCGCGATTTTTCCCCGGAACTGAAGTCACATTCGCGAAATCTTGCGCTGCACGCGCAATAAAATTGCGCAATGGCGGCGGTGTGCGCTATGAGAGTTGCCGGCAGGTCTGCCGAGCCTTGCAAAGCTTTAGGGAACCCCAGTCGCGTGTCGAAGAACCTTGACGAGATCGACCTCAAAATCCTCGCCGAGATCCAGGCCGATGGCCGAATCACCAATGTGGAACTGGCCAAACGTGTCGGCATCTCGCCGCCGCCCTGCCTGCGCAGGGTGAGGGCGCTGGAGGAGGAAGGCTACATCCAGGGCTACCGCGGCCTGCTCGACCCGCGCCGTCTCGGCTTCGACGTCACGGTGTTCGCAGCGGTGCATCTGTCGAGCCAGGCCGACGCCGACCTGCGTGCCTTCGAGAATTTCGTTCGCGCCGAGCCGCTGGTGCGGGAATGCTGGATGCTGTCGGGCGAGGTCGACTTCATCCTCAAATGCGTCGCCCCCGACATGGCGACGTTCCAGGATTTCGTCACCCACCTGACCGCGGCGCCGCATGTCCGCAACGTCAGGACGTCGCTGGTGCTGCACAATTCGAAATACGAGGCGGCGGTGCCGCTGGGGCTGAAGGCCGCGGGCTGACATCTTCTCCCTCCCCCTGAAAGGGAGAGGGCGGGGTGGGGGGTATGCCGCGGGCGAGCGCGCCCGTGTTGAGAGAGAGCCCCACCCGCTTTGCTCTGCCGAGCAAAGCGACCTCCCCTTTTCAAGGGGAGGTGGAATACCGAGCGCTATTTCTTCCGCATCATCTCGTCGACGCTGTAGGGGCCGGGGCCCGAGGTCGCGAGATAGAGACAGGTGAAGCAGAACGCGATCGCCAGAGTGCCGCCGTTGAGCAGCGGATAAAAGCCCTTGGGGAAGTGGTAGAGGAAATAAGCGAAAGCCATTTCTCCCGACAGGACGAAGGCCACGATCCGCGAACACAGGCCGATCATCAGCAGCGCGCCGAGGACCAATTCAAGCGCGCCGGCCGTTCCGACCAACGAGAACAATTCGACTTTGTCGAACATTGTGCCGGCCGGGAATTTGAGCAGCTTGGCGACGCCGAACTGAAACAGCAGCAGTCCGGTGATGAACCGCAACAGGCTGAGCGCCACCGGCTGGAATTTCGAGAACGTCTGGTCCATTGTCATTTACCCCCTGTTTGACATGTGGAACGCGGCATGACGCCGGATGCACGGTGTTCGCCACCAGCGTGTGATGTCAACACCTTGCGTCCGGAATCATTCCTCGGTGCACTTTGGTAGAAGCGGCGAGAGAACGCGACAGTGTGCTGTCGCGGTCCCGGCCCAATATGGTTATGATGCATAATCATATTGATGTCTCCCCATAGTATGGGCCGCAGCGCCTCTCCACTCACATTGCTGTCAGGCGAGGGGAAAACTGCGGGCACAAAAAAACCGCGTGCGAGACGCGGCTTTTCTGCATCAGTCACATCGAGGTAACTAGCGCCACTCGACCTTGGTGATCTCGTAGGCCTTGGCGCCGCCCGGCGCCATCACCTCGACGGTGGCGCCCTTGGTCTTGCCGATCAACGCGCGCGCGAGCGGCGAGGTGATCGAGATGCGGCCTTTCTTGGCGTCGGCCTCGACCTCGCCGACCAGTTGCCACACCGTCTTCTTCTCGGTGTCCTCGTCGACCAGCGTCACAGTGGCGCCGAACTTGATGGTGTCGCCGGAGAGTTTCGAGATGTCGATGATGTCGGCGCGCGCGAGCTTGTCCTCGAGCTCGGCGATGCGGCCCTCATTGTGCGACTGCTCTTCCTTGGCGGCGTGATACTCGGCATTCTCGGAGAGGTCGCCGTGCGAGCGCGCCTCCGCGATATGTTCGATGATGCGCGGACGATCCTCCGACTGCCGCTTCTTCAGCTCGTTCGTCAGCGCGGCGTATCCACCCGCAGTCATCGGAACCTTATCCATCATCTTCGTCCTTCAATCGTGCACGCCTCGGCGTGCACGAGCATTTGGTTCAGCTAACGCAGGAATCAGGGCCTGAAGAGTGCCCGGAAGCCCAGTGATTTTCGGCCCCGTTAAGGGCCGTGACAACATCCAATCGCGCGGTGAGTTCCAGCCATTCGGCTAATTGCCGACCGTTTCGGGATTTTGGCCCAGGCAGCGGTCAGCTCTCGGAAAAGTAACTCTGAAGCGTGCGGACCTCAAGGTCCCCGTCCCGGTAGGCGCGGATCCCCTGTGCGGCCGCCACCGCACCGGAAAGAGTGGTGTAATACGGCACTTTATGCAAGAGGGCAGCCCGCCGCAGCGAGCGGCTGTCGGCCAGCGCCTGCGGGCCTTCGGTGGTATTGAAGACCAGCTGGACGTCGCCATTGGTGATGGCGTCGACGATATGCGGACGACCCTCCAGCACCTTGTTTACCTTTTCCGTCGGCACGCCATGGTCGCTGAGATAGCGCTGCGTGCCTGAGGTCGCCATCACCTTGAAGTCGAGCGAGTGCAAGAGCCGCACCGCGTCCGCGATCCGCATCTTGTCGTCACCGCGCACCGAGACGAACACCGTGCCCTGGCGCGGCACCCGCGTGCCGCCGCCGAGCTGGCTCTTGGCGAACGCGACTTCGAATGAACGGTCGAGGCCCATCACCTCGCCGGTGGAGCGCATCTCCGGGCCGAGCACGGTGTCAACGCCGGGGAAGCGCGCGAACGGGAATACCGATTCCTTCACGCCGACATGGCCGAGCTTCTTCTTCTTCAGCTTGAAATCGGCGAGCTTCTCGCCGGCCATGATCCGTGCCGCGATCTTGGCGACCGGCGTCCCGACCACCTTGGCGACGAACGGCACCGTACGCGAGGCGCGCGGGTTGACTTCGAGCACGTAGATGTCGCCGTCCTTGATGGCGTATTGCACGTTCATCAGGCCGACCACGTCGAGACCGAGCGCCAGCTCGCGGGTCTGCCGCTCCAGCTCTTCGATCATGCTCTGGTCGAGCGAATGCGGCGGCAGCGAGCAGGCACTGTCGCCGGAGTGGATGCCGGCTTCCTCGATGTGCTCCATGATGCCGACGATGAAGGTATCCTTGCCGTCGGAGAGGCAGTCGACGTCGATCTCGGTCGCGTCGGACAGATAGCGGTCGAACAGCAGCGGGTTCTTGCCGAGCACGGTGTTGATCTGCCCGGTCTTGTCGTTCGGGTAGCGCGCCTTGACGTCGGCGGGCACCAGCTCAGGCAGCGTGCCGAGCAGGTAATCGTTGAGCTGGTTCTCCTCGCGGATGATCTGCATCGCGCGGCCGCCGAGCACGTAGGACGGGCGCACCACCAGCGGCAGGCCGAGGTCGCCGGCCACCAAGCGGGCCTGCTCGACCGAATAGGCGATGCCGTTCTTCGGCTGCTTGAGGCGGAGCTTGTCGAGCACGCGCTTGAAGCGGTCGCGGTCCTCGGCGAGGTCGATCGCGTCGGGCGAGGTGCCGAGGATCGGCACTTCGGCGGCTTCCAGCGCGCGCGCGAGCTTCAGCGGCGTCTGGCCGCCGAACTGCACGATCACGCCATGCAGCGTGCCGTTCTTGCGCTCGGTCGCGATGATCTCCAGCACGTCCTCGGCGGTGAGCGGTTCGAAATACAGCCGGTCGGCGGTGTCGTAGTCGGTCGACACCGTCTCCGGATTGCAGTTGACCATGATGGTCTCGTAGCCGGCATCGGCGAGCGCGAAGCAGGCGTGGCAGCAGCAATAGTCGAATTCGATGCCCTGGCCGATGCGGTTCGGTCCGCCGCCGAGGATGATCACCTTTTTGCGGTCGGACGGGTCGCTTTCGTCGGCGAAACTGCCGGCGAACGGCGCTTCATAGCTCGAATACATGTAGGCCGTGGGCGAAGCGAATTCCGCCGCGCAGGTATCGATCCGCTTGTACACCGGCCGCACATCGAGTGCGTGACGTTTCGCGGTGATCTCGGCCTCGGTGGCATTGGCGAGCACGGCGAGCCGGGCATCGGAGAAGCCCATCGCCTTCAGCGTCCGCATCCCGAACGCGTTCTGCGGCAGGCCGTTGTTGCGGACCTTGTCCTCCATCTCGACGATGCCGCGCAGTTCGGCGAGGAACCAGGGATCGATCTTGCAGGAGTTGAAGATCTCCTC
The DNA here is from genome assembly GCF_015624485.1 of Bradyrhizobium genosp. L. Classification (NCBI taxonomy): domain Bacteria; kingdom Pseudomonadati; phylum Pseudomonadota; class Alphaproteobacteria; order Hyphomicrobiales; family Nitrobacteraceae; genus Bradyrhizobium; species Bradyrhizobium genosp. L. The sequence continues at coordinate 1,477,808 of NZ_CP061378.1, forward strand.
GTTGGTCCAGCCGAGCCGCATCGCCTGCGCGACCTGCAACAGGCGGTTCGGCGTCGGCGTGCCGAGCGCGGCGCGGATCGCGTTCTTGTCGTCGCCGCGGCCGAGCCCTTCGATGTCGATCTCGTCGAGGCCGGTCAGCCCGGTCTCGAGCCCGCGCAGCGCCTTCTGCAGGCTCTCCTGGAAGGTGCGGCCGATCGCCATCACCTCGCCGACCGACTTCATAGAGGTCGTCAGCGTGGTCGAGGCGCCGGGGAATTTCTCGAACGCGAAGCGCGGCACCTTGGTGACGACGTAGTCGATCGTCGGCTCGAACGAGGCCGGCGTGGCGCCGCCGGTAATGTCGTTGGCGATCTCGTCCAGCGTGTAGCCGATCGCGAGCTTGGCGGCGACCTTGGCGATAGGGAAGCCGGTGGCCTTCGAGGCCAGTGCCGAAGAACGAGAGACCCGCGGGTTCATCTCGATCACCACCATCCGGCCGTCTTCCGGATTGACGCCGAACTGCACGTTGGAGCCGCCGGTCTCGACGCCGATCTCGCGCAGCACCGCCAGCGAGGCGTCGCGCATGATCTGGTATTCCTTGTCGGTCAGGGTCAGCGCCGGCGCCACCGTGATGGAATCGCCGGTGTGCACGCCCATCGGATCGAGGTTCTCGATCGAGCAGACGATGATGCAATTGTCCTTCTTGTCGCGCACCACCTCCATCTCGAACTCTTTCCAGCCGAGCACGGATTCTTCGATCAGCACTTCGTTGGTCGGCGAGGCGTCGAGGCCGCGCTCGATGATGTCGAGGAATTCTTCCTTGTTGTAGGCGATGCCGCCGCCGGTGCCACCCATCGTGAAGGAGGGGCGGATGATCGCGGGCAGGCCGATCTCCGACAGCGCCATCAAGGCCTGGCCGAGTGCATATTCCTGATAGCGTTTGCGGCGGTCGCTCTCGCCGAGCGTCCACTGCCGATCGAGCTCCTCCAGCGCAGCACCGGACAGCTTCGCGCGCTCGGCGTGGTGCTTGTCGCGAAATGACTTCTTCAGGGCCGACGCGTTCGCCAGCCGCGACTTCGGCGTTTCCAGCCCGATCTTGGTCATGGCCTCGCGGAACAGCTGCCGGTCCTCGGCCTTGTCGATGGCGTCGGCGGTCGCGCCGATCATCTCGACGTTGAATTTTTCCAGCGTGCCCTCGCGGCGCAGGCTCAGCGCGCAGTTCAGCGCGGTCTGGCCGCCCATGGTCGGCAGCAGCGCAAAGCCGCCTGATATGACGTGGCGTTCCTTTTTGATGATCTTGGCGACGATTTCGGGCGTGATCGGCTCGATATAGGTGGCGTCCGCCAGCTCCGGGTCGGTCATGATGGTCGCCGGATTGGAATTGACCAGGACGATCCGGTAGCCCTCTTCCTTCAACGTCTTCACCGCCTGCGTGCCGGAATAGTCGAATTCGCAGGCCTGGCCGATCACGATGGGACCGGCGCCGATGATCAGGATGGTGGAGATGTCGGTTCTTTTGGGCATCAGCTCTCGCGGACTGGAATCTGGGCACAAAAAAAGGGCGCGCTGGTCGCGCGTCCCTCGGGCCATGCGCTACAGCTTGTAGCGCCGGAAGCGCGATCCCTCGCGCGCGGGTGGTCTTTAGACCAGTTTCCGCACCCGCGAAACCCCCAAAAAGGCCGAATCAGCCCTGAATTCTGGGGGAAATTCCGGATGGGGTGCGTGCTCGGGAGCAAAGGGAACGGGAGGGTCGGCTTCGCCCTGCGGGCTACGCCGAGGCAGCCTTCGCCACGAGAGGGCTTGCCAAGCCGAAGCTGCGTCAGCAGCGAAGGCTGGAGGCCCGGCCTGGATTTGAACCAGGATAAACAGTGATGCACCACTGCCGCGTCGACGCTTCCGCCACCGGGCCAAAGCGATCATTGCTGGTTATTTCAGCGGCGGCCATGTTTACCGTTCATTAACCTTAACGTCCCGGCGAGCGATCAGTGCTGCGCGACAAAGGTCATCCGCCACGGATTGTGCCCGATGTTGCGCGGCGCGCGGGCGGCGCGGAAGCCGGCGGCGCCGAGCTTTGCGATCATCTCATCCTCGCGGTAGCGCTGCAGGCCGATCCTGGTGCGCAGCTCGCGGTAATCGGACAGCGCCGTCGAGACCAGCCCGATGGCGGCGTGGCGCAGGAAGCCGTGGGTTGCGGCGAAGCGCAACAGCGCCGTTACGTCCCTGATCATCCCGACCTCGGGGCGCAGGATGTCGCCAAGCACGAAGCGACCCGCTGGCTTCAGCAGGCGGTGGATCACCTCGAACGCGGAATCGAGCTCCTGCGGTGTCATGTATTGCGCGACCGAGTTCATCACGACGAGGTCGATGGACGCGGCGTCCATCTGTTTCAGCTCGTCGAGCGAGCGCACGCCAATCTTGCTGTTCGATGCAAAGCGCGCCGCCAGCCTGCCGCGCACGCCGGGCGCGGGCTCGGCCAGATAGAGCCGCGCGCAGGCGTCCGTTACCTTCGCCGCCGACAGCGCCTCGCCGCAGGCATAGTCCAGCACGACTGCGTCGGGTGAATCGATGTAGCCGATGATGTCCCGCGCGATGACGTCAAAATGCAGGTCGCGGTGCAACCGGCTTGCATAGATCGTATGCGTGGAATCGTAATAATCGATCCATTCATCCATTGCAGGGAATTCCAGTAAGAATCGGGGTTCCTGACACAGGAACAGGCAGGTGCGTGATGCGTTAGCGGTCCGGCGGCCAATGTTCAATGGGCCGAAAGTCCCGGGTTCCTAACAGGAAGGTTTATCGTGAGCAAAGCCAAGAGTGACAAAATCTCGCCCAATCTCGACACGCCGAGCGACCTGCCGCAGGCTGCGGTCGACAAGATTTCGGCCTCGCTCAATACGCTGCTGGCGGATGCCTTTGCACTGTATCTGAAGACCAAGAATTTCCATTGGCATGTCAGCGGCCGTCACTTCCACGATTACCACCTGATGCTGGATGAGCAGTCGGACGCGATCTTCGCCACTACCGATCAGCTTGCCGAACGGGTTCGCAAGCTCGGCGGCGCGACGCTGAAATCGATCGGCCAGATCGCCAAGCATCAGACCATCCAGGACAATGACGAGGACTATGTCCCGCCCGTCGAAATGCTGCGCGAATTGATGGAAGACAACAAGCAGATGGCTGCCGCGATGCGCAAGGCGCACAAGCTCGCCGACGATCACGAAGATTCCGGCACCGCGGGCTTGCTGGAAACCTTCATTGACGAAACCGAGCGCCGCACCTGGTTCCTGTTCGAAGCCAGCCGCCAGGAAGGCAGCAACGCGGCATAGCTACGCGCCGCTCTCGTAGGGTGGGCAAAGGCGCGCATGCGCCGTGCCCACCTTTCTTGCACTGTGCGTGTGAAGGTGGGCACGCTTCGCTTTGCCCACCCTACGATCTCTTCGTTCGCGCCACCTTCTCCCAGAAGGGGAGAAGGGGAGAAGGGGAGAAGGGGAGATGGAGCGCTTGCAGCGGCTACTTCCTCCACAGCCGCACCAGCGGGCCGTCCTTGCCCATCACCGGATCGGTCGCCGGCTTCGCAACCAGCGGAATCGTCTTCAGCGCCTTCGCATGGTTTTCCGGCGTCGGCCGTTGCAGATCCATCGGCGGACCCGGCGGGTAGGCGCCGACCACGGAGAAATCGTCGCTTGCCGACAGGCATTGATGCCCGGTGCCCGCGGGCAGGATCGCGACGTCGCCGGCCGCAACCTCCAGCGCACGTCCATGCGCGCCGCCGAATTGCACGCGCGCGCTGCCGCGGGCGATGCCGAGCACTTCGTGCAGGGTGGCGTGGTAATGCGCAAAGTCGTAGACGCCGTTGCGCCACATCGCACCCCAGCCGTTGCCGCCGAACAATTGCTCGATCGCGGCTTCAGGGTCCTTGCCGACATCGACGGCGCCCTTGTAGACCAGGAACGGCATCGGGTTGTTCGGGATCAGGCCGTCATCCTCGAAGACGATCGCCAGCGGTTCGGCTCCGGCTTTCACTACGGACATGGCAATCCTCCGAAATTGCTGCGCTTTGCCCACCCTACGGTCTCTGGGCAAACCGCTTCCCTGAAGACCGTTCCTACGAAATCCTGAACTTCAGCACCTCGTCCTTGAATCTGAGCCCGTGCCCCGGTTGCTCCGGTGCCGTGATCATGCCGTCAGCGATCTCGGGCGGATCGACCCAGAGATCGTCGATCAGCGCCATGTTCTCGCACCAGATGCCGTTCGGGATCGAGGCCAGCAGATGCACATTCAGCTCGGGAAACAGATGCGGCGCGATGGTCACGCCCCAGGTGTCCGCAAGCGCTGCGATCTTGCGCAGGTCGGTCATGCCGCCGCGCATCGGATCGGGCTGCAGGATCGGCAGGCAGGGATTGAGGAAGAACGGCCGCAGATCGTAACGCGTGAAATGGGTCTCGCCGTCGACCACGCGCATGTCGAGCGCGGCCGCGATGCGCTGATAGCCGGCGAAATCATCGGCCGGCACCGGCTCCTCCAGCCAGTAGATGTCGTATTTCTCGAACTTGCGTCCCATCTCGATCGCGATATCGGCGCTCCATCCCATGTTGACGTCGATCATGATGTCGATGTCGGGACCGAGCGCCTCGCGCATGCGGCGCACATTATCGAGGTCCTGCGCCGGCGTGTGGACGTGAGCGACCTGCATTTTGATCGCCTTGTAGCCCTGCTTCACGAAATGCAGCGCCTTCTCGATCATTCCGTCGCCGCCGGCGCCGCGAAAGCAGCCGGAGCCGTAGACCGGGATCTGCGGGCGATAATGCCCCCACAGCCGGTGCAGCGGCAGGCCGGCGCGCTTGCCGACTGCGTCCCACAGCGCGATGTCGAGCGCCGACATCGCCATCGCGGCGATGCCGCCGCGGCCGTAGGTCATCGTCGCGGTCCACAGATCGCGCCAGATCGCCTCGATCGCGGTGGCGTCCTTGCCCTTGACGAGCGGGATGATGCACTCCTCGAGACAGGCCGCGATCGATTTCATCGCCGGGCGGAACACGAACAGATAGCCCATGCCGGTGATGCCGCTTGCGGTCTCGACATCGCAGATCAGGATGTCGCGGGTCTCGCCCAGCGCCGCGCCTTTCAACCAGGGATCGTCGGCCCAGGGCAGCCGCAGCATCGTCACGCGGATGTCGCGGATCGCCATGTCCGGGGCAGCTGATGTCATCGGGCGTTTCCTTGCTCGTTGCCGGATCATGTTGGCCTGATCTCGGACAGGCAAAGTCAATCACAGAACGGCGGCGCTGATCCAGCGTGCTCCGTCATGGCTCCAATGCGTGGACTTGTCGTCAGGTCGCGTTGGAAAGCCGCGTAGGGTGGGCAAAGCGTAGGCGTGCCCACCATCACGAGCACGCCGAGAATGGTGGGCACGTCGCTTCGCTTCTTTGCCCACCCTACTTTTTTTCAGGCGGTTTTAGGCAACTCGAACACCAGGCAGGTCGTGGTCGCGTGTGCGATCAGCTTGCCTTTGTCGTCGGTGATGCGCGCCTCCGCGGTCGCCACGCGCCGGCCGGCATTGAGCACTTTTCCCTCGGTGCGGATCGTGCCGGTGTCCTCGCTCATGCCGCGGACGAAGGAGATCTTGAACTCTAGCGTGGTGTAGCCGGAGCCTTTTGGTAGCGTGGTCTGCACCGCGAGCCCCATCGCGGAATCCAAGAGGATCGCGGCATAGCCGCCATGCACCGAGCCGATCGGGTTGTAATGGCGCCGGCCCGGCACGCTGTGGATCACGACATGGCCGGGGTCGGCGCTGCAATCGAACGGCTCGACCGTCTGCATGATCGGCGGCTCGGGCAGCGTGCGCGCGAAGATGCCGCGCACGAAATCGAGCCCCGGCATTGACGCCATCACCTCCATCGAGGAGACGCCGTATTCCGGTTGCGGGGTGGGGCTGTCGGTCACGTCGGTAATTCCGAGATTTAGCGGCGAACACATCGCGTCATGCCCGGACTTGATCCGGCATCCATCTTTCTTCAAGAGGATGGATTGCCGGGTCAAGCCCGGCAATGACAGGTCGCGTGTTTACGCCGCGCTCTTCTTCTGCCGCATCAGGTCGGCAAAGCGCTGGAACAGATAATGCGAGTCGCGCGGGCCGGGCGAGGCTTCGGGGTGGTACTGCACCGAGAACACCGGCTTGCCGTCGAGCGCGATACCGCAATTGGAGCCGTCGAACAGCGAGATGTGCGTCTGTGTGGCGCCATCGGGCAGCGTCGCCTGGTCGACCGCAAAGCCGTGGTTCATCGAGGTGATCTCGACCTTGCCGGTGGTCTCGTCCTTGACCGGATGATTGGCGCCGTGGTGGCCCTGATGCATCTTCATGGTCCTGGCGCCGACGGCGAGGCCCAGCATTTGGTGGCCGAGGCAGATGCCGAAGGTCGGCGTGCCCGAAGAGATCACCTTCTGGATCACCGGCACGGCGTATTTGCCGGTCGCGGCCGGATCGCCGGGTCCGTTCGACAGGAAGATGCCGTCCGGCTTCATCGCCAGGATGTCCTCGGCCGAGGTCGTCGCCGGCACCACGGTGACCTTGGCGCCGACGCCGGCGAGCAGGCGCAGGATGTTGCGCTTGATACCGTAGTCGATCGCGACGACGTTGAATTCGGGTGCGGTCTGCCGGCCAAAGCCTTCGCCCCACGCCCAGGGTGTCTCGTCCCAGGTGAAGCGCTGGCCGGAGGTGACCATCGGCACCAGGTCCATGCCCTCGAGGCCGGGCCATTCGCGGGCTTCTTCCTTCAGCCCGTGCAGGTCGAACTCGCTGTTCCTGGCGTGCGCGATCACGGCATTCGGCATGCCCTTGGAGCGGATCAGCGCGGTCAGCGCGCGGGTGTCGATGCCGGAGAGGCCGATGATGCCGCGCGCCTTCAGCCATTGGTCGAGATGGCGGGTGGCGCGATAGTTCGAGGGATCGGTGATTGCGGTGCGCAGGATCACGCCGCGCGCGCCGGGTGTCGCGGCCATGTTCACCGTCTCGATGTCTTCCTCGTTGGTGCCGACATTGCCGATATGCGGGAAGGTGAAGGTGATGAGCTGGCCGGCATAGGAGGGATCGGTGAGGATCTCCTCATAGCCGGTCATCGCGGTGTTGAAGCAGACCTCGCCGACGGCGTGGCCTTCGGCGCCGAGGCCAAAACCTTCCAGCACCGTGCCATCGGCGAGCACGAGGAGCGCGGTCGGTTTGTGGTCCGGCCAGGCGGGAGCGTTTTCGGATGTTGTCATGAGCCCTTTAAATAGACGCCGCACCTTGCGGCGTCAAAGCGAAAGGGCGCGGATTCACACCGCCGTACCGGCCGAATTGACAGGCCCAAGGGGCCTTTTAATCTAAAAGTTCCCGCAAGCGGCCGTTTGCTTGCCGAAAATGACCGAGGCCGGAGCCCCGCATGGACAACACAATGCCGATCCTGCTCGTCCCGGGCGTCATCTGCTCGCCGCGGATCTTCGCGCCGGTGATCCCGGCGCTGTGGCGGTTCGGGCCGGTCACCGTCGCCAACCACGTCAGGGACGACAATATGGGCGCGATTGCCCGCCGGATCCTGGCCGAGGCGCCACCGCGCTTTGCGCTGGCCGGCCACTCGATGGGGGGCTACATCGCCTTCGAGATCATGCGCCAGGCGCCGGAGCGGGTGGCAAGGCTGGCGCTGATGAGCACCCAGGCGCGCGCCGACACGCCGGAGGCATCGGTACGCCGCCGCGGCATGATCGAGCGCGCGAAGGGCGGGCAGTATCGGAGCGTTGTCGACGAACTCTATCCCGGCTTCGTGCATCCGTCGCGGCAGGGCGATGCAAGCCTGCGCCGGATCGTCGACGACATGAGCGCGGATGTCGGCGCGGAGGCCTTCGTCCGCCAGCAGAGCGCGGTCATGAGCCGACCGGATTCGCGGCCGACCATGGCCTGGATCAAGTGCCCGACCTTGGTGCTGACATCGGATACCGACAACACCGTGCCGAACGCGCTGTCGGACGAGATGGCCAACGGTATTCCCGGCGCCAAGCTCGTGGTGCTCGCCGATTGCGGGCATCTGCCCCAGCTCGAACGGCCGCAGGCCTGCGCCGATGCGCTGGTCGAATGGCTGCGGAACTAGGTTGTTCTGCCGCTGCGGAACACTTACATGAAGGGATTGCTGGCTTTAGGGACATCACGATGCTGCGCGACGACATCAATACTGCGGTCAAGGAGGCGATGAAGGCGAAGGATGAGCGCAAGCTCTCCACGCTGCGCATGGTCAATTCGACCATCAAGAACGCCGACATCGACGCGCGCGGGCAGGGCAAGCCGCCGCTCTCGGATGCCGATCTGCTCGGCCTGCTGCAGAAGATGATCAAGCAGCGCCAGGAATCCGTCGAGCTCTACGACAAGGGCGGCCGCGCCGAACTCGCCAACCAGGAGCGCGAGGAGATCGCTGTCATCACGGCCTATCTGCCGAAGCAGATGTCCGACGACGAGGTCAACGCCGCGATCGCTGCCGCCGTCGTCGAGACCGGCGCCGCCGGCATGAAGGACATGGGCAAGGTCATCGGCGTGCTGCGCGCGAAATACGCCGGCCAGATGGATTTCGGCAAGGCCAGCGGTTTGGTGAAGGCGGCGCTGTCTGGATAGTTGCCGGAGGCCTGCCGATGTTTCGTGTCACCGCGGACAGTCTGGAGGCCTATCTCGCTTTCGACCCCGCACGCACCGCCGATCTCGAGCAGCTGCATGCCGTGATGCGCAAGGCGGCGCCGTCGCTGAAGCGGCATTTCCATGCCGGAACACCGGCGGGCGACGCCGGCATGCGGATGAAGTTGATCGGTTACGGCCAGTTTCGCTACGCGATCAAGTCCGGCAAGACAACGCCATGGCCGGTGATCGGCGTGGCCCTGCAGAAGAACTACATCAGCGTCTATGTCGCGGTGACGCGCGCCGGCAAGCCGCTGGTCTCCTGCCATGCCGGCAAGCTCGGCGCGTTGCGGTCCGGCGCCAACAATTTCAGCTTCGAGACGTTCGACGACCTGAACGCTCAGACCGTGTCGGCGCTGTTTGCCGAAGCCGCCGACATCTTCAAAGCCGACAAGGAAAATCCGGTCCGCTACATGCAGGGTAGTTGATCGGCAGGTAGCCCCCTCCACCGTCGTCCCGGGCAAGCGAAGCGCGACCCGGGACCCATAACCACCGCTGTGCGCGGTGAAAGCTCGCTGGGGCCAACGGCGTCGCGCCGCAACTCTTTCCTGTGGTTATGGATCCCTGCTTTCGCAGGGACGACGGCGGAGTGCGTTCACGCAGGGAAGCTCGGTCTACAGCTCCAGCAAGTCGTGGCCGACGACGAGATTTCCCGAGTAATACGGCCGCACCGCATCGAACCAGACCTCATCCTTGAGGAACGGATAACCGCCAGGGACGAAATGCGACAGCACCAGCGTCTTGACCCCGGCTTCGGTGGCGATGCGGCCGACCTGCTCGGTCGTGGTGTGGCTCGCCAGCAAATGCTCGCGCAACGTCTTGGCATTCGGCTCGGTCGCGATCAATTGCTCGAGCGACGGCAAATGCATGACCTCGTGGACCAGGACGTCGGCGCCTTGCGCGAGCTTGACCAGGTTCTGCGAGGGCCGGGTATCGCCCGAGATCACGATCGAGCGGTCTGGGCAATCGAAACGGTAGGCGAACGCCGGCTCGACCGGCGGATGCTCGACCAGCGCCGCGGTGACCTTGACATTGTCGTCCTGCATCACGAGGGCACCGGCGCTGATCTCATGCGGAACGATCAGGTCCTTCAACGGCGGCCGCCCTTCGTCGGCGATGCGGGTGCGGATGTCGTAGTCGTTCAGCGCGAGGAACTGCCGGGTCATCTCCGCGAGCGGCGGCGGCCCGTAGGTATCGACGCGCTTGGCGAGATCGGTCGCCCAGGCCAGCAGCAGCAGATTGCCGTAGTCGGCGTTGTGATCGGAATGGTGGTGGGTCAGGAACACGCTGCGGATCGAGGCCAGCTTGAGCTTGGCCAGGATCATCTGGCGCGCGACCCCGTTGCCGCAGTCGATCACATAGGACGTATTGTTGACGACGATGACCTGGGCGGGCGCCGCCCGGTTGGGTTTCGGGGTAGGCCCGCCAGCGGTGCCGAGCAGGATCAGGCGCGATTTCGGCTTGCCATCGGCGGCCGGTTTGGCGGCTTCCTCGGCCGACACGCGCAAAAACGGCGCGGCCGCGGCCAGTGCGACACCGCCGCGAAGCATGTTGCGGCGCGTCATTCGCGGCGTCGGACGATCGATCCCCATCATGTCTTGTTTCCCCCGCATTCGTGCAGCGATTGGCTTGCTCTGGGATAGCTGAAGCCGAGACGCGCGCAAAGCCTCTCGAAAAATCCTCCGTTCGGGTAAGCTCGCAGTCCCCACGTCCAACCTCGCGGGTCACCATGCTGACTGAAGCCGCCACCTACGACGAGCTCTATCGCAACTTTCGCTGGGACATCCCCGCGCGCTTCAATATCGCGACCGCCTGCTGCGATCGCCATGCCGACGGCACCGGGCGGCTCGCGTTGGTCTATGTCGACGAGGACGGCGGCACCACGCGCACCTCGTTCGATGCGGTCGCGGACGCGTCGCGGCGCTTCGCCAACGTGCTCGTGGCCGACGGCATTGCCCGCGGCGATCGCGTCGCGGTGTTCCTGTCGCAGTCGCTCGAATTGCCGGTCGCCCATCTCGCGGCGTATCGCGCGGCCATGATCTCACTCCCGCTGTTTGCGCTGTTCGGCGAGGACGCGCTCGAATTCCGCCTCTCGAACTCCGCCGCCAGGGCGATCGTCACCGACGAGGCCGGCTGGGAGAAGATCGCAAAGATCCGCGATCGGCTTCCCGATCTCAAGACCATCTATGCCGTCGGCGAGCGCGCACCGTCCGGAACGACATCCTTCTGGGATGCGATCGGGTCGGCGTCACCGGAATTCGCAACGGTCGACACCGCGGCCGACGATCCCGCTCTGATCATCTACACCTCAGGCACCACGGGCAATCCGAAAGGCGCGCTGCATGCGCATCGCGTCGTGCTCGGCCATCTGCCCAATGTCGAGATGTGCCACAATTTCCTGCCCCGGCCCGGCGACCTGATGTGGACGCCGGCCGACTGGGCCTGGATCGGCGGGCTGATCAACGGCCTGTTCGCGTTCTGGTACCACGGCATCCCGATGGTCGGTCACCGCGCCCGCAAATTCGAGCCGCAGGCGGCGATGCAGATGATGGCCGAGCTCGGCATCCGCAACGTATTCCTGCCGCCGACCGCGCTGAAGCTGATGCGGCAGGCGGACGTCAGGAATTCCGGCGTCAGGCTGCGCAGCATCTTCACCGGCGGCGAATCGCTCGGCGGCGAATTGCTGAGCTGGGTGCGCGACACGTTCGGCGTCGATGCCCACGAGGTGTTCGGCCAGACCGAATGCAATCTCGTGATCGGCTCCAACGCCAATCTGTTTTCGATCCGCCCGGGCTCGATGGGCCGCGCCACGCCGGGCTTCGACGTCCGCATCGTCAACGACCAGGGCGAGGAGTTGCCGCGTGGCCAGCGCGGCATCATCGGCGTGCGCCAGCCATGTCCCTGCACCATGATCGAGTATTGGCGCAATCCGGACGCGACCGCGAAGAAATACGCCGGCGAGTTCCTGCTGACCGGCGATCTCGGCGTCCAGGATGACGACGGCTATTTCTGGTACGTCAGCCGCGAGGACGACGTCATCACCACGGCCGGCTATCGGGTCGGCCCGTCCGAGATCGAGCACACGCTGATGAAGCACCCGGCAGTGGCGATGTCCGCCGTGGTCGGCATCCCCGATCCGATCCGCACCGAGTCGATCAAGGCCTGGATCGTGCTGCGTCCGGGCCACACGCCGAGCGACGCCTTGGCGCGCGAGATCCAGGAATTCGTCAAGGTGCAACTCGCCGCCCACGAATATCCACGCTTCGTGCAGTTCGCCGAAAGCCTGCCGATGACGGCGACCGGCAAGGTGCTGCGGCGGGAGCTAAGGGCGCTGGGGTAGCTCTCTCCACCGTCGTCCCGGCGAAGGCCGGGACCCATAACCGCAGGGTTTAATTGTTGCGCGACGCTGTGGCTCCAGCGAGCTCCACCACATAAAGCGGTGGTAATGGGTCCCGGCCTTCGCCGGGACGACGGCGGAGTTTGTTCACGGCATCGGAATCCCCAATTCCTTCAGTGCGGCCAGCATGCGCGCCGGGGGCTGCATCGGGATCACCATGGCCTGGCCGGTTTCCAGGAGGCTCTTCAGGCTGGAGAGGATCGCCGGCCAGCCGGTGCGACCGCCGGACAGGATGTCGTCGCTGATCGGGCGGTCGTGCGACTGCAACAGCGTCAGCTTGACACCGTCGCCGGCGGCTTCGATCTCCCAGGTGACGAGCGTGGGCCCGAGTTTTTCGACCAGCTGCGGCCAGTTGACGTTGAAGGTGACGGTCAACCGTTTCGAGGGATCGCATTCGATCACCTCGCCCGAGATGTGCACCGCGCCGTCGGGCGTGCGCACGATGTAGGCGCCGCCGATCCGAAGATCGACCTCGACCGCATTGCCGGAAAAATACTTCCGGCTGAACTCGGTATTGGTCAGCGCCTGCCACACCTCTTGCGGCGTGGATGCGATGTAGATGGTGTAGACGATCGCCGGCTTGAACTTGTCGATATTCATGTCCGCGTGCACCCTTCGATAGATCTTCATGGTTATTCGACGCCCTCGATCCCGAGCGCAGCGAGCGGAATCGCCGCGACCTTGCCGGTTTCGAGCAGGCTCTTGAGCCCGGACAGGATCGCGGGCCATCCCCTGGAGATGCCGTCGAGCAGCTTGCTGCCGACGCGGAAGCCCTCATGCGTGACGGTCAGCTTGACGATCTTGCCAAAGGGCTCGGTCGTGAAGCCGACCTTGGTCGCCCCTTCCTCGCGCATTTCATCGTCGAGCTCGTGCCTGAAGGTGTAGGCGAGGCGCCGCGGCCGGTCTGCCTCGAGGATCTCGCCGGTATCGGTTGTCTTGCCGCTCATCACGAGCGCGATCGGTGCGCCGACCTTCCAGTCGGACCTGAGCTCGGTGTCGAACCAGTATTGCCGCGTGAACTCGCTTGAGGTCAGCGCCTCCCAAAGCTTCTCGGGCGTGGTCTCGATGTAGGTGACATAGACGAATTCAGGCTTACTCATCACGCTTCTCCAATTGTCGTTTCAATTCGCTGAGCGCGGCGAGCTTTCCGCGCTCGAATTTCCTGATCCAGCGCTCGCCGATCTGATGGATCGGAACCGGGTTGAGGTAGTGCAGCTTCTCGCGGCCGTGCCTGATCGTGGTGACGAGGTTGGCCTCCTCGAGAATCACAACGTGCTTGGTGACGGCCTGACGCGTCATGTCGAGACCGTCGCAGAGCTCGCCGAGCGTCTGCCCGTTCTGATCGTGAAGCCGGTCCAGCAACGTCCGCCGTGAGGCATCCGCCAGCGCTTTGAAGACTTCATCCATGGGTCGGATAATAGGCAACCAAATAGTTGCATGTCAAGAGCGTGTGTTTGGGCACCGACATCAGCGTGCTATCGTGGTGAGCAGCCAACGCAGATTGGCGGGGAACTCGGGGTGAGGCGCATGGGCGGTCGCGTTACGGCAGGTTGCTGCACGTTGTTCGTTATCCTGCTCGCAAGCGGCGCGAGCGCCCAGCAGCCGAAGATCGGAGACCCTCCGGAAGCTTCGAACATGAAGCTGGCCGGATATAACGATTTGCAGGCGCGCAGCGCCTATCAGCCGACCATCCATCATCAGGGTAACCGGTGGATCGCCTATATCGGCCACCACGGCGGCACCGACGACGTTCCCGACCCCGTCAATCCGATGACCGGCAAGCCTGAACCGAACGGCACCTCGATCGTCGACGTCACCGATCCCGCGCACCCGAAATATCTGCGGCACATTCCGGGCCAGGAAGGCAAATATGAATCCGGCGGCGCGCAGATGGTTCGGATCTGCGACGGCAAGGATTTGCCGAAGGGCGATCGCAACGCGGTCTATATGCTGCGCACCTTCGGCAGCGAGGCGCATGAGATCTGGAACGTGGCCGATCCCGCCAATCCCGTGCTGGTCACCCGGATTGGCGAGGGGCTGAAGGACACGCACAAGAATTTCTGGGAATGCGACACCGGCATCGCCTATCTGGTGTCGGGCGCGCCGGACTGGCGCACGCGGCGCATGACGCAGGTCTATGATCTTTCCGATCCCGCGCATCCCATCAAGATCAGGGACTTTGGCTTGCCCGGACAGGAGCCGGGCGCGACCGGTGCGGTGCCGACCGAACTGCACGGGCCGATCTCGACCGGGCCGAAGGGCAACCGCGTCTATTTCGGTTACGGCACCGACAAGGGCGGCTTCCTGCAGATCGTCGATCGCGACAAACTGCTGAACGGACCGAAGGAGCCGACGCCGGACAATCTGAAACTCCCTGAGATCGCGCGGATGCCGATGTCGGCGATGAACGGCGCGCACACGGTGTTTCCGATGCCCGGCATGCCGATCGCGGAGTTCGCCCATGACAAGGACGGCAGCACCCGCGACATCGTGATGATCGTCGACGAGGCGATCCAGAACGAATGCGGCGAGGGCAGGCAGATGGTCTGGTTCGCCGACGTCACCACCGAGGCGCGGCCGATGATGATCTCGAGCTATACCGTGCCGGAGGCGAGTGGAAACTTCTGCCAGCGCGGCGGCCGGTTCGGCTCGCATTCGTCGAACGAGAGCATGGCACCGGTCTATTACAAGAAGCTCGCCTTCATCGCCTTCTTCAATGCCGGCGTCCGCGCGCTCGACATCCGCGATCCCTATCACCCCAGGGAAGTCGGCTACTTCATCCCGTCGATCACGGAGGCGACCGACAAGCGCTGTGTGACGGTTGACGGCAAGCCGCGCTGCAAGGTCGCGATCCAGACCAACAATGTCGAGACCGACGATCGCGGCTACATCTACGCCGTCGATCGCGCCAACACCGGGTTGCACATTCTGCAATTGGCCGGCGAAGCACGCAGCATCGCAGGCCTGCCATGAGGGCGAGATGACGCGCCGATGGCCGACCCTCGCCGTGATGTTGCTGGCGCTCGGTGGCCTCTCGGCCGTCGCCGCTTACGAGTTGGCGCCGCCACGGACTTCCGGATGGCAAGAGATCGCCTGGCCGTTCCCGCGCGACGGCTGGCCCGCCGGCCGCGCCTTCCGCTGCGGCGCGGCGACGTGCGGCGCGGATGTCGAGGTTTATCTCCGGCCAAAGCTCGGCTTCTGCAACTGCGATAGCGGCGTCGCCGATGACGACGAGGTCGACCGCGTCGCCGACGTCGACATGATCAGCGAACGCTTCGTGCCGCTGAAGGCGGGAGATGTCGTCGATGTCGCCGATATGCGCGGCCGCATCCGGCCCTATGAGCTCGAGATGCCGGGCGGCAAGCACACCGCAATCGGCATCGCGGTCTCGCACCGCTGCGACCTCATGGTGGCTGCCGCGCAGGGCGGGGGCGATGCGGCGCAGGTGCAGCGGGCCGCGCTGGCGTTGCTGGGATCGCAACAGATCCGGACATGGATGATCGCGGCGATGGGAGGCGGGTGAGAAGCCTATCTCTCACCTATCAAACGGTGCCGTCACCCGCGAAAGCGGGTGACCCAGTATTCCAGTGACGCCGGTGCTTGACCGTAAAGCCGCGGCGTACTGGATACCCCGCATTCGCGGGGTATGACAGCCATCAGCAGGGACCCCTTTCTCTTCCGCGTTGAACGTGCATTAATTCCGGCTCACCTCAGTGAGTTTCGCCATGTCCCTGCAAGCCTATTTTGCCTTCGTCGCCGCCTGCATTGCGCTGGCGCTGCTGCCGGGTCCGATCGTCACCATGGTGATCGCCAACGGCTTGCGCTACGGCACCCGTGCCGCGCTGATCAATGTGCTGGGCGCGCAGGTCGGGCTCGCGATCGTGATCGGTATCGTCGCGGTCGGCCTGACCTCGCTGATGGCAACCATGGGTTACTGGTTCAACTGGGTCCGCTTCGCTGGCGCGGCCTATCTGGTCTGGCTCGGCATCAAGCTGATCCGCTCGCCGGTCGAGGGTGTCGGCACCGATGCTGCGCCACCGCCGCCGCGCGGCGGCTTCTTCCTGCAGGGTTTTCTGGTGCTGCTCTCGAACCCGAAGGTGCTGGTGTTCTTCGGCGCCTTCATTCCGCAGTTCATGGATATGGACAAGCCGCACGTCCCGCAGGTCGTGGTGCTTGGCCTCACCTTCATGGCAACCGCCGCCATGACGGACGGAATTTACGCGTTGGCGGCAGGCCGCGCCCGAAAATTCTTCTCCAAGCAGCGTACGCGACTGATGTCGCGCATCTCCGGCGGCTTCATGATCGGCGGCGGCATCTGGCTGGCGCTGACCCGGGCGCGCTGAGGCCGCCGCACCTATTCTACGATCCGCTCGACCGCGTCGCGCACGAGACCTTTGAGCAAGTCGAGCTTGTATCCGGTCATCGGCAGCGGCTTTGCGCCCGATATCGCAAGCTCGGCGGCGTGCGCGATCGTCGCCGGATCGGCGGTCTTGCCTTGCAGCGCCGCCGCAGATGCCGTGAGCCTTAACGGGACCGGGGCGATCCCGCCGGCCGCGATATGGACCTCGCGAAGAATGCCGGCGGACACCACTGCGCGCACGCAGATTTCCACCAGCGGCCATTCCGCATGGGTGCGGCTGATGGCGCGCTTGTAGAGCGCGCGCTCGCCGGCGAGCGGCGCGGGGAGCTCGATGCTTTCGATCCGTTCACCTGGCGCCAGCAGATTGTCGGCCGCACCATTGCTGCCGTCGCCGAGCAGATCGGTGATCGACAATCTGCTGCGCCGATCGGTCGTGACCGTCGCATCGTAGGCCAGCAGCGCCATCGCCATCGTCGAGGGATGCGGCGCAACGCAAGGACCGAGATCGAAAGCCGCGTGATAGAGATGGTTGCCGGATCGTGCCGGGCAGTCGGTCCCGCCCTTCTTCAGGCAGCCGATCTGCGGATTGCGGAAGTACCAGCAGCGCGAGCGCTGGGCGAGGTTGCCGCCGAGCGTCGCCAGGTGACGGATCTGCGGTGTGGCAAGGCCGTGCGCGGCGGCGGCGATGCCGGGATAGGCCGCCGCGATCCGCGCATCCGACGCAATCGTCGCGATTGCGGTCAGGGCGCCGATCCGGGCCGCACCCTCCGTGCCCCACGCGATACCGATCGTATCGGGACTGGCGGTGAGATCGACGATCGGCCCGCGCGAGACGCCGCTGCGGCGGCGTTCCGACAGATCGGTGCCGGCAGCGCGGAATTCCGGTGCGGTCATTGCGGCTGCGGTGTTCATGCGGCGGTCCTCCCTTTCAGCGCGGCGACGATGCGGTCGGGCCGGATCGGAAGCTCGGTCAGGCGGATGCCGATCGCGTCGTGGATCGCGTTGGCGACCGCGGGCGATGTCGGCACCGTCGCCACCTCGCCGATGCCGACGCTGTTGCCGAGCACGTGATCGAAGCCGGCCTCGTCGAAGTGTACGTCGATCGCGGGCGTGTCGGCGATTCCCGGAATGCGATAATCCTCCATGCCGGCGGTCAGGACGTCACCGTTGTTGGGGTCGAGCTCGCGCGCCTCGTAGAGCGCGTAGCCGAGGCCCTGGATCACGGCGCCGCAAGCCTGGCTATGCGCCAGCACCGGAGCCGCGACCTTGCCCACGGCAATGCCGGTGTGCACGTTGAGCACCCGCACATGGCCGAGCCAGGTGTCGACCTCGACCTCGATCACCTGCACCGAGCTCGGCACGCCGGCGCCGACCACGATGTTGGAGAGGCGGCGCATCATGAAGCCGAACACGATGCCCATGAAGCCGACGTCGCGCAGCGGCGAGCGGATGCTGGGCGCGGTGGTCTTGCCGTCCTCGCCGCGGGTCTCCGTGACGGCGATATCGGGCGAGCGCGCGATCAGCTCGCGCCATGGTGCGTTCGAGCCCGGCGCCGGCTTCCGCGTCGCCTGGTCGAGCATCGTGGCCTTCAGCTTCTGGATCGCCGACAGCGTCGGCGGCAAGATCGAGGCGGTGACGCGGCTGCCGCCGGAGCCGGGACCTTCGGGCAGCGACGAATCGCCGATCCGCACCTCGATCTCGTCCGGCTCGAGATCGAACTCGCGCGCGACGGTATCGGCGATCACGCTACGGGTACCGGTGCCGATATCCTGCGTCGCGGTGCTGGCGACGATGCGGCCGCCCCTGACCGCGACCTCGACCTTCACCTTGGGCTGCCAGAGATAGAGCCAATAGCCGGTCGCCACCCCGACGCCGCGGCGATAGCGGCCGCTCCCGGCCGGCTTGCGGTTGCGCCAGGTGTCGAGCCCGGACGCCCAGTCGTACAGCCGCTGGCGGTTCGGATCAGGATCCCAGCGCTTGCGGAGCGCGATCGGATCGACGCCAAGCCGCAGCGCGGCCTCGTCGATCGCCTGCTCCACCGCAAAGGCCATCGGCGGACCGCCGGGGCCGCGGAAGGCGGCGCCAGGCGGCAAATTGCTGATGACATCGAAATCCGACAACGCCTTTGCTTCGGCCGGATAGATCAGCCGCGCCAACGCCGCGATGGTCGAATTGGTCGCCGCACCCGTGTCGGCATGCGCGGTGACTTCGAGCGCCTTCAGGCCGCCCGCTTCGGAGGGCAGCAGCGCGACCTTCACCTCGGCGGCCGGCCGATAGCCGGCGACCGAGAGCTCCTCGTGCCGGTCGTAGGCGACCCTGACCGGCGCCTTGGCCGCACGTGCGAGCTCGATCGCGACGATCGTCTCGACGCCGAGGCTCGACTTGGAGCCGAAGCCGCCACCGACGTGATCGGCGATGACGCGGACCTTGTCGTGATCGAGCTTGAAGCGCTTTGCAATCTGCTCCCGCAGGTGAAACACCCATTGCGACGAGGCGTGCACCGTCAGCCGGTCGCCGTCGAAGCGCGCCACCGCGGCATGCGGCTCGAGGCAGGCATGCTGCTGCGTGCCGGTGCGAAAGGTGCCTTCGACGAGCAGCCGGCTGCCCGCCTGGCGCGCCTCGTTCACCCAGCTGCGCGCCTTGCCCGCGCGCTGCGAGAACACCGCGGTCGGCCCGCGGACGTTCTGCTTCCAGGGCGCGGGCCCGCCGCCCACTTCAGAGACGTTGCCGGCACGCTTGCGGCTCGCTCTGTCGAACACCACAGGCGCGTCGTCCTTGCGGCCGGCATCGAGCCCGATCACCGCGGGGAGGCGCTCGCTGGTCACCTGGATCGCGGCGAGCGCGGCCAGCGCGGTGTTGCGGTCCTTGGCCGCCACCGCGGCGATCGGCTCGCCGACATAGCGCACGATGCGATCGTCGCCGATCAGCGACACCGCGGCGACGCCGGCCAGTGCGCGCGCCGGCGCGAGATCGAGCGCGGTGATGCGTGCATGCGCCTCGCGCGAGCGCAGGATCACGCCCTCGAGCTGGCCATCGTGCCTGATATCGACGGTGTATTTTGCCGCGCCTGTCACCTTGTCGCGGGCCTCGATGCGCGGCGCGACGACATGGTCGCCGTCGAACCGGCCGGCGCAGGCATCCGCCACCGCGCGAAAAATCCCGTCATAGGCGCCGCAGCGGCAGAGATGGCCCGACAGCGCCGCGCCGATCTCCTCGCGCGAAGGCACCGCGGTTCCCCTGGTCGCACGCCAATGGTCACAGAACGCGACAGCCTCGACGATGAAACCCGGCGTGCAGAAGCCGCATTGCAGGGCGTCATGCGCCATGAACGCCTTCTGCACCGGATGCAGCTCTGCCGCGCCGATGCCCTCCACCGACGTCACCGACTTGCCGGCGGCAGCCTGCGCCGGCATCAGACAGCTCGCGACCGGCGCGCCGTCGACCAGCACGGTGCAGGCGCCGCAGACGCCGGCACCGCAGACCAGCTTGGTTCCGGTCAGGTGGAGCTGATCGCGCACGACGTCGATCAGCAGCGCGTCGGGATCGTCGGGGAGGGTCTCGACCCGCCCATTGATGGTCATCGTGCTCATGGACGTCCTCCAGTTTTGCTCGGTGATGGTCTTTTCCTCGCCGTCGCCTTACGGGCGCCCGGCTTCTGCTTGGGCACGGCGCCGGCGCAGAGCGCCCGCACCATCATGGTCATGTCCTTGAGGAACGCGTCCGCCGGCTGCATCGCCGGGTGCTGCGACTTCGACCCGTGCACCGCCATCTCGACCAGCCGCGCGAAATCGGCCGCCGACATGCCCTGCGGCAGCACGAGCTGCAACCTGCGCGCCGTCCGTACCACGACGGCGAACAGGCGCTCCGCATAGAGCACCGAATATTTCTGGTAGAGGTCGCGCGCCTGCGCGATGTGCTCGGAATACAGCTCCTCGATATGCGGCGAGCCGTCGAAGGAGGCGATCGCGGTTTTCATCCGCGCGTTCATGCCGGCGGCCAGGATGTCGCCGAGATCGCCGCCGGCCTGCTCCGCGGCGACGACGGCGGCGTCCTCGGCCGCCATGGCCTGCTCATGCACGCGTTCGACCACGGCGCGGAACAGCGCTTCCTTGGATTCGAAGTGATGATAGAGCGCCTGCCGGGTCAGCCCGGCGGCTTCCGCCACCTGCTCGATCGAGGAGCGACGGAAGCCGTGGCGGCGGAACACCAGCATGGTGGCGTCGAGAATGCGGGTCTTCGGTCCCATTTGTCGATTTTGACAAATGTAGAAGAAATGTCAAATCGCGGTTTGGTGAGAGCGGCGTGACCCGGCCCGCTGCGGCCGATCACGGTCGTGCGAGGTTTCCGGGGCGCGCGGCCTGTGTGAGCGGCATCACGAACGATCCTGTTGCGGCGTCGTATAGCTCCGTCATGCAGCGGCGAGCCTGCTCGCCCGGAGCTTGCGAGGATACGGACATGACCCAGGTCTATCTGCATTGCGCCAATACGCGGGGAGTGTTGATGGATCGCCGTGGCACCTCGGTGGCCAGCCTCGCCGAGGCGTGCGAGGCGGCGACCTGCGCGATGCGATCGCTGGTCGCAACGGTCAGCCTGGAAGACTGGCGCGACTGGACCATGCATGTCAGCGACGAGGCCGGCGACGAGATCGTCATCCTTCCCTTCGCATCCGTGCTCGGCAAGCCGCACTGAAGCGGCTTGGGTTCAGAACTGCTTCGCCAGCAGCGCAAAGCTCTGGCGGATGTAGGTGGCGAGCGGATGTGCCGCGTCGTTCTGCTTCCACTTCTCCAGCGCCAGGCGCAGCGTCCCCATCGCCACCATCGCGACCAGCCGCAGTCCGTCGCGCCGTGCCGGCGCCGGCCACAGCTCGCACATGGCCTCCAGCAGGATCTGCTCGGTCTCGACGAACACGGCTTCCTTGCGCGCGCGCAGCGCCTCGGTCGACTGCATCAGGCGGTCGAACACCACGGACTCCTTGGTCTCGTAGCGTGACGCGAGCTTGACCAGGCACTTCTGCACGGCCTCGAGCGGCGCCTAGCTCATCCCGGACCTCGCGGCAGCCAGTCGGGCCGCAAAGCGATGGTTCGGCGAACCATCCGCCGATTGATCCGTCCCGCGCCATCGCGACAGGCCGCGCCCGAAATCCATCGCGGGCCGCTCGATCCAGCGATAGGTCAGCGCAGCAAGCGGCACGACCAGGACCACTGACAAAACCAACGCCAGCACCAGCGCCGTGCCGGGCGATCCCAGTTGCAGCAGCTTGTCGTCATTGTACCAGACGATCAGGTCGGGGTTCAGCTTGTGGCTCAGATAGGAGCCGACCATCCGCATCACCTGGAACAGGAAGGTGTGGATCATGTAGATCGAGTAGGACCACAGGCCGAGCTTCTGCAGCGGCGACGTCCGCATCAGCGCCGAGACGATGCCCTGATCGAACGAGAACACGTAGATCACGATCGCCGCGAGCAGCGGAAAGGCGTATTCCAGGCCGCCCTTCGGCGTGGTCAGCAGGAACACCGCGAACAGCAGGACGCTCCACACCTCCAGCAGATGCGGCGTTGCCAGCCTGCCATTCGATTGCAGGCGCATGTCGTAGACGAGGCAGCCGGCGAAGAAGCTGAACATGGCGCGCAGTACGCCCCAATCGCTCGACACGAACAGGGAATCCGGCGATTCCCTGAAGAGCAGCGCGCCGGCCGCGAGGCAAAGCGCCAGAAAGATCTCACGCCGCCGGCGCGGGAACACGATCACGACGGCGGCGAACAGCAGCGAGACGTAGAACTCGAGCGCGGCGCTCCAGGCCGCGCCGTTCCAGGTCAGCCCGGGATGCAAATGGAAGGCCTGCAGGAACAGGATGTTGGTGACGGCTTCCCACAGCGTATGGCCCTCGCCGAAGGGAGCCGAGTCGAGCGCGAACGAGCCGCCGCCGCGCGTGAACACCAGCTTGGTGATCTCGATCCCGACGAACAGCACGAGCATGATGACGTGCAGCGGCCACAGCCTTGCGAAGCGGGCCGTCGCGAACCGGATGCCGTCGGTGCCTTGCCGGAGGCGGCTGCCATAGGCATGGCACAGCACGAAGCCGGACAGCGCGAAGAACATGTCGACGCAGAATTGCAGGTTTGCGAACGACTGCTCGCCCTTGAGCGCGTGGTAAAGCGGGATGTGGAACAGCACCACGAGCAGCGCGCTGATACCTCTGATCGCATCAAGCGCCTCAAATCGAACCACACCATTAACCGTGCTGTGCCCCGGCATGTAACACCTCAATTCCAGTTGCGCCTTGCGATGGCTGAACCAGCAAGTTGCGAGCCAGCAGGCGCGACGTGGCGATTAAGCTTGATGCTTCAGCTTAACGGCCTCGCTTCGTTGCGCTGCATGCGATGCCCGGTATGACGGGCGCGCTTGTAGCGCAGTTGAAGGGCAGACGAATGAGACTGGGAACCGCAATCATCCTCCTGGCATGCACGATTTCCGGCACGATAGGAGCCGCAACGTTCCTTCCCCCGAAGCATCGCGTCGCAACCGCAGTCCTGCCGAAGGTCGTTCAAGCTCCGATCGTCGAAGCCTCGGCATGCGCGTCGCAGACCTGGCCGAACCTCTCCGTGGACTGCCTCACGGGCACCGACCGCGATCAGAAGGTGCGGGTCGTCGCGCAATAGCCGCGCAGACCCCAAACGTCATTGGGAGACGACCGGCAGGTCGCGCCTGGATCCGTGCTATCGCTTTCGCTTGCGGTGGCGCAGGACAGCGGAACCGCCGCGTGAGGTGACGATGAGCAGCACGGTCTTCGGCAGACCCGATGGCGTATGGCTGAACGAGCCGGAGCGATGGTCGGCGAATGGTGACAGTCTCGAGCTCGTCACCGATGAGGCCACCGACTTCTGGCGCGAAACCCATTACGGCTTCATCAGGGACAGCGGACACTTTTTGGGTTTTCCCGCTGGCGAGGCCTTCACTGCCGAGCTGCGCGTGCAGGGCGATTTTCGCGAACTCTACGACCAGGCCGGCATCATGGTGCGCGCCGATGCCCAGCATTGGGTCAAGGCCGGGATCGAGTTCTCGGATGGCAATCCGATGCTCGGCAGCGTCCTGACCGACGGCCGGTCGGACTGGGCGACCGCGCGCTACAGCCACGACGCCGCCGACTTCCGGATCCGCGCGACCGTCGCCAACGGCGTGCTGCGCCTGCAGGTGTCCGCCGACGGCAGGCACTGGCCGCTGATGCGGCTGGCGCCGTTTCCGAAAGCGAACTCTTACCTGGTAGGCCCGATGGCCTGCACGCCGGAACGGGCCGGCCTGAAGGTCGTGTTCTCGGAATTTTACCTGACGCCGCCGCTCGGCAAGGATTTGCACGATCTCGGCTGAAGCATCGACGGCGGCTACAACAAAGGTGTCGTCCCGGCGAAAGGCGGGACCCAGAACCACAGGGGCGTGCCGTCCGGGCGAACTGCGGCCCCAGCCTTGCGCAACAATGATCTTCGGTGGCTATGGGTCCCGACTTTCGTCGGGACGACATCGAGTGTGCCGCGCGCGCAGCTTCATATCCGCGCCTCCTTGCGCAGCTCCGTCTCGATCTCGCCGAGAACCCGCGCCAGCCGCTCCGCCCACGCTGTCTCGCCGGCCTGGTCGGAGATCAGATCCTGGCGGATCTCGATGCCGGAGTTCATCAGGCCGCGCGTCTCGCCGTGCACGGGGATGGTGTAGTCGGTCTCGTCGCTGACGGCGTAGGGTTCGTTGTCGCCGAC
The DNA here is from genome assembly GCF_015624485.1 of Bradyrhizobium genosp. L. Taxonomy (NCBI): domain Bacteria; kingdom Pseudomonadati; phylum Pseudomonadota; class Alphaproteobacteria; order Hyphomicrobiales; family Nitrobacteraceae; genus Bradyrhizobium; species Bradyrhizobium genosp. L. The sequence continues at coordinate 1,501,981 of NZ_CP061378.1, forward strand.
CACGAGATCAGCCTCATTGCGCAGATGCTTCAGCAGCAGCGGCGGCAGCATTGTGTCGCGGTGATAGAGCGTGCCGATGTGCCAGGGCCGCGCGATGCCGGCGTAGACGGGCGTAAAGCTGTGCAGCGACACCAGCACGGTCGGCAGGCCGCGTTGCGCCCGCGCATCGATCACCGCGTCGATGCGGGCGTGATAGGGATCGAAGATCTGCGCGCGGCGCAGCTCGGCGGCTTCGCGCGACAGGCCTTCATTGCCGGGAACGGTGGTGGCCTCGCTGATCAGCGGGATCGAGCTTGCGACATGCGGCGGCCGGTTGCAGTCGATCACCAGCCGCGAATAGCGCTGCGCGACCAGATGGGCGTCGAGCTGGTCGGCGAGCTTGACCGCCACGCCGGCGATGCCGATGTCCCAGGCGATGTGCCTGACGAGCTCGCTCTCGGGCAGGCCGAGGTCGCCGAGCGGGCTCGGGATCAGCCGGCCATAGTGATCGCAGGTGAAAAGGAACGGCGAGCGACCGTCGGGATTATGTTCAAGAACCGGTGAAACGTCGGTGTTTGCTAGCAGGACGGATGGACCATCGACGTGACTCACGACATTTTCCTCAACTTTGCCCATTCAAGCGGCACTCTGGTCTGGAATCGAGCATCATTCGCTATAGATTATGCGGCTTGGAATCACGATGATTGTGTGACGATGCCGCTGCTGAAGATTCATCACAAGACCGTTTATCGCTACACGCGCCCGGTGGCCTTTGGCGAGCACTGCATCATGCTGCGCCCGCGCGACGGTCACGATCTGCGCGTGCTCCGCTCCGAGCTTGTGATCGACCCGCAGCCGATGGCGCTGCGCTGGATCCACGACGTGTTCGGCAACAGCGTCGCGATCGCGACCTTCGACGAGCGCGCCGACGCGCTTACCTTTGTCGCGACGGCGACGGTCGAGCACAATCCGACCGACCCTTTCGCGCTGACGCCGGATGATGCCGCCTATTTCTATCCGTTCCTCTATGATGATGAGGAATTTCCCGATCTGCAGCAGTTCATCACGCCGCAATACGGTGACCCGAACGGCGAGCTGTCGGCCTGGGCGCGGCGCTTCCTCGATGTCGAGCCGCCGACGCCGACTTTCAAGATCCTGAGCGGCATGACCCACGGCATCCGCGAGGGCTTCCGCTACCGCAGGCGTCACGAGCATGGCACCCAGCATCCGCTCGATACGCTGCAGACCAGATCGGGCACCTGCCGCGATTATGCGCTGCTGATGATCGAGGCGCTCCGCCGGCTCGGCATTGCCGCGCGTTTCGTTTCCGGCTATCTGGCGATGCCGTCGAGCGGCGCGCATGGTTATGTCGGCGGCGGCTCGACCCATGCCTGGGTGCAGGTCTATCTGCCGAATGCAGGCTGGATCGAGTTCGACCCGACCAACGGCATCGTCGGCTCGCACGACCTGATCCGTGTCGCGGTCGCGCGCGATCCGCGCCAGGCGATCCCGCTGCACGGCGTCTATCTCGGCCCGGCGGACGCCTTCCTGCGCATGGATGTCGATATCAACGTCGTCACGCTCGGTGAGGACGCGGCACGGGAGACGGCCTGACGATGCAGATCAAGGTCGGCTTCGAGATCACCTACACGGCTCCGCAACCGACGCCGATGGTGATGATGTTGTCGATCCATCCCTCGCGCTACGCCGACATCGTCGGCACCGAGGAGATCGCAACCGAGCCGGCCACGCCGATCGGCTTCTATCGCGACAGTTTTGGCAATGCCTGCGGGCGGCTGGTCGCGCCGGCCGGCGGCGTCACTTTCCGCGGCAGCGCGCTGGTGCGCGATTCCGGATTGCCCGACATCGTCAATCCGGCGGCGCAGCAGGTCGCGATCGAGCAGCTTCCCGACGACATCCTGCTCTATCTGATGCCGAGCCGCTATTGCGAGACCGACAAGCTGACCGACATCGCCTGGTCGCTGTTCGGCAACACGCCGCAGGGATGGGCGCGGGTGCAGGCGATCGTCGAGTTCGTGCACAATCACGTCACCTTCGGCTACGAGCATGCCCATCACATGAAATCGGCGCATGACGTCTACGAAAGCCGCACCGGCGTCTGCCGCGACTTCGCCCATCTGGCGCTGACCCTGTGCCGCTGCATGGGCATCCCGGCGCGCTACTGCACCGGCTATCTCGGCGATATCGGCGTGCCAAAGGACCCCGCGCCGATGGATTTCTCCGGCTGGTTCGAGGTCTACCTGTCCGGCCAGTGGTACACATTCGACGCCCGCCACAACACGCCGCGGATCGGCCGCATCCTGATGGGCACCGGCCGTGACGCCGCCGACGTCGCGCTGACCACGAGCTTCGGGCGCATGACGCTGACGAAATTCGTCGTCATGACGGATGAGGTGGTGGCGACTTGATCCGTCGTCATTGCGAGGAGCGGCAGCGACGAAGCAATCCATCTCTCCGTGTGTGCGGACGGATGGATTGCTTCGCTTCGCTCGCAATGACATAGAGGGCCATGACCTCCGATCTCCTCTTCGTCTACGGCACGCTGATGCGCGGCTTCGACCATCCGATGGCGAAGCTGCTGTCGGGCAACGCCGAATTCCTCGGGCCCGCGCAATGCCGCGGCCGGCTCTATCTCGTGAAGCATTATCCGGGCCTCGTGATGTCGGCCGATGCTACCGACTTCGTGCACGGCGAGCTCTTCCGCCTGCGCGAGTGCGACGCCATGTTGCGTGAGTTCGACATGTACGAAGCCTGCGGCGAAGGCTTTCCGCCGCCGACCGAATATATCCGCGAGATGCTGAGCGTCACGCGCGCCGACGGCAGCGTCGGCGAGGCGTGGACCTATCTCTACAACTGGCCGGTCACGGACCTGCCGCTGATCGCGTCAGGAAAATTCCTCGAGCATTAGCGCTCGAGCTCCGGGCGCACTGCGTGCTGCGCAGCGTCCGGGGCACAACGCGTCACCCCTCCCGCACCACGCGGACGTCGACCTCGCGCTCGACATAACCCCATTCCTCCGTCGCGCGCAGCATGGCGACCAGCTCGTCGAACAGGCTGACATGCTCGGGGGCGAATTCGAACCAGGTCAGGAAGTCGAAGGCCATGTCGAGGTCGCGCGCATGGAACAATTGCCGCGCGATCGCCGGCAGATATTTCAAGGTCCCGGAGATGTGGTGCGACTTGTCCTCGATGATCTGGCGCCGCTCGTCCTGCGGCAGCTCCCACCAGGCGGCGGATTTCCTGATCGGGATCAGCGCCGCATGCGTCGCCTCGCTGCGGCCGAGGCCGGCCTGCGCGGCGGCGAGCTTCTCCTTCTCCGCCTTCTCGGTGTAGCGCAGATGGCTGGCGACGCCGGCGAGCCGCCACGAGGTCTGCGACGGCAACAGCGGCAGCGCGATGGTCTCGCTCGCGACCACCGACAGCGCCGCGACCTTGGGCAGCGTATCGCCCTTCACCCGCGTGATCGACGTCACCGTCCAGCCGCCGCTCTGTCCGCCTCGGAATGTCGTGAACATGGTGCTATCCAACCGCGGAACCGGGGAGGGGGCAAGCCGAGCGCGGCTTCTCTCCACTGTCATTCCGGGGCAGCCCGCAGGGCTGAGCCCGGAATCCACTCGTCCACGGGGGCAGCGGCCCGATGGATTCCGGGCTCTCGCTTCGCGAGCCCCGGAATGACGAGGGTGTGAATAGCCGGGAGAAGATAGATAAATTGGAAGCTTCGAGGATTGGCCCACTATATCGATGACCGATTCGCCTCCGACCCGAGCAACATGCGCTTCACGCCCGAATTCCTCGATGAGCTGCGCGCCCGGCTTCCGGTCTCGGAAGTCGTGGGCAGGCGCGTCAAGCTGAAGAAGGCGGGGCGCGAATATAAGGGGTTGTCGCCGTTCCAGCAGGAGAAGACGCCGTCGTTCTTCGTCAACGACCAGAAGCAGGCCTGGTTCGACTTTTCGTCCGGGTTGAATGGCAACATCTTCGACTTCGTGATGAAGACCGAGGGCGTGCCATTCCCCGAGGCGGTGGAACGCCTCGCCGCGATGGCCGGCGTTGCGCTGCCGGCTGCGACGCCCGATGCCGCGCGCCACGAGCAGCACCGCCGCACCCTGCATGACGTGATGGAACTCGCGACCAAATATTTCGCCGATACGCTGGCCTCGCGCCACGGCGCCAAGGCGCGCGGCTATCTCGCCGACCGCGGCATCACGCCCGCGACCCAGCTCCAGTTCCGCATGGGCTACGCAACGCCGGAGCGTTTCGGGCTGAAGGAGCATCTCGGCGCCCAAGGCATTTCCACCGAGGACATGGTGGAGGCGGGGCTCCTGGTGGCCGGCGAGGACAAGCCGGTGCCGTTCGATCGCTTCCGCGACCGCGTGATGTTTCCGATCTCCGATCCGCGCGGCCGCGTGATCGCGTTCGGCGGTCGCGCACTGGAGAAGGACGTTCCGGCGAAGTATCTGAACTCGCCGGAAACCACGCTGTTTCACAAGGGCGACAATCTCTACAACCTCTTCACCGCCCGCCAGGCCGCGCATAACGGCGCGCAGCTGATCGTGGTGGAGGGCTATGTCGACGTCATCGCGATGGTCACGGCCGGTTTTGCCGGCGCGGTGGCGCCGCTCGGCACCGCGCTGACCGAGAACCAGCTCGGTCTGCTCTGGAAGATGGCGGACGAGCCGATCCTCTGCTTCGACGGCGACCGCGCCGGGCAGAAGGCCGCCTATCGTGCTGCCGACCTCGCTCTGCCGAACCTCAAGCCGGGCAAGAGCCTGCGCATCGCGCTGCTGCCGGAAGGCCAGGACCCGGACGATCTCGCGCGCTCGGGCGGCCGTGCCGCGATCGAGGACGTGATTGCCGCGGCCAAGCCGCTCGCCGACCTGATCTGGTCGCGCGAGATCGAAGGCGGCAACTTTGCCACCCCCGAACGCCGCGCCGCGCTGGAGGCGCGCATCGGCGAGATGACCAACGGCATCCGTGACGAGGTGGTGCGCCGCTATTATCGCCAGGATTTGCAGCAGCGCCTGCAGCGCACCTTTGCGCCCGAGCGCGGAGGCGGCGGCTACGGGCGCGGCAATTTCGGCGGCCGCGGCGGCGAATCACCCCGTGCCTTCACCCCTCGCAGCGCGGCTCAGGGAGGCCAGGGCGGCCGATTCGCCCCCAAGGGTGGCGCTCCCGGAATTCCCCGCGGCCCCTACCAGGCGGCGAGCCCGCAGCTCGCCAACAGCCCGATCATGCGCGGCCAGCGCAGCGCGATCTCCCGCCGGGAGGCGTTGATCCTGCAGATCCTGATCAACCACCCCTGGCTGCTGCACGACCATCTCGAGGAGGTCGCGGCGCTGGAGCTCGCCCACCCGGAGGCCCACAAGCTGCGCGCGGCCGTCATCGCGGCCTTCGCCAACGACCATCACCACTCGCCGGACGAAGAGGAGCAGGCCGAGAAGATGCGCGCCGACCTCGATGCGGGTGGATTTTCACAGATTCTTCAAAGGGTTGAGCGCGCGATCACGACCCAGGCGGTGTGGGGCGTCCAGGTCGGCGCGGCGCGCGAGGACGTTTTATCGACGTGGCGCCAACTGGTTGCCTTGCATCAGAAAACCCACGCCTTACTTAGGGAAATGAAAGACGCCGAGGCGGCTCTGGCTGACGATTCCAGCGAGACCAATCTGGCATGGTTATTGGATATCCAGGCCCGAATGGCAGAAGCCGACGGGACCGAAGCCCTGATCGAGGGGTTCGGCGAATTATCGGGCCGGTTCCAGCGAAACGTCTGATAATAAAATGCTGCGGACGGCGTCGGCCAAACCCGCAAAAAGACTCGCCAAACCCATGGTTTGGCTGCAAAAACAGGGTTAAGCGAAACTTAATAGCCTCGCGGCTATTGCGAGAGTGGAAACCATCGAGACGGATGACAGGGGTGGCGACTGTTTGCGCCGCCCTTTGCGCGTCGAGAGAGTAGTCTGGATTTCATGCGGATGTGCGCGCGTGGCGCCACGTTCGCACGACCGCGTTTCGGGAGCTTAGTGAATGGCCACCAAGGCAAAGACGCTGCAGGTTAAGGACAAGGAAAAAGACGACAAGGCAGCGGACGCTCCTGAGAAGGATGCCGCTGACGCGCCGTCGCCGTTGCTCGACCTGTCGGATGCCGCGGTGAAGAAGATGATCAAGCAGGCCAAGAAGCGCGGCTTCGTGACCTTCGATCAGCTCAATGAAGTGCTGCCTTCCGACACCACCTCGCCCGAGCAGATCGAGGACATCATGTCGATGCTCTCGGACATGGGCATCAACGTCACCGAAGCCGACGATAGCGAGGGCGAGGACGAGAAGGACGACGGCGACGACGAGACCGACAACGAGCTCGTCGAAGTCACGCAGAAGGCCGTCACCGAGGTCAAGAAGAGCGAGCCGGGCGAACGCACCGACGATCCCGTGCGGATGTATCTGCGCGAGATGGGCACCGTCGAGCTGTTGTCTCGCGAAGGCGAAATCGCGATTGCGAAGCGCATCGAGGCCGGCCGCGAGGCGATGATCGCGGGGCTCTGCGAAAGCCCGCTGACCTTCCAGGCCATCATCATCTGGCGCGACGAGTTGAACGAAGGAAAGATCTTCCTTCGCGACATCATCGATCTCGAAGCCACCTATGCCGGCCCGGAATCCAAGGGCGGCATCAATCCGAACCTGATCGCCGGCCCCAATGGCGAAGGCGCCACTGCCGAGGCCGGCGCCAACGGCGCGGATGCCGCCGCGCCCGCCCATGTCGCGCCGCCGGCCGCGCCGCCGTCGCCGACCCCGTTCCGCGCCGCGCCTGCCGGTGGCGCCGAGGCCGAGACCGAGGAGAAGGATCCGGGCGAGGCCGCCGCCGAGTCCGACATGGACGACGACGAGTTCGAGAACCAGATGTCGCTCGCCGCGATCGAGGCCGAGCTGAAGCCGAAGGTGGTCGAGACCTTCGACAAGATCGCATCCGAGTACAAGAAGCTGCGCCGCCTCCAGGAGCAGGACATCGCCAACCAGCTGCAGAGCGAGTCGCTGTCGCCCTCGCAGGAGCGCAAGTACAAGAAGCTGAAGGACGAGATCATCGTCGAGGTGAAGTCGCTGCGCCTCAACCAGGCCCGCATCGATTCGCTGGTCGAGCAGCTCTACGACATCAACAAGAAGCTGGTCTCGTTCGAAGGCCGCCTGCTGCGCCTCGGCGACAGCCACGGCGTCGCGCGCGAGGACTTCCTGCGCAACTACCAGGGCTCGGAGCTCGATCCGCGCTGGCTCAACCGTGTCTCGAAGCTCTCCGCCAAGGGCTGGAAGAACTTCGTCCATCACGAGAAGGACCGCATCAAGGATCTGCGCCACGAGATCCAGTCGCTGGCTGCGCTCACCGGGCTCGAGATCGGCGAATTCCGCAAGATCGTGCACGGCGTGCAGAAGGGCGAGCGCGAGGCCCGTCAGGCCAAGAAGGAGATGGTGGAAGCCAACCTCCGTCTGGTGATCTCGATCGCCAAGAAGTACACCAACCGCGGCCTCCAGTTCCTCGACCTGATCCAGGAAGGCAACATCGGCCTGATGAAGGCGGTCGACAAGTTCGAGTACCGCCGCGGCTACAAGTTCTCGACCTACGCCACCTGGTGGATCCGGCAGGCGATCACCCGCAGCATTGCGGACCAGGCCCGCACCATCCGCATCCCCGTGCACATGATCGAGACGATCAACAAGATCGTCCGCACCTCGCGCCAGATGCTGAACGAGATCGGCCGCGAGCCGACGCCTGAGGAGCTCGCCGAGAAGCTCGGCATGCCGCTGGAGAAGGTCCGCAAGGTCCTCAAGATCGCCAAGGAGCCGCTGTCGCTGGAGACCCCGGTCGGCGACGAAGAGGATTCACACCTCGGCGATTTCATCGAGGACAAGAACGCGATCCTGCCGATCGACGCGGCGATCCAGTCCAACCTGCGCGAGACCACCACGCGCGTGCTGGCCTCCCTCACCCCGCGCGAAGAACGCGTGCTGCGCATGCGTTTCGGCATCGGCATGAACACCGACCACACGCTGGAAGAGGTCGGCCAGCAGTTCTCGGTGACGAGAGAGCGCATCCGCCAGATCGAAGCCAAGGCGCTGCGCAAGCTGAAGCACCCGTCGCGGTCGCGGAAGCTGCGGAGCTTCCTGGATAATTGATCGGGCGTCATGCCCGGGCTTGACCCGGGCATCCATCGAAACAACAGCGGCGGGCAATTGCCCGCCGTTTGTTTTGCACGGTCACCGCACTTCCCCGTCATTCCGGGGCGGCGCATAGCGCCAAGCCCGGAATCCATTCTTCAACGAAACCTGCGGCGCAATGGATTCCGGGCTCGCGCTTCGCGCGCCCCGGAATGACGAGGATAGAGTTGATGATCGCCGATAGACGAGCCAAACGGCTAGTCGTCCGCGCCTACTTCTTCTTCGCCCCGACCCGCTCCAGCCGCTTGATCTCCAGCGGCGGGCGGCCGCTCTTTTCGGCGATCTCGCGGTCCTGCTCCATGATGAAGCCGCGCGCGGGCTCGTCGCCGTCGAGGCCACCCAGCAGTTCCGACGGCACGCGGCGGTTGGAGCGCTGCGAGCCGTCTTCATAGAAGACGTTGAAGAAGGCGAATTCGCCTTTCGGATTGGTCCCGGGTTTTTTCGGCATGCGCGGCTTGTCCCCGATCACGGCGCCCAAGTCAAAGCAAATGCGCGCGGGGGCGCGCTGATCTGCCCTGCGGGCAGGCCTTTCCGGTGCTTCGTTACGGAAATCCGCTGCCTTTATCGGAAGCATCCGGCGCCGCCGAACGGCGTATCTCGGTGCCGCCTTGCTTTCTTGCCAAAGCCGTAAAATTCCGTCTGGACACAATCGTCTGCCGCGATCAAAATTGCGTCGCAACCGGAGGTGGTTTTCCATCATGCCCGACGACATGCCCCCAACCCTCGACGACAAGCTCGGCGAGCTCAAGACGGCCTGGGGACTTGACGGGCTGACCGTGCGACGATCCCTCAGCGGAAAGTCGGGTGCCGACGTGATGCTCGTGGATTCAAAGGGATCCTACGACGGCTCCGCGATCCTGAAGATCTTCCCGGAGGCGCAGATCGCGGAAATTTCCCGTCATCACGAGGCGATCGAAGAGGGCGGCGCGTTCGCCGAGAAGCGCTTCCCGAAGCTGGCCCGCCAGCACAAGGGTGGAGGCTGGTCGGCGGCGCTGATGACCATCGCCGGCGAAGGCCTGAAGTATGTCGATCCGCTCGCGGACGTCACGGAAGCGGAGCGGACCAGGGCGATCGGCGAGGTGCTGCAAGGGATCCTTGCCGGCTGGAACCACGATGCCGGGGCGGCGGATGATGTCTCCGCCTACGATCTGCTCCATCAATGGCTCGGCTCGAAGCTCAACTTCGGCGGGCGGCTCGATCAGGTGTTCGAGACGATGACCGGGCTCGACCGGTCGGCCAAGGGCTTTCGCGATGCCGACATGGACCTGCCGAACCCGCTGGCCTGTTCGGCGCCCAATTCGCCGCTGCGCAAAGTCAGGTTCTCGCCGATCGTCGGCCGCGGTCATGGCGATCTGCACGGCCGCAACATCCTCATTCATGCCCCTGGCAGCACCGAGACGAGCTTCTACCTGATCGATTTCGAGCACTATCGCAGGCCCGTCGCGCTGCTGTTCGATCTCGCTTACCTCGAAGTCTCCCAGTTCCTGTCGATCCGGTCCACCGCTTCCCGCGCGCGGTGGCTCGATCTCGTCGGTGTGACGGCGCAGTTATTGATGCGATCGGACGCCATCCGCGCCGCCAAGCATTCCGACGACGTCGGACTGATCCGCTTTTCGGGAATGATCCGGGACAATCTGTTCTCCTGGCGGGAAAAGAAATTTCCCGGCCGCAAGGAGGACGTGGAACGGCAGTATCGTGTGGCCTGCATCGCGGCGGGGCTCAACTACGCCAGCAAGAGATCGCTGGATGAAAGGCCGGCGCAGTCGACCAAGCTGAAGGAGTTCGCGTTCCTTTACGCCGCGCAGCATCTGAAGGAGCTCTATCAGTTCGAGCGGATCGCCCTGCCGCAAGGCGAGCAGATCAAGGCGCTGCAGGTCCGGGCGAGCGACAACGCCTGGCGCGAGGTCTGGCGGGCGGCCGACAGCTTCAACTCGGTACGGAACGCCTACGTCCTGGTCGCCGGAACCGCGCTTCGTCGCCTGGCGCCCGCGGAGCGGGAGACGATTACCCGCTTGCCATGGTCGCTGGTGATCGATTTCGACTCCGCCAGCGACGGCAGCAGTCTTTCCGAAGCGGCGCAGGCCGGAAGGGGCAACGTCAGGGCCTTTCACCGGATCCTGTCCTCGCAGTCTGACGTGGACGTGAATTTCAACGTCGGCATGGCCTGGTTCATGGCTGACGGCTGGCGGGCCGTCCCAACCAGCATCCCCGCCTCGACCGTCGAATGGCGCAGGATGATGCCGCGCGAACTGCGCAGCCTGGCGACCAAGGTTCGTTCGCAGACCACGCCTCGACCGCTCACGGTGGTGTTCCTTGCCGAGGCGATTGAGCCGAGCCGGTTGCGCGCGGTGTACTCGGCGCTGACCGAGCAGGTCGAGAACGTCAGGGTCGTCGTCGTGGAAAGCGGTCCGGACGACAAGACGTTCGAGATTCTGTCGGAGGAGGGCGCAGCGCCGGAACGGATTGCCTGCCGCTACGGCGATCTCGCCCTCGGCATCTCGGAGATGATCGGCGATCCCGAGATCGAGGCGGCCATTCGCATCCCCGCCCGTTCCGACGATGGCGCGAGGCTGACCAAGGTCGCGATCCAGCCCGACCTCTATGCCAAGTTCTCGGAATCCATCGAGCTCGTGCACGACGGGCTGGCACGTTCCGATACGGAGAAGGGCGTCGACGGGCCGAGCTTCCGCGACGGCGCGGAGGTCTCGTGGCAGGACCTCAACCGGAGCCTCGATGTGCCCCGGGACGTCACCAACGAGATCCGCGCCCAGCTCACCAAGCTCCTGGAGGATCTCCGCGTCGTCTCCGTCACCCTGCGCCACAAGCCCGGCGCAGGCGCGACGACCGTGGTGAGGCGGCTGGCGTGGGATCTGCGCAATCTCTATCCGACCATTCTGATCAAGTCGTTCAACAACCTGACGGCCGATCATGTCGACACGGTGTCCCAGCTTTCCGGATTGCCGATCTTCATCGTCGCCGAGCAGGCGAGACTGTTGGATACCGATCGCGACAGGCTGTTTGCCGAGCTGAGAAGCCGCAACCTGAACTTCGTGTTTCTGGACGTGGTGCGGTCGCGTCACCTTTCAAAGGGGTCACTGACCTACCTGCTGGAAGACCAGATGGTGGCCAGCGAAGCCCAGCGGTTCTACGAGCGCTATGCCCAATGGTGCGCCCCAAACCGCAAGGGCGAATTGCATCGGCTGACGACGGACAAAAATCTCGGCGATTTCCGCTCGCCGTTCTTCTACAGCCTGTATGCCTTCGAGAACAAGTTCAATAACGTCCAGGACTACGTCTCGACCTATTTCGATGAACTGTCGGACGAGCAGCGCGAGCTGCTGGCGTATGTCGCGCTGATCGGCGCCTATTCGCAGCAGGCATTACCGTTCTCGTCCCTGAAGATCATGTCACGATCGGACTGGCCGACCGAAGTTCGTCTCTCCGATGTGCTAGGTGAGGCCGCGAGCAAGCTCGTCCTGTTCGACGGCATCGAGCTCAAGATCGTCCATCCGCGGATCGCCCGGGAAATTCTGCAGCAGCACCTGCGGCCCGCGGACTCCACCCATGCCAGCGACTGGAAGGCGCTGCTGGCCGGATTCTGCGTCCAGTTCATCGAACGAATTGCCGACAAGGCCCATGTCGACAGCGAGACCATCGAGGGCATCCTGACCTATCTCTTCATCGTACGCACCGAGCTCGGCGAGGAGCGCGCCGAGTTCTCGGAGCTGATTCACGACATCCCGATCGACGAGAGCAGGCGAAGGGTGCTGACCGCGCTCTGCGACAGCTTCGAGAGCAATCCGCATTTCTGGGCCCATCTCGGTCGGCTGCTGTATATCCAACGCTCGGAATCGTATGAGTTCGCCGCCGAATGCTACAAGAAGGCGATCGCCCTCAGCGAGCTTGATGGCACGCATTACCACGGGCTCGGCATGGTCTATCGCAACGAGGTGCGGGCGCTGATGCGGCCGCATCTCGGACCGCATCAGAACTTGAACGAGCGGCTCGACGACATCAAGCCGATCTACCAGGCTGCCGCAAAAGCCTTCCAGCGCGCCCGCGAGCTCAGCGCAACGGATGCCTATCCGAGGGTCAGCCATATCCAGATGATCACCCGGATGATCGAGGAGTTGCTTTGGAAATCCGACCTCGACACATATCCTGAGCTGCTCGACAGGCGCGACGCCGTCGCCGAATGGTGTGTTCAGGAATTGTCGGTCGCGCAAACCCTGGTCGACGAAGTCCGGTTCATCAACGCCGAACGGCAGCCGAATCGGATCGAGGTCGAGGCCGCCGGGAAAGTCGATGAGTTCTTCGGCAATTTCGATTCGATCGTGAAGGGTCTAACCGCGCTGCTGGATCGGGGGATCGGGGGCGCGACCACGGTTCGCCGCTCGCTGGCCCGCTGCTATCTGCGGCAGGCGTCCGGCAACCTGTCGCAGATGGTGCAGGCGGATGCGCGCCGGGTCGTCGAGCTCGCGCAAAAGAACCTGGCCGCCAATCCAAGGTCCGGCGAGGACTTGCGCATCTGGATCCAGGCCTTCCGTCTGTTGCCGGATTTTTCCCTCACCGAAGCCATCGAACGGTTCAGCTACTGGGCGGAGGAGCCGGGCGCGATCGATGCCTGGTACTATCTCTATATCTTCCACTTCCTGAACTCGATGAAGGGCGCGCGGGCGAGCCTCGAGGAGGCGAAGCGATACATCGAGCGATGCAGGAAGAGCGCGCCGGAGCTGGTGTCGAAGCGCTCGTTCGAATGGATCGCCGCCGACAGGTTGAAGCGCCCGTGCCCGCTGTTGAACCACTCGGAGCTGGGGCCGTGGCGGGCGCAGGAGGACCTGTTTGCGCACAACGACCGGCTGCAGCCGCAGACCGGCATCATCGTCGACATCTCGAAGGGGACCAGCGGCAAGATCGACGTCAACGGGCTGAACGCCTTCTTCGCGCCGACGCGTGGGCGCCTCAACCGCGCCACCTTCCTGAATGCGCAGGTGACGTTCTATCTCGGCTTCAGCTACGAAGGGCTCCGCGCCTGGAACGTGCAGCCGTCGCGGGGCTGATCCGGAGGCCGCGTGCGCGGCGCGGGCGGCGCGCCGGGCGCGATGCTTGGTCGTGAGGCCGTGCGCGGCAGGCCGCCATTCGCGGCAATCGGCTTTCGGATCCAGCCGGAAACGCGCGGCGCTTGAAAGTCCAAAAGAAAGCTAGAGATTTCAACGCCTTTTCTGACCATCGTCACTTGCGTCCCGTCGGGCGATTCGCGTATGAGGCGCAGCTTTCCATGTCTGCAACCTGCCTGCCGAGAAGCCATTCCCGATGTCCAACGCCTCCCTCGACGCCAACAAGGCGCTTGTGCTCGCGCATTATGACGCCGTGACCAACAGCCACGACCCCGATAAGATCCGCAGCCAGCTGGCGCCCGACTTCTTCGACCACGCAGCGGGGCGGAAGCTGAGCGCGGACGAGGTGATCGCGCACTCGGCCGCCATGCACGAGACCTTCGCGGACCTCTCGGCGGTGGCCGAATGCCTGGTCGCCGAGCGCGACATCGTCGCCGGCCGCTTCGTCTGGCGCGGCCGCCACCGCAGCGCCTGGCGTGGCATCCCACCGACAGGCCGCCACGTCGAATTCCGCGGCATGACGTTCTGGCGGATCAGCGAGGGCAAGATCTCGGAGCGGTGGGCGGAGATCGATTTTGCGGGGTTGGAGCGGCAGCTGAGAGACTGAGGGGAATCTGCACAACTCCGCCTCGCTGCGACCGTGATCCGCCGCACTCTGCGTATGCCAACAGGAGTTAAGGAAATTCGGTTGACGTGCTCGAGGGCAAGAGTCCAACCATGTTTAGCTCGTCCGCCAAGCGTTGAAGCAGCTCACGAGAAAATGTATCCCGCTTGTTGGAGCTAACCCAGTGGCTAGTAGCCGCTGCAAGTCGACCCTGTTGGTTTGCTCCGCTCTCGATTTTGTGCAACTGTAGCCAAACATCTAGCCAAACTTTGTTCGGGCGGGTCGTATCAAGCCATCGAAATGCTTGCTGCGATAAGTCTTCCCATAGATTATGGCCTGCCGATCCTGCCACTTCTTGCCAGACCATCGGCCATAGTTGGTGACGCACGTTCTTTCCGATCCAAACCAATGCTTGATCTAAAAGATCTTCTTGAGAATACGAATCAGATCGCTGAAAAAGCGCCAACCAAACATATGGCCATCCTTTTGAGTTGGTTTCGCTTCTGAGCCAATGAAAAGCCAGCTCGGTTAAGTCCTGTACGTCCGAGTCACTGCTTGCGAGCAAGGTACTCCATGCTCTATGCCAACCTCTGTTGGAGAGTTTCCTGTTGAGCCAAGATAGCCCAATCTGTGAGAGCTCGTGGTGTTGCCTTGGATCGCCTTCCGTTTGATAAAGTGTCTGCCATACCAGAGGCCATGCCTCGTGATCTTCATGCTCTGGGAGCCAGTTGTATCCGTCACGAAATAAACTGCCGCCCCGCTCCACGGGCATCGCCTCATTGGTTCTAAGCCAGACAACGGGCCATGTATAATCATCTCTATTTTCATCAATCCATTGCAACGCGCGAGCAGTTAGGTCGACACTCCGACTGTGATCCAAGGCTAGGATTATTCTCGCGTAGACTGATGCCCAGCCTCGATGCGACATGTCCGCTTTCAGGAGCCAGCCAAAGGCATACTCTATGAGATTGAACTCGCTATCTCGCCCTGATTTGTCGTCCCATAACTCGCGCCAAACTGACGCCCAGCCAGCATGATCGAAATTTGTTGCCCCGAGCCAATCAGTTCCTTGGCGTTCAACCGCTAACCGTTGTGGGCTTGGCCTTGTTCTTACGAGTCGCCAAGTTTTTCGCCAACAAGCTGCCCAATACGGAAAACTAGGAGACAGACCTTGGAGCCACGAGCTCGTATTGACAATAAATAGAGTGCGGTCAGCAATGGATAACCCCTTTGCGTGCTTCGCTAGCTTTCTCCAAACTCCTAGCCAAACAGGAAATCTACTCTTCTCAATCCCGAGATTTGTCACGCCCAGTTTGAAGAGTATTTTTTGTTCCTCAGGTGTAGTTTCCGTAGAATTCCAGAGCGATTGCCAGATGGACGGCCATAGATCGTCGTCGGGATTTTCACGCTCGAGCCATGCAATTTCATCCTCGATGGACTGGCTGCGAAGCGCTGAAACAATTCCAATGGCGCGGGTGTCTGCTATGATGTCTAAGTCTTCGCGATCAATCTTACTGCCGCTTAGGGGCAAGGCTTCTGATGCCTCCTGATCCTCTAGATCGTCAACGAGTCCGGGATCGACGACTGTCAAATTATCCTTCTTGATGTTTGAATGCCTCCATCCTGTGAAGCGCATTCCACGAAGGTCTTGGCCTGAGATATCCCCTCCATCTAGACTGGTGCCCACATAAAAATTTCGTGGATTGCCTCCAGCAAGGCGAGCAAGTTCGCGCAAGTCGGCCGTATCCGCGTTCAAGAGACTAACTACTTTGTCTAACCAATGGTTCAAGACGGATATGCTCTCACTCTTCTAGATCGTGCCGGCAGTTACCGAACCAAGTGTGAGGTGCGCGAATATGTCGTCGATATTCTTCACCTCAAGCCCTTCTTCCATTAGCCGGTCGCGAATATAGGCCTCTGCAGCGATCAACTTGTTCTTGAAGCCAAACTTGCTTTTGGCACTTTCCCAAAGGCTTTGATCTTTGATCCCAAGATCCTCAATAACCAAATCTTCTCGACGGCACCGAACCTCCACGCGAACCGACGGAGGAATTCCCTTTGAGCGATCTTTCCTCTGGTCAATTAGTTTCAGCCGCGGCTCTTTGTTTGCGTCCCATGCGCGGCCTTCGAGCACTTTCGCAAGCTGTGATTCAACAGTCCACCGGTAATGCCCGTCAACAGTTTGGGATTGTGTAACCAGTAGGAGAGAAACGGTGCTGGATACCTCGATCTTTCTCGTGGCAACGACGTTCGCTTGAGCTCCAGTCTCTACGGTTGCTGATCCGGTGAATCCAGTAGCGCTGATTGAGCCTGTCGCGCCGCCCTTAATACTGGCTTGAGCAGATTGCTCCTTAGTTTCTGTGAGACGCGCTTGCAAATTTGGGGAATCGCGAGAAACCGAAGCTCTGTCAACAGCTACAGGTTCGGATTCAGGAATGATGACGACCACTTCGGCCCGCTTGATACTGAGTCGGAATCGTACCGGCGATTCGGGTTCGCCACCCACTCTGGCTCGCCCGAAGACAATATCAGCATGTAGGTCAACCTTTGAGTTGCTATCGCTAAACGCCTCGTGCCACGCATCGATTGTTACTACATCCGCAAACGCACGCTTTCTGTTGTCGAGATTATTGGTCATGCGATTTCTACCCCAAAAGTGCCATTAGAAATGCAGCTGCAGTCCTAATCCATCCAATCTTTAGTTGAATGGGGGTCGCACGGCACATCATTCCCGTTGCTTTGGAATTGCCGCTCTCATTTTGAATTCCGTTGGGTTTTGACGGCTGCACAGTATGTATGGCATTATCTGTAGGTGTGGTTTGGGAATTCAATATGTTAAAACTACCTTGGATTGTTGGTGTTTGTATTTTGGTGGCCACCTCTCCCTCCTACGCCGCCCGCTGCGGCGGCCCTTTCAACGGCTTCGTCCAATCCTTCTCCCAAGAAGCGGCCAGCGCCGGCATTTCGCAGGACGTGATCTCGTCCGCGCTCGGTGGCGTGACGGAGGATGGCGGGGTGCTCGCGTTCGACCGGCGGCAGCGCTACACCTTCAACAAGACCTTCGAGCAGTATGTCTCGACCCGGGTCGGGGCCGGGCGCATCAATGGCGGACGGGCGATGCTGCAGCGGCATGCGGCGCTGCTGGCGAAGATCGAGCAGCAGTATGGCGTGCCGCGCCAGATCCTGGTCGCGATCTGGGGGCTGGAGACCGATTTCGGCAAGGGCGACATGGGCAAGCTGCCGGTGATCCGCACGCTCGCGACCCTGGCGCATGATTGCCGCCGCACCGACCTGTTCCAGGGCGAGCTGCTCGCGGCGCTCAAGATCGTGCAGCGCGGCGATCTCCGCCTCAACGATCTGATCGGCGCCTATGCCGGCGAGATCGGGCAAACCCAGTTCCTGCCGTCGTCCTACATCAAATACGGCGTCGATTTCGACGGTGACGGCCGCGTCGATCTGCGCCATTCGGTCGCCGACGTGCTGGCCTCGACCGCGAACCTCTTGCACACCAACGGCTTCAAGATGGGCGCGCCCTATGGCGAGGGCAGTGCCAATTTCGAGGCGATGCGCGAGTGGAACAGGGCGGTGATCTATCGCAAGACGATCGGCTATTTTGCTGACCAGCTGGTGGGGCGTTGAGGGCGTCGGCTGTTCTGATGATCGTCATTCCGGGGCGCGCGAAGCGCGAACCCGGAATCCATCGGGCCGCATCACGCGTCGAGAAATGGATTCCGGGCTCTCGCTGCGCGAGCCCCGGAATGACGAGTTGAGAGATGTTCTCATGGAAACCATCGGCAGCCAAAAGATCTGGTCGTTCTTCGATCGCCGGGGCTGCCAGATCGCGAAGAATTCGGCGGTCCGGCAGGGGCCGGGGCATCGCGTCGGCTCCTATCTCGAGCTCGCGACCAAGATCGCCGAGCTGCAATTCCTCAACCGCGATCACGTGCTGCTGTTTCGCGGCCAGGGCAGCGACCACCGCAACGTCAAGGACAATTCGTCGCTGAAGCCGTCGCTGTTTCGCGGCGGCCGCGGCAATCCGGATCGCGCCACGCTGGTGTCGCGGTTCGACCTGCTCGCGCGGGCCGAGCGGATCCTGGTGGCGGCATATGCCAAGGAGAAGCTGCTCGGCATGGAGCGCTTGCGGCGGCATCGCATCCTGCGCTGGTCGATCCTGCAGCATTACGAGGTCTGCACCACGCCGCTGCTCGACGTCACCCATTCGATCCGCATCGCCGCTTCGTTTGCCTCGCTGGCGGAGACCGCGACCTGCTTCCTCTATGTGCTCGGCGTGCCGAATTTGAGCGGCGCGATCACCGCGAGTGCCGAGGCCGGCCTGCAGATCGTCCGCCTCTCCTCGGTCTGCCCGCCCTCGGCGGTGCGGCCGCATATCCAGGAGGGCTATCTGCTCGGCGAATACCCCGACATGGCCGGCACCGAGCAGAAGGAAAACTACTTTCCCTACGAGATGGATTTCGGCCGGCGGCTGGTCGCAAAGTTCTCGTTCACGCCGGCGTCGTTCTGGAAGAACGACAATTTTCCGCAGGTGGCGCGGAGCGCGCTCTATCCCTCGGAGAAGAGCGACCCGATCTACCGCCTGGCGCTCGGCGTGAAGCAGCAATTGGGCGGGTGACGCAGTACCTTCAAGCGTAAGGCGAGCACACCAGTTAGGCTCCCTCCCCCCTTGCGGGGGAGGGCTGGGGAGAGGGGGCCACACGGGTGGTCTCTCGTCTCCACGCAAGTAGCACGCAAGCGATTTTGCGCGACGGATGCGTGCGTCAACCATCTCGCCCGCGGCCACCCCTCTCCCCAACCCTCTCCCGCAAGGGGCCTGTTGCGTAATCTGGCGATTGTGATTCCTTAGGGCAAAGGCCGAGGGGAATGACGATGGCGGTGAAGCAGACGGGACAGCCGAGCTTTGTGGAAGCGCTGCTGCCGAAGGGGGCTGGCGCCAATGCGGCGCTGGAGCGGTTGTCGAGCTTGGTCAAATGGTATCGGTTCGAGAAGCTGCTGGCCCATTTGCGGGATGAGGCAAGCCCCGGTCGCCCGGGCTATCCTGTGCTGGTGCTGTTCCGCGCGCTGCTGTTGCAGTCGCTCTATGGTCTTTCGGATCGCGACCTCGAGGAGGCGCTGGGAGATCGGCTATCGTTCAAGCGCTTCGTCGGTCTGAGCCTTGAGGATGCGGTGCCTGATCACACGGTGCTCAGCCGCTTCCGGAACCAGTTGGTCGAACAGGAGCTTTTGGAGAAGCTGTTCAGTGAACTGGACCGTCAGCTCGAGAATGCCGGTGTTATCCTGAAGCGCGGCACAATGCTGGATGCGACCTTGATCCAGGCGGTATCTGCACCGCCGAAGGATGATCGGCCGTCAAACGATCCCGACGCCCGGTTCGTCAAGCGGCAAGGCAAGAGCGGCTGGACCTTCGGCTACAAGGCACATGTTGGCGTCGACGAAGGATCCGGCCTGATCCGCGCGGTTTTGACCACACCCGCCAATATCAACGACACGACACCGGCAGACGACTTGATCCGCGGAGATGAAGCCGCAGTGTGGGCCGACGCGGCCTACGACACCCATGCCAGACGGGCTCGGCTGAAAGCGGAAGGCAAGAAGCCTCGGATCGCGCGCCGCCCCAACAAGCATCATCCGGAGCTACCGGCCAGGCTCAAACGCTATAACCGCCTCATCGCACGGCGAAGGGCGCAGGTGGAGACCACCTTCGCCACTCTCAAATGCCGCATGCGGCTGACCTGTATCCGTTACGTTGGCCTGATCAAGGCAAGCGCACAGGTCAAACTCGCCGCCATCGCCTTCAATATGCGGCGGTGGGCGACAATCGCAGCCTGAGCCGCCCTCCGAGCACATCAATCAACACCGTTCCGGCTGCCACGCCTGCCTCTCCCGCCGCGCTTCAAAACGTCAATAACGCAACAGGCCCGCAAGGGGAGAGGGAGCCCGACCGGTGTGCTCGCCTCACTTATGGAAGATCGCAAGCGTGCGCTGATCGCACAATTTGCTACTCAGCCAACTGCCGCGCCGCGTCGCGCGCCATTCTTCGCGCCGTCGTCTTCTCGATCTGGCGTTGCATCACCTTCCAGTAGGTCGCGGGGCGGAAGCGTTGCAGCAGGTCCATGAGGCGGGCGTCCTTGCCGATCAGGATGCGCGGTGCGTTCTTCTCGATGCCGGCGATGATGCGCAGCGCGGCCGTGGCAGGCGTGGTTCGGGCCAGCGCGTCGAAGCGCTCGATCGATTGCGCGCGGCGGGCGTTGTCGGTGATGCCCGCGCCGGTGCGCGAGTTGCGCGCGATGCTGGTGGCGACGCCGCCGGGATGCACCACCGAGAGCCTGACCGGGCTGTTCGCCACGGCGAGCTCGTGGCGCAGGCTTTCGGAGAAACCGCGCACCGCGAACTTCGCCGCGCAATAGGCGCTCTGGCCGGGCGGCGCGACGATACCGAAGATCGAGGAGATGTTGACGATATGCGCCTCGCGCTGCCGGGCAAGCAGCGGCAGGAAGGCGCGCGTGCCGTGCACCACGCCCCAGAAATTGATGTTGAACAGCCACTCCATCTGGGCCTGCTCGATCTCGCCGAACTCGCCGAGCAGGGCGACGCCGGCATTGTTGACCACGATGTTGAGCTTGGGATGGGCGGCGCCGGCGGCCTCCGCGAAAGCGGTGATCTGGCTCGGCTCCGCCACGTCGACCCGGTGCACGCTGACCTTGCGCGGAGCAATTTTGGCAACCTCGGCGGCCACAGCCTGCAGGCCGGCCTCGTCGCGGTCGGCGAGCGCCAGATCGCAGCCGCGCCGGGCGAGCTCGAGCGCGAGCGCGCGGCCGATGCCGCTGGCGGCTCCGGTGATGGCAGCGGCGGCTCCGGGAATCGTGGTCATGTCAGGTGGGCTCCGTCTGAAACGAGGGTCGGCAGTATCAACGATGGGTCGGCAGTAACCGTGGAACGCGGCGGAATTTTCTCCTTTTCTCAAATTGGAACCGAACCATCCAGCGTTTTCATATTTGACATGGGATAGGTGGTTCAACCCAAGCACTCAATCCAAGGAAGGCACTCACATGGGACAGTCGAAGCCCTATCGTGCGAAGGCCCTGGTTGTCGAGGACGACCCAATGCAGCGCGAGATGATCGGCCTGCTGTTGGAGGAGAGCGATTTCGACGTCATCGCCTGCGAGAGCGCGGAGGCCGCCGAGCTGGTGCTGCGCAGGAGCGCCGACCACGTCGTGCTGATGATGACCGATGTCGAGCTGGCCGGCCACATGACCGGGGTCGAGCTCGCACACGCCGCGAAGCAATACAAGCCCGATCTCGAAGTCATCGTCACCTCGGGCAAGCCGTTGCGGCAGCGCCTGCCCGAGGGCGCCGTGTTCTGGGCCAAGCCCTGGGCGCCGCTGGACGTGATCCGCGTCGCCGAGATGAAGGCGACCGAGCTGTCAGGCGTGCGTAAGCTTTCGTAGCAGGAGTCCCCCTCGCAAGGCCGTCGGCGCAGGCGAGCGGCGGGCGTCTGCCGCGCGCTTCCGCTGGCGTGGGCGTCGTGATATTTCCGGTCCGTGGCCGATCTTGGGACTGTCGTTTGCCGGTCCGCCGACCTCGGCGCACGTCGCGAGGCATCCGCATGACGTTCTCCTTCCTCCTCACCACGCTGATCGTGGTCGCTTCCCCCGGCACCGGCGTGCTCTACACGCTCGCGGTGGCGCTGACGCGGGGCTCGCGCGCCAGCGTCGCCGCCGCGTTCGGCTGCACGCTCGGGATCGTGCCGCAGATGATCGCGGCGATGCTCGGGCTCGCCGCCATCCTGCACACCAGCGCGGTGGCGTTCGCGGCGCTGAAATGGGGCGGCGTGGTCTATCTGCTCTACATGGCCTGGCAGGCGCTGCGCGAGCATGGCGCGCTGGCCGTCGATACCGAGATCAAGCCGCGCTCGACCGGGCGGGTGATCGTGACGGCCGTCCTGATCAACATCCTCAATCCGAAGCTGTCGATCTTCTTCCTCGCCTTCCTGCCGCAGTTCATCGCCGTCGACGAGGTTCATCCGCTGGCGCGAATGGTCGAGCTGTCGGGCGTGTTCATGGCAATGACGTTCATCGTGTTCGCGCTCTACGGGCTGTTCGCGGCTTCGGTGCGCGACCGCGTCATCACGCGTCCGAAGGTGATGGCCTGGCTGCGCCGAAGTTTTGCCGCGGGCTTCGCGCTGCTCGGTGCCAAGCTCGCCTTCGCCGAGCGCTGAGCCGCAGGCAATAAAAAAGCAGGCCTTGCGCCTGCCGTGTCGAAACCGATTGGTGCGGGATGTATCCCCGGCTGGGTGCCCGGGCAGGGCTTGAGCCGCTACCCGGGCGAGAACGGGTTACTTCTTCTTGGCGGCCTTCTTCTTGGTGGCCTTCTTCGCCTTTTTCGCCTTCTTCGCTTTCTTAGCCATAGTATCCTCTCAGGGTTTCATGGAATTGAACGCGACTTCCGAGGCATGCTTGGCGGAGGGCCAGCCTCACAACATCCTCAATGATGAACTCAGCAGATTCGCAGCCGGCTGCCGCGTGCTGTCACGGCGCTGTCATCACGTTATCCACAGCTGTTGTGGGTTTTCGGCAGCTTTTCGCCGCGTTGCTGGTGTCGCCGCTGGGCCGCGTCGCTCGCGCGTCATGCTTAACATCGCGCAAACGCCGAGCGCGCGCTCTTCATCAAATCAAAACCACGGCGTGGATTGGCAGGCTGCGGGTGAGGAACCGTTAAGCGGCGCGGCGGCATGTTGTCCGTAAGACAACGGGGATTGTCGTCGGAGGACGCCCAAGGACGGGCGGTGGCGGGCGGTTCGATGAAACGGGGAGGCGAGGCCGAACACGGTCTCGGACAGGGTCGATGTTGAGCGTTCCGACGCTTTGGACGGTGTTCGTCATCAATTTTCTCGCGCTCGGCCTGATCTGGGCTTACGTGACGCAGAGCTATCCTGCATTCGGCGCGGCGCGGTTCTGGACGGCGTCGGCGTTTGCCGCGGCCGCCGGCGCCGCCTGCGCCATGCTCCGCGTGGTGATGGCGGACTCGCTGGTGCCGCTGCTGTTCGCCGGCACCATCCTGGTGTTCGCCGCCTGTCTCGCCGCGATGGGCATCAAGCGCTTCTACGGCAGGCCGGTGGACTGGCGCGCAGGCGTGCTGATCCCGGCGGCGACCTTCGTCGCGCTCTGCGTCTTCATCTTCGGCTATGACAGCATACAGCTGCGGATGCTGTGCTACACGACGGCCCAGGTGCTGCCGATGGCGCTGTCGATCAGATTGCTGCTGTCGTCCGAAAACGGTCGCGTCAGCCCGGGGGCCCGGCTTGCCGGCATCGTCGCCAGCATCATCGTCACGATCTACGCCATCCGCCTGGTCGGCGCGCTGCTGCATCCGGGCGGCGAGTATTCCTACTTGCAGTTCAATGCGGCCCAGGCGACGCTGATCCTGGTGCTGGTGTTCCTGTCGATGGCGCTCAATTTCGGCTTCCTGCTGATGGCGATGGACCGGCTGCGCAGCGAGGTCGCCGACCTTGCGCTGCTCGACGACCTCACCGGCGTCGGCAATCGCCGCCAACTCGTCGCGCGGCTGACCGAGGAATGCGCGCGCTCCGACCGCAACGGCGAGCCGTTCGCGCTGCTCGTGATCGATCTCGACGGCTTCAAGGCCATCAACGACACCCACGGCCATGCCGCCGGCGACGCCTGCCTGCAGCATTTCGCGCTGATGGCGCAGACCCGGCTGCGGCCCGGCGACATGCTGGCCCGCACCGGCGGCGATGAATTCTGCATCGTGCTGCCGACCTCGACCTTGCGTGAGGGCGCGATGATCGCCCGCCGCGTGGTGGAGGTGTGCCGCGCCGACGCCGAACAATGCAGCGGCAACGACATCCCGATCGCGGTCTCGATCGGCGTGGCGCAATGGAGCCGCGAGATCGGCATGCATCCGGACCGGCTGATCGCGGCCGCCGACCACGCGCTCTACGACGCCAAGAAGGGCGGCAAGAACGGCTACGCCACCTACGAGCCCGCGGCGCCGGCGCCTGCATCGGGCGCCGCCGGACTTGTGGAGGCGGCGTTGCGCCGCAGCGCCTGACCTTGCGAACGCTGCTCGCCGCGCTCCTCGTCATCGCGCAGTCGCCGTCCGTCTTGGCGGCGGGACCTGACCTCGCCACCATCGCGCGATCACAAGGCACGCCCGACATTCCCGGGCTGAAGATGGTCTGGCTGTCGCCCTGGGGGGACGTTGCAAAGGCCCATCCCTGGCGCAACATCATCGTGCACCAGACCGAAGGCCCGGCCGGCTCGGCGCGCTACGGCGCGCAGGAGCAGCACAAGAACCCGACGCGGCGCGGCGTCATGGTCTGGGTCGAGACCGACGGCACGGTCTACTGGGCGGTCGCCGACAACCTGGTTCCGACCCACACCGACGGCGCCGACCGCAACGACAACAAGTACATCGACAACAGCAAGACCTATCACCAGGTCAACAAGGACTCTTCGATCGGCGTCGAGTTCGCCGGCAATTATCCCGACGTCACCAAGGGCCCGACGGATGCACAGATCGCCGCCTGGCGCGTGCTCGTGAAAGTGCTGCGCGCGCGTTACGCGATCCCGCTCGACCACGTCTATGCCCACAACTGGATCGACTTCAAGGATGCCCGCTATTGCGAAGGCTGCGTGCTTGCGACCATGGCGCGCGAATGGGGCGAGTAGTCGTTAACGATGCCCGGCGATTTCCAACCTGAACGAAATCGCTTCGAACCCTGTTAAAGTTTGCTGACTACCTCTTCCAGGCACGGGATCAGGGGAAGAGAAGATATGGGTAAGCGGGCCAAACGTGGAAAGACGGAGGCGCTCGCGCTACCGGTGGTCGGAAGAGTCGCAATTGGCGCCGTGGCCGCGGCCGCATTGGGGTACGGCTTGCTGTCGCGCCCGGCGAGCGTTCAACCGGTACCGAAGCCGTCCACGCACCAGGTTCTGGCACCGCCGGCTCCAGCGCATGTATCGACGCCGGTTCATGCATCAGCGTCGCCTCCGGCTCCCATCCCGGTCCCGGCGCCGCGGGTCGAGCCGCCAAAAGCCGCTGACGTTCCGGGGAAATTTGTTCGGCAGGTGGTCGACTACGTCAGCCACCAGACGCCAGGCACCGTCGTCATCGATACCGGAAACACATTCCTCTATCTCGTGCTGAACGACCAGCAGGCGATGCGCTACGGCATCGGTGTCGGCCGCCAGGGCTTCGCATGGTCCGGTGAACAGACGGTGGCGCGCAAGACGGAATGGCCGGATTGGCGTCCGCCGGCGGATATGCTGTCGCGACAGCCTTATCTGCCGCGGTTTATGGCCGGCGGTCCCACCAATCCGCTCGGCGCCCGGGCAATGTATCTAGGCGACACCGAGTATCGAATTCACGGCACCAACAAGCCCGATACGATCGGCAAGCGGGTGTCGTCCGGCTGCATCCGGCTGACCAATGAGGACGTCGCGGACCTTTATGAGCGGGTGAAGGTCGGCGCGAAAGTCATCGTGCTTCCGGCAGCCACTGTCGATCGACCATCGCAGGGAGCGCCGCCCGACGCTGCCTCCCGATCACCGGACCCGGCACCGCAGTCGACCCGGCCCTCGGCCACCAACGCACAGATGCAATCATCCCGACCGAAGATGGCCGACGCCCAGTAGCTCGGTTCCAACACCTCGGTCCTTCCAGGCCTATTGCTGCGCGAACTCCGAGGATGCGGAGCCGAGTGGCGTCAAAGGCATACCGGCGGAGCTGTTGCCCGAAAGCCGATTGCCGCCGAACGAGCCGGTACTTCCCGAAATGGCAATGCCGTTGAACGAGATCGTGTTGTTGAAGAGCCGGACCGAGGACGCGCTCGCGACACCCGTACCGTTGTTGCTGATGGTGGAGCTGTCGACGACGATTTGTGAGCCGCCATCGCCCTGGATTCCGGTAGTCGAATTCTCTGAAATGGTAGAGCGCGTAACGGTGACGCTGTTCCCTGATCCGACAGCCAGGCCGTAGCTGTTTTCGATCGATGTCACGTTGTCGAGAATCGCAACGTTTCCGGCAGGGCCCGCCACGACGATACCTGGACCGGCATTCTTGTGAATGAGGGAATCCTTGATCACCAGCTTGCCGGCAGAACTTCTCTGATCGCTGACGCCTTGGCCGGTACCCTCTACGAGCGTGACATCCTCCAAGACCACACTTCTTGACGTATTGATCATGACGAGCGGCCCGACGCCACCGAGGCCGTCGACGGTCAAGTGTCGCAGGCGGACCACCTGCCTGGTGTCACCTGCGGGCACGTTGATTTGAATCTGCCCGTTCACGCTTGCTCTGCAATCGATCGTCACGGCAGTCAAAACGTACAATGAATTGCTCGCCTGGGGAGGGCTGAGGCAAAGGACCAAGCCGCCTGGGGAGACGTATCCCAGTGCACGCGATATTGTTGCACAGGGTTGATAGGCGAGGCCGCAGGAGTTGTTTTGGTCGTTACCGTTACTCGCGACGTAGACGGTTGTCGACTGAGCGGATGCCGGCGAATGCGCGAGCATGATGGCGAGTAAAGCCGCCAGAAATGCAAAACGCGAGAACATGATTTCTTTCTATACAATCGCACGATGCGGCCGAGCCAAAGCCGCGGCACTCGCACGTTAAGTTTCACCGGTCCAGCCTGCATCATCCGATCGGGTGACGCGTCGGGGCAGCCGGCGGCCGACACCGCCAGTGCCGGACGGCAATCAGGGGCAAGGTCGTCCCTGGTCGGGGAAGGCCTTGGGCAGGGCAGCCGAAGGCTTGCTGACGATCTGGTGCGCATCTCGCCAGATCATTTCGCGCTGACGCGAGATCGTGATCGCGTGCACCGGCAGGCCTCCCTCATCGAGCAACCATGCGCACGCGCAAAGGTCCTGCGACAGGCGTGACGACCTTTTGGGGGCGATCGACTGGAAAGCGGTCCTGCGCACCGCCTGCCGCGAAGTTGCAGTTTCAGGCAGTCGCCAAAACTGCTTCAGACGAAATGAGCGAGCTGGATGGACGGCGCCGCACAGCCTCCAGGTGATACCGCTCGAGAATATCGGTCTCCAGGACGACGCGCTCTTGCGTGTAATAGGCGAAGTGGGCGACGACCTCGTCACCGATGATTTGCCCCGGTCTTTTTGTCATCATGGGGAGGAAGGCGGAGATGTGTTCCTCGTCATCGACGTCGAGCGGGCAAAAGGCGTCACCAAGCGCGTTTCGATCCGCTCCGAACACGCCTAGGCAATTGATCGAGAACCGTCCAAGCGTCATCGTGGCATCCGGAATATGGAGCGACTCGACCCGATCGGTCTCGATCCTGTTCAGGAAAGCGCGATGGAGCAGCACGGCAAACTGGGGGTTTCTCCATCCGATCTCGCAGGCGGCCTGACACGACAATGCATCCGAGGATTTGATCTTGCCGTGGAACGATAGCAGCCAGGAGCAGATCGCATTGTTGATGACCAGCGGCGAGAACCAGATCGCATTTGTCTTGCTTGCCGCGGCTTTTGCCGCAAAGCGCCCAAAGAAACCCGGCGGCAGGTAACAGATGTCGTCATCCAGCTTGACGTAGAAGGCGTCCGGATCGGTCATCGTCCGATAGAACTTGTTGATCGATTTGTTGTCGCCCGTCGAGTTCGGCAGCGCGACGATCTTGATCTTGGGACTGGCCAACGATTGTATGTAGGCTCGATCGACCGGATCCCGACAATTATCCCACAGGTGCCATTCAGCGACGGCTTCGTCGCTGAGAATATGCTTGGCCAACACGTCGAGATATCTGCGTCGGCCGGCCGGCGTGACGGCGATCACTTTCATAACCAATTCCTCGTCTGCGGATTGATCCGATTCGGCCCCGCTCGCCTTTCCAGGGCAGCGCGGCGTGCTGGAAGGCTCAGTCCGGCGTGGACATCACGAACCCGACTTGTTGATGGCTTGGCACAAAGCCGAACGGTTGGGCTCGAATGCCGGTTTCGGCGAGCAACTCCTCGAACGCCTTGAACTCGTGATCGCGCCAACCCGGATAGTTCCAGTACTCGTCGAACACGATGAGAGTACCCGGTACGATCCGATCCTTCAAATTTGCGAAGATCGTTTTGGTCGACGAATAGAGATCGCAGTCGACATGAAGCAGCGAGAGCGGAATTTGCGGCCGGTCATGAAGGAAGGCCGGCAGCGTGTCGTCAAACCAGCCCTTGATCAGCGTCACGTTGGGCGGAACGATTGGCAGGCTTGCCCGCGCGAATGCTCCCTTGTCGAATCCGCTCCGCCACGCCTCGGGCAGCCCTTCGAAAGAGTCGAAGCCGTAGAAATGGGTCCGCGGTGTGTTCCGGCCCATGTGGCTGATCGTGCGACCCGACGCCACCCCGAATTCGAGGAAGAGGCCGTTCGAGTGGGCCAGCTCCAGTGCTTTCGACAGCAGCGACAGATCGTTGTCGAACGCCGGGCATGTCAGAAAATGCTTCTCGTAGTGCTCCGCGCTGTCGAGCGCTGCCTTGAAACAGGCGACGTCCAGAATGTCGAAGCTATCCCCTCGGGGTCTGGGAAAGTTCATGCCGGGTGACGGGGTTCTCGTCGGATTTTTCGGGACCACCGGTATGTGGATTTCAGGCTGCGGTCGCCCGTCGTGCATCAGATAAGAGAGCGCGCCGGCCACCTGGGGGCTCAGGGGATCCTGCGCCTGAAGCTGCCTCAGCCTTGCGATGGCCTCGTCGCGCGGACCCGCGATGCCCTGGATGAAGGCCTCGAGGACATCAAAAATCTTGGCGACCTTGGGCTGCTGAACGGAGCGCAAAGCGCGTAGCACCACGAGGAGGTCGCCAGCATCGCCCTCTTCGACGACCATCTTGAGGAGCAGCCAGAGCTCCGGATGATCCAGGCCATCCTCCATGTCCCTCACAAGTCGATCGAGGGCCTTAAAGGCCTGGGTTTCCTCGAGCTCGGTCGCGCTCGTGCTCTCGTTTGATTGTAGTACGTGTTCGGTCACAGTCCCACCTCGCCGGTACGCCTGCGGACGCATCGGAATTTGTCGATCCTCACGCAGCGCGGCGGACGCTTGACTGACCGTCTCATGAGTCGCCCCAGGAGCGCCAAACATGGCTTACAATTGGTTAACATTCTCCATATGCGACCGGCTCGGGCCGCGGCACGCGGCTACGTAGGGTGGGTGGAGCGAAGCGATACCCATCAATGTTGTGCCGCGCGGCGGGATGGTGGGATATCGCTGCGCTCCACCCATCCTACGGGCGACAGAAAGCCGGCGTTGCCGCCGGCTTTCGTCACGCCATTATGTCCGCGGAGCCTTCCCCTTTCCGGGAAATGCCCTGGGGAGTCCGGCCGAAGGTTTCGTGACGATCTGGTGCGCATCGCGCCAGATCACTTCGTGCTGGCGCGACGCAGTGATCGTGCGCACCGGCAGGCCGCCTTCTTCGAGCAGCCAGGCGCAGTAGCGCGCGCGGCTGATCGCCTCGCAGGCCTCGGGATCGAACCAGCAAATACCCCAGATCGAGTCGCGCCGCTTGAAGTGCCGCGCGATGCGCCCGGGAATCGGCAGATGCTGTCCGAACCAGTCGAACTGGTCCGACAATTCGTGTCGGATCCAGTCGGGGCAGTTGTTCTGATAGAGATACCAGGATGCGCGAAAGAAGCCGCTCTCCACTCGGCTGCGCGGGTGGATGAGCGGTGTAACGAACCGCAAATACATGACGACACGGCGCCACGCCGTGTTGCGTGACGCCCCTCGCAATCGAATTGGATGAACGCAAGAACAGCCGCGCGGCGGCGTTCAGCTCATGACCGATCGCCGGTCACCAATGGGGTGGCGGCGTTCAGAACGTGTCGATCTCAACTTCATGCCGCCTCCCTTGAAAGCGCTGAACAGAAAGGCGCGATCTCGCGCCGGGCGGCAGGACATACACCCGCCCGTGTCCAGTGACAAGCGCGTTACGGTTCGAGCGGCTCCGTAGGATGGGTGGAGCTAACGGGTCGCACGAATGCCGCGATACCCATCGAACCTTGTGCGTCTGGCGGGACGATGGATGTCGTTGCGCTCCACCCATCCTACGGGCAACAGACAGCGGGCGTCACCGCCGGCTTTCGCATCTCGTAGTTACGCTTCGTTCGGGTCTCGGGCGGCACTATCGGGGCCATCGATTTCGCATCGCGCTACTGAAGTCCTGCCAGGACCAGAAGCTCAGGAATAACCGCTCTCCGCCAATCACGCGAAAGTCGCTTACGACAAAACCGCCGAACACTTGAAACTCGCCGCCAATATAATACGAGCGCTTTGCGAACTCCTCAAATTTCGTCTTGTCATTTGGAAAGCTCCACCCGCATTGACCGTCCCAGCTGGTTTGGACAACGAAGATTTGTCCTTCTTCAAGACCTTTAAGAGCCTCGACAACGCGAACACGGATGCGTCCCGTATCGGACCAGCTATCATCTTGCGCCCCAAATGGTCGCACAAGTTCCAGCGGTTCGACTCTGGCGACCAGCGGTTTGCTCTCCCATTTCATCGGCAAGTCTAGAGACATAGGGCTCGGTTGTAGAAGGCAGGCAGAAGCGGGCTGCATGATCAATAGCGGCGCTGCAAACAAGACAAACGGTTTCATGCCCAACGGCCCGTCCTATCACTCCGAAACCCAACCATCCTACGGCAACAAAAAAGCCGGCGTTGCCGCCGGCTTTCGTGTCTCTTGGTTTGGATCCCGCGCGCTTAGTGCGCGGCCTCCAGCGCTGCTTCCTGCCGGGCGATCGTGCCCTTGACGGCCGACTGCACCTTCTCGAAGGCGCGGACCTCGATCTGCCGCACGCGCTCGCGCGACACGCCGAATTCGGCGGCGAGGTCTTCCAGGGTCATCGGCTCGTCCGCCAGGCGCCGCGCCTCGAAGATGCGGCGTTCGCGCGGGTTGAGCACGCCGATCGCGCCGTTGAGGGCCTGGCGGCGATGATCGAACTCCTCGCTCTCCGCCATCACGGCTTCGGCGTTGGGCGAGTTGTCGACCAGCCAGTCCTGCCATTCGCCGGCTTCGCCGTCGTCGCGGATCGGAGCGTTGAGCGACGCGTCACCGCCGAGGCGGCGATTCATGTCGATCACGTCCTGATCGGTCACGCCGAGGCGCTTGGCAATGATCTTGACCTGGTCGGGGCGGAGATCGCCTTCTTCCAGGGCCGAGATCTTGCTCTTCGCCTTGCGCAGGTTGAAGAACAGCTTCTTCTGGTTCGCTGTGGTGCCCATCTTCACGAGCGACCAGGACCGCAGGATGTACTCTTGAATCGACGCCTTGATCCACCACATGGCGTAGGTGGCGAGACGGAAGCCCTTCTCGGGCTCGAATCGCTTCACCGCCTGCATCAGGCCGACATTGCCTTCCGAGACTACCTCGGAGATCGGCAAGCCGTAGCCGCGATAGCCCATGGCGATCTTGGCCACGAGCCTGAGATGGCTGGTGACGAGTTTATGCGCCGCGTCGCGATCGTCATGCTCGCGCCAACGCTTGGCGAGCATGTACTCCTGCTGGGGCTCCAGCATGGGGAACTTGCGAATTTCGGCGAGGTATCTTGAGAGGCCAGATTCTCCATTGAGAACCGGCAACGTAGCTGTACGGGCCATTCGTGCGCCCTCCAGTGGTTCAGGCCCCCGATAGCGGCGGGCCCGGCAGGCGGCCGCTGGGTTAAAGCCGGCCGTGCTGCGATGTTCCGCGTTGGATATTCAACGCAGGTGCAACATACACCAAACTGTCCGTGATAGGGAAGGATTGCTGACGTCACGTCCCCGTGTGGCAGATATAACCTGCTGTCATATCTCAGCTTTTCGGGAAGGGGTGCGTCATACCGCCGCTGTCAGCGCCCGTTGCAGGAGAAGCAAATCCTCCGGCAAAGCCCGTTCCCAGCGCAAAAGTTCCCCGGTTCTGGGATGCTCCAGAGCGAGCAGATAGGCGTGGAGGGCCTGCCGGTCGAGCGCGGTAAGTGCGTCCTTACCTTCCGTGCCGAGGTGCCCGGCCTTGGTCTTGAAGTGAGGTCCGTAGACGGAGTCCCCCAGCAGGGGGTGCCCGATATGGGCGAGGTGAACCCGGATCTGGTGCGTCCGCCCGGTCTCGAGCTGGCAGGCCAGCAGCGAGGCGACCGGCTTGCCATCGCGGCCGGCGAAGCTCGAGAGCACCTCATAATGCGTGACCGCCTCGCGACCGCCCTGGCGCACCGCCATCTTCTCGCGGGCATGCGGATGGCGGTCGATCGGCGCGTCGACCGTGCCATGCGGCCGGTTCGGCACGCCCCAGGCGAACGCCATGTAGCCGCGCTCCATCGGGCCGGTGCGGCCGTGATCGGCGAATTGCGCGGTCAGCGACGCGTGGGCCTGGTCGTTCTTGGCGATCACCATCAGCCCGGTGGTGTCCTTGTCGAGCCGGTGCACGATGCCCGGCCGTTTGACGCCACCGATGCCGGACAGGCTCGCGCCGCAATGGGCGATCAGCGCATTGACCAGGGTTCCGGTAGCGTGGCCGGCGGCGGGGTGCACGACCAGGCCCTTGGGCTTGTCGATGACGATGATGTCGTCGTCCTCGAAGACGATATCGAGCGCGATGTCCTCGCCCTGCGGCTCGGCGGGCGCGGCCTCCGGCACGTCGATTATGATCGTATCGCCTTTGGCGACATGATAAGCGGGGTCGCGGATGGCGGCGTCCTTGATGGTCACGGAACCGGCGAGGATCAGTGCCTTGAGCCGGGACCGCGACAGCTCGGGGGTGCGCTGCGCCAGCACGCGGTCGAGCCGCGCCGAGCCCTCGTCGCCGGCGACGATGACCTCCAGTTTCCGAGCACTATTCGAAGACGCCTGTTGCAATAGAAGAGCCTTGTGATGACCGACACCGCCGTGACCGAACCGACCGCCGAGCAGGCTGCGCTGATCGCGCGGGTGCGGCGCATGATGCTGATCGCGGGCCTGAGCTCGGCGCTGGCCGTGGCGGTGGTGCTGATCGCCGTGGGCTACCGCCTTTATCGCGGCGAGGGAAGCCCCGTTTCGGCGTCGGATGTCACCGCTGCGCTGCCGAAGGGCGCCCGCATCGTCGCGACCGGCACAGCCGGCGACCGTTTGGTCGTTACCCTCGACATCGGCGGTGCAACCGAAATCCGCACATTTGATGCAAAGACGCTGAAACCGGCCGGCAGGCTGTCCTTCGTCAGCGAGCCGTAAGGCGAAGGCGTCGCGAACAACGCCGCCGATCAACCAAAGGCTGCAAAGTATTTTTTGCACCTGCGTTCGCGCAGCGAGAATGCGCGCCGCCATCTTTTCGGCCGAGTTGCACGTTCAGCTTGCGCCATGTCGGAGTCCAACCCCAGCGCTTCCGTCGAACCGTTCGGTGCATCCGGGCCATCAGCGTCGTGCACGGATCCGACGCGCCGCGCGCTGCTGACGGCGCTCGCGGGGTGCGCCTGCCTCGCGGCGATCGAACCTGCTTCCGCCGATGATGAGGACAAGCCCGGCGCCAGTGAGCGACCGCAAAAAGCCGACGTGCTGGTGCGCGCCGAAGGCGACAAGGCCGGCGAGGTCATCAAGGCCGATGACCTGACGCTCGGCGGGCCGCCAATCCGCGCCTGGCCGAAGGATCCCAAATCCTCCGTCGTGCGCAGCGGCTCGCGGCTGAATGAAGTGGTGCTGGTCAAGCTCGATCCAAAAGAGTTCGACGACGACACGCGGGCCCGCTTCCCCGACGGCATCGTCTGCTACTCCGTGATCTGCTCGCACGCCGGCTGTCCGATCACCGCCTGGGTGAAGCAGGAGCAGGGCGACAAGAACGTCCTGAAATGCATGTGTCACAACTCTGAATACGATCCGCGGCAGAATGCGCAGGTGGTGTTCGGGCCGGCGCCGCGGCGGCTTGCGGCGTTGCCGCTCAACGTCGCCGACGGTGCGATCACGGTTGCAGCAGCGTTCGTCGGAAAGGTGGGTGCCCAGCAGGGAGGATGAGGCCGCACGGGTTTTGTGCACGACCAGGAGCATGATCCGGAACGGCGCGAAGCGGTTTTCCCGCGCGGACAAGCGGAACCGGTTGGCGTGGAGACCATGCTCACACACGACTGAAAAAACGTCTCAATAAAAATAAACGTCTCAATAAAGCGTCAAAACAAAACATCGCAGGGAGGTAGCATCTCATGACAAGCAAGCACTTGTTGTTGTCGAGCTGTGTCGCGTTCACGTGCCTCATCTCGACCGTCGCCGTCGCTGGGCCGATCGACAACTACAGTCCGGTGACGTCTCAGCGTCTCGAAAATCCCGAACCCGGCAACTGGATGCTCTATCGCCGGACCTATGACGGACAGGGTTACAGTCCGCTCACCCAGATCAACACATCCAACGTCAAGGACCTGAAGCCGGTCTGGACCTTCTCCACCGGCGTCATCGAGGGCCACGAGGCGCCGCCCATCGTCAACAACGGCGTGATGTTCGTCGCCACCCCGATGGGGCAGGTGATCGCGCTCAACGCCAAGACCGGCGAGGAATATTGGCGCTACAAGCGGCAGCTTCCCGACGATCTGTTCCAGCTGCATCCGACCAGCCGCGGCGTCGGCCTGTGGCAGGACAAGCTGTTTCTCGCCACCACCGACGATCATGTCGTCGCGCTCGACGCCAAGACCGGCAAGGTGGTGTGGGACACCAAGGTGCAGGACTACAAGAAGGGTCAGTACATGACCCTGATGCCGCTCGTGGTCGACGGCAAGGTGATCGTCGGCGGCTCCGGCGGCGAGTTCGGCGTGCGCGGCTATGTCGTCGCCTTCGACGCCAGCAGCGGCAAGGAACTGTGGCGTACCTTCACCATCCCCGGCGAAGGCGAGCCGGGCCACGAGACCTGGAGCGGCGACGACTGGAAATCGGGCGGCGGATCGGCCTGGATGACCGGCACCTACGACAAGGACAACAAGACGGTTCTCTGGGGCGTCGGTAACGCCGCGCCGTGGCCGGGGTCGATGCATGCCGGCGACAATCTCTACACCAGTTCGGTGATCGGCCTCGATCCCGAGACCGGCAAGATCAAGAAGCACTTCCAGTATCACCAGAACGATTCCTGGGACTGGGACGAGGTCGATGCGCCGATGCTGGTCGACCTGCAGCGCGACGGAAAAACGTTCAAGAGCCTGATTCACCCCGGCCGCGACGCGATCTTCTGGATCCTCGAGAACACGCCGGACAAGATCAACTACGTCGCCGGCTGGCCGTTCGTGAAGACCAACGTCTGGAAGGGCATCGAGGCCGAGACCGGGCGGCCGATCCTCGATCCCGACCACAAGCCGGTGCTCGGCAAGCGGGTCGAGTTCTGCCCGTCATTGTGGGGCGGCAAGGACTGGCCGTCGGCGGCCTACAGCCAGAACACCAAGCTCGTCTACGTGCCCGCCAACGAGAACTTCTGCGGCGGCTTCACCGGCGAGAAGCAACCGCTGGTGCCCGGCCAGCTCTGGCTCGGCACCAAGCCGGAAGACATCGGGCTGACGCCGGCGCCCAACGCCGACCATTTCGGCGAGCTGCAGGCGTGGGATCCGTCGACCGGCAAGAAGGTCTGGCAGCACGACTACAAGACCTCGCAGCTGTTCGGTGCGGTGACTGCGACGGCCGGCGACCTGGTGCTCGCCGGCGGCACCAACGACCGCATGTTCCGCATCTTCAACGCCAAGACCGGCGAGGTGTTGTGGGAGCAGAAGACCAACTCCGGCATCATGGCGATGCCGATGTCCTATGAGGTCGACGGCACGCAATACATCGCGGTGCAGTCGGGCTGGGGCGTCGACGCGCAGCGCATCCAGGACGCGCTTGCCGGCAAGGTGGCGGGCTTCGAGAACAACGTCCCGCAAGGCGGCGTGATCTGGGTGTTCGCGCTCGACAAGAAGTAGCGGAGCAAGCCTCGGACAGGGGGCGATGCGATCGGGAAGCGGCGGAGGGGGGAGCCCCGCCGCTTCCTGGTCCGCAACTGTCATTCCGGGGCATGCGAAGCATGAACCCGGAATCCATTTCGCCGCAGGTGATGTGGCCTGATGGATTCCGGGTTCTCGCTTCGCGAGCCCCGGAATGACGAGGAGTGGTTGGCAGCTCGAGCTACTTGCCCTTCGTATCGACCTTCCGTTTCTCGTCGTCGTTCATTTTCTTGATCGTGGGATCGCGGCTGGTCTCGCCGGTGGTTTGACCGGTGGTCGCCGGCGGAGCGTTGCTCGGCTCCGAGGTCTGGTCCGGCAGTGTCTTGGCCGGGCGCGTCGCGGTCGCGGCCGGCGGCGGGTTGGTCTGTGCGAGCGCAGCGTGCGCCGCGAAAACAAAGACGCCCGCGAACAGGGTTGCCGCGAGCGTCCGTGACGTCTTGGAAGGGGTTCTCATCGGTCTCTCCTCTGGACCGATGAGAACGAGCCGTCTGGCCTAACGTTCCAGTCTCACGTCTCCAGCTGCTTGCCGATCGGAAGCGCGCGGATGCGTTTTCCCGTCGCGGCGAAGATCGCGTTGATCAGGGCCGGTGCGAACGGCGGCACGCCGGGCTCGCCGACGCCGCTCGGCGGGGTGCCCGGGGCCGGCGGCACGATGTGGACGTGGGTCACCGCAGGCGATTCGTCGATCCGGATCACCGGGAAATCGTCGAAATTGCCCTGCTGCACCTTGCCGTCCTTGAAGCTGATCTCGCCATATTTAGCGAGGCTCAGCCCCATGATCGCGGCGCCCTCGATCTGCGACTGTATCCGCTCCGGGTTGACATAGGTGCCGCAATCGATCGCGGTGTCGACGCGCGGCACCGTGAGCTTGCCCTTGTCGTCGACTGCTACCTCGACGATGGTCGCGATGTAGCTGACGAAGGAGCGATGCACGGCGATGCCGAGCCCGTGGCCTTTCGGCACTTGTCGTCCCCACTCGCCCTTGTCGGCGACCAGCTCGAGCACCTTGCGTAAACGTGCGGTGTCGATCGGGTAGCTGTCATAGGGCTCGCCGTAGTTCCAGGGATCCTTCACGGAAGCGAGGTTGACGATCCGCGGGCTGCCGATCAATTCCAGCAGCATGTCCTTCTGGTCGCGGCCGGTCGCATGCGCGATCTCCGCGGCCATCGATTGCACCGCAAACGCCCGCGGGATGTTCGACACCGAGCGGAACCAGCCGATCCTCGTGAACGCGGCCGCTTCCGGATTCTCGCATTGCAGATTGGCGATCTCGAACGGGTTGTCGATCAGGCCCATGCCGAGCTCGAACGGCGCTTCGTGGTTGGCGCCGGCGGCAAAGGTCGAGGCGATGGTCGGCGCCACGCTGCGGTGCCGCCACGCGATCACCTTGCCGCTCTTGTCGAGGCCGGCCTCGATCCGTTCCACCGACACGGTGTGCAGGAAGTCGTGGTGCACGTCGTCCTCGCGGGTCCACTGCACCTTGACCGGCGCGCCGAGCTCCTTGGACAGCAGCGCCGCCTCGAGCGCGAAATCGCATTTCGATTTGCGCCCGAAACCGCCGCCGAGCAGTGTCACGTTGACGATGACATTGTCCTCGGGGATGCCGAGTGTCTTGGCGACGTCCTCACGGGTGCCGCCGGGGCTCTGCACCGGCGCCCAGACCTCCGCTCTGTCGCCGGTGACGTTGGCGACCGCGACCGGCGGCTCCATGCTGACATGGGCAAGATGCGGCAAATAATATTCGCCGACGAGCACCTTGTCGGCGCTCTTCAGCGCCGCATCGACATCGCCTTCCTTGCGCACCACGAGGCCGGGCTTGCGCGCGGCTTCTTCCAGCGAAGCACGATAGGTGGCGGAGTCATACTTGGCGTTGGCGCCGTCATCCCAGACGATCTTCAGCGCGTCGCGGCCCTTGATTGCGGCGCCGGTGTTGCGCGCGATCACGGCCACGCCGCCGAGCGGCTGGAATTTCGACGGCCACGGCCAGCCCTTGACCTCCATCACCTTCTCGACTCCAGGCACCTTCATGGCGGCGCTGTCGTCAAACGACTTGACCTTGCCGCCGGTGACGGGAGGACGTGCGATCACGGCGTATTTCAGGCCCTGCAGCCTTGTATCGGCGCCGTAATGCGCTTTGCCGGTGGTGATGTCGTGCAGGTCGACGATCGAGACCTCGCCCTTGCCGAGATAGCGGAAGTCTTTCGGGTCCTTCAGCTTGAGGCTATCGATGGCCGGCACCGGCTCCTTCGCGGCATCGGCCGCGAGCTCGCCGAAGCCGATCTTGCGTCCGCTCGCGGAATGCACGACCTCATGGTTCTGCGCCTTCGCCTCGGTGACCGGAACGCCCCATTTCTTGGCCGCTGCGGCTTCCAGCATGCCGCGCGCCGAGGCGCCGATCTGGCGCATCGGGATCAGATAGTGCCGGGTGCTGCGGGACCCGTCGGTGTCCTGGTTGCCGAACTTGACCTCGTCGCCATGGGCCTGCTGGACATGGACCCGGTTCCAGTCGGCCTCCATCTCCTCGGCGACGATCAAGGGCAGGCTGGTGCGCACACCGGTGCCCATCTCGGAGCGGTGCGCCAGGATCGTGACGACGCCGTCAGGCGCGATCGCGACGAATACGCGCGGGTCGACCACGACGCCATGCGGCATCTTGCCGGCGCCGGTCTCGTAGGCGAAGGCCGGCCGCGACATCACGGGGGCGGCGAGCACGAACGAGCCGGCGATGCCGAGCCCCTTCAGGATGCTGCGGCGCGAGACGTTCTCGACCTTGATTTGCTCGACCTTCACGTGCTTCTCGAAGCCGCGAAGTTTTCCGGGATTGGTGATGATGTTCATGTCACACCCCCGTCGATGCGAGATGCACGGCATTCTCGATTCTTTGGTAGCAGCCGCAGCGACAGATGTTGCCCGCCATGGCCTCGCGGATCTGGTCGTGGCTGGGCTTGGGGTTCTCGTTCAGCAGCGCCGCGGCCTGCATGATCTGGCCGGCCTGGCAATAGCCGCACTGGGGAACATTGACCTGGCGCCAGGCCTTCTGCAGCGGATGATCGCCGGTCGGATGCAGGCCCTCGATGGTGGTGACCTCGCGGCCGACCACGTCGGAGACCGAGGTGATGCAGGCGCGGACCGCCTCCTTGTCGACGATCACGGTGCAAGCGCCGCACAGCGCCTGGCCGCAGCCGAATTTGGTGCCGGTGAGACCGGCTTCATCGCGCAGATACCAGAGCAGCGAAAGATCCGGGTCGCCGTCCCAATTTTGTTCCTGGCCGTTGATTTTGAGTTTGATCATGGTCTGTCCTCGCTCTGCTTAAGCTATTGACCGGTTGCGGTGCGAGCGGCGGAACATCTTCCATCGCCTGCGGCCGCGTTGATTTTTGTGTGCCAAGATGTCGGTGAGCCAAATTGCCGTGCGCCAAAGGCCTGCGCTGTGTTCCAAGCACTCCTCTCGCTTCTCGCGCGCCTCGCTGGGTGCAGCATGGTGAAGAGCTGCGATGCTATCAGAGCCGGACGCCGAGTGACTTCACAGGCAGGTGTTTTGCATTTGCCGTTTGGCAAAAGCGGGGCCGATCGCGGCGACGATGTCACGTCAGGAGATGGGGCATCCTGTGATCGATGCTGCGATCTCGCGTTGCGGTGCGAGTGAGAGGCAAGGGGCCGGCAGCTGGCTTGGGACCGCTCCGCGCCGAAACCCGGCTCCGGCCTTTAGAGGATTGGTGACAAATTCCCCACCGCAGCGCACAAGCCATCTTGCGGCAGGCCGATTTCAAGGCTATTGCCTACCCTCTCAACGCTCCCTTCGTCTAGCGGTTAGGACGCGGCCCTCTCAAGGCTGAAACAGGGGTTCGATTCCCCTAGGGAGCGCCAAACTGCGATATTCTGCGATGATGTACGGATGTCGTACGATCCAGCCGCCAATCGACGCCCCGACTACGTCATTTTTCTTCGAATAGTTCGCGTTCATCGAGGAAGACTTGCGCGAGAAAGTCAATCATGCCGACGCGGGCCCTGCTTTTGCGCAGCCAATTCGTGAACCTTCAGCATTCCGTTGCAGGTTGATCTTGACCCGTTAGCCGCCAATCTTATGCAAGCGTCGTGTGATTGTAGCGGCTAGCGCGCTTCCAGCCGTCAC
Organism: Bradyrhizobium genosp. L; assembly: GCF_015624485.1. NCBI lineage: Bacteria > Pseudomonadati > Pseudomonadota > Alphaproteobacteria > Hyphomicrobiales > Nitrobacteraceae > Bradyrhizobium > Bradyrhizobium genosp. L. Next base: position 1,541,951 of record NZ_CP061378.1, read on the forward strand.
TCACTTCTCCTCCGATCAGTGAGTGTTCGCGTCGAGCTCTTGCATGAAGGTCGCGACGTGATCGGCCCACAATTCGGGACGGGTCATCGTCAGATGACCCAAGGTGGTGGCCGATCCGGGCTGCACGACGTAGCGGCCATGGGCAACCTTGGGCGTCAGGCGCTGCAAGATGCCGAGCTCATCGGGATTGAACTCGTCATCGCCGAAGTTGAGCGCGAAGAGTTTCGCCTTGATCCGGCCAAGCCCTGGCTCGGGGTCATAATCAGCTGATGACTTCAACGAATAGATCAAGTCATTGGGGTCGGCGGTTTCGCCCTGTCTGTCCAGATTGTCCAGGAACGTACCTGCAGCGGCCCAGTCGGGCGTCGATGTTTGCAGGTGCGGCACGCCATCGATCATCATGAAGAGCAACTGATAGGCGTGAATAAAGCCGGAAAAAGTCCCCGTGTAGTCGCCGCCCTTGTAGGCGGGATCGTGCTCGATCATGTTGGTGGCAAGGTGGCGCCAGATCGCATTCCGTCCGGCGATCTTGGACGGGAGCGATACCACCGGCATGACGCCCTCGACATCATTGGGGTAGGTTTCCGCCCATTGCCACGCATTCATGCCACCCATGGAGATACCGAGAATGGCGTGCAGCCGCTTGATGCCTAGGGTCTCGGTCACGAGCTTGTGCTGCAAATCGACCATGTCATTGTAGTCGTAATGCGGGAAGCGTGCGTGCAGGCCGTCGCTCGGCTTGCTCGACTCCCCGCACCCGACGCTGTCGGGAAGGATCAGGAAGTATCGACGGGCGTCGAGCGGCTTGCCGGGCGCATAGAAGGACTTCACAAAGGTGGGGGTCATCAACTGACGCCCGTTTCCTCCCGTCCAGTGCAGGACAAGCACGGCGTTATCGATTTGGCCGTCCTTGTCGCGATGAGGCGTACCCATCGTGGTGTAGTGAAAACGCAAACTTTCCAGCGTCTCGCCACTTCGGAACTTGTAATTCGGGTAGACCACGTCGGCTTGGGTCTGCGCGGGGCTGTTCGCCTGGGCGAAAGAGCTGGCGGTCTGTGCCGCGGCCGGCCTTCCCATTGCCAGAGAGAGGGCGAGCGCGGCTGCGACGACGTCAGAGCGGATCATTTTCGTCTCCTGATTCCTGGCCGGATCGACAGCACTCGGAGGCTTACCTGAGCGGGCCGCCGCAGGCGATGCGGCGCATCACGCTCCTACGCCGCCCGGCCGAGATCGCGAGCGGATCTCGGCGCGAGAGCGACGAGGGGACTAACCCCTTGCAAACGCTGATGTCCGCCACCTCGATCAGCACAGCGGTTGATGCGGTAAACAGCGAGTTGGGCGTCTTCCGCGGGACGATCCGGCGCAACCCGTAGACGACGAGTCCATCAATCATGACCGCCTGGACGAGAGTACTCGACCGAGAAAATCATGCATCCGGTTGGCTATCTCTTCGCTCTTGTCGGCCAGGGTGCAGTGACCGCTGTCCGTCAGATGAATCTCGGCGTTTGGCACCACCTCGCGATACCGCACCTGATTTTCAGCCGTGAACAAGACATCGTTCTTTCCGCTGACAACCAGCGTCGGCGGCTTCTGTGCCCGCAGGTAGGCCTGAGCATTCTTCAATGTCGGACCGTTGGTACGGATATCGTAGAGCAGATCGAGCGAAATATCCCCGCCACCTGGACGTCGCAACGCGGAATAGTCCGATTGCCACTGATCGGGATCGATCAGGGAGGGATCGCGCACGCCGGTGACGTACAGATCGCGAACCACCTCGAGGGTGAGATAATGTTCGCCCGCCTTCAGGCGGCTGTCGGCCGTACCGTCCTTCCAATACGGCACGAGCGGCCCGAACCATGGGCTTTCACCGGGGATCAGCGGATTGTTCTGCGCGACCAGTGCTTTCATTCGTTGAGGCGATTTCAGCATCACGCGATATCCAACAAGGCCTCCGAAATCCGTGGCGTACAAAACGAATTGCTTGATCCCGACCTTGTCGACGAACTTGCCAATGACCTCGCCAAGGCCGTCGAACGTATAGCGGAAGCGCGAGCGGTCGGGCGCATCGCTGTTGCCGAAGCCAGGATAATCCGGCGCGAAAACATGATAGTTCGCGGACAGCTCACGGATGAGATCACCAAACATTGCTGACGACGACGGCCAGCCAGGCAGCAGCAGCACAACCGGCGCATTTGGTGCACCAGCTTCACGGTAAAAAATGGAAACTCCGTCGATATCTACGGTTCGGTAGTGGGTCTGAAGGACCGAATTTCCGGTGCGGGACGATTTTCTACCCGCAATGGTGGTTTGGGCTTTGGCCGGTGTTGCGTTGGATACGGCCAGGGCCGCGGGACCAGCGAGAAAACTCGTTGTAAGGGAACGACGCGTGAGCATGAAGGATTATCCTGCAAAGGTTGAATAGGTGGTGGGTTGTGGGTGGTGTTCGACACCTTCGGTATTTCTATCCGCCGAGGTGCAGCGCGACGTATTCCAGCTTCCGGTTGTCGGTCGACCACAGTTGCTGGACCTGCTGCGCCATGGGATCGGGGAAAATGTAAGTCTGCCCTTCGGCAATACCCTTCACGATATTGGCGGCGGCATATTCGGGTGTCGCCTTTTGCGGGTAGGGCACCGGCTTAGCCAGATCGGTTTCGATCGGTCCCGGATAAACGCCGATGACCGTGATGTTGTCCTTTTCCAGGGTCCCGCGCAGGGACTGCGTGATGGAATGGACTGCGGCCTTGGATGCGGAATAGCCGGCCATCACGGGCACCGCCGACAGGCCAACAACGCTGCTCATATTCGCGATCGTGCCGGACTTGCGGGCGATAAATTGCGGCGTGAAGGCTCGTAGAACCCGAAGGGTGCCGAAGTAGTTGGTCCGCATGTCGTCGTCGAAGGTCTCCAGGCCGCTGTCGATATAATCGCCGAAGGCCAGCGTTCCCGCGTTGTTGACGAGAACATCGACATCCCCGGCCACGTTTGCCGCTGAATCGACTGACGCATCGCTCGTGACGTCGAGCTGCAGCGGGACGACGCGCGGGTCGCCGAACGCCGGCAGCGTGTTCGGATCGCGGGCGGTGGCGTAGATTTTCGCTACACCCGCCTTCAACAGTTCCCGCACGATAGCCGCGCCGATGCCGCGATTGGCGCCTGTCACCAACGCAACCTTGTTCGAGAGACTCATGCTCTTCTCCTGAATGTCCGATCACTTACGGTTGGCGGGAGATGGGAATCATTTGGTTCGACGCCAACGATTTATGTTGCCAAAGCGCATTCATCCCTGGTCGCGCGAAAGGACGATGGACTCGATGTCAAGCATGAAGATCGAGGGCCCGGTCGGGAACGTGCGGCCGCTCGCATCGCGCCGGACTACCCTCCGATGGGTCGGGAAGACAAAGCCGTCGAACTTCCGGTGATCGAAGGTGTAATGCGCCGCTGTGCCGCCGCTGACCTCGGGGGCGTAGTCGTTGCGAACGAGATAGCTCGTATCGTTGAAATAGAACTTCTGTTCCGGGCAATGCACATGGATGCCGGCCGGGAAGGTCACCTTGAGCACCCGCCAGCTTTCGCCGTGCTCTTCGTGCGGTGCGATCTCCTCGCAACACACGCCATCCGTCGCGAGCAGGAACGGCATGGTCATGTAGTTTTGCAGTGCGTAGCCGACGAAGTAGAGAAATTGCTGTTCTGTCCAGGGCGTTTCGGGCCGATAGCCCTCAAAGGACTTGCGTGGCTCGTCGAGCTCCGAAATCTTCACTCCCGCCTCGGTCTCGATCGTCACACGACCGTCACCGAAGATGCCGCGCCTGCCCGGCGTCGGGAAAGGCGTGATCAGCGTGCGCTGGCGCCGCGGATCGATCTTGACCAGCACGTTCCGCAGGCCCTGCGGCTGCTTCTTGAATTCAAGGGCGGCGCCGCGAAACGTCATGCGGAAGTCGATCGTGTTCACGTGACGCCAATTGTCCAACCCGCCATGAACGGCGAGTACTTTTTCAAGAAGATCGGTCATTTGAGTGCCTGGTCCTCAAAGTTGCGCGGTGACGGCGCGGCTCAGCGGGCATCAGAGCTAAGTAAACAATATCGTTTACCTTGAAGGAGGATGTAAACGATATCGTTTACTTGGTCAACGGGATTCGCTATGAATGCTGAACAGGCGTTCGTGAGGATGATGTGATGGGCCAAGAGATTGGGATCGAAGGCAAAAAGCTTGAGATCGTGAAATATGCGTTCGACCGGTTCTCCGAGAACGGCTTTCACGCAACGGGAATGGAAGCGGCGCTGGCCGGTAGCGGCATATCCAAGCGGACGATCTACAAGTATTTCCCGTCGAAGGAAGACCTGATCGAGGCCGTGCTGGAGCTCTACAGCGCGGTCGTCCTGCAACAACTCTTCGGTCCGGTCGCGGACATCAGCGACCCGCGCGAACAGATCGTCGCGTTCTTCGATGTGCGCAAGATAGCCGGCCGGTTGCTCACACGCGGTTGCTTGGGCATGAAGGCCGCGCAGGAGTTTGCCGGAAAGCACGAAGACATCGTAACGCTTGGACGATGCGCGGCCTCACTTGGTGAATCGAAGTTCCTCGAGCTTTGCAAGGCGGCTGGTTTTGCCGAACCCACGCGCCTGGCAAAACAGCTCAACCTGATTTTTCAGGGCGCGCTCGCGATTTCTCATGCATCCGGCGACACATCGTCCTTCTTGCTGGCAAAGGACGTGGCGTCAGCCGTTCTGGAAAAGGCCGCCACGGCGCGCCGCAAGAGCACAAGACCGAAGCACTAGCCTTCTTCATTTCACGCGCGCTCGCGCGACGACAACCGCGGCGCGATCGTACCATTGACCAAATCGAAAACCGGGATCTGACAGGCAAGCAAATGAGCGACAAACCGTTACCGAAGAAAACCATCGAAATCCTTGGCAAGAAGATGGCCTACTATGATGAAGGAGAAGGCCTTCCGATTTTCTTCCTTCACGGCAATCCCACGTCATCCTATCTCTGGCGCGATGTGCTCGCCGAGCTCCATGGATGCGGTCGACTCATCGCCCCCGACATGATCGGAATGGGCGATTCCGAGAAGCTGCCCAATCCTGGACCCGAGACCTACACGTTCGAGACCCACAGGACCTATCTCTGGTCGCTCATCAACGGACTCGTTGGGCCGAGCCAAAAAGTCGTCATGGTCGTTCACGACTGGGGATCCGCCCTTGGCTTCAACTGGGCCTATTCTCATCCCAATCGCGTCGCGGGAATAACGTATATGGAAGCAATCGTCAGCCAATACGCCAAGTGGAGCGAGTGGAGTACGAACGCCATTCCGGTGTTCCAGGGCTTCCGCTCCGACAAGGGCGAGGAGATGATCCTGGATCAGAACATGTTCGTCGAGCGCGTATTGTTCGGCTCGATTTTTCGTGAACTGTCGGAGAAGGAAAAGGCGGAATATCGCAAGCCATTTCTGCAGCGCGAAGATCGATGGCCAACTCTTTCATGGCCGCGACAGCTACCGATTGAAGGTGAGCCGCCGCATATTGTGGATATGGTCAACGTCTATTCAAAGTGGATGTCCGAGAACGAGATCCCGAAATTGTTCATTAACGGTGATCCCGGAGCGATTTTGCACGGTGCTCGCCGGGAGTTTTGCCGCGGATGGAAAAGCCAGGATGAAGTCACCGTCAAGGGAAGACATTTCCTCCAGGAGGACTCCGGCGCGGAGATAGGACGTGCCATTCGGTCATGGCTCGGCAAGTACAAGCTGTAGCCTATGAAATGACCTGGCGACGTGCGCGAAGATCGCCTGCGGCATGATGACGTGATTGAAGACATGCCCCGCTACCCGGCACGGGCAAAGCCTACCAATGTCTGTTTGTGGACCCGACTCGGACCCAGCGCGATGTCTGACGTGAGGCGGTAATGCGATCAAAAGGCGGACCTTGGCCCAGCCGCTGCTGACAAACCTCGATCGGACGATACCGTGCCGCGCCGGCCAGCGCGTAGAGCGGAATTGCGAAAGCCATCGAACTCAACTACGGGATCCGCAGTACGGCGGGGTTATGGCGCACTGACCAGCGGGTCTCCCTGGTCGCTCTAAGAATTAGATAGTGATCTCAATCACATAAGAGTTCACAGGTTTTATTCTGGGTGGCGCGCCAAATTCCGCCCAAGCGCTGATAGCTCGGCCTGACAGCACCCGCATGTCATGCCGACGGGCCCGCGATCCAAATTCCTTTTGCCGGCCATGTCCCTTCGATCACGTTCGAGACGACGTATGTCGTCTCGTCGAGCATGTCGATGCCGGCCGTGCCGCGCAGCACGGTGCCGTCAGGCTTGACGATCAGGACCGGCCCCTCCTTGGCGACCATCTTCGACGTCACGATGAGATCGCCGTTCGGCATCGCAACCACCGGCCCCGCGCCCCAGTTCGCCGTGTCCTGCGCGTTGCAGGCGACGCGCGCCGCCGTTGCCTTGTCGAACGGCGACATTGCGGCGCACGCATTCAGATCGTCGATCAGGGGACGCAGGATCCCGGCTCCGCTCACGCCATGGTCCCTCAAGCGAGCCACGAAAGCCTTGCCGTAGGCCACGCCCGGCCCGCAATCGGGCGTCAGCGTCGAGGTCGGCGCGCTCGACACACCAGGCGATGAGGCTTCGCTGTCCGGCTGCTGCATGATCTGCAATCTGTGGTCGTCCTCGCGGCGGGACAAGACCGCCAGGCGCGGCTCCGCGCGCACTCGGACCGACTGTCAAACCGCCTCGTAGGACGCGATCTTCCTGATTTGCGGCGCGAGCAGGTCTTCGGCCGTTTCGAGATCGAAGCGGGCCTGCATGTTCATCCAGAACGCCGCACCGGTCTTGAAAAACTTGCCGAGCCGCAGCGCCGTGTCGGCCGTCACGGGCTTTTCCTCGCGCGCGAGGCGTTCGATCCGGGTCCGCGGCACATGCAGCGCGGCCGCAACGGCGTAAGGGGTCAGCTTGAGCGGAACGAGAAATTCCTCCCGCAGGATTTCGCCGGGGTGAACCGGCGGAAGTTTCCTTGCCACGTGCGATCACCATTTTTGGCAGCATTCGGCCTGTTCATACGTGTTCCAAGTTAATTCGTATCTCGATGAGATACTAGGGGTGACGCAACGTTTCCGTCCGTAGGGTCGGTTTGCGCCTCCTCACGCCGCGGCGAGCACGGCCTGCGCCGGCCGTCGGGTGATCAGCAGCGACAGCACGGCAGCGATGATGCCGGTCAGGCCTGCGATCATGAAGGCTTGCAGGTAATCGCCCTGGGCGGAGCGCATGAAGCCGGCGAAGAAGGCGGCGCAGGCGGCGCCGAGCTGATGGCCGGCGACCACCCAGCCGAACACCAGCGGCGCGTTCTTGTCGCCGAAGGCTTCGTTGGCGATCCGCACGGTCGGCGGCACGGTTGCGATCCAGTCGAGACCGTAGAACACCGCGAACACCGACAGGCTGACCAGCGAGAAGTCCGAATAGGGCAAATAGATCAGCGACAGGCCGCGCAGCCCGTAATACAGGAACAAGAGCTTGCGCGGATCGAACCGGTCGGTGAGCCAGCCCGAGAAGGTGGTGCCGAACAGGTCGAAGAATCCCATCAGCGCCAGCAGGCTTGCTGCCTGCACCTCGACGATGCCGTGGTCGCCGCAGAACGCGATCAGATGGGTGCCGACGAGGCCGTTGGTGGTGAAGCCGCAGATGAAGAAGGTGGCGAACAGGAACCAGAACGCCCGCGTCTGCGCCGCGCGCGCGAGGTTCGAGAGCGCCGCGAAGAACGGATTGCCTTGCGCCGGTCCTGCCGGATGATCGTCGTGCTGGCTGCCGTACGAACGCAGGCCGACCGAGGCGGGCCGCTCGGGCACCAGGACATACACCAGCGGAATGAGGGCCGCGCAGCATGCGGCCACCGTCAGCACCACCGGCTGCCAGCCGCCCCATGCCACCAGCGCCGCGAGGCCCGGCATGAAAATGAGCGTGCCGGTCGCGGTGCTCGCCGTCAAAAGCCCCATGACGAGGCCGCGATTGGTGGTGAACCAGCGATTGACGATGGTGGCGCCGAGCACGTTGGCGACCGCGCCCGAGCCGATGCCGGAGAGCAGCCCCCAGCTCAGGAACAATTGCCACGGCGCGGTCATGAAGTAACTTGCGCCTGTCGACACCGACATCAGCGCCAGCGCGCCGAGCACGGTGCGGCGGATGCCGAAGCGCTGCATCACGGCGGCTGCGAACGGGCCGGCGAGGCCGTAGAGGAAGATGCCGATCGCAGCCGACGACGAGATCACACCGACGTTCCAGCCGAACGCCTGTTGCAGCGGCAGCATCAGCACGCCCGGCGTCGCGCGCAGGCCGGCCGACGAGAGCAGCGCGAGGAAGATCACGGCGACGACGACGAACGCATATTTCTGGCCGAACGGGCGCCGTGCGACGGGGGCGGGTTGAATCGGGGTGCTGGGCATGTTACTTACCGGTACGTATTGCGACGCAGTCTGTATACGTACCGGTCAGTAACATTGTCAAGCGTGCGGGTGAGAACCCCGGAGAGCCGCCATGAAGAAAACCGCCGAACCAGCCGCCGAACGCCCGGCCAAAGCCGCCGACCGGATTCGTGCCTCCGCCAGTGAGCTGTTCTATCGCGAAGGCATCCGCGCGGTCGGCGTCGACGAGGTGGTGGTCCGCGCCGGCGTCACCAAGCCGAGCCTCTACCGCAGCTTCGCCTCTAAGGACGATCTCGCCGCCGCCTATATGCGCGACTACGAGGAGAACTTCTGGGAGAATTTCGAGAAGCCCGGCGGAAAATCCTATTCCGATGCGCGAGAGCACGTGCTGGCCTATATCCGCGGGCTGTCGGCGCGCGCCGTAGATGAGGGCTATCGCGGCTGCGGGCTGAGCAACGCCACCGTGGAATATCCGTCGCGCGACAATCCCGCGCGCCAGGTCGCCGAAGCGCACAAGAAGGTGTTTCGCAAGCGCCTGCGCGAGCTCGCAGCCGGCATGGGCGCCCGCCACCCCGCCGTGCTCGGCGACGCCCTGCTGTTGCTGATCGAAGGCATCTACGTCACCGGCCAGCAGTCGGAAGCCGGCCCGGCGCAGTCGGCGCTCACGGCGGCGAAGCTCCTGATCGATGCGAGCGTGGCGAAGCCGTCAGGCCGATGAAAGTCCGATGACCAGCGGCAAGGTCTGCCTGGACCGCGATACGAATGGCAGACCTGCCGCTGCGCCGCTCTGGTAACGGCCGCTATTTCCCGGCCGGAAACACCAGCTCGCGCTGGCTGGTATCGACCACGAAGACGGCGAGCAGTTTTGCCGGCTTCGTCTTGCTGGCATTTTCGCTCACGCCATGGCGGTCGCCCGGCATTTCCGAAAAGCTTTCACCGGCCTGGTAGACCGTGACGGGACCATCATTGACCTGGCTGCGGATCGCGCCTTCCAGCACGGTGGCGTAGATGAAGGCCGACGGCGGATGGGTGTGGGCCTCCGAGAATCCGCCGGGGCCATATTCGACGAGAACTCCCTTCATGCTCTTGCCGGGCACGTTCGGCAGTTCATGGTCGTAGACCAGCGTGACCTTGGCGCCCTTGCCGCCGCCGGGCGCATCGTGTGCGATGGCCGAACCCGACAGCAGCGTCGCGAGAGCGATCGCGATAACGCGTGATTTGATCATATCGATTGTCCTTCTCGAAGCCGGACGCCGCGCCGCCGAATTGCGGCAGGCGCGCGTGCTCATTTCCTGCTTTGGGTTGCGAACCATTGATCGAAGCCGATGCGGCCGATGCGGGGATTGCCGTCGGAGACGAGCGAGCCGTCCTGCAGCCTGGTCCCGAAATACTGCGCCTCCGGATCGGCGATCACGGTGCGGGTATCGCCAATGGCCTTGAGGTAGCGGGCGGCGAAATCGCACAGCCGCAGGCGCTCGGGGCCGGAGATCTCGATGATGCCGTTGACCGGCGCGGCAACGGCCGCATCCGTCACGAAGTCAGCGACGTCATCGGAGGCGATCGGCTGCAGATAGCCCGTAGACAGCCGCGCCGTATTGCCCACCGTGCCGCCCTGGGCGATGCCGCCGAGGAATTCGAAGAACTGCGTCGAACGCAGGATCGTGTAGGGGATGCCGGAATCCCTGATGATCTGTTCCTGCGCGACCTTGGCGCGAAGATAGCCGCTCTCGGGCAGTCGATCCGTCCCGATGATCGACAGCGCGACATGATGCTTGACGCCGGCGGCCTTCTCCGCGGCCACCAGGTTGCGGCCCGAGGTCTGGAAAAATTCCAGCACGGCCTTGTCCTCGAAGGACGGCGCGTTGGCGAGGTCGATGACGACCTCGGCTCCCTTCAGCGCCTCCGCGAGGCCTTCGCCGGTGATGGTGTTGACGCCGGTGCTGGGCGCGGCGGCCATCACGTCATGGCCCTGCTTGCGCAGGCGTGCAGCGGTTTTCGATCCGATCAGGCCGGTGCCACCGATGATGACGATTTTCATGTGATGTCTCCATTCGCGCCGCCTTCGCGGCGCACGTTGTTCGATGCTGCGAAGAGTGACGGGCCGTGAGCTAGTAGTCCCAAAAGGCGGGCACCCAGCGAAACACGTCGCCGGCGATCGCCACCCGACCGACGGACGGGAACGGCATGTGGGTCGAGACCAGAAGCTCACCACTCGCCGCCAGCTCGCGCAAGAGCCTGACCCGGACGCGGACCGCCTCGTCGGGGTCGTGCTCGAAGCCGTTGTGCCAGTCGGGATGCTCGAACCCGACCGGGAACACGATGTCGCCGGCGAAGGTCAGCCGCTCGCCGCCGGACGATACGCGCACCACGCTGTGCCCGGGCGTGTGGCCGCCGGTGCGGCGGACGACGACGCCCGGCGCGACCTCGGTCTCGTCCGCGAACGGACGCAACCGGCTGCCGTAATCCTTCACGAATTTGTTCGCGGCCGAGCGCAGCACGTCCGGCACCGGTGAGGGCATGTCGGTGTGGGAGAAATCGGGCGCGGCCCAGAACTTGACCTCGGCGTCGGCGACGTGAATCCGCAGATCCGGACGCAGCCGCTCCTTGACGCCGTCCACCAGCAGCCCGCCGACATGGTCCATGTGCATGTGGGTCAGCACCACGTCGGTGACCGAGCCGAGATCGATGCCGGCGGCCTCGAGCCGATGCATCACCTGGCCGGCGCGCGGAAAACCCGGGAACTCGCTGCCGAGGCCGGCGTCGACCAGGATGGTCCGGCCGCCGCTGCGCACCACGACCACGTTGAGCGCCCAGTCGAACATCTCCGGCCCCACGAACATGGTCTTGAACCATGCGCTGCGCTCGGCCGGTTCGACGTTGGTGGACATCGTCTGGGTCGGCAGCGGCAGCACGCCATCGCTGATGATCAGCACGTCGATGTCGCCGACCCGAACGGCGTAGCGCGACGGGACCATTTCGTCGGATGTCGGTCGCGCGCGTTGCGCGGTGTTGGCTGTACTCATGTGTCTCTCCTGCTGTCTTCGGATGTGAAATCGATCGCGTCGGCCACACCGCAATGACGCCATCGCGGTCGGCTCTTATTACGGATAATAAATATCCTTATGGATATGTACGATCCTTAATTTGGATTGTAAAGTGACTCCCGAGGTGGACATCCGGTCGCAGGTCCGTCGTGTTGCTCAAGCGCAACCGATCGCTCGGGCATGACCGAAAGCGGCTTTCCGAGAAGTCCATGTTCAAACGAGGAGAGTCGAGTCATGTCCGGTGAAGACCAGGTGCCGTCGCTTGCGCTCATCAGCACGCTGGGAGCCGCCGGCATCGTCATCTGGCATCTTCAGGGCCGCAGCCGTCCGACGGGCCGGCTGATCGTCCAGATCCTGGTCTTCGCCGCCATGAGCCTCGTGCTCTACGCGGGCGCCATCTCGCCGGCCCGCGTCGACGGCATCCACGCGCACGGCTTTGCTGCGCTGCTCAGCAAATCGGCCAGGATCCTGTGGTGGACCCATCTGGCATGGACCATCATCGGCCTGATCCATATCTGCATCAGGCTCAATCGCCGGCCGCAGGACGCACACCTGCTGCAGGACATGGCGGTCGGCGCGATCTATCTCGGCGTCGCGCTCTCGATCATCGGCTTCGTGTTCGACGTGCCGGTCGGCACGCTGGTTGCGACCTCCGGTGTCGTCGCGATCATTTTCGGCCTCGCGCTGCAAAACACCCTGGGCGACGTGTTCTCGGGCATCGCGCTGACGCTCGGCATGGCCTACGCGATCGGCGACTGGATCCAGTTGAAGGACGGCACCGAAGGCCGCGTCGTCGAGACCAACTGGCGCTCCACCAATCTGCTCACCGGCGGCTACAATGTCGTCGTGGTGCCGAACAGCGTGCTGGCCAAGCAGGGCGTCACCAATCTGAGCCGCCCCGACGAGAGCCACCAGATCGCGCTGACCGTGCGCATTGCGACCACGACGCCGAGCCTGGTCGAGCACGTCATGCACTCCACGCTGCAAGCCAGCACCGAAATCGTCAAGGACCCGGCGCCGATCGTCGCCTTGAAGGCGATCGATGCGGCTGCGATCGAGGTCGAGCTGCTGTTCCGCGTCGCGAGCCCGGCCGGCTGGACCGCGGCCCGCAACGAGATCATCGACCTCGTCTACAGCAAATGCAGCGCAAACGGTCTTGCGCTGGCCGCGCCGGCCGAAAGCCTCGTGCTCGGCCCGGCCGCGATCGACGCCGAACGCGCCGCCGGGGGTCTCGACGCGCGGTCATCCCGCGCGATCTGACACCCAAGCGAACGTGGCCTTCCAGAGCGCCGCAGGCGTTTCCTCTGCGAGCATCTCGCCGAGATCCGCCAGCGTGATGCTGCGCAGCTTCTCGCGCCAGGCCTCGTCGGCCTCCCACATGATGCGCGCGACCGCGCAGGTGCCGCGGCTGCGCTGGTTCTTGGCCAGGCAGGGATTGTTGTCGCGGATGTTGTTGCAGACGAAGGTGCGGCTCTTGCCTTCCACCGCCTCGACGATGTCGAGAAACGTGATGTCCGCTGGCCCCTTGGCGAGCCGGTATCCACCCGACGGGCCGAGCGTCGTATCGACCAGGCCCGCCTGCGACAGGCTCTGCAACGCCTTGGAGAGATATTCCTTCGGCAGCCCGTGCAATTCCGCCAGCGCCTTGGTCGACAGATAGCGCCCCTCGGGCAGCCCGGAGAGAATGGCGCAGCAATGCAGCGCCCATTCAACTTGGCTTTTCAGAATCATCGCGTTGTCGAGACCCTCGCCATCAGCGCTTATTATGGATACAGGCTATCCCTATTGTTAGGTGCTTGTAAATATGGGGGTTTGGCTCGCCTCGAGCTCAAGGGGCAAGCTCAGCCGGCTTCGCATTTCCCGCGCGGCAGGTCGCCGAAGCGCAAAAGGTGTTTCGCAAGCGTGATGGTGCACACAATTGCGAACTTTACTTTGTCGATCTCAGAGCTGTGCCATCTGATCAGCTTCCAGTCTTTGCAGGTATCGCAGAACAACTTCACCTGAAGTCATGATGTGTTGCTCGATAAATGCCGTCACGCCGACCTGGTCTTTGGCAACGCAGAGGTCCAATATTTTCTGATGCTCATGCTGAGTACTGGCCGGGAACGTCTGGTCGCCCCATGCGAGCCGCCAATAGCGATTGAGATTGTTGCGGGCGCGGCTGACCTGCTCCAGAAAGAATGGCCGGTTGGCGCGCGCATAAATGACGGTGTGGAATTCGGTGGCGAGTTGCAGGCGCTGCGTCGCATTGTCGGTGTTATCGATCTTCGCCATGATGAGGCGGGCGTGCTCGATATCGCGCTCCGTTAGACGATCGATCGCCCATCCGGCCAGCCGAGGTTCGAGGAGGGCGCGGAATTCCATCAGCTCACGCGCGACCGTGCTCGACAGATCCGAGACGAAACAACCGCGGTTGTGATGCAGGGTGGCAAGCCCCTCCGAGACCAGAACCTTGAGTGCCTCGCGCACGGGTGTATGGCTCACGCTGAACTCTGCCGCGATCTCATCCTGTTTCAGCGGTGTACCGGGCGCAATGTCTCCGCTACAGATCGCGGCGCGGAGTGCGTCGGAGATCATCTCTGTACTGCCGATCGATTTGGGTCTCGCCGCGCCTAGCACCGCTGTCTCCTCGAATCTGATTTGACATATAATATATGATCTACTAAGCTCTGCAATGGGAGAGGCCGAACAATGTCGTCGTATATTATATATAATATGCAATACCGCGTCAGTGTTGGCCCGACGACAGCCATAAGAGCTCCGGTAGATCTCCCAGCGGCTATCTCTGGTTGCTCGGATTAATTGGCCATGTCGTTCGCCATCGATTATTCGCGCCAGGAGATCGGTCAGTTGCTCGAGGTCCTGGAGACGCCGTGCCTGGTCCTGGAAAAATCTCGCCTCATTGCGAACGTCGCGCGATTGAAGCGGCATCTGCGACCGTATGGGAGCAGGCTTCGTCCGCATCTCAAGACCGCGAAAAGCATCGATGTCGCGCGGCTGGTGATGGACGGCGCGCGGGGGCCGATCACGGTCTCGACCCTGAGGGAGGCCGAATACTTCTTCAGCCACGGCGTGAGCGATCTGCTCTATGCGGTCGGCATTGCCCCGAACAAGCTCGATCATGTGTTCGATCTGCGGCGGCGCGGCGCCAACCTGGCGATCATTCTCGACAATCTGGAAACCGCACGACTGGTGGCAGCGAAGAGTGTCGAGCGGTGCGATCCGCTTCCCGTCCTGATCGAGGTCGATACCGACGACCATCGGTCCGGGATAAGGTCGACGGACCCTGCGCTTATTGCGGTAGGGCGGGCGCTTCACGCGGGCGGCGCGGTGCTTCGCGGCGTGCTGACGCACGCCGGCAGTTCCTACAACTTGCATGACCAGACCTCGTTCGAGGCGATGGCTGAACAAGAGCGGTCCGGCATCGTGGCGGCCGCCGCGGCGCTCAGAGCTGCGGGCTTACCTTGCCCGGAGGTGAGTGTGGGATCGACTCCGACCGCGCATTTTGCGCGCGACCTCACCGGCGTCACCGAGGTGCGTGCCGGGGTTTTCATGTTCTTCGATCTGGTGATGGCGGGCATCGGCGTCTGCGATATCGGGGACATCGCTCTCTCGGTGCTGGCAACTGTGATCGGCCATCAGCATGACAAGGGCTGGATCATCGTCGATGCCGGCTGGATGGCGATGTCGCGTGATCGCGGCACCGCGCGGCTCGCCGTCGATCAGGGCTATGGCGTGGTTTGCGATCTCGCGGGCAATCCGGTCCCCGATCTGATCATGATCGACGCCAATCAGGAACATGGCATTCTGGCTGGGCGCCCTGGCGCTCAACCGCCTGCGCTGACACTTCCGGTCGGCGCGATGGTGCGGATTTTCCCCAACCATGCATGCGCCACCGGCGCCCAACATGACCGCTATTACGTCGTCGACCAGGGCAGGACCGTGTCCGCGATCTGGCCCCGTATTTATGGATGGTGATCTGATGTCGAGTCCAATCAAGGCCATTGCAACTGAAGCAGCTCCGCCGCCATTTGGGCACTACGTGCAGGCCACGGAGGCCGGCGGAGTTGTGTACGTCTCCGGCCAACTCGCAGCGCGCGCCGACGGGACGTCGCTTGCGGACGAGCCTTTTGAGGTCCAGGCCGGTCAAGCGCTCGCTAACGTCATTGCGATCGTCGAGGGAGCCGGTCTTGGCCGCGATCGCATCGCGAAAGTGACTGCCTATCTCGTCGGCGTCGAGTACTGGCCGGCGTTCAACGCCATTTATGCCGACGTCTTCGGCAGTCACCGTCCGGCACGCGCGGTGGTGCCGGCTCCGGCACTACATCATGGCTACCTGATCGAGCTCGAAGCTATCGCCGTGCGATGAAGCCCGCACGCGTGCGACCGCGCACGCTCATTCAGAATGAAAGCATCATCCGGAAACTCGATTGATGAATAGCGAGACATACCCGACACGCCTGCGACCGAAGCTGATGTCATTCGATGTGTTTGGAACGCTGATCAGCGTTCGCGACAGTTCCTATGCCGCGTTCGAGCGCATACTGGCCGATGCCGGCGCTCACCACCTCGATGTCAAGGCGTTCTGGGAGCATTGGGAACACCGGAATATCGTGCACTATTGGGACCCATATCGTTCCTACCGGGAGATATGCGAGCTCTCGCTCGTCGAGACCTTCAAGCACTTCGACGTCAAGGGCGACGGCCGGCTGATCAATCGCTATTTCGAGGCCTTCCCGAGCTTCTTTCTTTACGACGACGTGGTCCGCACCCTGGATCGACTGTCACGCCACTACAGGCTCGCCGTCGTATCCAACATCGATGACGATCTTCTGGCGTTGACACCCCTGAAGCGGAACTTCGACCTGGTATGCACCGCGCAACGCGCCAAGGGCTACAAGCCTGACGGGACGCTGTTTCGCTACCTGATCGAGCATGCGGGCGTCGCGAAGGACGAGATCCTGCATTCGGGGCAATCGCAATTCACCGATCTCGTCGGCGGTAAACCGCTGGGATTGACCATCGCTTGGATCAATCGCCGCCAGATCTCCCTCGACGATTCCGTTCCACGTCCGGATTTCATTTTTCCGGATATTCAGTCGCTCAGTCGCGTCGTCCATACCTGAGATCAACACAACGAGGTACGCGAGATGTTCGTTAGAAGGTTTGGTTTGCTGACCCTTGTTGTCGCAAGTCTACTACCCGCGCTGGCGCGCGGAGAGGAAGTCGATACTGCACTGACGCGCATTCGGCAATCCAAGGCTGTCACGATCGGATTTCGCGAGAGCGCGGCGCCATTCGCGTATCTCAACGAGGGCAAGCAGGCGAGCGGCTATTCCATCGACATCTGCAACAAGATCGCGCAGGAGATCGGCCGCAAGCTCAACATTCCTCACATCGATATCAAATACGTACCGGTGACGCCGCAAACGCGGATTCCGCTGATCGCCAACGGAACGGTCGATATCGAATGCGGCACCACCGTCAATTCGTTGGCACGTCAAGAGCAGGTCGACTTCAGTTACGCCGTCGCGCTCGCCGAGGGCAGGCTTCTGACAAAAAAGACATCAGGCATCAAGGATCTGTCAGACCTTAACGGCAAGATCGTCGCGCTTGCCGCAGGCACAACGGCCGAGCGCTACGTGCGCGCCGCATTGGATCGGGACAAGATAAACGCCCGGGTACTTCAGGTCCGGGACAATGCGGAAGGGCTTCTTGCAGTCAACTCGCAGCGGGTCGACGCATTCGTCAATGATACCATCTTGCTCGGCGGCGTACTCCGCACGGCGCAAAACAAGGATGATTTTGCAATCGTCGGCAAGCCGCTGTCGTTCGAGCAGGTCGCTTTCATGGTTGGGAAGAACAACTCGGGACTCTTGACCATCATCAACGTGACAATTGCCCGGCTTCTGGCCAGCGGCGAACTTCAGAAACTCTATGACCAATGGATCACCCCCTACGGAGCGCCGATCGAGGGTGAGGTCGACGCGATGTTCAAGATCGAAGCCATTTCCGAATGACGACAGGCCGGCAGGCGTGGTGCTGTTCTCAGCGATAGAAGGGCGAGGCGCGGCGTCATGAACTATCAATGGAATTGGGGTCTCTTGATCAGGGATCCCTATGCCGGCTGGTTGCTGACGGGACTTGGCTGGACGGTCGGGTTGTCGATCGCGGGCTGGCTCATCGCGTTGCCGCTCGGAGCTGCAATCGGCATTGCGCGCACCTCTTCGTCGAACTGGGTACGACGCCTGTCCGGCTTTTACGTTTCCGTGTTTCGTAATATTCCATTGCTGCTGCAGATGTTCGTGTGGTTCTTCGTGGTACCGGAACTGCTGCCTGCCAGGCTCGGTCTGTGGTTCAAGCGAGATCTCCCCAATCCCGAGTTCTGGACCGCCGTGCTGGCGCTCGCGTTCTATACGTCCGGCCGTTTGGCGGAGTTATTTCGGGCCGGGTTGCAGGCCGTTCCGCGCGGGCAGAGGATGGCTGCCGACGCAACCGGGATGAACCGGGCGCAGGCCCTGCGGTACGTCGTCATGCCTCAGGCGCTGAGGATCATCCTGCCGCCACTGACTTCGGAATTTTTGTCCATCGTCAAAAACTCGTCGTTGGCCTTGACCATCGGCGTGCTCGAACTGACGGCACAGAGCCGGCAAATCGAAAACTTCACCTTTCACGGCTTTGAAGCATTTGGTGCCGCGACGGCCTTCTATGTGCTGGTCGCGTTCGTTCTCAATCTGGCCATGGTCCGCCTGCAACGGACCCTGGCCTTGCCCGTTGCGGTATGACCCTGATGCTCGACTATGCCTTCATCGTGCGGAATGCCGGCTTTCTCTTCGACGGTCTGCTGCTCAGCCTGATCCTGACATTGGCCGGCGTTATCGGCGGACTTGCCGTCGGCACCGCGCTTGCCCTGGTCCGGCTGTTCACTGGCGCCATCGGCAACTACGTGGTCGACACCTACGTTTTCCTGTTTCGGGCGATCCCCCTGATCCTCGTGATCTTCTGGTTCTATTTCATGGTGCCTTTGATCTTGGGGAGACCGGTCGGCGCCTGGACCTCGGCGATCGTCGCCTTCACGCTGTTCGAGGGCGCTTACTACAGCGAAATCCTCCGGGCGGGTTTGAAAAGCGTTCGCGCAGGACAATTGAACGCGGCACTGGCCAGCGGCATGAGCCGGGCGCAGGCGCTGCGCTATGTGATCCTTCCGCAAGCGTTCACCGCGATGATACCGATTTTCCTCACCCAGGCGATCATCCTGTTTCAGGACACGTCGCTGGTTTTTGTCGTCTCGCTGCATGACTTCTTGACCGCGACGTCGATCATCGCGAACCGGGACGGCCGACTGATCGAATCCTATACGTTTGCCTGTCTGGTTTATTACCTGATCTGTCTTGCTGCGACAGCCGGCGTGCAAAAGCTAAAAAGGACCTTCGCCCGATGATCGAGTTCAAGCGCGTCAACAAGTATTATGGCGCACATCATGTGCTTCGCGATGTCAATATGACGGTCTCACGCGGAGAGGTGGTCGTGGTTTGCGGACCGTCCGGTTCTGGCAAATCCACGCTGATCAAATGCGTCAACGCACTCGAACCCTATCAGCACGGCCAAATTCTCGTAGACGGCATCGAGGTCGGAAGCAAAGCTCGGCGCGCTACGGATCTGCGGAAACGCGTTGGCATGGTGTTCCAGAATTTCGAGCTCTACCCGCACCTCAGCGTGATCGAAAACATCTGCCTTGCGCAACGTGTTGTCCTTAAACGCGAGGTCGAGGAAGCGCGAGAGCGAGCAAGGCGTCTGCTCGATCGGGTTGGCCTGAGAGAAAAGGAGGCGGCTTATCCCATGAACCTTTCGGGCGGGCAACAGCAGCGCATTGCGATCGCGCGAGCGCTGGCGCTCGATCCGGCGATCATGCTGTTCGACGAGCCGACGTCGGCGCTCGATCCGGAAATGATCAATGAAGTTCTCGATGTCATGACGGCGCTAGCGGACGACGGCATGACCATGATGGTCGTCACTCACGAAATGGGATTTGCACGCCGCGTCGCAGGCCGCGTGGTGTTTATGGATATGGGCGAAGTGGTGGAGGATTGCTCGACCGACGAATTTTTCGGTCATCCGCAGTCTCGCTCGGATCGCGCGCAGTCGTTCCTCGACAAGATATTGTCCCATTGATGAGGAGCAATTGTTGCTCAGCGAGCTCGCGCCGACTGTTGATGGCCGGTGCCCACGCTGTTAACGCGCGCCATTTGCGAAAGCCAATCATCTCATCCTCGCCAGCATCCTCCGCGCTTCCCCCAACAACACCCGTATCTCTCTCCGCTCCGCGATCGCACCCCTGGTGAACAGCCCGTGCTTGCGCGCGTTCCGGTTTGCCCTCGGCGCGCCCGAGCCCTTGGCGCCGCCGTGCATGCGACAGCGCTTCTTGCCGTGCACCGCCGGCGAGCGGCACGCGCCGCCCGCACGGGTCTTGGCACCACAACGCGGGCTCGCCAGCATCGGGCCGGTGTCGGGCGTGTGATCGCTCATGCCTGTGCGTCTCGCCCGGTATCGGCGCAATGGCGCCGTTGCCTGGCGCCCGTGGTCTTTCGCGCTTTCAGCGCCGCGGATGTCGCCGGCTTGTCGGACACGATCACGCTTGCATGCTGGGTGACGTTGCCGACGATGGCCTTGCCGCCGTCCTCCACCTTGACGTTCTGCACGGTGATGGCGGGCTCGCCGTGGCTGCGGTAGCGGTTGAGCGCCTCGAGCTGCGCCGGGAAGGTGCGGGCGAGCCGGCCCAGGGCGCGCGCGGCGCTGTCGTGCTGCGCGAGGTCGTTGGCATTGGCGAGGTGCTGGGCGCAGCGCATCGCCATCACATGCACCGAGACCATCTGCGCCACCAGCATGGCCTCGACGGAATCCCGCGGGCGAATGCTTTTCACCATCGCGACCATGAAGGAGAGGTTGGTCTGGTCGCGCCTGCCGCCGCTCGTGCTCGCCTTGACCAATTGCCGGAGGATGCCGTGCATCGCCTCGCGGTCGGCGACGCCCAGCGCGTTCGCCATCAGCGCCTCGCCGAGCTCGCGCTCCGGGTGGTCGATGAAGAAGCCGCGCGGCGAGAGTTTGACCCGCGGCACTGTGGCGGCTTGGCTGTCGGTCTGGGATTGGGTCTGGTCGGTTGCGGCGATCGTCGCCGGTGCGGTGATTTCAGGTGCGGTGGTCATGTCGATATGTCCTGTCGATAGTTGCTTGCACGCGCGCTGAACGCGCGCATGTCTGGCCACGCGCAGGCAATCGCTCGCCGCGGCGGGGCATCTGCATGATTTCGGAATATTGGAATAGTGCCCCTGAGTTGCCCGACGTGTCAAGTTGCCTGATCGACTGCCGGGCCGCCGGCCCCTTTGCATGGGGTTGTTTTCGAAGTTTTGCCAGCAAGCACCTTCGGGCACCGTTCCATCTGTTTGCGCGCCGAATAGTGGGTGCGAGCGGCGGAAGTGCCTTGAACCCGCCGTCCGATGGGTTAGAAGGCGGCGCACGCGATATGTACGCTGGAACGCGCTGAAGGACGCCGGCACCGTGGACACCAATCATTCTCCCCAGTTCTCGCTCGCCAAGGACAAGATCCGGGTCCTGCTGCTCGAAGGCGTCAACGACAGTGCCGTCGAGCTGATCGAGGCTGCCGGCTATTCCAGCACGACGCGGCTGGCGAAGGCGCTGGAGGGCGATGCGCTGAAGGAGGCCATCAAGGGCGTCCACATCCTCGGTATCCGCTCGCGAACCCAGATCACGCCAGAGGTCCTGGAGGCCGCGGACCGGCTGATCGCGATCGGCTGCTTCAGCGTCGGCACCAACCAGGTTGAAATCGACGCCGCGCGCCGCAGCGGCATTCCGGTGTTCAATGCGCCGTTCTCCAACACCCGCAGCGTCGCGGAGCTCGTGATCGGCGAGATCGTGTTCCTGTTCCGCCGCATCGTCGCGCGCTCCAATGCCGCCCATGACGGGCGCTGGGACAAGTCCGCCAATGACAGCCTCGAGGTCCGCGGCAAGACGCTCGGTATCGTCGGTTACGGCAATATCGGCTCGCAGCTCTCCTATCTCGCGGAAGCGATGGGGATGCGGGTGATCTTCTACGATCACACCGACAAGCTCCGCCACGGCAACACCGAGCCGACCGCGACGCTGCACGATTTGCTGGCCTCGAGCGATGTCGTGAGCCTGCACGTGCCGGAGACGCCGGCCACCGCCGGGATGATCGGCCGCGACGAGATCGCGGCGATCAAGCGCGGGGCTTTCTTCATCAACAACAGCCGCGGCACGGTGGTCGATCTCGACGCGCTGGCCGAGGCGTTGCGCGACGGCCGGCTCCGCGGTGCCGCCGTCGACGTGTTCCCGGTCGAGCCGAAGTCGAATGCGGATCGCTTCGAGTCGCCGTTGCAGGGGCTTCCGAACGTCATCCTGACCCCGCATATCGGCGGCTCCACCGAGGAGGCGCAGGAGCGCATCGGTGCCGAGGTCGCGCGCAAGCTCGTCGACTACAGCGACACCGGCTCGACCATGGGCGCGGTCAACTTCCCCCAGGTGCAGTTGCCGGCCCGCGCCCTGGGAACGCGGTTCATCCAGGTTCAGCGCAACGTGCCGGGCATGCTCGGCCGCTTGAACGAAGTGCTCGCCCGGCATTCGGTCAACATCGCCGCGCAATATTACGAGACGGCGAATGACGTCGGCTACGTCGTGCTCGATGCCGACGCCTCGGCAGCCGACAGCCAGCGCGTCCTCGCCGATATCCGCGGGCTGGAAGGCACGATCCGCGCCCGGCTGCTCTATGAGCACAAGATCTAGATTCTCGAAAAAATGAGCGGGGCGGACGGACCACCCCGCTCAGTTTCAGGAGAGACGCTGCCCGCTCACCAGGTATAGCGCGCCACGACCTTGCCGGCGTAGCTCTGGGTGACGTTGGAGAATTCTCCCTCGAAGGTGCCGGCGAGCGAGAAACCGTTGGTCCATCGCTGCTCGACGCCGGCGGTGGTCAATGCGGCATCGCGGGCCTGCGCCGCGCCGCCGACCACGAAGGACGCGCCGGGCAACGACTGGAAGGTGGCGGCGACCGTGCGATCCGGATTGTAGTCGTGCGCCCAGGCAATGCGTCCGCGCAAGGTGACGACCGAATTCGCCGCGGCAAAGGACTTGTCGGTGCGGATGCCGAGTTCGCTGCGGGTATCCGTGACGTCACGTGCGCCATAGGCGAGTGCGAAGGTGCCGCTGCCGGACAGGACCTGCTCGGCGTAGCCCGGCAGGTCGAAGCTGGTGAATTGGCCGGCCGCATAGGGCGTGATGCCGAGGCCGCCGATCCACGGCGCGACGAAGCGATAACCGCCTTCGAGGCGTCCCGACCAGGTATTGGCATTGAACTCGGCGCGCAGATGGTCGATGCCCGCAATGGCGATGGTCCGGTCGGTCGTGATGTCCTGCCAGCCATAGGCGAGGGTGCCGGTGACATAGGCCTGACCGATCGTGTGGCGGACGAAGGCGCCGGCCTGGAACAGATCGGACCGACCGCTGCCGGCGCCCGCGACGCTGAAGCTGGTGCCGCCGCCGGCGAGCGCGAAGCCCGCAACCGTGAACGGAGAGAAGCGATAATCGGCACCGACCGCCGTTCCCGCGATGCTGCTCGTCGCGCTGCTCGAGCCGAGCGTCGCGTTGCCGTCGGTGGTCTGCGAGCCGCCGAAGCCTGCCGCCCACACGCTCCAATGCGCGTCATAGACATCGCGGATCGGCGCCTTGGTGAACATGGCATAGGCGTCACGCGCCGCGTTGGACTCGTTCTTCTTTGCGGCATAGGCGTTGGCTGTTGCTTCCTCCGTGTAGCCCGGTGCGGGATTGGTCACATTGCCCCTGCCGTCGGCGAACGGATCGGTCAGGATTCCCATGAACTGGGTCATCGCGTCGAAGGTGGTCTGCTGCGAGCCGGTGGCGCTCTCGCCGGAGGCCTGGCTGAGGTTGCCCGGGGTCAGCGCGCCGAAGCCGAGCGGAATGCTGCCGGTGCGATTGAAGAAGGCGCCGAGCGCATTGCCGACCGCCTGCTGATTGCCGTTGAGCTGCCCGGACGCGCCATAGTTCAGGCCGAGATTGAGGAAGACGTCGTTGGCGTCGTAGCTCAGCGTGCTCTGCACCGTTCCGGGAAGGTTGGTGGTCACTGTCGTCGCGAACGTCCCGGAGATGCCGCCGCTCGCAGTGAGGATGGTGTACTGCTTGGCAAGATTGCCGGAGGTGAGGAACGCATTCACCGTGCCGCCGCCGAGCGTGGCGGTGCCGGTGACCTTCGCTAGCGAAGCCGCGGACGGGCCGACCTGGACCAGATAGATCGCGCCGGACTGGAAGGCGAGATTGCCGGAGACCGTCATCGACGATCCCGCCGTGCCGTTGCCGGGAGCGAACATCGCACTACTGTTGACCTGCGTATTGCCGACGGTGCCGGTGCCGATCAGCGCGGCACCGGCGTTCACCGTGGTGAGACTGGACGACGCGATCGAGCCGTTCACCTGCAGGATGCCGCCGGCGATGGTAGTGGCGCCGGTGTAGGTGTTCGCTCCGAGCAACGTCACCAGGCCCGAGCTGTCCTTGATCAGCCCGCTGCTGCCGCCGAGCGGTGCCCAGATGGTGCCGACTTGCAGTTCATAGGTCGAGACGGGCCCGCCGGCCCGCACGGTGTCGGCGGCCGCGATCGCGAGTAGCTGCGCCGTCGATGCCGAAATGCCCAATGCATTCGCGGCCGATGACGCGAACGCCGGATCGTTCGGGTTGGCTTCGGAGGCCAGCAGGACCGGGTCGATGCCGGTGATCTTGTAGAACAGCGTCATGGCATCGAGATAGGCGCCGTAGGCGCTCGGATGATAGCCGATCGGCGTGGTGCAGCACGCGGTGAGCGGATTGCTGTCCCACAGGTTGATCTGGTTGGCAGGGTTGTTCGCCAGATACGGATTCTGAACCGCGATGCCGAGATTGATCGCGCTGACCCAGGCGTCGCCCGACAATGCGACGCTGACGTTCGATTTGGTTGGATTCGCGGCGTTATAGGCGGCGGCTGCATTGCTGTAGGCGTTGTGCAGATCCGAGGCCATCTGGGCGATCGGATTGGCGGCGCCGACATACGGCGCATAGGCTGGATTGTTGCCGTTCTGCGCCGGCGTGCTGCTGCCGAACAGCGGCGCACTCGGGTTGCTGCTCGTATAGCCGTAGGAGGCGAGCGGCTGGGTCTGCTCCAGGGTGATCGCGGCATTCGACTTGCCGGCCGATGCGTCCGCGGCGTCGATGGCGTTGACGAGGCCGGTCATGCCGGACACGAAGCCGGAGGGATTGCCACGGGTCGGCACCGCCACGCCATTGACCATGACGGTCGTGGGCAGCGGCCGGAAGCTCTGGTCCTGCATCACGACCTGATTCCACTTCGAATTCGCGATCAGCGGAAGCATGCCGGCTTCGCTGCCGGCATTTGAGAGGTATCCCGTCAGCGTGGCGCTGCTGACGGCCACCAGCGAAACGTCGTAGTGCAGACCGGCTTCCTTGGTGAATTGCAGGAACACACCGGCGACGCCCGAGAATGGCCCGACCTCCGAATATTGCGACGAGGGATGGTTTTGCAGATAGGTCAACTGTCCCGGCAAGGTGCCGCCGGGCGTGTTGGCCGATGTCGGCGTCACCGGAGCCACCGCCTCCGGACCCGACGAGCAGGCGCCCGACGCCGTCAGCGATGGGCAGAGCAGATCGTGGACGACGCCGGGATTCGTCGAGTTGCCAGGGCCGGCATTGTAATTGAGCGCCGGCGGATATCGTCCATGCGTGAAGCTGTTGCCGACGAACAGGAGCTCGATCGGATTGTCGGCGGTCTGCGCAAAAGCGGGACTGTCGGCCAGTATCCACGTCGCCGCGATCGTCGCGGATGCGATCGACCAGACCCGCGCTGCACGAATGCCGTTGTCCGGCTTGCTTTTGCGCGCGCCAAGACCACGACCGATTGAGTTCGGCATGACGTCCCCCTGCCCCTATCGCGCCGCGGCTGTGCCGTCGGCGGCCCCTGCGAGTCCATTTCCGGACCTCGCTTGGGTTGCAGTAGAGCAAGCAGGAGACATGTTGTAAAATATACTGTAACACTGTGATCCATATGTTTTAGATATCGGTCTGCAAATGGAACTGCGCCATCTCCGCTATTTTCTGGCGATCGCTGAAGAGCGGCACATGACGCGTGCGGCAGCCCGGCTCGGGTTGCAGCAGCCTCCGCTCAGCCAGCAGATCCACGCACTGGAAAAAGAACTCGGCGCGAAGCTGTTCACGCGCCTGCCGCGTGGTGTCGAGCTGACGCCGGCCGGTGAAGGATTTCTCGAGGAGGCGCGCGCGGTGCTGAGCGGCGCCGAGCGGGCCATGGTGCGCGCCCGCGCGGCCGCCATGGGCCAGCGCGGCCGGATCGCGATCGGCCTGACCACCTCGGCTTCGCTGCATCCGGGCGTGACGCGGATGTTGCGCGCCTATGCCGACGGTCATGCCGCCGTCGCGCTCGAGTTGCGCGCGAGCAGCGCCGCCGGCCTGACCGAAGCGCTGCTGCGCCGGGACGTGCAGGTCGCCATCATTCGCGCGGCCGTCGCGCGACCGGCGGATTTGATCTTCAAGGAGCTGACCCGGGAGAACATGCTGATCGCGCTGCCGATCGATCATCACCTCGTCAAACGCAAGGCATCGGGCGGCAACGCACCGGTGCCGCTGCGGGCGCTGGCCGGCGAGCGCATGATCCTGGTGCGCCGCCACGCCGCTCCCGGCATGTACAGCAACGTGATCGATGCCTGCTACAAAGCGGGCTTCGAGCCGCTCGTCGTCGCCGAGGTCGAGCAGATGCTGATCAGCATCAACCTGGTCGCGGCCGGTGTCGGCATTTCGCTGGTCCCGGCCTCGATCCGGGAGGTCCGGCAGGAAGGCATCGCCTATTGTCCGATCCTGGATGCGCCGTCGCTGGTTGCACCGCTGACCCTGGTCTACAGGCGAGACGAAGAGCGTCCCATCGTCACCGATTTCATCGGGCTCACGATCAGCCAGGGCAAGGCGCTCAAGGCAGGCCGCACCAGAAAGGCGAAAGGGTCTTAACCGATCAGATCAACCATTGCGGAGATAGTTGACGACCATCATCGTGATCATCCCGCCGAGGGCCGGGATCACGGTGCGCCTGACGATATCGAACGGCGCGCATTCGCCGGCCTTGCTGACCGCCACGATGACCCCGGACACCGGGGAAATGGCCCGCCCCATCGCCGCAACCAGTTGCATCGGCAGCAGCATCGTGACCGCGCTGACCCCGAACTTGGTCGCGATACCGGGCGCGAGGCCCGAGAATGCAAAGAACGCCGCGACGCCCGACCCGGTGATCACGGCGGTCACCGCCACGATCAACGTCATGACCACGGACATCGTATCGACGCCGAAGCCGGCGTTGCGCGCGGACGCGATCAAGAAGTCCACCGCGCCGATCGCCTCGACGCCCTGCGCGAAGACATCGGCGCAGACCAACAGCGAAACGACGCTGGCGAAACTCGAGCCGATGCCGTTGAAGAAGACCTGAAAACCCTTCAGGACGCCGCGGACGTCGCGCTTGATGCAAAGCTCGCAGGCGAGGCCGACCACCGCGCCGATCACCATTGCGGTGACGACGTCGATGCTGATGTCCTTCACGAGCAGTGGGCTGAACAGCAGAATCAGCGCGATCGGAACCAGCGGCAGCAACGCATAGAGGTTGGGCGCATCGCTTCGGATCTCCGCGCCCTGCGCTGCCTCGGATGTTGCCTCCGCGACGGAGACGTCGCTTTTGCCGTCGAAGGAGCGGCATGTGACGAAGATCAGGATCGCGACGACCGGCACGACCCACGCGACGACCGGAAGCTGGTACTGCACAAAATAGATTGTCGGCGCGAGCCCGGCGGTCTTGGCGGCGAGATTTGCCGTTCCGACCGCCGGTCCGAGATCCATGAACGAACACAGCGCAATCGTGGCCGCGGCGGCAGGCTTGCTGACGCCGAGCGAGACCATCATCGGAAAGAAGGTCACCAAGAGCAGCATCGCGAGCCCGGCAGCGCTCGGAATGGCGATGTGAAGGCATTGGCCGAGAACATAGCTCAGCGCCACCACGAGATGTGGCGCCTTGATCGCCTGCAACGGCTTGATGCATAGCCGCACCATCGCGGCGGTGGCGCCGATATGATCCATGTAGTCGGCGAACGCGGCGGCGGCCATGATGATCAGCCCGATCCCGCTGAGCTGCGCGACAAGGGAGTCCTTGACGACGGCAAAGACGTCGAACCCGGTCCATCCGCTCGATTTGGCCTTGTGATGCAGCGCGAATTGTTCGGGAAACAGGATCGCGGCCGATGCCAGCAGGATCAGCCCGGCCAGCAGCAGGACGGTCTGCGGCTGATAATTCCGCACGATCATCGCCGCGGCGACGGCAACGATGGCAATGCCGATCAGGAGGCCGATCAAGATCTGCTCCTTATGCGTGCTGCGGTTCCGACAGAAAGCCCGCAATGAGGCCGCTGTAGTAATCCGGGGCCTGCAAATAGGGGGCATGGCCGAGGCCCGGCATTTCGACGTGCCGGCTCGCGTGTGTCAGCCGGAGCAGGTCCGCCTTCAGGTTCGGCCTGACATCGGTGTCCATTTCGCCGGTCAGGATCAGGACCGGCATGTTCAGCGTGGGCAACAATGGCCGGTTGTCCGCGCGCTGCAACATCCGCGTCGCACGACGCAGGCCTTCCGGATTGATCTCCGAGGCGATCTCCGCGGCATGACC
This sequence comes from Bradyrhizobium genosp. L, assembly GCF_015624485.1. NCBI lineage: Bacteria > Pseudomonadati > Pseudomonadota > Alphaproteobacteria > Hyphomicrobiales > Nitrobacteraceae > Bradyrhizobium > Bradyrhizobium genosp. L. The sequence goes on from NZ_CP061378.1 coordinate 1,570,220, forward strand.
GAATACGCTGACGGGGACGGAGGCGGGCAGCAGATCGCGCGCGCGGTTGACGCCATAGGCTGCCGGACCGATCGCATGAAACTCGCGCATCCGGTTCTCGAATTTCTCGGGCATCGGTGCGGTTTCAGGCTCGCCGTAACCGGCATGCGAGCACGACAGCACGAGACGCGAGACGCGCTCCGGAAACCATGCGGCAAAGCGTGTAGCAACCGTTCCGCCCATGGAATGCCCGACCAGCGAGATGGTGGGACCGCAGACATAGGCGACGAATTCGCGCAACGCTTCGACATATGCATCGATCGAGGCGTCGACCAGCGCGGACTGTCCGAACCCCGGAGCATCCCAGGCGATCACGCGGTAATTCTGCGAGAGCTGCGCAAACTGGAACGCCCAGCTTTTCGAGCTGCCGAGCAGACCGTGCAGGAACACGACGGCCTCGCCGTCGCCCTGCGAACGGAACGATAACGGGCCATCCGAAAGCGAAGCCAGTTGCAGCGGCGGAGGCGCAGGGACGGAGACTGCGGTGGCGCTGGTCACGGGAGAGTTCTCACGGACAAGGCGCATCGGCAAAAATTCGGGTCGTGGATTCCGCTTCGCAACACCATGTCTCCGCCGTCTGTCCGCAGACAGTAAATCGCAATTGCCTGGCTCGGCATCGGGCCAACGGGCCGGGCCTGCCAACGCACCTCGCACTGCTCGATCGCAGTTGATCAAGCATGCTTCGCCGGAGCGATACATGTTGCCGGAAACCGGTCAAATATCCAAAACTGCGTCGTGCGATATGAATTAGATATGAGTGGCGTGGACCGCGGCGATTCCGCGGGCCTTAGCCCTGCGGTCTTGCCGATGCCGTCAGAGGCCGCGCCGTCGCATTCGAGCGCCTGTCGTCGCGTGGGATGAACATCGCAAACGTTTCCCTAACGCGTGCGGCCGGTGTCGGGTCGACGGATGCCGCGGGACGGGCGTCGGCGGCAGTACGGAATTCATCTGCGGCCGGCCATCGGCTCGCAACGATGTCGGCGACTGCGAGCGCCGCAGGGCCGCCAATGCGCGAACACGCATCGTAGACGTACAAAAAAGCAAGACACGCCGCTGTGGCGGCAAGAAAAGTCCTGAAAATGGGCATCTGAAATCGCGCCTTCTTGATTGAGGCGACGATGCCATCGCGATGGTGAAGGTCGCGTTCAGGGTCGCGAACGATCGTGCGATACGGTTCCTGCTTGGTGAATGCGGCCAATAAACCCTTCGCTCACCAATACGCGCAAGATCGCGGCAACCAGGTTTCCTCATCCGCCGGCAACGACTCTCAGGCATTGGAGACAAGGATCAAAAGAGGAGAGGCACCATGTTCGTCGTCGTCAGGATCATGATCTTGATCGCCACTGCCTACGCCGGATCCGCGTTTGCGGAGATGCAGTTCGCGCCGCTGCCGAGCACGGCGCTGTCGTCTCAACCGTAGCGCAGGGCAGCCAGCGAGCTCTTCAAAGATCGACCGAGATTCTCAAGATCGCCTTTTCCAGGCGGGTCTTGATCGCGTTCATCTTGCCGGTCAGCTGGAGCAGCTCCTTGAGATCGAGGTCCGCATAGACGAACTCGTTCAGCTCCCTGCGCTGCGAGGACAGGCTCGCCATCTGCTTGTGCGCGTGGTCGGTCAGCGACAGGTTCACGACGCGGGCATCCTCGGTGGAGGTTTTCCGGCGCAGAAGATTCTTCTTCTCGAGCAATTTCGATTGCGTCACCACGAACGACTGATCGACGCGCAGGGCCCGCGACACGGCCCCGACGGGCAGGCCGACGGCGCGGTCCTCGGCGTTCGCCAGAACCATCATGATCATCCATTGCGGGCCGGTGATTCCAATCATCTTGGCCCAGATGCCGCGCAACTCGTCGAGGCGGGTGGAGGTCGACACGATCTCCCAGGCCAGTCGCTCGGCCGCATCCTGCAGCTTGTCGGTCGATTTGCGCTCGTTCATGGCTTTCCTTCGCAATGAATCATTTTCACAGATATCCGGCTCGTTTTGAAGCTCGGTCGGCGAAAATGTTCACGTCTGCGGGCGTTGCCTGAATGTCACATGGCGGCATCAAACATAGAATGACTTACTAATATAAGTTGAACACGTGAATACCTAATGCATAGTCGCGTGGTGGCGGAGGGGGGCACCCACCGTCTCATACCTAAGGTGGCCTAATCGACCACTGGCATCTCGAAAGTCGCTGCGGGGCAGCGGTTTTCGGGACGGGGTAGTTTTGTCGCTTTGCCAGCGGGCAGGGCATCACTTGGAGGACGACAATGAAGATGGTTAAGGGCCTTTTGTTCGGCTCTGCGGCGACGCTCATCGCGGTCGGCGGAGCCCAGGCGGCCGACCTTCCCGTCAAGGCCAAGGCGGTCGAATACGTGAAGGTTTGCTCGCTCTATGGTCCCGGCTTCTACTACATTCCGGGCACCGACACCTGCATCAAGCTGGGCGGCTATTTGCGCGTTGACGTGCTGGCGAACACCAACTCGGACGCGACCGGCAACACCTCGGGCGCTGCCGGCGCCAACAATCGCTTCACCAACGGTTACACCTGGCGTTCGCGTGAAGACCTGAACGTCGATACGCGCACCCAGACCGAATACGGTGTGGTCCGTACCTATTTCGACGCGACGTTCTCGTGGACGACGGATAGCTACGGCGCGAACAACGCGGCCGCCGGCGCGACCGTCTATTCGCCGCTCGGTGGCGGTGGCACGGTCGCCCCGGGCTCTGCGGGCGCCAACGCCGGTGCCGGCAACGTCGCTTACGGCACGGTCGGCGTGTACTACGCCTTCATCCAGTTCGCCGGTTTCACGATCGGTAAAGCGGTCTCGCAGTTCTCCGCTCCGTGGGCCAACTATCCGGGCAACAGCGTCGACAGCCTCGTCGGCGGCGGCGGCACGATCACGGGCGTGAACCAGTTCACCTATACCGCGCAGTTCGGCAACGGCGTGTCGCTCTCTCTGTCGGCTCAGGATCAGGCGGCCTACTACCAGGCCGGCGTGAACAACATCAGCGCCGGTGGTGCGTGGGGCACCAGCGACTATGCCGGCACGATCTCGCCGGACCTCGTCGCAAGTCTCCGTGTCGACCAGGCCTGGGGTCTGTTCCAGGCGTCGTTCGCGGCGCATGACAACCACGCGGCCTATTACGGCGCCACCGAAGTCACCGGTCATCCGGACGACAAGTGGGGCTGGGCCGGTCAGCTGGCCCTGTCGATCAAGAACATCCCGACCGGACCTGGCGACACCATCAACGTGCAGGGCGTCTACACCGACGGTGCGACGCGCTACAACATCCAGGATCTCGCTGCCTCGGCCGGCGGCAACACCATCTTCGGCGGCACCAACCTGCCTGGCGCCTACCAGAGCGTCGGGTTCGGCATCGCGCCGGACAGCGTGTTCATCGCCGGTGGCCAGCAGCAGCTGGTGCAGACCTGGGGCTTCCGTGGTGCTTACGTCCACAACTGGAATCCGAACTGGAACACCAGCATCTACGGTGCCTATGCCGGGATCTCCTACACCGGCACGGCCAAGTCCTACATCTGCGGTCCGACCGGCTCCGGCGTGGGTGGTTCGTTCGGCGCAACCTTCGGGACGGCCGGCCTGACCTCCTGCAACCCGGACTACAACATCTCGCAGATCGGTACCCAGACCCAGTGGACCCCGGTCAAGAACCTGACCTTCTCGGCTGACTTGACCTATACCCACCTGGATCAGAAGTTCGCCGGCACCATCACTTCCGCCAGCGGCGCGGTCGGCAAACCGGCTGCCGTGTACGAGCTGAAGGACCAGGATACGGTCACCCTGCTGCTCCGCGCTCAGCGCAACTGGTAACACCGGTTGATCTGATCACGATACCAACAAGGCCCCGGCGGAAAATCGCCGGGGCTTTTTCGTTAATACGAAACCAAATATATAATTTACTAACATGATTTGATCAGCTAAGATCAGGTTATCGGCTTAGCCGCCGATGACGAGGAGAAATCTTCGTGTACTAACCTCCGAAAGCCTCCGGCAATGCCCTGCCGGAGGTTTTTTGTTTGGGCGCTGCCTCCGTGGTCGGTGAACCCAGTTCGGCAAGTGCCGAACCCAGTTCGGCAAGTGCCGAACCCGGTTCGACAAGCGCATCATTACGGTTTCGCAATCTCGGTTTCGCTTACGCAGGCCCGGCACACCGAATAGTGACGGCAGATGCGAGCAACGCGGCACGATCTCGCTGGACGAAATAAGGGGTCTTTTTTATATGACCATATCATGTAATTGCGGCTCGGATCGGGAAGCGTCGCTCGGCATGCCGAAGACAACTGCAAAATCAGGCCGTCACCGCAGAGCCCTCTCGACGGCGTTTCGCTCGGCCGCTCGACCCGGCCGTCGTGCGAGGGCTGCCGAACCCGCGCTCGAGCGCCTGACGGGCTGCTTGCATTCCTTGTCGTTGCGCCATCATGACCTGATCCAGGGTTATGCAGCACGCGTCGGGATCGCGAGCATGCAGTACACGATCTTGACGACGATTCGTCATCTCGAGGCGAGAGGTGACGTCTTCCTCGTGACCGTCGCCGAGCACCTCCGTTTGACGAGCGCGGGCGTCACGAAAACGATCCAGCACCTGACCGAACTTGGATTGGTCGAGAAGGCCGAAGACCTCGGGGATCGGCGCCGTACCAGGCTGACCGTCACGCCCCGCGGCCGTGAGCTCCTGGACTCGCTCGCGCCCATGCAATCGAAGATCAACAACGTCTGGCTCGACTGCATGAACGACACGGAGTTCTCGCTGTTCCTCGACCTTGCCGAACGCTTCGTCAGGTCCAGCGATCGAGCACTGGCACTGCAGAACTACCTGGCGAAGAATGCCGACGCCGTTCCGCTCTAGCGTTGCGATCGCGCAGGGGCCCGGTGCGGTGTGCAGTCCTGCCGCGAGGTCACCAACGAGTGATGACCGATCTCTCAAGTCTCGCGATTCCGTGAATGCTCGCCGGTCAAGATGATTGCGCGCAACCAGCTCGCGACAGGCATAAGCGCAATGCATTCCTGTATCGCCATATCGTCGATTGTGACCGACGGACGACTCCTATTAAACAAGCAAATACTGCGCACTCGATCTGAAGCGCGTAACGGGGGAGCGAGGTGCGCTGCTAGTCGCAGGGGAAACAATTGCCGCACAATTCGTTCACGCCGATTACTTCAGCCTTAGCGATGTTGACCGACCGTGCATTGCCGGAAGGTGTCGTCACGGTGCTCGATATTGAGACGCGCGCTCGCCGAGCTGCACTGAAGGCGGTCGGCACCTCAAGCAAAATCGTCGGCTTGCCCTCGAGGCATTAGGATCAGGAAACCGCTACGAGAAGCGCACGGGTTGACGGGAAATGCATGGTCAATGTGGGGCGCGGGGCGCCTCGTCAAGCAGCGTCGAGTTCGATGACAAAGGCTGGCCGTTCTGGCCGGATCGCGAGGATTTGTCGGCGGAGTTCGTCAGGGTCCTGGCCGCCGCGCAAGAGGGCGGCGCAACGGTTTCCGAATGCTGGCTGACGTTGAGCAGGATCGACCTTTGCTCGGAGAGCTCCTGGTCCGAGGAGTGGATCAAGACCGCCGAGCTGAACGAAGAGAGGGCTGAGCAGTCCCACGCCAACGGCAACTTGATCACCGCGCGTCGGAATTGGCTCCGGGCAATCACCTATTTTCACGCAGCCGCAAGGCCGCCTGGATCTTCCAGCAACCTCCTGCAATACGCCGTCGACGGCATGCGGCGATGCGCAAGCAGCTTCTTGAAGAGCCGGGTTCCGGAAGGCCAGGTGCTTTCGATTCCCTGGACGGACGACGTCTCGCTGCAAGCGTACTATTTGCCGTCCTCGTTTCGCGATAATGGGCCCGTGATCGTATGCGTCGGCGAGCCCGGTTCGTACAAGGAAGAACTGATCGCGAAGTACGCCAATCATGCGAACGAACGCGGTCTCTCGCTTCTGACGGTGGACATGCTGGGCACTGAGACGACTTTGCCGCCGGAGCCGCTCGAGGGCCGGAAGTTCGAAGCCGCCATGAGCCAGATCCTCGATTATCTGGCGGAGAAGCCCGGCGTCGACAGCACCCGGATTGCCATCGTCGCAGATGCGTGGAGTTCATCTGTGGTCGCTCGCGCGGCGGCAAGCGACGCCCGATTCGCCGCGGCCGTTTGCGACGCGGGAATCTGGGATGCGCATGAGAGAAGCTTCTTCTTCCGGCACGCCGGCCATCGGCGCAGCACGTGCCTCGACGAGCCCAACGCGATTTCACGCGGTATCGATTGCCCGTTGCTTGTCACGGCGGCTGAAGGCGGCTGGCTGCTTCCAAACGCCCTGATCGAATTCGGCAATCAGCTCGCCAATATCCATCATGATGCGAGATTGGTCATGTTCCGGCGTGCCGAGACGGCGGCGATGCAGGGGCATATCGATAACCCGACCCTGGCCAATGAATTGATATTCGACTGGCTCGAAGACCGGCTCCGGTTGAGGAAGGGACTGTCCTGAGGCTTGGTCGGCGTTGCTTTCGGCATTGCGAGTCACGCGGTAGCGGCTAAAACTGGCCGTTTCGCAATCAGGACGTCGCCGAATGACCGAAACGATTGGCTATCCCGATCCCGGCCTCGACCTGTCCGACGGCTTCAAGCCGCACACGTCGCATTGGGGTGTGTTCTCGGCGCGTCTGCGCAAGGACGGTCTCGAGGTCAGGCCGTATGCCGCTGATCCCGATCCGAACCGCATCATCGACAATTTCCCCGCGGCCTTGCGCCACCAGGCGCGGATCGCGCAGCCGGCGATCCGTCGCGGCTGGCTCGAACGCGGGCCCGGGCCCGACGACCGTCGCGGCCGTGATGAATTCGTCCCGGTCAGCTGGGAGCAGGCGCTCGACCTGCTCGGTGGCGAGCTGACGCGGATTCGCGACACGCGCGGCCCGGGCGCGGTGTTCGGCGGCTCCTACGGCTGGTCCAGCGCGGGCCGGTTCCACCATGCGCAGAGCCAGGTGCATCGCTTCCTCAACGTCGCGCTCGGCGGCTATGTGCGTTCAGTGAACACCTATTCGTCGGGCGCGTCCTCGGTGCTGCTGCCGCAGATCCTCACCGGCTACGAGGACATCACCAAGCGCAACGTCACCTGGGAGCAGATCGCGGCCGAGACCGACATCGTGCTGGCGTTCGGCGGCATGGCGCTGAAGAACTCGATGGTCGCCGGCGGCTCGATCAGCAAGCACGTCGAGCGCGGCGCCATGGCGGCGGCGCGCCGGCGCGGCTGCGAGTTCGTCCTGGTGAGCCCGCTGCGCGACGATCTGCCTGTCGAGGCCGGTGCCGAATGGATGACGGCGGTGCCCGGCACCGACACGGCGCTGATGCTCGGCATCGTCCACACGCTGGTCAGCGAAGGCCTGCACGACCAGGCCTTCCTCGATCGCTACACCGAGGGCTGGCCGGTGTTCCTGCGCTATCTGATGGGCGATACCGACCGTCAGCCGAAAACCGCGGAATGGGCGGCCGCGATCTGCGGCGTCGGCGCGCAGACTATCCGAAAGCTCGCGCGCCGGCTCGCCGGGCGTAGAGCGCTGATCACGGTCTCGCATTCGCTGCAGCGTGCCGAGCATGGCGAACAGCCGGTGTGGATGGGCATGGTGCTGGCGGCAGCGCTCGGCCAGATCGGCCTGCCCGGCGGCGGCTACGCCTATTCGCTGGGCGCGATCGGCTACTACGGCCGTCGCGTCAATGCCGTGCCGGGGCCGACGCTCGGGCAGGGCCGCAACGGCGTCGCCGATTTCATTCCGGTGGCGCGCATCGCCGACATGCTGCTCAATCCAGGCGGCAGCTATCGCTACAATGGCGAGACCCGCAGCTATCCGGATATCCGTCTGGTCTACTGGGCGGGCGGCAATCCGTTCCACCATCACCAGGACATCAACCGCCTGCGCAAGGCGTTTGCCAGGGTCGATACGCTGGTGGTGCATGAGTTGGCCTGGACCGCCACCGCGCGCCATGCCGACATCGTCTTGCCCTCGACGATGACGCTGGAGCGCGAGGACATCGGCTATTCCACCAACGATCCGCTTGTTGTCGCGATGCACCGGATCGCCGAACCGTTCGGGCTGGCGCGCGACGACTACGAGATTTTCGCGGATCTCGCCGAGCGGCTCGGCGCGCGCGAGCCTTTCACCGAAGGGCGCACCGCGCGGCAATGGCTGGCGCATCTCTACGAGCCGACCCGCAAGTCGCTGGCCGGGCAGGGGCTCGAAGCGCCTGATTTCGAGGCGTTCTGGGAGCGCGGCAGCCTGGTCGTGCCGCAACAGCTCGACGACGGCGGCACGCTGCGCCGCTTCCGCGAGGATCCGGTGGCCCGGCCGTTGCCGACGCCGAGCGGGCGCATCGAGATCTTCTCGGCGAAGATCGCCGGCCATGGCGATGCGGATTGTCCGGGCCATCCGGTCTGGCTCGAGAAGACCGACGTGCCGACGCCGGGTTCTCCCTGCTTCCTCGTCGCCAACCAGCCGGCGACGCGGCTGCACAGCCAGCTCGATTTCGGCGGGCATTCGACCGCGGCCAAGCATCGCGGCCGTGAGGTCGCGCGCATGAACCCGCGCGACGCGGAGGTACGCGGCATCAGGGATGGCGACATCATCCGCCTGTTCAACGCGCGCGGCGCCTGCCTCGCGGCGGTGCATGTCACCGACGGCATCGCACCCGGTGTCGTGCAGCTGCCGACCGGGGCCTGGTACGACCCTGTTGATCCCGAGGAGGAGGCGCCGCTCTGCGTGCACGGCAATCCGAACGTGCTGACGCGCGACATCGGCACCTCGTCCTTTGCGCAGGGCTGCACCGGCCAGCTCACCACCGTCGAGGTCGAGCGCTTCAACGGCAATCTGCCGCCGATCCGCGCCTTCGATCCGGTGTAGCGGCGTCTCGCGGCCGGATCACGAACAAATCATCGGAGGGACGCTGGATGGCGCCGATCCGATCGGCTACGGCAGCGCCAGATCAACCTCACGTCTGGATCTCCTAAGATGCACCCCAAAGCCCTGTTTCATGTTGCCGTTGCTGCGATCGTCATATTCGGCGCATCCAATGCGCTCGCGCAATCGACGAACGAACCGGCTTACGGACCGGAGCTGCAGGGCTTCGACTATCCTTATCCGGTCGCGCATTATCGCTTCAGCTCGCAGGGCCACGAGCTCGACATGGCCTATCTCGACGTCAAGCCGGCGACGCCGAACGGGCAGACCGCGGTGCTGCTGCATGGCAAGAATTTCTGCGCCGCGACCTGGGACGGCACCATCAAGGCGCTCAGCGGCGCCGGCTACCGCGTCATTGCGATGGATCAGATCGGCTTCTGCAAATCGTCGAAGCCGGAGGGCTATCAATTCACCTTCCAGCAGCTGGCCGGCAACAGCCGCGCGCTGCTGGCTTCGCTCGGGATCGAGCATGCGATCATGGTCGGCCACTCCACCGGCGGCATGCTGGCGATGCGCTATGCGCTGATGTATCCCGACGCCGTCGACCGGCTGGTGCTGGTCGATCCGATCGGGCTGGAGGACTGGAAGGCCAAGGGCGTGCCGTGGCTCAGCCTCGACGGCTGGATGCAGCGCGAGACGCGCGTCACCGCGGACGGCATCCGCGCCTATGAGCGCGCGACGTATTATGCCGATACCTGGGATCCGTCCTACGAGACGTGGGTGCAGATGCTGGCCGGCATGTATCGCGGTCCGGGCCGCGCGGCGGTGGCGTCGAGCTCGGCGCGGCTCTACGACATGATCGCCACCCAGCCGGTGTTCTACGAGTTCGAACAGATCAAGCCGCCGACCTTGCTCGTGGTCGGCGACAAGGACACCACCGCGATCGGCAAGGACACCGCGCCGCCGGAGATCCGCAAGACGCTCGGCAACTACCCGGTGCTGGGCAAGGAAGCCGCGAAGCGGATTCCGCATGCGCAGCTGATCGAATTTCCCGACCTCGGCCATTCCCCGCAGATCCAGGCGCCGGCGCGCTTCCACGCCGCGCTGCTCGGCTGGCTGCAGCATCCGGAGACCGGCGCGACGCTGGTCAAGTAGCGACACTTTCGAGCCGGGCTGATCGACCCCGCGGACGAAGCGGTCGACGATGGGCTGCGCCAGTCTCTCAATGAAGGGCTAAGCCTGCTCGACGGTTTTCCTGGCGCGCTCCTGCGCCTTGGCGTGCACCGGTGAGGATTTCTGCGCGCCGGGGCCGCGATGGACGTGGACGGCCTTCGCGCTCAGCGGCTCGCCGCATTCCGAGCAGACCATGATGGGGTCGAACATCTTCTGGCAGGTCTTGTGTTCGTGCAGCATCGGCCGGCCGCGCGAATCGACCATGTGGATGTCGCCCCAGTGCACGATCGACATGATGACCGGATAGAGGTCGAGACCCTTCTGCGTCAGGATATACTCGTAGCGCTTCGGCGCGTCCTGATACGGAATCTTGCGTAGCACGCCAAAGCGCACCAGCTTCTTCAGCCGGTCGGCGAGCAGATGGCGCGTGATCCCGAGCGACGCCTGGAAATCATCGAACCTGCGGATGCGCAGGAAACATTCGCGCAGGATCAGCAGGCTCCAGCGATCGCCGATCACGGCCACCGTGCGGGCCAGCGAGCACGGCTGCTCCTCGAGGGCATCCCATTTCATCGATGTCTCCAGCGATCCGTCACTGCATTGCAAACAAAATTCTAAAACAGAACTTACGACATTTCAATAGGATGCCTTTCGGAGTGATATGGGATGATAAATATCATATTGACAGTTCTAAAATAGAACTTAATGTCCGGCCACGATCAACCCGGCGGTACGGCACCGCCGCATCTCGCAAGGGTAGGGCGTTCGATGGCTGCTCCGCTGAAGGTCGAATTCCACTTCGATTTCGGAAGTCCCAACGCCTATCTCGCCGAGCTCGTGCTGCCGGAGATCGAGCGGCGCACCGGCGTGAAGTTCGAATACGTCCCTGTGCTGCTCGGCGGCGTCTACAAGGCGACCGGCAACATGTCGCCCGGCGAGTCGCTGCTCGGCATCAAGAACAAGCCGGAATACAACGCGCTCGAGACCGAGCGCTTCCTGCGCCGCCATGGCATCACGACGTTCAGGTCGAACCCGTTCTTCCCGGTCAACACGCTGGCGCTGATGCGCGGCGCCGTGGCCGCGGAATTCGAAGGGCTGTTCGAGCCGTATTTCCGCGCCGCCTATCATCACATGTGGTCCGAGCCCAAGAAGATGGACGATCCGCAGGTATTCCGCGAGGCGTTCCTGTCTTCCGGCCTCGACATCGACCGCATCAGCGCCCGCGCCCAGCAGGACGACGTGAAGAAGAAGCTGATCGAGAACACCGGCAATGCCGTGGCGCGTGGCTCGTTCGGCTCGCCGACGTTCTATGTCGGTGACGAGATCTTCTTCGGCAAGGATCGTCTGCGCGAGGTCGAGGAAGAGATCGCAGCGCAACTTGCGGCGAAGCAGCGCAAGACGGCCTGAGCAATACGCCCCGGAAATAAAACAGGCCGCAAGGCCGTCGCAGGGAGGTTTCGGTGGACGCGTTGACCGAGTTGGAAGGAAGTGTGGAAGGTTTGCCGAACCGCATCCATGAGGTGATGGATGCGCACGTCGCCGCGACGCCGGATCATCCGGCGCTGATCGACGACAAGGTGCGGCTCTCCTATCGCGAGCTCGATCGCGCCTTGAGCGGTGTTGCGGAGGCGCTGCGTGCGCTCGGCATCCGCGCCGGCGACCGCATGATGATCGTGAGCGAGAATTCCGTTCCGCTGGCTTGCCTGCTGCTGGCGGCGAGCCGGCTCGACGCCTGGGCGATCGTGGTCAATCCGCGGCTGTCGGCGCGCGAGCTGGACCAGATCAGGGATCACAGCGGTGCGCGGCGCGTGTTCCTGACGTCTGATGTCTCGCAGGAGGCCGCCGCCCACGCCGATCGCTACCAGGCAGCCGTGCAGGATATCGGCCCGCTGCGTGGCGTTGCCGTCACCAGCCTCAACCTGGCGACCGTCGCCGAGCCGCTCGAGGCCGACGGCGCCAGCCAGGTGGCGGTGCTGATCTACACGTCGGGCACCACGGGCACGCCGAAGGGCGTCATGCTCACCCACCGCAATCTGCTGTTCAGCGCTCGCGCCACCGCCTCGTTCCGCAAGATGGCCGACGATGACGTGCAATATTGCGTGCTGCCGATCTCGCACATCGTCGGCATCTCGCTGCTCACGATGACCTTGATGGTCGGCGCCACCGTGCGTCTGGTCGCAAAATACGATCCCGCCGCGCTGGTGAAGGCGATCACGCAGGAGGGCATCACCATCCTGAACGGCGTGCCTGCGACCTATCAGCGGCTGCTCGAATACCGGCGCAACGCCGGCTTGCCGAAGCTCGGCCGCGGCAAACTGCGCGTGATCTCGGTCGCCGGCGCGCCGCTCGACCTCGAGCTCAAATCGCGGGTCGAGCAGGAGCTCGGCCTGCCGCTGCTGAATGGCTACGGCATCACCGAATGCTCGCCGGGCATCTCCGGCGTGCGCCCCGGCAGCCCGCGGTCCGACCATGCCGTCGGCACGATCATGCCCGGCATCGAGGCCAGGCTGGTCGGCAACGACGGCAGTCCGGCCGCGGACGGCGCGGTCGGCGAGCTGCACGTCCGCGGCCCCAATGTGATGCGCGGCTATTACCGCGCGCCGGACCTGACCGCGAAGGCGATCGATACCCACGGCTGGTTCAACACCGGCGATCTCGCGCGTTTCGAGGATGGCGCCATGTACATCGTCGGGCGGACCAAGGAGATGATCATCCGCTCCGGCTTCAACGTCTATCCCGCCGAGATCGAGGCGGTGCTGAGCACGCATGATGCCGTGGTGCAATGCGCCGTGGTCGGCCGGCAGGTCGAGGGCAATGAAGAAGTCGTCGCCTTCGTGCAGCTGATCAAGGGCTCGACGGCGACGGTGCAGGACCTGATGGCGCATGTCGCCCCACAACTCACCTCGTACAAGCGCCCGTCCGAGATTATCCTGATGGATGCGCTGCCCGCGACTTCGACGGGCAAGCTCCTGAAGCACAAATTGGCCGAGTCGCTGCGCAGCTGACGCAGCGTTCGGAGAACGAGCTTAGACCAGCACACAGGCCGGAGAACGCCATGCAGAAGAGAAACAGGACGGTGGCCGTTATCGGTGCCGGTGACTTCATCGGCGGCGAAATCGCCAAGAAATTCGCATCCGAGGGTTTCACGATCTTTGCTGGCCGCCGCAACGGCGACAAGCTGGCGCCGCTGGTCAAGGATATCGAGGCTGCCGGCGGCGAGATCCATGCCCGCTCGCTCGATGCGCGCAAGGAGGAGGAGATCATCTCCTTCCTCAATGATGCCGACAAGCATGCGCCGCTGGAGGTCGTCATCTTCAACATCGGCGCCAACGTCAACTTCCCGATCCTGGAGACCACCGAACGCGTGTTCCGCAAGGTGTGGGAGATGGCCTGCTATTCCGGCTTCCTGGCCGGGCGCGAGGCGGCGCGACTGATGCTGCCGCGCGGCGGCGGCAACATCTTCTTCACCGGTGCCACCGCATCGCTGCGCGGCGGCAGCGGCTATGCCGCGTTTGCCAGCGCCAAGTTCGGCCTGCGCGCTGTGGCGCAGGCGATGGCGCGCGAATTGGGGCCGAAGAACATTCATGTCGCGCACCTCATCATCGACTCCGGTGTCGACACCGAATGGGTCCGGCAGCGGCGCATCGAGGCGCTCGGCCCGAACGCGCTGGACAATCCCGACCTGCTGATGCCGCCGGCCTCGGTCGCCGCGTCCTACTGGCAGCTCTACCAGCAGCCGAAGAGCGCCTGGACCTTCGAGCTGGAGATCCGGCCATTCGGCGAGAAGTGGTAGGGAGCAGGTCCGATGGAGCTCGCGCTATCCCCTGAAGACGCCGCGTTTCGCGACGAGGTTCGCGCCTTCATCAAGGACAACTACCCGGCGGAGATGCGCGTCGCCAATCCGGAGACTGATCTCTCCAAGGAGCAGATGCTGCTGTGGCATCGCATCCTGCACCAGAAGGGCTGGATCGCGCCGCTCTGGCCGAAGCAACATGGCGGACCCGGCTGGTCGATCACCCGCCGCTTCATCTTCGAACAGGAGACCACGCGCGCCGGCACGATGCCGCCGCTGGCGTTCAGCGTCACCATGGTCGGTCCAGTCATTTATACCTTCGGCAACGACACACAGAAGAGCAAGTACTTGCCGCGTATCCTTTCCGGCGAGGATTGGTGGTGCCAGGGCTATTCCGAGCCCGGCTCCGGCTCCGACCTCGCCACCGTCCGCACCAAGGCGGTGCGCGATGGCGACCATTATGTCGTCAACGGCCACAAGACCTGGACCACGCTGGCCCAGCACGCCGACTGGATCTTCTGCCTGGTCCGGACCGATCCGACCGCCAAGCCGCAATCCGGCATCTCGTTCCTGCTCATCGACATGAAGACGCCTGGCGTCACCGTGCGCCCGATCATCACCATCGACGGCTCGCACGAGGTCAATGACGTCTTCCTGGAGAATGTCCGCGTCCCCGCCGAGAACCTGATCGGCGAGGAAAACAAAGGCTGGACCTACGCCAAATTCCTGCTCGGCAATGAGCGCACCAGCATGGCCGGCATCGGCCGCTCGACGCGCTACATCCAACGCCTGAAAAAGATCGTGAAGGCTGAGATTCCGGAGGACGATCCGGCGCATCTGGAGTTCATCCGCGACATCGCCCGCGTCGAGCTCGACGTGCTGGCGCTGGAGGCGACCGAGTTGCGCGTCGTGGCGCAGATGGCGCGCGGCATCGATCCGGGACCGGCAGCATCGCTGTTCAAGATCCGCGGCACCGAGATTTTCCAGAACATCACCGAACTGACCCATCGCGCGATCGGCAATTACGGCCTTGCGATCCGCGAGCATCCGGTCAGCGCCAACCATTTCATGCCGGGGCCGGACTACGGCCATACGGCGTCGGAGAAATACCTCAACGCGCGAAAACTCTCGATCTACGGCGGATCGAACGAGATCCAGCGCAACATCATCGCCAAAGCGGTGCTTGGTCTCTAGCAGCAGGCAACGAGGATCGGATGGATATCCAGTTCACGGAAGAGCAGGAATTGTTGCGATCCAGCGTGCAGCGGCTGCTGCGCGACCAGTATGATTTCGACGCCCGCCGCAAGATCGTCGCGAGCGAGGACGGTTTCAGCCGTAAGCGATGGGGAGCGTTCGCCGAGCTCGGTCTGCTCGCTGCGCCGTTCTCCGAGGATGTCGGCGGGCTCGACGGCGGGCCGATCGCGACCATGATCATCATGCAGGAGTTCGGCCGCCATCTCGTGGTCGAGCCCTTCGTCGAGACCGTCGTGGTTTGCGGCGGATTGATCGCGCAGGCAGGGTCAGGCGAGCAGAAGCAGGCATTCATCCCTGATATCATCGCCGGAACAAAACTCTGGGCGCTGGCCTGGACCGAGAAAGGCTCGCGCTTCGATCTCGCCACCGTCACCACCACGGCGCGTCGCGACGGCGACGACTATGTCCTGACCGGCGAGAAGACCGCTGTGATGACCGCACCCTGGGCCGACTATCTCATCGTGTCCGCCCGAACCTCCGGGCATCGCCACGACCGCGGTGGCGTCAGCCTGTTCGTGGTCGATCGCCGCGCCGCCAATCTCGACCTGCAAAGCTTCAAGACCATCGACGGCCGCCGCGCCGCCGAGATCGGCCTGCGTGGCGTGCGCGGGCAGCTTGTGGGCAAGGAAGGCGAGGGCGTCGCCGTGCTGGAGGCCTGCCGCGACCGCGCGATCGGCGCGTTCTGCGCCGAGGCGGTCGGCGCGATCGACGAGCTCAACGCGGCGACGCTGGACTATTCCAAGACGCGCAAGCAGTTCGGCACCACGATCGGCGGTTTTCAGGTGCTACAGCACCGGATGGTCGACATGTTCATCGCGCATCAGGAAGCGCTGTCGCTGATGCAGCATCTCACGCTCGGTCTCAGTGACGGCGACGCCGGCGTCTCGCGGCTGGCCTCGGGCGCCAAATCCAGGATCGGCTATGCCGGCAAGTTCGTCGCCGACCAGGCGGTGCAGCTGCATGGCGGCATGGGCATGACCGACGAGCTCAATGTCGGGCATTACTTCAAGCGGATTTCCTCCATCAACATCCAGTTCGGCGACCCCGCCTATCACGTGCTGCGCTATGCGCAGCTCGACGCGGCCGCCTAAGTCGAGAAAGGCAAGCAATGTCATCCCCAGAAGCAGTCATCGTCTCCACCGCGCGCACCGGCGTCGGCAAGGCCTATCGCGGCGCGCTCAACAACACCGAAGGTCCGACCCTGGCCGGCCATGTGATGGCCGAGGCCGTGAAGCGCGCCGGCATCGCGCCCGGCGAGGTCGAGGACGTGGTGATGGGCTGCGCGATGCAGCAGGGCACCATGGTGATGAACGTCGCGCGCAAGGGCGCGATCCGCGCCGGGCTTCCCGTCACCGTCGCCGGCACGACCATCGACCGCCAATGCGCGTCCGGCCTGCAAGCGATCGCTGTCGCAGCGCGCTCGGTGATGCATGACGGCGTGGAGATCGCGATCGGCGGCGGCATCGAATCGATCAGCCTGGTGCAGAACGAGCACATGAACAGGTTCCACGCCGTCGACGACGAACTGATGGCGATGAAGCCGGACATGTACATGTCGATGCTGGAGACGGCGGAAGTCGTCGCCGAGCGCTACAAGATCGGCCGCGACAGGCAGGACGAATACAGCCTCGAATGCCAGCGCCGCGTCGGCGCCGCGCTGCAAGGCGGTCGCTTCAACGACGAGATCGTTCCGTTCGCGACCAAAATGGCCGTGCTCAACAAGGACACCAAGGAAGTCAGCTATCAGCAGGTGACGCTCTCGAAGGATGAGGGGCCGCGTCCCGACACCACCGCCGAGGGGCTCGCAAAGATCAAGCCGGTGTTCGAGGGCAAGACCATCAGCGCCGGCAACGCCAGCCAGCTCTCGGACGGCGCCTCGGCCTGCGTGATCATGAGCGACAAGATCGCCGCGCAGAAGGGCCTCAAGCCGCTCGGCATCTTCCGCGGTTTCGTCGCCGCCGGCGTCGAGCCGGACGAGATGGGCGTCGGCCCGGTCGCCGCGATCCCGCGGCTCCTGAAGCGGCACGATCTGAAGATTGACGACATCGACCTCTGGGAGCTCAACGAGGCCTATGCGGTGCAGGTGATCTATTGCCGCGACAAGCTCGGCATCGACCCCGAAAAGCTCAACGTCAACGGCGGCTCGATCGCGATCGGCCATCCCTACGGCATGACCGGCGCGCGGCTCACCGGCCATCTGCTGATCGAAGGCCGGCGGCGCAAGGCGAAGTACGGCGTGGTCACGATGTGTATCGGCGGCGGCATGGGTGCGGCCGGCCTGTTCGAAATCATCCACTGATCGGCAACGCGGGGAGAGAGACGTGAAGACAGCGATCACTGAACTGTTCGGCATCCAGCATCCGATCATCCAGGGCGGCATGCACTATGTCGGCTTTGCCGAGATGGCGGCTGCGGTGTCCAACGCCGGCGGCCTCGGCATCATCACTGGGCTGACCCAGAAGACGCCGGAGCTGCTGGCGAAGGAAATCGCGCGCTGCCGCGACATGACCGACAAGCCGATCGGCGTGAACCTCACCTTCCTGCCGAGCTTCACCGCGCCGCCCTATCCGGAATATATCGCGGCGATCAAGGAGGGCGGCATCAAGGCGGTGGAGACCGCGGGCCGCAGCCCCGAGCAGTACATGCCGGCGCTGAAGGCCGCCGGCATCAAGGTGATCCACAAATGCACCTCGGTGCGGCATTCGCTGAAGGCCGAGAAGATCGGCTGCGACGCAGTCAGCGTCGACGGCTTCGAGTGCGGCGGCCACCCCGGCGAGGACGACATTCCGAACATGATTCTGCTGCCGCGTGCGGCGGACGAACTGAATATCCCCTTCGTCGCCTCCGGCG
This sequence comes from Bradyrhizobium genosp. L, assembly GCF_015624485.1. Lineage (NCBI taxonomy): Bacteria > Pseudomonadati > Pseudomonadota > Alphaproteobacteria > Hyphomicrobiales > Nitrobacteraceae > Bradyrhizobium > Bradyrhizobium genosp. L. The sequence continues at coordinate 1,588,213 of NZ_CP061378.1, forward strand.
GCATGGCCGATGCCCGCAGCCTGGTCGCGGCGCTGTCGATGGGCGCCGCCGGCATGAACATGGGTACCCGTTTCATCGCGACCAAGGAAGCGCCGGTCCATCCCAATGTGAAGCAGGCGCTGGTCAAGGCAACCGAACTCGACACGGTGCTGGTGATGCGCGCGCTGCGCAACACCGAGCGCGTGCTGAAGAACAAGGGCGTCGACGAACTGCTCGAGGTCGAGCGCGAGAAGGGCGCGAAATTGAAGATCGAGGACATCCACGAGCAGGTCGCCGGCGTCTACCCGAAGGTGATGATCGACGGCCAGATGGATGCCGGCGCCTGGAGTTGCGGCATGGTGGTCGGTCTCATCAACGACATCCCGACGGTCAAGGAGCTGATCGATCGGATCATGGCCGAGGCCGAGCAGATCATCCGCCAGCGGTTGACCGGCTTCCTCGACGGCACCTTCGAAACCAAGCCGGCCCGCGCGGTCGCCTGAGGGAGATGATCATGACCGAGCATGTCAAGACCGAGATCGCAGACGGCGTGCTGACGCTGACCTTGCAGCGGCCGGAGAAGAAGAATGCCCTGACCGGCGCGATGTACAACGCCATGTCCGACGCGCTCAACAAGGCGGAAGCGGATGCATCGGTTCGCGTCATCCTGTTCCAGGGCGAGGGCGACAGCTTCACCGCCGGCAATGATCTGGCCGATTTCGCCAGTCAGGCGCGTGGCGAGGCGGCGGTCGATAGTCCCGCGCATCACTTCATCGAGACCATCAGCAAGGTCGGCAAGCCGATCGTGGCCGCGGTGCAGGGCAATGCCGTCGGCGTCGGCACCACGATGCTGCTGCATTGCGACCTGGTCTATCTTGCCGAGAACGCACGGCTGATCACGCCGTTCGTCAATCTCGCGCTGGTGCCGGAAGCGGCGTCGAGCTGGCTGTTGCCGCTGCGGATCGGGCACGCCCGCGCCTACGCGATGTTCGCGCTCGGCGAGCCGATGGATGCGGCGGGAGCGGTGGCGTCCGGGCTCGCCAATGCGGTGGTGCCGCAGGGCGAGCTGCGCAAGAAGGCGCATGACGCGGCGGTTGCGCTGACCAAGCGGCCGGCAGGTTCGCTCAGCTTCACCAAGAAACTGATGCGCGAGCAGCAGCGGATCGCAGCCCAGATCGCCGAGGAAAGCCTGCTGTTCAAGGAGCGGCTGAGCACGCCCGAAGCGCGCGAGGCGTTTGCGGCGTTCGCCGAGCGGCGTCCCCCGGACTTTTCCAAGCTCTCGAGCTGATTGACCGGGGATCACGGATACACCGAGGGAGTGAACCGCATGCGCGTCGTCGGCAGCCATCAATATCCCACCATGGAATCCGTGATCTATGGCAAGCCGGCGGCCGAAGCGCTGCGTGAGGAGGCCGAACGGCTCGGCGTCAGCCGCGTCTATCTGATCGCCAGCCGGACGCTGAACACCACGACCGACGAGATCGAGAAGATCCGCAAGGCGCTCGGCGAGCGTCACGCCGCGACCTTCGATGGCGTGCCGCAGCACACGACGAGAGATGTGGTGACAGAGATCGCGCGGCAGGCCAGCGAGGCCAAAGCCGACCTAGTCGTTGCGATCGGCGGCGGCTCGGTGGTGGACGCGGCGAAGATCGTGCTGATGTGCATGGAGAACGAGATCTTCGAGCCGGCCGGGCTCGACGGTTTCGAGACCACCCCGGAGCGCCGCTTCGGGCCGTTCCGGACGCCGAAGGTGCGGATGATCGCGATCCCGAGCACACTGTCGGGTGGCGAGTACAACTCCGGCGCGCTGGTCACCGACACCGGCCGTAAGCTGAAGCAGATATTCAATCACCCGATGATGATGCCGCGCGCCATCATCCTCGATCCCGCGATCACGAAATATACGCCGGAAAAGCTCTGGCTCGGCTCCGGAACGCGCGCGATGGATCACGGCATCGAGGCGATCTGCTCCAGCCGTCCCAATGTGCTGGTCGATGCCGTGTGCCAGCAGGGCCTGCGTTATTTGCGCTACGGCCTGCTGCGCACCAGGGAGAACCCCGACGACGAAGCGGCCAGGCTGAACTGCCAGCTCGGTTCCTGGCTCTCGGCCTTCGGCTTGCAGTCGCGGGTGCCGATGGGCGCGAGCCATGCGATCGGTCACGTGCTCGGCGGCACCTGCGACGTGCCGCATTATTTCTGCACGGCGGTGATGATGCCAAGCGTGCTGCGCTACAACCGGCCCGCCACGGAGGCAGCCCAAACCTCGATCGCAGCCGCGCTCGGTGCGCCCGGGCGCGACGCCGGGGAGGCGTTCGCCGCGTTCATCGCCGAGCTCGGCCTGCCGCGGCGGCTCGCCGATGTCGGCGTTTCCGAGGACCGTTTCGAGCTGATCGGCAGGAACGCGATGCTGTCGATCTTCACCCGGGCAAATCCACAGCCGATCCGCGAGCCCGCCGACGTCGTCAAGATCCTCAAGCTCGCTGCCTGAGCTTTCACATCCGGAGCAATTCCGATGGCCGACCTGCGGATATTCTCATATTTGCCGAATCCACGCGTCTGGAAGGCGACCATCGCCGCGCGGTTCTGCGGCGTCGACGTCGAAGTCAGGGGTGCGCCGAGCAAGGAATTGCGCGACTGGCTGTGGGACTATGATGCCCGCCCCCTGGCCGAGGACGAGCGCAGCTCGCTGTCGTCGCTGGCGCGGCGCGGGCGGGTCGGCTTGACCGGCGCGCAGCTGCTCAAGACCGAAGCGTTCATGGAAGCACAGCCCTTCGGCACCGTGCCCGCCGCGTTCGGCCCCGACGGCAAGATCGGAATCTTCGAGTCAAACAGCATCATGCGCACGGTGGCGCGGCTTGGCCATGCGAAGTTTCCACTCTACGGCCGCGACGCCTACGAAGCGTCAAGGATCGACGGCTTTCTCGATGTCAGCCTGGTCTTTGCCAGGGACTCGCAGATCTATCTTCTCGCCCTGTCGGGCGGCACGGTCGATGCCGCTATTCATGCGCGCGCCAGGGAAGCGTTCGCGATCTATGCTTCCGGTATCGAACAGGCGCTGTCTCCCCAGCGTGAGACGCTGGTCGGAAACATCATCTCGCTCGCCGACATCTGCTTCGCGGCCGAGCTGGCGCTGTTCATGAACGAGCATGCGCGGGCCGCGCAACTGCGCGAGCGGGGGTTGGAGAGGATCCTGCATCCGGGCGTGCAGCAGGAATACCCGCTGGCCTTTGCTCATTTTGCCCGGCTGGTCGAGCACGCGCATTTCAGGCCGGACCTCAAGCCCTATGTCGAAAAATTGCAGTCGAAGGCGGCCGCCTGACCTGGGCGGCGGAAGCCTGCAACGCGGAGATTGGATCGCATGACCGCACCTGTCTGTCTGATATCCGGCGTCGGACCCGGCACGGGGTCGGCACTCGCACGGCGGTTTGCCGAGGGCGGCTATCGCGTGGCGATGCTGGCGCGGAACGAGGAGCGCCTGGCCGCGCTCGAAAAGGAGCTGCCGGACGCGAAGGCCTATCGGTGCGACGTCTCGGATCCGGCGCAGATCGATGCGGTGGCGTCCGCCGTGGAGTGCGATCTCGGCAACCCCGGCGTCGTTATCCACAATGCCGTCGGCGGTGGGTTCGGCAGCTTCCGCGAGATCGATCCGGCGATGCTCAATCGCAACTTCCAGGTCAATACCATGGGATTGTTGTATCTGGCGCGGCGGTTCGCCCCGGCGATGATCGGCGCCGGCAACGGCGCCATCGTCGCCACCGGCAACACCTCGGCCCTGCGTGGCAAGGCCGGCTTCGCCGGATTCGCGCCGACCAAGGCGGCGCAGCGAATCCTTGCCGAAGCGATGGCGCGCGACCTCGGGCCGCAGGGCGTTCACGTCGCCTATGTCGTGGTCGATGCCGTGATCGACCTGGAATGGACGCGCAAGCGCTGGCCGGAGCGGCCGGACGATTTCTTCATCAAGCCGAGCGCGATCGCGAGCGAGATCTGGCACGTCGTGCATCAGGACCGCAGCGCGTGGTCGTTCAATGTCGAGCTGCGGCCGTTCGGAGAAAATTGGTAGCGGTTCGCGCAACAGCGGTCCGTGCAATCAATCATGAACATAAGGGGGAATTCGATGTTGTTTGGAAAGCTTGCATTATCCGCTGCGGTGCTCGCGGCGTTCATGACCGCTGCCGTCGCGGCCGATACGCCGGGCGTCACGGAATCGGAAATCAAGATCGGAGCGACGTTCCCGTTCAGCGGCCCGGCATCGCCGCTCAGCAACACCGGCAAAGGCATGATCGCCTACGTCAAGTCGATCAACGATCGCGGCGGCATCAACGGCCGCAAGATCAACCTGATCACCTATGACGATGCGTATACGCCGCCGAAGTCGGTCGAGCAGACCAGGAAGCTGATCGAGAGCGACGAGGTCGCATTCCTGTTCGGCCCGCTCGGCACGCCGGCCATCGCCGCGACGATCAAATACGTCAACTCCAAGAAGGTGCCGCATCTCTTCGTCGTGAGCGGGGTGTCGAAGTTCACGAACTTCGCCGACTATCCGATGACCACCACGGGGCTGCCGAGCTACAACACCGAAGGCAAGATCTACGCACGGTACATCACCCAGACGGCGCCCGACGCCAGGATCGCGATCCTCTACCAGAACGACGATCTCGGTCGCGATTTCGTGGGGGCATTCAAGGAAGCGCTGAAGGGCGACTTCGACAGGAAGGTGGTGGCGTCGTCCTACGAGGTGACCGAGCCGACGATCGAGTCCCATGTGGTGACGCTCAAGGCGTCGGGAGCGCAGGCATTCCTGGTCGCGGGCACGCCGAAATTCGCGGCGCAGGCGATCAAGAAGGCCGCCGAGATCGGCTGGACGCCGCTCACCATCATCAACTACGTGTCGAGCTCGGTTTCGGCGACCATCGTGCCGGCCGGCGCGGACAAGGCGGCGGGCGTCGTGGCGGCGACCATCACCAAGGATCCGACCGACAAGAGGTGGGACGACGATCCCGGCATGAAGTGGTATCGCGCGCATTTCGAGAAATATCTCGTCGGCGCCGACATTGCCGACAACAACTATCTGTTCGGCACCCAGCAGGGCCAGATTCTGGAGCAGGTGCTGAAGCAATGTGGTGACGACCTGTCGCGCGAGAACATCGTCAAGCAGGCGCGTAACATCAAGGGGCTGGTGCTGCCGACGATGATGCCCGGCATTGCGATCAACACCGGGCCCGACAACAGCATGGCCTACACCCAGTTGCAGCTGCAGCGCTGGACAGGAAGCTCGTGGGAGCAGTTCGGCGGCGTGCTGAGCGCCGATCCGAAGTGATCAAAGCGCGGCGGCGCGCCAAAGCACGGTGACGATTGACCCGATCTCATCGCGCTTCAGTGCAGCCGCCTCGCGATCGGCTTCGCCAGTGCGCTGTGCCAATCCCATTGCGATGACGGATCGGCCGAGCGACGTCCGCCCAGGAAGGCCGTGGTCTTCGGCTGAATTCGCGAGCCGTCGATCACCTCGAGCTGGCCGCAGCGGTTGAGCGTGTGCAGCTTCCGGCCGTTCCACAGCGGCCCCGGCTTGAGCACGTGCCGAACGGCCTGCTTGTATGTCGTCGGCGACAATTCGAGGATTTCCGCGAGCCCGAGCGCCGCGCCGTAGCCGTTTGAGCAATCCTGCACCGGCCGCCACAGCGCGCCATTGACGGTGACGAAGTTTCCCGCTGGCCGCGCCGTGGCGCGATCCATCAGCACCGGATTGCTCGCATGCGGCAGCCACGGGCCGAGCAGCCGCTCGGCATAGTAGATCGCCAGCGTGTCGGAATATCCACCGGTGCCGTCGCGCCAGGCGCCGAACATGTAGTGCAGGCCGTTGTGCCGCGTGATGGTCACGTCGGCGAGCTCGAGCCCGGTCAGCAGCGTCGCGTGGCGCTCCCATCTGTCCGGGAAGCGGACGCATTTGTAGAGCGGCACATCGCGATGCGCCGTACTCTCCGGGATCATCCAGAGCTCGCCATTGTCCTCGATCAGGAACGGGTAGGACAGATGCCAGGGTTCCTCGAGCACCGGCAGCACACTGCCAACCGGTCCGTGGCCATCGAACTCGATCGCGGAAATGATGCCCTTGCCGGTGCGGTGGGCGAGGTCCTCGAAGTAGACGAAGGTTCGTCCCTGCCATTTCACCGGAAACGGATCGGCGTAGAAGCGGTTGCCGGGATCGCCGAGCACGTTCCAGGCCGGGCCGGAGAGGTCCCCGGTCCGCCAGACGTCCGCACTCTCGCTGTAGCGCCAGCCGACATGCCAATGCGGCGCGTAGCAGCACAGCCGATAGATCTCCTTGGCGATCGAAGCCGCCAGGCCGCGCGCGACATAGCGGGTCGGGCTTGGCGCCGCGCTGCTGCCCGCCGGTGCGGCCAATTGCGGCGTCAGTCGCGGTGCGTCCGATAGGACAGCCGACAGCATGCCCAGGGTTCGCGCCATCACCGTGTCGAGCCCGCCGCTCAACCCCGCTGCGATTTCGGCGGACGGATGGCCGCGATCCATCACCGTGCCGTCGAGCTCATTGACGATCTCGATCACCGGCAGGTCGCCCGCGACGATGGCCGCGAGCGCCGCATTTTCTCCGGCGCAGCCGTTGAAGCGTGGACGGAGATACAGTCTGGCGGACGAGTTCGCCTCCCGCTTGCCACTGGTGAAATCGATCACCACGTCGGCGTTGCCAGCGTGCGGCCGCTCCGGGATCGTCTTCAGTTTGTCGGCGCCGCCGGCCTTGCCCTTGCGCAGGATCATGCGTTCGAGCTCGAACAGCATCTCCAGGCCGGCTGGCCGAGACTCCGCCGTTGCAGTCCAGGCGATTTGAACCGGAATGTCCTGATCGTTGACGCGCAGCGTCTCGCGGTTCATCCAGAGCCGTGCTTTCTCACGGTCGCAGCGGAACTCGATAATCATGCCCAGCCCATTTCCTAGTCCGCGTCCGCTCCTGCGGCATTGCCGAGAATACGGACGTATTCCTCTATCATGGCATCCAGCGAATAACGCGACGTCAGGCCCACGGCGCTTTGCCGCAGCGCGTCGCTCAAAGTCTTGTCGGTCAGGATTCGCGAAACGGCGGCCGAGAACTGGGCCTGATCCGACGCATCGACAAAGAGCGCGGCGGGCTTGCCTTCAAAGGACAGCACCTCGCGCAGAACGGGAAGATCGTTGACCACGCAGGGAATGCCCGCGCTGGCGGCCTCGACGGCGGCAAGACCAAACGTTTCGGCCTGCGTCGGAAACACGAAGACGTCGAGGCAGGCGAGAAAATCCGCCATCCGGCGCGGCGGAATCTCGCCGATGAAGTGCATCCGGTCCGAGACACCGAGCTCATCCGCGAGCGCCCGCAACCGCGCTTCGTCCGCTCCCTGGCCGGCGAGCGCAAGGTGCCAGGATGCATCTTGGGTCAACAGCCGTATGGCGGCGTCGAGCCGCTTGTGCGGATGCAATCTTGCCGCGCAGCCGAGCAGGATCCGATCGGGCGGCAGCTCAAACTGTTGCCGCGCGACGTCCTTCGTCAGGCTGTGCGACTTGTCGTCGAAGCCGTGCGGGACGTGCTTCATGCGCGCGCGATAGGCCGCCGGATACCGTGCGTATTCGCGCTCCATGTCCTGCGAGTTCAGTGTGATGCACTGGTAAAAGCCCGTGCTGCCCATCACGATGTCGGCGGCCCGCACCGGCCAGCTCATCGACATCGCCGACGACACCTGGTTGGCGATGACGGGCGCGCGGCTGACGAGCCGCGACACGCCGCCGCCGATCACATTGCCGAAATGCTGGAAGGTCAGCACCACGTCGGGCCTGATGGCTCTCAGATGACCGGCGAGCGTCCACAGCATGCGCAGCAAAGCCAGCGGATTGCCGGGGCGGCTCGGCGCGCAATAGAACGTGTTGGGCGGCTCGTCGAAGGAGTCCGATTTGCGGAAGAAGAACAGGTTGAAGACCTGGTAGCCGCGCGCGGTCAGCCCGGTGCCGAGCAGCCGCGAAATTTCCTGCGCGCCGGCGTTCTCGGCCTGGGTCTGCACCAGGACGATGCGCAGCTTCGGCTTGCTCTCGTTCGGTCGATCGCGTGATGCGGTCGATGCCTCGCGCAATTCTGTGCTTGGCGTGTAATGGAGCACGGATTCCTCACCCGCTGAAGGAGTGGATTTTCCTCCTTCATTTTTGCGCGCGTCCATAGCACGCGAAGGGCGCTCGTACACCGGGTAGCGCGAGTTGAGGTTACTGCTCATTTAGTCGTCAGACGTTCGATGCAGGCAAGCGCGATTGTCGCACGGGCAGGATACAACTGGCTCGTTAACTAATTGGTTACGGCGACGGCGCTGAGGGGTAACCGCGGATTAACCATAGATATTTACGCTGGAGCAGGCACTGAACGGTGTTGCCAGTTGAATTCGAGTTCAAACCCATGATGTTCGGTGGCCGCGCAGGCCCGAAACGGTCCGGTCCGACGGAACCCGCAGCCTCGTGGGACACGTCCGGCTCTGCCAACGCCGCAACAGGCGTGCTGAGCCTGTCCGGCGTCCTTTCCTTTCTGCGTGAGAACGGCCAGCGCATCCTGATGCTCGCCGCCGTCATCTTTGCAATCGGTATCGTCGCCCTGATGGTGATCCCGGTGCGGTACGCCGCAACCGCGCTGGTCGTCGTCGATCCGCGCGAGCAGCGTGTCACCGCCGACCAGGATGTGTTGCCGGGGATCGGCCAGGATACCGCCGCGCTGCAAAGCCTCGTCGAAATCGCCAAGTCCGACGGCTTTCTCCGGCCGCTGATCGATCAGCTCAAGGTTGCCGATGACGCCGATATCGCCGGCGGCAGGACCGAGCCGATGCGCGTGCTCGAACGGTTCCGTAACCGTCTCGACATTTCCCGGCGCGGACTAACCTATGTTATCGCCATCAAGTTCACGTCGAACAATCCGCAACGCGCCGCCGCCTATGCCAATGCGGTGGCCGAGGCCATCGTCGCCAACCAGCGCGGCACCCGCAGCGTCGCGACCGACGAGGCGGCCGACTGGCTGAAGGGCCGGCTCAAGACATTGAACGACCGGCTGCGCGCGTCGGAGGACGCCGTCGCCGCCTTCAAGCTCGAGCACCGCATCGTCAATGCCGGCAAGGAATCCACCACCCAGCAATTGCGCGTCACCGACCTGACCCTGCAGGTCGCGGCCGCGCGCGCCCGCACCGAGGAAGCCAAGACCCGCTACGACCAGGCGCAACGCGACTTGAAGGCGAATGTCGAAGGGCCGGTGAAGCAGGATCTCCTGAGCACGCTGCGCGCGCAGCGTTCCACGTTGAACGACCAGATCGCACAGAAGCGCGCGGTGCTCGGCGACCGCCATCCGGATCTGGTGGTCTCGCTCAGCCAGTTGAACGATCTCAACCGGCAGATCGAGGTCGAGCGCAAGAAGAGCATCGACACCGCCAAGTCGGAATATGACGCGCAGCGCGACCAGCAGAAGGCGCTGGAGGACCAGATGAAGGCGGCGGAATCGCAAATCCTGGTCGACGGCCAGGCCCTGGTGAAGCTGCAGGAGCTGCAGCGCGACGCCGACGCCAACAAGAACATCTACGAGCAGTTCCTGTCCCGTTACAAGGCGACCGACGAGCAGCGCCAGTTGCAGGCCTCGCAGACCAAGGTCGCGTCGGCGGCGACGCCGCCGGTGCGCTCGACGCTTCCGCCGCTGCCTTTGCTGCTCGCCGCGCTGGCGTTTATCTCGCTCGCGACCTCGACGGCCATCGTCGCCATCCCCGGCCTGAAGCTGCCGTCCGTCAGGCCGGAGCCGAAGGTTCGTCGTGCGGAGGCGCCGGCGCTGCAGCCCACGCAGCAGCCCGCATTGCCGCCGGGTCTGCCGGTGCTGGCGCGTGTCCCGAACCTGGCGTCACCGGCGGCGGTCAGGACGGTCTGGCAGAATCCGGCCTCCCCGACAGCCGAGCCGGATCTCAGCCCGCATCTGCACCTCCTGGTCGAGAACATCGAGCAGCTTGCGGGACCTCACGGCAAGGTCGCGCTGCTGCTGTCGGTCGAGGCGGGTGCAGGCGGCAGCACGGTGGCGCGGTCGCTCAATCGCGCGGCGGTGAAGAACGGGACGCTCAGCGTCCTGATCGAGATGGAGCCGAACGGGGCCGCGGCTGCGCCCGCACCGGGTGCCGGCATCATCAAGTCGGATATTCACTCCGTCGTCGAGTTGCTGGGTGGCAGCACGAAATCCCAGCCGTTGCCGCCGGACGACATCCGCGCCGATTTCGGCCTGATCATCGTCGACGCCTCATCCTTCGCCTTGCAACCGGACGCGATGGCACTGGCCGCCCATGCCGACCTGGTGATCCTGGTGGTTCGCGACGGCGCCGCCGATCCCGCCGCGATCCGCAAGGCGAGAGCCGATCTGTCCAGGTCGGGCTCCATGCCGACGGCGCTGGTTGTCAATCGCGTGGCCGTCAGCTCTGCGGCCCGTGGCGCCCGAAGCGAGGCGCTGGCGAGTTGACCGGTCAGTCGTTGCTGTCTGCCCCACGAACTGCATAGCCGCCGGTCTTGGGCGACGAGACGTGGAACAGCGCCAGCACTGAAGGATCGACGCCGGTGCGCCGGCGGCACAGCACATTGAGTGCGATGGTGGTCAGCGCCAGCGAAACCGAGGCCGAGATCGCGGCACCGAGCACGCCGAGCCAGGGGATCAGCACCAGGAACCCGGCCAGTCGCAACACCACATTCGCAGCGACGACCGGAACATATTCGCGCTCGTGGCCGGTCAGTTGCAGCACCGCCGCGGACGGGCCGCCCGCCGCCTGAAACGCCGTCCCGACCGCGAGCACGATCAGCACCCATTGCTGCGCGGCGAAATGCGGCCCGAACAGGCCGAGCAGCGTGGGAGCGCCGATCCAGATGATGACGAGCCCAGTGACGACGCAAAGCCCGGTGACCTCGGCCATCAGCTTCAGCGTGTGCTCGAGCTCGCGATGATTCTTGCTGAAATACAGCGACGGCAGCCGGCGCGCGCCGAACGTATAGAGCGCGGCCGAGAGCATGGCGAACAGGTTCGCCAGCCGCGAGGCCGCGAAATAGACGCCGGCGGTAGCGGGATCCAGCATCCAATAGACCAGGATGACGTCGAAATACTGATTGGCGGCCTCGAGGATCGAGGCGAGCCAGAACCGGAATGCGCTCGAGCGCCAGCGCGACGTCTCGGCGCGCGCCGTCACGTTGCGCAGGTTCGGCAGCACGCGCACGATCGAAATGACCTGCACCGCCAGCCCGACGGACATTGCAATCGCCATCGCGGCGAACAGCTCGGCGGGGCTGAGCTGCCGGTGGCCGAACAGCGCGGCGATCAGAAACAGCACGACGGCAACCCGCCAGAAGAATTCCCGGTTGCCTTCCCCCATCAGGATGCTGACCAGCGATCGCGCGATCTGGCTGCCGAGCATCAGCCCGGAATTGACGGCGGCAAATGCCGAGACCGAGAGGATCAGCAGCCACCATTCGCCGCGGACGACCGCGACGGCCGCGATCGCCGCGATCGAGATCAGCATGCCGATCGCGGAGATCTTCAGGCTCGACAGCAGGACGCCCTTGGTGAGGTCGGCCTGCCCGCGCACCTGGTACTCGTTGAGGAATCGAACCAGCAGCAGCTCCTGGCCGAGCAACCCCACCACCGATGCGATCTGGGCAATGGAAAGCAGCGTTGCAAAATCACCAAACGCGTCGGCCGACATCGCGCGCGCGGCCAGCGAGAACAGGGCAAAGGCAAGCCCCCCGCTGCCGACCTTGAGCAGAATGGTCCCGGCAACGCCGCGCGTCACATCACGCCGCATCAATTGGAGCAGAGAGGCAAACATGAAGACGTGGACTTCTCGCTATCCTGTCAGGCGGTTGAACGTAACACTCGGCGGAGCCCGAAGTGTTAATGAGCGGTTGCTAAGATTCCGTTGGTCCGGGGCCGCTCCGGCACCGCGAAGATGCGAGATCGGACCGATACACGACCCTGCGCCATTCTGAAACGCAGCCGTCCTTGCTGTCTCCAAACGACGCAGCCGCATTCCTTTCGTCGAGATGCGTGCAACCGTGCGGACGACGCCGGATCGGCGCATCGCGCGCGAGGCCTCGCCGCAAATGGCCGTCCATCCTGTCGCCGGGCGTGAGTCATCGATTTCCATGGCGCTTGCGGTGCAAGGCATGTGCCGGGACCTTGTCAGTCGTTGTCCAGATATTGCCGTTAACCTCGATTGCCGAACCCATCGCGCTCGCACGGCGGACGTCGACGATGGGCAAGGAAATTGCAGTTCCGCTGCCAGCAGCCGGAGCTGACACCATGATCGTCGACGAAAATACGATACGGCCGATCGTCACGGACGAGGCCCAAGATGAGGCCCAAGCAGAGGCCAGAGCAGGGACCGAGGTCATCGAAACGGACGTCGCCATCATCGGCGCCGGGCTGGCGGGATCGCTTGCGCGGGCGATCCTCGTGCGGGCCGGATACCGCGTTGCCCTGATCGACAAGCGCGTGGTTCCGCCGGATGAATTCCGCGTCGAGAAGATCGGCGGTCGGCAGGTCGACATCTTCCGCCGGCTTGGCTTCATGGCCGACGTCGAGGCCGTCGCGTCGCCCTACGATCGCGTCCTGAACATCAAGGATGGCAAGCTCGTCGACGTCAGCGTCGGCCGGGCCTATGGCCTGCTCTATTCCGATCTGGTGGCGATGGCGCGCGGCCTGACCCCCGATCAGGACGGCCTCCTGATCGACCAGGTGAACAATGTCAGCTGCAGCAACGATCGCCAGCACCTGACGCTGGCTTCCGGAAAGCGCGTTTCGTCACGGCTGGTCATCCTGGCGACGGGCATGGCCGGCGCGCTCGCGTTCAATCTCGGGATCAAGCGGCGGATGATCGCGCCGCGCCATTCGGTCTCGTTCGGATTCACGATTGCTCGTCCCGACAACGCGCCGTTCGATTTCGAGGCGCTGACCTGCTATGGCGAGCGGACGTCCGACGGCGTCGATTATCTCAGCCTGTTTCCGGTCTCGTCGGGCATGCGGGCAAACCTGTTCATGTTCCGCGACCCGAACGATCCGATCATGCGCGAGCTGCGCCGCGACACCAGGCGGACGCTGTTGCGCCTGATGCCCGGGCTGCAATCCTATCTCGGAGATTTCCAGATCGTCGGCCAGGTGCAGAACTGGGTGATGGATCTGTCGGTGGCGGAAGGCCATCTGCAGCCGGGCATCGTCCTGATCGGCGATGCATTCCAGACCAACTGCCCGGCCGCCGGAACCGGCGTCAGCCGCCTGCTGGTCGATGTCGAGCGGCTCTGCACCGACCACGTGCCGCGTTGGCTCGCGACATCAGGCATGAGCACCGAGAAGATTGCGCAGTTCTATTCCGACCACGACAAGCTCGCCGCCGACCGTCACTCGCTGCAGATGGCCCGCTTCCGGCAAGCCATGACGTCGAACACCGAAGCGAAGTGGCATGTCCGCCGGAGGCTGCACTTTCTGCGCCGCATGATCACATATCGGGTGGACCGGATTCATCCGGGCTGGGTCTCGCGCCTCCGCGGCGCGCTGCGCTAGCACTTTCCCGTTCAGATGGAATCGGAACGGCGCTTCAGCTTTGTTTGGACGAGCTTTCTTCGGGCGCCTAGCGCGTGCCGGTCGAGGTGCGGATCGGCGGCAGCCTGAGATCGGCCACCTTCTTGGCCGCCTGCTTGATCCAGGGCGCTTGCTTCAGCGCGAACAAGGCGACCGAACCGGCGGCGCTACCAGCCTGTGTCACGACGGAAACCGGCGTCGGTTGTCCGCCGAACTGCTTCTTGTACGGTTCGTCACCGATGGTGAAGTCCAGGATTTGATCGCCGCGCGCGATACAATCCCGGGCGACGCTTTCGAACGTCAACGCGCCGATCGACTGGCTCTTGTAGCCTTCGATGTCGAACGCGGTCATGATGACGAGCAGGCTGTCACAGTGCGCCAGCCCCAGCGCGGTCGCGATCACGTTGCCGTCCATCTTCATGGTATAGAGCCGGACGAAGGAGCCGAGGCCGCGGAGCGCCACGTCGGAATAGAAGTCGAAATATTCCGGACGCTGCAGCAGGTCGCCGTCACCGTCCTCCTGGAACCGCGGCCCGCGGAACTTCTTCATCGTCTCCATGGCTTCGCGGATCGAGTCGCTGTCGTCGCAGCATGCGAACTTCAGATCGCCCTTCTTGTGGATCTGGCGCCACTTCTTGGCGAGTTCCTTCTGATACGACTTCCCCAGCGCATTGGCCTGCCACTGCTCGAACGGCGCGACCAGCATCGTCGCATAGGCATTGGTATCCATCGCGGCGCGGCGCGGCGCGCCCAGCAGGTTTTCGATCGGCATCCTTGCGTCGAGCAGCTTGGGGATGCGCAACAGGTCGAACGGTTTGAGAAGCTCGCGAAGCCTGGCGCAGGCAGCCTTGTCGCGGAGCAGGTCGGCGAATGTGTTGACCGCGCAAACCGGGGCCAGATAGTCGGAGACACGGAGATCCGCGAACTCGATCGTGCGCATCGGCCCGCGCCGTACCCGCAGCAACGGCAGCACCGCTGCCAGCGCTCCGGTCGCGCGGCGGCGAACCAGGACGATCAGCGGCTTCGCGGCCATGGCGGGAGCAAGCTTGCGATACAGGCTGTCCAGCCACAGCGGATGCTGGAAGGCAGTAGCGTCAGAGCCTTCGAACAGGTCCGCATATTCTTCAGACAAGAAATCGAATGCGTCGTCGATACAGACATCGAACGCGTCATCGTGCTGATTCATGTGAGACCAAACAGCCGGCAGTTCCAAAAAAGCACCGGTCAAGCCGGCGTGTTCCAATTATAGCAAGAGCCGGGCCAACCGGGCAGCGGTGCAATGCGATTTGTATTAATAGACTGCACTGATGTTTACGCAGTATTGCTGACCAGCCGTCGCGTCCATCCGGGGAAGGAAGACCCGCTGATTGCGCGTACGCCTGTCCGGCTAAGATGTCAGTCGGCTGTTTTCGTCGCATTGTTGCGCGTCGTTAACGCTCCTTTAACCACATGCTTAACCGCCCGCGCGGCACGCGATGGCCGGACCGGATATTGCAATTCAGGGCTCGCAAGTATGGGAGCCCTTGGTGAGATGCTGATTCACAATCAAAAGGCCCGCGTTTCCTACGCAATTTCGCCCTCGCGATACGATCGCGAGCCGAACGGGCGTATCAATTCGGGCACCGATGCTCCGCCTGTCCGGATTTGCAACACCTCGCGCGCCTCGCAGCCGAAGCCGTCGTCTGATGTGCCAACCCGGTCAGCGGGGTTTGGCGAGGCGGCCGGCATGCGCGAACGTCGCATCAATCCACTTGGCCGTGCCGCAACCGCCGGCATCGCGCGCGCCTCGGTGGGCGGGCTGCGGCTCGCCGTGCTCGACCTCGAGCAAACTGCGAACTTCATGATCGACATGGTGCATCCGCAGCGGCGCCTGCGCCGGCCGCTCTATCTGACCTCGGCCAACGGCGAGGTGCTGTCGCGCTGCTCGACCGAGCCGGTGACCGACAAGCTGTTCCGCGCCGCCGACCTGATCAATGCCGACGGACAGCCGTTGGTCATGATATCCCGCCTGAGGTCGTCGAAGCCGCTTCCCGAGCGCGTTGCGACCACCGACCTGTTCCACGTCGTCGCCCGCAAGGCCGAGGAACTCGGCTTGACCTTCTATTTGTTCGGCGCGGACGAGGCGGAGAACGAGGCGGCGGTCGTCAATGTCCGCCGCGCCTATCCCGGACTGAAGATCGTCGGCCGGTGCCATGGCTACCTGCGCGGCGACGCGCTGAGGTCCAAGGTCGACGAGATCAACTTGCTGGCGCCCGACATCCTCTGGGTCGCGCTCGGCGTGCCCTATGAGCAGGCCTTCGTCGAGGAATTCATGCCGCGGCTGTGCAATGTCGGCGTCATCAAGACCTCGGGCGGGCTGTTCAACTTCCTCTCGGGAAGCCGGCCGCGCGCGCCGCAATGGATGCAAGACATGGGTCTGGAATGGGCCTGGCGCATCTGGCTCGAGCCGCGCCGGCTGTTCTGGCGCTATCTGACCACCAATCCGCGCGCGCTCTATCTGCTGTTCAACCAGACCCGGTCCTCGCTCACCAAGCGGGACTGAGCGGCGAACTAAATACCGGCCAGTATGGCGTAGCGAATAATTAACTGCGTCTTACGAAGCTCGCGAGATCAAGGAGCACGAACTGGGATGGATGGGCGCGCGCTCGACGGCACGATCTGGCAAGCGCCCGACGTCGAGGCGGGAACGTTCACGCGAACCATCATCAATTGGTCCGTCACCCTCAACGTCGTCATGTCGATGGGGCTCTTCAACACGACACTGTTGCCGCCGGCATTGACCCTGGTCCAGCAGATGGTCGCCCTCCTGATGTGGGGCGTGTTGATCTACGCCAGCCTGTTCATCCGCCCCCGGCTGCGGCTGGCGTTCAATCTCGATACGCTCTCGATCGTCGCGTTCTACGGCTTCGCCACCATCTCCGTGTTCTGGGCCAATATGAGCGCCGAGGCGTTCATGAAGGCTGCGGCGCTCGCCATGACCACGCTCGGCGCGTTCTGCCTGATCACCCGCGTCAGCATCGATGACATCGTGAAATCGACGTCGCACGGCCTCTTCATCCTGGCCGCGGCGTCGGCGCTGTGTGCGGTGCTGTTTCCCGACATCGGCGTCGACCAGAGCTGGATGCACAAGGGGCAATGGCAGGGTGTCTACGAATCGAAGCAGACGCTCGGCTTCGTCGGTGCCTACCTGATGTTCTTCGCGTGCTATCGGAAGATCACCGGCCAGGGATGGCTGTCGTTCCTTGTCATGTTCCTGCTGGCGTCGGCCTGCGTGCTGCTGTCCGGATCGCGCGGCGCCGGCGCGCTGGCGCTGGTGGCCTGCGCGCTGGTCCTGACCTCGCTGTGGTCGGTCCGGTGCATGCAGATCTATGCGGTGCTGCCCTGTGTCATGTGCGTCGCGGCAGCGCTCCTGATCTCCTATTTCTACGTGACCGGCTACGATTCGATCCATGTCGGCGACGCGACGATCGACTTCACCGAGCGCACTTTCATCTGGCAGTATGCCATCGGCCATTTCGACGATGCGCCGCTGCTCGGATTCGGCATCAACGGGTTCTGGACCAATCCGGCGATCTACGACTATTTCGAGCAGAACCACGGCTGGGTGCTCGACAATTACCACAACGGCTATATCGCCGTCCTGATCGAGACCGGCTTCCTCGGCTATCTCCTGTTCACGACGAGCATCGTGCTGCTCTCCTACAAGGTGCTGCATCTGATCGCAGCGCAGGCCATCGACCGGCTGCATTGCGCGCTGATCATCGCTTTCGTCTTCCTCAATTGCCAGACCAACTTCACCGAGACGACCTTTCTGCGCTCGACGATGTTCACGTCGGTGCTGTTCGTCGCGTTCTTTCTCGCAATTTGCCGGCCGGTGCCGCCGTCGGACTATCGTGAACCGGAGCTGCAATCATGACCGTTCGTGCGCGTTGGCGACGAGCCATTGGCCATCTGATTCCAGCAGTCCTCACCATCGTGCTCGCGTCGCCGGCTGATGCGGCCGGGCAGGGCGCATCAGCCGACGCGGCGGCGTTGGGACGCGGCATCAACATCCTTGGCTATGACGGAATCTGGGACGGCTATCCGAATGCGCCGTTCCGCCTGGAGAATTTCGATGCCATCCGTGACGCCGGCTTCTCGCATGTCCGGATCAACTTCTTCGCCTTCAGGCACATGGGTGCAGCGAACGTCGTCGACGAGGCCGTTCTGAAGCGTCTCGATAGCGTGATCGAAACGGTGCTCGCGAAGAAGCTGATTCCTATTCTCGACGAGCACGACACCGACCTGTGCCAGCGCGACGTTTCGACATGCACCGTGAAACTGACCTCGTTCTGGCACCAGGTCGGCGCACGGTATGCCGGAAAGTATCCCGGGTTGATCTTCGAGGTCTTGAACGAGCCGGGAGGACACATGTCGTCCGCGCAGTGGAACGCGCTGCTCGGCCAGTGTCTCGGTATCATCCGTGGCACCAATCCGGTGCGCAGCGTCATTGCTGCGGTGCTGAATGTCGACGAGATGCCGATCGACGACTTGATCTTGCCGGCCGATGACCGGAACATCATCGTCACGTTCCACTATTACGCGCCTCTGGAATTCACGCACCAGGGAGCGCCTTGGTCCCGGAAGTTTTCGAAGATCGGACCGCTGCCCTGGGGCTCGGCCGAGGATGAGGCCAGGGCGGCCGCCGATTTCGACAAGGTCCGGGCCTGGTCGGAGCGCGAAAAGCGTCCGATCTATCTCGGCGAGTTCGGCGTCTACGAGCGTGCACCTGCGGACAGCCGCGCAAGATACCTGTCATTCATGGCGAGACGCGCGGAAAAATTCGGCTGGCCGTGGGCCTTCTGGCAGTTCGATCACGATTTTTCCGCGTTCGACAGCGACCGCCAGAGCTGGAAACCGGATATCCTGCGCGCGCTCATCCCTGCCACGCACTGAACGCAGCACGCGCTGCCGTCGGTGCCTTGCCTAACGCGGCCGGAGCAATGATACTCCGCGGAGGCAGGCGCACAGGGAATCAAGATCGTTGTCCGATATTGCGAGCAAAGACGGGCTTGACGTCAAACGCGCAGCCTTTGCGGCGACCATCGGCAACATGCTGGAGTTCTACGACTTCATCACCTACAGCTTCTTCGCGACCGAAATCGGCCACACCTTCTTCCCGGCGCAGAGCGAATACGGCAGCCTGATGCTGTCGCTGGCGACGTTCGGCGCCGGTTTCCTGACCCGGCCGATCGGCGGCGTGGTGCTCGGTATCTTCTCCGATCGGGTCGGGCGCCGGCCGGCGATGCTGCTGAGCTTCGCACTGATGGGCTGCGCGATCCTGACCATCGCGCTGACACCCTCCTATGCATCGATCGGGGTGGTGGCGCCGATCATCGTGATCCTGGCGCGGATGGTGCAGGGATTTGCGCTTGGCGGCGAGGTCGGGCCGACCACGGCCTATCTGATCGAGATCGCAGCGCCCCGGGATCGCGGGCTGGTGGTGGCGTGGCAGCCGGCCAGCCAGGAGATCGCGGCGACCACGGGCGCGCTGGTCGGCGTCATCCTGAGCAGCACGATGGCGCCCGAGGCGCTGCAATCGTACGGCTGGCGCGTCGCCTTCCTGATCGGCGCGGTCTGCCTGCCGTTCGGCATCTGGATGCGCCGCACCTTGCCGGAGACGATCGCGCATGGCGAGCACGCTGCCGGGCCGGTGGAAAGCGCGAGCCATGTCGTGCTGGCGCGCCGGCATCTGCGCGTGATCGTGCTGGCCGTGATGATCCTGGCCAGCGGCACGATCTCGACCTATGTCACGCAGTACATGACGACTTACGCCAAGACCACGCTGCACGTGTCGCAGTCGCTGGCGTTCACCGTGTCGCTGGTCAGCAACGGCCTGCAGATCATCGGCGCCGTGCTCGGCGGCTGGCTCGCCGACCGCCTCGGGCGCAAGCCGATCATGATCTGGCCGCAGCTCGTCGTGCTGGTGCTGACCTATCCGGCGTTCCTGTGGATCGTGCAGTCGCCGGGCGCATGGTCGCTGCTGTTCGGCTTCGGCATCCTGTCGTTCATCGGATCGCTGCCGTTCACCGCATTCTACGCCGCCTTCACCGAGGCGCTGCCGCAGAACATCCGCGGCGGCGTGTTCGCGACGATCTATGCGGTTGCGATCGCGACCTTCGGCGGCACCGCGCAGCTCGTGGTCACATGGCTGCTGCACGTGACCGGGGATCCGCTGGCGCCGTCCTGGTATCTGCTGCTCGCGGCAGCGGTCGGCATCCTCGCCATGAGCCTGATGCCCGAGACCGCGCCGGTCAAGACGGGTGAAGCGTAAGCGCGCTCAATCCATATCGCGGAAGGCGTGGCCGTTGGCCTCGATCTCCTTCACGATCTGGGGCGGCAGGTTGGCCTGCGCCGAGGTGCCGTCGAACACCCAATCCTTGGCATCGGAGAGATCGGGAAGGCCGGCGCCTTTGCGGACGTAGAGACCGACCGAAGCCTTCTTCGCGTTGATGTAGAGATCGTATTCCTGCATCAGGGTCTCCTCTCCATGTTCGCGTTTGACGGATCCTCGTCGCGGGCGGTGGCGCCGCCCGCGCGATGTATGCGGCAGCGGTCAGCCGGCCTTCTTCGCCTCCGGCGCCAGCACCACGGAAGCCTCGCTGGTCAGCATCAGGAAGGTCATGGTCTCCTGGAAATAGAGCTGCACGGCCGTCGCCGAATGGCCGAGATAACCGATCGACAGATCCTGGCCGATCGAAAGCTGGAAGTCGCCGCCGCGGGTGGTGAGCACGACGCCGCCTTCGATCGCCGGCGCCCAGATGATCCTGTCTTCGACCAGGCGCTGGATGTGCGTCAGCACCGGATAGCCGTCGTCGGTCGCGCCGCCGATTGCGGTATATGGCTCGGTGCCGAGCAACAGCGCGTAGGGGCCGTTGACGCCGGCCAGCCGCAGCTGGCTCACCGCCTGCGCGACCACGCTCGGGTAATTCTTGACGCTCGACGGCAGCGTCAGCACCGGGTTGCTGGAGCCCGGGCGAATGCCCTCGATGGCCGCGGCGGCGTAGCCATCGAATACCGCGCGGTCCTCGGCGAACGCGATCTTCCGCGCGGCCTCCTTCAGCGGGTCCCAGTCGGAATCATTGGAGCCGCGCTCGACATCGTCGATCGCCTGGCGCGTCAGCTCGAACGGAACGCGCAGCTCGACCAGCGGGCGGACCTCGCGCTGCCTGGCCTCGATGCCGTCGCCCGGCTTCGCGATCTGCTTGAGATGGCCGGTGCCGACCGCGGCAAAATCCGTGCCCTTCGGGCCGTCGACGTCGACGACACGGCGCGCCGCCAGATGGCGCTTCAGCGTCCGCGAAGCTTCTTCCTCGATCTGAGCCCAGGCTGCGTCCGAGACCGGGGCTAAGGCGCGATGAAGGTTGTTCATGTTCAACTTCCTTTCAGTGAGCCGATCCCGAGCGAGCCGTCGGACGGCGGCATTTTGGCTGTGGGCGCCGCGTCGGCCTGATCCTCATTGGCCGGCGACGGCGCGGCAGGTGCCGCGTTCGCGGCATCCTCGAGGAACGGCGCCGACGGCACGAAGAACAGCATGCCGGTCACGGCGCGGCTGAAGTCGAGCAGGCGGTCGTAATTGCCCGGCGGCTTGCCGATGAACATGTTCTGAAGCATCAGCTCGATCCGGTGCGGCGACCTGGCGTAGCCGATGAAGTAGGTGCCGAACTCGCCCTTGCTGATGTTGCCGAACGGCATGTTGTCGCGGACGATGTCGAGCTCTTCGCCGTTCTCCACGATGGTGGTCAGGGCGTTGTGCGCGTAGCTCGGCTTCACGCTGTCATCGAGCTCGATGTCGGACAGCTTTTTCCGGCCGATGATCTTCTCCTGCATCTCGACCGGCAGCTCATTCCACTTGCCGAGGTCGTGGAGGTATTTCTGCACGATCACATAGCTGCCACCGGCGAAGGCCGCATCCTCACCACCGATGATGGTGGCGTCGGTTGCGGCCTGGTCCTCAGGATTCTCGGTGCCGTCGACAAAGCCGAGCAAATCGCGCTCGTCGAAATATTTGAAGCCGTGCACCTCGTCCGCCGAGGCGACCGCGTCGCCGAGCCGCGTCATGATCTGGTTCGCCAGCTCGAAGCACAGGTCCATCGGCACGGCGCGGATGTGAAACAGCAGATCGCCCGGCGTGGCGACGGCGTGATGCACGCCGTGGATCTCGCGGAACGGATGCAGATCCTTCGGCCGCGGCGCGCCGAACAGCCGGTCCCAGGCGTCCGAGCCGATCCCCATCACGCAGGACAGCCGGCCCTCGAGATCGCGAAAGCCGACGGCGCGCACCAGCGCCGCCAGATCGCCGCACAGCGATCGCACCACCCTGTCGTAAGCCGGATCCGGCTTGATCGTGACCGCAAGGAAGATGGCGGCGCGTGTCAGCTTCGCAGCGACCGGTTGCGGAACGGCTGATGGCACGCATCTCTCCTTATCGAACTGCTTTCACGACCACGGGCGGGGGCAGGACGTCCGCAGGCGCCCAAGCATTTGGAGAGGAGCATGCCGATGGAACCTTTACAAGGGCCGGATATCTAGGCTTCCGCGGAGGGCCCGATCGGCTTTCCGGATTGCTCCTCCTCGAGCGTCACCGCAATCGCGGCGTTGGCGGACAGGCGTACCTTCGTGCCTTCGACGCCGGCAACGAAGCCGAGCTCGATGTAGTGATGATGGCCCTTGTGCTGCCCATCGCCACTGTCGCTCTTCTTGAGCTTGATGCGCTTGTCCTCGACGCGGTCGACCGTGCCGACATGGACGCCGTCGGCGCCGATCACGTCCATCCCGTCCTTGATGTTGTGTTGCGACATGGCTTCCTCCTGGTTGAAGGCCTGCTTGCATATGCTGCCGGCAGACGACGTGGCGATGACATCGCGCGCGGTCAGCGTGATCGGATGGATGGGCTCACGCCTGCTCGAACTCGTCGGCCGATGCGCTCTCCGGCTTCTTGCCGTTGAAGGTGAGACCGGCTTTGGTCGCGGAGATCTTGACCTGCGCGCCGTCGCGGACCTCGCCGGCGAGGATCATTTCGGCGAGCGGGTCCTGCACGCTGCGCTGGATCACGCGTTTCAGCGGGCGGGCACCATAGGCCGGATCCCAACCCTTTTCCGCGAGCCAGTCGCGCGCCTTGGGCTCCAGCTCCAGCTCGATCTTGCGGTCCTCGAGAAGCTTGCGCAGCCGCGCGAACTGGATCTCGACGATGCGGCCCATCTCGCTCTTCTGCAAGCGGTGGAACAGGATGATCTCGTCGATGCGGTTGAGGAATTCAGGACGGAAATGCGCGCGCACCATGTTCATCACCTGGTCGCGCACCGCGCTCGTGCCCTGGCCCTCCGGCTGGTTGACCAGATATTCCGCGCCGATGTTCGAGGTCATGATGATCAGCGTGTTGCGGAAATCGACGGTGCGGCCCTGGCCGTCGGTCAGGTGGCCGTCGTCGAGCACCTGCAACAGCACGTTGAAGACATCCGGATGCGCCTTCTCGATCTCGTCGAACAGCACGACCTGATACGGCCGCCGCCGGATCGCCTCGGTCAGCGCGCCGCCCTCGTCATAGCCGACATAGCCGGGCGGCGCCCCGATCAGCCGCGCCACCGAATGCTTTTCCATGTATTCGGACATGTCGAGACGGATCATCGCGGTCTCGTCGTCGAACAAATATTCGGCGAGCGCCTTTGCGAGCTCAGTCTTGCCGACGCCGGTGGGACCCAAGAACATGAACGAGCCGATCGGCCGGTTCGGATCCTGCAGCCCGGCGCGCGCGCGGCGGACCGCGGTCGACACCGCGCGTACCGCCTCGGCCTGGCCGACGACGCGCTTGCCGAGCATTTCCTCCATCTTCAGCAGCTTGTCTTTCTCGCCTTCCAGCATCTTGTCGACGGGAACGCCGGTCCAGCGCGACACCACTTGCGCGATGTTGTTGGCAGTCACGGTCTCGCTGGCCGACGAGGTCTCGCTGGCCTCGACCGTGGCGAGCTTCTTCTCCAGCTCGGGAATGCGGCCATAGGCCAGCTCGCCCGCCTTCTGGAATTCGCCACGGCGCTGCGCATTGGCCAGCTCGACGCGCAGTGCATCGAGCTCGCCCTTCATCTTCTGCGCATCGGAGAGCTTACTCTTCTCGGAGCGCCATTTCGAGGTCATGTCGGCCGACTTCTTCTCCAGCTCGACGAGATCCTTTTCCAGCGTCTCGAGGCGGCTGCGCGAGCCGCGGTCGCTCTCCTTCTTCAGCGCCTCCTGCTCGATCTTGAGCCGGATGATCTCGCGGTCCAGCGAGTCGAGTTCTTCCGGCTTGGAATCGACCTGCATCTTCAGCCGCGCCGCGGCCTCGTCCATCAGGTCGATCGCCTTGTCGGGCAGGAAGCGGTCGGTAATGTAGCGGTTCGACAAGGTCGCGGCGGCGACCAGCGCCGCGTCGGAGATGCGCACGCCGTGATGCTGCTCGTATTTGTCCTTCAGCCCGCGCAAAATCGAGATGGTGTCCTCGACGGTCGGCTCCGATACGAATACCGGCTGGAAGCGCCGCGCCAGCGCTGCGTCCTTCTCGACATGCTTGCGATACTCGTCGAGCGTGGTGGCGCCGATGCAGTGCAGCTCGCCGCGAGCGAGCGCTGGCTTCAAGAGATTGGAGGCGTCCATGGCGCCGTCGGCCTTGCCGGCGCCGATCAGCGTATGCATCTCGTCGATGAACAGGATGATGCCGCCTTCAGCCGAGGTCACTTCCTGCAACACCGCCTTGAGCCGCTCCTCGAACTCGCCGCGGTATTTTGCGCCCGCGATCAGCGCGCCGAGGTCGAGCGCGAGCAACGCCTTGTCCTGCAGGCTCTCCGGCACGTCGCCGTTGAGGATGCGCAGCGCCAGGCCCTCGACGATCGCGGTCTTGCCGACGCCGGGCTCGCCGATCAGCACGGGATTGTTCTTGGTCCGCCGCGACAGAACTTGAATCGTGCGGCGGATCTCCTCGTCGCGGCCGATCACCGGATCGAGCTTGCCGTCGCGCGCGGCCTGGGTCAGGTCGCGGGCATATTTCTTCAGTGCGTCATAGGCATTTTCCGCCGAAGCGCTGTCGGCGGTGCGGCCCTTGCGCAGCGCATTGATCGCTGCGTTCAAATTCTGTGGCGTGACACCGCCCTTTGCGAGCAGTTTGCCTGCGTCGCCGTCCTTGTCAGCGGCGAGTGCCTGCAACAGCCGCTCGACCGTGACGAAACTGTCGCCGGCCTTGTCGGCGGCCTGCTCCGCGGCGGAGAAGGCACGCGCGGTGTCCGGCGCCAGGTAGATCTGTCCCGCGCCGGCGCCGCTCACCTTCGGCATCTTGGCGAGCGCGTCCTCGGTCGCTTGCAGGATCGCGCGCGAATTGCCGCCGGCGCGGTCGATCAGACCGGCCGCAAGGCCTTCATTGTCGTCGAGCAGCACCTTCAGAATGTGCAGCGTGGAGAATTGCTGGTGCCCTTCGCGCATTGCGAGCGACTGCGCCGATTGAATGAAGCCACGCAGGCGATCGGTGTATTTCTCTATGTTCATCGTGGCACCTCAAGGCAGAAAAATTGCTCGATTGCCGCAAGGAAGCTGTGGGCATGGCGTCGTTGGAGCTTATCGTGTGGCGGTTTCCGGGGAGTGTCAATCTCCGGCTGCCGGCCGCTTCGTGTCATCAGAATTGCAGGCGCGGATGCCGATCCGAACCATCCCGGCGACGCGACAGCTCGAGTTGACGCAGCAGACGAACAGGCGAACATCTGCGTTGCGCGTCACCATCGTCGACGTTCAACGACGGTGGCACGACGCGCGCGTGACATCAGGCGTGGCTGAATTGTGGCGAGGTCTGGGTCGTTTCGCGTAACGCGACGCTTGTTGTGTCGCCGGCTGTGACATTTCAGTCCGGTGTAAGGTTCGGGCGCTAGCGATGACGTGCGTCGGCGTGCGCCGGCACGGGAACCTTTGTTCCTGCATCTTCGTTCAAACCTCCCCAACAAGAGGCTCACAATGACAGTTCGTCTCCCTCAGACCGTGTGGCGTGCGGCGATCGCTGCGGCGTTGCTTGGCACAACCAGCATCACCGCCGTGCCCGCGATCGCACAGGACGCGGCCTGTGCGCCGGTCAATGCCGTCGAGACTGCGCCGCCGCCGCTGCCGACCTATGATCAGCCGCCGGTGCCTGGCGCCGGCTACATCTGGTCGCCGGGCTACTGGTCGTGGGATGAGGATCGTGGCGATTATTATTGGGTGCCCGGCACCTGGGTGCAGCCGCCGCGCGCCGGCTTGTTGTGGACGCCGGGCTATTGGGGCGGGTTCGCAGGCGGCTACATTTTCCACCCCGGTTACTGGGGCGATCGCGTCGGCTTCTACGGCGGCATCAACTATGGCTTCGGCTATGGCGGCGCTGGCTATGAAGGCGGCCGCTGGGACCATGGCCAGTTCTTCTACAATCGCACCGTGAACAATCTGCAGGGCGCGCGGATCATCAACGTCTACGAGAAGAACGTCACGATCAATCAGACGACGATCAACAACATCAGCTACAATGGCGGCAAGGGCGGCATCGAGGTGCGGCCGACCGCCGAGCAGCGGACCATCGCGAAGGAGCAGCACTTCGCGCCGACGCCGTTGCAGCGCAAGCAGGTGGAGACCGCGAGCCAGGATCCGAGCCTGTTCAAGCGCACCAACAACGGCGTGCCGGCGGTCGGCGCCACCGCGCGTCCGGGTGAGCTGAAGGGGCCGGGCGTGGTGCGCGCGCGGCCGGCCGGCGAGGCGGTGCCCGCGAATGGCGCGCGGCCACCGGCCGAGGAGCCGAAGCGGCCGGGAGCCGCGCCCGCGGTTGCGCCCGCCGAGCAGTCCCACGCGCTTCCGGTTCCCGGCAAGGATGTCCCGGCGCGCGTGCCTGTGCAGGAGGGCCGGCCCTCCACAGCGCCTGCTCCCGAAACGCGGGTCGAGCCGAGGCCCGCGGCAGAGCCGACACGGCCTGCGGCAGAGCCGACACGGCCCGCGGTGCAGGAAAGCCGGCCGGCGGTTGAAGAGAAGCGACCTGCGGAGGTGCAGCCGCGGCCCGAGCAACTCGCCCGACCAGAGCCTGCCGCGAAACCCGAGCCGAGACCGGAGCCGGCGACGCGGCCTGAAGCACGACCGGAGCCAGCGGCGAGACCGGAAGCGCGGCCGGAGACGATGGCCCGCCCCGAGGCGCGACCGCAGCCAGCGGCGCGGCCGGCGGTGCCGCCGCATGCTGCGGCTCCCGCGGGACATCCCGCCGAGGAGAAGCGGCCCGAGCAGCATTGATGCAACGGCGCGCTCCGTTCGATGTGGCGGAGCGCGCCGCCCGCGCGCAAGCGATTATCCAGAGGAGGTCGATCATGGCACAGCGACTCGGCGGCGATGGACAGCTCGACGACGGAAAGCCGCGTTTGAGCGAGGACGATATGCAGCGGGCCCTGCTCGGTCCGCGAGGTGTGCCCGGAAAGCCGGACACCGCCAAGATGACGCCGCAGCAGGAAAAGAATATGCCGAAATATCTGGACCCAGGACACACGTCTTAGTCTGCGCGGCATGAATGTGTCCCGCGCCGCCCGTCGCAGGGTGGCGTCCGAGCGGTATTGCAAATCGGCCGATTTTGCGCCCTCATGACGCCGGGCACACTCATGCTGTCGCGGAGCAGGATGTGAAAAATCCGTACGAGGTTCTCGGCGTTGCCCCGGCTGCGTCAGCGGCCGATATCCAGAAGGCCTATCGCAAGCTGGCAAAGAAGCTGCATCCGGATCTCAATCCGGGCGACAAGGCGGCCGAAGAGAAATTCAAGGAAGTCGCCGCGGCCTACGATCTGCTCGGCGATGCCGACAAGCGCAAGCGCTTCGACGCCGGCGAGATCGACGAGAGCGGCGCCGAGCGCCCGCAGCATCGCTACTACCGGGATTTCGCCACGGCAGACGAGGGCCATCCCTATGCCGACAGTTCCGGCTACGCCGACTACATGGAATCCGACGACGGCCTTGCCGAGCTGTTGCGGCGCGCCGAGCAGGCGCGCGCCAACCGCCGCGGCCGCGATCTGCACTACAGCCTCGCGATCGATTTCGCCGACTCGATCACCGGTGCGAACAAGCGCGTGACCTTGCCCGATGGCGGCACGCTCGAGGTGACGATCCCGCCGGGCCTGCTCGATGGGCAGATCATTCGCCTGCGCGGCAAGGGCGCGCCCGGTGCCGGCAAGGGCGGCCCCGGCGATGCGCTGATCGAGGTGGAGGTGCGCTCCGACCCGCGCTTCACCCGCGAAGGCGATGACATCGCGCTGGAGCTGCCGATCTCGCTGGTGGAAGCCGTGCTCGGCGGCAAGGTGCGCGTTCCGACACCGACCGGTGCCGTGACCATGACGGTCCCGAAGGGATCGAACTCCGGCACCACCATGCGCCTGCGCGGCAAGGGCGCGCCGCGCCTTGGCGGCGGCCACGGCGATGAGCTGGTCAAGCTCAAGGTCGTGCTGCCGAAGGGACCCGATCCCGAGCTCGAGGCGTTCGTCGAAAAATGGGATCGCAAGGCATTCAATCCGCGCGAGGATGGCGCATCATGAACAAGCAGCAATTCCTCGCCGATGCGGGGCTGGAAGTGCAAACCTTGGAGATCTGGATCGAGCAGCAGTGGCTCGTTCCCGATCAGACCGAAAGCGAGCCGAGCTTCTCCGAGGCCGACGTGGCGCGGGCGCATCTGATCCGCGACCTCAGCGGCGATTTCGGCGTCAATGACGAGGGCATCGACGTCATCCTGCATCTGGTCGATCAGCTTCACGGCCTGCGCCGCGCCTTCGCGCAATTGCAGCAGGATCTCGCCCCACCCGAAGCATGATCCGGACCGGCACGGCCGCGTTAGCGCAAAGTGCGAAGCGGTTTCCGAAAAAGAAGCGCTAAGGTGCGGTCAGATCGGGATGTGTATCTCAGGAGACGATCAAGATGGAAAAGCCGACGCAGCTTGCTCACGGCGAGATCGACGTTCTTATTTTGCAGGCGCTGGTGCGCAAGCTGGTCGCCAAGGGCGTGCTGACGCCGGATGACGTCAGATCGATGCTGTTCGAGGCCGCCAAGAATCTCGACCTGGTCGGCAGCGAGCTGACGGCACAGGCAGCCAACATCATCGTGCAGGAAGACTTGGCCCCCGCATTCCTTGGCGGCTGAGCCATCGCCACAATTCGTGATCTATTGCTCAGATGGTGAGCATATGATCTCATGTCGGGATGGATACGAGGCTTCCCGACACCGATCTCGTCATCTTCGACTGCG
Organism: Bradyrhizobium genosp. L; assembly: GCF_015624485.1. Classification (NCBI taxonomy): domain Bacteria; kingdom Pseudomonadati; phylum Pseudomonadota; class Alphaproteobacteria; order Hyphomicrobiales; family Nitrobacteraceae; genus Bradyrhizobium; species Bradyrhizobium genosp. L. Next base: position 1,617,064 of record NZ_CP061378.1, read on the forward strand.
ACGGCGTGCTCGTCGACAGCGAGGAGCTGAGCTGCCGCTGCCTGTCCGAGGCATTGGGCCGGGCAGGCGTCGCCGTCAGCACCGAACAGGTGCTCGTACTGTTCCTCGGGCGCAGCACGGCTGCCGTGATCGATTACTGCCAAAGCCTTGGACAGCCCTTGCCGCCCGATTTCCTCGACTCGCTGGCAGGCGAGGTGCGCGAGACATTCCGCACCGAGCTCAAGCCGATCTTGGGTGTCGCGACCGTGTTGGCCGATTTGCGCCTGCCGCATTGTGTCGCATCATCGAGTGATCTCGAACGTGTCAGATTTTCACTGTATCTGACCGGCCTCTCGTCTCATTTCGGGCAGCATCTCTACACGTCCCAGATGGTCAAGCACGGCAAGCCGGCGCCGGATCTGTTCCTGCTTGCGGCGAGCCGGATGGGATGCGAGCCGCGCCGGACGCTGGTGATCGAAGACAGCGTCAGCGGGGTGCAGGCGGCGAAGGCGGCCGGCATGAAAGTCTGGGGATTCGTCGGCGGCGCCCACTACCGCGCGCGGGATGCCGGTGATTTGCTCCGGGACGCCGGAGCGGATCGAATCTTCGCTTCGATGACCGATTTCTGGACGCAAGGCTGATCTCAAGGCTGACGGACGAACAATGGCGCCGCCCGACAATGAAAAGTCCCGCCTCGACGACGCGGCGCGCGCCGGCTGGCTCTATTTCATCGCCGGCCACACCCAGGATGAAATCGCCAAGATGCTGCAGGTGTCGCGCGCCTCGGCGCAGCGGCTGGTGTCGCTGTGCCTGGCGGAGCGGCTGATCACGTTTCGTCTCGAGCATCCCATCGCGGCCTGCATGGAGCTGGCATCCCGGCTCAAGGCGCGCTTCGATCTGGTGCATTGCGATGTGGTCCCGACCGATCCGGCGGCGCCGCTGTCGACCGCCGGGATCGCCGAGCGCAGCGCCAATCTGCTGGAGATGACGCTGCGCGCGGAAACGCCTGTCATCGTCGCGCTCGGCACCGGCCGCGCGGTGCGCGCCGCGGTCGAGCGCGTCTCGCCGGTCGAGCGGCCCGATCACCAGATCGTCTCGCTGGTCGGCAATATCTCGACCGACGGCTCGGCGAGTTTCTACGACACGGTCGGGCGGCTCGCCGACCGCACCGGCGCGCGGCATTACCCGATGCCGCTGCCGTTCTTGATGTCAAGCGAGGACGAGCGCAACCGCATGATCCGGATCGATCCGATCGCGCGGGTGCGGGCGGTGGCCGCCAAGGCCGATCTCCGGCTGATCGGCATTGGCCAGATGGACCAGAAGGCGCAGGTCCATGTCGATGGCTTCGTCACCCGCGAGGAGCTGCTGGAGATGATGCGGCTCGGCGCCATCGGTGAGGTGACCGGCTGGGCCTATGACGCCAAGGGCAAGCTGATCAAGGGCGGCACCAACAAACGCCTGACCAGCATTCCGCCGCAGATCCCGGCGGAAGCGACCACGATCGGCGCCGCGGTCGGTACGGCAAAAGTGCCGGCGATCAAGGCCGCGCTGGCGGGCAGGGTGGTCAATGGGCTGATCACCGACGAGGCGACCGCGCGCGCCGTGCTCGATCGATAGCTCTTCACCTCGCCCCGCCTGCGGGGAGAGGTCGAAATGCATCGTAGATGCGTTTCGGGTGAGGGGGAGTCTCCGCAAACTCCCTGTCACCATCAATGCGGAAGCGGCCCCTCACCCCAACCCTCTCCCCGTAAGAACGGGGCGAGGGAGCGCAGTCCCGCCGCAGTCGCAAATTCGACCTGACTTTGTCGAATGCTCAGCGTCGTCTTCGCAGCTGCACAACTCCATCCCAGCGTGTAGCGGAACCCACAATCGCGCGCGCCGACCTTCGCGCCGGCTTGACAAAATTTGGCGACAGGATGAACATACGCTCAACACGTGGGCATATGCTCAACGTGACATATGGGAGGTCACCTTGAAAAACGTCCTTTGCGCCGTTGCGGGCGCCGCAGCCATATTGATATCCGCTCCCTCGCTGGCCCAGACCACGTTGACGATCGCGACCGTCAACAATGGCGACATGATCCGCATGCAGGGGCTCACCAGCGAATTCACCGCCAAGAACCCCGACATCACGGTCAAATGGGTGACGCTCGAAGAGAACGTGCTGCGCCAGCGCGTGACCACCGACATCGCCACCAAGGGCGGCCAGTTCGACGTCCTGACCATCGGCACCTACGAAGTTCCGATCTGGGCCAAGAAGAGCTGGCTGGTGCCGCTCGACAAGCTCGGCGCCGACTACGACGTCGGTGACCTCCTGCCGAAGATCCGCGACGCGGTCTCGGTCGACGGCAAGCTCTACGCCGCGCCGTTCTATGGCGAGAGCTCGATGGTGATGTACCGCACCGACCTGTTCGACAAGGCCGGCCTGAAGATGCCGGACAGCCCGACCTGGGACTTCGTGGTCGATGCCGCCAAGAAGCTGACCGACAAGAACGCCGGCGTCTACGGCATCTGCCTGCGCGGCAAGGCCGGCTGGGGCGAGAACATGGCGTTCCTGACCGCGATGTCCAATTCGTTCGGCGCGCGCTGGTTCGACGAGAAGTGGGAGCCGCAGTTCAATTCGCCGGAATGGAAGAAGACGCTGACGACCTATGTCGACCTGATGAAGCAGGCCGGCCCTCCCGGCGCCTCCTCGAACGGCTTCAACGAGAACCTCGCGCTGTTCAACGCCGGCAAATGCGCGATGTGGATCGATGCCACGGTGGCGGCGTCGTTCGTGACCAACCCGAAGGAATCCTCGGTCGCCGACAGGGTCGGCTTCGCGCTGGCCCCGAACACCGGGCTCGGCAAGAACGCCAACTGGCTGTGGGCGTGGAGCCTCGCGGTCCCCGCCGGCTCGAAGAAGGTCGACGCGGCCCAGAAGTTCATCGCCTGGGCGACCAGCAAGGATTACAGCAAGCTCGTCGCGGACAAGGAAGGCTGGGCCGCAGCCCCTCCCGGCACGCGCACCTCGCTCTACAAGAACCCCGACTATCTGAAGGCGGCGCCGTTCGCCAAGATGACGCTGGCCTCGATCGATGCGGCTGATCCGAGCCACCCGACCGTCAAGCCGGTGCCTTATGTCGGCGTGCAATATGCGGCGATCCCCGAGTTCCAGGGCATCGGCACCGCGGTGGGCCAGCAATTCTCGGCCGCGCTCTCGGGCTCGTCCACGGTCGATGCCGCGCTGGCGGCTGCCCAGTCCTCGACCGAGCGTGAAATGAAGCGCGCGGGCTATATCAAGTAGCGCTTCCCGCACACTGAACGCCAGGACGCGACACGCGCCCTGGCCCTCCGACCAGCTCAATCCTCCCGAGCTGGGCCACTGGCGGCCATCCTGTCCCGCAACGGGATGGCCGCTCCTTCGGTTCTTTTGATTGAGGCGTTTTCTTCGCGCGAACCGGCGTCCACTTCGCTGGAAAACGCTATGGGCAAGGAGACGGGGATGGCGACCCAGCAGACCCAACTGCTCGCGCGAACACTGCTCACGCCCGCCGTGGCGCTGTTGTTCATCTGGATGATCGTGCCGCTCGCGCTCACGATCTATTTCGCGACGCTGCACTACAATCTGCTCGATCCCGGCTCGGAGGCCTTCGTCGGGCTGGAGAATTTCCGCTACTTCCTGACCGATCCGGCCTTCCTCGCCTCGCTGCAAAATACCCTGGTCCTGGTCGGCTCGGTGCTCGCGATCACGATCCTGCTCGGCGTGCCGATCGCCATCTTGCTGAATCAGCACGTGGTCGGGCTCGGTATCGTCCGGTTGATGGTGATCGCGCCGTTCTTCGTGATGCCGACCGTCAGTGCGCTGGTCTGGAAGAACCTCCTGATGCATCCGGTCTCGGGACTGTTCGCCTGGATCGCAAAATTGTTCGGCGCGACCCCGATCGACTGGTTCACCGACGCGCCGCTGCTCGCGGTGATCCTGATCGTCTCCTGGCAATGGCTGCCGTTTGCGACCCTGATCCTGCTGACGGCGCTGCAATCGCTCGACGAGGAGCAGAAGGAGGCGGCCGAGATGGATGGTGCCGGGGCGATGTCGACTTTCATCTACATCACGCTGCCACATCTGGCGCGCCCGATCACGGTGGTGATCCTGATCGAGACGATCTTTCTGCTCACCGTGTTCGCGGAGATCTTCGTCACCACCGGCGGCGGCCCTGGGCTGCAGACCACCAACATCGCCTTCCTGATCTATTCGTAGGCGCTGATCCAGTACGATATCGGCAGCGCCTCGGCGGGCGGCCTTGTTGCCGTGGTGATCGCCAACATCGTCGCGTTCTTCCTCGTTCGTATCGTCGGCCGGAATCTGGAGGCGTAACGTCATGGCGCGGATGGTCACGACACAGAACAAGGTGATCTCGACGGCGGCGGCCTGGCTGGTCGGCTTCCTGATCTTCTTCCCGATCCTCTGGATGGTGCTGACGAGCTTCAAGACCGAGCTCGATGCCTTCTCGATCCCGCCGTCGTTCCTGTTCTTCCACTGGACGACCGAGAACTACGTCACCGTGCAGGAGCGCAGCGACTACTTCCATCACGCGCTCAACTCGATCATCATCGCCGGCGGATCGACGCTGATCGCGATGCTGATCGCGATCCCGGCGGCGTGGTCGATGGCGTTCTCGCCGACCAAGCGGACCAAGGACATCCTGCTCTGGATGCTCTCCACCAAGATGATGCCGCCGGTCGGCGTGCTGGTGCCGATCTACCTGATCTTCCGCAATGTCGGCCTGCTCGACACCCGCACCGGGCTCGTCTTCATCCTGTGTCTCGGCAACCTGCCGATCGTGATCTGGATGCTGTTCACGTATTTCAAGGAAATCCCGAAGGACATCCTCGAGGCCGCGCGGATGGACGGTGCCACGATCGGGCGCGAGCTGATCTACGTGCTGACGCCGATGGCGATCCCCGGGCTCGCCTCGACCATGCTGCTCAACCTGATCCTGGCCTGGAACGAGGCGTTCTGGACGCTCAATCTGTCGACGCTCGAGGCCGCGCCGCTCACCGTGTTCATTGCGTCCTATTCGAGCCCGGAAGGATTGTTCTGGGCGAAATTGTCGGCGGCGTCGACGCTCGCGATCGCGCCTATTCTCGTGCTCGGCTGGTTCAGTCAGCGGCAACTCGTCCGCGGCCTGACCTTCGGCGCGGTCAAGTAGCAGAAAGGCTTTTGCCATGGGTCAGATTACGCTGCAGGGTGTGCAAAAATCGTTCGGGCCGGTCCACATCATCAAGGGGGCCGACCTCGATATCGCCGACGGCTCGTTCGTCGTGTTCGTCGGGCCGTCCGGCTGCGGCAAGACCACGCTGCTGCGGCTGATCGCGGGGCTGGAGGACGTCACGGGCGGCGCCATCCTGATAGACGGGCGCAACGTGGTCGATGTGCCGCCGGCCAAGCGCGGGCTGTCGATGGTGTTCCAATCCTACGCGCTCTATCCGCATATGAGCGTGCGCGGCAACATCGCCTTCGGCCTCAAGATGGCCGGGTTGGCGAAAGACGAGATCAACCGCAAGGTCGAGGGCGCCGCGGCCACCCTCAATCTCACGCCGTATCTCGATCGCAAGCCGCGCGAGCTCTCCGGCGGCCAGCGCCAGCGCGTCGCGATCGGCCGCGCCATCGTGCGCGAGCCGAAGGCGTTCCTGTTCGACGAGCCGCTGTCGAACCTCGATGCAGCGTTGCGGGTGCAGATGCGGCTCGAGGTGACGCGGCTGCAGAAACAGCTCGCCACGACCGCGATCTACGTCACCCACGACCAGGTCGAGGCGATGACCATGGCCGACAAGATCGTGGTGCTGAACGCCGGCAAGATCGAGCAATATGGTTCGCCGCTCGAGCTCTACGAGAAGCCGGCCAATCTGTTCGTCGCGGGGTTCATCGGCTCACCAAAGATGAACTTCGTCACCGGCGAGCCGGCGAAGCAGCAGGGCGCGGCGACCATCGGCGTGCGGCCCGAGCATCTGAAGGTGGAGCGCAACGGGCAGGGCGGCTGGCCCGGGACGGTCTCGGTCGCCGAGCATCTCGGCAGCGACACCTTCCTTTATATCGACGCCGGGCCGCTCGGGACATTGACGGCTCGCTATGTCGGCGAGCTCGGCCTGAGCCCGGGCGACAAGGTGTCGCTGATCCCCGAGCCGTCACGCGTCTATCGTTTCGACGACAGCGGAAAATCGATCCGCGCGTAAGACGCGGACGACGATCTCAGGGGAGAACGCTCGGGCCGGGGCGACGCGCCCGCTCATCGCGGGCATTGGCAAAGGAAGAAGAAAATGTATCTCGAGAAATTCAAGCTCGGCGGCAAGACCGCCATCATCACCGGCGCCGGCCAGGGCATCGGGCTCGCCTGCGCCGAGGCGCTGGCGGAAGCCGGCGCCAAGGTGATCATCGGCGACCGCGACGCCAAGGCGGCCAATGACGCCAAGGCCGAGCTGAAGGCCAAGGGCCTCGACGCCGACATCGCGCTGATGGACGTCACCGATTCCAAGCGCGTCGCCGCGGTGGCCGATGAGCTGGTCGCGAAGTACGGCAAGGTCGACATCCTCGTCAACAATGCCGGCATCGCGCGCAGCGAGACGCCGGCCGAGACCGTGACCGACGAGCACTGGCTCAACGTCGTCGACGTCAATCTCAACGGCACCTTCTGGTGCTGCCGCGCCTTCGGCAATCACATGCTGAAGGCGAAGTCCGGCACCATCGTCAATGTCGGCTCGATGTCCGGCTTCATCGTCAACAAGCCACAGGAACAATGCTTCTACAATGCCTCAAAGGCCGCGGTGCACCATCTGACCAAGTCGCTGGCCGCCGAATGGGGCACGCGCGGCGTCCGCGTCAACGCCGTGGCACCGACTTATATCGAGACGCCGCTGAACGCCTTCGTCAAGAACAGTCCGAAGATGTACGACGCCTGGATCGGTGGAACTCCGATGGCCCGGATGGGCCAGGTCGACGAGATCGCCTCGGTCGTGCTGTTCCTCGCCTCCGAGGCCGCCAGCCTGATGACCGGCAGCATCGTTTTGGTCGATGGCGGCTACACTTGCTGGTAAGCTCGCGTCAAAGCTGACGGAGCGGAAATGCAGCAAGCCTATATCGGGGTGGACGTCGGGAGCACCAGCGCCCGCGCGGGCGTATTCGACGAGAGGGGAAAGCTGCTCGGTTCGGCGCGGCATCCGATCCGGGTCTGGCACGAGCCCGGCGACATCGTCGAGCAATCGTCCGAGGACATCTGGGCGGCCTGCACGGCTTCGGTGCGCAACGCGATGCGCGAGGCGGCGGTTGCCGCCGAGCACGTCAAGGGCATCGGCTTCGACGCGACCTGCTCGCTGGTCGTGCTCGACAAGGCCGGGCAGCCGCTCACCGTCAGTCCCTCCGGAGATCCCGCCCGCAATGTCGTGGTCTGGATGGACCACCGCGCGATGGACGAAACCGCGTTCGTCAACGCCACCGGCGACCGCGTGCTGCGCTATGTCGGCGGTGTCATCTCGCCGGAGATGGAGATCCCGAAGATCCTCTGGTTGAAGCGGCATCTGCCCGCGACGTATCAGGCCGCCGGGCATTTCTTCGATCTCGCCGACTATCTCTCGTTCCGCGCCACCGGTTCGCTGGCGCGCTCGACCTGCACGGTCACCTGCAAATGGACTTACGTAGCCGGCGAGGGCGGCTGGAGCGAATCCTTCCTGAGGCGGGTCGGGCTCGAGGCGCTCGCCGCCGGTCGTTTTGCCCGGATCGGCACCGAGATCGTCCCGCCAGGCTCGCCGCTCGGCCGCGGCCTGTCGGAGGCCGCCGCGCGCGATCTCGGCCTGATGCCGGGGACAGCGGTCGGCGCCTCCTTGATCGATGCCCATGCTGGTGGCGTCGGCGCGATCGGCGGCCGTGACGGCTCGGGCGCCGAAGTCGATGTCTGCCAGCGGCTCGCCTACATCATGGGAACGTCGGCCTGCATCATGGCGACGACGGTCGATCCTTGCTTCGTGCCCGGCGTCTGGGGCCCGTATTTCGAGGGCATGGTGCCGGGCTTCTGGCTGAACGAGGGCGGCCAATCCGCGGCCGGAGCTGCGATCGATCATCTGCTGCGCTCGCATCCGGCGCACGTCGAGGTGCAGACTGAAGCGAAAAAGGCCGGCGTCGATATCATCGAATACCTCGAGAAACGCATTCTGGCGCGCAGCGGCGATGCCGGCGCGGCGGCGCTGCTCGCGCGCAACGTTCACGTGCTGCCGGAATTCCTCGGCAACCGGTCGCCCTATGCCGATCCCGGCTCGCGCGCGGTCATTGCCGGCCTCGATCTCGACACCGACGTGTCGGCGATGGAGCGGCTGTTCATCGCCGGCCTGTGCGGGCTCGCTTACGGGCTCGCCGATGTGATCGACGCGCTGCAGGCCCACGGCGTCACTGGCAAGACCATCGTGATCGGCGGCGGCGCCAGCCGCAGCCCGCTGGTGCGCCAGATCATGGCCGACACCACGGGTTACACCGTCGCGCTGCCGCAGACCCAGGAGCCGGTGCTGCTTGGGGCTGCGATGCTCGGCGCAGTTGCGAGCGGCGCGCACAACTCGATCAACGCGGCGATGGCCGGGATGTCGGCGCTCGGCCGCCTGAGCGAGCCGACGAAGCCCGCGATGACACAGTTCCATCAACGCAAGCGCGCCGTGCACAAGATGCTCCGCGAGCTCGATCTCGGCGCGCGCGAAGCCATGAAGTCGGCGCCCGAAGCGCCGGCGACGTGAGGTGATGGCATCATGCTGCTGAGCTGCGGAGATGCGCTGATCGATTTCCTGCCGTCCAGGACCGCGGATGGAGGCGAGGCGCTGACACCCGCGGTCGGCGGCTCCTGCCTCAATATCGCGGTCGGCATGTCGCGGCTCGACGTGCCCACCGGTTTCGTCGGCGGCATCGCCAATGATACGTTCGGCAAGATGATCGCCGATCACGCGGCCAATTCCGCCGTCGATCTCAGCCGCGCCACGCGCAGCGACGATCAGGCGACATTGGCCTTTGCGCGCGTGACCGGCACCGAGACGCAATACGCCTTCTACGACGCGGATACCGCGTCGCGAAACTGGACCTATCGGCACGATGCGGTCGCGCTTGCCGGCGTCGCATGCATTCATACCGGCTCGACCACGCTGGTGCATGATCAGGGCGCGGCCGAGACGCTGGCCCTCATCGACGCTGCACGCGCGAACGTGACGATCTCGCTCGATCCGAACTGCCGGCCCAACCTGGTCAAGGACAAGGACGCCTATCGCGCGCGCATGCTGGCGTTCTGCGGCAAGGCCGACATCGTGAAGATGTCCGATGTCGACTTCGCCTATCTGTTTGGCGACAAGGCCTATGCCGACCGAGCCGAGATGCTGCTGTCGACGGGCCCATCGCTCGTCGTCGTGACGTTCGGTGATCACGGCGCCTGTGGCTGGCATCGCCAGGCCGGGATGATCGGGGCCCAGTCGCCGGCGGTAACGGTGGTGGATACGATCGGCGCCGGTGACAGCTTTCAGGCCGCGCTGCTCGCGGCGCTGCATCGGCTGGATCGGATCGCGCGGCCACGCTTGCGCGACGTTTCCGCGGCGGAGCTCAGCCGCGCGCTATCCTTTGCCTGCAAATGCGCCGCCTTCACCTGCACGCGCGCCGGTGCCGATCCGCCACGCAGCCGGGAATTGCCCGCTGATTATTGGTAGCGGTGCACGGCGTCACAGTCGCGCGACGACCTTCTCCGCGCTCTTCAGGAAATTCCGGATCAAGGGGCTCGAAAAATCCCGCCGCCAGCAGGCTGCGATCTCGATCGTGTCGGCGATGTCGACGAAGCGGCGGAACACGATGCCGGGCGGCGCGCCGAGCTTGGCGCAAGCGGGGAGGATCGCAAACCCTTCGCCGGCGAGCACCAGGCTGAGCGCCGAGTGCACGGTCTCGACCCGGCTGACGACCGGCATCACGACCTGATGCCGTCGCAGCATCGCCGAGACCGCCGAGGATGTCGGCTCTTCCGGCCGCGGCAAGGCGACCAGAGGCCGGCCCTGCAACCGGCTCACCGGCACGGCGGCGAGGCGCGCCAGCGGCGAGCGCGCCGGCATCGCCAGCATCAGGGGCTGGGTGCCGATCTGCGCCACCTGGATCTCCGGGTGATGGATCGCAGGCATGCACAATGCGACGCTGACGGCGCGGTCGAGCAGCAGCGTCTCGCGCGTCGAGGCGCTGAGCTCGACGAAGTCGAGATCGACGCCCGGCAGCGCGCGGCGCAGCTCCGGAACCAGCCGCGGCAGCATCGCGCTCGCCAGCACGAACATGTAGCCGACCGAGAGCCGGCCCCGCTGCCCGGCGGCGATCGCGCGCGCGGCCTCGACGCCCTCCTCGGCCAGCGCCAGCGCCTCGCTCGCCCGCGACAGCAGAGCGAGACCGGCCTCCGTCAGGTCCATGCCGCGGGTGCCGCGGCGAAACAGCGGCGTGGCGAGCTCGGCCTCGAGCTTGCGGATCTGCACGGAGAGCGGCGGCTGCGCCATCCGCAGCCGTTCGGCCGCCTTGCCGACGCTGCGCTCTTCCGCCACCGCCACGAAGTAACGAAGCCGACGCAAATCCATAGGCATACCCAAATCGTATGGGTTGGTCTTCAAATTCGTATTGGACGGCGAGTTAACACGGGTGTCATTCTCGCTGTCAACGATCATGGAAGGCGCGGCCTTGATGATACGAGGCGCGGCCCTGGGAGACCAATTCTGAGATGAGCGGCGATCCCTGCCTTCTGTCGGCGACCGAGCTGCGCGCGCGCATCGGCCGCAAGGACGTTTCCCCGGTCGAGATCACGGCCGCGGTGCTGGCCCGCGCCGAGCGGCTGCAACCCGAGCTGAACTGCTTCATCACGCTGTGCGGTGATGCGGCGATGGCACAGGCGAAGGCCGCGGAACGGCAAGTCATGGCCGGCGAGCCGCTCGGCCTGCTGCACGGCATCCCCTTCACCGTGAAGGACATCGTCAGCACCAAAGGCGTGCGAACGACGTTCGGCGCGGTGCCTTACCGTGACAATGTCCCCGACCACGATGCCGTCGCGGTGGCGCGGCTGCGTGCGCAGGGCGGCATCCTGATCGGCAAGACCACGACGCCCGAGTTCGGCAGCAAGTGCCTGACCGACTCGCCGCTGTTCGGCCGCACCCGGAATGCGTGGGACGCACACCGTTCCAGCGGCGGCTCGAGCGGGGGCGCGGCAGTGGCGGTCGCGAGCGGCATCGCGCCGCTGGCGGTTGCGACCGACGGCGGCGGCTCGACCCGGATCCCTGCGGCCTGCAACGGCGTGGTCGGAATCAAGCAGAGCAACGGCGTGATCCCGCACAGCCAGGTGCAGGATGCCTTCGGCAATCAGACCTATGTCACGCCGACCACGCGCACTGTCGCCGACACCGCGCTGATGATGCAGGCGATGGCCGGGGAGGATCCGTCCGATCCCTGGTCGATCGGCGTGCCGGTGCCCGATTATCTCGAGCTCGCCGCGCCGCGCGGCGATCTCCGCGGCAAGCGGGTTCTGTTCTGCCTGTCACCGCCGGGAAGGCCGGTGACGGCGGATGTCGCCGCCGCCTTCAAGGCGAGCCTCGACCGGTTGGCCGGTCTCGGCGCCGAGCTCGAAGAATTTTCCGGCGACGATTTCGATATCGAGCCGATCTGGCGCGCCATCAACCACACCGTCTGGCGCACCCGCTTCGAGAAGCTCGCGGCCGATCATCCGAACGATCTCAGCGAGACTTTCCTGAAACAGCTCGCGCTGGCCGCCCATGTCAGCGGCGTCGAGTACCAGCAGGCGATGTTCGACCGCACCGCGCTGTTCCGGCGCGTCCAGTCGCTGTTCGCGCGTGCCGATTATCTGGCGATGCCGACGCTGACCCGCACCGCGCTGCCGATCGACCAGGACCTGTTCGGCACCATCGAAATCGACGGCCAGAGCTTCGACAGCGTGCGGCCGCACTGGTTTCCCTGGACCATGCTGTTCAACATGACCGGCCATCCCGCGATCAGCCTGCCGGCCGGATTCGGCCGCGACGGCCTGCCGATCGGCCTGCATCTGGTCGGCCGCTTCCGGGCCGACGCGGAACTGCTGCGCGTCTCCGCGCTGTTCGAGCAGGCCAGCGACCTGCTCGGCCGCTGGCCGGCGTGATCCCATGCACGGCGCCGCAAAGCACTTGCTTTCGCTGCCAAACCTGTTGAAACCTGCGGCCAGTTCGACCTGCTCCGGGCACGCATGAGCCTGTTCATCCTACGGCGAATCCTGACCCTGGTGGCGACGCTGTTCGCCGCGTCGGTGATCATTTTCCTGGTGCTCGACGCGTTGCCCGGCAATGCCGCCCAGATGCTGATGGGCGCCGACGCCTCGCCCGACGCGGTGCGCGCGCTCACCGTCAAGCTCGGGCTCGACCAGCCGCTTGCGCTTCGCTATTTGCTCTGGATCAAGGGCATCGCGGTCGGCGACCTCGGCAACAGTTATGTCTACGGCACGCCGGTTGCCGCTCTGATCGCGGAGCGGCTGGTGCTGACCATCCCGCTCGCCATCATGTCGATGTCGATCACGGTGACACTGGCGCTTGCCGCCGGCATCTACACCGCCGCCAACCACAACAAGCTCGGCGACGTCGGCGTGATGTCGCTGACCCAGGTCGGCATCGCGTTGCCGAATTTCTGGTTCGCGATCCTCCTGATCCTGCTGTTCTCGGTGAAGCTGCATCTGCTCGCCGCCGGCGGCTTTGCCGGCTGGGATGACGGCATCTGGCCCGGTGTCAAATCGCTGCTGCTGCCTGCGGTCTCGCTCGCGGTGGTGCAGGCCGCGATCCTCGCCCGCGTCACCCGCTCGGCGGTATTGGAGGTGCTGCGCGAGGATTTCGTGCGCACGGCGCGCGCCAAGGGACTTGGTAAACGCGAGGTGCTGTGGCGTCACGTGCTGCGCAACGCGATGATCCCTGTCATGACGGTGATGGGCCTGCAATTCGCCAACCTGCTCGCCGGCACCATCGTGATCGAGAACGTGTACTACCTGCCGGGCCTCGGCCGGCTGATCTTCCAGTCGATCGCCAATCGCGACCTGATCGTGGTGCGCAACTGCGTGATGCTGCTCGCTGCGATGGTGGTCATCGTCAACTTCGTGGTCGACGTGCTCTATGCCTTCATCGATCCGCGCATCAAGGTGGCCAATCTGTGAGCGCCCCGCTGACCATTCCCGCCGATGCGCCGGCGATCGTGCCCGGCATGAGGCCGGCAACCGGCTTCTGGCGCCGCGCACTGCGCCATCGCAGCTTCGTGCTCGGCGCCGTGCTCAGCCTGCTCGTGCTCGGTTCGGCTTTGCTGTCGCTGGTCTGGACGCCGTGGCCGGCCACCGACATCGACATCGCCGCGAAGCTGCGCCCGCCCTCGGCCGCGCATTGGCTCGGCACCGATGCGTTCGGCCGCGACATCGTCTCGCTGCTCCTGGTCGGCGCGCGCTCCACCATCATGGTCGGCGTCATCGCGGTCGGCATCGGCCTCACCTTCGGCGTCTGCCTCGGCCTGATCGCCGCCGCGCGCAGGGGCTGGACCGAGGAGCTCATCATGCGGATGAGTGATTTCACCTTCGCCTTTCCCGCGGTGCTGTCGGCGATCATGCTCGCCGCGGTGATCGGGCCGGGCATGGTGACGTCGATCACCGCGATCGGCATCTTCCAGATCCCGACCTTCATCCGCGTCACCCGCGGCTCGGCCAATGCGGTCTGGGCCCGCGAATTCGTGCTGGCGGCGCGCGCCGCGGGCAAGGGCAAATTCCGCATCACCATCGAGCATGTGCTGCCGAACATCCTGTCGATCCTGATCGTGCAGGCGACGATCCAGTTCGCGCTGGCGATCCTGGCCGAGGCCGCGCTGTCCTATCTCGGGCTCGGCACCCAGCCGCCGCAACCGTCCTGGGGCCGCATGCTCAACGATGCGCAGACGCTGCTGTTCCAGTCGCCGATGCTCGCGGTCTATCCCGGCGCTGCGATCGCGATCGCCGTGCTCGGGCTCAATCTGCTCGGCGACGGCCTGCGCGATCTGCTCGATCCGCGGCTGGCACGGGAGCGTTGAGCATGAACGAGGCCAACGCAGCGCTGATCGAGGTCAGGAATCTCGGCGTCAGGCTCAACACCAGCCGTGGACCGGCGCAGGCGGTGCGCGGCGTCAGTTTCTCGCTTCGTCGTGGCGAGACGCTCGGGCTGGTCGGCGAATCCGGCTGCGGCAAGTCGGTCACCGCGCTGGCGCTGATGGGCCTGTTGCCCGACAGCGCCGTCGTCAGCGGCAGCATCCGGCTCGACGGCTCCGAGCTGGTCGGCCTGCGTGATGCGAGTTACTGCAAGCTGCGCGGCAACCGCATCAGCATGATCTTTCAGGAGCCGATGACCGCGCTCAATCCGATGCACACGATCGGGCGGCAGGTCGCTGAGCCGCTACGGCGTCACACCGGCTGCTCTCCGTCGGAGGCGCGCCGGCAAGCCATCGCCTTGCTCGATCGCGTTGGCTTGCCGGATGCGGCAAAACGCGTCGACGCCTATCCACACCAGTTCTCCGGCGGCCAGCGCCAGCGCGTCACCATCGCGATGGCGCTGGCCTGCCAGCCCGACGTGCTGATCGCGGACGAACCGACCACCGCACTCGATGTCACGATCCAGGGCCAAATCCTGGATCTGATCGCCGACCTGGTCGAGGAGCGCGGCATGGCGATGATCCTGATCTCGCATGATCTCGGCGTGATCGCCGAGAATGTGCAGCGCATGATGGTGATGTATGGCGGCACCGTGGTCGAAAGCGGCGCCACCGATGCCGTCTTCACCCGGATGGGCCATCCCTACACGCAGGGCCTGTTCCGCGCCCGCCCGCGGCTCGGCGCGCGCAAGGGGACGCGGCTGAGAACCATCGCCGGCACCGTGCCGGAGCTCGCCGACCTGCCGGCCGGCTGCACTTTTGCGGATCGCTGCGGCATCGTCGAGCCGCGTTGCCGTGCGGCGCTGCCTGATGTGGTCGATGTCGGGGCCGGCCATGGCGTGCGCTGTATCAGGACCGACGTGTCGATGGCCGACGCCGCTGGGGTCGGCGCATGACGCTGCTCGACCAGCCGCCCGCGCCCGAGACGCCGCTGCTCGACGTCAAGGACCTCGCGCAGCGCTACACGTTGCCGCGGGAAAATCTGTTCAAGCCGGCGGCGCAGGTGCATGCGCTCAACGGCGTCACGGTGCAGGTCGCCGCCGGGAAAAGCCTCGGCGTGGTCGGCGAGTCCGGCTCGGGCAAATCGACCTTCGCGCGGCTGGTGATGGCGCTGGAGCGGCCGACGTCGGGCTCGGTCTCGCTGCTCGGCCGCGATCTCAACCGGATTCCGGCCGAGGAGCTGCGCCGCGCCCGGCGTGATTTCCAGATGGTGTTCCAGGATCCTTATGGATCGCTCGATCCGCGGCAGACCATTGCGCGCATCGTCGCCGAGCCGTTGACGGCCTTGGGGCGGATGGATCGCGCGGAGCTGCGCCAGCGCGTCGCCACGGTGCTGCGCCAGGTCGGCTTGCGCGACGCCGACATGGATAAATTTCCGCACGAATTCTCCGGCGGCCAGCGCCAGCGCGTCGCGATCGCGCGCGCGTTGATCACCCAGCCCAAGCTGATCGTCGCCGACGAGCCGGTCAGTGCGCTCGACGTCTCGGTGCAGGCGCAGGTACTGAACCTGATGCAGGATCTGCAGGACCAGTTCGGGCTGAGCTACATCCTGATCAGCCACGACCTCGCGGTGGTCGACCTGATCTGCGACGAGATTGCGGTGATGTACCACGGCCGGGTCGTCGAGCAGGGGCGGCCCGAAGACCTGTTCGCGCGCGCGGCCCACCCCTACACGCGTGCGCTGCTCGATGCGGTGCCGCGGGCAGCTGCCGGCGGCACCCGACGGCGGCGCGGCGCGCAGGCGATCGCTTCGCAATCATCGGCCGGTGCGGGGTGTCCCTATGCGTCGCGCTGCCTGCTGGCCGATCCGCATTGTCGCGAGATCGTGCCTGCGTTACGCAGCATCGGGCCGGCGCATCTCGCCGCATGCCACCACGCCGAAGCCGTGATGGCGTTGCCGTCGGTGATGGCCGGGCCGGGTTAGCCTTTTGCGCGGGATTGGCCTAGGCTGATCGAACGAGACGTCCGGGAGCGAACGAATGTTGAAGAAACTATCGATTGTCGCGGTGCTGGCCGCAATTGCCGCGGCGCCGCTGCCGAGCCTTGCTCAGTCCAAGAAGGACAGCGTCGTGATGGGCATGACGCTGGAGCCGCCGGGGCTCGATCCCACCAACGCGGCGGCGGCTGCAATTGCCGAAGTGACGCTCTACAACATCTACGAGACGCTGACCAAGATCAACGAGGACGGCTCGGTGGCGCCGCTGCTGGCCGAGAGCTGGCAGGCTTCGGCGGATCTCAAGACCTACACTTTCAAGCTCCGCAAGGGCGTCAAATTCCACAATGGCGAGCCGTTCGATTCCGCGGCGGTGAAATTCTCGTTCGAGCGCGCCGCGGCGCCGACCTCGACCAACAAGGACAAGAGCCTGTATCAGGCCTTCGAGTCCGTCACCGCGCCCGATGCCGACACCATCGTGGTCAAGCTGAAATACTCCGAGCCGAACCTGCCGTTCCTGCTCGGCCAGGCCTCCGGCTCGATCGTCGAGCCGAAGAGCGCGCCGACCGACGTGACGCAGCCGGTCGGCACCGGGCCGTACACGCTCGGCGCCTGGGCCAAGGGCTCGTCGATCACGCTGGTGAAATGGCCGGAGTATCGCAACGCCGCCGCAATCAAGCTGTCCAAGGTGACGATCCGCTTCATCGGCGATCCCGCCGCGCAGGTCGCGGCCCTGCTGTCCGGCGACGTCGATGCGTTTCCGCGAGTTGCGGCGGCGCGCAGCCTTGCCCAGTTCAAGGCCGATCCGCGCTTCTCCGTGCTGGTCGGTGGCAGCAAGGCAAAGACCATCGTCGGCATCAATGAGCGCAAGAAGCCGTTCGACGACGTCCGCGTTCGCCGCGCCATCCTGGCTGCGATCGACCGCAAGGCGATGATCGACGGCGCCGTCGACGGTTTCGGCACGCCGATCGGCAGCTTCTACACGCCGGGCTCGCTCGGCTATGTCGATACGTCAGGCATCAATCCCTACGACCCGGAGAAGGCCAAGAAGCTGTTGGCCGAGGCCGGCGTCACCACCCCGCTCGAGCTGACACTCAAGCTGCCGCCGCCATCCTACGCGCGGCAGGGCGGCGAGATCCTCGCGGCCCAGCTCGCCAAGGTCGGCATCACCGCCAAGATCGAGAACGTCGAGTGGGCGCAGTGGCTGTCGCAGGTCTTCACCGGTCTGCACAATTACGACCTCACCATCGTCTCGCATGTCGAGCCGTTCGATCTCGTGAAGCTGACCGAGCCGGATTATTATCTCGGCTACCGGTCCGAGGCGTTCAACGGACTCTATCAGCAGATCATGGCGACCCCGGACGAGGCCGGCCGCGCCAAGCTGCTCGGCGACGCTCAGAAGATGCTGGCAACCGACGCGGTGGCCGGTTTCCTGTTCCAGCCGCAATGGATCACCATTGCCAACAAGAAGCTGAAGGGCGTCTGGAAGGAAGTCCCGCAGTTCGAGAACGATTTCTCCGCGTGGTCGTGGGAGTAGTAGGAAGACGTTCCCCGTCATCTTGAGAGGATGTGAGGTCATATATTCTCATCCACCGCTGTCATCGCCCGGCCTGTGCGCAATTGCGCACATGGACCGGGCGACCCAGTACGCCGCGGCCCATCGGTTCAATCACTGCTGCCTCTGGAGTACTGGGTCACCCGCATGCGCGGGTGACGACACTGAGCAAATTACCCCGTCTTCCCCGTGCTCGCGTCGGCCACCGCACGCGCCACCTTGGCGATCGCCGCATTGCAGTCGGCGAGCGGTGCGGTCGCGCCGGTGAGATAGACCGTCACCACGATCGGCTTGCGGCCGGGCGGCCAGAATACGCCGATGTCGTTATAGGTACCGCGTTCGCCGGTGCCGGTCTTGTCTGCGACCCGCCAATCCTTCGGCAGCCCGGCGCGCAGCCTTGTATCGCCGGTCTTGTTGGCCACCATCCAGTCCGTCAGCCGCCGACGTGACGCCGCGGACAACACGTCGCCGAGCAGCACGCGCTGCAAATTTTTCAGCATCGCGGTCGGGCTCGTGGTATCGCGCTCGTCACCGGGAACGGCCTCGTTCAGCGCGACTTCCCAGCGGTCGAGCCTGGAGACATTGTCGCCGATCGCGCGGAAGAAGCTGGTGAAGCCGGCCGGCCCGCCGATCTCGCGCAGGATCATGTTGCCGGCGGTGTTGTCGCTCTGGGTGATGGCGGCTTCACAGATCTCGGCCAGCGTCATGCCGGAGGCAACGTGCTCCTTGGTCACAGGCGAGTAGGGCTGGATGTCCTTGGCCTCGAACTGCACGCGCTGATCGAGGCTCGATTCGCCGCGGTCGACCCGGCGCAGCACGGCGGCGGTGGCCAGCGCCTTGAAAGTACTGCACATCGGAAACCGCTCGTCGCCGCGCAGGCTGGCGCGCGCGCCGGTTTCGGTGTCGAGCACCGCGATCCCGAGCCGCCCGCCGGTCCCTTGCTCGATGCGCGCGAATTCCTGCTGTAGCCGCCGTGTCGGCTCGTTGCCGTCCGTCGCCGCGCTGTAGCGCGGCAGGGCGAACGACATCGCAAAGCCCAGGGCGCGCCCGCCAAATGTCCGTCTCGTCAGCATGTTTTTCTCCGTTGACGGCGGCGAACCTGCCGGGCGGCGTGACGGCGCACAAACGATCATTTATACAACGAGGCATGAGAAAAACTTGGTCATGATACCGTGCGCCGACATCTCCCATTGAACGCGTTGCGCGCCTTCGAGGCGTCGGCCCGGCTGTTGAGCTTCACCCGCGCCGGGATGGAGCTGCGGGTGACGCAGACCGCGATCAGCCATCAGGTCAAGCAACTCGAGGACACGTTGGGCGTGCCGCTGTTCCGCCGCCTGTCGCGTGGTCTCGTGCTCAGCGACGAGGGCCTCGCGCTATTGCCGGTGCTGACCGAGGCGCTCGACCGGATCGGCGCCGCGATCGATCGCATCGAAGCCAAGGGCACCCGCGAGGTCGTCACCGTCGGTTGCGTCGCGACCTTTGCCACCGGCTGGCTGCTGCAGCGGATCGACCGCTTCAAGCGCGCGCACCCCTATATCGATCTGCGCCTGCTCACCAACAACAACCGTGTCGACATCGCCGGCGACGGGCTCGATCTCGCGCTGCGCTTCGGCGACGGCTCATGGCACGGCACCGAGGCGATCCATCTCGTCGCCGCGCCGTTCTCGCCGGTGTGCCGGCCCGAGGTCGCGGTGCGCCTGCGCAAGCCGTCCGATCTTGCCCAGGAATTTCTGTTGCGCTCCTACCGCGCGGAGGAATGGCCGCTGTGGTTCGCGGTCGCAGGCTCCCCATGCCCGAAAATCCAGGGCCCGATCTTCGACAGCTCGGTGGCGATGGCCGAGGCCGCGGCACGCGGCGTCGGCGTCGGGCTGGTGCCGGTCGCGATGTTCCAGAACGAGTTGACGTCGGGCCGGCTGGCGCGGCCATTCGCGATCGAGGTCGCAGCGGGGTCGTATTGGCTGAGCTGGTTGAAGTCGAAGGAGGTGACGCCGGGCATGCGCGCGTTCCGTGACTGGCTGCTGGAGACGCTGCGGGTGGATGCGAGCGAGGCGGAGACGGCGAGGGACGAGGCGGTCCCAATCGCGCGCCCCGAGGCGAGAAAGTCGAAAGCCAAGGCAAAGACCAAAACAAAGGCAAAGACCAAAACAAAGGCCGCGAAGAAGCGGCGACGTTAGTCACAGGCCTCGCCAAATAGCCGCTGTCGTCCCGGCGTAGGCCGGGACCCATAACCACCAACGATCATTGTGCGCACCGGTGGTACGACGAGCTCCGCCCACGACATTCGCCACGGAGTATGGGTCCCGGCCTTCGCCGGGACGACAGCGGTAATTTCGGAATATTGGAATATTGCCCCTGAGTTGCCCGACGTGTCAAGCGGCCATGTCGACACTGCAATGTTGACGTCGACAGCCGTCTGCTCCTTTGCATGGGGTTGTTTTCGCTATTTTGGCAAGACGCGCCCAACGACGGCTCGCATCCGGCGCGGCAGCTACGCCAGATGGCACGCCACGAAATGGCCGTTGGCGCCCTCCCGCAGCTCCGGCGCGCTTTGCTTGCAGCGCTCCTCGGCCACCGGGCATCGCGTGTGGAAGTGGCAGCCATTCGGCGGATTCATCGGGCTCGGCACGTCGCCCTTGAGGCGGACGCGCAGCTTCTTCGCCTTGGGGTCCGGCACCGGCACGGCCGACAGCAGGGCCTTGGTGTAGGGGTGCTGCGGGTTGCGGTAGAGGTCGCTGGCCTTGGCGAGCTCGACGATGCGGCCGAGATACATCACCGCGACGCGGTCGGAGATGTGCTCGACAACAGAGAGATCGTGGGCGACGAACAGATAGGTCAGGTTCAGCTCGGCCTGCAGGTCCTCGAGCAGATTGATCACCTGGGCCTGGATCGAGACGTCAAGCGCCGACACCGGCTCATCGCAGACGATCAGCTTCGGCTCCAGGGTCAGCGCACGCGCGATCGCGATGCGCTGGCGCTGGCCGCCGGAGAACTCATGCGGGTAGCGCCGCATGTGCTCGGCCTTCAGCCCGACCTTGATCAGTAGGCTCGCGACGCGGTCCTCCCGCTCGCTCGCCGAAGTCACGGTGCCGTGGATGATGAAGGGCTCGCCGAGGATCGCCCCGACCGTCATGCGCGGGTTCAGCGAGGCGAACGGATCCTGGAACACGAGCTGCATGTTGCGCCGCATGGCGCGCAGGTCGCCGCCGCCGAGGCCCATGACGCTTTGTCCGTCGAACACCACCTCGCCGGAGGTCGGTTCGATCAGCCGCAGCACGCAGCGGCCGGTAGTCGACTTGCCGCAACCGGATTCGCCGACCAGCCCGAGCGTCTCGCCGCGGTTGACCGAGAACGACACACCGTCCACCGCATAGACCTGGCCGACCTCGCGCGACAGCAGGCCGCCGAGCACCGGAAAATGCTTCTTCAGATTGCTGACGCGCAGCAGCGGTTCGCTCATGACGCCTCTCCGAGATGGCAGGCGATGCGATGGCCGGGCGCGATCGCGCGCAGGCGCGGCTCCTGCGCGGTGCAGATCGGCATGGCATGCTTGCAGCGCGGCGCGAAGCGACAGCCGGGCGGCGGATTGATCAGGATCGGCACCGAGCCGCCGATCGCCTCCAGCCGGGTCTTGTGCTCGGCGTCGAGATCGATCCGCGGGATCGAGCGGATCAGCCCCTGGGTGTAGGGATGGCGCGGATCACCGAAGAGATCGTCGACCGGCGCCTCTTCCACCACCTTGCCGGCATACATCACGACGACGCGCTGCGCGGTCTCGGCAACCACGCCCATCGCGTGGGTGATCAGCATCACCGCCATGCCCAACCGTTCTTTCATGTCCTGCAAGAGGTCGAGGATCTGGGCCTGGATGGTGACGTCGAGCGCGGTGGTCGGTTCATCCGCGATCACGAGCTTGGGCCGGCACGCCAGCGCCATCGCGATCATCACGCGCTGGCGCATGCCGCCGGAGAACTGGTGCGGATAGTGGTGCACGCGGCCTTCGGCGTTGGGGATCTGCACCAGCTTCAGCATTTCGATGGTGCGCTCGAGCGCCTGCTTCTTGGTCACAGGCTCATGGCGGCGCAGGCTCTCGGCGATCTGCTCGCCGATCGTCAGCACCGGGTTGAGCGAGGTCATCGGCTCCTGGAAGATGAAGCCGATCTCCTTGGCCCTGATGTCGTCGAGCTGGTCGCTCGTCAGTGGCACCAGGTCGCGGCCCTCGAAGATGATCTCGCCGGAGACGATCCTGCCCGGCGGCATTGCGATCAGCTTCAGGATCGACATCGCGGTCACGGTCTTGCCGCAACCGGATTCACCGACCACGCACAGCGTCTCGCCGCGGTTGATCGAGATGTCGACGCCGTCGACCGCCTGCAAGATGCCGTCGTCGGTTGAGAAATGGGTCTTCAGGCCCTTGATCTCGAGCAGCGCCATCAGATCACCTTGCGGGCGTCGAGCGCGTCGCGCAGCCCGTCGCCGATGAAGTTGATGGCGACCACGGCGATGAAGATCGCGCCGCCGGGAAACAGCGCCCAGTGCGGGCCGATGTCGAGAAAGTCCTTGGCGTCATAGAGGATGCGGCCCCAGGTCGGGGTGTCCGGCGGAAAGCCCAGGCCGAGGAACGACAGCGTCGATTCCGCGATGATCGCAGCCGCGACGTCGATGGTGCCGGCGATGATCACAGGCCCGAGCGCGTTGGGCAGGATGTGGCGGATCACTTGCCGCGTCGGGCTCGCACCGAGCGCCCGCGCCGCCTCGACGAATTCCTTCTCGCGCAGCGAGAGGAACTGGGCGCGCACCAGCCGCGCCACCGGCATCCAGCGCAGGCCGCCGATCACCAGCACGATCAGGATAAAGATGCCGCCCTCCGGGCCGAAAACCGCCTTCAGCCCGTCGCGGAACAGATAGATCAAGAGCAGCAGCAGCGGCAGTTGCGGCAGCGACAGGAACAGGTCGGTCACCCACATCAAGAGATAGCCGAGCGGCCCGCGCGACATGCCGGCGAGCGCGCCGATCAGCGTGCCGACGAACACCGAGACCAGCATCGCGGCGAGCCCGACCGCGAGCGAGATGCGGCCGCCATAGATCATGCGGGCGAGCAGGTCCTGGCCGAGATCGTCGGTGCCGAACGGATGCGCCAGTGACGGCCCCTGCAGGCCGGCGACGACGTCGACGTCGTTGATGGCGACGCGCCAGATGAACGGGCCGATCACGACGGCCGCGATCAACAGCAGCAGCAGCACGGCGCTCACCACGGCAAGCTTGTGCCGGCGGTAGCGCCGCCAGGTTTCCCGCCACGGCGAATAGCCGCGCCGCTCAGCGGAAGGAGATGCGAGGGTCAAGCCAGCCATAGAGGATGTCTGCGATCAGGTTGAACAACACGACAAGGCACGCGAAGACGAAGGTCACTGCCATGATGACCGGCGTGTCGTTGGCGAGGATGGATGAGATCAGGAGCGAGCCGATGCCGGGGATCCGGAAGATCTGCTCGGTGACGATGGCGCCGCCGAATACGGCAGGCATCTGCAACGCGATCAGCGTGACGACCGGGATCATGGCGTTGCGCATCACATGCTTGACGATCACCTTGGCCTGCCCGAGCCCCTTGGCGCGCGCGGTGGTGACGTAGTCGAGCCTGATCACATCGAGCATCGCCGAGCGCACGAAGCGGGTCAGCGACGCCGCCTGGAACAGGCCGAGCACCATCACCGGCATGATCGCCTGGCGGATCATCTCCAGCGCCCATTTGATGCCGCCTCCGGGGACATCGGTGTAGACGAAGGGCAGCCAGTCCAGCTTCACCGAGAAGATCAGGATGAACAGGATGCCGGTGAAGAAGGTCGGCAGCGAGAAGCCGATGAAGGCGAAGGTGTTGGCGAGCTGGTCGAACAGCGAGTAGGGGCGGGTCGCGGCATAGACGCCGACCGGGATTGCAATCAGGAGCGCCAGCAACTGTGCAGATCCGATCACGTAGAGCGTCGCCGGCAAGCGTTGCAGGATCAGCGTGTCGACATCCATCCGGCTGACGAAGGAAAAGCCCCAGTCGCCATGCGCCATCGCCGCAAGCCAGTGCAGGTAGCGAAGATAGATCGGGTCGTCGAGGCCGAATCTGGCGCGCAGCGCCGCCTGCACTTCGGGCGGCACGTTCGGATTGGTGGCGAGCTCGGAGAAGGGGTCGCCCGGCGCCAGCGCCAGCACGACGAACAGCACGAGCGAGATGCCGAGCAGGCTCGGCACCGCGATCATCAGGCGACGCAGGATATACTGACTCATGAGGAAGCGATCCGTTCGAGGCTTGTCGTCACGCCTCGCGGCACCAGTCCTGCAGATTGTCGAGATCGTTGGCCCAGCCGCTCATCACCGGGCGCAGCGTGTTGGAGGTCGCGCCCACCTTGATGCGATGCATGACCGGAATCATCACGTTATCCTGCCACATCAGGTCGTTGCACTTGATGTAGAGATCCGCGCGCTTGAGCGGATCGATTTCGGTCTCGGCGGCGTCGACCGCCGCGTCGTAATCCTTGTTGACCCAGCGCGGGAAGTTCTGGCCCTGCCACTTGTTCTCCTTGGTGGCGACATAGCGCGAGTGATAGCGGCGCATCTGCAGCGCGGGATCGGGCTGCGCCATCGGGATCTGGAACATCTCGATGTCGGCATAGAAGTGGGCGTAGGTGTCGGGATTGGCGACATCGGAGGAGAAGAACACGGAGGCGACCACCGATTTCAGCTCGACGTCGATGCCGGCCTTCTGGCAGGCCTGCTTGACGATCGCCTGGGTCTTCTGCCGCGGCCCGTTGATCGAGGTCTGGTACAGGAGCTTCAGCTTCTTGCCGTCCTTCTCGCGGATGCCGTCACCGCCGGCCTTCCATCCGGCTTGATCGAGCAGCGCGCCCGCCTTCTCGATGTTGAACTCCCATTTCGTGTTCTTCGAGACGAACTCCTCGGGGCCGTTGAGATAGTTCGCAGTGGTGCGGCCGGCGCGGCCGTAGATCGCCTTCTTGACGGAGTCGCGATCGACCAGCATCGCCAGCGCCTGGCGCACGCGGGGATCGGACAGGATCGGATGCTTGGTCTTCATCGACGAGCGTTCGCCGTCGACCTCGGTGTTGGGATCGGTGAAGTTGACGGCGATGAACTCGATGTCGCCGCCGACGGCGTAGATCGTCTTGCCCTTGCCACCCTTCTCGAGCCGCAGCAGCACCTCGTCCTCGACCTGCATGTTCCAGGCATAGTCGTATTCGCCGGTCTGGATGATGGCGCGCGCCGCCGAGACGGCGTCGCCGCCGCCCTTCAGCTCGATCGTGTCGAAATAGGGCCGGTTGGGCATGTGGTAGTCGGGATTGATCTCGCCGCGGATCTGGTCGCCGGGCTTGAACTCGACGAATTTGTAGGGTCCGGTGCCGACCGGCTTCAGATTGTTCGGCGCCTCGCGCGATTTGCTGCCCTTGTACTCCGCGAACAGGTGCTTGGGGATGATGCAGCCATAGGCGCCGATAAAGGCGTTGGCCCAGAACGGCGTCGGCTTCTTGAATCGGATGCGAATGGTGAGATCGTCGACCTTCTCGATCGCGTCGACGTCGCTGTAGGAGCCGATGCTGACGGCTGCGGTGGCGGGATCGGTCGCATACTCCCAGTTGAAGATCAGGTCGTCAGCGGTGAGCGGCTTGCCGTCGTGAAACTTGACGCCCGGCTTGAGCTTCCAGACCACCGATTTGGCGTCGGCGGCGAGCCCGCCGTTCTGCAGCGATGGGATTTCGGCGGCGAGGATCGGGTTGAGGTGGCCCTCGAGATCCCAGCTCGCGAGCGGCTCGTAGAAGATGCGCGAGCCGTCCTGGTCCTTGGTGCCGGTGGCGAAATGCGGGTTGAGCAGCGTCGGACCCTGCCACCACAACAGCTTCAGCGGACCGCCGCCGCCGCGCTTGGTCGGCTTGTAGGGCGACGGGCTTTGCGCCATCGCGACGCCGCCGAGGCTGAGAAGCTGGCTCGCCATCGGCGCGGTGAGGCCGACGGCGATCATGCGCTGGATGAAGGCGCGGCGATCGATCCGCCCGCCCTTCACGTCATCGATCATTGTTCGCAGGTTGGTGTCGAACATTGTCCCCTCGGTCCGGCTCAAATGTGATTGCGGCGGGCCGTGAAAACCGGCCGCCGTTGCTGGCGGCAGATGGCACACCGAATGACCGCTGAGGTCAACGCCTCCCGGGCCACACCGTCTCAGTCTTTTGGCTATCGCTTGAGCAGAATGTCCTGCGGCCGCACATCGCTTCGGCAATTCGGCGGCAAAGACCGCCTATCCGTGGCTCGTGCTTGCGGAAAATTTGTGCGTTATCCCTTCGTTCCGAGGCCTTTTTTTCAAGGCGCTTTTCTCTAGCGCAAGCCGGGCCATGCCGCCGAAGCGCCGGCCCGGCTCGCAACTGCTACATCACCGACATGGTCAACGGCGGTGCAACATTTGATGGCAGCGGGCTGACATAGGGGGTGCGGGCCGTCCGCCTGGTCAGGTCGGCCTTGGCGTCTTCGATCAGCTTGGGCTCCAGCAGCGCCCGTACGCCGAGGCCGGCCATCGCCTTGGCGGCCTGTACCATCGCCTTGTGCGCGGCCGGGGTCTTGCCCTGCGCCACCACCTGCCAGGTGTGGAACGGGGTGCCGATTGCAACCGTCGGGGCATGGACCTGCACGGTCGGCACCACCCAGGAGACGTCGCCGACATCGGTCGAGCCGATCAAAGGGTTGCGCTTTGCGTCCATCGGCACCAGGAAATCGGCGAGCGGCCGCTCGGTCGGCTCCATGCCGATCGCGTAATAGACCGAGGCGATGTCCTTGTCGGTCAAGGTCGCGCGGATCTTGCCGGCGAAATCCTTGTCGGCATCGTCGAAATGCGGCGGGCCGAGCTCTTCCATGATGCCGTGCAGCTCCTGCTCCAGCGGCGTATTGGGCAGGATGTTGGAGACCGCGGAGATGATCTTCATCTCGACCTTGGTCTCGGTCATCAGCGCAGCACCCTGTGCGATCTTGTGCACGCGCTCGACCAGTTCGTTCATGCCGGGCAGGTCGCGGGCGCGGATCGAGTAGCGCACCCGGGCATGGGCCTGCACCACGTTCGGCGCAATGCCGCCGGTGTCGAGCAACGCGTAATGCACCCGGGCGTCGCTCGGCATGTGCTCGCGCATGTAGTTGACGCCGACATTCATCAATTCCACCGCGTCGAGCGCGCTGCGGCCGAGATGCGGCGAGGCCGCGGCATGCGAGGTGCGCCCGGTGAAGGTGAAATCGGCGCGGGTGTTGGCGAGCGACGGCGTCACCGCCACTTCCCAGAAGCTGTGCGGATGCCAGGTGATGGCGATGTCGGCATCCTCGAACGCGCCGGAGCGCACCATGAACGCCTTCGCTGCGCCGCCTTCCTCCGCGGGGCAGCCGTAGTAGCGCACGCGGCCCGGCACCTTGTTGGTGGCGAGCCAGTCCTTGACCGCGGTCGCGGCGAGCAGCGCGGAGGAGCCGAGCAGATTGTGGCCGCAGCCATGGCCATGGCCGTTGGTCTCCACGGGACGATGCTCGGCGACACCGGCTTCCTGGCTGAGGCCGGGCAGTGCGTCATATTCGCCCATGAACGCGATCACGGGCCCGCCTTCGCCCCATTCGCCCATCAGCGCGGTCGGAATGCCGGCGACGTTCTCGGTGATGCGAAAGCCCTGATGGCGCAGTTCGGCCAGATGCTCGGCGGACGAGCGCGCCTCGGTGTAGCAGACCTCCGGCGTCGCCCACACTTTGTCGCTCAATTCGATGAAACGCGGCTTGATCGCGTCGACGCCGCGCCAAACGTCACTACGGTTGTCCATTTGCTTCGGTCCCTTTAGATAAGGCAATCTGAAGCGCCGGAAGCTAGCAGCTTGCCGTGAGCCCGCCTAGCACTTGCCGGCAGAGCAGGTTCCCCGCCGCGTCACGTCTCGCAGAAATGCGTCTGTCGCACTTCGTCAACGCGCGCTGAGCCGCTCCAGCCCGTTCCAGTCGAAGGCGATGCCGTGGCCCGGGCGGTCCGGCGCGATCGCCATGCCCTGATCCAGCACCAGCGGGTTCTCGATGTAACGGTCGAGGCCGAAGCCGTGCGCTTCGAGATAGGAGCGGTTCGGGCAAGCGGCCAGCAGATGCACGGTGACGTCGTGCGCGCCGTGGCTGGTCACCGGGATGTTGAAGGCTTCCGCAAGGCGGGCGATCTTCATGAAGCTGGTCACGCCGCCGCAATTGGTGACGTCGGGTTCGGCATAGGACAGCGCGTTGCCTGCGATATAGGGCTTGAACTCCCACAGGCTGCGCAGATTCTCGCCGGCTGCGATCGGCACGCCGCCGGCCTGCAGGATGCGCGCATGCCCTGCGACGTCGTCGGGAATGGTCGGCTCTTCCAGCCAGGTCAGGTCGAACGGCTGCAGGGCGCGCGCGGCGCGGATCGCCTCCTCGACGGTCCATTTCATGTTGGCGTCGGCCATCAGCGGAAACTCATCGCCGAGATGGCCGCGCATCGCCTTCACGCGCGCCACATCGGATGCAAGGCTGGGCCGGCCGACCTTCATCTTGATGGCGCGAAAGCCTTTCGCGAGATTGTCGTCAGTCTGCTTGAGCAAGCCGTCCAGTGGCAGGTCGAGATCGATGCCGCCGGCATAGCAGGGCACGCGCCGGTCGAATCCGCCGAGCAGGCGCCACAGCGGCAGCGACGCCCGCCGCGCCTTGAGATCCCACAGCGCGATGTCGAGCGCGGAGAGCGCCAGCACCGTCGGGCCGCCGCGACCGCCATAATGCAGCGCCCACCACACTTTGTGCCAGAGCTGCTCGGTGTCCTCGGCCTCCATCCCGTGTGCGACCTCGGTGATTTCGCGGGCGAGGATGTTGGCGACCGCGCCGCCATTGCGGCCGACGGTGTAGGTGTAGCCGATGCCCTCGGCACCGTCGGCATCGCGGGCGCGGATCGTGATCAGCTCGAATGCCGTGATCTCGCCATGGGTGCTGTCGCTGAGCACGACCGGCAGCGGGATCCTGTAGAAGCCCACTGCAAAATCCTTGAGGATGGCCATGGCAAAGCTCCTTCGCGCGGGGATCGGATGCGCAGCACGATCCCAAGAGGCGCGACAAGCTGCAACCCTTGGCCGCCGAATGCCTGCCTTGAGCGATCAGCCTGCCTGATCCAGGTGGCGGCTTCGATGCATCGGCGCAAAAGAACGCGCTCAAGGCGCTCAGCGCCGAAGCCCAGGCGCTCGCCGGCCTGCTGCCGGCAAGCGAGGCGTGATCGCGCGGCTAAGGTTCGGAGCCCTCGATCCGCTTCAGCTCGCGGTCGATGATCGTGCAGACCCTTCGCTGCGCCAGCAGGTCGAGCCGTGCGCGCGTGGTGCCTTGCTTGATCTTGCCGTTGATTTCGAAGGACCAGCTCCACAGGTCCGGTTCGATGTTGGTGAGCGTGTATTCGATGTCCCGATGTCGATCGATCAGCTTTTTCATTCCGTTTCTTCTTGTTGGCTGACTGTTGCATAGCGAGATCGGGAACTCCTCTGTATCCGGTCCACTACTTACGCATTTGGTCTAACCGTTGCGCCGTGCGGCGGAATTTCCGCAACCAGGTTGGGATGCTTGCCCCCGGAAAGCCGCGAGAATGCGGACTCAAGTTCTGATCGCTATTTGGCAGTCGAACCGGGCCAACCCGTCATCCTGAGGTGCGAGCTCTTGCGAGCCTCGAAGGATGCACGGCCCGGCCGGTGGCCGTCGATCCTTCGAGGGCTGCTGAAGAAGCAGCCACCTCAGGATGACGGGACTACGGGTGTCGTCCGGGCAAGGGACGGGATGACTGGGCAGCTGGACCTTCAGAATCTCGCCGCCATCTCCGCGAGCCTGCGATGCGCGGCGTCACGGGCGGCGCGGATCGGCTCGGCGGGGCCGGTAGTCGGGCCGATCGGCACGAAGCTGACGTTGCTGATGCCGATGAAGCGCAGTGCCTCGCGCAGGTAGGGCGTCGCCATGTCGATGCGGCCGCGGTTCATGCCGGTGACGAAATCGCTGCCGCTGGCGAGGATCACGATCGTCGGACGATCCTTGAGCAGCGGCAGGTAGCCGGTCGCGGGATCGAAGCGGAAGGTCAGTCCCGGCTGGATGATGAGGTCGAGCCATTGCTTGAGCTTGTAGGGAATCGAGAAATTCCACATCGGCGTCGAGATCAGCACCCGATCGGCCAGCGACAGCCGCAGCGCGAGGCGTTCGGCGACCGCAAACGCATCGCGCTGTGCGTTGTTGAAAGCGCGTCCGCCGATGCGGGCATATTTGGCCTCCAGCACGTCGCCCGTGAATTCGGGCAAGGACTCGCGCCAGAGGTTCAGCTCATCGATATCCCAATCAGGCCGCGCCTTGTGGAACTGATCGAGAAAGACGCGTGCCGCCGCCGCCGACTCCGAGTCGGCGCGGGGCGAGCAGGCGACGTGGAGCAGCTTTGGCACCGCGTTCACCTGTCAGCCGAGCGCCTTGATCACGGCATCGGCGTTGGTGACGACGGAGACGTTTTGCAGAGCGAAGTTGATCGCGGCGTTGTGCCAGTCGGCGTTCATGGTCGAGCAGCAATCCTCCGGCACGATCATGAAATAGCCCTTGTCGGCGCCGGTGCGTGCGGTGTGCTCGACCGACATGTTGGTCCAGGCGCCGGTGTTGATGATCATGTCGCGGCCGGTGGCTTTGAGGATCGTTTCGAGTCTTGTGCCTTCCCACGCGCTCATCCGCATCTTCTCGACCACGAAATCGCCCGGCCGCGGCTCGAGCCCCGACACCGGCGCCGCGCCCCAACTGCCACGCACCATCGCCTTGCTGTCGACCAGCCCTTCGAACAGCGGCGCGTTCAAGGTGACGCCGGGCGCGCCCGGCTCGACCACGAACCAGACATGGATGATGGCGACGCCACGGGCGCGCGCCGCCTCGGCTACGCGGCGGACATTCTCGACCACATGCTGCTGGCGCGCATGCGCGGGCGCGCCGGACTCGGCGAACGCGCCGCCGTCCATGATGACGTCGTTCTGCATGTCCTGGATGATCATCGCGCAGCGCTGTGGATCGATCCGCATCTCGCCGGTGGCAAGGTTCGGTGCGGAAGCGGACGGCGACGTCGTCGAGGCCGTCGCACCCGCGCCGCCGCGTCTGCCGCTCATATAGGGCTCATGCCGCGGCCCGACCTTGGTCGGGATCGCATAGACAGAATGCGTCGCGGTCAGATAGAGCGTGCGAAAATCAGCGCCGCCCCAGGCGAGGTTGGCGACGAGCTCCGGCAGTCGCAACTTGCCGAGCAGATTGCCATCTTGCGAATAGACCCAGACGCCGCCGGGCGCGGTGACCCAGACATTGCCGCGCTGGTCGCACTTCATGCCATCGGGAAGGCCGGGCTCGAGCTCGGAGCGGATGCCGGAGGCGAACACGCGGGGATTGGCGAGCGAACCGTCGCCCAGGACATCGAAGGCGCGGATCAGCGCCTGCACGGTGTCGTTGACATAGAGAGTGCGCTCGTCCGGCGAGAAACACAGCCCGTTCGGCTGCTCGAACAAATAACGGTCGACCAGAAGCTGCGGCGCTCCGCCACCTGGCGGCACGCGATAGACACCCTGGAAACCGAGCTGACGCGGCCGCTCGACGCCATAAACCGGCATGCGGCCGTACCAGGGATCGCTGAAATAGATCGCGCCGGAGGAATGAACGCAGACGTCGTTCGGGCTGTTGAGCTCCTGGTTGTCGAAATGCGAGGCCAGCACTTCACGCCGACCATCGGGCCGCTCGCGAATCAGCGACGACGTCGTATGCTCGCAGACGATCAGATTGAGCTCGGCATCATAGGTCATGCCGTTGCATTTGTTCGACGGGCGCTTGACCTCGACCACGCCGCGCCGCGCATCCCACCTCCTGCGCACATCGCCCGGCATGTCCGAGAACAGCAGGAAATGATCGAGCGGGTGCCAGATCGGCCCCTCCGTGAATTCGAATCCCGTACCGACCTGGCCGACCGGCGCATAGGGATCGATCAGGGCCTCGAACTCGCTGCGCAGCGTGACATGCGTCATCGCATTGATCCTCTAGGCGGGGAACCAGCTGCGCTGCGGCAGGCTCTGCACGATCGGCCCGGGCACCTGGTCGTGCAGACGGCCCACGACCATGCCACCCTCGATCTTCGCCGGGCGATCATGCACCGGCAGCAGATAGCGCGAACTCGACAACAACTTCTTGATCGAAGCCTTCTCCGCCCGCTTGCTGGTGCCGTGATTGCCCGTCGTGCGCGGCTCGGCGTCGTGGATCTCATTGAAGGGATTCACAATCTGGTCGTTGAAATCGTAGATCACGTCGCCGCAGATCGTGGCGATGCCGTCGGCGGTGTGGACGTGGATGTTCATCGACCCTTCGGTGTGGGCGTTGGCGGCGTCGCAATAGACGCCGGGCATCAGCTCGACCGGCCCGGTGATCTCGAGGTCGAGGAAGCGCAGCGCGCTCTTGGTGTGCAGGCGGTCGATCAAATGCTTGATGTCGGGCGCCGGATATTGCGGATGCATCAGGCCGGAGACGGAGTATTCCAGCTCCTTGCGGTTGACCACGACCGTCGTGTTCATCGGGAACAGATCGTCCTTGCCGGCATGGTCGATGTGCAGGTGGGTGTGGCAGACGAAGCGCACGTCGCCCATCCGCACGCCGTGGCGCGCGAGCTGGTTCTCGATCATGTTCTCGTGGAACTGGAGCCCGCGCATGCCGAGCGTCTCCATGATCCGGTTGGAGCGATAGCCGGTGTCGACCAGCACCGGGTAGGGACCGCCGAGGATCAGAAAGCCGAGCGTCAGCACGCGGCGGGTGCGGCCGCAATTGTGCCCGAGCACGAGGAAACTCGATTCCAGCTCGATATCGCCATAGTCCAGGACCTTGATCTCCAGCGGCATTGCATCCCTCCCAATTCGTTGCGTGTGTCCGTCTGCGCAGCGCGGCTATGGATCAAGCCGGTAGACCTGCGCGGCCGTCGTGTTGAAGATCGCCTCGCGCTGATCAGGGCTCAGCCGTGCGGCTGCCGCCTTGAAGGCGTCGACCAGGTCGCGGTAGCTGGTCCACAGCTTCTCGATCGGAAAGTTCGAGCCGAACAGGCAGCGGTCGGCGCCGAAGATCGCGACCGTGTCGGTCACGACATCGGCGATATGCGCGGGATCGTTGCGGTGGATGAAGGTGCCGAGCCCGGAGAGCTTCGACACCACGTTCGGGCAGCTCGCGAGCCGCGCCATCCCGGCGCGCCAGGCCGCGTGGCCCCGCGGCGACAGATCCTCCAGCATGCCGGCATGCTGCAGGATGAAGGTGACGTCGGGACAGGCCTCGGCGAGGCCCGCGGCCTCGGCCATCTGCGGCGCGAACACCTGGAGATCAAAGCTCCAGCCATAGTCGGCGAGGCGGCCGACATTGCGCCGGATCACGGGATCGGCGCAGAGGTCCGGCCGCGACGCGAAGCGATACAGCGGATTCTCATGCCAGTGCAGCTGCATGCGCACGCCGCGCACCAGCGGATAGCGCTTGAGACGATCGAGCTGCGGGCGGACATCGTCGACCGAGAAATCGGCATAGGCGACCAGCGCATGCGGCCAGCCGTGCGCGTCGGCGGTCTGCTGCACCCAGGCGGCCTCGTCCTCGAACTGGCCGGTCGGCCAGTTGGTCTGGACATAGACCGAGCGGGTGACGCCGGTGCCCTTGAGGTCGTCGCGGAATTCTTCGATCGGATAATCGCGGCGGATCGGCTCGTAGGGACCGAAGATGCGGGGCTGCATCGGGCCGGACAGCCAGGCGAGATCGGACTTCCGCCAGATGTGGTGATGTCCGTCGACGATATCGGTCACGCAACTCTCCTTCGTCCAAGCGACAGCAGGTGCGCAACGATCGCCGCGCTGGAGCCGCCGTCCACGAGATCATCGACAAAGCGCTGGATCGCGACCAGCGCCTCGGTCTGCGGCTTGAAGCCGGGCGACGTCGCAAGCGGCGTCAGCCAGCTCACCCGCCAGGCCCGGCGCGACAGCTTTGCCACCGCATCGCGCAACGCCGTGGGGTCGCCGCGCTCCAGGCCATCGGAGACGATCACCACCGCGGCGCCACGGGCATATCCGCCGAAGCGCGGCACGGCGAGGAACGCCTGCAACGCATCGCCGATCCGGGTGCCGCCGTCCCAATCGCTGACCAGGAACGATGCCGCACTGAGCGCCTGCTCGCGCCGCTTCAGCCGTAGTGCCGACGTGACGCGGGTCAGCCGCGTGCCGAAGGTGAAGACCTCGACATTGCCGGCCGATTGCACCAGCGTATGCGCGAGCCGCATGTTCTCCTCGGTGCGCGCCTTCATCGAGCCGGATACGTCGATCAACAGCAGGATTTTCCGTGCACGCTGCCGCCGCCGCATCCGACCGAGCCGCTGCACTTCGCCGTCATTGCGCACGCTGTCGCGCAAGGTGCGACGGAGATCGGCGAACGGGCCGGAGCGTGCGCGCCGCCGCCGGTGGCCGCGCCGCCGCGGCAGGCGCCTGGCCGCCTCGCGTGATAATTGCCGCAGCGGATCGCTGGTCGCGATCTGCGCGAAACGGCGCTCGACCAGCGCCTCGGCCCGCGCCGCGGCGAGGCCGGATTCGTTGGCCTCGTCGGCGAGCGGCGGCTCGTCGTCGCCGCGACCTTCTTCCTGCAGGCGGACGACTTCCTCGTCCTCGCCCTCAGCCCTTTCGATCGCCTCCGCTCCGCGGAAGTGGATGTCGAACAGGCGGTCATATGTCGCGCGGCGCTCCGGCGGCGGCGCCAGGGTCGCAAGGCCGGCCTGGCGGATGTGCTCCAGGCTGCGCGGTCCGAGCAGCTCGATTGCGGCGAGGAAGCTCGTGGTCTGCTCCGGGGCGACGGAGAAGCCGTTGGCCCGCAGCAGCGCGACAAAAGAGACGAAGACCTGCGCGGCGCGCGGCAGCCTGAGATCGTCGCTCACGCGGCAGCCTCCGCGATGATCGCATCGAGCCGGGGCGAGATGAAATGAATATCTTCCTCATCCTTCAGCGCCACACCGATCGAGCGCTTGAACGCGTCGGGCCAGCGCGTCCCGCCCTTGTTGAGCAGGGTTGCGGCCTCCGCCCAGTCGACGGCTTCGGCGATGCCCGGCGCCTTGCTCAGCGGCTCGCGGCGCAGGCGGCCGACCGCCGCCACGACGGCGCGCGCCGTAGCCTCGGCGACGCTCGACGCCCGCATCATCACGATGCGCGCCTCGCGCTCGGCATTGGGATAACCGATCCAGTGATAGACGCAGCGGCGGCGCAGCGCTTCGTGCAAATCGCGGGTCCGGTTCGACGTCAGCACCACGACGGGATGCTCGGCGGCGCGGACGGTGCCGCGTTCCGGGATCGAGATCTGGAAGTCGGAGAGGAATTCGAGCAGGAAAGCCTCGAACTCCTGGTCGGCGCGATCGATTTCGTCGATCAGCAGCACCGTTGCATCCGGCGCGCGCAACGCGGCGAGCATCGGGCGCTCGATCAGGAAGGATTCGCCATAGATGTCGATGCTCTGTTCGCCTGCTTGCCGGATCGCCAGCATCTGGCGCGGATAGTTCCACTCGTAGAGCGCCGATGCGGCGTCGATGCCCTCATAGCATTGCAGGCGGATCAGCCTGCGGCCGAGCACCGCGGCGATCGCCTTCGCCGCCTCGGTCTTGCCGACACCCGGCGCGCCCTCGAGCAGCAGCGGCTTGCCGAGCGCGAGCGAGAGATAGGATGCGGTCGCGATGCCGTCGTCGGCGAGATAATAGGCCGCGCGCAGCGCCTTCTCCAGCGCCTCCGGGCTGTCGATGCCGACGATGTTGCTGCGAACCGGCATGCAAAGACCTCAGCGCCGCGGTTGCGGCCGGGCGCCGCCCTGTGCCTTGATCGCGCGCAGCACCTTCTCCGGCGTAATCGGCAGATCGTCGATCCGCACCCCGACCGCATTGAAGATCGCATTGGCGACCGCGGGCAGCACAGGATTGGCGCACATTTCGCCCGGCCCCTTGGCGCCGAACGGGCCGTCCGGCGCCGGACGTTCCAGCACCGCGATATCGTGCGGGCAGATGTCACCCGGACCCGGCATCAGATATTCGACGAAGTCGCGCGGGCCGTGCACGGGATCGGGATAATAAGGCTCGGGCGTCTCGTACAGCGCGTGGCTGACGCCCATCCAGGCACCGCCGACCAGCTGCTGCTCGACCAGGCGCGGATTGAGCGCGCGGCCGAGCTCATAGGCCGAGTCCATCCGGATCATCGCGACCTCGCCGGTCTCGTCGTCGACCTCGAGCTCGGCGACGAGGCAGGCATGCGCGTAGCAGGTCGCTGGCGACATCTCGCCGGTCTCCGGATCGACGTCGGACAGCGGCACCAGGAAGATGCCGCGGCCCGAGATGGTCTTGCCCTGCTTGAACTGGGCGGCTATGGCGACGTCCTTGGTCGAGATCGAACGGTGCGGTGCGCCCTTGATGTGGATATTGCCGCGGCCGTCGGTTTCGAGGTCGGCGGCGTTGACCTCGAGCTCCTCGGCGGCCGCCTCCATCATCACGCCGCGCGCCTCCCGCGCCGCCGCCATCACGGCATTGCCGACGCGATGCGTGCCGCGCGAGGCGAACGAGCCCATGCAGTGCGGACCGGTATCGGAATCCGCTGTGTCGACATAGACGTCCTCGACGGGCACGCCGAGCGTCTCGGCGCAGATCTGCCGCGTCACCGACTTCATGCCCTGGCCGAGATCGATCGACGACAGCGCCACGGTGAATTTGCCGCTGGGATTGGAATGCACCAGTGCCTGGCTCGGATCGCCGCCGAGATTCATGCCGATGGGGTAATTGACCGACGCGATGCCGCGTCCGCGATGCCTGGTCATGCTTAGCGCCTCCTGGTACCGAAGACGGAAGAGAAACGCGTGGCGCCATGCGACGGCGCATTGGGTCGCGGCGGCGAGGGTGGTGCCGGCGGAGGAGGCGGTGGCGGCTCACGGGTCGCGGCCGGTGCGCGGTCATATGTCGTGCGCTGCTGGGCCGGGGCGGCGGCCATCGGCGCATGCGTCTCGCGCGGCGTCAGCGGGACGGCTGCGCGGAGACCGCCGCCATCCTTGCGCGACGACATCTGCCTGAACTCCTCGCGCAGCGGCCATTTCGCTTTCTCGGCGGCGACCTGCACGCATTCGATCAGCGCCGTGTTCTTGGCCTCGCGGCGATGCGCCTTCATGTCGCCGTCGCGATACGCATTGAGGATGCGGAACTCCATCGGGTCCATGCCGACGAGATGCGCGAGCTTGTCCATCTGGCATTCGATGGCGAAGTCCATGGCCGTGACGCCGAAGCCGCGCATCGCGGTCGCCGGCGTCCGGTTGGTGAAGACGCAATAGACGTCGCCATGGACATTGGGGATCGTGTAGGGACCGGGCAGATGCGCGGCGCATTTCACGGCGGCGTAGCTCGACAGCCGCGTGTAGGCGCCGCTGTCGAAATAGGCGCGCACCTTGCGTGCGACGACGCGGCCATCACGCATCACGCCATCCTTGATGTAGATGCGCTCGGCGCCGCGCGGCGGGCCATATTGCATTTCCTCCTCGCGCCCGAACAGATAGCGCACCGGGCGTCCCGTCAGCATCGCGCCGAGGATGCACAGCGGCTCGGTCAGCGTATCGACCTTGCCGCCGAACCCGCCGCCCACGGTGCCGCCGATGAAATGGAAGGTGTTGGACGGCATATCGAGGATCTTTGCGCAGGTATCGACCGAGAAGAACAGCGCCTGCGTCGAGGTGTAGACGATGTAGCGGCCATTGGTGTCGGGCGCTGCGATCGAGCCGTTGGTCTCGGTCGGCGCGTGCTCGATCGGCGACATCTGGTAGCGCTGCTCCAGCACATGGTCGGCGGAGGCGAGCGCATGGTCGGCATCGCCGAAGCGCAGCTGCTGGCGATCATAGGTCTCGTGATAGGTGAAAGTGTTCTTGGGATAGACCTCGTTGACGACGGGCGCGCCCGGCTTCAGCGCGTCCTCGACGTCGAACACCGCCGGCAGCACCTCGTAGTCGATCTTGACCTTTGCGATGGCCTCATAGGCCTCGCGCGGGCTGTCGGCGACGATGGCGACGATGGGCTCGCCCTTGTAGCGCACCTTGTCGACTGCAAGCGACGGCTCGTCGTCCTTGCCGAAATTGATCAGGCTGAGCAGCGTGTTCAGGTTGCGTGGCACGTCAGAGGCGCGGATGACGCGACGCACGCCCTGCGACCGCTCGGCCTCAGACGTGTCGATGCGGCGCAGCCTTGCATGCGAATGCGCGCTGCGCACCACCTTCAAATGCAGCATGCCCTGCAGATTATGGTCGTTGAAATAGGGCGAGGTACCGGTGACATGGCCGAGCATGTCCTGGCGCTGCGTGCCTTTGCCGATTTCCTTGAGATTGTCGTCGCGCTCGTCGGCGAACAGGTCCTTGCGCAGTTCCAGCATGGTGTTGTTCCTCTACGCGCGAGCCCGGCCGCCGGATGCGGCGGCGAGCACGGCGTTGATGATCGGCTCATAGCCGGTGCAGCGGCAGATATTGCCCGAGATCGCCTCGACCACCTCGGCGCGGCTCGGCTGCGGATTGCGGTCGAGCAGCGCTTTTGCGGCCATCAGCATGCCCGGCGTGCAATAGCCGCACTGCGCGGCGAAATTATCGGCGAAGGCGCGCTGCAGCGGATGCAGGTTGGGGCCGTCCTTGATGCCGTCGAGCGTCTCGACCGAGCGGCCGGCGACCGTCTCGGCCAGCGTCAGGCAAGACAGATGCAACTCGCCGTCAACAAGCACGCTGCACGTGCCGCAGCCGCCCTGGCCGCAACCGAATTTCGGCGTCATGTCGCCGATCAGCTCGCGCAGCGCGACCAGGAGATTGGTGCCGCCGTCGACGAAGATCGCGACGTCGCGGCCGTTATGGCGGAATTGCAGGGGAGTTTTCGCCATCGTGCTCTATTCCTGACCGGACAACAGGCGCTTCAGATGCACGCCGACGATCTCGCGGCGATACCAGGCGCTGGCGATTGCATTGTCGCCGGGCGAGGTGCCTTCGACAGCGGCTGCGGCGGCCGCGTTGATCGTGGATGCATCGAGAGCGCGCCCTTCCAGCGCGCGCTCGGCGGCGCGGGCGCGGATCGGGGTCGGCGCCATCGAGCCGAGCGCGATGCGCGCGCCGACAACGCGGCTGCCGTTGACCGGTAAATGCGCGGCCAACGTGATCACGGCGCCACCTTTCGGCTTGATCCGTGCGATCTTGCGGTAACGGAAGGCCTCGGAGTTGCCGGGCTTCGCGAAAGAGATCGCGAGCACCAGCGCGCCGGCCTGCCGGTCGCGCGATTGCAGGAATTCCTCCAGCGCGATCTCACGGCCGCCAAGGCCGCCCTGGACCGATACGACAGCATCGAGCGCCAGCATCGCGACGGTGAAGTCGCCATACGGAACGGGCGCGAACAGGTTGCCGCCGATGGTGCCCATGTTGCGCACCGCCGGTCCGCCGATCGAGCGGGCCGCGGCATGCAGGAAAGCAAGCTCGCGCTCGGCGAGGATGCGCGCATAGGTGACGCCGGCGCCGAGCATGATCCGCGCGCCCGAGGTGTCGATCCTCGTCATCGCCTGGTCGCTTGCGCGCACGATGGTCGAGATCGAGATATCCCCCTCGTTCAGCGCCCGCATCACCAGCGTGCCGCCGCCGAGATAGCGCGCGCCGCGATCCGACGACAGCGCCGCCGCCGCGTCATGGGTGCTGGTGAAGGTCTTCACCGTGATGGGCATGATGTCTTTCTCCGCTTACGCGGCCTCCTTCAGATGCCGGCGGATCGCCTCGAAACCGGCTTGATAGATGTCTTCCGCAACCATCTGCGTGATGCGATCCATGTCCTCCGGCCGGGTCGAGAAGCGCGATTCCCAGTGCCAGAAGGTGCGGTCGCCATCGGTGACCGGCAGCAGACGGACATGCGCCACATAGTTGAACATCGGGATCGGCGTATCGAGCAGGCAGTAGCTGAACGACTGCTCCAGATCGGACAGCGCCAGCAATTGCTCGCGCAGTTCGGCACCGTCCTTCAGCTTGAATCGCCTGACACAACCAACCTTGTCCGAAGATTGCGCGCGCTCGATCGCGCTGGTCGCGACCGCAGGATGCCAGCGGTCGTGGCCATTGAAATCGCGCAGCACGGCCCACGCCGCGTCGGTCGATGCGTCCAGGATCGTGCTTTTGACGATATGCGGCACGGCTACAATCCAACATCTGACGTTTGCACCGATATTGGCGCGCGCATCACCTCTCCCCAACGGGGAGAGGTCGCGCCGGAGGCGCGGGTGAGGGGGCTCAGGTCTCTCGATAGACCGCAACCCCTCACCCGGATCGCATCTGGCGATGCGATCCGACCTCTCCCACAAGGGGAGAGGTGGACCGTCTGCGTGGCTGTGAGTGATCGATGCATCCGTCAGCCTCCAAATGCCCGCTTCAGGGCGTCGAAGCCGCCCTGGAACACGCCGCCGCCGATATTGTTGACCAGCTCCGCCTCCCGCTCCTGGGCGCAATCGAACTCCGCCGTCCATTCCATGAAGGTCTGGTCGCCGTCGGTGACCGGAGTCAGCCGCAAGGTCGCGACGTAGTTCTCGACGCCCATCGGCGATTCCAGGATCGAGTAGGTGCAGAACATGTCGTAGTCGGAGAGCCCGAGCAGCTTCTCCCTGATCCGGTCGCCATTGCGCAGCCGGAAATCCCTGACGCAGCCGATCTTGTCCGAGGGCTCGCCGCCCTCGATGCGGCTTTCGGCGATCGCGGGATGCCAGTTCGGCAGGCCGTTGAAGTCGCGCACCCGGGCCCAGACGCGGTCGTTGCGGGCGTTGACGACAGTGGAGACGTAGACTCGTGCCATGGCGTCAGCTCAGTCCTTCTTGCGCGGCGTACGCTCGGGGCGCGCTGGCTCGCCGCCGCCTTCGGGCGCGGCCGGCTTGGCTTCGCCGCCGCTCTTGCGCGCGGAGTCCTTGATGCCCTGCATGTCGCGGGCCTCGCGGATCAGGCCGGGCATTTTGGCGAGGCTGCCGCCCTCGACGCCGATGTCGGAGAGGATCGAATCGATCAGCGGCGCCTGCACGCGATAGCGCAGCGCGGAGTCGATCACCTCGTCGGTGGCGCTGCGGCCGCTGCCATTGCCATGGCCGTTGCCGTTGAGCCCATCGACCTGGAGGATGCGGATGCCCTCGATCTTCTCCATCGGCTTGACGCTCTCGCGCACGATGCCCTCGATGCGGTCGAGCAGCTTGCGGCGGAACAGCGAGTAGCGCGCCTGGTCGGTCAGCACGTTCTCGGCTTCGTTGAGCAGGCGTTGCGCCTCAGCCTCGACCGTGGCGCGGACACGCTCGGCCCCGGCCGCGATCCTGGTCTCCTCGGCCTGCTTCTCGGCGAGCAGCACCTCGACGGTCTTGCGCCGTTTTGCGATCTCGCTCTCCCGGGCGGTCACGACGCGCTCGGCCGCTTCAGTGGCATGCATCCGCGCTTCCTCGGCCGCGGCGCGCGCTGCGGACTCTTCCAGCGATTTCTGATGGATCGCAATAGCCTTCTCCATCAGCGTGGTCTCGACGTCCCTCTCGCGGTTGACCTCGAGCTTGCGCAGCTCGCGTTCACGGCCGACCCTGGCCTCGTCGAGGCCGCGGTCCGAAGCAATACGCGCGCGCTCGACCTCCTCGCGCGCGGCGATCTCGGCCTCCTGCAGCGACTGGTTGCGCGAGACTTCGAGCTGCTCGATGGAACGGCGCCGCGCGATCCGAGCCGCCTCCAATGCCTGCTCACGCGAGACGTCGGTGGTCTCGACTTCCTTGCGGGCCACGATCTCGGCCTGCTTGACCTGCCGATCGGCGTCGATCCGTTCCGAGCGCTTGGCGGCGAGCGCGATCACGCGTTCCTCGTCGGCGAGCTCGATCGCCTTCTTCTGGTCGATGTTCAGCACCTCGCGGGTCCGGGAGGAGGCGATCCGCTCGCTCTCCAGCGTCAACTCGACATCGATGCGCTGCCGCTCGATCGCGTCGCGGCGCTTCAGCTCGGCGGCCTCGATCGCCTCGGTGCGCTTGATCTCGAGCCCGCGGGTCTCCTGCTCGGCGCGAATGCGCTGCGCGGCGACGGATTTCTCCTGTGCAATGCGCGCCGCCTCGATCGCTTCGCGCGCGGCGATATCGGCTTCCTCGATCGTGCGGGTGCGCGCGATCTCGAGCGCCCGGACGTGTTCCTCCTGCGCGATCCGCGACGCTTCGGTGGCGTCGCGCGCCGTAATCCCCGCGATCTCGACGGCCTGGTTGCGTTCGATTTCGAGCTTGCGCGTGGTGTGATCGGCGCTGATGCGCTCGGCGGCGAGCGTCTTCTCTCGGGTGATGCGCGCTGTTTCGACCGCCTTCTGCGCCTCGATCTCGGCCTCCTGGATGGTGCGGACCTGATGGATTTCCAGCGCGCGGGTGCGTTCGTCGGAGGAAATCCGCTCGACATTGACTGTCATGGTCTGAGCGATGCGTGCCTTCTCGGTCGCCTCGCGGGCAGCGATCTCGGCCTCCTCGACGGCGCGGGTGCGCTCGATCTCGCGCCGGCGGGTCTCTTCCTCGTTGGCGATGCGGGCGTCGGTGACGACGCGATCCTGCTGGATGCGCGCCTTCTCGATCGATTCGCGGGCGGCGATCTCGGCTTCCTCGACCGTGCGCATCCGCTCGATCTCGCGCTGGCGAACCTCGCGCTCCGAAGCAATGCGCGTGGTGTCGACCGCGCGCTGGTTGGCGATCCTGGCCTTCTCGATCTCCTCGCGCGCCAGCAGCTCCTTTTCTTCCACCGCGCGGGTCCGCTCGATCTCCCGGTGCCGGGTCTCGCGTTCGGAGGCTATCCGCGCCTCGGTGATGGCTTGCTCATTGGCGATGCGGGCCTTCTCGATGGTTTCGCGCGCGGTGATCTGGGCCTGTTCGGCCTCGGTCTCGCGCAGCGCGCGTTCGCGGGCGACCTCGGTGCGTTGCAGGGCGCGGCGCATCTCGATGTCGCGTTCCTGCTCCAGGCGCGCGGTCTCGCTCTCGCGCTCGATGTCCAGCGCCTGCCGCTCGGCCTCGAGGTTGCGGGTGCGGATCTTGATCATCGAGTCCTGTTCGATGTCGTTGCGCAGCTTGCGCCTGGCCTCGATGTCCTCCATCAGGCGGGTCAAGCCTTCGGCGTCGAAACGGTTCGAAGGATTGAAATATTCGAGGTCGGTCTGATCGAGGTCGGTGATCGCGACCGATTCCAGCTCGAGACCGTTCTGCGCCAGCGCTTCCGCGGCGTTGGCCTTGACGCGCGCGACATAGTCGCCGCGCTGCTCATGCATCTGCTCCATGGTCATTTCGGAGGCGACCGAGCGGATCGCGGAGATGAACTTGCCGGAGAGCAAGGTGTGCAGCTGCTCGGGCTCCATGGTGCGGCGGCCGAGCGTGGCGGCGGCGATCGACACCGCTTCGCGAGTCGGCTGGACGCGGACGTAAAAATCGGCCTCGATGTCCACGCGCATGCGGTCGCGGGTGATCACGGCGTCCTGCCGGGAGCGCACGATCCCCATCGGCAGCACGTTCATGTTGACCGGCGTGGTGTCGTGGATGAACGGTAGCACGAAGGCGCCGCCGTTGATCACCACGCGTTCGCCGAGGAAGCCGGTGCGGACGAAGGAGACCTCCTTCGATGAGCGGTGGTACAGCCAGTTCACGACATAGACGATGATGATGATCGCGACGATTGCGACGATGAGCCAGAGGATCAATTCACCTGCCAGCATCCCCGACATATCTTCCTCCCTTGGTCACAGCGCGTTAGCGCGCGCCGATCGCCTTGAATTTACGAACCTGATCCGTCAGTGCCCGCTCCACCGGCAGGCGCTCCATCGAGGAGGCGCCGTAGAAGCCGTGGCAGTTGCGGGTCTGCTTCATGATGAAATCGGCATCGGCGGGGTCGGCGATCGGACCGCCATGCGCGAGCACGATGATGTCGGAATTGACCGCGAGCGCGGCCTCGGCCCAGGCCTCGATCCGGGCAGGGCAGTCGGCGAGCTTCAGCGCGGTCTGCGCGCCGATCGTGCCGCCGGTGGTCAGGCCCATGTGGCAGACGATGATGTCGGCGCCGGCGATCGCCATCGCGGCGGCTTCCTGCTCGCTGAACACGTAGGGCGTGGTCAGCATGTCCTTGTCATGGGCCTTGGCGATCA
Source organism: Bradyrhizobium genosp. L (assembly GCF_015624485.1). Taxonomy (NCBI): domain Bacteria; kingdom Pseudomonadati; phylum Pseudomonadota; class Alphaproteobacteria; order Hyphomicrobiales; family Nitrobacteraceae; genus Bradyrhizobium; species Bradyrhizobium genosp. L. Next base: position 1,660,964 of record NZ_CP061378.1, read on the forward strand.
TGTCGATCTCGAGTGCATAGGACATCCCCGTTTCCTCCAAGTTGGCGCGGAAGGTGCCGTCGATCAGGCCGACGGTCGGGAAATTCTGCACGCCGGCGAAGCCGAGCGCCTTGATCTGGTCCAGGAACAGATCCATGTCGCGGAACGGATCGGTGCCGTTGACCCCGGCAAGTACCGGCGTCTTGCTTACGACCGGCAGCACTTCGCCGGCCATCTCGACCACGATGGCGTTGGCGTCGCCATAGGGCATCAGGCCGGCAAGGGAGCCGCGGCCGGCCATGCGGTAGCGGCCGGAATTGTAGATCACGATCAGGTCGACGCCGCCGGCCTCTTCGCATTTTGCGGAGAGGCCGGTGCCGGCGCCGCCGCCGACGATCGGCTCGCCGCGCGCGACCATGTCGCGAAATCTCTTCAGCAGCGCCGCGCGTTCAAACCTGGCCATGGGTCACCTCGCCACTCTCCGCCGACCACCGGCGCGTCCGAGCAAAGGACGGAACGCGCTGACGATGGCGGCGGTGAACTCGGGATCGTTGATGTTGCGCTTGATGCGGATGATCTGTCGGTTGCTGGTTTGGCGCACGGTGCGCTCCAGCGCGCCGAACAGCGCCGCGTCGGCATCGGGGTCCCAGAACGGCTGGCCAGGCGCATCGAGCGCGGAGACGCCGCCTTCGGGGAGGAAGAAGCGCACGATGCCGTCCATCTGGTTCAGCCTGTCGCCGATCCAGCGGCCGATCCGCTCGTTTTCGTCCGGCGTCGTCCGCATCAGGGTGACCTGCGGATTGTGGACGTGGAATTTACGCTGCCGGTAGCGTTCGGGGATGGTGTCCGGCGCACCGAAGTTGACCATGTCGAGCGCGCCGACCGAACCGACATAGGGCACGCGGCTGCGGATGATGGCACCGAAGCGGTCGTCGGTCGCCGGGAATACGCCGCCCATCAGGAGGTCGCAGACTTCGGTCGTGGTGAGATCGATCACGCCGGCGATCTGGCCGGACTCGACCAGCTTCTCCATCGAGCGGCCGCCGACGCCAGTGGCGTGGAACACCAGGCATTCGAAGTCCTCGCGCAAGTCGGCTGCCATCTTCTGGACGGCCGGCGTCGTCACACCGAACATTGTGATGCCGATCGCGGGCAGGCCGGAGCCTGCGTTACGCGGCTTGCTCGACTGTTCATCGAGCCGCGCCTTGACCATGCCGACCAGCGCGTTGGCGCCGTTGCCGAGCACCGTGCGCGAGATCGCGTTGAGGCCCTGCACGTCGGTCACGGAATACATCATGGTGATGTCGGCCGGGCCGACATAGGGACCGACATCCCCGGAGGCGACCGAGGAAATGATGAGCTTCGGCACGCCGACCGGCAGCGCGCGCATCGCCGGCGCGACCAGCGACGCACCGCCCGACCCGCCGGCCGAGATGATTCCCGCGATATTGCCCTGACGGCGCAGCCATCGTTCGAATGCCTCCGCCATCGCGGTGACCGAGGCGCCGCGATCGCTGCCGAACACGCCCGAGCCGCCACGGCCATGATTCAGCGCGATCTCCTGCGCCGTGACATCGCAGCTCGCCGCCTTGCCGCTGGTCGAGACATCGACCAGGCGCGTGCGCAGTCCGCTGCCCGCAATGATGTCGCGGATGAAGCGCAGCTCGGCGCCCTTGGTGTCGAGCGTGCCAACGACCAGCACGACGGGTGGCCCCGACGTCCTCGATGCCACAGGCTCGCTCGTTCGGCGATTTGTCCCGTCCAACCGCGTGACACCCGCGGATTGCGTCCGTGCCGCCGCCTCGATCCGGGCGATCGGCACCGGTCGCGACCAGCGCGTCGGGAGCACGGGATTGGAGACGTAGATGCGGACCGGGCCCTTGCGTTCGGGTTGCGGGCCGCCGGCGGCGTCAGTCTTCGCCGGTCGGACCTCGACGTCGGTCTCGTCGCTGCCATGCGTGCCGACGCCGAGCAGCCGCTGCTGCAACTCGCGGTCGGCGGCAAGGCGCGCGGAGTCGATGATGCGGTTGATACGGCCATTGACCATGATCGCGACGTTCTGCGACACAGCCGTCGCCACGCCGATATTCTGCTCGATGACCAGGACCGAGATGTCGCCTTCGTCGCCGAGCCGCAGCAGCATCTCCTCGACCTGCGCCACGATGACGGGCGCCAGCCCCTCGGTCGGCTCGTCCATGATCAAGAGCTGCGGGTTGGTCAGCAGCGCGCGCGCGATCGCGAGCATTTGCTGCTCGCCGCCGGAAAGCTGGCTGCCGCCGTGACCCTTGCGCTCGGCGAGCCGCGGGAAGGTGTCGTAGATGCGTTCGGCCGTCCAGGCGCCGCGCCGCAGGCCGCCGGCAAGTGCGAGATGCTCGTCGACGGTGAGCGAGCGCCACAGCCGCCGGCCTTGCGGCACATAGCCGACGCCGAGCCGGGCGATCCGCGCCGGAGGTTGCCGCGTTACCTCTTCGCCTCGGATCCGGATCGAGCCGGCGCTGACACGAACCAGGCCCATGATCGCCTTGCACAGGGTGGTCTTGCCCATGCCGTTGCGGCCGACCACCGAGAACACGCCGGAAGAGAGCGTGAGGTCGACGCCCTGCAGCGCGTGCGAATGCCCGTAATAGACATCGAGGCCCTTCACCTCGAGCGCGGGAGCTGTGCGGCGGTCATTCATGGCCGCCTCCGAGATAGAGCTCCTGCACCTCGGGATCGGTCTCGATCTCGCGCGGAGGGCCTTCCTTGAAGATGCGGCCGTTGTGCATCATCGTCACGCTCTCGACCACGCGCAGCGCGACGTCCATGTCATGCTCGATGATGATGTAGCCGATATGCGCCGGCAGCGAGGTCAGGATCTCGATCAACTCGCGGCGCTCGGTCGGCGACAATCCTGCCGCCGGCTCGTCGAACAGGATGAAGCGTGGCGCGCCGGCGAGCGCCAGCGCAATCTCCAGCTGGCGTTGCTGGCCGTGGGCGAGCTCGGCAACGCGTTGGTCCTTCACGGCGGTGAGATGCACGGCTTGAACCAGCGTCTCGGTCGCGTGCATCAGCGCGTCGTTCTGGCCGGGGCGGAGGAACGAGAAGCGGCCGCGCGAGACGCCACGGCAGGCGAGGTAGACGTTGTCCTGTACCGTGAGGCCGGGGAACAACGCCGAGATCTGGTAGGTGCGGCGCAGGCCGCGGCGGATCCGTTCGTAAGGCGGGAACTGGGTGATGTCCTCGCCGAAGAAGCGGATGGTGCCGGATGAGGGCGGGAAGTCGCCGGTGATGCAGTTGAACAGCGTGGTCTTGCCGGCGCCGTTGGAGCCGAGCACCGCGCGCCGCTCGCCGGGACGGACGGTGATAGTGACGTCGGTCAGCGCCGCCAGCGCGCCGAACAGCCGCGTCACGCCGCGCAGCTCCAAGGCCGCACCGGCGCCGACCGCGGACAGTCGCTGTGCGACGCTATCCATGGCGGCCTCCGCGTGAGCGCGTTGCAGAGGAGGTGTTGCGGCGGCGCCAGCGTTCCCACAGGCCGATCACGCCGTCGGACGACCAGAACACGATGGCGAGGAAGCCGAGCCCGATCAGCAGCCGGAAGCGATTGCCGTCGAGCCCCACCTTGACCAGCAGGTCGATCGCAAATGTCCGCAGCAGGACGAAGATCAAGGCACCGATGAACGGGCCGATCGGCCGCGTGATGCCGCCGACCACGGCGATGATCAGGACGTCGATGCAGGCGTTGACGCTGACCGAGCCCGGCGAGATTTGCCGGTAGTTCCAGACCTGCAGCACCCCTCCGAGCGCGGCGATGAAGGCGGCGAAGGCATAGGCTGCGATGCGGTGCGCATTGGGATTGAAGCCGAGCGCGGCCATGCGGCGCGAATTGTCGCGCACGCCTTGCAGCGCGAGGCCGAACGGGGCGCGCGAGATGTACTGGACCGCGAAGTAGCAGATCGCGGCGACGCTGAGCGTCACGTAGTAGAAGGCGATATCTGCGCGCCAGTCGACACCCCAGAAATGCGGCGTCGCGATCGTGTTCATGCCGGTATGGCCGTTGAAGATCGCCCAGTTCTGGTTGGTGAAATAGTAGAACGCCGCGCCGATCGCCAGCGTGATCATGATGGTGTAGATGCCCTCGGTGCGCACCGCGAGCGCGCCGCCGAGCGTGCCGAACAGCGTCGCCAGCGCCAGCGCCATCGGGGTCGCCAGCCACCATGGCCAGCCCAGGCTGATATTCGCGTTGCCGCTGACGCCGAACACCGCGACCATGTAGCCGGCAAAACCGGCGATGGTGAGCTGCATCAGGCTGACCATGCCGCCATAGCCGGCGAGGAACATCAGGCTGAGCGCGATGATGCCGAGGATCAGCGTGGTGGCGAAGATCTCGATCAGGAAGAAGCCGTTGGCGATGACAGGCATGATCACGAGGATCAGCGCCACCAGCCATGCCGCCGGGTTCTGGAACTCCGGCCAGGCGCGGATGAAGGCGCGGCGCGCCGTTGATGCGGTGGCGTCGGGGCGAAGCTGGGTGCTCTGCAACAGCGACATTCATCGCCTCGCGAGCAGGCCCTGCGGCCGCACTGCCAGCACCAGCACCATGATCAGGAAGGTGACGACGATGGCGTAGGTCGGGATGTAGACCGAGCCGAGCTGTTCGGCGAGGCCGATGATGACGGCGCCGAGTGCCGCCCCCGGGATCGAGCCCATGCCGCCGACGATCACGACCACCAGCGAGGCGAGCAGGAAGCGGGTGTCCTCGCCTGGCGACAGCGACTGGAAGGTGCCGCCGACGACGCCGGCGATGCCGGCCAATCCAGCGCCGAGCGCGAACACCAGCACGAAGACGAGCTGGATCCGCACGCCTGTCGCCGCCAGGATGTCGCGGTCGTCGACGCCGGCGCGCACGATCATGCCGATCCGGGTGCGGTTGAGCGCGAGCCACATCGCGACGCCGATCACGACGGAGGCGGCGAAGATCACCAGCCGCACCAGCGGATATTGCAGATAGACCGGCTCGCCGGAGGATTTCACCGCCGTGAGCAGCGGCAGCTGTACCGGGCCGATCAGCCAGCTAGGGGTCTGGATCTGGTAGAAGTCGCCGCCGAACACCCACAGCATCAGGTCGGCGAACACGATCGACAGACCGATCGTCACCATGGTTTGCCTGAGGTCCTGGCCCTCCATGCGGCGGAACACGGCAAGCTGCAGGATCACGCCGAGCGCCGCCACCGCGATGAAGGCGACGATGAAGCTCAGGATCCACGACCCGGTCCAGGTGCTGATGGCGTAGCCGATATAGCCGCCGAACAGATAGAGCGAGCCGTGCGCGAGGTTGACGTTGCGCATCAGGCCGAAGATCAGCGTGAAGCCGCTCGCCACCAGGAAATACAGCCCGCCGAGCGTGATGCCGTTGAGCACCGCGTTGAGGAACACGCGCTTGCGGCCGATCGCGGCTTCCAGCCCCGGCGGCCAGATCGCGAACACGAGCCACAGCAGCACCGCGATCGCGATGATTGCGATCAGCGCCCAGGCCGGATGGCGTTCGATGAAGGAGGCCATCTCCGTCGCGTTCCCTCGAGCCGCGACCGTCTGCCGGGTCGCGTATCTCCCATCCTATCGAGGGCGAGCGGGCCTGATTTGATCGAGAGTATCTTTTATCGTTCCGGAACCCGCTTACGGCCGCAACACCTTGGCGGCGCGGCGATAGTCGGTCGGGGCCATGCCGACATTGGCGGCGAAGAAGCGGGTGAATCCGCTCTGCGAGGAGAAGCCGAGGTCGAAGCCGATATCGGCGATCGGCGATTCCGTCGCGACCAGTGCATCCAGCGCCTGCTCCATGATCAACGTGTTCATGTAGAGGTGTGGTGTGACGCCGGTCTGGGTGCGGAACAGCCGGTAGAAATGCGGCCGCGACAGGCCGGCTTCGCGCGCGATCGCGTCGAGCTCGATCTCGGCGCCGGGGCTTTCCGACATCAGCTTGATCGACTTGCGGACCCGGAAATCGGTGACCGCAGCCGTCGCCCGCGCCTCGGCTGCCGCCTGCCAGCTCTCCTCGTAGCAGGAATCGATCAGTTGCCGCAGCTCGCAATCGAGGCTGCGCAGCGATGGCGCGCCGCACACCAGCGCTGCGGTGCGGCGGATCAATTTGTCGAGCGCCGCGGTGCGGGGAAAGAAGGTGCGGCCGAACCGCATGGCTTGCGTATTGGCGCCGGCGGGCGCGAACCATTCGGCGTTGACATAGAGCACGAAGAAGATCGCGCCGTGGTCGATGTCGGCCGGCAGAAAATTGTGCGGCTCCCATGGGTTGACCGCGACCACGGTATCATCCTTGAGCAGCCAGCGCTGCTCGGAGACGTCGATCTGCGCCGGCGTACCGCCGACATGAAAGATCAGGTGCCCTTCGCGGTGCGCATGCACGTTGAAGGGACGGTTCAACTGATAGACCGTCGCGCGGCCGAACCGGCCGTGGAAGACGGCAAGCGCCCTGCTCATGCCTCCCCTCCCGCGGGATGTTCTTGTCTTTTCGACAAGCGTTCAACATCCGCCCGCGGAAAGCAAGGGCGAGCAAGGCACCTGACGCAACCTTGTCACGGCCGGCTGCCCGCACTGCAACAAATACGTCAGTACTTCTTGCACTCCGGAACCGTGCGGCTCGGCAGCCCGATCTTGGCGAATACCGCCGGATCGTAGCCCAGCGTCTGGTTGACGTTCGGGATCACCTTGACGACCTTGGAGAACAGCGCGCCCTTGCCGTCATCGACCACTTCGGTGACGAAATTGGTGCCGATCGCCTGGCGGTTGGAGTCGAGCTTGATCTTGCCGTTCGGCGCGTCGATCTCGATCTTGGCCAGCGCGTCCTTCAGCTTGGCCTGGTTGTTGGAGAGATCGCCATTGACCTGGCGCAGCGCCAGGATCAGCGCCATCGTCGAGTCATAGTAGTTGGTGGCGAGCAGCGACGGGCTCGGGAAACGCTTCTCCGGCGGGAAGGCGTCCTGATAGGCCTTGACGAATTTCTGCCAGGCCGGGTCGTCCCAGGTGTCGGCCTGGCCGCTCGCCGCGAGCGTGCCGACCAGCGCGTTCTTGGCGCTGCCTTTCGACGACAGGATGGTCTGGTCGATCATGATCGAGCCCCCCATCAGATGCGCCTTGCCGCCGGCCTGCTGGTACTGGTTGAGGAAGTTGACGGCGTCGGCGCCGCCGAGGCCGAGATAGATCGCGTCGACATCGTCGGGCAGTGCTGCGATCACCGAGGCAAAATCCTTGGTGCCGAGCGGCACCCATTGCCGGCTCGTCACCTGGCCGCCGGCGCCGCAGAATTCCAGCACCAGGCCGAACACCTGGGTGTAGATGAAGGAATAATCCTCGCCGACGGTTGCGATCTTGCGATAGCCCTTGGTCTCATAGGCGTATTTACCGAGGCCCACCTGCCACTGCGCGCCATCCATGTTGTAGCGGAAGAAGTTCGGCGCCGGATCGACATAGGTCGTCTCCTGCGCGCCGGAGGCGGCGTTGACGAAAGTCAGCTCCGGATGCGTCTTGGCGAAATTCTTCACCGCGATGCCCTCGTCGCCGGACAGCGGTGAGAGCAGGATCTGCACCTTGTCCTGCTCGATCAGCTTGCGCACCGCACGCACCGCGGAGTCCGGCGTCGCGTCGGTCGAGGCGACCACGAATTCGAGTTCCTTGTCGCCGATCTTCTTGCCGAGCACGTTGAGCGCGGTCTGGAAGCCGCGCATGCCGTCCTCGCCGAGCACGGTGTAGGTGCCTTCGAGCGTGGCGGTGACGCCGACCTTGATCTTCTCCTGCGCCGACGCCGTGCCCGATAGCAACAGGCTCAACGCGATCAGTCCCACACTGCGTTTCAACATCGCTCTCCTCCCTGGCGTTTTTCTTGGCGTTGTCGCCGGCCTGCGTTTGGGCGCGGGCGTTCGGCTATTGCGCGCAAGGCTAGCCGATGGCGAGCGGATCGCGGATGTCGTCGCCCGTCACCGGCTTGACGGGTAGTCTCATTTTGATTGTTGCGCCGCAGCGGGATCAGCGACGCTATGCCGCTGACATCGTCGGCATTCGCAGGACGCCAGCAATGCTTTCTCTGCATCGATCGATAGCCATTCGCTTTTGGCGCGACTGCGGTTGCCTCGCTATCATCGGCTGAACAAGACAAGCCGCAAGAAAAACTGAAGGAGGCCCCATGATCGGATCGATACGCGCGTTCGCCGTCGCATTGCCGCTTGCGCTAGTGGCGATCCTGGCCGGAGGTGGAGCGGGAATGGCCGATACGTATGTCTATGTCGCCAACGCCGACAGCAACGACATCAATGTCTTCCGTCTCGCGCCCGAGACCGGCGAGATGGTTCCGGTGCAGACCGCCGCTTTCACCGGCGTCGAGAAGCCCGGCGCGTCGACGCCGCTCGCGATCAGTCCGGACCACCGCATCCTGATCGCCGGCGTGCGCTCGCAACCTTATCAGGCGGTGAGCTTTGCGATCGACCCGAACAGCGGCATGCTCAAGCATATCGGCAACGGACCGCTCGCCGACAGCATGGCGAACATCGCGATGGACCGCACCGGCAAGGTGCTGTTCAGCGCGTCCTATGGCGGTAACAAGGTCGCGGTCAATCCGATCCAGACGGGCGGCGTGGTCGGCGCGCCGAGCCAGGTAATCCCGACCGGACTGAACGCCCATGCCATCCTGCCCGATCCCGCCAATCGCTTCGTGTTCGCCACCAATCTCGGCTCCGATCAGGTGCTGAGCTTCCGCTTCGACGCTGCGCGCGGCGCGCTCACCGCGAACGATCCGCCGGCCATCAAGGTCCTGGAGAAGTCTGGGCCGCGGCACTTCGTGTTTCATCCGAACGGCAGGTTCGTCTATCTGGTCCATGAGCTGAACGGCGACGTCGCCGCCTTCAGCTATGACGGAGGTGCCGGCACATGGCAGGAGATCCAGCGCACCACGGCGCTGCCGTCCGGCTTCAGCGGCAAGCCGTGGGCCGCCGACATCCATCTCACGCCCGATGGGCGGTTCCTCTATGCGTCCGAGCGCGGCTCCGACACGATCGCCGCCTTCAAGGTCGATGCCGCGACCGGGAAGCTGACGACGATCGGAAGCGTGCCGACCGAGCGACAGCCGCGCGGCTTCAACATCGATCCGTCCGGGCGCTATCTCGCCGCGGTCGGCGAACTGTCCGACGGAATAACGGTCTATCGCATCGATCCGGCCAGCGGCGCGCTGACCAGGCTGAAATCCTATCCGGTCGGGAAAAAGCCGAACTGGGTGGAGTTTGTCAGCCTGCCGTGATGGGCCTGTTTTTTTGTCGTCCCGGCGCAACTTGTTCGATGTCGTCACCCGCGAAGACGGGTGATCCAGTATTCCAGAGGCAGGAGTGCTTGAGCCGAGAGGCCGCGGCGTACTGGGTCGCCCGATTAAATCGGGCGATGACAGTTGTAGGTGGGGATACAGCTTCGCGTTCTCGCGACATGAATTGTCCGAGTCTTGCTGTTCGTTCCGCCCTCTCATTTCGCAGAGGGCGCAGGGAAAGCCGGGTGCCGATTGCACCCATGGGTCCCGTGCAACAAAAAGCACGGGAGTAGGACCACAGGTGTAACCGGGAACAACCCGGCTTTCCCTGCGCGATGGGTTACGGCTTATACGTGCTCGCCCCGGCGAGACTGGGCTTTTGTGTCACCGCGCCCAGCAAGAAGGCTTCGCCTTCTGCCAGGGGACATCTGCCACTAGGACGTCAGGCCTGCACGATTTCGCCGTCCGCCTCGCATGCTGTCGTCACTGGCACGCGAACCGTCCACCGCATCTCACACCGCGTCTGTGACGATGCGCAGCGCCCCTCGATCGGGTGAGACGGGGACACCATACATCGAACCGGTGTTCGGATAAAGAGAATTATATTTATCCGAAGGGCTTGCGCCGTCGGGCAACTCAGTGATAGCGGCGCCGCCTCACGACTTCGTGGAAGCGGAGAGCCCAGCGCCTGCTTGCGATCGGCCAACCTAGCGAGTTCCAATGACACCGGCGTCACCCAATCAGGTGACGCAGAGACGCGCTGACGAAGTATTCTCGGCGTCGCCATAGGTTTGCTCACAAGCGAACACGCCGTGTGAATGGGATCATAACCCTTCGACAAGCCACCGTCTAACGTTCGCTTGCGACGACTCTGGCGCCATTGAACGCCACTCGAATTGCTCATGGTCGCCCTCGCAATTCGACATGAACCGCTGCTCCGGAGTATCCAACATGAGACGTTTATTGGATCTTGACCTCGGTGCGAAGGATAGATCGCCGGCGCGCCATTGGGCGATCGCCCTTCCTTCGGCTTGTTCGTCGATCCTCGTCATCGCCATGATTGTCGTCGCCTTGGTCACTTCAGCCGCCGACAAGCCGATTGTCGTGACCAGCTCCGAATCGAAGAATCCGTTGCCGGACCGATCCGGCGTTCGACCGCACGGACTTTCGCCATACGGATCGCTGCCCAGCATGGTCGCCGGCTGGTCGATGACCAAAACGTGAGTCGTCGCGATCTGACGCCAGCGCGGCGGCGGTCGATCCGTGGCGAGCGCTTCAGGAAAGATGGTGTGGTGCAGTGCCGTGACTGATCAATTTGAAGCGTTGGTCACCGAGGTTTACGACGCCGCAGTCGACCCGCTGCTTTGGCCCATCTTCCTCGAACGGCTGAGGACGCGCCTCGGCGCCGAATTCGTTTCGATTGTCGCAATCCACAAGCCGACGATCCGGGTGACCCATGTCCATCACACGACATGGGATGCCACGGCGATCAGCGATCTTGCGGACCGACAACTGGTGCGGATTCCCATGCGGGACAAGATCCTGTTCGGCATGCTCGATACGCCGGTCTCCACGCTACAACTGATGCCGGAGCAGGAATTTCAGCAATCAAGCTTCCATCGCGAATGGGTCGCGCCAAACGGTCTGCGCGACGGCAGCACCACGCTGATCGCGGACACGGCAGAAGAACTGATTACGATCGGTTTCGTGACGTCGCAACGGCGTGACCCGGTCACGGCCGACGAAATGATGCTCGTGCAACGGCTTTCCCCTCATCTGCGGCGCGCCTTCATGATCGGGGAAACGCTGGAGCGGACGCGCTGGGGCGCCGAGATCACTCTTGCGGCTCTTTCCGGGATCGCGACGCCCATTCTGATCAGCGATGCGACCGGGCGTCTGATCTTCGCCAATCCCGCCGCTGAAAGGATCCTGGGTGCCGACGGGCCATTGCTTGTGCGACGCGGCCGTGTCGAACCACGTTCGGCTGCAGTCAGGGCGAATTTCTCGGAGGCCTTGCAGCGGGCGGCGTCGAGCGACCTTGCGCTCGGGCGGCGCGGTGTAGGCGTGCCGCTGCTGGCACAACTCGAGGCGACCTATGCCTACATTCTTCCCTTACTCGGAGTCGGGACCCGACGCGTCGGCAATCAGCCGCTCGTCGCGATCTTTCTCTCAACCCGCGAGAGCCGTGCGCTGCCCGAAGACGCCGTTCTCATGACCCTGTTCGATCTGACGCCTTCCGAGGCCAGAATCATGTCGCGGATTGCCGACGGACAAAGCGCGATAACCCTCAAGGATGAGCTTGGGATCAGCATCAATACGTTGAAGTCGCACCTGGCACGGATTTTCGCCAAGACAAATTGCGGCAGGCAGGCCGACCTCGTGAAATTGATGTCAGAACTCTCGCTGCCAACGCGGCTGTGACACGCCGGCCCTCATCCGGCGGCGTCCGCTGCCGCCGGCCGCGTCTTCATTTCGCCGAGATAGGCCTGCTGCACCATCTCGTTGTCGCGCAGGCTCCGGGCCGAGCCGTGCAGCACCACCTGGCCGGTCTGCAGAACGTAGCCATAATTGGCGATCGACAGCGCCATGTTGGCGTTCTGCTCGACCATGAAGATGCTGGTGCCCTGGCGGTTGATGACCTGGATGATGTCGAACACCTGCTCGACGAAGGCAGGCGACAGCCCCATCGACGGCTCGTCCATGCACAACAGCTTCGGACGCGCCATCAGCGCGCGGCCGATCGCGACCATCTGCTGCTCGCCGCCCGACAGCGTGCCGGCCTGCTGCTTGAGGCGCTCCTTGATGCGCGGGAACAGGTCGAAGACGCGTTCCTTGTCGGCCTCGATCTCGGCGACGTCGTCGCGGGTGAAGGCGCCCATTTCCAGGTTCTCGAGCACGGTCATGCGCGGAAACAGCCGGCGCGCCTCCGGCACCGGCGCGATACCGCGCTTCACCCGCTGCGCCGTCGGCAGATCGTTGATCCGCGACCCCGCGTAGCTGATCGTGCCGCTCTTCGGCGTAACAATGCCGAGGATCGTCTTCATGGTGGTGGACTTGCCGCAGGCGTTGCCGCCGAGCAGGCAGACGATCTCGCCTTCGCCGACGCGATAGTCGACGTCCTTCAGGACGTGCAACTCGCCGTAATAGGTGTTGACATCCTTGAACTCAAGAAGCGGCGGCGGCCGCTGCGACGGCGTCGGTTGTTCGTCCGAGATAGGCACGCAGCACTTCCTTGTTTGAATGAACCTGTTTCGGGGTGCCCTCGGCGATCTTCTCGCCATGGTCGAGCACGATCACCTTGTCGGCGATCTCATTGACCACATCGAGCTTGTGCTCGATCAGGAGGATCGAGACGCCGCGTTCGCGCAATTGCCGGATCTGGTCGGTCAATTCCAGCGTCTCGGTCGGGTTCATGCCGGCGGTCGGCTCGTCGAGCAGCAGCAGCACGGGCTCCGACACCAGCGCACGCGCGATCTCCAGCCGCCGCCGGTTGGCGTAGGACAGCGAGAAGGCGAGATGCTGCAGGCGCGGCATCAGCCGGTTGCCGAAGATGCCGAGGATGTCGAGCGCGCGGGCGCGTGCGGCGGCTTCCTCGCGCTTGACGCGGGGCAGGCGCAGCACCGCGCCGATGGCCCCCGTCGCGGTGCGCGAATGGGCTCCGACCAGCGCATTCTCCATCAGCGTCATGTGCGGGAACAGGCGCAGGTTCTGGAAGGTGCGCGCAATGCCCTTTTCGACGATCCGGTGCGGCTTCAGTCCGGTGACGTCCTCGCTTGCAAGCCGCACGTGACCGCCGTCGGGTGCGATCAGGCCGGTGATGAGATTGAAGAACGTCGTCTTGCCGGAGCCGTTCGGTCCGATGATGGCGACGATCGCGCCGGGCATCACGTCGAGATCGACGCCGTTCACGGCCTTGATGCCGCCGAACGACTTCTTCAGGCCCTTGATCTCGAGCAGCGGTCTGCCCGGGTCGATCGTCCGCCGGTGCAGCGGCGCTAGTCCGGCCTCCACCTCGTTGCGCGACGGCATCGCGTTCTGCTGGTCGTAGGACAGCGCCGTCACCGGGGCACGTTCGGGAATCAATCCCTGGCGGCGATAGAGCATCATCACCACGAGGATGATGCCGAAGATCAGCTCGATCGACTGCACCAGATCGAGCTTCTGCAGGAAGCCGATGCCGGTCAGCTTGCCGAGCGCGTGGATCCATTGCGTCAGGTCCTGCAGGAACCAGGATTGCAGCAGCTGCAGGAGCAGTGCGCCGACCACCACGCCGGCGACGCTGCCGATGCCGCCGAGCACGATCATGACGAGGATCATGACCGAGACCGGGAACATGAACATCTCCGGCGTGGCGGTCTGCAGCTTGGCGACGTAGAAGGTGCCGGTCACGCCGGCAAATCCCGCACCGATGGCAAAGGCGAGCAGCTTGAGCCTGGTGCGGTTGACCCCCATCGCCTCGGCGGCGATTTCGTCCTCGCGGATCGCAAGCCAGGCCCGGCCGACGCGCGAATTCTTCAGCCTCGTGCTGATGAAGATCAGGAGCACGATGAGGGCGAGCCCGAGATAGTAGTAGGGCGTCGACATCACGCCGAAATCGTAGCCGAACAATTTCGGCGTGCTGACGCCGCTGAGGCCCTGCGCGCCGTTGGTGACGGTGGGCGTGTTGCGCGCCACGATCGGCACGATCTCGCCGAAGCCGAGCGTCACGATAGCGAGGTAGTCGCCCTTGAGGCGAAGCGTCGGTGCGCCGAACACGACACCGAAGAAGGCGGCAACCAGGCCCGCGATCGGCAGCATCAGCCAGAACGACACGTCGAAATGCACGGTGCCGGCGCCGCCCCCGGCGTTCAGATGCTGCACCAGCCCAAGCCACTGGAACGGCTCCCAGAAGCCGCTCCATGGCGGCTGGATCTGGTAGGACGACAGCGCGCCGTAGGTGTAGGCGCCGATGGCGAAGAACGCCGCATAGCCGAGATCGAGCAGGCCGGCGAAGCCGACCACGATGTTCAGCCCGAGCGCCAGCATGGCATAGGAGAGCGCATTGGCGGCGGCGTCGATGTCGCCCTCATTGCCGTCGAGATAGGGGAAGGCGAGCGCCGCCATCAGGATGATGACGAGCAGATAGGGACGGAACTGCTCGCTGGCGACGCGCGCGCGGAGCGCCGCGATCCCGCCTTGCGGGCGTGCGATTGCAGGGGCTGCGATTTGCTGGGCGCGTTCGAGAGGTGAATCCGACACGCCGTCACCCCTTACGATTTGTTCGGCGCGGCGCGGCCGAGCAGCCCCGAGGGGCGCAGCACCAGCACGATCACCAGCAGCGAAAAGATGATGACGTCGGTCCAGCGCACCGCGATGTACTGGCCGCCCAGCGATTCGATCAGTCCGATCACGACACCGCCCAGCATCGCCCCCGGGATGTTGCCGATGCCGCCGAGCACCGCCGCGGTGAACGCGCGCAGGCCGGAGGTGTAGCCGATCAGATAGCTCGTATAATTGTAGTACAGGCCGAAGATCAGCCCGGCCGCGCCGGCCAGTGCCGAGCCCAGGAAGAAGGTGATGATCACGACGCGGTCGACATCGATGCCGACCATGCGCGCCGCCTCCTGATCCTGTGCCATCGCCCGCATCGCCTTGCCCATCTTGGTCCGCCGGACGAAATAGTTCAGCGCGATCATGAGCAGCAGCGATATGGTCCAGAGCAGCACCTCGCGCAGCCGCAGCGTGACGCCGCCGAACTCCCACGCGGTCTTCGGCATCGGGTTGGAATAGTTCTTGGTATCGGCGCCGGCCCCGAGCAGAACGATGTTGTAGAGGATGTAGGACACGCCGATCGTGGTGATCATCGGCGCGGTGCCCGATACGCCGCGCAAGGGTCGCAATGCGAACCGCTCGATCACGACGCCGAGCACGCCGGATCCGAGCATCGTCACGGCGAACGCGGCGATCAGGATGCCGGCCAGCGGCAGCCCGTAAAGGACGTGCGACTGCCCGGCGAAGCCCATCGCCTCCAGCGTCCACATGGCGATGAACGAGCCCACCATGAAGACGTTGAAATGCGCGAAGTTGATCAGCTCGATGATGCCGTAGACCATGGTGAAGCCGAGCGCGAGCAGCGAGTACATCGCGCCCAGGCTCACACCGTTGATCACCTGCTGGAGCAGGACATCCCAGTTGCTCATGGCCGGCCCCCTCGATGCGGCATCGCGAACCGAATGCCTACGATTGCGGCGCGGGTTCCAGATACTTCAGCTGGTGCGTGACGTCGTCCGCAGGGAATTTGTCGTCATGCCGATACTGGAACACGCTGACGGTGCGGTCGAGGATGTCGCCGTTCTCGTCGAAGGCGACGGTGCCCTGCAGGGTCTGGACGTGTGAGGCCTGGATCGCGTCACGGACGTTGGAGCGGTTCATCTCCTTGCCGCTCTTCGCCACCGCCTCGACCGCGGCGAGAATGACCTTGGTCGCGTCATAGGCGGTGATCGAATAATCGTCCGGCGTCTGGTGATACTTCTCCTGGAAGGTCTTGACGAAACCGGCCGCCTCCGGGCTTTCGGTCAAATGCGGACCGGCATTGGTGCCGTACCAGCCCTCGACCGCCGGGAAGCCGCCGCCCTTCAGGAAGCTGCCGCCGGCCACGCCGTCGCCGCCTGCCTTGATCACTTTCGGAATGGTCTCCGCAGCCTGCTTGGCGAGCTTGACGCCGGCCTGGGCGACGCCGCCGTAATAGATCGCGTCCGGATTGAGTGCCTTGATCTTGGTCAGAACCGTCGTGTAGTCGGCTTCCTTGGGATCGAGCTGGTCATGCCCGAGCACCTGGATGCCGATCGCCTTCGCCCGGGTTTCGAACGCATTGGCGAGACCGACGCCGTAGGCGCCGGAATCGTCGAGCACGAACACCGTCTTCACGTTCAGCTTGGCCTTGTAGTAGTTGGCCATGTTCGGCCCCTGGTAGGCGTCCGTCGTCACGGTCCGGAAATAGACGGCCTTGCCCTTGGGGCGGAATTGGCCGGCCATCTTCGGATCGGTGATGTCGGGGTTGGTCGAGGAGGGCGTGATCGTCGCCATGTCCGCCTGGCTGAGGATCGGCGACATCGCCTTGCCGCTGCCGCTCATTTCCGGCCCGACATTGGCGACGACCAGGGGATCGGAGACGAGCTTCTTGGTGTTGGTGGCGGCCTGCGCCGGATCATACTGGCCGGCGGTGGCCGTGCCGTCGTCATAGATGACCGGCTCGATCTTGTAGCCGGCGACGCCGCCCGCCGCGTTGGCCTCGTCGAAGGCGATCATCGCGCCGTTCTTGATCAGGGTGGCGTCCTCGGCGTCGGCTCCCGTGAACGGCAGCGTGATGCCGATCTTGACGACCTTCTGCTCGGCCAGCGCCGCGGCGCCTCCACCAATCGCGGCAATCGCGGCGACCGCAACGGCTGCTGCATTCAACGCTCGGCGTGTGGTGTGGAACGGTTTCATCGGGGTCTCCTCATCAGGGTGAGAGCGCCTCAACCAGAGCCTACATCCGATCTGTTCGCTCGCCTATTTGACTTAAGCACCGCATTTTGACCTCGAGCTTGAGAAAGCAACATTCAGGCCACAGGGCCAAGCATGCATGAGTTCGGGACTTGCCGCGAGGGAGCGATTGACGAATTCGCGAAATTGCGACGCCGGCAGCGACGGCGCTTCCACGGCCTGGTTCGACAGTTTTGTGCAGTGCCGCTGAATTATTAGGCGCTTCGCAGAACTGGAGGTGATCGCTCGAGAGCAGGCCGCAATTCAGCAGCGATAACAACCAGACCCGTTGAGGTCAGCCGTTCCGCTGCATCGCAAGATGCCGGGCCGCAGCTCACGCGTTCCAGCGCAACACCAGCGGATCGAGCCGTCTGGCGATCTCGATCAATTGCTGCCGCGTCGCCGGATGCATCGGCGGCATCGGGTGGCGTCCCGCCTCGCAGGAAATGATCCCGCCTTCCTTCATCAACGCTTTCGCCGCCAAGAGGCCGGCCTGCCGGTTCTCGTGATTGATCAGCGGCAGCCAGCGTTGATAGACGCGAAACGCCTCGTCGCGGTTGCCCTGCCGGAACGCCTCGAGGATGGGGCGGATGCCGTCCGGGAAGCCGCCGCCGGTCATCGCGCCGGTCGCGCCGGCCTCGAGGTCGGCCAGCAAGGTGATGCCTTCCTCGCCATCCCAGGGACCTTCGACGGCGTCGCCGCCCAACCGGATCAACTCGCGGAGCTTGTTCGCAGCGCCCGCCGTCTCGATCTTGAAATAGGCGACGTGCGCGATCTCGCGCGCCATGCGCGCCAGAAACTCCGGCGAGAGCGCGACGCCGCTGGCCGGCGCATCCTGGATCATGATCGGAATATCCAGCGCATCCGACAGGCGCTGGAAGAACTCGAACATGCGCGCTTCCGGCACGCGAAAGGTCGCGCCGTGATAGGGCGGCATCACCATCACCATGGCGGCGCCCATCTCAGCGGCGAGCCTGGAACGCTCGACGCAAATCCCGGTCGCATAGTGGCTCGTCGTCACGATGACCGGAACCCGTCCGGCCACGTGCTCCAGCGCAGTGCGGGTGAGGACCTGGCGCTCATCGTCGGAGACGGAAAACTGCTCGGAGAAATTCGCCAGGATGGCGAGGCCATCGACGCCGGCATCGATCATGAACTCCAGCGCCCGCTTGTAGCTTGCGATGTCCAGCTCGCCGGACTCGGTGAATGTGGTCGGAACGACTGGAAAGATGCCGCGATAGGGCCGCGCTGAAGATGTCATGGAAGGTTCATGCTCCGCTTGGCTCTCACAGAGAGCAGCGCAGCCTATGAATCGGCCACACATCAATCAAGTGACTATTTCTCGCCGGCACATGGCGGTTTTGACATGTGCGTGAGACGACGATCGGGCCTTCGTCAGAGATAGCCTGACACCCCGTCCCACAGCAGCTTCAGCGCGGTCACGACCAACAGGCCGTAGCAGGCGCGATAGATCTGGCGCTGGTCGAGGCTGCCGTGCAGCCGCCAGCCGAGCCACACGCCGGCGGGGATCGCGAGCAGGCAGATCGCCATCAAGGTCCAGACGTTGCCCGCGGGCTTCACCAGCAGCAGCCACGGCACCGCCTTGGTGGCGTTGCCGACGGTGAAGAACAGGCTGGTCGTTCCCGCATAGACCTCCTTGCTGAGGCCGAGCGGCAGCAGATACATCGCAAGCGGCGGGCCGCCGGAATGCGCGACCATGGTCGTGACGCCGGAGGCGAGGCCGGCCGCGACCGCCTTCGGTGCCGAGCGTGGACGGATCGCGACTTTCGAGCCGGTGACCAGCCACAGGCCGACGAAGATCAGGGTGACCGTCGCCATCACGATCGAGACGGCGCGATGATCCAGCACCCGGAACAGGAGATAGCCGAGGCCGATGCCGATCACGAGTCCCGGCACAGCAGCACGAGGTCCGGTCGAGACCAGGTCGACGGCTTCCAGTAGCGCAGCGCGAACAGGTCCATCGCGATGAACAGCGGGGCGAGCAGGCCGCCGGCCGTCACCGGGTCCATCACGATCGACAGCAGCGGAATGCCGACGATCGAGAAGCCGCCGCCGAACGCGCCCTTCATGAAGCAGATCAGGAACACGCCGGCAAAGGCGATCAGGATCGTGGTGACTGTCAGCTCCATGCGCCACGATGTTGCGATCGACCCGGCGGTGCAAGCGAAACATTGCACTCGGTGCAATGGAGCG
This sequence comes from Bradyrhizobium genosp. L, assembly GCF_015624485.1. NCBI lineage: Bacteria > Pseudomonadati > Pseudomonadota > Alphaproteobacteria > Hyphomicrobiales > Nitrobacteraceae > Bradyrhizobium > Bradyrhizobium genosp. L. The sequence goes on from NZ_CP061378.1 coordinate 1,679,940, forward strand.
GGAGGTGGCGGGATCAGAACGCGCCCGCCACGGTGACTCTGAAGGTCAAGGGTTCGATCGGATGCAGCGCGGTGTCCATCACGCCGGTCTGGCAGACCGCGGCGGGAGCGGTCTGCACGGGATAGCAGAGGTTATAGACGATCATCGCCGGCGCATTCCATGTCATCGCAGAGCGCGGCGTCCGCCATGGTCATGTCGTGATGATGCCGCTCGACGGCGAGCACGCGGGACACAGCCACGACACCCGACACCACCATCGGCCGAAACGCTAGGCTGATCGTTTAGCGGGCGATCACCAACGCGAATAGGATCACAAACAGCATGCCCGTCATCACGACCGCGGCGACGGTCCCGGCCGTGATCCTGGTGGTCTCTTTGCGGACCCAGGGCAGATCGTCCCAGCGCGCCACATCGCTCTCCACGGCTGCCGGCGCAAGTCTACATCCCGCGCCGCGCCGGTAGAAGCAGAAAGCCGAACGCTCCCCCTCAGAACTTCGCCCTGATGCCGGCATAGGCGGCGAGCGGCATGCCGGGCACGAAGGTGCGGGGATCGGTCAATTGCGCCATCAGCGCGGTGACGCCGCGCGTGGTGCTGGCGAAGCCGCCGGTCTGGAAGAAGGCGCCGGCGGAATAATACTGCTGGTTGAACACGTTGTTGATCAGGCCGAACAGCTCGATGTTCTTGGTGAGCTGGTAGGAGGTGTGCAGATTGACGACCCAATAGGCCGGCACCTTCGGGCTCTGGTTGGTGTCGTCGTGGATCAGCCACTGGCTGCCGACCACGTTGAGGTCGGCGCCGACCTTCCAGGCGTCGGTGGCGAGATACTCGACACCGGCCTTGAAGCGGTGCGCGGGAATGCCCGGGATGTGATCGCCGGGCTTGACGTTGACATAGGAGACGTCGCCGTTGTTCGGGTCGGTCAGCGCATTCGGGTTGTTCGGCGAGAACAGCGTGATGTTGCTCTGATAGGTGGCGTCGACATAGGTGTAGTTGGCGTAGGCGTTCCAGCGATCGTAGCGATAGTCGATCTTGGCCTCGATGCCTTGCCGCAGGGTCTTTCCGGCGTTCTGGAAGAAGCCGAAATTGTTGACGCCGAGCGGGCTCGCCACTTCGATGATGTCGTCGTCGGACAGCGTGTGGAACGCGCCGAGGCCCCAGGTCAGCATCCCGGTCCTGACGTCGCGCCCCCAGCCGCCGCGCAGGCCGGCCTCGACGGTGTGCGAGACCACCTGCTTGAGCGGCGGATCGGCCACCAGGAAGCTGTCGATCATGCAGGGATGGTTGGGATCGGAGCAGCCGAGCTCGAGCGGCGTCGGCGCGCGGTTGGCTTCGGAGTAGCCGGCATAGGCGGTGACGTTGGGCGTGATCTTGAAGGTGCCGCCGATCACCGGGTTGAAGCGCTGGAAGGTGTTGCTGCTGTTGAGCAGCGGGTTGAGGCCGGTCTGGTCCTGCAGGTCGATCTGGGCGAGGTTGAAGCGGCCGCCCGCGGTGACCGCCAGGCGGTTGGTCACATCGAACGTGTCGGTGGCGTAGACGCCGGTATAGGTGTTCTTGGCGTTGAGGTCGACCGGGCTCAAGCCCGCGTCAGGCTGGTTGATATAAATGCCGGTACCGGTCACGAACAGGTTCTGCTGGACCTCGCCGAGTTCGCTCGATGCGGTGAACTTGGTGAAGCCATGGTCGACGCTGGCGCCCATCACGACATGGTTGTCGTGCCCGAAGATCTGATCGGTGTTGGTGAACTGCCCGGTGCCGCCGACGGTGTTGCTGGCCACCCAGTTGCGATCGATCTCGCCGAGGAAGAAGGTGCCGAGCGTGTTCTTGACCGGCGGACCGCCGACCGGTCCGTAGATCGGGTCGTTGTCGTTGACGCCGTCGATGCAGAGGTTGGCGCCCCTGCTGCAACCTTCGACGTCGGTGCCGTTGCCGTCGACATGCGCCTGCCAGAAGCCGCGGTAATAGACGTTGCCCTGGAACGACCAGGTGTCGGAGAAATTATGGTTCAAGGTCGCGTTGATGAAGGCGAGCTGCAATGCCGTCGATTGCGGCCAGGTGTAGACGCTCGACCAGCGCGAATTGAGCATCTGGATCGGCGTCGCCGCGACGTTGCCGAGAATATTGCTGGCGCCGGTGAAGTTGATGTGGGCCTCGGTGTCGTCGTTGCGCGCGCCGACATCGACATACATCCGGTTGACATGCGACGAGTTGGCGTAGTCGCGCCAGCCGCTGTCATAGGCGGATTCGAACGCCGCATAGGCCGAGACGTTGTCCTTCTGGGCGCCGACCTGCACGCTGCTCTGCACCCGGCCGTAGGAGCCGCCGAACAATTCGGTCTCGATGCCGTGATAGGTGAAGCCGTTCTTCATCTGGATGCTCAGCGCGCCGCCGACCGCGTTGAGGCCGTACACCGGGTTGTTGGGGAACAGCGAGACCCGGTCGATGGCCTTTTCCGGGATGAAGTCCCAGTTCACCACGTCGCCCCAGGATTCGTTGATGCGGACGCCGTTCTGGTAGACCGCGATGCCCTGCGGCGTGCCCTGCACCGGCGAGGCGGTGAAGCCGCGATAGTCGAGGTCGCGCTGGAACGGATTGCCGGTCTGGTCGCTGAGCGAGACGCCTGGCAGCTTGCGATTGACCGAGTCGAGGAAGTTGGTCGAGTAGTTGCGGCTGAAATCCTCCGACGTCAGCACTTCGGTGTTGGACGGCACCTTGTCGCGATCGATCAGGTTCGGATCGTGCTCCGGCTGTCCCGGAATCGCCGTGGTCGCCGCCGGCGGCGCGGCGGCCGTTTCGACCGGCGCGCGCCGGGTTCTGGTGGTGGTTCGCGCCGTGCGCGCGACCGGCCGCGCCACGGGCCGGCTGCGCGTGCCGGCCAGCGGCGAGGGCGCGATCACGGTCACCGGCGGCAGCGCGGTGGCGGCGGGCGTGTCCGTGCTTTGCGCGTGCGCGCCCGAGGACAGTGTCACCGCGCCAATAGCGGCCAGCACGGCTGCAGCTTCGCGGGTATGTGAAGAAGAGAACAGAAATCGTGTTGCCGTACGCAACAACGTCCCAGCCATGACGCCCACCCTGTTGTCGCGGTTCGCCATTTTCCCCAACGAACCTGCGGGTTTGAGACTGCTGGAGCGGTACAAATTTGGCAAACGAGTTCTGTCCCGAAGGTTCGGGATTCTTTTCCAGATACGATCGGGAAAAATTCCCGATTGCCCTGGAGCCGGCCTTGGAACCGGGACCCGCAGGGGCTGAATGAGGCGGCTTCACTCCGCAAACAGGTGGATGGGGGCCCGGCTGTCACCGGGCCCCATCCGTCAGTCCATGATCTCCGTCACGACGCCCGCACCGACGGTGCGGTTGCCTTCACGGATCGCGAAGCGCGACCGCTCCTCGAGCGCGATCGGCTTGTGAAGCTCGATCGTGAACTCGGCGCTGTCGCCCGGCATCACCATCTCGGCGCCGTTGCCGAGCTGGACGGTGCCGGTGACGTCGGCGGTCCGGAAGTAGAACTGCGGACGATAATTGGCGAAGAAGGGCGTGTGGCGCCCGCCTTCGTCCTTTGTCAGCACATACACTTCCGCGCGGAAGGTCTTGTGCGGCGCCGCGCCACCCGGACGCGACAGCACCTGACCCCGCTGCACGACAGCCTTGTCGATCCCGCGCAAGAGGCAGCCGACATTGTCGCCGGCCTGCCCCTGGTCGAGGATCTTCCGGTAGCTCTCGATGCTGGTCACCACCGACTTCCTGGTGTCGCCAAGGCCGACGATCTCGACCTCGTCGCCGAGCTTGATCGTGCCGCGCTCGATCAGCCCGGTCACGACGGTGCCGCGGCCGGCGATCGACTGCACGCCCTCGATCGGCATCAGGAACGGACGATCCTTCGGCCGCTCGGGCAGCTCGATATAGGCGTCGAGCGCCTCGAACAGTTTGAGGATCGCCTGATCCGCCAGCGGACCGTGCTCGCCGCGCAGCGCGGCCATCGCCGCACCGCGCACGACCGGCGCGTTGTCGCCGTCATACTGGTACTTCGACAACAGGTCGCGCACCTCGATCTCGACGAGATCGACCAGCTCCGGATCGTCGGCAACGTCGCACTTGTTCAAGAACACGACGATGCGCGGCACGCCAATCTGGCGCGCCAGCAGGATATGCTCGCGCGTCTGCGGCATCGGTCCATCGACCGCGGAGACGACCAGGATCGCGCCGTCCATCTGCGCCGCGCCCGTGATCATGTTCTTCACATAATCGGCGTGGCCGGGACAGTCGACATGCGAGTAATGGCGTTCCGCCGTCGAGAACTCGACGTGGCTGGTCGCAATAGTCAGGATCTTCGAATCGTCACGCGTACCTTGCGCGGCCGACGCCTTGGCAACGTCCTGGTAGGACACGAATGCGCCCCAGCCATTGTCGGCCGAGACCTTCGTCAGCGCTGCCGTCAGCGTCGTCTTGCCATGATCCACGTGGCCGATCGTGCCAACATTGCAGTTGGGCTTGAGGCGGATGAACTTCTCTTTGGCCATGGGACACCTGTGGTGTTCGAGCTCCCGTGCTTGGTTTGCACGACTCGAGGCACCGCGAGAGCTCGTTCGGCGCCAGGAGCCGCTTCCGCTCCGGGCCGCTTACCGATGTCAGGTGTGACGTGGTGAGGTCAGGTCCAAAGCAGATTGGCGGCGGACGAGGGTTCTAGCCCTCCCGTCGTCATCAGCATCGATGCTCGCTGTGACTGCCGCATTGTTGGAAACCTGGGTCGCTCTCTGCTTGGAAAGAGGCGTGTACATAAGGGGTGACTGCGCCGTTGGCAAGAGGCACGCCCGTGGTGCCGTGGCGCCGGCTGGCGTTTCCGCGGTGCCTGGCGTATGATTTCGACCCAGGAACGGTTACTCGAATGTCGATCTTTGCAAGCAAAACTGGACTCGCAATCGTGCTGGCGGCGCTCTGCCTGGACGGCCAGCAGGCCCTCGCGCAGTCAGCCCCCGTGCAATACTGGACCGCTGGTTCGTTGTTCGGTTTCGGCGGCAGCTTGGCCGATGCCCAGAAGGCGGATGCTTACGGGAATTTTCCGAGTTTTGGCGATCCGCGCGCCCAGGGCGGGAACGCGTATCTGAACGGCAAGGGTCCAGACGGCTGGTTCATGGGCAGCGAGGGCGGGCGCTTCGGTCTGACCGGGCTCGGCCAGTCGAGCGCGTTCGGCTCGTATGAATACCAGGGCGCGCAGGTCGGCTACAATTTCAAGAGCGGCGACGGGTCGTCGCCCGTGACGTTCTTCGCCGGCTTCGACAGCCTGAAATACAATCCGCCGGGCGCCGGCGGCCCGCTGGCGCCGTTCAGCAGCAGTTCCAGCACCAACGCCGGCTATGCAGCGCGGGCCGGGATCGAGTACCGGCCGACCTCGAACCTCAGCCTGTCGATTGGCGCAAGCTTCGCCCAGCCGCAGGCGGAGCGCATGGACAGCGACATCAATTCGCCGTTGCTGCCCGGCCAGTCCCCGCTTCTGTTCGGCGGCCGCTGATCAAGCTGACATACCCCGGTCGTCATGGCCGGGCTTGACCCGGCCATCCACGTCTTTCGTACATTCGGTGAAGCAAGACGTGGATGCCCGGGTCAAGCCCGGGCATGACGAGCTACGGACTGTGGCGCCAAGCCTCAGTCCTTGTACTCGCAGCCGAGCCGCGCCAGCGTCTCGTCGACCCAGCGACGATCGGGGGTGCCGGCGAGGATCTGCTGGATCGCTTTCTCCTCGCTCGCCTTTTTGGCTTCGGTCTGCTTGCAAATATCGACGGCCTGGTCATAGGGCACGCAGAGCACGCCGTCGTCGTCGGCTACGATCAGATCGCCCGGCTCGACGATCATGCCGTCGATCGAGATGGCGCAGTTGATCTCGCCCGGGCCGTCCTTGTAGGGGCCGCGATGGGCGACGCCGGCGGCGAACACCGGGAATTTTCCGGCGCGGATCGCACCGGCATCGCGGATCGAGCCGTCGATCACGAAGCCGGCCACGCCCCTCTTCTCGGCCAAGGTCGACATGATCTCGCCGATGATGGCGTTGATCAGCACGCCACCGGCATCGACCACGATCACGTCGCCCGGCTGGGCGAGATCAATCGCCTTGTGCACCATCAGATTGTCGCCGGGGCGGGTCTTGACGGTGAGGGCAGGGCCGCCGAGCCAGCCGCCGGCATGCATCGGCCGCAGCCGATTGGTGCCCGCGATCCGCGACATGTTATCGCTGATGTTGGCGACGGGCAGGGTGCGGTAACGCGCGACGAGGTCGGGCGCCACTTTCCGCTTCGCCTTGTGAATTGCAAATCCTATGGCCATCGGTTTTCTCCGGTTGTTCCTGTGCGCGATTGCTTAGTGCGCGCGGCGGTCGAGATGGGCGTTGAGGCGGGGGTAGACGCGGCGGGCGTTGCCTTCGAAGATCTTCGCCTTGTCCTCGGCGCTGAGTGGCAATGCGTCGACATAGCGGCGGGTGTCGTCGAAGTGATGGCCGGTCTCCGGATCGATGCCGCGCACGGCGCCGACCATTTCCGAGGCGAACAGGATGTTCTCGACCGGAATCACCCGCGTCAGCAACTCGATGCCGGGGAGATGATAGACGCAGGTGTCGAAGAACACGTTCTTCAACAGATGGTCCTTGAGCAGCGGCAGCTTCATGTCCTGCGCCAGACCGCGATAGCGGCCCCAGTGATACGGCACCGCGCCGCCGCCATGGGGGATGATGAACCTGATGGTCGGGAAGCGCTTGAACAGGTCGGAAGTCAGGAACTGCATGAAGGCGGTGGTGTCGCCGTTGATGTAGTGCGCGCCGGTGCCGTGGAAGCAGGGATTGCAGGACGACGAGACGTGGACCATCGCCGGCACGTCGAGTTCGACCATCTTCTCATAGAGTGGGAACCACCACTCGTCGGTCAGCGGCGGATCGCACCAATAGCCGCCGGCGGGATCGGGGTTGAGGTTGCAGCCGACAAAGCCGAGCTCGTTGACGCAGCGCTCCAGCTCCTTGATGCAGTTGTCCGGCCGCACGCCGGGGCTTTGCGGGAGCTGGCAGACCGGCACGAAATTATTCGGAAACAGGGTGCAGACCCGGTGCACCATGTCGTTGCAGATCGTGGTCCATTCGACGCTGGTGGCTTCCTTGCCGACATGATGCGCCATGCCGGCGGCGCGCGGCGAGAAGATGGTGACGTCGGTGCCGCGCTCTTTTTGCAGCTTGAGCTGCGCGCCCTCGACGCTGTTGCGGATCTCGTCGTCGGTGATGCCGAGATTGGTGGTGAGCGGGCGGCGGCTCTTGTCGGCGAGGCCGGCGAGCTGCTTGTCGCGGAAGGCGTGCAGCTTGGGCGGCTCGGTGGTGTAGTGGCCGTGACAATCGATGATCATGGATCTGTCTTCTCCTTCAATGCGTGACGGATGACGGGATGGCGCCCGTGATGTCCGTCTCGCGGGGCGTGACGCGCATGGTGGCGGCGACGGCGGATGCGATGAGCAGGAAACCGGCGATCCCGACCAAGGCCCATGAGAAACTGCCGGTGGAATCCTTGATCAACCCGATGCACCAGGGCCCGATCAGGCCGCCGAACTGCGCCAGCGTGTTGACCATGGCGATCGAGGCGGCGCCGGCCGCGCCGGTCAAGAGCGAGGCGTTGATGCTCCAGAACAACGGATTGCCGGCGTTCAGGCTGAAGCCGACGATGCAGAGGAAGACGAAGGCGAGCACCGGGCTCGCCACGTAGGCGCTGCCAAGCATCGCCACCGCCGCAAGCAGATAGACGCCGGCGAGGTGGAACTTGCGGTCGCCGGTCCTGTCCGAGCTGCGGCTGACCACGATGGTGCCGATCACGCCGAGCAGCGGCGGGATCGCCGAGAGAAAGCCGACCTCGATGTTGCTGAGATTGCCCATTCCCTTGATGATCTGCGGCAGCCACAGCAGCAGGCCGTAGATGCCGACCAGCGCGCAGCCGAACAATGCGGCTAAGAGCCAGACCCTGATGTCGAGGATGCATTCGATCAAGCGGTGCTGTCCCTGTCGTTCGATCTCGGCCCGCTCGGCGGCGAGTTCGCCCTCCAGCCAGGCCGCCTGCTCCCTGGTGAGCCAGTCCGCCTTGGCTGGGCGGTCGGTCAGATAATAGAGCGTGAACAGGCCGAGCAGAATGGTCGGCACGCCCTCGGCGAGGAACATCCATTGCCAGCCATGCAGGCCGGCGACGCCGTCGAACCAGGTCATGACGCTGGTCGAGATCGGCCCGCCCAGCACCGCCGAGAACGAGCCGGCGATGATGTAGCCGGCCACGGCACGGGCGCGGTAGCGCGCGGGAAACCACCAGGTCAGATAGAGCACGACGCCCGGCATGAAGCCGGCTTCGGCGACCCCGAGCCCGAACCGCATCACATAGAGGCTGAGCGGATTCCAGACGAAGGCGGTGAGCGCGGCGACCAACCCCCAGGTGATCAGGATGCGCGCCAGCCAGATCCGCGCGCCGAGCCAGTGCAGCATCAGGTTGCTCGGCACCTCCAGCACCATGTAGCCGAGGAAGAAGATGCTGGCCGCGAAGCCGAAGATCGCCGGGCTGAGGCCGAGATCGTTGTTCATGGTCAATCCGGCATAGCCGAGATTGATGCGGTCGAGATAGTTGAAGAACATCATCACGAACAGGATCGGGATCAGCCTCCAATAGACGCGGCTGATGGTTTGCCGTTCCAGCTCGCTTGCAGCCGCTTGGGCCATCTCAAATCCTCCCGTTGATTGCGATGGCGTTCATTGGGTGGCGACGCCATTTCGCATGGTGTTGGGGCGCCCGGCTGCGTGGTCGGGCGCCGTTTCGTTGGATGGCCCGCTGGCCATCGTTCTGAGGTCGATGCCCTGCTGTTCCGGTAGCATCAGAGCAGCGATGAACGCGGCCGAGTAGCCGCAGATCGCGCAGAGCGCCATCGCGTCGCCGAGATGCATCCGGGTCGAGAGGATGCCGACGGTCGCCGGCACGATCGAGCCGAGGCCGCGGCCGGCGCTGAGGCCGAAGCCGGCGCCATTGGCGCGGATCGAGGTCGGAAACAATTCGGCGAAGGTCGGCATCAGGCCGGAGGCGAGACCGGCCTGCAGCGCGCCGAGGAAGAAGCCGAGGATGATAGTGATGCCCTGGCCGATCGGCAGTTGCGTGTAGGCGGCGACGTTCACTGCCTGGCAGACCAGGAACAGCATGAAGCTCTTGCGACGGCCGAGGCGGTCGGCGAGCAGGCCGAACGCGATCGGGCCGACGAACGAGCCGAAGATATTGACGCCGAGATAGCCGGCGGCGTGGGCAACCGGCAGATGCAGCCCGGTCTGCAAGTAGGTCGGCAGCCAGGTGATCATCACATAGGCGGCGCCGAGTGTGCCTGTGGTGAAGAAGGTCGCGACCAAAGTCTTGAACAGATGCTCGCCGGTGAAGATGGCCCAGAAGCTGCTCCGCGCGGTGCTGTCGCGCGCGGCCTGCTCGGCGAAGATCGCGGATTCCGGCACGAAGCGGCGGACGAAGAACACCAGGAGCGCCGGCAGCACGCCGATCGCGAAGAACACGCGCCAGGCCATGTCCTGCGACAGCCAGCCGAAGATCACCGGAAACAGCGCCACCGACAGCGCGTTGCCGACGGCATATCCGCTCTGGATCGCCGCGGCGACACGGCCGCGCATGTTGGCCGCAACGACCTCGGACACCAGTACGGCGCCGACCGCGGCCTCGCCGCCGTAGCCCATGCCCTGGATCGCGCGCGCGACCAAGAGATACCGGAAGCCGTCGGCAAAGGCCGCGGCGAAGGTCGAGACCGCGACCAGCAGGATGGTGAACTGAAGCACGCGCACCCGGCCGAACCGGTCGGCGGCAATGCCTGCGATCCAGCCGCCGATCGCGGTGCCGATCAGCGAGGACGACGCGAGGATGCCGGCATCGGGTCGCGACAGGCTCAAGGTCGCGATCAGCGCCGGTGTCACCAGCGCGTAGATCGTCGTGTCCATGGAGTCGAGCGCAAGGCCGCCGAAGGCTGCGAAGAAGGTCTTGCGCTCGACGGCGGATAGCTCGGACAGCCATCCCAGTTTCATTGTCGTCTCCCCCGGTGATCTTGCTTGTTGTTTGTCGTTGTATCCCGCTCCGGCTACGGCGGGCCGAGCGCGGCCGGGTTCACCACATTGCCGCGATCGATCTCGCCTTGCGTCAGCACGGCGGCGATGTTGCGCGCCGCCTCGATTCCGGTCCGGGTGATCGAGGCGCCGGTTTGCGCGGCGATGTGCGGCGTCACGATCAGGTTCGGTGCGGCGAGGATCGGGCGATCCTTGGCGGGCGGCTCTTCTGCCAGCGTATCGACCGCGGCGCCGGTGAGGTGGCCGCTCTGCAGCGCCGCCAGCAGCGCAGCCTCGTCGACCAGCGCGCCGCGCGCGGTGTTGATCAGGATCGCGCCCTGCTTCATGGCACTCATGCGTTCGGCATTGATCATGCCGCGCGTCGCGTCGGTCAGCGGCGCATGCAGGCTGACGATGTCGGAGATCGCGAGCAATTCGCCGAGATCGGCGGCTTCGCGCGCCAATTGCGGATCGACGCGCCCCTTGTCACGGCCGAGCGCGATGACCTCCATGCCGAGCGCGCTCGCGGTGCGCGCGACATGGCGGGCGATGCGGCCGAAGCCGATCAGGCCGAGCGTGCGGCCGCGGATCTCGCGGCCGCGATAGGTGGCGCGGTCCCAGATCCCGGCATGGGTGCGTTCGTTGAGGCTAACGACGTCGCGGCCGAGCGCGAGGATCAGCGCCATGGTGTGCTCGGCGACCGCGGGCGCGTTGGCGTCGCCCGCCACCATCACCAGCACGCGATGCTCCGTCGCGGCGTCGAGATCGACGCTGTCGACGCCGGCGCCGTGCTTGGCGATTACGCGCAGATGCGGGTTGCCGGCGATGACGGCGGCGGAAAAGACCGGATTGCCGCGCATCAGGATCGCCTGCGTCGGCACCGCCGCCATCTCGTGCGTGAGGCGTTCGGGCGTGACGGCATCGCGCATCAGCACGACTTCGGCGCCGATATCCTGCAAGACCTTGACGGCCGCTGGGGCGAGGTTGTCGCCGGTGACGAGAACGCGGAACGGGCCGGACATCGCTCTAGCGCCCGCCGCGATTTCGCATGGCTGATCGGCGCGCCCATTCTCCCATCTTTGGCATTTTTCGCGCGTCTCCTCTTGGAGGTCAGGTCAATTCGCGCCAAGATCGGGAAACGGTCCGGTGAGGTCAAATACCGCTTTGGCCCCTCACTTATAGGGAATCGGAATAAGCGATGGACTACAGGCAGCTTCGTTACTTCATCGCTGTGGCCGAGGAGCTCTCGTTCAGCCGCGCCGCCAAGCGCTTGCACGTCAGTCAGCCGCCGCTGAGCACCCAGATCAAGGCGATGGAGGAGGAACTCGGCACGCAGTTGCTGGCGCGGACACGACGGACCGTGGAACTGACCCAGGCCGGACGGCTGCTGCTGGAGCATGCGCGGCGCGCGGTCAGCGAGCTCGATCTGGCGTCTGAGACGGTGCGACGTGCCGCCCGCGGCGAGGCCGGTGTGGTTCGCGTCGGCTTCACCGGCTCGGTCCCGATGCTCGACATGTTCGCCGAACTGTTCCGCAGCTTCCGCTCCAGCTATCCGCGGGTCAAGATCGAGCTCAGGCACATGTCGACCGCCAAGCAGTTGCAGGCGATTGCGGACGCGGAGCTCGACGTCGCGATCATGCGGCCGCCGCTGGATTTCCGCCCCGCCCCGGATCTGCAAGTCCATGTGGTCTGGCGCGACCGGCTGATGGCGTTCCTGCCGCTCGATCATCCGCTGGCCGGCACGACCGGCGCACTGAAGATGGCCGAGCTTGCCGAGCATGAATTCGTCGGCATGGCCGATAGCGGCTGCGGCGTGGCCGACCAGGGCGCGATGCTGTGCCGGCGCGCCGGCTTCGTGCCGCGCGTGGTGCAGGAAGCGCACGAGCTGCGCACCGTGCTCAGCCTGGTTGCGGCGGGGCTCGGCATTGCGATCCTGCCGTCGTGTTATCAGGACGCCGGCGTTGCCAATGTGGTGGCCAAGCCGCTGGACACGGTGGATGCCGAAAGCCGGATGCTGGTCGCGATGCGCGCCAATGCTTCGCTGTTGCCGCGCCGTTTCGTCGAGTGCGCGCTGCAGGCCGCGTCACGCAGCGCACCCGCGCTGGTCCCTGATGTCGCCGTCGTGAGCCGCTGATCATTCGGCGAGATCGCTCGTGCGCATGTGCCGCGAGGGGTACGCGCGCATCCCATACTTTCGTCGGCAGTAATCTCCCGGAATCCAGTTTGGCGCCCCTCTTGCATACCTGAATGACGAGTGGCCGGGGCGCCGATGTGTCGTCTTCTCGCTCGCCGCTGCGCGGGCGGGTGAGCGACAATGCGCGTGTCCGCGGCCGGATCGAGACCTGCGGAGACGACAACATGCACGCCACCACGCGTGCGGCATTGCTGCTGGGAATCATGTGGGCCGCATCGCCGGCGCTGGCACGCGACGATGGCCGCTACGCGAACTCGCCTCTCAAACCCTGGTTCGAGAGCCTGCACAGCGGCTACGGGCAATGCTGCTCGGACGCCGACGGATACGTCCTCGCCGATCCCGACTGGGAGTCGGATCACGGGCACTACCGGGTGCGTATCGATGATGAGTGGGTGGTGGTGCCGAACGAGGCCGTGATCACCGAGCCGAACAAGATCGGGCGGACCATGGTGTGGAAGCGCTATATCGACGGCCATCCGCGCGTGCGCTGCTTCATGCCGGGCAGCATGACCTGAGGTGCGCGATCGGGATACGCACTCACGCCGGCGGCACGAAGACGCGGTTCGGAAACGCCTGCTCGACGACGTCGAGGAACGCGCGAACCTTGGCGCCGACCAGGCGGCGCGAGCTCTGCAGCGCCCAGATCTCGACCGGCGGACCGGCCCTGGTGCCCCAACAGGCGAGCCGGCCGGCGGCGATATCGTCGTCGACCAGCAGCTTGGGCAACAGCGCCGCGCCGGCGCCGGCCAGCGTCGCCTCGCGGATCATCAGCAGCGAGGACAGGCGCAGGATCGGCTTGGGCATAAGCGTGATCTCGTCCCCGCCGTGTTTCCGGAAGCGCCAGGTGACGTCGGCAGGTGTCGTGCTCGTCAGCACCGCATTCACCGTCACGCTCTCATGCACGGCACCGATCGGCTCCGGCAGATCGGGGTGGGCCACGACGAGCAGATCATCGTTGAGGAAGCGGCGGCCGACGAGCTGTTCATCCGGCGACGGGTTGATGCGGATCACGAGGTCATAGCCGTCTTCCACCGGATCGACCACGCGATCCTCGGCGACGATCTCCAGCTGGACGTCGGGGTAGGCGCGCGCAAAGCGCGCAGCGATCCGGCCGAAGGCGACATGCGCGATCACGAGCGGCGCACTCACCCGCAGCCGGCCGCGCGGGGTTGAGGCGCCGAGCACCACGGCTTCGCCGGCCTCTGCGATATCGGAGAGGGGGCCGGTGGTGCGCTCATGCAGCGCGCTGCCCTCGTCGGTCAGTCGAAGACTCTGCGAGCCGCGGTCGATCAACCGGACGCCGAGGCTTTGCTCGAGCTCGGTGACGCGGCGGGACAAGGTGGCCTTGGCCCGTCCGGACGCGCGGCTGGCGCGGCCGAATCCGCCATGCGCGGCAACCAGATTGAAGTCGGCGAGCGCCTGAAGATCCATCTTTCCGTTCCATAATTGAGACGATCTGTCCAGATATTGGCATCTCGGAAATAAAAATGGAACGGATAGTTTCCTCCTCAACGGCAGACGGTCTGCCCTGAAGAGGAGTATGCGAAATGGCTATTCTGGTTACCGGTGCCACGGGCACCATTGGGATGCAGGTGCTCAATCACCTCGCCGGCCGCGGCGTTGAGGTCCGCGCGCTGACCCGCTCGCCCGGCAGTGTGCAGCTTCCGTCCCACGTCACGGCGGTTCGCGGCGACACCGCCGACGTGGAGTCGGTGCGCGCGGCGCTCGATGGCGTCAGCACGCTGTTTCTGCTGGTGCCCAATGTCGCCGACGAATTGACCCAGGCCATGCTGACGCTGACCGCCGCCCGCGAGGCCGGCGTCAAGGGCATCGTCTATCTCTCGGTGTTCAAGGGCGAGGCCTATGCCGACGTGCCGCACTTCGCCGGCAAGCACACGGTCGAGCGGATGATCGAGGCGCTCGATCTGCCCGCGACCATCCTGCGTCCGGCCTACTTCATCCAGAACGATCTTCGGCTGAAGGATGTGCTGCTGAAATTCAGTGCCTACGGCATGCCGATCGGTGCGAAGGGAATTTCGATGGTCGATATTCGCGATATCGGCGAGGCCGCCGCGGTCGAACTGGTGCGGCGCGAGCGCGCCGCCACGCCGCTCGGCCGCGAGACCTACGCGCTGGTCGGGCCCGACGCGCTGACCGGCGAAAGCATCGCTGCGATCTGGAGTGAAGCGCTTGGCCGCACCATCGGCTATGGCGGCGACGATCTTGCGGCGATGGAGCAGCGCCTCAAGGCAGCGGCGCCGGCCTGGCTCGCGCTCGATATGCGCCTGATGCTCGGCCGCTACCAGACCGACGGCGCGGTCGCGACCGCCGACGACCTTGCGCGCCTGACGCAACTGCTCGGCCACGCGCCGCGCGCGTACCGCGACTTCGCCCGCGATGCCGCCGCCCAGTGGCGCAACGGCTAAGCGCGCGGCGGGTTCAGGAACCGCGTGATCACGCCGCCGAGCCTGGCGTGATCGAGCGGGGCTGTGAGCGAGGCCTTGGCGGTCGCGATCACGTCGTCCGGCGCGCGGCCGCGGCGCAGGTCGCACAGCGCGTCGGCATAGTCGGCGCTGAATTCAGGATGGGGCTGCACCGACATCGTGGTGCCGCCGGTGTAGAGCAGTCCGGCATGCGGCGTGAACTCGGACGACATGAAGGTGCGCGCGGAAGCCGGCGGGGTGATCACCTGGTCCTGATGCGAGCAGGCGACAGCGATCTCACGGCCTTCGATCAGGCCGTTGTCCGGCGCTATCTGATAGACGTGGCGCCCGATGCCCCAGCCCTTCTCCGATTTGCGCACGGTGCCGCCGAGCGCCTGCGCGATCAGCTGATGGCCGAAGCAGACGCCGACCATCGGAATGCCGTTGTCGTGGGCGGCGCGGACGAACGCCTCGAGCGGTGCGACCCAGGCGACATCGTCATAGACGCCGGCCGAGGAGCCGGTGATCAGGATCGCATCGAGGCCGGCGGGATCCGGCAGCGTCTCGCCATTGGCGACGCTCACCGCGCCGGATGTGACGTTCTGGTCGGCGGCCGCCATCATCCGCTGGAACATCAGCGGATAGGTGCCATGGCGCTCGCGGAATTGCGGGCTGACGAGCCCGGTTTCGATGATGGTGATGTGGGGCATCGGATGCAGGGTCGGGGTAAGCTGGTGCGTGCTTACCCCGAAAGTGCGGTCGCGCTCAAGACGCGCGGTTGATCAATTCCGCGCCGCCGCCTCGATCGTTGCGGTGTGCTGTGCCGCCGGTGCGGTGGTAGCAATCGCCGGCGTTGCACTCGCAATCGCCGGCGTTGCACTCGCGATCGCCGGCGTCGCACTCGCGATCGCCGGCGTCGTGCTGACGATTGCCGGCTCGGTGCGGTAGCGCGGCAGCTGGTCCTCCAGCGAATAGCCGACGCAGAGCGCGAGGCTCGACCACACCGCCATGCTGAAATAGAGCGACATCCAGGCGATCTCTTCGCGCCACTCGGCGATGTCGTGGGTGACGACCCAGCGCGTGCTGACGTCACGCCAGCCCTCGAGCGGATGCAGCAGCTTGCCGCCGGCGGCAAGCTCGGCGCGCCAGCGGTTCAGGTACATCGGGACATCGACCGTCATCAGGAAGGCGAGATAGCCCGTGATGCCGGCGATCGCGACGATCAAGGTCCAGCGTACGACTCCGTGAAATTCCGGCAGCAGCCGGCACAGCGCAGCCCCGACCAGGAAGAACACGACCGCCCAGATCGAGTTCTCGATCGCGTTGCCGAGATAATGCTTGGTCAGCACCGCATACCAGGAGAAGCATTCCGCGATCAGGATCAGCGGCACGATGATCCAGGCGATGTTTACCGTGGTCTCCGCGCCGGTCATGGTGCCGAGCTGATGGAGGATCATCGCCCATTGCGCGGCAAAGCACATCTCGGCGACCGTGGCGACGGTGCGGCCGACGGCCACGCTCGACAGCCAGGTGTCGACCAGGCAGATGCGCTGCACGTCGGCGCGCGGCAGCACCGAGCGGAAGGCGCAGCCGAACACATAGCCGGCACAAAGCAGCAGCATCAGCCCGGTGCCGGACGGGCCGCCCAGGGCGCCGCTCGTCTGCTCGTGGAACTGGCGATACAGCACGAACCAGACCGCGATGTTGGCGCCGCTGACGGCCGTCAGCAGGCCCCACCACCGGACCACCGGATTTGACCAGGCCAGCGAAACCGGCCGTGCCCGCCACTCGCTGCTCATTCACCGCTCCGCATGTAACCGAACTGATATGTTTGTGTAGTAATTCTGTCACAAAAGATTGGGAATCACGACTAAAAAATGCGTGTGGAAGGGACCGGGCGGCTCCGGTGGTGAAGAGCGCGCCAAGGTTCTCCTCACGTCATTCCGGGATGCGCGAAGCGCAGGCCCGGAATCCATCAGGCCGCAATGTTGCTGATGAATGCATTCCGGGCTCGCGCCTCGCGCGCCCCGGAATGACGGTGGAAGGCCTCTGCCGCCTTCGCGATCGTGATCGAAATTGACCCTTGCGCCGGTAGGCAGGCGCGGCGCGATCATCTACTCAGCGGCCCCGAACCCAGCTCGAAGGCTGCTTGTGACGACGGAAGTGAAGGCCAGCTACGATCCGCTGCTGCGCAAAATCCATTGGGCGACGGCGGTCTTGTTCATCGCGGCGATGCTGATCGGGCTCTATTGCGGATTGCAGCCGGCAGGGACGTCGCCGCGGCGCGAACTGCTCGAGGTGCACAAATCGCTCGGCGTCACGCTGTTCTTTCTCGCGATCCTGCGGCTGATGGTGCGGGCCGCGACCACGGCGCCGCCGGAGCCGGGGTCGTTTTCGCCGCTGGTCAGGATCGCCGCGCGGCTCAATCACTGGGCACTCTACGCCATCCTCTTCGTCATGCCGGTGACCGGCTACATGTTCTCGTCAGCCGGCGGCTATTCGCTGCGCTACTTCTGGACCTTCAGCTGGCCGCGGCTGTTCGCCGGAAATCGGGCGGTCGAGCATGCCGGCGAGGTGGCGCACGGCCTGCTCGCCTATCTCGTCTATGCCGTGGTCGCGCTGCATATCGCCGCGACGCTGTGGCACGTGCTGGTGAAGAAGGACGAGACGTTCTCGCGGATGTGGCCACGGGCGAGCCGCAGTCCATTGGCATAGCGCGTCAGCCGCGCAGCGCCGTCTCCGGAATGGTACGGCGGACCACCTCGCGCATCGCAAAGCTGGAATGAATGCGGGCGACGCCTGGCATCCGCGACAGGTGCTGCTTGTGGATGCGCTCGAAGTCGGCGATGTCGCGGGCGATCACCTGCAGATGATAATCGTCGCTGCCCGACATCAGATGGCAGGACACGACGTCGGGGCAGCGCGCGATCGCGGCTTCGAAGGCCGCAAGATAGTCCTCGCTCTGCTTCTCCAGCGTGATGGTGACGACAACTGTCGTGACGAGGCCGAGCGCGGTCGGCTCGAGGTCGACGCGATAGCCGCGGATCACGCCGCTCTCCTCGAGATGGCGGATCCGCCGCGCGCAGGCGGTCGGCGACAGCCCGACCTTTTCCGCCAGCTCGATCTGGCTGGCGCGGGCGTCGGCGACCAGCTCGGCCAGGATTCGCAAGTCGATACGGTCGAAACCGTCCACGCAGTTTTCTTTCAAAAGGTGAGCCGCAGGCGAAGAGTATGAGCGTATTCCGATGTGCACAAGCCGGAATTCGCTGAGAAACGCCATAGGGCCGGGACTAGCCTTGATGATGGCGGAAACCCATTTTCAAGGAGCGGACCATGCGCATCGGCGTGCCCAGGGAGATCAAGGTCGAGGAGTATCGGGTCGGGCTGACGCCGGCCTCGGTCCGGGAATATGTGGCGCATGGGCATGAAGTCGTGGTCCAGCGCGGCGCGGGCGAGGGCATCGGTGCCGGCGATGACGTCTACCGGCAGGCCGGTGCCGGGATCGCCGACACCGCCGAAGAGGTGTTTTCCGTTGCCGACATGATCGTGAAGGTGAAGGAGCCGC
Source organism: Bradyrhizobium genosp. L (assembly GCF_015624485.1). Taxonomy (NCBI): domain Bacteria; kingdom Pseudomonadati; phylum Pseudomonadota; class Alphaproteobacteria; order Hyphomicrobiales; family Nitrobacteraceae; genus Bradyrhizobium; species Bradyrhizobium genosp. L. Next base: position 1,698,204 of record NZ_CP061378.1, read on the forward strand.
AGCCGGCGGAATGGGCGCGGTTGCGCGAAGGTCAGATCCTCTTCACCTATTTGCATCTCGCGCCCGACGTGCCGCAGACCAAGGGGCTGATCGCCTCCGGCTGCACGGCGGTCGCCTACGAGACCGTGACCGACGCGCATGGCGGGCTGCCGCTGCTTGCGCCGATGAGCGAGGTCGCCGGCCGGCTCGCGATCGAGACTGCCGGCGCGGCGCTGCGCAAATCGGCCGATGGCATGGGCAAGCTGCTCGGCGGCGTGCCGGGCGTCCCGCCGGCCAAGGTTGCGATCATCGGTGGCGGCGTGGTCGGCACCCACGCGGCTCGGATGGCCGCTGGCCTCGGCAGCGACGTCACCATCCTCGATCGCGCGCTGCCGCGGCTGCGCCTGCTCGACGATCTCTTCGCCGGCCGCGTCCGCACCCGCTACGCCACGCTGGAGGCGATCGAGCAGGAGATCACGGCCGCCGACGTCGTGATCGGCGCGGTGCTGGTGCCGGGCGCCAGCGCGCCGAAGCTCGTCTCGCGCGCGCAGCTCGCCGGCATGAAGCGCCGCGCGGTGCTGGTCGACGTCGCGATCGACCAGGGCGGCTGCTTTGCGACCTCGAAGCCGACCACGCACCAGGCGCCGACCTATCTGGTCGACGACATCGTGCATTACTGCGTCGCCAACATGCCCGGCGCGGTGCCGGTCACCTCGAGCCATGCGCTCAACCATGCCACGCTGCCGTTCGGCCTGGCGCTGGCGTCGAAGGGCCTCCGCGCGCTGGTCGAGGATCCGCATCTGCGCGCCGGCCTCAACGTCCATCGCGGCCGCATCACCAACCGCGCCGTCGCCGAGAGCCAGCATCTCGCCGTCGTGATGCCGGAAGAAGCGCTGGCGTCGTAAGGTTTGCAGGCTTTCTCCAATCGTCGTCCCGGCCGAGTGCGCTGTTGCGCACGGAGCCGGGACCCATACCGCGCGATCTCTCCAGCGCGGAGATCGCAGTACCGTGGCAAGGACGATAACTTCCAATCTTCGCTAAACTTTGCCCTGTGGTTATGGGGCCCGGCTCCGTGCGCAACCGCGCACTCGGCCGGGACGACACCGAATATGTTGTGCGGGCGCGTAGTCGCGCTCCATCCGGGCTACGACACTCAGGATGTTGCGACGTCCGTCACCGTCATCCGCACGATGCGTTCGGCGTCCCGAGATGTCATTTCTCGGACGATCGTCGCCCGGTTTCGTCCGTCAGTTTTTCCAGCCGACGCTGCATGACTTCAATGATCAGCTCGCGCTTTGCCGCGATTCGTTCGATTGGTCCGCCGATGCCGATAGCGAGCGGAGCGCGTCTCTTTGGCAGGGGAACGAGCATGCCTATCGTGTTTGCTCCCGGCGTCGTGCGGCCGCCTGACTCGGAAAACCCGCGGCGGCGGATGCGCTCGATCTCTTCGAGAAAGACCGATTCTCGAACGCGCACCGACTGAATCGGCTCTTCAGCGTTGTTGCGACGGATAATGCCGCGCACGGTTGCGTTTGGCATTTGGCTCAGCAGCACGTGTCCGAGGGCGGTGCGAACCATCGGTCGTACCTGACCGGCTTGCGCAGTGTATTGAAGCCGAGAGGCGCTGGGCACGACGTGGAGATACTGCATCCCCGCGGCGCCCGCCTGATGTCCGAGCATAACGGTTTCGCCGCCAGCCGCCCTCCAGAGTTCTTCCATCAGGTCTGTGAGCTTTGTATCGCGGAACGGAGAACGACGGATCCAATCACCAAGCAGGTTGACCCGATAGCTAGGTATGAAACGCCGGGTCAGTCGGTCGTATTCAAGGTAGTTCAATTCAACGAGACTGCTCAGCAACACCGAAGTGCTCGACTGAGGCATCTCCAGCGCGGCAGAAATTTCAGTCACGGACGCAGCCCGCTTTGTTTCCCGAAAGAACTCCAGAACCGCAAAAGTCCGCATGGCCGATTTGACGATGGGCGTCTTGTTCGAGTTCGGCATGCCTGTCTCCGCAGCGGGGCAAGCCGCACCTCTATCACATATGTGATGTTAGGGCGAAGCGGCTTCACTTCAGGGCAACTTTGGCACAGATTGGCGTCAATTAAATCAAGCCGCATGGAAACGCAGAGCACAGGGGAAGGCGGATGCCCGGACGAAGCCTGTTCGAGAAGATCTGGGACCAGCATGTCATTGCCCGGTTGAACGAGGACACTGACCTTCTGCACATCGATCGTCATCTGCTGCACGATCTCGGCGGCTCGCGCGGCTTGCTCGATCTGAAGAGCCGCGGCCTCAAGGTTCACAATCCCGAACTGACCTTTGCGACGCCCGATCACGCGCTGTCGACTGCGCCGGGCCGCGCCGGAACCAGCAAGATCGGGATGGAATTGCTGGCGGCGCTGCGGGTCGAGACGTCGGCGAGCGGCATTACCTTGTTCGATGTCGATCAGCCCGGCCAAGGTATCGTCCACGTCATCGGGCCGGAGCTCGGCCTGAGCCTGCCGGGCGCGACGATCGTCTGCGGCGACAGCCACACCTGCACCCATGGCGGCCTCGGCGCGCTCGCCTTCGGCATCGGGTCGAGCGAGCTCACCCATGTGCTGGCGACGCAGGCGCTGATCCAGCGCCGGCCGAAGACGCTGCGCGCAAGGTTCGAGGGCAAGCTGCCGCTCGGCGTCACCGCCAAGGACATGATCCTGGCACTGATCGGGCATATCGGCGCCGCCGGCGGCACCGGCCATGCGGTCGAATATGCCGGCAGCGCGATCCGCGAATTGCCGGTCGAGGGGCGGCTGACGATCTGCAACCTCTCGATCGAGCTCGGTGCCAAGATGGGGATGGTCGCACCCGACGAGAAGACGTTTGAATTCCTGCGCGGCCGTCCCTACGCGCCGAAAGGCGAGATGTGGGACTTGGCGGTGAAGGCCTGGCGCGAGCTGCCGAGCGATCCGGACGCGGTGTTCGATCGCGAGGTCATGATCGATGTCACGAAGATCATCCCGCAGGTGACCTGGGGCATCAGCCCCGAGCACGTCATCGGCGTCGACGGCAAAATTCCCGATCCGAAGGCGGTCGACGATCCGGCGCGCCGCGCCGCGATCGAGACCGCGCTCGACTATATGGGCCTCAAGGGCGGCGCGCCGATCGCGGGCACGCCGGTCGATTGGGTGTTCATCGGCTCCTGCACCAACAGCCGGCTGAGCGATCTCCGCGCCGCGGCCGAAGTGGCGCGCGGCCGCAAGGTCGCCGCCGGCGTCCGCGCCTGGGTGGTGCCGGGTTCGGAGAACGTCAAGCGCGAGGCGGTGGCCGAAGGGCTCGACAAGATATTCGTCGATGCCGGCTTCGAATGGCGCGAGCCGGGCTGCTCGATGTGCCTCGCCGCCAATGGCGAGGTGGTGGCGCCGGGCCAGCGCTCGGTCTCGACCTCGAACCGCAATTTCGTCGGCCGGCAAGGACCGCGCGCACGGACGCATCTGGCAAGCCCGGCGAGTGCTGCGGCCTCCGCCATTGCCGGCGCGATCGCCGATGTCCGGATGATGGGACGCTGACCATGCCAAAACCGTTCGACAAGCTCACCGCAACCGCCGCGCCGATCATGCGCAGCAACATCGATACCGACGTCATCATCCGCATCGAGCGGCTCGTCGGCAATTCGATCCGCGGCACGCTCGGCAAATGGGCGTTCGGCTCGCTGCGCTATCTGCCCGATGGCTCGGAAAATCCGGAGTTCATCCTCAACCGCGAGCCGTATCGGGAGGCGGAGATCCTCGTCACCGGGCCGAATTTCGGCTGCGGCTCGTCGCGCGAGGGCGCGGTGTGGTCGCTGCAGGAACGCGGCATCCGCGCCATCATCGGCTCCGGCTTCGGCGACATCTTCTTCGCCAACTGCTTCCAGAACGGCATCCTGCCTGTCATCGTCGACAAGGCGGTGGTCGATTCCCTCGCCGCCGACATCGAGGCGACACAGGGCGCGGGCAAGGTCTCGATCGATCTGGAGGCGCAGACCATCGTCTCGCCGTCGGGCGCGCGCCATTCCTTCGAGATCGACCCGCGGCGGCGCGACGGACTTCTGAAGGGCCTCGACGAGGTCGCGCTGACATTGCAGCGCGACGACGAAATCCACGCCTTCCAGGCTTCCGACCGGGCGGCGCGGCCCTGGATTCATTCGACAAGGATATCGGCATGAGCACGCAATCCAACATGATGAAGGTCGCCGTCGTCGGCGGCGAGGGCATCGGCCCCGAGGTCACCGCGCAGTCGCGGCGCGTGCTCGAATGGTTCGCGGCCAATCGCGGCGCGCCGATGACGCTGCGCGACGCCGAGTACGGGCTGATCCCGTATCTCAAGACCGGCAAGGTGCTGCCCGAGGATACCGCGGAGGCGATGGACGAGGCTGACGCGATCCTGTGGGGCGCCACCGGCGGACCGGAGACCACCGAGGTGCCGCCGGCCGCGCGCAAAGCGGGCAGCCTGCTCGGCCTGCGCAGCAAATACGATCTCTACGCCAATCTGCGGCCGATCCTGGCGAGCCCGGCGCTTGCGGCCTCCGCGCCGCTGAAGCCCGAGGTGCTCGACGGCGTCGACTTCGTCATCATCCGCGAACTGACCAGCGGCATCTATTTCGGCCAGCCGCGCGGCATCGAGACCTTGCCGGACGGCCAGCGCCGCGGCTTCAACACCGAGGAATACGCCACCAACCACATCCGCCGCGTGGCGCGCGCAGCGTTCGAGCTGGCGCGGACCCGCCGCAACAAGGTGTGCTCGGTCGACAAGGCCAATGTGCTGGAGGCCAGCGTGGTCTGGCGCGAGGAGATCATCGCGCTGCATAAGGAAGAATTCTCCGACGTCGAGCTCGTCCATCTCTATGTCGACAACGCCGCGATGCAGATCGTGCGCGAGCCCAGGCAGTTCGACGTCATGGTCACCGGCAATATCTTCGGCGACATCCTGTCCGACTGCGCGGCGATGGCCTCGGGCTCGCTCGGCATGCTGCCGTCGGCCTCGCTCGGCCCGGTCGACCGCTATGGCCGGCGCAAGGCGCTGTACGAGCCGGTGCATGGCAGCGCGCCCGACATCGCGGGCAAGGGCATCGCCAATCCGCTCGGATCGATCCTCAGCGTCGCGATGCTGCTGCGCTTGACACTGGACCGCCCCGCGGATGCCGACCTGCTGGAGAAGGCGGTGCAGACCGCGCTCGCATCGGGGGCGCGGACCGCCGATATCGCCGAGGCCGGCGCGAAGAAGCTGTCGACCGCCCAGATGGGCGATGCGGTACTCAGCGCGCTCGACAAGATCGCGGCGAGGGAGCACGCCTGATGGCTCACATTTCCAGGCGCTCGGCACTGACCGTGATCGCGACCGGCGGTGCTGCGCTTGCGTCGCGACACGCCTGGGCGGAGGCGATGCCGGGCCGCGCGATCTATCCGGTCGCGGTGCCGGTCTACCAGACGCAGTTTGTGGCCGATCGCATCGGCTACTTCAAGGAAGCAGGCCTCGACTGCAAGCTGATCCAGGGCGGCAGCGGCGTGAAGACCCGCGAGATCATCGCCTCCTCGCAAGGCGATATCGGGATCGGCGACGTCACCCATCCGATGCAGCTCACCAATCACGGCCGCGCCGCGCGCGTGCTACTGCCGATCGACACGCGGTCGAATTCGGTGATGTTCATCATCCGCAAGGACCTGAAGGACCAGGGCATCACCACGCTGGAGGCGTTTACGCAGTGGAAGCGGCCGGATGGCCGCAAGCCGATCGTCTCGGTCTCATCGCTCGGCGGCACCAACCATGTCTGGGCGTCCTACTACATGGAAACCATGGGGCTCGACGACAAGGTGACCTGGATCGGCACCGGCAATGTCGACACCATGCTGGGTACGCTGAAGTCGAAGCAGGCCGACATCCTGGTCTCGTCGCTGTCGCTCCTGACCGACGCGCAGAAGCAGGGTTGGGGCGAGCTGCTGTTCGACGGCACCGATGAGGCGATCTGGAATAAGCATATCGGCGGCAAGGTGCCCGTGACGGCGCATTTCACGTTGCAGGCCACGATCGACAAGGATCCTGCCAAGATGGAGGCCTATGTCACCGCGCTGTGGCGCGCCGCGCAGTGGATCAAGGCGCACAAGGCCGAAGAGGTCTACGACGCGATCGAGCCCTATGTTGGCAGCACCTCGCGCGAGTCCAACCTACTCGAGATCTCCTCGATCCAGAAGGTCGCGGACTATGACGGCCGGGTCGACGCCGCGAGCTTTGCGCGCGGCGAGAAGGTCTGGTTCCGCGAGATGACCGGCATCAAGCCGCTCAAGATCGAGGACGTGGTCAACACCGCCCTGATCGACGCGGCGCGAAAGGCCTATCCGGGTTGAGCGCGCTGGAGACGAGCGTCGTTGCGCCATCGCGCTCGCCGGCGGACCGCCGCGTCGAGGTCAAAAGCCTGAGCAAATCGTTCCAGCTCGCCAAGACCACGATCGAGGCCGTCCGCGACGTCACCTTCGACGTCCGCCGCGGCGAGTTCGTCGCGCTGCTCGGTCCCTCGGGATCCGGCAAGAGCACCGTGCTCAACATGATCGCCTCGCTGATCCGGCCGAGCGGCGGCGAGATCCTGATCGACGGCAAGCGTGTCATCACGGGCAAGGCGACGCCTGATGTCGGCTATGTCTTCCAGCGCGACACGCTGTTTCCATGGCGGACGGTCGCCGACAATATCGGCTACGGGCTGGAGCTCGCCGGCATTCCCGCGCAGGAGCGGAAGGAGCGCATCGCGGAATGCGTCGCGCAGGCCGGCTTGAGGGGATTTGAGACCGCCTATCCGTCGGCGCTGTCGGGCGGCATGCGGCAGCGTGCGGCCTTGATGCGGACGCTGATCGTCGAGCCGCAGATTCTCCTGATGGACGAGCCGTTCGGCGCGCTCGACACCCACACCAAGATCGACATGCACGAAGTGCTGCTGCGGATCTGGGAGCGCGAGCAGCAGACCGTGCTGTTCGTCACCCACGATCTCGGCGAAGCCCTGACCCTGGCCGACCGCATCATCCTGTTCTCGGCACGGCCGGGCCGGATCAAGGACATGTTCGAGGTCGACTTCGCCCGGCCGCGCGACGCGGTGAAGGTGCGCGAGACGCCGCGCTACGCGGAGCTGTTCCAGCACATCTGGCACTCGCTCGGCGAGGAATTCGTCAAGGGCCGCAGTGCATGAGGCGGTTCAGCACGCTCAGCACGATCGCCTGGCAGGTCCTGATCTGCGCCGTCGTGCTGTCGGTCTGGCAATGGGGCTATGACTTGCGGGCCAAGCTGCCGTGGCTGGTGCCTGATCTGCTCGACCCCTACTTCATTTCAAAACCGTCGATGATCTTCGACAACTTCCTGATCCAGAGCTGTCTGACCTCCAAGCTCGGCGCGTTCAACAGCTGGTTCAATGGCGAGTTCGGAAAGTGCCTGGCGCGCAATGAGAACAATCTCTGGGCGGCGACGGCGATCACGCTGAAGAACACCTTCTTCGGCTTCGTCACCGGCGTGGTCTCCGGCTTCGTCGCGGGCTTGATCCTGGGACGCTCCGATCGGCTGAGCGCGATCTTTCAGCCCTTCATCACCGCGGTCAATTCGATCCCGCGGATCGCACTGGCGCCGATCATCGTGCTGGCGTTCGGCATCGGCGACATGTCGAAGATCGTGACGTCGTGGATCGTCGTCGTCTTCCTGGTGTTCTTCAACACCTTCGAGGGCGCGCGCTCGATCGATGAGGGTTTTACCAACGCCGCGCGCCTGCTCGGCGCCAGCGAGTGGCAGATCACGCGCACGGTGGTGATCCCCTCGACCATGGCCTGGGTGTTCGCCTCGCTGACGCCGGCGATCTCGTTCGCGCTGATCGGCGTGATCGTCGGTGAATTCATCGGCGCCGAGCGCGGCATCGGTCGGCTGATCATCGAGTCAGAGGCCCGCGGGGAAGCCTCCGGCATGATGGTCGCCGTCGTGGTTTTGATGCTGGTCGGCGTCGTGCTGTCGGCGATCATCCGGCGGCTGCAGACCTATCTGCTGCGCTGGCGGGTCCAGCGCAGCGCGGAGTAGGGGACCCGCCAGGGCTAGGCGGCGTGTTCCGCCGGCGAGGTCTCGCCGTCGAGCCAGTCCTGCTCCTTTGCCAATGCGCGCCAGGCCGCTTCCATCCGCTTGTAGCGATTGTGGGTGGGCTCATCGTCGGCGCGCTCGGCAAGCTGGGCGCAATTCTCCGCATTGTCGAGAAAGTGCTGCGACTGTTTCATGGAATGTCCTCCTGTTGATGAGGACGTGGGACGGCATTTGAGGCTATTCAACGCGTGGAACATGATCATTTGGCCACACTGGTGAATGCCCGTTCACGCTGGTTCCAGGAGGATTGTTCCGCGTGCGGTGCGTCGCTGAGGTAGGAACGGTTTGTCGCAATCGACGTTCGTCTCTTGCACATCGTAACTCTGGAGGAGACGAGCCATGAAGAAATATCTGTTGGCTGCGGCCATGGTGACTGTGATTGCGGCGCCTGCTTTTGCTGATGAGATCGGCGTTCGTGCCGGCCCCGTCGGCGCAGGCGTGACGGTTGGCGAATCGCATGAATATCGCGACCGCGATCGTGACCGCACCACCGTGATCAAGGAGCGCGAGCCGCGCGATCGCACCACCGTCATCAAGAAGCAGGATGACATGGGCAACCGCAGCAAGACCGTGATTCATCACGACGACGAGTGATGCCTCGGAGCGCATCCGGTAAAGCAGGAATCCGTCGCGGACGCTGTCCGCGGCGGATTCCGCTCTTGGTGCCCCCTCAACTCACCTCGTCATTCCGGGCTTCGCGCCAAGGGGCGCGCCCGGAATGACGAGGTCAGAGCTAGGTCACCGGCGCCGGGTTGAACAGCGTGAGGTCGTTGTGGATGCCCCAGCGATCCGACCACGGCTTGGTGCGGCCGCTCGCGACGTCGAGGATCAGGCGGAACAGGTCCCAGCCGGTCTCCTCGATCGTCTTGTCGCCGGTCGCGATGCAGCCGGCATCGAAATCGATCAAATCCTTCCAGCGCCGCGCCAGCTCGCTGCGGGTCGCGACCTTGATGACGGGCGCGGCAGCCAGGCCATAGGGCGTGCCGCGGCCGGTGGTGAATACCTGCAAGGTCATGCCGGAGGCCAGTTGCAGCGTGCCGCAGATGAAATCGCTGGCCGGCGTCGCCGCGAACAGCATGCCCTTCTGGCGCGCTTTCTCGCCGGGCGACAGCACGCCGGCGATCGGTCCCGAGCCGGACTTGACGATCGAGCCCAGTGATTTCTCAACGATGTTGGCGAGGCCGCCCTTCTTGTTGCCCGGCGTGGTATTGGCGCTGCGATCGGCGCCGCCGCGGGCGAGATAGGCGTCGTACCACGCCATCTCGCGGATCAGCGCGCGGCCGACATCCTCGTTGATCGCGCGGCGGGTCAGAAGCTGGATCGCGTCGCGCACCTCGGTCACTTCCGAGAACATCACGGTCGCCCCGGCACGCACCAAAAGGTCGGCGGCGAAGCCGACGGCAGGGTTCGCCGTGACGCCCGAAAACGCGTCGCTGCCGCCGCATTGCAGGCCGATCACGAGATCGGCGGCCGGGCAGGTCTCGCGGGTGCGGGCGTTGAGCACCTTCAGGCGCGCCTCGGCCTGCGTCATGATCGCATCGACGATGGCGCCGAAGCCGTCGAAAGCCTCGTCCTGCATCCGGACGATGGCGTCGTTGATGCCCTCCGGCACCAGCCGCTCAGGCGCGAGCTTTTCGCAGCCGAGACCGATGACCAGGATCTCGCCGCCGAAATTCGGGTTGAGCGCGAGGTTTTGCAAGGTGCGGATCGGCACCACCGCGTCGGGCGCCGTGATCGCGACACCGCAGCCATAGGCATGGGTCAGCGGCACGACGTCGTCGACATTGGGATATTTCGGCAGCAGCTCGGCGCGGATACGCTTCACGGCATACTCCATCGTGCCCTTGACGCATTGCACGGAGGAGGAGATGCCGAGGATGTTCTTTGTGCCGACGGAGCCGTCGGGATTGCGAAAACCTTCGAAGGTGAAACCTTCCAGCGGCGGCAGCGGCGAGGGCACCGCCGTCGAGATCTCGAGCTGGTCGAGTGGCGGTGCCTCCGGCATGCGGATGCGCGCCTCGTCGACCCATTCGCCGGCCAGGATCGGCGAAAGGGCATAGCCGATCACCTCGCCGTAGCGGATGATCGGCGCGCCCTCGGCGATGTCCGCGAGCGCGGTCTTGTGGCCCTGCGGCACGAAGGCGCGCAACGTCAGGCCGCAGGCGAAGCGCGAACCGGCGGGCAGGCCGAAATCATTCACGACGATCGCGACATTGTCGCGCGCGTTGAGCTTGATGTAACGGGGCTGCTCCTTGGCGCCGATCGACTGGTCCATGACGTCTTCCGCTGTTTGCAAACTTCGTAGGATGGGTAGAGCGTAGCGAAACCCATCATCGCGCCTTGCCGAAAGTCGATGGGTTTCGCTGCGCTCTACCCATCCTGCGATCCCATCATCAACCTGGGAACGTATAGGCCGTCTTCACCGTCGTGTAGAACTCGCGGGCGTAGGCGCCCTGTTCGCGGGCGCCGTAGCTCGAGCCTTTGCGGCCGCCGAACGGCACGTGATAGTCGACGCCGGCGGTCGGCAGATTGACCATCACCATGCCGGCTTCGCTGTTGCGCTTGTAATGCGAGGCGTATTTCAGGCTGGTGGTGCAAATGCCGGACGCTAGCCCGAACTCGGTATCGTTGGAGATCGCGAGCGCCTCGTCGTAGTCCTTGGCGCGGATCACGCAGGCGACCGGGCCGAAGATTTCCTCGCGGGCGATGCGCATCGAGTTGCTGGCCTCGGTGAACAGCGCCGGCTGCAGATAGAAGCCGGGTGTCTCGCGGTTGAGCAACTCGCCGCCCCAGTGCAGGCGGGCGCCTTCGTCCTGGCCGATCTTGATGTAGCGGAGGTCCTGGTCGAGCTGGCTCTGGTCGACGACGGGGCCGACATGCACGCCGCTCTTCAGCGCGTCGTCGACCGAAAGGCCCTTCATCCGCTCGGTCATCGCGGCGACGAAGCGGTCATGGATGCCTGATGTGACGATCAGCCGCGAGGACGCGGTGCAGCGCTGGCCGGTCGAGAAATAGGCGCCGTTGACGGCGACCTCGACCGCGACCTTGACGTCGGCATCGTCGAGCACGACCAGCGGATTCTTGCCGCCCATCTCGAGCTGGAACTTCTTCATCGGGTTCGACAGCACGCAGGCCTGCGCGATCTTGCGGCCGGTCTGCACCGAGCCGGTGAAGGAGATCGCGGCAACATCGGGGTGTTCGAGCAGGGTCTGGCCGACCACCGAGCCCGAGCCCACGACCAGATTGAACACGCCGGCCGGGATGCCGGAGCGCGCGATGATTTCCGACAGCGCGTGTGCCGAGCCCGGCACCAGCTCGGCCGGCTTGAACACCACTGAATTGCCGTAGCAGAGCGCGGGCGCGATCTTCCAGGCGGGAATCGCGATCGGAAAATTCCACGGCGTGATCATGCCGACGACACCGACCGGCTCGCGGGTGATCTCGACGTCGAGGCCGGGGCGCACGGACGCGCCTTTCTCGCCCGTCAGCCGCAGCGCTTCGCCGGCGAAGAACGCAAAGATCTGCCCGGCGCGGGCGACCTCGCCGATGCCTTCCGGCAGCGTCTTGCCTTCCTCGCGCGCAAGCAGGCGGCCGAGCTCTTCCTTGCGGGCGAGGATTTCGAGGGAAACCTTGTTCAGCGCGTCGAAGCGCTCCTGCGGCGTCGAACGCGACCAGGCCGGGAAGGCGGCCTTGGCGGCGGCGATCGCTTTCTCGGTCTGCGCCTTGTCGGCCTTGGCATATTCACCGACGACGTCGTTGGTGTTGGACGGGTTGATGTCCCGCGTGATGGCTGTGCCGTCGACCCATTCGCCGGCGATGAAGTTCTTCTGGTGAGCGGTCATGTGTCCAACCTTTCTTTCTAACGCACGAGGCAGGGACGCTTGTCGTCGAAGGTCCAGCCCGGAATCAGGAACTGCATGGCGAGCGCGTCGTCGCGGGCGCCGAGGCCATGCTGCTTGTATAGCGCGTTCGCGGCCTCAATGGCAGCGCGATCGATCTCGATGCCGAGGCCGGGGCGATCCGGGATCGCGATCTTGCCGCCCTTGATCTGCAGCGGCTCCTTCGTCAACGCCTGGCCGTCCTGCCAGATCCAGTGGGTGTCGATCGCGGTCACCTTGCCGGGCGCGGCGGCGCCGACATGGGTGAACATCGCCAGCGAAATATCGAAATGGTTGTTGGAGTGCGAGCCCCAGGTCAGGCCGTTGTCGCGGCAGGTCTGCGCCACCCGCACGGAGCCCTGCATGGTCCAGAAATGCGGATCGGCGAGCGGGATGTCGACGGCACCGAGCCGCAGCGCGTGGGAGAGCTGGCGCCAGTCGGTCGCGATCATGTTGGTTGCGGTGGGCAGCCCGGTGGCGCGGCGGAACTCGGCCATGATCTCGCGGCCGGAGAAGCCGGCCTCGGCGCCGCAGGGATCCTCGGCATAGGCGAGGACATCGTGCATGTTGCTGCACAGACGGATCGCCTCGTCGAGGGACCAGGCACCATTCGGATCGAGCGTGACACGCGCTTTGGGAAAACGTTTTGCAATTGCCGTGACCGCTTCGATTTCTTCCTCGCCGCGCAGCACGCCGCCCTTCAGCTTGAAATCGGCAAAGCCGTAATGCGCCTGGGTGGCTTCAGCGAGGCGGACGATCGCGTCCGGCGTCATCGCCTCCTGATGGCGCAGGTCGAACCAGTCGGACTTGCCGGTCTCGCCTTCGACGTAAGGTAGACTGGTCTTGCGGCGGTCGCCGACGAAGAAGAGATAGCCGAGCGTCTCGACGCTGGCACGCTGCTGGCCCTCGCCGAGCAGCGCAGCGACCGGCAAATTGAGATGCTGGCCAAGCAGATCGAGCAGGGCGGACTCGACCGCCGTCACGGCGTGGATCGTGACGCGCAGGTCAAACGTCTGCTTGCCGCGGCCGCCGGCGTCGCGGTCGGCGAATGTCTTGCGCATCGAGGCCAGAATATTGTTGAGGGCGCCGATGCTCTGGCCGACGACGAGGTCGCTTGCGTCCTCGAGCGTCTTCCTGATTTTCTCGCCGCCGGGCACCTCGCCGACACCGGTGTGGCCGGAGTTGTCGGTGAGGATGACGAGGTTGCGGGTGAAGAACGGCGCATGCGCGCCGCTCAGATTGAGGAGCATGCCGTCGCGTCCGGCGACCGGGATCACCTCCATCGCCGTGACAACGGGGGCGCCGGCAAAACCGGTGTGGACCGTATCCTGGATCATCTGCTCCTCCCTTGTCTTTTGCCGTTCGGCTTATTCCGCCGCCTGCTGCTTCGCGGCCCGCGGCAGCTTCGCCACCAGTGCCGCAAGCTCGGCGACCTCCTGCTCGGCGAGATCGGTGAGCGGTGGCCGCACCGGGCCGGAATCGCGGCCGATCACCTTCATGCCGGCCTTGATGATCGAGACCGCATAGCCCTTCTTGCGGTTGCGTATCGCGATCAGCGGCAGGATGAAATCCTTCAACCCTGCATGGATGGCCTGATGATCGCGCCGGCGCACCGCGGCGTAGAAGCTGGTGGCGAATTCCGGCACGAAGTTGAACACCGCCGATGAATAGGTCGTGACGCCCATGTCGAGATAGGGCAGGGCGAAGGTTTCCGCCGTCGGCAGCCCGCCGACATAGGTCAGGCGGTCGCCGAGCTTGGTGTAGACCCGGGTCATCAGCTCGATGTCGCCGATGCCGTCCTTGTAGCCGACCAGGTTCGGGCAGCGTTCACAAAGCCGCGCCAGCGTGTCGGGCTGCAGGATCGCATTGTCGCGACTGTAGACGATGACGCCGATCTTCACCGAGGCGCAGACCGCCTCGACATGGGTCGCGAGGCCGTCCTGCTCGGAATGCGTGAGGTAGGGCGGCAGCAGCAGCAGGCCGTCGGCGCCGGCCTTTTCCGCGCCGATCGCGATCTCGCGCGCGATTGCCGTGCCGTAGCCGGTGCCAGCCAGCACGGGCACGCGGCCCTTGGTCTCCTCGACCGCGACCTTGACCACTTGCGGAACTTCAGACGGCGTCAGCGAGAAGAACTCGCCGGTGCCACCGGCGGCGAACAGGCCCGCGACGTCGTAGCCGCACAGCCAGTCCATGTTGCTGCGATAGGTCGCCTCGTCGAACGAATAGTCGGGATTGAACGGGGTCACCGGAAACGACAGGAGGCCGCCGCCGATCTGCCGGGCCATCTCCTGAGGGGACATCTTGCTCATGGCGCCACTCCTTGAATGTCTGGGAACGGGATGCGCTGACGAGCAGCGCGTCCATGGCGGTATGTCTAGAAAACGGTTCGATTCGGGTCCAAGCCAAAGCGGGTATCGAGCGATGCAGAATCCGCATCAATCGCCGCGCAGATGCGGTTCGGCGACGTCGGTCGCGATCTCGATCAGCGACGGCAGCAACTGGTTCTCGTGCTCGCGCCGCCACACCATGAACAGCTCGACCGGCACCGGCGTGCGCAGCTTCAAGGGTTTCAGCCGGACCTCCGATATCTTCAGGCTCGCGGCGGCCTCCGGCACGATCGCAATCCCAAGGCCGGCGCGGACCATCGCGAGGATGGAATGGATCTGGCTGAGATGCTGGACATAGCGCGGCAGCACGTCGGCGCGGGTGAACATCGATACCAGCAGATCGTGGAAGTAGCGGCTCTCATAGGGCGAATACATCACGAAGGGCTGGTCGTCGAAATCCTTGATCGCGACGGTCTCCGCCGAGGCCAGCGGATGCTTCTTGGGGATCGCGGCCAGCAGCGGTTCGGCGACGACGCGGCGGCTCGCGAGCTCCGGCCGCGCGACCGGCGGCCGCAGCAGGCCGGCGTCGATCTGGCCGGTGGCGAGCGCCTCGAACTGGTCGCCGGAGACCATTTCCTTGAGCGAGAAATCGACCTCGGGCAGCCGCGCGCGGCAGGCCGCGATCAGATCGGGCAGGAAGCCGTAAGCGGCCGCGGCGGTGAAGCCGATCTTCAGCGAGCCGGTCTTGCCGAGCGCGATGCGCCGCGCCACCTGCGCGGCGGATTCCGCGAGCTTCAGGATGCGCCGCGCCTCGGGCAGGAAGCTGCGCCCGGCCGGCGTCAGCCGCACCGAGCGGCTGGTGCGTTCCAGCAGCGGCGCGTCGATAATGTGTTCCAGCACCTGGATCTGCCGGCTGAGCGGCGGCTGCGTCATGTTGAGCCGCGCCGCGGCGCGACCGAAGTGCAGCTCCTCGGCCACCGTGACGAAGCAACGGAGCTGGTTCAGGTCGAACATCGATGCTAGCCTGGAATGGATCAAGCGAGGTTTTGTGCGTTCTAGCATCGATGCCTCCCCAAGACCAACCCAACAAAACGGCGGCCGCAGCCGCCGTCGACATGTTGCCATTTGCCGCGGCGGCTTTCTCACGCCGCCTTCAGCTGCACCCGCTTGATCTCGCCGACGATGAAGAGGTAGGCGATCGCCGCGACCAGCGCATTGGCGCCGACGAACACCAGCGCGCCGTTGAACGAGCCGGTGGCGGCCAGGATGTAGCCGATGATGATCGGCGTCGTGATCGAGGACAAATTGCCGAAGGTGTTGAACAGACCGCCGGAGACGCCGCCGGCCTCCTTCGGCGAGGTGTCCGAAACCACAGCCCAGCCGAGCGCGCCGATGCCCTTGCCGAAGAAAGCGAGCGCCATGAAGCCGATCACCAGCGCCTGGCTGTCGACATAGTTGCAGCCGATGATCACCATCGACAGCAGCATGCCGCCGACGATCGGGATCTTGCGTGCCATGGTCAGGGAGCCGGTGCGGCGCAGCAGATAGTCCGAAATCACGCCGCCGAGCACGCCGCCGATGAAGCCGCACAGCGCCGGCAGGGTCGCGACGAAGCCGGCCTGCAGGATCGAGAGCCCGCGCTCCTTGACGAGATAGACCGGGAACCAGGTCAGGAAGAAATAAGTCAAGGTGTTGATGCAGTACTGGCCGATATAGACGCCGAGCATCATGCGGTTGCCGAGCAGTTGGCGGATGTGATTCCAGCTCGGGCCGCTGTCTTGCGTCTTGGCACCTTTCGCGGTGTCCATGTCAACAAGCGCGCCGCCGTCCTTGATGTAGTTGAACTCGGCCTCGTTGATACCAGGGTGCTGCTTCGGCTCGTGGATCGTCTTGATCCAGGCGATCCCCATCAGGATGCCGAGGCCGCCCATCACGTAGAACACGTGGCGCCAGCCATATTCATGCGCGATCCAGCCCATCAGCGGCGCGAAGATCACGGTGGCGAAATACTGCCCGGAATTGAAGAAGGCCGAGGCGGTGCCGCGTTCGTTGCCGGGGAACCAGGCCGCCACGATGCGCGCATTGGCCGGGAATGACGGCGCTTCCGCGAATCCAACCAGGAAACGCAGCCCGAACAGGACGATGACGGCAGTTCCCGCGGCGAGGAAGCCGACCAGGCCCTGCATCGCGGTGAAGATCGACCAGATGATGATGCTGACCGCATAGACCCATTTGGAACCGAAGCGATCGAGCAGCCAGCCGCCCGGCACCTGGGCGATCACGTACGACCAGCCGAACGCCGAAAAGACATAGCCCATTGCGATGGGATCGAGATGCAGTTCCTTGGAAAGCGCGGTGCCGGCGATCGAGAGCGTGGCGCGGTCGGCGTAGTTCACGGTGGTGACGAGAAACAGCATCGTCACGATCAACAATCGGACGCGGGATCGCCGCGCCTCGGCGGCGGACACAATTGCGCTCATTAGCGCCTCCTCGAAAATTTCCTCGCGAACTGTCCTAGAGAGGTGGTGGCAATGGGTCCAAGCCGAAACGGGTATCGATCGATACCCGTTTTGAATGGATCGACCCGGTGCCATGCCACCGGTGGCAAGCATCTGGGGCCGTCCTGGCGAAAGCCAGGACCCATTACCCAGTCGCTTATTGTTGCGCGACGTTGGGGCCGCGATCCTGCTCCCAATCAAATGCGGTGGTAATGGGTCCTGGCTTTCGCCAGGACGACTGCGATGGAAAGCTGCATCACAGAATGACGGCCTTGCGATGGTCTGAAGATTAGTGTACTTATAGTACAGTTATTAAAGGCGCAACGATGCGCTGCTTCATCGAGGTCGATTGCCCATGACCACGCCTCGCGACCATGAAGTGTTCGAAGCCGGCGACGTGACGCTGCAGGGCGGGGCGGTGTTTCCGCAGGCGATGCTCGCCTACAAGACCTACGGCACGCTCAATGCGGCCCGCGACAACGTCATCCTCTATCCGACGTCGTTCAGCGCGCAGCACTACGACACCGAATGGCTGGTGCAGCCGGGCGGCGCGCTCGATCCCGAACGTTATTTCATCATCATCCCGAATCTGTTCGGCAACGGCCTCTCTTCCTCGCCGTCGAACTCCGCTGACGTGCTCGGCAACGCGCCGTTTCCGGCGTTCAGCTTTCACGATGCCGTTGCGATCCAGCGACGGCTGCTGGTGGAGCGGTTTGGCATCTCCAGGCTGGCGCTGGTCTATGGCTGGTCGATGGGCGGTATGCAGGCCTATCACTGGGCTGCGCGTTATCCCGATATGGTGGAGCGCGCGGCCGTGGTCTGCGGCAGCGCGCGGTGCTCGCCGTACAATCATGTCTTCCTCGAGGGCGTGAAGGGCGCGCTGACGGCCGATCCCGCCTACCGGGACGGCCGCTTCGTCGCCAAGCCTGTGGCTGGTTTTCGCGCGATGGGGCGCGTCTATGCCGGCTGGGCGATGTCGCATGAGTTCTATCGCGAGGAAGCCTGGCGGGAGGCCGGCTTCAAATCGCTGGAAGACTATCTGGCGGGGGTATGGGACGCCGCCTTCGCGCGGCGCGCGGCCGACGACCTGCTGGCGCAGATCGCGACCTGGCAGAACGGCGACATCGGCCGCTGCGACGAATTCGGCGGCGATTTCGACCGCGCACTGGCAGCGATCAAGGCGCACATGCTGCTGATGCCAGGAAGCACCGATCGCTATTTCGATATGCGCGACAATGCGGACGAGCTTCGTCGCCTGGTCAATGCGCGCTCGGCCGTGCTGCATGCGATTCCCTCTATCCACGGCCACCGCGCCGGCAATCCGGTCAAAAATGCCGCCGATCGCGCCTTCATCAACGCCGAGATATTGGCGCTTCTGCAACGTTGACGGATGAGACGATGAGCACCGCAGATATCCATGACGCCGGTCCCCGGTTGAAGCCGCTCAACCCCGCGCACTTGCGTGAATTGTCGGCCAAGTCGAATCGTCAAGGCGTGGTGCGGGCGGCAAGCCACTACGGAATGATCATCGTGGTTGGAACGCTGATCTGGCTGGTCTCGTCGCGCGATGGCCTGCCATGGGCATTGCCGTTGATCGCGCTGCAAGGCTATTTCGTCGCGTTCCTGTTCATGGTGGTGCATGAGACTGCGCACAAGACGGCATTCCGCAGCCGCGCACTCAACCTCGCGGTTGGCAACCTCTCCGCATTCGTGATCGGGCTGCCGTACGAATATTACTGCCTGTTCCACTGGAATCATCACCGCTACACGCAGGACCCCGACAAGGACCCGGAGCTGATCCTGGGACAGAAGCCAATGTCCGACGCCCAGCTCGCGATTGCCTATACCGGCTTGCTGCAAGTGCTGACCCGCGTGCGCCTGATGGTTCGCCATGCGTTGACCGGCAAGGTCACCGTGCCGTGGATTCCTGCGCACAAACGGGCGATGGTCGTGAGGGAGGCGCGGTTCTATCTCGCCGCTTACCTGATCCTGCTCGCCGCATCGCTGGCGCTGCACGGCGCGCTCCTGCTCTGGGTCTGGATCGTGCCGCTGCTCGCCGGCCAGCTCATCCTGCGGCCCTATCTTTACGCCGAGCACACCGGGTGCGAGCGGACGCGCAGCGCGTTCGAGAACACGCGAACGACGATGACGGGCCGCATCATGAAGTGGTTCGCCTGGAACATGCCCTATCATGTCGAGCACCATGCCTACCCGACGGTGCCGTTCCACGCGCTGCCGAAGCTGAACGCGATGGTCGACGGCCATATCGTGTTTCGCGGCAGAAACTATCGCGCCGTGACGCGCGAGACCTGGGCCTGGTTCCGCAGGCAGCGCCGGAGTGCTGCCTGATCACAGATCGGGATTTGGTCGCAGCACCAGATTGACCAGATTGCGCGCATAGGCCGGCGTCAGCGGCGCGATGCCGAAGATGGAGCGATAGAACAGGCTGCCATAGATCGCGTCGTAGAGATCGCCGGGCGCGCCCGATGCGCCGATGCTGCCGTCACTCTGGCCGGCAACGATGATCTCCAGCAGCTTGCTGCGGCGATGGCTGAGGTAGCGGTCGTAGAACATCTCCGCCGATCCGGTCTTCGAGATGCATTCCGAGATCACCGCGAGCTGCACCCGCCCGACCTCGCCTTGCAGGGCGCCGACATAGCTCGCCACGTGGCGGCGGATGCGTGCGATGGGCGTGCCGGTGCCGGCGATCGGCACTGCGCGCGAGGCCTGGTCGAGGAAGGCGTCGATCAGCAGCGCCTCGCGCGACGGCCACCATTTGTAGACCGTCATCTTCGAGACGCCGGAATGCCTTGCAATGGCGTCGATCGTGGTGGCGGCAAGCCCGGTCGTGGCCATCAGCGTGTAGGCGGCTTGCAGGATGGCGGCGGTGGTCGCAGCGGAACGCGGCCGGCCGCGGCGCGGCGTCGCGTCGTCGGCGGTTTCCACCCTGCTGTCCACCATCGGTCCGGTCTTCCATGGGCGCATCTGAATCACGCGCCATCGCGACCGACTTAGCACAAATCGGCGAACGGCGTGGTGCGCATGCGCGCCATCATGCCGCTTGACAGTCGCTCGCGCTCGCTTCAACGAGCAGGTCTGTCCGCTCCCGGAGTTTTCGAATCGACAATGGACAACCCTTCCCGGTCAGAACGATCCCGCAACGCGGCGCTGCAGGCCGCGATCACGATCATCTCGCGCGATGGGCCGGGCCGGCTGACGCTGGACGCGATCGCGCGCGAGAGCGGGCTGAGCAAGGGCGGACTGATGCACCAGTTCCGCACCAAGGAGGCGGTGCTGAAGGCGCTGCTCCAGCAGCAGATGGCCCATTTCGACGAGTTCGCCGCCCGCTACAAGGAAAAGGCGCGCGCAATGTCGGCGCAGCCTGAGCTGGCGACGCAACTAGCGACCGTTCGGGAGGCGACGACCAAGCCGAATTCGGCGGCGCTGGCCCTGCTCGCGGCGATGGTCGAGGATCCGAGCCTGATGAACGCGCCTCGCGACATCGACATCGAGCAGATCAAGGCGATCAAGGCCGAAGCCAGCGATCCCGAATTGGCGATGCTGCGCTGGGCGGCGGCGAGGGGGCTGCTGCTGAGCTCACTGTTCGGACTTTCACCGCTCACCGAGGCCGAGCGCGACCGGCTGTTCGAGCGCCTGCTCGACGACCAGCAGTGGGCTGCGCTCGAGCGGCCCAAGCCTGACGCCAAGCCTGCCAAGCCTGCGCCCGCTGCCAAATCCGCTTCGCCCGCACGGCCGTCCCGCAAGCGCCACCCATCCACCTGATCCCAGCGGCGATCCTGCGGTCGAACGTTTCTGTTCATTTTCGCACTTTACAAACCGACTGGTCGGTTTTATGGTGATTGCATCAATTCGGGCTGGGCATGCGTCGGATGTCGACGCTGCCGGCGGCGTCGGGCCTTTGCCCGCGTCACCTGCCTGCAGACGGGGGCTTGCCCGCAAGGCCGCCAAAGGAGACTGGAATGGATAGCTCGATCGCGACACGCGGTCTGGGAGTGCTGGCGCTTTGCTCGATCGCAGTGGGGTGCGCCAGCGTTGCGCCGGTGCCTTATGCGGACGTGGCTTCCTCGTCCTACATGGCGCCTGACCCCTCCGACACGACGGGCCGCGTGCCCTATCGCTACGACGCCCAGGTCGACTGGCGCAGCTACAACAAGGCGATCCTCGATCCGGTCGTGGTCTATCGCGGCCGCGACCAGCAGTTCGGCGACATGTCCGACGGCGACAAGGCCGAGCTCGCCGCGCACATGCAGTCGAGCTTCATGACCAGGCTCGCGACCCGCTTCACGATGGTCAACAGCCGCGGCCCCAACACGCTTCGGGTGCGGTTGACCCTGACCGGTGCGGTCGCCACCACGCCGGTACTCGGCACGCTGTCGCGCTTCGACATGGCGGGCGCCGTGTACAACGGCGTGCAGGCGGCGCGCGGCGGCGAGGGCATGATGACCGGCTCGGTGATCTATGCCGTCGAGATCTTCGACGCGCCGTCATCGCGCCTGCTCAGCGCCTATGTCAGCAAGCAATTCCCCGACGCCTACGACATCAAGGCGAGCATCGGCTCGCTCTCGGCGTCGTTCGCCGGCATCGACAAGGGCGCCGAAAGCCTGGTGGCGCAGTTCAGATGATTTTTGCGCGGATAGCTGCGCGCCGTTTGGCGCAAGGCCGAGCGCAGGCATGTGTGAGACCAACGAGGAGTGCCACGGATGAATTTCTTGTTTCGATTGATCGTGCGCGGCGTCATTGCCGCGGTCCTGATGAGTACGATCGGCCGCGCCGAAGCCGTGAGCCCGGTCGATCCCAGCGGGACATGGGTGACCGAAGACGGACGCGCCCGCATCCGGCTCGAACGCTGCGGCATGACGCAGTCGCGGATCTGCGGCTACATCGTGTGGATGAACGCGCCGCTCGACGAACGGGGGCAGCCGATCCGCGACAGCTACAATCCGGATCCCTCGAAGCGGGCGCGCTACGTCCTTGGCCACCAACTGATCATGGGCCTGAAGCCGACACCGGAAGGCTGGTTCGACGGCGACATCTACAATGCCGAGGACGGCCGGTCCTATTCCGTGATGCTGTGGCGCGACGCCCCGGATCGGCTCAAGCTCCGGGGATGCATGCTGAAGCTGCTGTGCCAGACCCAGACCTGGAAGCAGACCAATGACGTGCTGCCGGGCCAATTGGTCGGGCTGACCGGCGATCCCGGCGGTCCCAAGGCCGACAAGGAATGGGCCGCACTGCCGCCGTCGAAGACCGTGGCGGTCGGAGCGAAATAGACGCAAGGCCGCCGTTGTCGGTCAGCCCCGCGGGATATCGCGCAGCGCCTGGTCGAGCGTCTCGATCAGGAGATCGGCATGCTCCCTGCCGAACACCAGCGGCGGCCGGACCTTCAGCACATTGGCGTTCGGGCCGGCCGCGCTGATCAGCACGTGCCGCGCGCGCAGGCCATTGACGAGCTGCGCCGTCTCCTTGGCCGCGGGCGCATCGCCGCGGCGCAGCTCGACGCCGATGAAGAGGCCGGCGCCGCGGACGTCATGGATCAGATCGTGCCTGTCGCGCAGCGCGACGATCCGCTCGCGCAAGTACGCGCCGGTGCGCTTCGCGTTCTCGACCAGGCCCTCCTGCTCGATCACATCGAGAACGGCGGTCGCCGCGGCAGCGGAGACCGGATTGCCGCCAAACGTGTTGAAGTAGCGCGAGCGCGCGCCGAATTCCTTCAAGAGCTCGGGCCGTGCGGCCATCGCGGCCACCGGATGGCCGTTGCCCATCGGCTTGCCCATCGTGACTACGTCCGGGATGAGCCCGTGGCGGGCGAAGCCCCACAGGCCGTCGCCGCAGCGGCCGAAGCCGGGCTGCACCTCGTCGGCGATGAACAATGCACCGGCGGCGCGTGCGGCATCGACGGCGGGACGCAGGAAGCCGGGCGGATCGGCGAACACGCCGTCGCTGGAGAAGATCGTGTCGACAAGGAGCGCGGCCGGGCGGATACCGCTGCGCTTCATGTCGTCGAATGCCGCGCGGATGTGGCCTGCGAAGATGTCCCCGGTTGCGTCGCCTGCGGGTTGCGGTGCCGGCACCAGACGGACATGGGGCGCGGTCGGCTCGGGCAGGCCGAGCGACGGCGACAATTCGGCAAGCAAGCCCGTAACGCCGTGATAGGCCGTTTTGGTGACGACGACACCGGTGCCGCCGGTGCAGGTGCGGGCGACGCGGAGCGCCAGATCGTTGGACTCGCTGCCGGTGCAGGTGAACATCACATTGCCGATCTCGGGCGGAAAGGTCGCGAGCAGGCGCTCGGCATAGTCGAGAACGGTCTCGTGCAGATAGCGGGTGTGGGTGTTGACGATCGCGGCCTGCCGCGCGATCGCCTCGACCACGCGGGGATGGCAGTGGCCGACGCAGGCGACGTTGTTGTAAGCGTCGAGATAGCGGTTGCCGGCCTGGTCGTAGAGCCAGACGCCGTCGCCGCGGACCACCTGCACCGGTTGCTCGTAGAACAGCCGATAGGCCGGGCCGAGCAGGCGATTGCGCCGCGCGATCAGGTCTTGTGTCGAATTTTCCACCGACATCGTGTCACTCCGCTTGGCAGGCGCGTTCGATCTGCTGCGCGGCTTGCGCGCGCGACAAGGTCGCGATCCGGGCGAGCCGCGCCGAGGCCTGCTTGTTGTTGCGCAGAATATACGCGCTGTTCTCGGGATAGCGAGCGGCCCTGATGTTGCTGATCACGATCGTCATCACCATGCGGGTCGCGATCAGGTCGAACAGGATGCCGCACTCATGTGCCTCGAGCGGCGCCACCGCATGATAGGCCGCGATCAGCTCGAGCGCCGGCGCCAGCGGATCGTCGCTGTCGGTCACTTGGTAGGCGGCAGCGATCGCGAGGTCGTTGATCCGGGCCGTCGCGGTCAGATCGCCGAAATCGATGATTCCGACAATGCGCGTCGCGTCGGCGGGATCGACCACGACGTTGTGCGGGTTGAGGTCGTTGTGCAGCGGCTGCTTCGGGAGCCGCGCCAGCACCGGCACGGCATGGGTTTCAAAGTCATCGAGGAAACGCGCGACCAGATCGCGCTGGGTGGATGGCACCGTGCCGATCAACGGCCGCAGCTCGGCGGCGTGCTGGATATCCCACAATAGCTTGTGGTTGGCGCCGGGATGGACGAAATCGCGCATCGCCAGTGCGAGCCGGGCCGCGCATCGGCCGACATCGCGGCGCAAGGCTGCCGACGGTGGTGCCTGATGCATCGGCGTTCCCGCCAGGAAGGACAGCAGCCGCACGATCCGCTGCGAGCCGTCGTCGAAGGCGAGGTCGAGCTCGACCGCGCCATTCAGTGCCGGAACGATGCGCGGGATCGGCAGAAGCGGATCGCGCGCGGCGACGTGGCGCAACACCTCGGTCTGCAGATTGGTGACGGCGCGGTCCTCCGCGGGATTGGCGATCTTCAGGACGTATTCGCTGCCGTCGGCCGCGCGCAGCCGGAAATTCTGATCGCGCTCGCTGTCGAGCCGGCGCACCGCGGCCTTGACGCCGAAATGCTCGGCGACCAGCGCCGTGGCGCGGGCTTCGGGGATGGGGGAGGCCGCGCGCAGTCCGTCGATCGGATCCGCGGCTGCGATGGCGGTTGAACGGTCCTGCACGCGAGGCGTCCTTGCGTCTTTCAATAGCCGCGGCCGCGGTCGATCGCATGCGGCGGACGCTGTCCGGCGCGGAGTGCGTCGGCGGTCACGGCAAGCGTCGTCGCGACGGCGTTGATGCTGACGTCGCTGGCGTCATGCGGCGTGATGACGATCTGCGGATGGTACCAGAACGGATGCGCCTGTGGCAGCGGCTCGGTGGCGAAGACGTCGAGCGCGGCGCCGGACAATTGGCCGCAATCGAGCGCGGCCACGAGGTCGGCCTCGACCAGATGTTCGCCGCGGCCGACCTGGATCAGAAAGCCGCCGCGGCGCATCCGGTTGAAGAGGTCGCCATTGAGGATGCCGCGCGTCTCGGACGTGAGCGGCAGCAGGTTCACCAGCACCTCGGTCTCGCCGAGCATGGCAGTCAGGCCATCAGGCCCGTGATATGAGCGGCTCGCCGAGGTGACCGCCTTGGCGGTCCGGCTCCACGACATCACGGGAAAGCCGAGACGGGCGAGATCGGCGGCGACCCGCTGCCCGATCTCGCCATTGCCGAGGATGCCGACCGCGACGTCTTGCGCGCGCCGCTGGTCGCCGCGCCGCCAGATGCGGTCTCGCTGCTGCGTGCGGAAGGCGGCAAAGCCGCGCTGGTGGCCGATCACATGCCAGGCGATGAAGCCCGACATCATCTGCGCCTGTCCGCGATCGACGACGCGCACTACGTCGACACCGGACGGCAGGCTCGGGCAGGCCACGATGTTGTCGACGCCGGCGGCGATCGAGCACACCGCCTGCAGATTGGGATAGCGTTCGAACGCATCGTCCGGCGGATGCCAGGCCAACGCGAGACGGACTTCCTCGACTGGACTGCCGGCTGCGTGGTCCACCACCTCGATGCGGGGTGCCGTGCGCGCGAGTTCCGCGCCGAAATAGCCGCGGAGATCGAGGCTCTTGCTCACAAGGACGCAACGCATGATCAGGCCGCCCGTGATGACGCGATCTGGCCGGGCACCGCCGCGAGCAGTTCGCGCGTGTAGGCATGCTCCGGCGCCGAGAACAACGCCGCCGTCTGCTTCAGCTCGACGATGGCGCCGCGCTGCATCACCGCGATGCGGTCGCAGATCTGCGCCGCCACCCGCAAGTCGTGGGTGATGAACAGCATCGACAGGCCAAGGCGCGCCTTGAGGTCCTCCAGCAGGTTCAGCACCTGCGCCTGCACGGAAACGTCGAGCGCCGAGACGGCCTCGTCGGCGACGATGATCTCCGGTTCGAGTGCGAGTGCGCGGGCGATGCCGATGCGTTGGCGCTGGCCGCCGGAGAATTCGTGCGGATAGCGTTCCATCGCGCCGGCGTTGAGGCCGACCATGCCGAGCAGCTCGGTGGCGCGCTTGTGTGCGGCCGCAGGAGTGGTGCCGTGGGCGATCGGGCCGTCGGCAATGATGTGGCCGACCTTGCGGCGTGGATTGAGCGAGGCGAACGGATCCTGGAAGATCATCTGGATGCGGCTGCGCTCCTTGCGCAACGCGCGGCCGGCAATGCGGGTGAAGTCGGTGTCGCCGAGGCGCACCGTGCCTTGATCCGGCTCGATCAGCCGCATCACGAGCCGGGCCACCGACGACTTGCCGGAGCCGGATTCGCCGACCAGGCCGACGGTCTCACCCTTGAGGATGTCGAAATTGACCTGGTTTGCGGCGCGCACGCGGCGCTCCGGCTGGAGCCAGCCGCCGCCACTGACATAGGTCTTGTCGAGGCCGACGACCTCGACCGCCCTGGCGCGATCCGTGAGCGGCGCGCGGGGCGGCGGCTGCATCGAGGGAACGGCCGCGAGCAGCGCGCGTGTGTATTGGTGTTGTGGACGCCGCAGCACATCGTCGGCCGCGCCCTGCTCGACCACCTTGCCGTGCTGGAGCACGACGACGCGGTCCGCGATGTCGGAGACGACGCCGAAATCGTGAGTGATGAACATGACTGCCATGTTGCGCCGCCGCTGCAGGTCGCGGATCAGCTCGAGGATCTGCGCTTGCGTGGTGACGTCGAGCGCGGTGGTCGGCTCGTCGGCGACCAGCACGGCCGGCTCCAGCGCCAGCGCCATCGCGATCATGGCGCGCTGGCGCTGCCCGCCGGACAATTGGTGCGGATAAGCGCGCATCGATCGTTCCGGGTCGGGCAGGCCGACCTCGCGCAACAGCTGCAACGCCTTCTGCTGCCGCGCCTTCGGCGTCAAGAGATTGTGTGCCTCGAACATCTCCGCGATCTGGTCGCCGATCCGCATCAAGGGATTGAGCGCGGTCATCGGCTCCTGGAACACCATCGCGATGTGCCGGCCGCGCAGCGCGAGCCAGCCTGTGTCGTCGAGGGTCAGCAGGTTCTTGCCCTCATAGGCGATCGTGCCGGCCTCGCGGATGATGGTGTCCGGCAACAGCCCCAGCAGTGCATGCGCGCACATCGACTTGCCGGAGCCGGATTCGCCGACCACGCACAGGATTTTTCCCGGCGTGAGATCGAAGGAGACGTCGTCGACGGCGTAGGGTCGGTCGGAGCCTGGCGGCAGCGCGAGCTTGAGGTTCTTGATCGAAACGACAGATGCGGCGGACATGCGTCAGCGCCCCTCCTTGTTGAGGCGCGGGTTGAGCGCGTCGTTGAGGCCTTCGCCGATCAGGTTGAGCGCCAGCACCGCGAGCAGGATCGCGATGCCGGGAAACACCGTGATCCACCAGGCCTGCCGGATCACGGTCCGGCCGGCGCCGACCATGTAGCCCCAGGACATCAGGTTCGGATCGCCGAGGCCGAGGAAGGAGAGCGAGGATTCCAGCAGGATCGCGGTTGCGACCATCAGCGAGGCCAGCACGATGACGGGCGACAGCGCATTCGGCAGGATCTCGCGCCAGATGATCCAGCTGTGGCTTTGTCCGGTCACGATCGCGGCCTGGACATATTCGCGGGTGCGCAGCGACAGCACCTCGCCGCGCACCAGCCGCGCCACCGGCGGCCAGCTCACGATCGCGATCGCCAGCACGATCGAGACGATCGAGGGCTGCAGGATCGCGACCAGCACGATGGCGAGCGCAAAGCTCGGCACGGTCTGGAAGAACTCGGTGAAGCGCATCAAGGCGTCACCGATCTTGCCGCCGTAGTAGCCGGCCAGCGCGCCGACCGGAATCCCGATCGCGAGCGCGGCCATGGTCGACACCAGGCCGACCAGCAGCGAGACACGGGCGCCGTAGATGATGCCGGCGAGCACGTCGCGCCCGAGCGCGTCGGTGCCGAGCGGCACGCGTGAGAGGGTGAACGGCGGCAGGAACGGCCGCTGCACCATACGCCAGGGCGAGGTCGGGAACAGCAGCGGGCCGAACACCGCGATCGCGATCGCCAGCAGCAGGATCACGAGGCCGATGGCGCCGCCCGGGTTGCGCAGCATCGTGCGCCAGAACTTGCTCATGAGGCGAACTCGATACGCGGATCGACCGAGCGGTAGATCAAATCGGTGATCAGGTTGAAGGCCAATACCATCGCCGAGCAGACCACGAAGACGCCGAGCAGGAGATTGTAGTCGCGTTGCAGCAACGCCTCGTACATCAGCCGGCCGATGCCGGGCCACGCGAACACGGTCTCGGTCAGCACGGCGCCGCCGACCAGCGTGCCGGCCTGCAGGCCGGCCAGGGTCACGACCGGCAGCAGCGCGTTGCGCAGCACGTGGCGGCGCTGGATCACGCCATCGCGCAGGCCCTTGGCGCGCGCCGTCTTGACGAAGTCATGCCGCTTCACCTCCAGCATCGAGGCGCGGGTCATGCGGGCATAGGTCGCCATGAAGAACAGGCCGATCGTCGTCGCGGGCAGGATCAGGTGCGCGCCGACGTCGAGCATATGGGCGAGGCCGGTATAGTTGGCGCCGACGGTCTCGTAGCCGAAGCTCGGCAGCCAATCCATCGTGACCGAGAACAGCAGGATCGCCATCAAGGCCACCCAGAACAGCGGCGTGGCATAGAAGATCAGCGCCAATATCGTGATCGCGGTATCGGCCCAGGTGCCGGCGAAGCGCGCCGCGAGCGCGCCGAACAGCACGCCGAACAGTAGCGAGATGAGGAACGCAGTCCCGGTCAGGAGCAGCGTCGCCGGCAGTCGCTCGGCGATCAGTCTGGCGACCGGCATCTGCTGGCGGAACGAGAAGCCGAGATCGAGCGTCGCGATGCCCTTGACGTAGCGATAGAGCTGCACCGGCAACGGCTGGTCGAGCCCGAACTTCTCGCGCAGTTGCGCGACGAAGATCTTGTCGCTGGCGCCGGCCTCGCCCGCCATCACCATCGCCGGGTCGCCCGGCGCCATGCGGATCAGCATGAAGTTGAAGACCACGATCGCGAGCAGCACGACGACGGCCTTGGCAAGTCTCTGGGCAATGAATGCGAGCATCGGTGAGGTCGGTTGCGTTCGAGGAAACGACTGCGGTGCCTGGACAGCGCCGCAGTGGGAAGCGTCGTTACTTGTCGAGCCAGGCGTCGCGGAAGCCGTCGTTGACGCCGATCGCGGTCGTGACGAGGTTCTTGACGTTGCAGCGGGTGATGGTCGGGAACTGGAGCTCGAGCTGCCAGGCCACCGGCACGTCGTCGGTCAGGATCTTCTGCGCCTTGAGATAGATCTCCTCGCGCTTCGAGTCCGGGAAGGCGGTCGCGCCGTCGGCGAACAGTTTGTCGATTTCGGGATTGGAATAGCCCTCGACATTGTTGAACGGCGAACCCTTGGCTATCTGGCTCGAGATGTAGTTGCGGCCGACGCCGAGCGCGGGATCGCCATACTGATAGAGATAGGTGAAGGCGATGTCGTAATCCCAGTCGGCGACCTTCTGGTTCCAGCCGGGCACGTCGGTTGCGATCATTTCGACATTGATGCCGACGTCCTCGAGATTCTGCTTCACGGCTTCGGCCCAGCGCTGCCAGGTCTCGCCATAGGGTAGCGGCAGCAGGCGGACCTTCTCGCCGTTGTAGCCGGCTTCCTTCAGCAATGCCTTGGCCTTGGCCGGATCGTAGTCATAGGTCGTGACCTTGTCGGTGTAGTACTTGATCGTCGATGCCGACGGGCCGGTCGCGACCTTGGCGAGGCCGTTCCAGATCACGTCCTTGGCGAAGTTGCGGTCGATCGCATACATCAGCGCCTGGCGGAATTTCTTGTTCGCGGTCGGGCCCTGGCGGTTATTGAGCCACAGCCAGGAGTGCGGGCTGAAGAATTCCCAGCCGGCGCCGGTGACGCAGACATTCTTCAATTTAGTCAGACGCGGTACGTCGAAGTTCTCGACCGATCCGCCCGGCAGCACATCGACCTTGCCGGTCTCGAACGCCACCGCGCGCGCCGCGGCGTCGGGGATCACGTGCCAGTAGATCTCGTCGAGATGGGGCAGGCCCTTGATGTAGTAGTTCGGGTTCTTGACCAGCCGGATGAACGAACCCTTCTGCCATTCCTTGAACATGAAGGGGCCGGTACCGATAGGTGTGTTGTTGGCCGGATTGGTCTTGAAGTCGGTGCCTTCGTAGATGTGCTTGGGGATCATCGGCAGCGAGCCGACCTCGAAGATGCCGAGGAACGGACCGAACGGCTGCTTCAGCGTGAACACCACAGTGGAATCATCAGGCGTCTCGACCTTGTCGAGCATGGCGAGATTGCCGCGGGCGCGCGCATGGGTCTGCTTGAGGAATTCGATCGAGAAGGCGACATCCGCCGATGTGAACGGCTTGCCGTCGTGCCAGGTGACGCCCTTGCGCAGCTTGAACGTATAGGTCTTGCCGTCCTCGCTGACGCTCCAGCTTTCGGCGAGGCCGGGGAGCGGCTCGAGCTTCGGTGAGTAGCGCAGCAGGCCTTCATAGATGTTGCCCGCGACCATCTGGGTCGGGCCGTTCTGCACCAGGCCGATCATCAGGCTCGGCGGTTCCGGCTGGATCACCGCGTTGACGATGCCACCGGATTTCGGCTCCTGCGCAAACGCGGCAGCGCTCAACGCACTCGCCATGACAAGACCAAGCAATACTCGTTTCAACATATCCAATCTCTCTTGTTCGCTTCGCCCGGCAGCGGCCCCGAGCAAATGGCTGACGGCTAGTTCACGAAATCCGGATCGGTGCGCGCCAGCATGCGCTTGAAGGCGGCCCACTCGGTGTCGGGCACGCCCTTGGTCTCGATGCTGTCGTAGAAGGTTGCGTATTGGCCGGCGGTCTTGTGCGCGACCGCATCCGACAGCGGCACGACCGCGGCTCCAGCGGCCTGGATCGCTAGCTGCGCGCGGCAGGAGCGCTCCAGATTGTGCATCAGCTTGAACGCTTCGGCGACCGAGCGGCCGCAGGTCAGCATGCCGTGATTGCGCAGCACCATCACGAACTTGTCGCCGAGATCGGCGACCAGGCGCTGCCGCTCGTCGAGATCGAGCGCGATGCCTTCATAGTCGTGATAGGCGAGGCAGCCGGTGAACTGCATCGACCATTGATTGAGCGGCAGCAGTCCCTGCTTCTGGCTGGACACCGCGACGCCGGCCACCGTGTGGGTGTGCAGCACGCAGGCGACGTCGTGGCGCGCGGCATGCACTGCGCTATGGATGGTGAAGCCGGCCGGATTGATGCCGAGTCCGAGCGGATCGTCGATCACGTTGCCGTCGAGATCGACGGTGACGAGGTTCGAGGCCGTCACCTCCTCGAAACGCAGGCCGTAGGGATTGATCAGGAAGCGGTCATGGCTGCCGGGCAGCCGCACCGAGATATGGGTGTAGATGCTGTCATCGAGACCGAGCCGGTGGACCAGCCGATAGGCC
Organism: Bradyrhizobium genosp. L; assembly: GCF_015624485.1. Taxonomy (NCBI): domain Bacteria; kingdom Pseudomonadati; phylum Pseudomonadota; class Alphaproteobacteria; order Hyphomicrobiales; family Nitrobacteraceae; genus Bradyrhizobium; species Bradyrhizobium genosp. L. The sequence continues at coordinate 1,729,426 of NZ_CP061378.1, forward strand.
GCGGCGAGGTCGATGCGGAATTGCTGGTTCTGGTCCGTCACGGCCTCGGGCCGTACATGCGTCGTCATCGTTGCTGCTCGTCCCTGTCCACGGGCGTTCTTGTTGCGCTGCAATACCCGCGCCACTAAACTGTCGACAATCTAAGAATTGATCAAGGCTAAACTGTCGACAATCGGCGATTAAATAATGTACAAGGGTCGAAACGGACCCTTCTGATGCGCACAATGTCCCCTCCGGTCGGCTTGCCGGCCCTCAACGAGACCGATCTGGTCGGCCAGGTCGCCCGCCGTCTGACCGAGGCGATCGTCCAGGGCCGACTGCCGCCAGGATCGAAGGTCGTCGAAGCGGGAGTCGCCCGCGAACTCGGGGTCAGCCGGGCGCCAGTGCGCGAGGCGGCGCGGCTGCTCGAACAGCAGGGCCTGCTCGTCGCCCATCCGCGCCGCGGCTTCTTCGTCCGCCAGTTCGCGGCCGACGATATCGACGAGATCTACGATCTGCGTCTTTGCGTCGAGCGCCACGCCTCCGTGCTCGCCGCGCGCAACCTGACGCCTGCGACGCGCGACATGCTGCGCCGGCAGATCGACGTGCTGCACGAGATGGCCGATCTCGACGAGCCGGCGCGGCAGGTCGAGGAGGACTATCGCTTTCACCGCCTGATCTGCGAGATCGCCGGCAACAAGCGCATGCTGCGGCTGTTCGACGATCTCGCCTCCGAGCTGCGCATGGTGATCGGCCTGATCGGCCGGCTCTACGACGATCCGCACGAGATCGCGCGCACGCATGAGCCGGTGCTCGCGGCGATCGAGGCCGGTCATCCCGAGCGCATCGTCGCCCATGTCGACTATCACATCGGCCATGCCTGGCGCGAAGTCGGCAGGCTGGTGCGGGAGATTCCGCCCTGGCCGGTGCCGGCGAAGTAGCTGCCGCATCGCGCGCAGACAATTCAGGGTTCAGCGAACAGGAGTATGTCAGTGAAGGCCGTCTACAGCGAAAAACACCGCAGCCACGATCCGCAATTCTTCCTGGTGCGCGGTGTGGTCCAGCGCACCACCGAGCAGCCCGAACGTGCCGATCGCCTGCTCGCGGGATTGAAGGCGGGCAAGCACACGCTGGTCGAGCCTGTCGCGTTCGGGCAGGGGCCGCGCGCCCGCGTGCACAGCCCGGAATATCTGGGCTTCCTTGCAACCGCCTTCGAGGAATGGACCGCGCTCGGCGATTCCGGACCGGAGATGATTGCGAACATCCACCCCGTGCGCAACGCCGCGACCTATCCGACGCATATCGTAGGTCGGCTCGGCTGGCACACCGCCGACACCGCGGCGCCGATCGGGCCGGGCACCTGGGCCGGCGCCTGCGCGTCGAGCGACGTCGCTGTCACCGCGGCGCAGATGGTGCTCGACGGCGACGATGCCGTTTACGCGCTGTGCCGTCCGCCCGGCCATCACGCCTATCGCGATATGGCCGGCGGTTTCTGCTTCCTCAACAACAGCGCGATCGCGGCCGAGCATCTGCGCCAGAAGCACGAGCGGGTCGCGATCCTCGACGTCGACGTGCATCACGGCAACGGCACGCAGGGCATCTTCTACGAGCGGCCGGACGTCTTCACGGTCTCGATCCATGCCGATCCCTCGTTCTTCTATCCGTTCGTCTGGGGCTACGCGCACGAGCGCGGTGCCGGACCCGGGCTCGGCGCCAATCTCAACATTCCCCTCGCGCGAGGCACCGGAGACGACGGCTACATGCAGGCGCTCGCGACCGCCGAGAAGGCGATCCGCGCCTTTGCGCCGACTGCACTCGTGGTCGCGCTCGGTCTCGATGCTTCCGAAAAAGATCCGCTTGCCGGGCTCGCCGTGACCACCGACGGCTTTCGTCGCATCGGCGAGGGGCTCGCGCGAATCGGCTTGCCGACCGTGCTGGTGCAGGAGGGTGGCTATCTCTCCGACATCCTCGGCGCCAACCTGACCTCCGTGCTCGGAGGGTTCGAAGCGGCGCGCTGAAGCGCCATCGCGTCATTGCGAGGAGCGATAGCGACGAAGCAATCCATTCCTCCGCTTGTGGCACGATGGAATGCTTCGCTCCGCTCGCAATGACGTGGGGATGGTGCATCCCCCGTCACCAAAAGTAAGATTATATGACTAGGAATTGCCGCTGACTTGTGGTCATCCTTGCGGATGAGCCGATCAGGGGTAACCGATCGATCGATGACGTCCGGCCTGGTGATCATTCCGGCGCGGCGCGCGCATTCCAATCACGCCGAGATCGCGCGCAGCATCGGCATCGACATCATCTCCGGCCGTCACGCCGAGGGTGCGCGGCTGCCCGGTGATGCCGAGCTCACCGCAAGCTTCGGTGTCTCGCGTCCGGTGCTGCGCGAGAGCATCAAGACGCTGGTGGCCAAAGGCCTGCTCACGACCAAGGCGCGGGTCGGCACCGTGGTGCGCGGCCGCGGCGCCTGGAACATGTTCGATGCCGATGTGCTGGCTTGGCATCTCGACGTCGGAATCGACAAGCAGTTCCTCGGCGATCTCGCCGAGATCAGACTGGCGATCGAGCCGCGCGCCGCCGCGCTGGCCGCGTTGCGCCGGTCCGAGGCCGACATCGCGGAGCTGCGCCGCTGCGTCGAGACCATGCGGCGCGAGCCCTCCGATTCTGATGCCTTCACGGATGGGGATCTGGCGCTGCACATCGCGGTCGCCAATGCGTCCGGCAATCCGTTCATGCGTTCCGTGGACGGCGTGATCGAGGCCGCGTTGCGCGCCTCGTTCGTCGTCAGTGCGCCGGTCGATCCCGATGACCGCGAGACGGTGCTGACCTGGCACCAGCGTATCGTCGATGCGATCGCCGATGGTCGTGCCGTCGACGCCGCCACCGCTATGACCGGCGCCATCTTCCACGGCATCCGCCGCCACGGCGCGACGGTGGTCGATCCTGCTTCGTACGACAGCAAGGGTGCTGCCGCCAAATCCGAGCCGTGAGGACCTGTTGTGAGCGAAGCGCTCCGCATCGCCATCGTCGGTTTCGGCGCGATCGCGCAGCGCCAGCACGTGCCGGCGATCGCGAAGACCGCAGGCGCAGCGCTCGTCGCCGTCGTCGATCCCGTCAATTCGCCGGCGGACCAGCCGCATTTCCGCGACCTCGAAGAGCTGCTGCGTGACGGTCCCGAGATCGATGCGGTCGCGCTGTGCACGCCGCCGCAGGTGCGTCGCGCCCAGGCCGCCACTGCGCTTGCGGCGGGCAAGCATGTGTTGCTGGAAAAGCCGCCGGGCGCCACCGTCAGCGAACTCGCGCCGCTGATCGCGGCCGCGCATGAGGCGGGACGGACGCTGTTTGCGGCCTGGCATTCGCGTTACGCGCCCGCCGTCGAGCCGGCGCGGCATTTGCTGGCCGGCCGCAACATCGCCAAGGTGACGATCATCTGGAAGGAAGACGTGCGGGTCTGGCATCCGGGCCAGGCCTGGATCTTCGAGGCCGGTGGTTTTGGCGTGTTCGATCCCGGCATCAACGCGCTGTCGGTGTTGACCCGCATCCTGCTGCAGCCGGTGTTTGCCCGAAAGGCGGAATTGATGTTCCCGTCCAACCGGCAGGCGCCGATCGCGGCGGAACTCGAATTGTCTGACGCGAACGGCACGCCTGTTCATGCCGAGTTCGATTTCCGCCAGGCCGGTCCGCCGAGCTGGGAGATCGTGTGCGAGACCAATGCGGGACCGGTGGCGCTGTTGAAGGGCGGGCGGCAATTGCTCGATGGCGGCCGGCTGGTCGTCGACGCCGAGAAGGATGAATATCCCGCGCTCTATCGCCACTTCCTCGCACTGACTGCGGACGGCGGATCCGACGTCGATCTGGCGCCCTTGCAGCTCGTCGCCGACAGCTTCATGCTGGGACGTCGGCGCCTCGTCGAGGCGTTTGAGGACTGATCATGACCAAAGCCACCATCGATCGCGCGCCCTTTGGCAAAATGCCCGACGGCACCGTGGTCGAGCGCGTGACGCTGCGCGGCCTGGGCGGCTTCGAGGCCGTCATTCTTCCGTTCGGGGCGACGATGCAGGCGCTGTTGACGCCCGACCGCGAGGGGCATTGCGACGACATCGTGCTCGGCCACGACGATTTCGACGGCTATCTCGCGCAGCGCAAATTCTTCGGCGCGACCATCGGGCGCTACGCCAACCGGATCGCCGGCGCGCGTTTCATGCTCGACGGCGCGGCAGTGGCGCTCGATGCCAACAACGGCCCCAATGCGCTGCATGGCGGGCCGCATGGATTCGACCGCAGGCTCTGGCAGATCGCCGAGCTCACCGACAGTCCGGGGCCGACACTGGTGCTGGAGCGTGAGAGCCCGGATGGCGAGGAAGGCTATCCCGGCAACCTCGCGACGCGCGTGACCTATCGCGTCCGCAGCGCAACCGAGCTCTCGGTGACGTATGAGGCGACCACCGATCGCCCGACATTCCTGAACCTGACCAACCATAGTTTCTTCAATCTCGACGGCGCGCGTTCGGGCACCCAGATCCTCGATCACCGGCTGACGATCGCTTCCGATCATTTCCTCGCGGTCGACGCGACCGCGATCCCGCTGCCCCAGCCGCCGCGCGCCGTCGACGGCACGCCGTTCGATTTCCGCAGGCCAATCGCGATCGGCGCGCGCATCAGGATGAACGACGAGCAGCTCCGGCTCGGCCGCGGCTACGACCATAATTTCTGTCTGGCCGCTGGTACCGGCCTGCACTTCGCCGCGCGCCTGGAGTCGCCGCGCAGCGGCCGGGTGCTGGAGCTGTTCACCGATCAGCCGGGATTGCAGTTCTACTCCGGCAACTTCCTCGACGGCTCCACGGCCGGCAAGGGCGGCCGGCTGTACCGGCAGTCGGATGCGCTGTGCCTCGAGCCGCATGCCTGGCCCGATACGCCGAACCGGCCGGACTTTCCGTCGGCGCGGCTCGATCCCGGGCAGATCTACCGGCGCACCATCGTCTATCGCTTCTCCACGCTGTGAGCATTGCAATGACTGTGTCGATCGAAGACGTGCCGACATCCGTGCTGTCGGCCGAACGTTGCCATCTCGGCGAGGGCCCGACCTACGACGCCACAACCGACACGGCGTGGTGGTTCGACATCCGCGAGCGGCGCCTGTTCGAGCATCGCTTTGCGGAGGGACGGACCGTCATCCATGCGCTGCCCAACAAGGCGAGTGCGCTGGCGCGGATCGATGATGCGCGGCAGCTGATCCTCACCGAGAACGGGCTTTATGTCCGGGACGTCGCCACCGGTCGCCTGGAGTTGTTCGCCGCGCTGGAAGCCGACAATGCCGCGACGCGCTCCAACGATGCGCGGGTGCATCCGTCCGGCACGTTCTGGCTCGGCACCATGGGGAAGCGCGCGGAGAAAGGCGCGGGCGCGATCTACGCGCTGCATCGTGGGCGGATCACGCGGCTCTATCCTGACATCACGATCCCGAATGCGATCTGCTTTTCGCCCGCCGGCGACATCGGCTATTTCGCCGATACCGAGATCAACGTGCTGTATCGTGTGCCGCTCGATCCATCGACCGGATTGCCGGTCGGCGAGCACGCTGCGCTGATCAGGCACGAGGGCGTCGGCGGCATCGACGGCGCGGTGGTCGATGCCGACGGGCTGATCTGGAACGCGCGATGGGGCGGCGGCTGCATCGACGTCTACGATCCCGCGGGCCGTCATCTGCGCTCGCTGCGGGTGCCGGCGACGCAATCGAGCTGCCCGGCCTTTGTCGGCCGCGATTTCTCGCGCGTGCTGGTGACATCGGCCTGGCAGGACATGGACGAGACGCAGCGCGCTGCCGATCCGGAGCATGGCAAGACGTTTCTGCTCGACGCCGCGGCGCGCGGCCGCGCCGAGGCGGACGTCAAACTGTCCTGACATCAGCCGCCTTGTTGACGCGACCTGATCATTTGTACGATAGTACAAATATGGTCCGCAGACCCGCCAAGAACGAGCCAAAGGCCGAACTCAAGGCCGTCAGCAGCCGCAAGCCGAACATGCGCGAGGCGATTCTCGCTGCGGCCGAGGAATTGTTCTCGACCTACGGCTTCAACGCGGTGTCGGTGCGCGACATCGCACAGGCCGCCGGCGCCAATCCCGGCAGCGTGACCTACCACTTCAAGACCAAGGACGGCCTGCTGCTGGAGATCTACCGGCGGCATTGCGGTCCGATGAACCTGCGGCGCTCCGAACTACTGGCGGCTGCGCGACGCGTGCGCGACTTGCAGGACCGGCTGGAGGCGGTCGTGCGTGCCTATGTGTTGCCGGCCTTCACGTCGGGCAGCGATCTCGCCGGCGGCGGCACCCGCTTCACGCGGCTGCGCGCGATCATGTCGGCCGAGGGCAACGAGGTGGTGCGCAAGATCATCGCGCAGACCTTCGACGACACCAGCCACGCCTTCGTCGACGCGATCCATGAAAGCCTGCCGCATATCCCGCGCACCGACATCGTCTGGCGCAGCCACTTCCTGCTCGGCGCGCTCTATTACACGCTGGTGACGCCGGAGCGCGTTTCCCGCCTGTCGCGCGGCAGTGCCGACGGCACCGATGCGGGCCAGGCGATCGAGGAACTGGTTCACGCCACCGTCGCCTCGCTGCAGGCCGCGCCGCTCGATCCGGCGACGCCGCTGCGGCGCAGGGCCCCGGTCGCAGCCAAGAGCGAAAGCTAACCTCAACCTGCCGGGTGCGCTGACATGGAAAAACTCAAGCTGCGGACCGTGCTCGGCAACCATCCGCACGTCGCGGCGGTCAAGTCCGGCGAGCTGCGCTCCGACCTGTTCGATCTCGACTTTGCCGAGTTCACGCCGACCCACACCGCATTCAAGCCGATGGTCCGCGAGCAGGCGTTCGACGTCTGCGAGATGGCGATCGTGACCTATCTGATGGCCAAAGCGCACGGCAAGCCGATAGTGCTGCTGCCGGCGGCGATGCTCGGCCGCTTCCAGCACGGCCATGCGCTTTACCGCGCGGATCGCGGCGCGCTCGCGCCCGCCGATCTCGCCGGCAAGCGGGTCGGCATCCGCTCGTTCACCACCACCACGGGCGCCTGGATGCGCGGCATCCTCGCCAATGATTACGGTGTCGATCTCGACAGCATCGATTGGATCACCTTCGAGGAGGCGCACGTCGCCGAGTATGTCGACCGGACCACGCGCGCGCCTGCCGGGAAGACCATCATCCAGATGCTGAAGGACGGCGAGCTCGACGCGGTGCTCGGCGAAACCTCGAGCGATCCCGCGCTGAAACCGTTGCTGGCCGATCCGGCCGGAGAGGCCGCGCGCTGGCATCAGCGGCATGGCGTCGTGCCGGTCAATCATCTGGTGGTGGTCAGCGGGCAACTCGCGGCATCGCGGCCCGATGTGGTGCGAGGGCTCTATGAGCTGCTCAAGCGCAATAAGGCGAGCGCGGGCTCGCCCGGCACGCCTGACGTCGTGCCGTTCGGCGTCGAGGCGAACCGCAAGTCTCTGCAAATGATCGTCGACTATTGCGTCCAGCAGGCGCTGATCCCCCGGCGCGTCGCGGTGGAGGAGCTGTTCGACGACACAACACGGGAACTGAATTGATGACAATCTCGAACGATCCGCGGCAATGGCAGATCGGCATGCTCGGCTATGGCGAAGTCGGTCGCATCCTCGCCGAGGACCTGCGCAAGCAGGGCGCCAAGGTCTCCGCTTACGACATCAAGCTCGGGGGCGAGCAGGGCGCGCCGTTGCGCAAGCATGCGGCGGAGATTGGCGTCGAGCTGATGCGATCCCACGCCGACCTTGCCGCGCAAGCCGATTTCATCGTCTCCGCGGTGACCGCGAGCCAGGACGTGCCGGTGGCCGACGCCTGCGCGCCCGCGATCAGGAATGGCGCCTGGTTCCTCGACTTCAATTCGGCATCACCCGGCGCCAAGCGCCGTGCCGCCGCTCGGATCGACGGCGCCGGCGGCCGCTATGTCGAGGGCGCGGTGATGACCTCGCTGCCGCCATACCGGATCAAGGTGCCGTTGCTGCTTGGCGGCGCCGGCGCGCGGGAATTGGCGCCGCTGCTGGTGACATTGGGCTTCGCCGCCAAAGTGGCGAGCGACGAGCTCGGCGTCTCCTCGGCGGTCAAGATGTGCCGCAGCATCATGATCAAGGGCCTGGAGGCGATGGTGATCGAGAGTTTTACCACCGCGCGCGCCTATGGCGTCGAGGACGCGGTGCTGGCTTCGCTGAAGGAAACCTTCCCCACCATCGACTGGGAAAAGCAGGGCGCCTATTTCTTCCAGCGCGTGATCGAGCACGGCCGGCGGCGCGCCGAGGAAGTGCGCGAGGTGGCGGAGACCGTGCGCGAGGCCGGGCTTGCGCCCTGGTCGGCATCCGGCACCGCGGAGCGGCAGGCCTGGATCGCCGATCTTGCCGATGAGGGCGTGTTCGGGACCAAGGGAACGGCGGACTTCGCCCGCAGCGCGGACTGGCGCACCGAGGCCGACCGGATCCTGGCGCGGATCAAATCCTGACCGGTCCGTACGCGGCGCATCCGCCGCGTTCCCTGTAGCCGCGCGATGCGCTATTGCTCCGGGAACGTTTTTCCTGGAGGCACTCTCATGAGATTTTCCGGCAAGGTGGTCGCCATCACCGGCGCAGCGCGGGGCATCGGCAAGGCTTGCGCGGAGCGCTTTCTCGCCGACGGCGCCAAGGTCGTCATCTCCGACGTCGATGGCGCGGCGCTGACGAAAACGGCCGGCGGGCTCGGTCATGCCGACAGGCTGCGCACGGTCGAGGCCGATGTCAGCAAGCGCGCCGATGTCGACCGGATCGTGGCCGCGGCGGTGAAGGAATTCGGTCGGCTCGACGTCATGGTCAACAATGCCGGCGTGGCGCGCAACCGCGATTTCCTCGAGATCAGCGAGGCCGAGTTCGACGACGTGATGGGGATCAACCTCAAGGGCGCCTTCTTCGGCGTCCAGGCCGCGGCGCGCCAGATGATTGCCCAGGGTGGCGGCGGCGTGGTGGTCAACATGTCCTCGGTCAACGCGCTGCTCGCGATCCCCTCGCTTGCGACCTATGCGATGTCCAAGGGCGCGATGAAGCAGCTCACCTCGGTTGCCGCAGTGGCGCTGGCGCCGCACGGCATCCGCGTCGTGGCGGTCGGGCCGGGCACCATCCTGACCGAGATGGTGGCAACGGCGATCTTCTCCTCCGAGGAGGCGCGGCGCAGCGTGCTGTCGCGCACGCCGGCCGGCCGCTGCGGCGAGCCGAGCGAGGTCGCCTCCGTCGTCGCCTTCCTCGCCAGCGACGATGCGTCCTACGTCACCGGCCAGACCATCTATCCCGACGGCGGCCGGCTGATTTTGAATTACACGGTACCGGTCAGCGAGAAGGGGTAGCCGGGCGCGATAGCCTGCCGTTGCAGGGCGCGCTGCCAAAACATCGAAAACAACCCCATGCAAAGGAGCCCGACGGCTGCCGGCGTTCGACACGGCAACTTGACACGTCGGGCAAATCAGCGATATTATTCCATTATTCAGAAATATAGCGGCGGCGTCCTCGTCCTCGACTGTCATCGCCCGGCCCGTGCGCAGTTGCGCACATGGACCGGGCGACACAGTACGCCGCGGCCCATCGGCTCAAGTACCGCTGCCTCTGGAATGCTGGATCACCCGCTTTCGCCTGCGCGGCTGACGACCCCGGATGGCTACCGCCCCTTGAACTCCGGCTTGCGCTTTTCCATGAAGGCGCGGCGGCCCTCGCGGAAATCCTCGCTGTCCATGCAGTCGCTGCCGATCTGCTTGATCGCGGCCATGTCGCGATCGGCGGGGTCCTTCAGCACCTGCGCGATGGTGATCTTGGCGGCCTTGATTGCGAGCGGCGCGTTGCCCGAGATGGTGCGTGCGATCTCCATGGTCGCATCCCACAGCGCGGCGTCCGGCAGGACGCGATCGACCAGGCCGATCCGCAGCGCCTCGGCAGAATCGATCCGCATCCCCGTATACATGATCAGCCGCGCCCAGGACGGCCCGACCAGCGAAACCAGATTGCGCAGGCCGTCATAGCCGTAGGCGATGCCGAGCTTGGCGGCGGGGATGCCGAACTGGCTGCTGTCACCTGCGATGCGCATGTCGGCGAGCATCGCGACCTGCATGCCGCCGCCGAGGCAGAAGCCGCGGATGCAGGCGATCGTCGGCTTCGGGTAGTTGGCGAGCAACGCGCGCTGGGCCTCGCTGCGCCTGGAATATTCCTCGGACGCCTCGGCGTTGTGCCTGGTCTTCTCGAACTGGCTGATGTCGGCGCCCGATACGAAGGCCTTGTCGCCGGCGCCGACCAGGATCACGACGCGGACATCGCCGTCGTCGCGCAATGTGGTCAGCGCCTCGCCAAAGCCTTCCCACATCTCCAGCGACATCGCGTTGCGCTTGTCCGGATTGTTGAAGGTGACGACGCCGACGCCGTCGGCGACGCTGTACAGGATCTTGCCGTCGGCGAGCGATTTTTGCGGAATGTTGAGCATGCGAAAGTCCAGTCTGCTTCAGGAATCGAGGAACGGGCCGAAATTGGCGCGAGCATAGGCAGGCCGAGCCTGCAGTCTGCCCCACCATTCGGTGACGCGAGGATGCCGGTTCGTCGTCACCTCGTCGGGCGCGATTTCTTCATCGATGCGCTTGACGAAGGGCGCGGCGGCGATGTCGGCGATCGAATAGCTCGCGCCGACCAGCCAGCCGGAAGTTGCCAGTGCCGCTTCCATCTTGTCGAGCAATTGAACGAGTTTCGCGCGCGCGGCATCGCGTTCTTGCTCGGTGTAGGGCTTGCGCGCCGCGCGCAGCCAGGCCTCCTGGCGCTCTTTGCTCGGAATGCTCTTCAGCTTCGCCGCCAGTTCCTCGTCCGACCATTGCGCCGCGACCTTCGCGAGATGGTGACGCCAGTTGAAGATGATCAAATTTCCGATCAGTGCGTCGATATGGCGGACCCAGTTGCGCATCTCGGCGCGCTCGAAGGGCGTGTCGGGCCGCAGCGGTGGGTCGGGGAAGGTTTCATCGAGATACTCGCAGATCGTGCCGCTTTCATGCAGCGGCCGATCATCGTGGATGATGGTCGGGATCACGCCGAGCGGATTGATCTTCAGATAGTCGGGCGAGTGATGCTCCATTCGGCCCATATCGACGACGTGGCCCTCATAAGCCAGCCCTTTTTCCTCGAGGCACAGCCGCACGCGGCGCGAGGCGCTGGATCGCCAGCCGTGGTGAAGAATGATCATGGGCGCGGTTCCCAAACCTTGTTCTTGTTGTTGCATTTCGAGCCTTCGCCACCGGCGGCGAAGTTTAGCCGAAGCCTCGGGCGAGTCATCCGCCGCCGACACGTACCGTGCGATGGATCGTTGCCTGATATTTCTCCCGGTAGTTGTACGGCTCGCGAAATAAACTTATGAGTAAAGGTTGGGCAATACACTGCAGCGCCCGCCTTGTATGCAGATTTAGCATTTTTTAGCTTTTCGACGGTACAACCGTACGTACCTGAGCGCCAGGACCATTCCCGCGCCGCGCAGGGGCGCGTATCGCAGCCCGTCCTTCTGCAATCGCGCCGGTAACGGACGTCCTCACCACCCGACCGGCAAGGGAAGCCGGTCAATCCAGACCTCCGTGCACTCTTCATCGCGTCAAGCGAGGGTCGTGTTGTGTCTGTCGAAAAGTTCCTCAAGCAGCGCGGCGTCAAGGTCACGGTTGACGGCAGCTACACGCTGCCGAACTGGTACGATGCGCAGGGCCGCCTGCGCACCTTCGCCTGCCGCACCACACGCGTCTCGCCGTTCCGCATGATCGTGGACGTCCCTGTCGTCGGCAAGATCGGCGACCGCCTGACGTCGTATTTCGAGGAGTTCGGCAAGTTCGAGGGTTGCATCACCGACACCATGAACCGCAGCTTCCTGGTCGAACTCGAGATGACGCAGGCGATGCGCGAGAAGTTCGCCGACAAGCTGACCTGGATCGAGAAGAAGCAGAAGGACCCGAGCGTCCTCGAGACCCGCAACAGTCCACGCTTCATTCCCGCGGCGCCGCACGCCATGCTGACGCTGGCGGACGGCAGCATGCAGAGCTGCTTCATCATCGACATGTCGCTGTCGGGCGCCGCGGTGTCGTCGGCGGTGCAGCCGCCGATCGGCATGCCGCTGGCGATCGGCGCCTGCGTCGGGCGCGTGGTCCGGCATCTGCCGAACGGCTTCGCCATCAAGTTCGTCGAGGCCTACAAGCAGAACGACCTCGGCCGCCTGATCGTGCGCAAGACCAAGGAGGTCCAGGCGGCACCCGCCGATGCGGAGCCGGTCGCCTGACGGAAGGCCATCGACCATGCCAGGACAGGAGCGACGTCTATCCCCGCGCGTGAGATTCGAGCAGCCGATGCCCACGCAGATGATGGCGATCGACGGCACCTGGCGCCGTGAGTGCACCCTGGAGAATGTCTCCGAGAACGGCGCGAAGCTCACCGTCGGAGCCTCGATCGAAGGCTTGCAGCTGAACGAATTCTTCCTGCTGCTGTCCTCCAAGGGACTTGCCTACCGGCGCTGCAAGCTCGCCTGGGTCAATGGCGACCAGATCGGCGTCACCTTCCTGCGGCGCGGCAAAAAGGCGGGGCCGCAAGCGAAGGAGCGACAGGCCTGATCGCTGTCGTGTTCTAGAGCCTCGTTCCGATGGAATCGGAACGGGGCTCCAGGTTTTTGTTTTGACGCGTTTTCTTCACGCGAACCGGCTTCCACTTCGCTCGAAAGCGCTCTAGCCCACGGCGTCGAGTTCTGCCGGATCCTGTGCCGCCCGCACGCGCGAGGCGATGTCGTCCGGCAACGCCGGACCGGACGCCGCGAGCGCGATTTCCCTGGCGAGGTTGGTGCACTCGCCCCATAGCAGGAAGAACACCAGCGGCGGCCGTTCGTGCGCCTCGAGCATCTGGGCGCAGCGCTCCGTGGCGCCGTCGATCGCCCACCACTGGCGCGCCACGACCATGACCTTGCGGAAGCTGCGCAACGTGCCGGAGAATTTTTGCGGGTCGGCACCCGCGATGGCGCCGCAATGGTTCAGCCAGTTCAGCGCGGCGTAGATCGCGATCCCGTAATCCTCGATCGCCAAGCCCGTGAAATCGACGACGGTGTTGTCGTGCGCGCGCTGTCGCAGGAAGGCGTCGATCATCTCCGCCTGTCGCGACGGATCGGCGAGCAGCGCTGTATCCTGCCGCGGCAGCATCGGGATGTAGCGCATCGCTTCGAGCCGCGTATGCTCCCAGATCGCGCGGATGTCGCCCAACAGGTCGCTGGGCTTGCGCTTGCAGGCCGGATAGATCAGCACGCCGGTGTCGGCGAGGTCGAGATAGCGCGGCACCACCTTGTCCAGCGCGGCGAGAAATGCCAGGGGATCGCTCAGGCCGCGCAAATCGGTGGCGGCGTCTTCCGCGGCTGCAGGCTTGTTGACGCGTGTCCAGCCGAATGCGGCCATGCCGGGGCGCCCCGATCTCAACCCGTCCGTCAGGTTAGATAAAAAATGCACCAAATCAAATGCGTCATTTGCGGCGAGGCGGCAGGTCGCGGCGCAGGCGCGCCTGGGAGGGCCGGTTGACGGAGGCAATCGCCGCGCCTAGCTCATGGTTAATGAGCTCGCGGCGTTGCTTTGCCGCCGATGCCGTCGGAAAGTTATCGCCATGACCGTGCCGGATCGCCAGTCGCATTGGCAGACCGTCTACCTGACCAAAGGTGAAGGGCAGGTGAGCTGGTCGCAAGCCAGCCCACAGCCGTCGCTGCGCCTGATCGAATCCGTCGCAGGCGGCCGCGACGTCTCCATCATCGATGTCGGCGGCGGGGCGTCTCGCCTGGTCGATGCGCTGCTCGCGCGCGGCTACCGCGATGTGACCGTGCTCGACCTCTCCGAGGCCGCGCTCGCAAGCGCGCGGGAGCGTCTCGCCGCTGCGGGCAAAGGTGTGCGCTGGATCGCCGGCGATGCGACCGTCTGGCAGCCGCCGCGCACCTTCGACGTCTGGCACGATCGCGCGGCGTTTCACTTCCTGGTCGAGGAGCATGATCGCGCGGCCTATCTCGACCGGCTCCATTACGGCCTCAGGCCGGGCGGCCACGCCATCATCGGCACTTTTGCGCCCGACGGTCCGGACAAGTGCAGCGGGCTGGCGGTGCAGCGCTATGATGCCGCGGCACTCAGCCGGACCGTCGGTCCGGGCTTCGCGTTGATCGCGCATGAGCCGCATCACCATGTCACGCCCTGGGGGGCGGCGCAGTCGTTCGAGTTCAGCGTGCTGCGGCGGATGTAAGACAGCGAGGAGATCGCCTATGACGGATCATGCGACTGACGCGCCACGGACGATCGGCGAGATCGCGAGCTACCACGCCCATGTCTATTACGATCCCGCCACCAGCCGCGGCGAGGCGGAGCGGCTGCGGGACTGGATCGGCGAACGCTTCCTGGTCACGCTCGGGCGCTGGCACGACGTCAAGGTCGGCCCGCATGACCAGGCGATGTACCAGGTCGCGTTCGCGGCCGAGCTGTTTCCGAGCTTCGTGCCGTGGCTGATGCTGAACCATGGCGGCCTCAGCATCCTGGTCCATCCCAACACCACCAATCCGCGCCGCGACCATCGCGACGATCCGCTCTGGATCGGGACGCCGCTCGCGGTGCATGCCGACAAGGTGCCTGAAGAGGCCGAGCTGGAGCATGCTCCGGCGCCGAACACGACGCCGACGCTGCGTCCCTGAACCTCGCCAAGTGCCGGGAGCCAGGTGCCGGGATCAAGTAAAATTTGAAGCAATTTCACTGCAACCAAGTCGTTTCAAACTCATCGCGTTTTGCAACGTGAGGTTAAATCACAGTTCTTACGCTCACCTGACAGTTTGTGTCGGGGCGTATCGGAATGTTCTTTTCGTTTCGAAGCTGGTCACTCTGGCGGGTGGTCGGACCGCTGATCGGGATCGTGTTGCTGCTGGCGAGCCTGTCGGCTGGCAGCCTGCAGGTGATGTCTGCGGTGCGGGCGTATGTCGCGGGCGAGAGCCTGTGGTCCAAGGGACAGAAGGACGCCGTCCACTACCTCCAGATCTATGTCAGCACCGGCACGCCGCTCTATCTGCAGAAGTTCGATGCCGCGATCGCGGTGCCGCTCGCCGACCGCATCGCGCGGCGTGCCCTCGAATCGCCGGGCAACAACGACGCCGTGGCGCGCGCAGGTTTTGCAAAAGCGGGCAATCATGACGACGACATTGGCGGCCTGATCTGGCTGTTCAAATATTTCCGCACCCTGCATCACGTGGCTGGCGCGGTGACAGCGTGGCGGAATTCGGATGCGCTGCTCGATCAGCTGATCGAGATACGCAACGAGGCCGCCAACGACGTCGCGCTGCATGATCCGTCAGCGGCGACGATCCGGCGCTGGGCCGAGCGGATCGGTGCGGTGGACGCCGCGCTGAGCACGCTTGCCGTCGACTTCTCCGATAACCTCGGCAAGGCCTCGCGCCAGGTCTCGGCGCTGCTGTTGCTGGTCAATGCGGTGATCGCGGCGTGCCTCGCCGGCATCGTGCTGCTCCACACCAGGCGGATGCTGCTGCGGCGCTGGCTCGCCGAGACCGCGCTCGCAGTCGAGAAGGAGCGCGCCCAGCTCACCCTGGCCTCGATCGGCGACGCCGTCATCGTGACCACGCCGGACGATCGCGTCAGCTACATGAATCCCGCCGCCACACGCCTGATCGCGGCAGCGCAGGACGTCGCCGACCGGCCGCTCTCGTCGCTGTTCAGCATCGCCGAGCAGCCGGTGCGCGGATCGTTCCGCAGCGGCGAGGCCGGTGGTGAAAACCATCCGCAGCAGCGGCTCCTGGTGCGGCCGGATCATTCCAGCGTTCCGGTTTCGGTGGTCGAGACCCCGATCACGCATGACGGCCACTGGGCCGGCCGGGTCATGATCATCCATGACATGACGGCGGAGCGGCGCCTGGTCGAGGAGCTGGCCTGGGCCGCGTCGCACGACGCGCTGACCGGGCTCGCCAATCGCAGGCAATTCGACTTCGAGCTGCACCGGTCGATGTCGGGACCCTCGGTCGCAAGCGCCGACCTGATGCTGATCGATCTCGATCAGTTCAAGATCGTCAACGACACCTCCGGCCATATCGCAGGTGACCGTCTCTTGAAGCATGTCGCCAAGCTGCTGACGGCCGAGGTCGGCGGGAGCGGGCTGGTCGCGCGCCTCGGCGGCGACGAGTTCGGCATCCTGCTGCGCGACGCCGCCGCTCACGGCCATGAGGCCGCCTCCAACGTGGCGGAGCGGATCCGCGCCGTGGTCGAACAGTCGAGCTTCGTCCATGAAGGCGCGAGCTTCCGCATCAGCGCGAGCATCGGCCTGGTCAGGCTCGCGGATTGCGCCGGCGTGCAGGACGCGCAGCGGCTTGCCGACGTCGCCTGCTTCCTCGCCAAGGACAAGGGCCGTAACCGCGTCCAGGAGCACTGTCCGTCGGATACCGACATGACGGTGCGCGTCGCCGAGATGAGCTGGGTCAATCGTATCCGCAAGGGCTTGGACGACGGCCGCTTCTGCCTCTACGAGCAGGAGATCCGGCCGGTGACCGGCGCGCTGAAGGGCCATGAAGGGCGCGAGCTGCTGCTGCGCCTGCGCGACGAAAGCGGCGGCCTGGTGTCGCCCGGCAGCTTCCTGCCCGCCGCCGAGCGCTATGGGCTGATGCCGCTGATCGACCGCTGGGTGGTGCGTCGCGCCTTCGAGATCATCGCGGAGCGCAGGCACTCGCCGCGCAAGATCGCGAGCTACGCCATCAATCTCTCCGGCGCCACCATCGGCGACAATGGTTTCGTCGATTTCGTCGCCGAGCTGTTCGCCGAGCATGACGTGCCGCCCACGGCGGTCTGCTTCGAGATCACCGAGACCAGCGCGATCTCCAATCTCGTCGAGGCACAGAAGTTCATCGCGCGGCTGCGCGAGATCGGCTGCAGCTTCTCGCTCGACGATTTCGGCACCGGCATGTCGTCGATTGCCTATCTGAAGCACCTGCCGGTCGACATCATCAAGATCGACGGCTCGTTCGTAAGGGAGATCCTCAACAGCAAGGTCGATCGCGCGATGGTCGAGATGATCACCAAGACCGCCAAGATCATGCAGAAGCAGGTGGTCGCCGAATTCGTCGAAAGCACCGCGATCCTGGATGAGCTGCGCCAGATCGGGGTCGACTATGCCCAGGGCTATGCCATCGGCAAGCCGGTGCCGGTGCTGACCTTGCGGGAGGAGAAGATCGCCTGAGGGACCGAATTTGTCCCGAATCGGGGCTTTTTCGGCCGGTTCTGCTGATTCCCGGCACTTTCGGCCTAAAAACTGCTTAAAAATCCTGTCGTTGGCCTGACGGTCTCGATTATGCCTTACTCTAATTCCCTGATATGATGAGCAATCGGTGAATCTCGGACGGGTCGGTAAAAGGCCCCTGAGCAACCGAACTTGGGGACGGATGGGTCATAGACCAACGAAAGTTGCCGGGCGGGGCTTGAGCCGCGGCATTTCTCTGGTGGGCAGCACGGCATTTGCCGTGGGCGCGCTGGCGTTGTCGTCCGCTCTTGCCGCCTGGATGGTCGGGGTCGATCCCACAGCATGGCTGCATGGCTCCGCGATGGCGAACACCAGCGCCGCGCTGAGCTTCGATGACCGCTTCGGCTCCCGCTCGACGATCAACTCGGCTTCGCTGTACTACCCGCTGCGCCGTGGCACGAGTGCCGGCCGCCGCGATTTCGATTCCGAGTTCGGACAGATCGAGGACGCGCTGGCCGGCCAGCTGCGTGACACGCAGACCGATCAGCCGAGCCAGACGGCTTCCGCGTCGGCTGCAGCCACCACTTCAGTGCCGATGCCGCGCTCCCGTCCGGCCGAGGCCAACCTGATCGCCCGCAACGACGCGCTCGTGGCACCGCCGCCGGCTCCGGTGCAACAGGGCGATAACCGTACATTCCTGCAGAAGCTTGCCGACATGATGCCGGGCAAGATGCAGCTGGCCTCGCTCGATCCGAATGACGGACTGCTGGCCGGCCCGAGCCTCGATCTCGGCGCACTCGGCTACGACGGCACCACGGCGGTCTACGACATTACCGCCCGCATCGTTTACATGCCGGACGGCAGCAAGTTCGAAGCGCATTCCGGTCTCGGCAACCTGCTCGACGATCCCTCGCATGTGAACGCGCGCAATGCCGGCGCGACGCCGCCCGGCATTTACGAGATGAAGCCGCGCGAGAAGCTGTTCCACGGGGTACCCGCGCTGCGCATGAACCCGGTCGAGGGCAGCGATACGTTCGGACGGGTCGGTCTCCTCGTTCACCCCTACATGCTCGGCCCGAACGGCGATTCCAACGGCTGCATCTCGGTCAAGCATTACGACAAGTTCCTCGCGGCCTACCGCAGCGGCGTCATCAGGCGCATCGCGGTGGTGGTCAGCGTCAAGGATATCCAGTCGGCCCCGACGCGCTCGGCGTCGAACTCGTAAGGCTCGGATAGCGCCGTCGCGGGTCGACGGCTGATTTCGTCTTCCCATCGCAATGATCGTCTGGGAACATGCCGGCCTTTGAGGCTGCCATGATTGCCAGAGCCCGCCATTTGCACCGGATAATCCTGATTGCGCTTCTGATCGCGGTGGTCGGCAGCGTCGGCGACCGGCCCGCCACAGCCGCTGATACCATCGATACGCTGGCCGCGCAGATGGCCGACGCCGGCAACACCGGCCGCAACGAGGAGGGGCTGAAGATCGCCCGGCGCCTCGAGGAGCTGGTGCGGCGCCAGCAGGGCACCAACAACATGAATTTTGCCGGCGTGCTGCACAACGAGGGCATGTTCCTGCACAATCTCGGCCATTACCAGGAAGCCGCCGACCGGCTCAACACCGCGCTGACGATCAAGCTGCGCTTCCACGACGCGGCGTCGATCCTGCGGACCTCCAACATCCTGATCAATTCCCTGATGATGCTGGAGCGCCGTGCGGATGCCCTCACCGTCGCCAGGCAGGCGCTGGCGATCGGCACCTCGGCGTTCGGCCCCGACGATGCGCGGCTCGCCGGCGCGCTGGAATCGATGGGCGGAATCGCGAAGACCCAGGAGAATTATCGCGAGGCGCAGGACTATTTCGAGCGCGCGCTCGCGATCAAGCAGCATTCGCCGCTCGTGTCGCCGCCCGAGGTCGCGATGGCGCTCGACGATCTCGGCGACCTCTACGGCCTGCAGGGCCGGTTCGACGACGGCGAGAAGCTGCTGAAGCAAGGCCTCGCGTTGCTCGAACAGGCGTACGGTCGGCAGGCGGCCGGCGCGCCGAACTACCTGAACATCCTGAACGACCTCGGCAATCTCTATAATGATGCGGGCCGGCTGCCGGAGGCCGAGGCCACGCTGCGCAAGGCCTATGCGCTGGGCCGCGACCGCGTAGGCGACGGCGACCCGAATGTCAGCTCGATGCTCGGTAATCTCGCCAACGTGCTCAACAAGCAGTCGCGCTATGCGGAAGCCGAGGCGCTGTTCAACCAGGTGCTGCTCGCGCGCGAGAAGACCTTCGGGCCAAACCATCCCGCCGTGGTCTATGCGCTGAACAACCTCGCCAACAATTACGCCGATCAGGGCCGCGACGCCGACGCGTTGCCGCTGCAGCAGCGCGTGCTCGCGATCCAGGAGAAGATCGCCGGGCCCGACAGCCCCGACGTCGCCCGCGTGCTGGTGGCGATTGCGAGCACCTACAAGGAGACCGGCCGGGCCGCCGAAGCGACGCCGCTCTACGAGAAGGCGTTGCGGATCTTTTCCGGGAAGCTCGGCAGCGACAGTACATTCACGGCCGACACGCTCGCGGCGATCGGGCGGCAGCAACTCGATGCCGGCCAGTTCGAGGCGGCCGGGCAAAATTTTGCCCGCGCGCTTGCGATCCAGGAAAAGGCGTTCGGCAACGATCACGCCAATCTGCTGCCGACGCTGCGCGGCCAGGCATTGCTTGCCCTGCGCACCAAGAACTACGCCGACGCGCGCAGCGTGCTGGGGCGCGCGCTTGCGATTGCGCAGTCGAAGCTCGGTGCCGATCACCTGACGACATCTGCGACCTTGATCAACCTGTCCGACGTGTCGGCCGGCGAGACCAAATGGCCCGAAGCGCTGGCCGAGCTTCGGCAGGCGGCCGGACCGCTTGCGAGCCGCGCCGGCACCGGTGAGGCAGCGGGACTGCTCGCCGATCTCGACGTTCGCCTGATCCGGGCGATCTGGACGGTGTCCGGCGGAAAGCCCGACGCTCAGGGGATCAACGAGGCCTTCGCGTCGGCGCAACGCCTGCACGAGACCAGGGCTGCGTCCGCGGTCGCGCTGATGTCGTCGCGGTTCGCCGCCGGCAGTGATGCCGTTGCGTCGGCGGTGCGCCGCCAGCAGGATCTCAAGGCGTCGCTGGAGAGCCTGGACAAGCGCATCACCGCGGAGCTCGGTGCGCCCGACGGCAAGCGCAACGACAGCCTGATCGCAAACCTGCGCAACGAGAGCGACGGTGTGCGGAAGTCGCTCGGCGAGATCTCGGCGCGGATCGCGCGCGATTTTCCGGCCTATGCCGAACTCTCCAGCCCGGCGCCGCTGTCGGTGGCACAGGCGCAGGCCCTGCTGAAGCCCGATGAGGCGCAACTGCTTTTCGTTGCGCTGAGCGATCGCAGCTTCGTCTTTGCAGTCACGCGCGAAGCCGCCGCGATGCAGGAAATCCCGCTGTCTGCCCGGGACCTGACCGACCGCGTCGCGGCCCTGCGCAAGGGGCTCTTCAACGGGACTTCGGATGTGGTGCCGTTCGATCTCGATGCGTCGTACCAGTTGTACGCCGCGCTGTTCACTCCGGTTGCCGGCATCATCGCGGCCAAGCCGAAGCTGCTCATCGTGCCGACCGGCGCGCTGACCAGCCTGCCGTTCCAGGTCCTGGTGACGCGCAAGCCGGATGCCGGCGCGAGCCAGGCCGATCGCTACAGGTCGGCCGCGTGGCTGATCCGCGACAAGGCGATCGACGTCTTGCCGTCAGTGAGCAGCCTGCGCGCGCTGCGGCTCTATGCCAAGGTGTCCCGCGCCAGCAAGCCGTTCATCGGATTCGGCAATCCGGTGCTGCAGCTCGACGGCGGCAAGACCAAGGTCTCGCGCAATGTCGATCCATATTCCACCTACTACAAGGGGACGGCGGTCGACATCGATACCTTGCGCAAGGGACTTGCGCCGCTGCCGGAGACCGCCGGCGAGCTGCTCGCGGTTGCGCATCAGCTCGGCGCCGCCGACGGCGACGTGCGGCTGGGAGCGGACGCCACCGTGACCAATGTCAAGCTCGCGCAGCTCGACCAGTATCGCGTCGTCGACTTCGCGACCCACGGCCTCGTCGCCGGCGAGGTGAGGGGGTTGAGCGAGCCGGCATTGGTGCTGACCCTGCCGGCGCATCCGACCGCTGACGACGACGGGCTGCTGACCTCGAGCCGCGTCGCGCGGTTGACGCTGGACGCCGACTGGGCGGTGCTATCGGCGTGCAACACGGCGGCGGGCGACCAGCCGGGCGCGGAGGGCCTGTCCGGGCTCGCCCGTGCATTCTTCTACGCCGGTGCCCGGGCGCTGCTGGTGTCGCACTGGCCGGTCGAGTCCGACGCCGCCGTGAAGCTGACGACGGGCGCATTCTCCGAACTGGCTGAGCATCCGGAGATCGGAAGGGCGGAAGCCCTGCGCCGATCGATGCTGGCGCTGATCGCCAATCCGTCCGATCCGAGAAACGCGGAACCGGCTGTTTGGGCGCCGTTCGTCCTGGTCGGCGAGGGCGGCTAAGACGCTCGCTTCGCCGAGATATAGCCTGTTATGTATACTGAAATAGCCATTTTCTCGCTTTTCAGAGCTATATTGCGTCATATCCGGAATTGATGTATACAATCGGTACGCAAAAAAATGCTAGAGAGTGTCCGGATGCCCAAATCCTTTCCGATGAACGCCTGGTACGCGGCCGGCTGGGATGCCGAGATCAAGCATGCGCTGCTGCCGCGCACGATCTGCGGCAAGCATGTCGTGATGTACCGGACGGGCGATGGCGCGGTGGTGGCGCTGGAGGATGCCTGCTGGCATCGCCTGGTGCCGCTGTCGAAGGGCCGGCTCGACGGCGATACCTTGGTCTGCGGCTATCACGGCCTGAAATACAATGCGCAGGGCCGCTGCACCTTCATGCCGTCGCAGGAGACGATCAATCCCTCCGCCTGCGTGCGGGCCTATCCCGTGGTCGAGCGGCATCGCTTCATCTGGTTGTGGATGGGCGATCCCGCGCTCGCCGATCCGGCGCTGGTGCCCGACATGCACTGGAACGACGATCCGGCCTGGGCCGGCGACGGCAAGACCATCCATGTGAAATGCGACTACCGCCTCGTGGTCGACAATCTGATGGACCTGACGCACGAGACCTTCGTGCACGGCTCGAGCATCGGCAATGACGCGGTCACGGAGGCGCCGTTCGACGTGACCCATGGCGAGAAGACGGTGACGGTGACGCGCTGGATGGCCGGCATCGAGGCGCCGCCGTTCTGGGCCAGGCAATTGCAGAGACCGGGGCCGGTCGATCGCTGGCAGATCATCCGCTTCGAGGCGCCATGCACCGTCAATATCGATGTCGGCGTCGCACCTCACGGGACGGGCGCGCCGGAGGGCGATCGTTCGCAGGGCGTCAACGGCTACGTGCTCAACACCATCACGCCGGAGACTGAGGCGACCTGCCATTATTTCTGGGCCTTCGTCCGCAATCACCGCCTCACCGAGCAGCGCCTGACCAGCGAGATCCGCGACGGCGTCGCCGGCATTTTCCACGAGGACGAGATCATCCTGGAAGCGCAGCAGCGCGCGATGGACGAGAACCCGGACCGCGTGTTCTACAATCTCAACATCGATGCCGGCGCGATGTGGGCGCGGCGCGTCATCGACCGCATGGTGGCCAAGGAACAGCCGCCGCAGCATCTCCAGGCCGCGGAGTAGCCATGGCGGACCGCGAGGCCGATCGCGCCGTATCGCAGACCGTGCGGGCGCAGCTCGCGCTGCGCGACCTGATCCTGTCGGGGGGCTTGCGCCCGGGCGAGCGCATCTCGGAATTGCAGGCGGTGGAGACCACCGGCGTGTCGCGCACCCCGGTGCGGATGGCGCTGGTGCGGCTGGAGGAGGAAGGCCTGCTGGACGCGATTCCCTCCGGCGGCTTCATGGTCAAGGCGTTCTCCGAGCGCGATATCCTCGATTCGATCGAGCTGCGCGGCACGCTCGAAGGCCTCGCGGCGCGGTTTGCCGCCGAGCGCGGCGTGTCGTCGCGCGATCTCGAGCCGCTGAAGCAGTGCCTCGGCGAGATCGACACCCTGGTGCGCCAGCACCCGATCTCGGTCGAGGCGTTCTCGGCCTATGTGACGCTCAATGCGCGTTTCCACGCCGTGCTGACCGAGCTGTCGCGCAGTCCGCCGCTGATCCGGCAGATCGACCGCGCCTCCGCGCTGCCGTTCGCCTCGCCGAGCGGCTTCGTGATGGCGCAGTCGGCCCTGCCCGAAGCGCAGCAGATCCTGCTGATCGCGCAGGATCATCATCGCATCGTGGTCGACGCCATCGAGAACCGCGAGGGGGCGCGTGCCGAAGCGATCATGCGCGAGCATGCGCGGCTTGCCGCGCGAAACCTGCGGCTGGCGCTGCGCAACCGCACCCATCTCGATCTGCTGCCGGCGCTGGCGCTGATCAGATCGGCAGCCGACTGAGCGGAGAATAGTGATGCGTTTCATCGAAACCTGGACGCCCGCAACCGTCGTCGCCACGCGCGATCTCACTGCCGGCATCCGCGAACTCCTGCTGCGTCCCGATCAATTCGCCGCCGCGCCCTATCTGGTCGGCAGCCACATCCAGGTCGGCGTCACCATCGCCGGCCGGCCCGAAACGCGCTGCTATTCGCTGGTCGGCGAGGTCGACGCGCAAGGCTACCGGATCGCGGTGCGCCGCGCGCCGGATAGCCGTGGCGGCTCCCGCTATATGTGGTCGCTGACGCCAGGCGCCCGCCTCAACATCACACGGCCGATCTCGCTGCTGGAGGTCGACTGGACACGCAGGCATTTCTGCCTGGTGGCCGGTGGCATCGGCATCACGCCGATCCTGGGCGCCGCGCAGGCGCTCATGCGCCGCAACGCCGACGTTACGCTGCATTATGCGGTGCGCTCGCGCGGCGATGCCGCCTATCTCGACGTGCTGGAAGCAACACTGGGTGATCGCCTGATCGTCCACGCCGCCGACCAGGGCCACAGGCTCGATCTCGCCGCAGCGTTCGCGGCGCTGCCGGAGCGGACGATGACGCTGTTCTGCGGTCCGATGCGGATGCTGGAGGCGGCGCGCCGTGCCTGGGAAGCGGCGGGCCGGCCGATGACCGACCTGCGCTACGAGACCTTCGGATCGAGCGGATTGCTGCCGACCGAAACCTTCCGCGTGCGGCTGAGAGGGGAGGGCGTCGAGCTCGTGATCCCGCAGGACCGCTCGATGCTGGATGTGCTCAACGAGGCCGGCCATGAGGTGATGAGCGACTGCCGCCGCGGCGAATGCGGCGTCTGCGCGCTCGACGTGGTCGAGGTCGACGGCGAGATCGACCATCGCGACGTCTTCTTCAGCGGCCACCAGAAGCAAGAGAGCCGCAAGATCTGCGCCTGCGTGTCGCGCGCCCGCGGCACCATCACGGTCGATACGTTGCGCCGCGCCGACACGGTCTGACGGCCCCGCCACCTGCCGGACGCTATGCGGCGTGCACCGTATCCTGCGGCTTGTGGTCGAGCAGCGTGGAGATTTCGGCCGCCGTCATGGGACGGCCGATCAGATAGCCCTGGACTTCGTCGCAACTGGTCTGGCGCAGATATTCGAGCTGGTCCACGGTCTCGACGCCTTCGGCCACGACGCCGATCTGAAGATCCTGGGCCAAGGCGATCACCGACTTCACGATCGCGGCGCAGTCCGGCTGGGTCAGCATGTCGCGGATGAAGGACTGGTCGATCTTGATGCGGCTGAACGGCAGCTTGCGCAAATATGTCAGCGACGAGAAGCCGGTGCCGAAATCGTCGAGCGCAACCGTCAGCCCCAGTTCGAGCAGCGCGTTGAGGATCGCGGGCGCCGATCCGTATTTCGAGATCAGCATCGATTCGGTGATCTCGATCTCGAGCCGATGTGGCGCGACCCTTGCTTCAGTCAGCGTCTGCACGATGGTCTGCAGGATGCCCGCATTCTGGAACTGGACCGCGGAAAAATTGACCGCGATCCGGACATCCTCCGGCCAGTGCGACAGCATCGCGCAGGCGCGGCGGATCACCCATTCGCCGAGCTGGTGGATCAGCCCGCTCTCTTCGGCGATCGGAATGAACACGCTCGGCGGGATCAGGCCGCGCGTCGGGTGCTGCCAGCGCAGCAGCGCCTCGAACCCGGTGATGCGGCCTTTGCGGAGGTCGAGGAACGGTTGGTAGACGAGGAACAGCTCGTTGGCCTCGACGGCGTGCTCGAGGTCGCGCTGCAACGCCCTGCGGTCGCGCGCCGACCGGTCGTCGCTCGCCTCGAAGAAGGAGATCGTGCCCGGTCCGGATTTCTTCGCCCGGTAGAGCGCGATGTCGACATGCTTGAGCAGCTCATGGGAGGTGGTGCCGTCGCGTGGCGCCAGCACGATGCCTATGCTGGTCGCGCCGGCGACCTCGCAGCCCTCGATCATGAACGGATCGGCGAATGCCGCGACGAAGCGCTCGGCGATCGCCAGCGCATCGTCGGGCCGCGTCAGGTTGGACATGATCAGCGCGAATTCGTCGCCGCCGATCCGCGCTACATGCTCGGCCGCGCGCGTGCAGCGCTGCAGCCGGCTCGCGACCTGCACCAGGAATTCGTCGCCGGCCGGGCGGCCGAAACGGTCGTTGACCTCCTTGAAGCGGTCGAGATCGAGCAGCAGCACGGCGAACTCCTCGCCGGAGCGGGTGAGCCGGTTCAGCGCGCCGTTCAGCGCTTCATTGAAAGCGAAACGGTTCGGCAGATGCGTCAGCGGATCCTGCCGCACCGTGCGCTCGGCTTCGTGCTGGGAAATGATCCGCCGCCGGAACTCGAACGCGTTGACGAACACGCCGCGCAGCAGCACCAGCCCGTAGACGATGACGAGTACGGCTACCAGCAGGTAGACGAAATCGCCCTCATGGCCGAGGCAGATTGCGGTGCCGACGAAGATCGGCGCGGTGAATGCGAGTGCTGCGATCGGGATGGTCGAGAAGGCGAAGGCGCCGCCGGCGAGCATGCCGGCGCACAGGCAGGTGATCACCAGTTGCGCGCCGCTGGAAGCGTCGGCGAAGAAGGCGACCGGGACGATGCCCCAGGCCGTGCCCAGCGCCAGCGCGTTGCGCACCAGCCGGACCATGGTCCGGCGCGAGACGAATTGCGGCTTGGCGATCCGTCGCGAGGCGCGCGCCTGCAGGCCGAAGAACAGCGCCGCACAGCTCACGCTCACCGCCCACACCAGCGCAAACGCCCAGTTGGCCGACGGCCACAGCGCGACCGCGAGCACCAGCGCGTTGCAGGCATTGGCGAGCATGATGCCGAAGGAGTAGCCGAGCACGAGCGAGATCTGCTCGGCGCGGATGTGGCCCGCAAGGGCGTCATCCGTCGATGGCGCACCGAACGCTGTCAGGTCGCCCGCGAACAGCTTCGCGACATATGAACTCAGGTACTTACGCATCCAGATACTTGCGCGATCGGGCCCGGTGCCGAACCGTAAAATTCCCCGCAAACCTTTGACAAACTATGAATTTTAGAACCGATCGTGCCGCGGCCGGTGCGCGCAGGTCGGGTTCCAATCGGGGCCGTTGCCGACAACACGGCACAAATGAGTCGGGAGGGCGCCGCGGGCTTCATTGCCGCGGTGGGCTGCAAATGTTGCCGTCGGCCGGCCTGCTTGATCCGCTGTCGTTTTTTCGCAATGAGTTGGACTCCCGCGACGGCAAGCCAGAAGGTGCGCATGAGCCTCCCGACCACGAACCATGATCCCGGGTTTCGCATCACGCGGGCCAGCCATGTCGTGCTTGATGTCCGCGACCTCGCGGCGAGCCGGCAGTTCTACGAAAAGGTGATCGGCCTGATCCTCACCGCGGAAGAGGGCGATGCACTGTACTTTCGCGGGGTTGAGGAGGCCTGTCATCACAGCCTTGTGTTGCGCAAGGGGAAAAGTCCGGCGTGTGCGCGGCTCGGCTTGCGGGTGTTCCAGGATGATGACCTCGACCGGCTGAAGGTGTTTTTCGAGGCGCATGGATGTCGGGCCATTTGGGCAGAGCAGCCGCATCAGGGCCGCACCCTGCATGCGACCGATCCCGCCGGCACGCCGCTGGAATTCTGCGCGACCATGCCGGTTGAGCCACGCATGATCACCAAATTCAGCCGCCACGCCGGCGGCTCGGCGCTGCGGCTCGACCACTACCAGGTGCTGACACCGGAGGTGCGCAAGGCCTGCGCGTTCTACACCGCCGCCGGCTTCCGTCTGACCGAATATATCGCACCCGCTGATACCTTCGACCTGCGCGGCGTCTTCCTGCAGCGCAAGGGTAATCCGCACGACATCGTGTTCTTCAACGGCGCCGGCCCGCGGCTGCATCATTTCGCATTCCTCGCACCGGAGGTGCATCATCTGCTGCACGCCTGCGATCTCGCCGGTGAGCTGGGCTATGGCGCGTCGGTGGAGCGCGGCCCGGGGCGGCACGGGCCGGGGCACGCGATGTATGTTTATATGCGCGATCCCGACGGCCACAGGGTCGAGCTGTTCAACACCCACTACCAGACCATGGATATCGAGAACGAGCCGGTCGGCTGGGATCCGTCCGACCACACGCTCTCCTTCCCCTGGGGCCTGCCGGCGCGGCAGGCTTGGTTCGAGGAGGCGACGCCGTTCGCGGACGTTGCGGTCCGCGAGCCGCAGGTGAAGCCGAGGCCGCTGACGCTCGAAGCTTATCTTGCGAAGTAGCGTGTCGATGTCAGCAGCGAACTCCACTTACGATGTCGCAATCGTCGGCCTCGGACCGGTCGGCGCCATCTTCGCCAATCTGCTCGCGAGCGGCGGGCTCAAGGTCGCGGTCGTCGAGCGGACCGCGGAGGTCTACGACAAGCCGCGCGCGATCACGCTCGACCACGAGGCGCTGCGGGTATTTCAGGCGATCGGACTCGGCGATTTCATCGAGCAGGCGACCGCCCCGCATAACGGCTCGCACTTTCTCGGGGTCGACGGCGAGATCATCAAGAAGTTCGACCCGATGCCGCCGCCGCTGCCGCTCGGCTGGACCCCGAACGTCACCTTCGTGCAGCCCGAGGCCGAGCTGGCGCTGCGCGACCGGCTTGCCGAGCACGCCAATGCCGACGTGCTTCTCTCCACGACTTGCGTCGCGGTGGCGCAGGATGACGATGCCGCAACCCTGATCGCCCGCCGCGAGTCCGGCGAGGACATCACCATCCGCGCGCGCTATCTGGTCGGCTGCGACGGCGCCAACAGCTTCGTGCGCAAGCAGCTCGGCGTCGGTCTCGAAGACCTTGCCTTCGACGAGTGGTGGATGGTGGTGGATACGCTGACCAGCGACCCCGCCAAGCGGCCGGCCAAGGGTTTCCAGTATTGCTGGCCCCGGCGTCCCGGCACGTTCATCCCCGGCCCGCGCAATCTGCGGCGCTGGGAGATCAAGCTGTTGCCGGGCGAGGATCCCGAAGCTGCGGGGACACCGGAGAATGTCGAGAAGCTGCTGCAAGGCTTCACGGACATTTCCGACCTCACGATCTGGCGCTCGGCGGTCTATCGCTTCCACGCCTTGCTCGGGCAACGCTGGCGCGACCGCCGCGTGCTGTTGATGGGGGATGCCGTGCACCAGACGCCGCCCTTCCTCGGGCAAGGCCTCTGCGCCGGCATCCGCGATGCGGTCAATCTTGCCTGGAAACTACGTCTCGTGTTGCGTGGGGACGCCGATGAGGCTTTGCTCGACAGCTATGAGATCGAGCGCAAGCCGCATGTCCGCGCCGTCGTCGCCAGCGCCAAGGAATTCGGCAAGATCATCGGCGAGCTCGATCCGGTCGTGGCCGCCGAGCGCGATGCGCGGCTGCGCGCCGATCTCAAGGCCGGCCGGGCGGAGACGATCAGGCAGAAATGCATTCCCGATCTGGTTTCCGGCCTGATCGCGCGTGACGCCAAACTCGCCGGGCGGCTGTTCGTGCAACCGCATGTGCGCGCGCCGGATGGGCGCGATCGCCGTCTCGACGATCTCTTACGGAGCGAATTTGCGATCGTGACGGCGGGGGCCGAGCCGATGGCGTGGCTGTCGGATGCATCATTGGCCGGCTGGCGACGGCTCGCCGGCGAGCGCGTCGTCATCGCGACATCGGGGCAAAGCTGCGACGCGGATGGCGTCCTCACCGTGGTCGAGCGCGACGCGCTGTTCGCCGACTGGATGCGGGAGAATGCCGTCGCCGCGGTGATCGTGCGGCCCGACCGCTACGTGTTCGGCGCCGCGACCAGCGCCGACGAGCTCAATATGCTTGTCGGGCAACTGCTCCAGAACCTCAGCGCAGGGCGCTAGCCTTTTCAAGTCGTCGCTTTGTCTGTACCACCGGGAAAAGACTTTCTCCGGGGGAAACCAGTGAACAACAATGATACCGCGGAATATGATTACGTCATCGTCGGTGCCGGCTCGGCCGGCTGCGTGCTCGCCAATCGCCTGAGCGCCGACGGCAAGCACACGGTGCTGCTGCTCGAGGCCGGGCCCGAGGACCGCAATATCTGGATTCATATTCCGCTCGGCTACGGCAAGCTGTTCAAGGAAAAATCCGTCAACTGGATGTACCAGACCGAGCCCGAGCCCGGCCTGAACGGGCGGCAGGTGTTCCAGCCGCGCGGAAAAGTGCTTGGTGGCTCGAGCTCGATCAACGGCCTGCTCTATGTGCGCGGCCAGCACGAGGATTACGATCGGTGGCGGCAGCGCGGCAATGCCGGCTGGGGCTATGACGATGTGCTGCCCTATTTCAGGAAGGCCGAGGACCAGCAGCGCGGATCCGACAAATATCACGGCAGCGGCGGTCCGCTGCCGGTGTCGGACTGGCGGCATCACGATCCGCTGTCGGAGGCCTTCGTGCATGCCGCGGCCGAAGCCGGCATCCCCACCAATCCCGATTTCAACGGCGCGACCCAGGAGGGCGCCGGCTTCTTCCAGACCACGACGCGGCGCGGCCGGCGCGCCTCGACGGCGCGGTCCTATCTGCGTCCGGCGCTGACCCGCGGCAATCTGCGCGTCGAGACCTCGGCGCTGGCGCAACGCATCCTGTTCGATGGCAAACGCGCCAGCGCGGTCGAATTCAAGCAGAATGGGCAACTGCGGAAAGCGAAGGCACGCCGCGAGGTGCTGGTGTCGAGCGGCGCGTACAACTCGCCGCAATTGCTGCAACTCTCCGGTGTCGGCCCGGCCGACCTGTTGAAGCAGCACGGCATCGAAATCGTGCTCGACGCGCCCGGCGTCGGCAACGATCTGCAGGATCACATGCAGGTCCGCATCGTCACGCGATGCGCACAAACCATCACGCTCAACGACGTCGTCAACAATCCGGTGCGTCGCGTCATGGCCGGCCTGCGCTACGCCGCGCTGCGCAAGGGCCCGCTGACGATCGCGGCCGGCACCTCCGGCGCGTTCTTCAAGACCAGCCCGCGGCTGGCCTCGCCCGACATCCAGATCCACTTCCTGCCGTTCTCGACCGACAAGATGGGCGAGAATTTGCATCCGTTCTCGGGCTTTACCGCATCGGTCTGCCAGCTGCGCCCGGAGAGCCGCGGCTCGCTGAAGATCAGGAGCGCGGACCCAAGCGCGCCGCCGGAAATCCGCATCAACTATCTGGCGACCGAGACCGATCGTCGCGCCTTCATCGACGGCATCCGCATCCTGCGCAAGATCCTGGCGGCGCCGGCGCTGAAATCTTACGCGGTCGCTGAAGTCGATCCCGGCGCCAAGGTGGTCAGCGACGACGATCTGCTGGAGTTCTGCCGCCGCACCGGCAGCACGGTCTATCATCCGACCTCGACCTGCCGCATGGGCAACGATCCGCTCGCGGTGGTCGACCAGCGGCTCAAGGTGCGCGGCATCGAGGGCCTGCGCGTGATCGACGCCTCGATCATGCCGGACCTGATGTCGGGCAACACCAATGCACCGACGATCATGATCGCGGAAAAGGCGTCGGACATGATTCTGGAGGACGCGCGGTAGTCCGTCATCTTGAAGCGTGCACGGCGCCGCATTCTCCATTGTCGTCCCGGCGAAGGCCGGGACCCATACTCCGCAGCGGAAGTTGTGGGTGGGACTCGTCGTTCCACCGGCGCGCAACAATGACCATCGGTGGTTATGGGTCCCGGCCTTCGCCGGGACGACAATGGAGTATATGGCGCCGTTCGCTCTTCAGGGTGACGGTGATGGAGTGGGGCTCAGCCTCACCCCCTATACGCCCGTACCCGCCTCACCATCTGCTCGACATGGGCGATCGGCGTTTCCGGCAGGATGCCGTGGCCGAGATTGAAGATCATCCGGCCCTTGCCGAAATTCTCCAGCACGTCGTCGATCGCGCGGTCGAGCGCGGCGCCGCCGGTGATCAGGACCAGCGGATCGAGATTGCCCTGCACGGCGACGCGGCCCTGCACGCGCTCGCGGATCATCGCGGGCTCGGTGGTCCAGTCGATCGAGACCGCATCGACGCCGGTCTGCTCGACATAGGCCGGCAGCATGCCGCCGGCGCCGCGCGGAAAGCCGATGATCCTGGCATCCGGGAACTGCTTGCGTACGCCGGCCACGATGCGCTTTACCGGCTCGATCGACCAGCGTGCGAATTCGCGCGGCGGCAGCACGCCGGCCCAGGTGTCGAAGATCTGCAGGCAGTCGGCGCCGGCCTTGAGCTGGCCGACCAGATATTCGATCGAGTTCTCGACCAGCACGTCGATGATTTTGGCGAACGCCTCCGGATCGCGGTAGGCGAGCATCCGCGTCGGCGCCTGGTCCGGCGTGCTCTGTCCGGCCACCATGTAGGTCGCGACCGTCCACGGCGCGCCGCAGAAGCCGATCAGCGCGATCTCCGGCGCCAACTCGCGGCGGACCCGGCGCAGCGCCTCATAGACCGGCTCGAGCTTGGCGAAATCGGCTCGCGTCGCCAGCGTCGCGATCTGCTCGGGCGTTGCCAGCGGATCGAGCCGCGGCCCTTCGCCGGCCTCGAAGCGCACCGAGCGGCCGAGCGCGTAGGGGATCACCAGGATGTCGGAGAAGATGACCGCAGCATCGAAGTTGAACCTGCGTATCGGCTGCAGCGTGATCTCGGCGGCAAATTCGGGTGTGAAGCAGAGATCGAGGAAGCCGCCGGCCTTGGCACGCAGTGCGCGATATTCCGGTAGATAGCGGCCCGCCTGCCGCATCACCCAGAGCGGCGGCACCGCCTGGCGGCGGCCGGACAATACCTCGATCAGCGGTTTGGTTGCGGTCGGCTGGGGCAAGCGAGAAGTTCCTGATCACGGTCGAAATTCGCCCCCCTGATACACGGTGCGGCGCAATGGGCCAAGGCAGATCTGGAACCTCGGCATGAGCAGGGGCGTTGGTTCGGGGAATGGAGGACGACATGGCTGAGAAGTTCGATCCCGCCGCGCATGACAAGCATGCGGAACACCCGCGCGACGCGCAGGCCGCGGACCGCGAGGCACACGCCAAGTTACAGGCCGGTCTGGAAGATAGTTTTCCGGCCTCGGATCCCGTCAGCGTGACGCAACCGCCGCCGTCGAGGCACGATGGCGAGCGTGAAGAGTCGCTGTGGGGTAAGCTGAAGTCGATGTTCGGCTAACGACATGCAGAACGAATTCAATCACGCCGCGAACGAACCGCCGCGCAGCGGTGCTTCGAAAGCGACATCGCCCATGATCTGGGGTGCCATCATCGCAGCGGGCGTTGCAACGGTACTGTGGCTTGCCCTGCACGCCTGACGCGCGTGGCAGGGCATTGAACGCGATTAGACCGGTCCGCGCTCGGGCCGATGCATGCGGTCGAACTCGAAGCTCACACCCAGCCGGCGCTCCAGCCGCCAGACCACCACACAGCGCCGCCGGATCGGCTCGCTCTCGATCTCGAGGTCGAACGCGAAGGGGATCGCCACGTCGCTTTCCACGGCGAGCCCTGCGCCGCCGGTCGAGATATTGAGCACGACGCATCCGATGCTGGTGTCGCGGAAGAAGATCGTTCCGCGCTTCATCAGGATGGTCCGCTGACTGTCCGTCTTGTACTTCTTGGTCGTCGTATTCACGGTTTTTTCCCCACCCCTAGCCCTCGTTCCCCCGCACCGTCGTCGCGCTTCAACCCGTCGCCGGATGGTCCCCTAGTTCACCAGCACCGCGCCGTCGCAGCGGATTCCCAGCGCCCAGACGTCGACCTGGCCGATGCCGATGCCGAGCGTCGACAGCAGCGTGGCCAACACCTGGTCGACCGGGCTCGTCACGCCGTTCAGGATGCCGGTGACCAGCCCGCCCAATCCCGGTATCGGCAGCCCGAGCGGGCCGAGATTGATCTGGAGCGAGAGATCGCCGAGCAGGCTTCCGGTCAGCGACGAGAGGAAGTTGGTCGTCGTCACCGTCTTCTTCGTCCCCGCCTGAATGTCGCTGTAGCTGAAGGTGACATTGGTCGGCGTGGTGTTGCCCATGCCGACATGGGCAAGCCCGTTGACCGTGATGGCGCCGAGATTGACCAGCGTCGCCGGCGGCGGATTGGGCTTTCGCGTGAAGTTGGTCATGTCGGCGGCGGTCACGCCGCCGATCCACGCATCGACGATGCCCGGCGTCACGCCGATCGTGACCTGGGACGTATTGATGTTCGGATGGCCGCAGGACACCGCGTTGAGCGTCGCGGTGCCCGAGGCGACCTCGACATAGATCGGCAGATTGACAGTGGAAACGCTGCCGCTGCCCAGCACCTGAACCGTGACCAGCAGCCGGGTCTGGGCGGTGTGGATGCTCACGCCCTGGGTGCCGACCGCGATCCAGCTCGATCCGACCGGCCGTTCGCCGACGGTCAAGAGCACGCTCACATTGGCGATGCCGGGCAAGCCGAGATTGACCGTGGTCGCGATCTGATTGCTGCCATTGGCGATCTGCGCCACCGTGTTGACGAGGTCGAACACCGAAATGCTGGCGCCGACCTTCGGCTTCTGCCCCACCGTGAGATTGGCGAAGGGACCGAGGTCGACCAGCGTGCCGGGCGAGATCTTGGTCTGTGAGCCGGTCACGGCCTGCGAGATCGTCGACAGTGCGGTGGTCGCAGCGTTCGCGCCGTTGGTGAGCTGCTGGGTCGTCAGCGCGGCGGCCATGATGTCGCCGACCTTGATGTTGCTGTTCAAGAGGTCGTTGTAGCTGACGCCGGTCAGATTGACCCGGGTGGCGAGCGCCGAGAGGAAATCCAGGGCGTCGATCCTGGCACTGATCAGGTTGTTGTAGTCCATCACCGACAACGACAGCGTCGTGCCGAGCATGCTGCCGAGCAGCGCGTTGAGCACGCCGCCATTCACCGAGAGCAGCCGCGAGCCGATCGCGAACGATGCCATCTCGGTCGACGTGGCGGTGGCCGATGTCTTGATGGTGAAGCTGCTCGCACCGGTCAGATAGCGCGCGAAGTAGAGTGGCGTCTGGGTATTCAGTGTGACGCGTGCCGCATTCGGAATTCCGGTCGCCGGGGTCACGAAGCGCGACTGCGGCGCGATCGCCGTGTTCGCCGTATAGGTACCGGTCTCGACCTTGACCACCGCGCTGGCCGGATAGTTGTTCTGGGTCACCGTCGCGGTGGCGGCGTTGGTCGCGTTGCTCAAATTGGCGGCGGCGACGATCGCGGCGAGGTCGGCGGTGCTTTGCGTCTTGCGCCGGTCGGCGAAGATCGTGCCGAGATCGACCGCAAGTCCGGCGCAGCCGATGACGAGCGTCATCAGCCCGGCGCTGATCATCGCAAAGTTTCCTCGCTGATCGCCGCGGAAGCGCCGCAGCAGCTTGACGATCCCGGTCATCTCAGAACCCTCCGTACTGAATCGCCGCCGAGCGGGCGATGACGGTCGGCGGTGCCGGAACGAAGGGCAGGCTGTAGATGAAGTTGCCGGCCGCGTTGTAATTGACGGTCACGACATAGACATTGGCATTCGATGCCGACGGCGCGGCGTTGACCGAGAGGTTGGCCGGCACCAGCAGCGGATAGGTCGAGGCGTTGGCCGCGACGTAACTGGTCGCCAGGCTGTTGCGCTCGGTGTCGGTCATGCCTGCGATCGACGAGCGTGCCGCCTCCGCGGCGAGCTGTTGAACGCCGTGCACCATCGCAAGATAAGAGCCGTAGACGATGATGCCGAAGATGAAGGCGAGAAACAGCGGCAGCATCAGCGCGAATTCGACGGCGGACGTGCCACTTCGACAGCGGAAAAACCTGATCATTGCACACCTCGCAACGCTAACTGTGGCGCCACGTTGCGATTCTTTGTTTAAGGAAAACTGTGAAAACCCTTCAGCGAATCAGTGGCTGCAATCCGCGCGAATGACTGCGCTACAAATGATCGGGTGCGCAGCACGTTATAGGGCGATCAAAATATCTGATGCCGAATCCGCAGAAACCCGGGGACGCGCTTCGCTTGTGCAGAAATGCGGTCGTCCGACACCGTATCACTACGTAGCAATGCACGTAACGATGCATATGGTGCGACAAATAGTGACGTGATGTCGTGCGTTCGCCGTGAATTGAAGCTAAACCAATATGCAACCAAATGTTAGTATCCCCTGAATCACATACTATGGAGCTTCGTTTTCGTTATTGCGTCCCGTGCTGAGATTGGAGGGCTCGCGATGCACAGACCACGTCAGCATTTGAACATACCGACTGAGATCGTTCGCACTGTCGTTGCCATCGCCGAAACCGGAAGCCTGTCGAAAGCGGGTGAACGTCTCGGCCTCAGTCAGCCGGCGATCAGCTCGCAGGTCAAGCGACTGCAAAGCCTGGTTGGCGGTGCGCTCTTCGTCAGAACTGCGAACGGTACGACCACCACCGAACTCGGCAAGGTCGCCGTGCAGCAGGCCAGGCGTATCCTGGAAGCGAACGATCAACTGCTTCGTCTCGGCGGCAATCATGAAGGACCCCAGCCGTTGCGGCTCGGGTTGAGCACGATGCTCGCGGAGGAGTTCTTGAAGCTGCAACCGATCGAGGCGCTCGCCGATATCCTGGTTCACGCCGACATGTCGCCGACCATCGTCAGAGGATTGATCGACGGCTACATCGACATCGCCTTCGTCTACAGCAACCCCATGCTCGATGTCGAAGACGAGGTGACGATCGCCAACGAGGCCGATGAGCGCTCGGCATGGGTCCGGTCACGCGATTTTGTGCTGCGGCCGGGAGCCCCGATCCCGATCCTCGCCTGGCCCGGCGACGACTGGATGATCCGGACCCTGACCAAGCACAACATCTCGTACAAGATCGTGTTCAGAAGCCCGAACCATCAGCTGCGGCTCGAGGCGGCGCGGGCCGGATACGGCCTGACGGCGTGCCCGGAGCGGGCGATCCCGCCCTTCCTCGTGCCGGCGAAGGACTACTACCTTCCGGAGTTGCCGGTTCACAAGCGTATGCTGTGTGTGCGCCCGGGCCTCGAAGGCAGCCGTGCCACCGCGCTGGTGCAACGGTTGTCGAGCCTGTTCTTCAGCGGCGCGAAACCGATGCGCCAGGCGAGCAGCATGTAGGTGAGCGGCATGTAGGGCGCGGCATGTCGCACGCATCGTGCCGCCGGATTGCGGCGGCACCGGTCAATAATGCGGGGGCCGCTCGTTGACGGCACCCGGCGCCTGGCGCTCGGCGTCCTGAAGCCGGTCGCGCAATTCTGCGACCTGGCGCGTCAGCGCGTCGATCTGCTTCCACTGTGCCGTGATGGTCTGGTTCAGCGTCTCGATGGTCTCGTCCTGGTAAGTCAGCCGGACCTCCAGCGCATCGAGCCGTTCGGCGAGCTCTGCCGCCTCACTCATGGCCGGCGCTTTCGCTTCCGCGCTCGCGCAGGCCGTGGCCGAGCGCAACGCGTTCGTCGAACACGAAGCATTCGCCGCGCCAGCGGCTGTCCTGTTCCGGCATCTGCTCGAGATATTTCAGAATGCCGCCCTTGAGGTGATAGACCTCGGCGAAGCCGCGCGCGAGCAGGTAGGCGCTGGCCTTCTCGCAGCGGATGCCGCCGGTGCAGAAGATCGCGATCCTCGTGTGCTTTCCGGGATCGAGGTGACGCGCGGCGAAATCCTTGAACTCGCCGAAGCTTGCGATCCTGGGATCCACGGCGCCCTCGAAGGTGCCCATCGCGACCTCGAAGGCGTTGCGGGTGTCGAGCAGCAGCGTGCCGGGCGCGGCCATCAGCGCGTTCCAGTCGGCGGCATCGACATAGGTGCCGACCCGCTCAGTCGGATCGACCGTGGCGTCGCCGAGTGTCACGATCTCCTTCTTCAACCGCACCTTCAGCCGTTGGAACGGCACCGCGGCGGCCTCGGAGAATTTCAGCTCGAGATTGTCGAGCCGTCCGCCGAACAATGGCCCATGCTGCAGCTCCGCGACGAAGGCGTCGATGCCGTCGGCAGGACCGGCAACCGTGCCGTTGATGCCCTCATGCGCCAGCAGCACGCTGCCCTTGAGACCGAGCCCGGCAGCGAGCGCGCGCAGCGGCGCGCGCAGTGCGTGGAAATCGGGCAGCGCGGCGAATTGGTAGAGGGCGGCGACCTTGAGAGCCATGGCCGGGGTTTATCAGGCCGTCGGCGCCGGCGAAACCCCGCAAAGCCATGCGTTATCGGGATGATTCCTCTGGCATGCCAGGCATTGCTCAGCCGGGGATGAATATGTCATGTACTCCGCGTCCGCATCTGCCGGCGTCAGAACATCAGGATCTAGCGAGCTCTCCCCTATGAGGAATTTCCATTTCGCCGGCCGTTCCGCGGTCCATGCCCAGAACGCGATGGTGGCGACCTCGCATCCGGAGGCGGCGCTGGCGGCCATCGAGGTGATGCGCGAGGGCGGCACCGCGGCAGATGCGGCGGTGGCGGCCTGCGCGCTGCTCGGGGTTATCGAGCCGCAATCGACCGGCATCGGCGGCGACTGTTTCGCGCTGATCCAGCCGCGCGGCGAGGGCAAGATCACGGCCTATAACGGCAGCGGCCGCGCGCCGATGGCGGCGAATGCGGATTGGTATCTCGAGCGCAAGATCCACTCGGTGCCGCTGACCTCGGCGCATGCGGTCAGCATTCCGGGCTCCGTCGATGCCTGGGACGTGATCCTGCGCGATCACGGCAAGTTCGGCTTCGACCGGCTGCTGCGGCCCGCGATCAAGGCCGCCGAAGACGGCTATGTCGTCGCGCCGCGCATCGCGTTCGACTGGAAGAACGGCTTTGAGAAGCTGAAGAACGGCACCAACACCGAGCGCTATCTGCTGCCGCACGGCAAGCCTGCGGTGGCAGGCGACGTGATCCGCCAGCCCGAGCTCGGCAAGACGTTGCGCGCGATCGCGCAGAAGGGCCGCGACGCCTTCTATAGCGGCGAGATCGCCGCCGACATGGTCGATACACTGCGCAGGATCGGCGGCCTGCACACGCTCGAGGATTTTGCCGCACATGCGACCGAGACGACCTCGCCGATCGGCACGATGTACAAGGGCCACGACGTCTGGCAGTGCCCGCCGAACGGCCCCGGGATCACCATGCTGGTCATGCTCAACATCCTGTCCCGCTTCGATCTGACGCAGTTCAAGCCGCTCAGCATCGAGCGCTTCCATCTCGAGGCGGAAGCGGCGCGCATCGCCTACATGATGCGCGAGCAGTACATCGCCGATCCGCAGCAAGCCACCGTCGACGTCGCCGGCATCCTCTCGAGGGAGTTCGCCGACGAGCACATCAAGAACATCCGGATGGACCGGATGCTCGACCTGCCGAACGTCGCGCCGCCGATGAATCCATCGACGGTCTACATCACCGTCGTCGACAAGGATCGCAACGTCTGCTCGTTCATCAATTCGATCGCGCATTCCTTCGGCTCGGCGATCGTGACCGACAAGACCGGCATCCTGTTGCAGAACCGCGCCGGCGGCTTCCGCATCCAGCCAGGCCATCCCAACTGCATCGCGCCCGGCAAGCGTCCGCTGCACACCATCATGCCGGCGCTGGCCACGAAGAACGGCCGCGCCGTGATGCCGTATGGCGTGATGGGCGGGCAGTACCAGCCGGTCGGCCAGACCCATGTCCTGACCAACATCCTCGACTACGGCTGTGACGTGCAGGAGGCGATCGACATGCCGCGCGGCCTGCATTACGAGGGCGTCTACCAGCTCGAGGATAGCGTGCCGGCCGAGATCGTCGAAGGCCTGAAGAAGATCGGCCACAAGACCACCCGCGTGGTCCCGCCGCTCGGCGGCGGCCAGGCGATCTGGATCGACTGGGACAAGGGCACGCTGACCGGCGGCTCCGATCCCCGCAAGGACGGCTGCGCGCTCGGCTACTGATTGTCGCGACCGATACGCCGATCGGCGGGAACAAGGAATTGTCGTGGGGGTTGGTGCTGAAAGCCCTTCCGCGCGAGGCCGGTCATCCGTACGCTCGATTCAGACGACACCGAACAGGCTGATTTGCGTGGCGGCTCGTCGCCCTGGCGAGCTGTCGCGACGCACCCGTCGACGCGGCCTCTCACCGAAAATCTCGCCTGCGATACGCTCATTGTCGGCGCCGGCATCACCGGCGCGCTACTCGCCGAGCGGCTGACGCGCCAGGGGCTCGACACCGTCATCGTCGACCGCGAGCATCCCGGCCGCGGAAGCACCGCAGCGAGCACCTCGATGCTGTTGTGGGAGATCGATCGTCCGCTGGTCGAGCTGGCAGCGATCTACGGCTTCGAGCGGGCGGCGCGCGCCTATCGCGCGAGCCTGGAGGCCGTGACCGGCTTGATCGCGTTGGTTCGCCAACACGACCTTCCGGGCACGCTCAGGACCAGGCGGTCTCTGTATCTGGCGGCCGGCAGCTCCGCGAATGAATTGCTCGACGAGCACAAATTGCGGCGCCGCGCGGAGCTGCCCGGCGAGTTTCTCGATCACGCGCGGTTGCTCGACGGCTACGGAATGGCGCGCGCCGGCGCGATCATCTCACCAGGCGCCGCGGACGCCGATCCGCTCCAGCTCGCCCACGGCCTGCTGCGGCTCGCTACGAGGCGCGGCGCACGCCAGTTCGATGCCGAGGCCGTAGCCTTCGATCCGGCCAGCGCGGCGGTCACGGTCGGATTGGAGAATGGCTGCGAGATCGCCGCGAAGGCGGTGGTGCTGGCGACCGGCTACGCGATGCCGGATATCGTCCATTCCGAAATCCAGACCGTGTCCTCGAGCTGGGCGATCGCGACCACGCCGCAGCCGCAGAACGTCTGGAAGGACGGCGCGCTGATCTGGGAGCTTGCCAAGGACTATCTCTACGCGCGTACGACGCCTGATGGACGCATCATCATCGGCGGGGAGGACAGTGAGGAGATCGTCGCGCCTGACGCGCGCGACCGCCTGATCCCGCGCAAATCGCGCCGGCTTATACGACGCCTTACCGCACTGTGGCCGTTCGCCGAGACCGAGATCGACTATCGCTGGGCCGGGACCTTCGACACCACGCGTGACGGGCTGCCGCTGATCGGCCCCGTCCCGGGTGCGAAGGGCGTGTACGCGGCCTATGGTTATGGCGGAAACGGTATCACGTTCAGTTATCTCGCCGCGCAGTTGATCGGCAATCTCATCGCGGGCGGCACCTCGCCATTGCTCGACGATTTCGCGCTAGACCGCGATGCCGGCATGGCCGCTCACTGAAAAATGGCTAGGGATTTGTCGCGCGCTGGGCTAGAG
Organism: Bradyrhizobium genosp. L; assembly: GCF_015624485.1. Taxonomy (NCBI): domain Bacteria; kingdom Pseudomonadati; phylum Pseudomonadota; class Alphaproteobacteria; order Hyphomicrobiales; family Nitrobacteraceae; genus Bradyrhizobium; species Bradyrhizobium genosp. L. The sequence goes on from NZ_CP061378.1 coordinate 1,770,336, forward strand.
ACGGCCGTCCTTCACCAGAGGTGCACGATGCGATCGTCCCGACGTAGGCTCATCAAGACCGCATTCGCCGGCCTGGCAGCCGCGATCTCCACGCCCGCTGTTGTCGTTACGGCAGCGGCCCAAGCAGCAGGAAAGCCCATGACCACAGCTTCAGGCCTCCAGATCATCGACAGCAAGGTCGGCGCCGGCGCCTCGCCGAAGCCCGGGCAGATCTGCGTCATGCACTACACCGGCTGGCTCTACGAGAATGGCCAGAAGGGCAAGAAATTCGACTCCTCCGTCGACCGCAACGAGCCGTTCGAGTTTCCGATCGGCGCCGGCCGCGTCATCAAGGGCTGGGACGAGGGCGTCGCCACCATGAAGGTCGGCGGCAAGCGCACGCTGATCATCCCGCCGGAGCTCGGCTATGGCGCGCGCGGCGCCGGCGGCGTGATCCCGCCGAACGCGACGCTGATGTTCGACGTCGAGCTTTTGGGCGTCAAGTAAGAGGCCCGCGACGACAGGGGCGCAGCGATGAAGATCTCGATCCTCGACGATTATTTCGACACGCTGCGCACCCTCGATTGCTTCACAAAGCTCGCCGGTCATGACGTCACGATCTGGAACGACCACGTCCAGGACGTCGACGCGCTGGCCGAGCGGCTGCACGACACCGATGTGCTGGTGCTGATCCGCGAGCGGACCCAGATCCGCACCCCACTGCTGGAGCGGCTGCCGAAGCTGAAGCTGATCAGCCAGCGCAGCGTCTATCCGCATATCGATATCGACACCTGCACCCGGCTCGGCATCATCGTCTCCTCCGGCCAGCATGCGGATACGCCGTCCTATGCCACCGCCGAATTCACCTGGGGCCTGGTCCTGGCGGCGATGCGTCAGATCCCGCAGCAGATGGCGGCGCTGAAGGCCGGCCAGTGGCAGATCGGCGTCGGCCACACTTTGCGCGGCAAGACACTCGGCATCTACGGCTACGGCCGGATCGGTGCCGTGGTCGCCGGCTACGGACGGGCGTTCGGCATGAACGTGCTGGTCTGGGCGCGCGAGGCGGCTTTGGCGAAGGCGCGTGCTGACGGTCACGAGACTGCCTCCGACAAGGCGGACTTCTTCGCCCGCTGCGATGTGCTGTCGCTGCACATGCGGCTGGTCGATGCGACGCGCGGCATCGTCAAGGCGGATGACCTGGCGCGGATGAAGCCGACCGCGCTGATCGTCAACACCAGCCGCGCGCCGCTGATCGAGGCCGGCGCGCTGGTCGATGCGCTACGCGCGGGCAGGCCCGGCATGGCTGCGATCGACGTCTACGAGAAGGAGCCATTGCGCGACACCTCGGACCCGCTGCTCAACATGGACAACGTGGTCTGCACGCCGCACCTCGGCTACGTCTCGCGCGACGAGTACGAAATCCAGTTCACCGACATCTTCGATCAGATCGTGGCCTATGCCGCCGGAACGCCGACCAACGTGGTCAATCCGGACGTGCTGTCGAGAGCGCGCCCGCGCCCCTGACGCAATGCCGGCATGAAAAAGACCGGCCCGTCGGACCGGTCTTTTTCGTAACATCATTCTCAGGCCGTCACAGCTTCTTGTTCGCGGCATTCGCTGCCCGGTTCACCGCGTCCTTGGCGATCTCCTTGGCGTCGCCGACCGCCTTCTGGCCCTTGCCCTTGGCCTCCTGCAGCGCGCCTTCGCCCTGCATTTCCTCGGAACCAGTGGCCTCGCCGATTTTCTGCTTGGCCTTGCCCATCGCCTCGTTGGCGGTGCCCTTGATCTTGTCGGTGGTGCTGCTCATCGGTCTCTCCCTATGCATTGCAACTTCGGCATGACAACGCGCGGCAGCATCGCAATGTTCCGATTTTCCACTCGCCTCCGCAGGCGCTTTTCGCTAGCGTTCCCTGCACGAAAACTTAACTGGCGAAAGCAGGAACGATGAGCGGTTCCCACGAACACGATCACACCCATTCCCACGACCATCATCATCACGACGACGAGCGCTGGAAGCATGACGGCGTCCGCGTCATTCCCGGCAACCAGCTCGACCCGAACGTGCCGTCGACATCAGGCATGGACCGCAAGGCCGCGATCAATTTCGCGCGCGTCGGCGCCCAGAAATTGTGGGCGGGCACCGTCAGCATCAAGCCGGACGCCAAGACCGGCGCGCATCATCACGGCCATCTCGAAAGCATCATCTATGTCGTGAAGGGCAAGGCGCGGATGCGCTGGGGCGAGAAGCTGCAGTTCACCGCCGAAGCCGGCCCCGGCGATTTCATTTTCGTGCCGCCCTATGTGCCGCACCAGGAGATCAATGCCAGCCCCGACGAGGTGTTGGAATGCGTGCTCGTGCGTTCCGACGGCGAGGCGGTCGCGATCAATCTCGACATCGAGCCGGTCGAGAAACCGGAGAATGTGCTGTGGGTCGATCCGGTGCACCGGCATCCCGACGAGAAGAAATAGGACCGTCATTGCGAGCGAAGCGAAGCAATCCATCGCGCCGCAAGCGGAGAAATGGATTGCTTCGTCGCTACGCTCCTCGCAATGACGAGGTAGTTCAGGGAGGCCAGCATGCCGCTCGTCCGTTACGAGAGTGCCGACCACATCGCGACCATCACGATGACGCGCAGCGAGAAGCACAACGCGCTCAACAACGCGTTGTGCACGGAGCTGCGTGACGCCTGGCTGCGCTTTCGGGACAGCGACGATCGTGTCGCGGTGCTGGCTTCGTCGGAGGAAAAGTACTTCTCCGTCGGCGCCGATGTGGGTGATCTCCCCGTCAACATGTGGCACGCCGTGCCGGGTCTTGGCGTCGAGCTGGACAAGCCGGTGATTGCAGCGACCTCCGGCTGGGTCGTGGGCGGCGCCTTCGTGCTGGTCCAGATGGCCGATCTGTGTGTGGCGTCGGAGACGACGCGATTCATCTATCCCGAGGGGAAGATCGGCACCACCGCGGGTGGCGTCTCCTCGGTGATGGCGCGGATGCCGCACAAGATCGCGATGGAGTTTCTGCTGGTCGGCGAGGAAATGTCGGCGGAGCGCGCCTTCCAGATCGGCTTCGTCAACAAGGTCGCGCCGAAAGGCCAGCACGTCGCGATGGCGCAGGAGATGGCCGCGAAAATCGCCGGCAATGCACCGCTGGTGGTCCGCGCGCTGAAGAAACTGGCGCGCGAGGCCATGCCGAAGGGACCTCTGGAAACCGTCGCCGACGTGCGGCGGCTGCTCGATGAAGTCAGGGACAGCGAAGATCTCAAGGAAGGCGTGAAGGCCTTCGCGGAGAAGCGCAAGCCGAGGTTTACGGGGAAATAGCAACGCAGCGGCGCCGCACCCTTGCTTTCGTCATTCCGGGGCTCGCGAAGCGAGAGCCCGGAATCCATCTAACCGCGATACGCGCAGTGGAATGGATTCCGGGCTCGACGCCGGGCATCGCCCCGGAATGACAGCTCAGGCAAACACGCTGTGATCGATCGGCCCGGTCGGCACCACGTAGCCGTAGCGGGTGTTGGACGGTTCGGCGCCGGCCTTCTGATACGTCTCCTTCATCATCGCGAAGCGGTCGCCTTTCAGCTCCAGCATCGCGCGCTTCGGCTGGATGTTGTAGAGCCGCGCATTGTTGTCGCCGAAGATCGCTGATTTCACCGGGCCGTCGGCAGGGCCGAGCGGCGCATAGCCGAACTTCTTCTGCATCACCTCGGGGATCTCGAGCCGCCGTAGCCCCTCGATCTGCCATTGCGGCGCGCCGGTCCACAGCGCATCGGTGCCCCAGCAGACGTGATCGACGCCGAGCCCCTTGATCAGGGTGCCCATCAGCGCGGCGCAGACATTCGGTTCGGCGACCAGCGTGGTCGCGAACAATTGCCCGACGTCGCCATAGACATTGTTGACGCCATACTGCGCCGGGATGTCGGCGAGGTCGCTGGTCCAGGCGATGCGGCCGGTGCGCTCGAATTCGGCGAGCGCGACGCGGGGATCGCCGCCGACATGGCGATAGGCCGAGTGATAGATGATGAAGTTGAGCTGCGGCCAGTCCTTTGCGGCCTGGCCGACATCGGCGACGTCGGCGAAGCCGCGCAGATTCGGATACTGCTTCTCGATTCCGGGCGGGAATAGACCCTTGTGGATGCAGACATTCCTGATGCCCGCCTTCACCATCTTCTCATAGCCCTTGTAGGCGACCTTCTCGTCGTCCATTCGCCAGGGATAGCGGCTGATCTCCTTGTGGGTGTTGTCGCCGATCGTGTAGCCCTTGCAGGACTCCGGCTTCAGCGCCAGCGCGGCATCGAGCTTCTCGAGCCAGCCGGGCTGGCCCGGCGTGAAAATCGCGTGGCAGAACATGCGCCGCGAGCCCGCCTCGTCGTTGATCTTCTTGCGGGCGTCGGCCATCTGCTCGTTGGTCAGGAACCAGTCCTGCTCGATATCGGACGGTGCCGACGAGATCAGCGCGATCTTGGTGTCGGAATCGAGAAACATCTCCTTCTTGTAGTTGTTGAACTTGAGATCCTCGATGGTCTGCTCGTGATCGTTGAGCTCCTTGTTCCAGCCGGCCTTGCCGACCGCCTTGCGCATCTCGACGAAGCCCATGATGCGGGTATCGTCGCGCAGGAAATGCGTATGCATGTCCATGATGAACTGATCCTTGAGCCCGTTGGCGCGCTCTTGCGCCATCGCGGGCGTCGCGGCTTCCGCCGGCGTGGCGTCGAACAGCGCGCCATAGACCTCGTTCATCGCGACGAAGGAGGCCGCCATGCCGGCTGCGCTCTGGAAGAATCTCCTGCGGTCGAGCCCCTGCTTGGCGCCGAGATCGTCGGCCATCGCTAGCAGCCGGGCCTCGACCTCGCGCTGTCGCTCGTTTTGCGGGTCGGGATAGAACTCGTCGCTGGAAACGATCTGGGTCGGGATCGGGGTTTGGTAGGCGCACAGTTCGGAGGGCATCAAGGCGGCAAGTTCTTCTTCGGTCAGATTGCTGCTCATTCGTCGCTCCCGCTTCGCGCCGGATGTTTCCGGTCGCACCGCCATCCAGACTAGGCGCAACGCCTTGTGTCGTCCGCGCCGATCGCCGGAAACCGGCTTCACAAAATCGTGCACCGTATTTGTCATGGTGAGATGCCGGCATCGCGCGAGCCGGCGCCTGCGCTGCTATGTTCGCGCGCACCGGGTCGAACGAAGAAATCCGGCGAGAAATCTTCAAGGGAGCCAAGCCATGGCCGATTTCGTCCATTCGCGCCGCAGTCTGATCAAAGGCATCGGCGTTGCAACCGCGGCCGGCGTGCTCGGCGAAGCACCGGCGCGGGCGGCGACTGCGGTCCCGGCCGAAGGCGAGATCTGGAGCAGCGAATACTGGGCGAAGAAGGGCGACATCCCGTTGTGGATGTTCCGCAAGCGGATCGGCGCGCCTAAATCCGGCGAGCCCGCGCGGCCGGTCGTGTTCTTCGTCCACGGCTCATCGGTGACGTCGCGCGCGTTCGACCTCACCGTGCCGGGCAAAGGGGAATACTCGCTGCTCAACGCTTTCGCGCGCTTCGGCTTCGATTGCTGGACCATGGACCACGAGAATTACGGCAAGTCGGGCCGCACCTCGGGCAATGCCGATATCGCCAGCGGCGTCGAGGATTTGAAGGCTGCCGTCGAGGTGGTCGTCCGCGAGACCGGCGAGAGGCGCTATCACTTCGTCGGCGAATCCTCCGGAGCGCTGCGTGCCGGCGCCTACGCGATGGCGGCGCCCGAGCGGATCGACCGGCTGGTCTTCGCAGCCTTCACCTACAAGGGCGAGGGCTCGCCGACCCTGGCAAAGCGCGCCGAGCAACTTGCCTATTACCGCAGCCACAACATGCGCAAGCGCGACCGCGACATGATCCGCTCGATCGCGACCCGCGACAAGCCCGGCACCTCGGATCCCGCCGTGATGGACGCGCTGGCGGACGTCGAGCTGCAATTCGGCGATCAGATCCCGACCGGCACCTATCTCGACATGACCGCCAATCTGCCGGTGGTGCGTCCGGAGAAGGTGCTGGCGCCGGTGCTGCTGGTCCGCGGCGAATATGACGGCATCGCCGCCGTTCCCGATCTGGAGGAGTTCTTCAACAAGCTGCCGAACGGCGACCGGCAGTTCATCATTCTGCCCGGTACCGCCCATTCGGTGGCGTTGGCGATCAACCGCGAACTGTTCTGGCATGTAGCGCGGGCATTCCTGACCATGCCGGCGCCGGTCGCGACCTGAGCTGGCCTGCTGGAAAAAAAGTTCGAGCCGATGTCGGGACGGCGTCGGGGCGGTCGTCCTTGGACGGCAAGCCCCGCAAAAAGGAGCCCCTCGTGGCCAATCCCAGAATGATCTTCGTCAACCTGCCGGTCAGCGATCTCGCCCGCGCCACCGCCTTCTATGAGGCGGCAATCGGTGCGACCAGGAATCCGCAATTCTCCGACGATACCGCGTCCTGCATGGTCGTTTCCGAGACCATTTACGTCATGCTGATGACGCATGACAAATTCCGCCGCTTCACGCCGAAGCCGATCTCCGATGCGAAGATCTCGAACCAGGTGCTGTTCTGCCTTTCTGCCGACAGCCGTGCCGAGGTTGACAGCATCGTGACCCGTGCAGGTCACGCCGGCGGCACGGTCGATCCCTCGCCGAAGGACGACTATGGCTTCATGTATGGCCGCAGCTTCGAGGATCTCGACGGTCACATGTGGGGCGTGAACTGGATGGATATCGAGGCCGCGGCCAAGGCGCAGTTCGCCGCGGCGAACGGCTGATCGCATCCGGCCAGCACAAGGAGTTTTGTCATGTCAAAAGTGTCCCCCTGTCTGTGGTTCAACGGCGAGGCCGAAGAAGCTGCCAACCTGTATATCTCGCTGCTGCCCGGCTCCCGCATCGAGAAGGTCCAGAAGAACGTGATCGACGGCCCGTCGGGAAAGGCGGGCAGCGTGTTGCTGGTCGAGTTCACGCTCGCCGGTCAGCGCTTCATGGCGCTCAACGGCGGCGTGAAGATGGAGCACACGCACGCGGTGTCGTTCAAGATCGATTGCGCCGATCAGGCCGAGGTCGATCGCCTCTGGGACGCGCTGCTCGCCAGCGGCGGCAAGGCCGAGCATTGCGGCTGGATCCGCGACCGCTTCGGTGTCGCCTGGCAGATCGTGCCGGCGGAGTTGGCCAAGTACATCGGCGGTCCCGACGACGCGGCTGCCGCACGCGCCATGCAGGCGGTGCTGGGTATGATCAAGCTCGATGCAGAAGCCTTGCGTCGGGCCTATGAGGGCAAGGCTGCGTAAGCCAGCTGTTTGCGTCGCATTGTCGGGTGGGCATGGCGCAAGTGCGCCTTTGCCCACCCTTCGAGATCAACGCTAATAATTGATCCGCAGCCCGATGCCGCCATGCACGGTGTTGCCGACCGGCTGCGGGCCGGCGGTGCCGTTGACGAAGAGGTCGGCGATCCAGCCCTTGCTGATGCGGAAGCCGAGCCGGCCGCCATATTCGAACCAGCCCTGGTTGCCGATCGTCGGCACGATGGTGCCGTCGCCGGTGACGGTGGCGACGATGCCGGAATGGTTGGCAAAGGATTGCACCCAGCCGCCATTGACATTGGCTTCGACGCTCGAGCCGAACAGATGCGTCCACTGGCCACCGACCTTGACCAGATTGGTGCGGTCGGTACCGCCGGCGATGGTGGCGTCGAACGGGTTGAACGCAACGGCCGGATCGCTGTAGCCCGCGACCCGCTGCCACAGCTGCCAGACTTCGACCGAGGCCGCGACCTCGTCGCGTGCCGACAGCCGGCTGATCCACCCCGCACGGCCGTAGACGCCGTAGTTCTCGCTCGATGTCTCGCCGGTGACCGACACCGCGCCGAGGCTCGTGGTGTAGCTGCGGGTATAGCGCACCTTCTCGAACGGCGTGAGGATGGCGCCGATGTCGAAGAACGGCCGCGACGAGCCCCAGTCGACGAAATCGTAGCGCAGCGCGAAGGCGCCGATCGGTGCGCTGGTGACGCTGTAGCCGCCCTCGCTGTATTGCGTATAGGCGATGCCGGCGAGCAGCGACAGGTTCGGCGTGATGGTCTTGCGGCCATGGATGCCGGCCGAGAACGAGCCGGCCGAGCCGAACGCGCTGACGCAGTCGTCGCAGTTGATCTGCTCATTGACGCCGAGCAGCACCGTGCCGAGCACCCGGTTGGTGATCATCTGGTTGAAGCGCTGATTGGCGAGCTCGTTGATCGAGTTGCCGCTCGACGGCGCGCCGGTGATCGGTGTTGACGTCGGTGTTGGCGTAGGAGTGGAGGTCGGCGTCGGTGTCACACTCGGTGTTGGCGTTGGCGTCGGCGTTGGTGTGGGCGTCGGTGTTGGCGTGGCGGTTGCGGACGGAGTTGGCGTCGGAGTTGGGGAAAATGTCGGTGTCGGGCTCGGCGAAGGCGACGGACTTGGTGACGACGGGCAAGGTCCTTCGCAGTTGGTTGGAAACGTCGTGGTCTGAGCTGATGCGGACCTCGGGTGCGTCAACGCGAAGGCGGCCACCAACGCGACGATGAGCGCGAAAATCGAATGACGCATCTGGCGGCCCATGCTCACCGCCCGCACAGCATGCCGGTGGGATCGTCTTCGACCGGCGGTGTCACCGGCGTCGCGTCGGCATATTGGGTGACCGAGCAGAGCCCCGCCGCCTGGCTGCAGGTAGCAGCAAAGGTCCATGGCGGGTTGTTGGTCCTCTGGATCGTCGTGCGTCCGCCGCTCGAGGCGATGATCGCGGTGTCGCCGGGCTGGGTGAGATCGAGACATTGCCGGCTCATGGTGCAGACGGTCGAGGCGCCTTCCTGCAGCACCACGACGGTCCTGCCGCGCTGCGACAGGATGTCGAGCACGGTGCCGCGCACGCCGATGGTCGCGAGCGGCGTCGTGATCGTGTAGGCGGCTTTCTCCGAATGACCGGTGACGAAGCGGAACGCGCCCGAGGTCAGCCGCACCGCGACGTCGCGATAATGGTGCTCGTCGTCGAACACCGTGCGATCGAGCTTGATCGAGGCGCTCGGACCGAGCGAGAGGTTGGTGCTGTCGGCCATCACCAGTCGCGTGGCACTGTCCTGGCCGGTGCGCACCGTCTCGTCGCGCAGCAGTGCGTCGCCGACATTGATCGGCGTCGTCGAGGCGGCGATGCGGGCAACATCGTTCTTGACCATCGCCGCTTCGCCGACGCGCGTCTGCGCCTGAACCGGATGAACCGTCAGTGCGACGACAAGGCCAACGACAACGATCGAGAGAAAGCCGTGACGCGAATTCATTTCCAAACCGATCAAGCGTCCCGTCACCGTACTGGATCGTGCCCCGACCAGATATTGTATAATTGCCACAAGCAGCGCTGAGTTGACTGGATGGTTAGTCTCGGTGGATACGAAATGCGTTCAACGCGGTGGACGTCAAAGTGAGTTCCCGTCACACTCATCACACACGCCCCACGCGACGACATCGGCATAGCTCACATTTCGGCTCACACTCGGCTCACACTTGCCTCTGCGGGATCACCCTCGATCCGTGAACACTGCATCCCAGCCAGCCTCTCGTCTGCAGCGTCCCGCCGTGCGCACGGCGATCGTCGCGGCGATCATCTTCGCCGTCGCCCACGCCGTGCTGCTGCTTGGCATCACGACACCCGACAAGCTCTATTTCGACGAGGTGCATTACGTGCCGGCGGCGCGACAGATGCTGCTGCCGGTCATGCCCGAGCCGATGCTCAATCCGATGCATCCGCCGCTTGCCAAGGAGATCATCGCGCTCTCGATCCGGGCGTTCGGCGACACGCCGTTGGGATGGCGCTATCCGGCGGCGCTGTTCGGCGCGCTGACGCTGGTCGGTGTCTATCTCGCCGCGCTGGCGCTGTTCGCTGCGCAGAGCCGCGCGATCGCGGCCGTGTTGCTGGCCTTCTTCAACCAGATGCTGTTCGTGCAGGCGCGGATCGCGATGCTGGATATTTTCGCGCTCGCCTTCAGCCTGTTCGCGATCGCGGCGTTCATCCACGGCTTCAGGCAGCAGCGGCCGCAACTGGCCTTCGCGCTGGCGGGATTTGCTGCGGGCCTGGCGGCTGCGAGCAAATGGAGCGGGCTGTTCGTGCTCGCAACCTCGATCGCGATCGTCGCGGTGATCCGCCTGATGCAGGGCTGGCGTACGCGCTTTGCCGACGCCAACGCAGACGACTGGTACCAGCCGGATCTGTGGCCGGATTTCCGCCTCTCGCATGTCATCGCCTGCTTCGTGCTGATCCCGGCGGTGGCCTATCTTGCGACCTTCCTGCCGCTCTACGGGCTTTCGCTTCCCGATCTGATCGAGGCGCAGCGCCGGATCTTTGCCGACAACACCACGAGTGCGATACCCGGCCACACCTATATGAGCTCGTGGCCGTCCTGGCCGTTCCTGGTGCGGCCGGTCTGGTATCTGTTCGACAAGATCGGTGACGACCGCATCGCGGCGGTCGTGCTTCTCGGCAATCCGCTGATCCTGTGGCCGGCCCTGATCGCGCTCATGGTCGCGCTGCGCGACTGGATCGTCGCGCGCAGCCGCGATGCGTTCCTGGCGCTGGCGTTCTATCTCGGCCCGTATCTGGCCTGGGCGCTGCTGCCGCGCACGCTCGGCTTCATCTATTATTACCTGCCGGCCGCGACCACCGCGAGCTTCATGCTGGTCTACGCATTGACGCGCAAGGGGATGCCGCGCTGGCTGTTGTGGGCCTTCGTAGCGATCGGATGCCTGGGTTTCGTCGCGATGCTGCCGGTCACGGCGGCCGCGATCGGGACGTCGATGGCGACTTTCAGCCGGCTGATGCTGTTCCAGAACTGGATCTGATCCGCCGGCCGGTGGGGCAGGCGGATCGACGCGATCAGCGTTACTGCGACGCGGCGGTCTTGGTTTCCATGTTCACGACCTGGACGCGACGGTTGGTCGGGTCGAACGGTGCATTCGGGTCCTTCGGCCGGGACTTGCCGTAACCGACCGTCACGAGGTTGGTGCCGTTCAGGCCATAGTGCTCGACCAGGTACCTCTTGATGGTGTCGGCGCGGCGCTCCGACAGCTCCTGATTATAGGCATCGCCGCCGACGGCGTCGGTGTGGCCGGCGATCACGAAGGTCTGCTCTTTCATGCTGGCGTCCGACAGGGCCTTGCCGAGCTCCTCCACCGAAGGGGTCGCATCCCTGCTGATCTCGGCCGAGTTGTAATTGAAGTGGATCTCGAGATCGATCTTCGGCTTGTTGGCCGCGATCTCGGCGATCTCCTGGCGTTCGCCGAGCGACAGCGACCGGGTCTTCCGGTTGCGCACCGAGTTGATGAAGCCGGCTTCCTTGGCGGAGACGGCCGGGTCGACCTGCTGTCCGGCCGACAGGCCGCGGGTCGCCGATTTCGGCTTCAGCGCATTCAGGATCTGGGCGGCCGGGACGGTGTCGCTGCCGGCCAATGCGACGCCCGCCGTCATCGACAGCGCAGCGCCGATCGTCAAAAGGGAAAAGGAAAGAGAGCGGGTCATGATCTGGTCCTCAAACGGTGACAGCCAAATGGGCTTGCTGTCGTTTTGATGCTGGGACCGTACGACCGGTTCAAAGCCATGAATGTGATGCATGTCACGTTGAAGTTCCCGAACTCCCGGATTGGCACGAATCTCACTACATTGCCGAACAAATGCCCCGCGCCGCCGAACCCCTTCCGTTGAGCACCGCCGTCGCCCGCCGCATCTGGCTGTGCGCGCAGCGGCTCGACAGCAAAGCGCCGTTCGGCGAGGGTGCCGCGGCCGTGGCGGCGGCGGTCGAACATCTCGGCTATGTGCAGATCGACACCATCAACGTGATCGAACGCTGCCATCACCACATCCTGTTCAGCCGCATCCCGGACTATCGCCGCGCCGACCTCAAGCAGGCGCAGAGCGCCGACAAGAGCGTGTTCGAATACTGGACGCACGCGCTGGCCTACATTCCCTCCAAGGATCTCGGCTTTTTCCTGCCGGCGATGCGGGCGCACAAGCGCGACGGCCACAAATGGCTGTCCTCGGTAACGCCGGCGGATACACGCAAGGTGATGCGGCTGCTGCGCGAAGGACCGCTCACCATTCGCGACATCGAGGACGACGTGCTGACCGAGAAGGAGCACCTCTGGGCAAGCCGCAAGCCCTCGAAGCGGGCGTTGCAGCTCGCCTTCTATGGCGGCGTCGCCACGATCAGCGAGCGCAACGGCATGCTCAAGACCTATGAGCTGATGAGCAGGCATTTCGGCTGGGACAAGCCGCCGAAGCCCGCATCGGCGTCAGCGCAGATCGGCTATCTGCTCGACCGCGCACTGCGCTCGCAGGGCATCGTCAGCCTGGACTCGATCTGCCACCTCGATGCGCCCAGCAAGAAGGCGGTGCGCAGCCTGATCGAGGCGCGGGTGCGCCGCAGGGAGCTGGTCGCGGTCACGCTCGATGGCGCCGGCAAGCAGGAGCATTGGGCGCGGCCCGAAGTGCTGGAGCAGGGCGGTGATGCCGATCCTGCCTTGGTCCACATTCTCTCGCCGTTCGATCCGCTGATCATCCAGCGCAAGCGCACCGAACTGATCTTCGGCTACGGCCACCGCTTCGAGGCCTACGTGCCGAAGGAGAAGCGCGTGTTCGGCTATTTCGCGCTGCCGGTGCTGGTCGGCGACGACATCGTCGCCGCCATCGACCTCAAGACCGACCGGCAGAACAAGAAGCTCCTGATGCAAAAATGGAGCTGGGTCGGCAACGGCAAGAAGCAGGCCGCGCGCAAGGAATTGAAGCGCCGCATCGAGGACGAGCTCGACCGGTTCGAGCGGTTTCAGCTCGCGGATTGAGGGCTTCGTCATAAGCGCTGGTCGCGGGTCTGCTGGTGTTCCTCGGCGGTCATGAGACCAAGACCGAGTTTGCCGGGGCGAAGTAGCAGCATTGCCTGCGTAGGATGGGTAGAGCGCAGCGAAACCCATCAATTCGTGCCGCGGGCGAGGTGATGGGTTTCGCTGCGCTCTACCCATCCTACGGGTCGTCGTAGCCTGGACTTCGCTGCGCTTCATCCGGGCGACACTTCCTTCCAAGGCTTCCCGATCTTGGGCCGATCCCGCCCAACTCACGAATTGGTTATCACTGACGAATATTGACATTTATCAGTGATAAATCGATACTCTTCATCAGTCGTCAGCCCGATGGAGAGATCCGATGTTCGTCCGTTCCATTTTTTCGAGCTATTACAGGCTCTTGACGGGGGCGTCGTTGGCTTTCGCGGTGTTCGCGCTGACCGGCTGTAATGAGAAGGCGGCGGAAAACGCCGATCCGGGACGGCCAGTCCTGGTGGCGACCGTCCATTACGAAGCCGAAACCCCCGAGCGCAGCTTCGTCGGCACGATCAAGCCCCGGATCGAAGCCGATATGGGCTTTCGGGTGGCCGGCAAGGTGGCCAAGCGGCTGGTCGAGGTCGGACAGACAGTCGACGTCGATCAGCCCTTGGCCACCCTCGACGAGGTCGATTTGAAGCTGCAGGCCGAGCAGGCGCAGGCCGAATTCAGCGCCGCGACCGGGGTGCTGGCGCAGGCCGCCGCCGCCGAGCAGCGCGCCAAGGACCTGAAGGCCAAGGGCTGGGCCACCGATGCCGCGCTGGATTCCGCCAAGGCCGCCGGCGACGAAGCCCGTGCCCGGCTCAACCGCGCCGAGCGCTCGGTCGAACTGACCAACAATTCCCTCTCTTACGCAACGCTGGTGGCCGACACCCGGGGTGTCGTCACCGCGACCATGATCGAGCCGGGCCAGGTGGTTGCCGCGGGCCAGGCATCGATCCGTGTCGCCCGACTTGGCGAGAAGGAAGCTGTCGTCGCGATCCCAGAGACGCTTCTTGCTCGTGCCAGGTCGGGCGTCGCCACGGTGACGCTGTGGTCGGATGCCAAGAAGACCTATGCCGCCAAGCTGCGCGAGGTCGCGCCGCAGGCCGATCCCGCGACCCGCACCTATCTCGCGAAATTCTCGCTGCCCGAGGCCGACGATGCCGTCTCGCTCGGCATGACGGCAACCCTCACCTTGGCTGACAAGGCGACCGAGCGGGTGGCCAAGCTGCCGCTGTCGGCGCTGTACAGCCAGGGCGGCGATCCCTCGCTCTACATCGTCGACGACAAGGGCGACATCGCGCTCAAGCCGGTCAAGGTGCAGGCCTATGAGAGCAACTGCGTCGTGATCGCCGGCGGCGTCGCCGAGGGCGCCAAGGTGGTCGCGCTCGGCGTGCAGAAACTCGATCCGAGCCAGAAGGTTCGGGTCGTGTCGTCGCTGTCGTTCTAGCTGTAGCGGAAACGGTTCTGGGACCTGGAGAGTTCGATGAAGCGCTTCAACCTTTCGGCCTGGGCGGTCAGCCATCCGACGCTGGTCTTGTTCCTGATGATCGTGCTCGGCGTCGCCGGCTACTTCTCCTACGAGAAGCTCGGCCGTGCCGAGGATCCGTTCTTCACGGTCAAGGTGGTGAACGTCTCGGTGATGTGGCCGGGCGCGACCTCGCAGGAAATGCAGATGCAGGTCGCCGATCCGATCGAGAAGAAGCTGCAGGAGCTGCCGTTCTTCGACAAGGTGCAGACCTATTCCAAGCCGGGCTTCACGGCGATGCAGGTCTCCTTCAAGGATTCGACCTCGCCGAAGGACGTGCCCTATCTCTTCTATCTGCTGCGCAAGAAGCTGGTCGACGTCCAGGGCGAGCTGCCCTCCGGCATCCTCGGCCCCGTCGTCAACGACGAATTCTCCGACGTCGATTCGATCCTCTACATGATGACCGGCGACGGCGCCGATTATGCGCAATTGAAGAAAGTCGCGGAAGGCTTCCGCCAGCGCCTGCTCAAGGTGCCCGGCGTGACCAAGATCGACCTCTACGGCATCCAGGACGAGCGCATCTTCGTCGAGTTCTCGCATGCCAAGCTTGCAACCCTCGGCATCACGCCGCAGGCGCTGTTCGATTCGCTCGCCAAGCAGAACAACGTGACGCCGGCAGGCACCGTGGAAACCTCCTCGCAGCGCGTGCCGCTGCGCGTCACCGGCGCGCTCGACGGCGTCAAGGCGGTCGCCGAGACGCCGGTCGAGAGCAATGGCCGCGTGTTCCGGCTCGGCGACATCGCCACCGTCACCCACGGTTATGTCGATCCGCCAACCTTCAAGGTGCGGCAGGAAGGCAAGCCCGCGCTCGGCATCGGCGTCGTCACCGCCAAGGGCGCCAACATCCTCGAGCTCGGCAAGGACGTCGCACAGGCGACCGCCGAGTTCATGAAGGCGGTGCCGCAGGGCATCAATGTCGACCAGATCGCCGATCAGCCCAAGGTGGTCGAACACGCCGTCGGCGAGTTCGTGCACTCCTTCGTCGAGGCGCTGGCGATCGTGCTGTTCGTTTCCTTTGTCGCGCTCGGCTGGCGCACCGGCATCGTGGTGGCGCTGTCGGTGCCGCTGGTGCTCGGCATCGTCTTCATCGTGATGAACGCGATGTCGCTCGACCTGCACAGAATTACGCTGGGTGCGCTGATCATCGCGCTCGGCCTCCTGGTCGACGACGCCATCATCGCGGTCGAGATGATGGTGGTGAAGATGGAGCAGGGCTGGGATCGCATGAAGGCGGCGTCCTTTGCCTGGGAATCCACCGCGTTTCCGATGCTGACCGGCACGCTGGTCACCGCGGCCGGCTTTCTGCCGATCGGCTTTGCCAATTCGGCGGTGGGCGAATATGCCGGCGGTATCTTCTGGATCGTGGCGATCGCGCTGGTCGCCTCCTGGTTCGTCGCGGTGATCTTCACGCCCTATATCGGCGTCAAGCTGTTGCCCAACATCAAGGTGCACCAGAACCACGATCCGCACGCAATCTACGAGACGCGGATGTATCGCGGCTTGCGCAGCATCGTGCAGTGGTGCGTCGATCACCGCATCAAGGTGGTGGTGGCGACCGTCGGCGTCTTCTTCGCCTCGATCGTCGCGTTCGGCCACGTCCAGCAGCAGTTCTTCCCGCTGTCGGAGCGGCCCGAATTGTTCCTGCAGCTCCGCCTGCCCGAGGGCACGGCCTTCAACGTCACCGAGAAGGCGGTCAAGAAGGCCGAGGCGCTGCTCAAGGACGACCAGGACATCGAGACCTACACCGCCTATGTTGGCCAGGGCTCGCCGCGCTTCTGGCTCGGCCTCAATCCGCAGCTGCCGAACGAGGCCTTTGCCGAGATCGTCATCCTGTCCAAGAACGTCGAGGCGCGCGAGCGCATCAAGGCCAAGATCGAGCAGGCCGCGGCCGATGGCGCGCTCAACGAGGCGCGGGTCCGGGTCGACCGTTTCAACTTCGGTCCGCCGGTCGGCTTCCCGGTTCAGTTCCGCGTGATCGGGCCCGACGCCAGCAAGGTGCGCGACATCGCCTATCAGGTCCGCGAGGTCATGCGCCAGAACCCGAACGTCAAGGACGTCCAGCTCGACTGGAACGAGCAATCGCCCTATCTGAAGCTGGTCGTCGACCAGGACCGCGCCCGCGCGCTCGGCCTCACCCCGCAGGACGTCTCGCAGGCGCTGGCGATGCTGATCTCGGGCGCGTCGGTCACCACGATCCGCGACGGCATCGAGAAGGTCGGCGTGGTCGCCCGCGCCGTGCCGGCCGAGCGGCTCGATCTTGGCCGCGTCGGCGATCTCACCATCACCTCGCGCAACGGCGTTGCCGTGCCGCTGCAGCAGATCGCCAAGATCGAATATGCCCATGAGGAGCCGATCCTGTGGCGGCGCAACCGCGACATGGCGATCACCGTGCGCTCCGACGTCATCGACGGCGTGCAGGCGCCCGACGTCACCAACCAGATCGCGCCGAAGCTGAAGGACATCCAGGCGCATCTTGAGCCCGCTTACCGCATTGAGCCGGGCGGGGCGTTCGAGGAATCCGCCAAGGGCAATGCCTCGATCTTCATCCTCTTCCCGGTGATGGTGATGGTGATGTTGACGCTGCTGATGATCCAGCTGCAGAGCTTCTCGCGCCTGTTGCTGGTGTTCCTGACCGCGCCGCTCGGCATCGTCGGCGCCTCGCTGGGGCTCAACGTTGCCAACCAACCATTCGGTTTCGTGGCCCTCCTCGGATTGATCGCGCTGGCCGGCATGATCATGCGCAACACCGTGATCCTGGTCGATCAGATCGAGAGCGACGTGGCGAGCGGCCTGACCCGGCGGGAAGCCATCGTGGAGGCCGCGGTCCGCCGCGCCCGCCCGGTGGTGCTGACCGCGCTTGCGGCGATCCTCGCCATGATCCCGCTGTCGCGCTCGGCGTTCTGGGGACCGATGGCGATCACCATCATGGGCGGTTTGTTTGTTGCGACTTTCCTCACCTTGCTGTATCTGCCGGGCCTTTACGCCCTCTGGTTCCGCAAGTCCCTCGATGAGTGCGGTCCCGGCGTGCAAACTGATACTGCGCCGCAGCATGCCGGAGATGCGCAACGCGCAATTCCGCTTGCTGAAGCGGCTGAATAATTGAAGATTGAGCAGGCCAACATGACGCTGATCTCGGAACATAGCGAAACCGACACCCGTGAGCGGATTCTCACGGTGGCGGAGCGTCTGTTCCGGCAGATCGGCTACCTCAAGACCACGGTTGCCGACATCGCCAAGGAGCTCAGGATGAGCCCCGCCAACGTGTACCGCTTCTTCGACTCGAAGAAGTCGATCCACGAGGGCGTGGCGCGCCGGTTGATGGGCGAGGTCGAGGTCGAGGCACAGCGCATCGCGCTGCGGTCGGGGTCGGCCGCGGTGCGGTTGCGCGACTTGATGATTTCAGTCAATCGCATGAACACCGAGCGCTATGTCGGCGACAGCAAGCTGCACGAGATGGTCGAAATCGCGATGCAGGAAGACTGGGACGTCTGCGTTATCCATATGGAGACGATCACCGGCGCCATCGGCCAGGTGATCGCGCAGGGCGTCGCATCCGGCGAGTTCGAGGTCAAGGACCTGATGACCGCATCGCTGTGTGCCTGCACGGCGATGATGCGCTTCTTCCACCCGCAGATGATCGCCCAGTGCGCGACCAAGCCGGGCCCGACCATCGACGAGATGATCGATTTCGTCATCGCGGGGCTGGCTCCGCGGGTCCGGGCGAACTGAGACCGGCATACTGACGCACTCGTCAATTGACTTCCTCGTCATTCCGGGGCGATGCGTTAGCATCGAACCCGGAATGACGAGATTCCGGGTCTGGTCCTTCGGACCATCCCGGAATGACGAGGAGCATGGCGTGACCGCGAAAGACCTGCATTTCTACGAGCCGAAGAACGGCCACGGGCTGAAGCACGATCCGTTCAACGCCATCATCGCGCCGCGCCCGATCGGCTGGATCTCCTCGCGCGATACCAGCGGCAACGTCAACCTCGCGCCCTACAGCTTCTTCAACGCGTTCTGCTACGTGCCGCCGATCATCGGTTTCTCCTCCACCAATTGGAAGGACAGCGTCGCCAACATCCAGGAGACCGGCGAGTTCGTCTGGAATCTGGCGACGATGGATCTGGCAAAGCACATGAACGCGACCGCCGCGCATGTCGCGCGGGACGTCGACGAGTTCAAGCTGGCCGGCCTGACGCAAGCCGCGGGCAAGCTCGTCAACGTGCCGCGGGTCGCCGAAAGCCCGGTGTCGTTCGAATGCAAGGTGAGCCAGATCATCCAGCTGCAGGGCGCCGACGGCAAGAAGGCGCAGGCCTGGCTGACGCTCGGCGAGGTCGTCGCCGTCCATATCGACAAGGCCTTCATCAAGGACGGCGTCTACCAGACCGCGCTCACCCACCCGATCGTCCGCGCCGGCCGGATGGGCGACTATTTCGAGATCAAGCCGGAAAACCTGTTCGAGATGGTTCGGCCGGATTGAGGCTCCACTCCAACGTCTTCCTCGCCCCGCGCCGTTGTCCGCGCGAGATGGACGGCAATCACGTTGCCACGAAACGGTCACTCGCAACCTGGCCGCGAGCAGACTAACCTCCCTCGGCCAGGCCGGATCAACGGCCGGCCAACTCAGTGGGAGGATGCGATGACACGCCAACAGCGGCGCGATTCGAACGTTTCACGACGAACGCTCGTCCAGGGACTTGCGGTTGCTGCGGCAGCCACCGCCACAGGCGCCGGCAGCGCGCTGGCCCAGAATGCGCCGGCGCCGGTGAGCCCGCCGACGACGATCACCAGCCCGCCGCGCGACTTCAGTCCGCGCGGCGCGCCGACCACCTATTTCTGGGATCCCGACGTCATCGCGGTCGATCCGTCCTTCAACGATCTCGCCCAGCCGAACACCTCGATCACGCGTCTCTACACCGGCACGTTGTGGGCGGAAGGACCGGCGTGGAGCGCGCAGGGCCGCTATCTGGTCTGGAGCGACATTCCGAACAACCGGCAGATGCGCTGGTCGGAGGATGACGGCCACGTCAGCGTGTTCCGGATGCCCTCGAACTACTCGAATGGCAATTCGTTCGACTTCCAGGGCCGTCAGCTGTCCTGCGAGCATCTCACTCGCCGCGTGACGCGCTATGAGAACGACGGCACCGCGACCGTGCTCGCCGACAGCTACAACGGCAAGAAGCTGAACTCGCCGAACGATGTCGCAGCCCATCCCGACGGCAGCTACTGGTTCACCGATCCGCCCTATGGCGGCCAGCTGTATGAGGGCGAGCCCGACGCGGGCGGCGGCCCGGGCAATCCGGCCGGCAAGCTCAATCCGCGGATCGGCCAGCCGGCAGGTTTCGTGCCGGCCAAGCGCGAACTGCCGACCAACTGCTATCGGATCGATCCGTCCGGCCGCGTCGACCTCGTGGTGAGCGAAGACCAGGTGCCGGATCCGAACGGCATCTGCTTCTCGCCCGACTACAAGAAGCTCTACGTGGTCTCGACCGGCAAGGGCCCGGGCGACAGCGGTCCGGGCGGCAAGGGCGACGTGTGGGTGTTCGATGTCGGTGCCGACAACAAGGTGTCGAACGGCAAGCGGTTCAGCGACTTCATGATCGACGGCGTGAAGTGCGGACCGGATGGCATCCGCTGCGACGTCAACGGCAACGTCTGGTGCTCGAGCAATGCCGGCCGCGCGGTCGGTTACAATGGCGCGACGTGCTGGTCACCGGAAGGCAAGCTGCTCGGCCGCATGCGCCTGCCGGAGGTCTGCGGCAACATCACCTTCGGCGGCCCCAAGCGCAACCGCCTGTTCATGGCCTCAAGCCAGTCGCTCTACGCGGTCTATCTGGCGACGCAGGGCGCCGGGCCGGCCTGACCTTCTTTCACCTCTCCCCAGCGGGGAGAGGTCGATTTGCGCAGCAAATCGGGTGAGGGGGTGCTGCTCTTACGAGAGACCGTAACCCCTCACTCGGCGCTTCGCGCCGACCTCTCCCAAAGGAGAGGTGAACTTCCGCTGCCGCCCTAGCGCCATTCCCCGCTACCCGATTGTCGCACCTCATGTTTCGGAACTGAACGCGCGGCGTGCCGTTAACAAACGGCGCGTCCACCGCGTCAATTTCGCTTTATTTGCAAGGCGAAGTGTTCACCGGTGACCGGCACTTTCCGATAAGATCAGCCCGCATTCGCCGCCGATTCATGAGGACCACCATGAGCTTCCGCCGCGACTATCTGACGAAACCCATTTTCTCCTGGGCGCGTGGCGTGCTGCCGACGATGTCGGACACCGAGCGCGAGGCGCTGGAGGCCGGCGACGTCTGGTGGGATGCCGATCTCTTCACCGGCAATCCGGACTGGGCGAAATTCCTGGCCTACGCACCGGCCAAGCTGACCGACGAGGAGCACGCCTTCCTGCACGGTCCGGTCGACGAGCTCTGTACGATGCTCGACGAGTGGAAGATCAATTGGGAATGGCGCGATTTGCCGCCCGAAGTCTGGGACTTCGTCAAGCGCCACAAATTCTTCGGCATGATCATCCCGAAGCAATTCGGCGGCCTCGGCTTCTCGCCCTATGCGCATTCCGAAGTGGTGCGCAAGATCTCCTCGCGTTCGCTGACCGCGGCCGTCACCGTGATGGTGCCGAACTCGCTCGGGCCGGGCGAGCTGTTGATGCGCTTCGGCACCAAGGAGCAGCAGGAGCGATGGCTGCCGCGGCTCGCCGACGGCCGCGATATCCCGTGCTTCGGCCTGACCAGCCCGGAGGCCGGCTCGGATGCCGCCTCGATGATCGACACCGGCATCATCTGCAAGGGCACGTTCGAGGGCCGCGAGGTGATTGGCCTGAAGCTGAACTGGCACAAGCGCTACATCACGCTCGGCCCCGTCGCGACGCTGCTCGGGCTTGCGTTCAAGGCTTACGATCCCGATCATCTCGTCGGCAATCAAGACGAGCTCGGTATCACGGTGGCGCTGATCCCGACGCACTTGCCCGGCGTCTCGATCGGCCATCGCCATCTGCCGGCGATGCAGGTGTTCCAGAACGGCCCGAACTGGGGCAAGGACGTCTTCATCCCGCTCGACTACATCATCGGCGGCCAAGAGCGCCTCGGAAAGGGTTGGAAGATGCTGATGACGGCGCTCGCCGCGGGCCGCGGCATCTCGCTGCCGTCGCTCTCGGCGGCCGGTGCCGCCTATGCGGCGCGCACCACCGGCGCCTATGCCCGGATCCGCGAGCAGTTCGGCATCTCGATTTCCAAGTTCGAGGGCATCGAGGAGCCGCTGGCCCGCATCACGGGCACTGCCTATCTGCTCGACGCCGCGCGGCGGCTGACCTGCGCCGCGCTGAACGAGGGGCATCATCCCGCCGTCATCTCCGGGATCATGAAGCTGCACGCCACCGAGCGGATGCGGATCGCGATCGATGACGCCATGGACATCCATGGCGGCAAGGCCGTAATCGACGGGCCGCAGAATTATCTCGGCGGTCTGTATCGTTCGGTGCCGGTCGGCATCACGGTCGAGGGCGCCAACATCCTGACCCGCAACCTGATCGTGTTCGGGCAGGGCGCGATCCGTGCGCATCCGTATCTGCTTCAGGAGATGAACGCGCTCGGCGAGACCGATCGCGACAAGGGCCTCACCGCCTTCGACACCGCGTTCTGGAAGCATGTCGGCCACAGCTTTGCGACCATGTTCCGCGCCTGGGGCCGCAGCTGGAGCTTCGGCCTGTTCGCGCCGGCGCCGGATGCCGGCGATGCGACGCAATTCTATCGCCAGCTCTCGCGCTATTCGTCGGCATTTGCGCTGTGCGCCGACATGGCGCTGCTCACGCTCGGCGGCGCGCTGAAGCGCAAGGAGATGTTGTCCGCCCGCTTCGGCGACATCCTGTCCGAATTGTATCTGCTCTCTGCCGCGCTGAAGCGCTGGCAGGACGAGGGCCGGCAGGAGCAGGATCTGCCTGCGCTCGAATGGTGCATGGCGACTGGCTTCAGGACCATCCAGAACCGGTTTGCGGAAATCCTGGCCAATCTGCCCAACCGCTTTGTCGCGATCATCCTGAAATTCCTGATCCAGCCGTTTGGGGCGCGCGTGGTCGGCCCGTCCGACCGCGTCGTGCATCAATGCGCGCAGCTCGTTCTGTCGCCTTCGGCGGCGCGCGACCGCCTGACATCAGATCTCGCCTTTGTCGAGGACGACGGCGGTATCGCGCGGCTGGAGAAGGCCTTCCGCCTCGTCACCGAGGCCGAGGACGCCGCCAAGCAGATGCGCGCGGCGCGCATTCACGACTGGAAAGAGGCAGTCAAGAAGGGCGTCATCACCGAGAGCGACGGGGAAAAGCTCGCCGCCGCGCATGAAGCCGTCACAAAAGTCATCGAGGTCGATGATTTTGCGCCGGAGGCGCTGTCCCCGATTTACAAGAAATCCGCCGACGTGCATCAGTTCTTCCAGGAGCTTGGTGAGCAGAGGGCGGCGGGCTGATGACGCGACCAGTCTTTATCGTCGACGGCAGCCGGACGCCGTTCCTGAAGGCGCGCTCCGGTCCCGGCCCGTTCACGCCGGTCGATCTTGCTGTGCAATGCGGCCGGCCGCTGCTGGCGCGCCAGCCGTTCGCGCCCACCGCCTTCGACCAGGTGATCCTCGGCTGCGTCAACGTGATCGCCGACGAGATGAACCCGGCGCGGGTCGCGGCCCTTCGGCTCGGCATGGGCGAGCAGATGGTCGCGTTCACGGTGCAGATCAATTGCGGCTCCGGCATGCAGTCGATCGATACCGGCTACCGCTACATCCGCGAGGGAAACTCGGAGCTGATCCTTGCCGGCGGCGCCGAGGCCTTGAGCCACGCGCCGTTGGTCTGGCCCAATTCCGGCGTGCGCTGGTTTGCCGGCCTTGCCGGCGCCAAGGGCATCGGTGCCAAGATCGCTGCGGCGCTTAAGATCAAGCCGAGCTATCTCAAGCCGATCATCGGGCTCGAGCGTGGGCTGACCGATCCGATCACCGAGCTCAACATGGGGCAGACCGCCGAAAAGGTCGGCCATCTCTTCGGCATCACCCGCGCGCAATCCGATGCCTACGCCGCCGAAAGCCACCAGCGCCTCGCGCGTGCCCAGAAGGAAGGTTACCTCAAAGGCGAGGTCGAGACCTCATTCGTGCGTGACGGAAAATTCTACGACCATGATGACGGCGTCCGCCCGGACTCGTCACCGGAGACCTTGGCAAAATTGAAGCCGGTGTTCGAACGCCCGTGGGGCCAGGTCACCGCCGGCAATTCCTCGCAGATCACCGACGGCGCCTCCTGGGTGATCCTCGCGTCCGAAAATGCCGTGGCGAAACACGGGCTGACGCCGAAGGCCGTCATCCTCGACAGCCAATGGTCGGCGCTCGATCCCTCGATCATGGGACTCGGCCCGGTGCTGTCGGCGAGTGCGCTTTTGAAGCGCAACGGCATGACCTTGCAGGACGTCGAGACCTGGGAATTGAACGAGGCCTTCGCCACCCAGGTGCTCGGTTGCCTCGCCGCCTGGAACGATGAAAAATTCTGTCGCGAGATTCTCGGGCTCGACGGCGCGGCCGGTGAAATCGACCGCGCAAAGCTCAACGTCGATGGTGGCGCGATCAGCCTCGGCCATCCGGTAGGCTGCAGCGGCAACCGCATCGTGCTGCATCTGGTCAATGCGATGAAGCGGCTCGGCACCAGGCGCGGCGTCGCCACCGAATGCATCGGTGGCGGCCAGGGCGGCGCGATGTTGATTGAGACGGTGTGATCATGGATTCACGGATCATGGACGTTCTCGCCGACCGCGTGCTGGAGCTCGGGCCCAGGCCGGTTGCGGAAAACCCCTACAAGAATTTCAAGCTGACGCGTGACGACGACGGCATCGCCTGGCTGCTGTTCGATCGCGCCGGTGCCAGCGCCAACACGCTGTCCGCCGACCTGCTCGAAGAGCTCGATACGATCGTCGCCGCGCTGGAAAGCCAGCGGCCGGCAGGCCTCGTGATCCGCTCGGCCAAGACAAGCGGCTTCATCGCCGGCGCCGACGTCAACGAATTCCGCGGCGCCAGCGATCCCAGCACGGTCGAGACCGCGATCGGCCGCGCCCATGCGGTGATCGACCGGCTCGAGGCGCTGCGGGTGCCGTCGCTCGCGGTGATCCACGGCTTCTGTCTCGGCGGCGGGCTCGAGGTCGCGCTGGCCTGCCAGATGCGGATCGCGATCGACGATGCGCGGTTCGGCTTCCCCGAGGTGATGCTCGGCCTGCATCCCGGTCTCGGCGGCACGGTGCGTTTCACCGAGCTGGTCAACCCGATGCAGGCGATGACCCTGATGCTGACCGGCAAGACCATCGACGCGCGCCGCGCCAAATCGCTCGGCCTGGTCGACGCCGTCACCCAGGAGCGCCACGTCCGCAATGCGGTGAAGGACGCGGTGTTCGGCCGCCTCAAGCGCGCCCGCCCGGGTCCGCTCAACAAGCTGCTCAATTTCACGCCGGTCCGCGGCTTCCTCGCATCCCGCATGCGCAGCGAAGCCGGGAAGGCCGCGCCGCACGCGCATTATCCCGCGCCTTACGCGCTGATCGATCTCTGGGAGAAGCATGCCGGGGACCGCGCGGCGATGCTGAACGCGGAGAAGGCCTCGTTCGCCAGGCTGATGGTCACGCCGACCGCGCAAAACCTGATCCGCGTCTTCTTCCTGCGCGAGCAGATGAAGAAGGTGGCGGGAAGCGGCAACAAGGTACGGCACGTCCATGTCATCGGCGCCGGCGCGATGGGCGGCGATATCGCGGCCTGGTGCGCCAACCAGGACATGCGCGTCACCCTGGCCGACATGAAGGCCGAGCCGATCGCCGGCGCGATGAAGCGTGCGTCGGACCTGTTCGGCAAGATCATGCGCAAGAAGATCGACCAGCGCGATGCGCTCGATCGGCTGGTGCCTGACATGGAGGGTGAGGGCGTCCGCAACGCCGATCTGATCATCGAGGCGGTGCCGGAGAAGCTCGAGCTGAAGCAGAAGGTCTATGCCGGCCTCGAGCCGAAGATGAAGCCGGGCGCGATCCTCGCCACCAACACGTCGAGCATTCCGCTGCAGGATCTGCGCACCACGCTGCAACGGCCGGAGCGGCTGCTCGGCCTGCACTTCTTCAACCCGGTGTCGAGGCTGCAACTGGTCGAGGTCGTCAACCATGACGGCACCGACGCCGGCATGCTGAAGGAGGCGCTCGCCTTCGTCGGCGCCATCGACCGTTTGCCGCTACCGGTGAAGAGCTCGCCGGGCTTCCTCGTCAATCGCGCGCTGACGCCCTACATGCTGGAGGCGATGGTGATGCTGGACGAGAAGACCGACCAGCGCCTGATCGACGCCGCCGCCGTCGAGTTCGGCATGCCGATGGGCCCGATCGAGCTCGCCGACCAGGTCGGCCTCGATATCTGCCTCGATGTCGGCGACATGCTGCGCTCGAAGTTCGGCGACATGCTGCCGCCGACACCTGCTTGGCTGCGCGAAAAGGTCGCCAAAGGCGAGCTCGGCCGCAAGACCGGCAAGGGCTTTTACACCTGGAAGGACGGCAAGGCGGAGAAATCGCCGCTGCCGGAGACCGGCCCCAAGGTGAACGACCAGATGATCGACCGCCTGGTGCTGCCGATCTCGAATGTCTGCGTCGCCGCCTTGCGCGAGGGCATCGTCGACGATCCCGATATGGTCGACGGCGCGATGATCTTCGGCACCGGCTACGCCCCGTTCCGTGGCGGCCCGCTCAATTATGCGCGCAGCCGCGGCGTCGACAATGTGGTGTCGACCTTGCGCGCGCTGATGCATAAATTCGGCGGACGATTTGCACCGGATACCGGCTGGGAGACTTTTAAGTGACCGATCCGCAAGTGACCGATCAGCAAGCGACCGACACACAAGCGACCGGCGCGCATGCCCACGCGCCGCTCTCCACCGATACCGAACCGAAGGGCGATCTCTGCATCCGCACCCTGGCGATGCCGGCTGACACCAACGCCAATGGCGACATCTTCGGCGGCTGGCTGCTCAGCCAGATGGATGTCGGCGGCGGCGTGTTCGCTTCCAAGCTCGCGAAGTCGCGCACCGTCACGGTTGCGATCGAGGCGATGAACTTCCGCAAGGCCGTCTATGTCGGCGATCTCGTCTCGGTCCACGCCAACCTGGTGCGCATGGGCCGCACCTCGATGACGGTGCATCTCGAAGCCTGGGTGCTGCGTCGTCGCGCCCAGCAGGCGATCCTGGTCACCGACGGTAATTTCACCTATGTCTCGATCGACGACCACGGCCAGCCGCAGCCGATCCAGCGCGACGGTGTGACGATCGCGACATGACGTATTTCTCGTCATCACCGGGACAAGCCCGGTGATGACGGCGTTCTTTGCCGCATGCGATCCGAGGAACAAACAGCCTGCGATCCTGTTGTCGGCCCGGAATTAAACCGAGGCCGACAATGTCTGACAGTTACGTGATCGAAGTGAGTTCGCAGACCGCGGGTATCGTGGTCCGCGATATCAGAGGTTATCAATTCTTTGCTGCGTCGCACCGTTTTGCCCGCCTTGAAGGACAGATTTTTCGCAACGCCCGTGAGGCCGAACGCGCCGCACGCCGGCTGCTCACCGGTGACACCCTGCAGATGGCGTCGTAGCCTGCGGAAGGAGGTGGTCCGCCATTTGCGGACGCCCCGATAGGTCTGTATTGATGCATCCGGGTTCAGGGAAACATTGCTCGGATGCTGCAAGGACAAGGCAAGGCGTTGCTGTTCGACATTGACGGCACGCTGGCTGACACGGATCCCATTCATCTCGCCGCGTTCAACCGGGTGCTCGGTCCTCACGGACATGCGTTCGACCACGCCCGCTTTGGCAGGGAATTGCAAGGCTTCTCCAACGCCTCGATCGGCGAGCGCTTTCTGGCCCACGAGCCGCTGGCGCGCCGCGCCCTCATCCTCGGTGAGAAAGAGCGGTTCTTCCGCGAATTGGTCAGCGGCCAGATCAAGCCGGTGCCGGGATTGCTGGCGCTGCTGGACCGAGCCGACCGGGCCGGTGTGCCGATGGTCGCGGTGACCAACGCGCCGCGCCCGAATGCCGAGCTGCTGCTCTCGGGCCTTGGCATTGCTCATCGCTTCAAGGCGGTCGTGATCGGCGACGAGCTCGCGCATGGCAAGCCGCATCCATTGCCCTATCTGGAGGGATTGCGCGTTGCCGGTGCCTCCGCGGCCAACGCGGTGGCATTCGAGGATTCGCGTTCCGGCGTTCAGTCCGCCACCGCCGCGGGCATCGCGACGGTCGGAATGCGGACCGGCCTAAGCCACGACGATCTCGTCGCAGCTGGCGCCATCGCCAGCGCCCGGGCGTTCGACGATCCCGAACTGATCGGGCTGGTCGCATCGATCATGGCGTGGTGAGCGCGCGAGGTTGCTGCGGCGCGGTGCCGTGCCGCGAAGCACGTTGACCTCATTCCCGAACGGTCGCACCATGGGGGAATCGCCGCTTCCAGGGGGCCGCTGTGGCCGGACTGTCCAATCGCCAGACTGAAATCCTCAACATT
This sequence comes from Bradyrhizobium genosp. L, assembly GCF_015624485.1. Lineage (NCBI taxonomy): Bacteria > Pseudomonadati > Pseudomonadota > Alphaproteobacteria > Hyphomicrobiales > Nitrobacteraceae > Bradyrhizobium > Bradyrhizobium genosp. L. The sequence continues at coordinate 1,798,214 of NZ_CP061378.1, forward strand.
GCACGCGCGTTCGGCCGGGTCATGGTGGAAGACCTTGCCAAGCGCTTCGAGGTCTCGGCGCAAACCATCCGCAAGGACCTCAACGATCTCTGCGACCAGCGCTCGCTGACCCGCATCCATGGCGGCGCGATCATCGCCTCCGGCGTCGAGAACCTCGCCTATGAGGCGCGCCGCTTCGTCGCCGCCGACGAGAAGAAGGCGATCGGCGCCGCGGCTGCCGCGCGAATCCCGAACGGCTGCTCGCTGTTCATCAACATCGGTACCACGACCGAGGAAGTCGCGAGCGCGCTGACCTCGCATGAGGATCTGCTGGTCATCACCAACAACCTCAACGTCGCGATGCTGCTCTACCGCCATCCGCGCATCGAGGTGGTGGTCGCCGGCGGCACGGTGCGGCGCGCCGACGGTGCCGTGGTCGGTTCGACCGCGACGCAGCTGATCGGCCAGTTCAAGGTCGACTACGCCATCATCGGCGCATCCGCGATCGATGAGGAGGGCGCCTTGCTCGACTTCGATTATCGCGAGGTGCAGGTCGCGCAGGCGATCATCGCCAATGCGCGCAACGTCATGCTGGTGTCGGACGCCACCAAACTCCGCCGCAGCGCGCCGGTGCGGATCGCCCATATGAGCCAGATCCAGACCTTCATCACCGATTCGCCGCTGCCGGCCGGCCTCGCCAACATCTGCCACTCGCGCGGCATCGAAGTCGTCGTGGCGATGGACAAGCCGCAAGGCGACATCGACGACACCGGCCCCGAGCCCGCGCCGGTCACGCTGCGCAGCGCGTAGCGCCGGTACGTTTCCACGTCGTCGGTTGTCGTCGCCCGGCTTGACCGGGCGATCCGGTATTCCAGAAACGCTTGTGCTTGAGCCGAGGAGCCGCGGCGTACTGGATGCCCCGCTTGAAGCGGGGCATGACAGCTCAGTGAAATGAAGCTGCGCGTTCGACGCTCTAACCGTCCCCCTCCAAGCAAACTCCCAAAAATCCCTCCGAAGTTCCCCATTTTCGGTTTGCTTTCGTTTTTGCTTGTGATCTAATGCAATCCGAAAGTAAAAACCGCCGAAGCGAAGGCGGTTGCCGGGGGAAGCGTTCTTTGGATCGAATTTACGACCTCGCCATCATCGGAGGCGGCGTTAATGGCTGCGGCATCGCGCGTGATGCGGCGGGCCGGGGCAACTCTGTTTTCCTGTGCGAAATGAATGATTTGGCGAGCGGGACGTCGTCCTGGTCGACCAAGCTCGTGCACGGCGGTCTGCGCTATCTCGAATATTACGAGTTCCGTCTGGTGCGCGAGGCGCTGATCGAGCGCGAGATCCTCTGGCAGATCGCGCCCCACATCATCCGCCCCTTGCGATTCGTGTTGCCGCACCACGCCGGCCTGCGTCCGGCCTGGCTGCTGCGGCTCGGCCTCTTCCTCTACGACCATATCGGCGGCCGCCATCTGCTGCCGGCGACGCGTTCGGTCGATCTCACCACCGACGTGGTCGGCAAGCCCCTGATCGCGGGCCGCTACAGCAAGGGCTTTGAATATTCCGACTGCTTCGTCGACGACGCGCGGCTGGTCGCGCTGACCGCGCGCGATGCAGCCGATCGCGGCGCCGAAATCCGGACCCGCACCCGCGCGGTCGAGCTCAGACAGGTCGACGGCATCTGGCACGTCACGGTCGAGGACCGCGCCAGCGGCGCGCGCGAGACGATCAAGTCCCGCGCGCTGGTCAATGCCGGCGGTCCCTGGGTCGAGCAGGTGCTGGCGTCGGGCTCCGGCGTCAATTCGCGCGCCAAGGTGCGGCTGGTGCAGGGCTCGCACATCGTGGTCAAGAAGCTCTACGACCACGACCGCGCCTACATCTTCCAGAACGCCGACGGCCGCATCATCTTCGTCATTCCCTACCAGGACGACTTCACCCTGATCGGCACCACCGATCGCGACTATGACGGCGACCCGGCCAAGGTGAAGGCGACGCAGGAAGAGATCAACTATCTCTGCACCTCCGCGAGCGAGTACCTTGCCAAGCCGATCAAGCCCGAGGACGTGGTTTGGGATTATTCCGGCGTGCGTCCGCTCTATGACGACGGCGCGAGCGACGCCAAGGCCGCCACCCGCGACTATGTGTTCGAGCTCGATACGCCCGGCGGCGCGCCGCTGCTGTCGATCTATGGCGGCAAGATCACGACCTATCGCCGCCTTTCCGAGGAGGCGCTGGAGCGGCTGTCGCCTTATCTTCGCAGCGCCAAGGCAAAAGAGGGCTGGACCGGCAAGGCGCCGCTGCCCGGCGGCGACATGGATGTATCCGCAGTGCCGGCGCTGACCGCCGAGTTGATGCGCAGCTATCCTTTCCTCGCGGAGCCGCACGCCAGCCGTCTCGCGCATGCCTACGGCACGCGCGCTGCCAAATTGCTGGGCAATGCAGCATCCGCTGCCGATCTCGGCCGTTCCTTCGGCGCCACCTTGACGGAGAGCGAAGTCAGGTACCTGATGGCCAACGAATGGGCTGAGAGCGCGGAAGACGTCGTCTGGCGCCGATCCAAGCTCGGCCTGCGGATGACGGCGAGTGAAATCGCCGCGCTCGACGAGTGGATGGCCGCCAACCGCGTCTCAGGTGAACGTCCCCTTCGCGAAGCCGGAGGACGGACATGAGCGTCGCGCTGCAGAACGTCACCCGCACCGTGGATGGTATTCCAACCATTCGCGACGTGTCGCTGACCCTTGAACGCGGCACGCTCAGCGTGCTGCTAGGGCCGACGCTGTCGGGCAAGACCTCGATCATGCGGCTGCTCGCCGGTCTCGATAAGCCGGCATCAGGTCGCGTGCTGGTCGACGGCAAGGACGTCACCGGCTTCGACGTGCGCCAGCGCTCGGTCGCGATGGTCTATCAGCAGTTCATCAACTACCCCTCGCTGACGGTCTACGAGAACATCGCCTCGCCCTTGCGGGTGCAGGGCAAGCCGCGTGCCGAGATCGAGCAGCGCGTTGCGGAAGCCGCCCGCCTGTTGCGGCTCGAACCCTTCCTGAAGCGCACGCCGCTGCAGCTTTCCGGCGGCCAGCAGCAGCGCACCGCGATCGCGCGCGCGCTGGTCAAGGGCGCCGACCTCGTGCTGCTCGACGAGCCGCTCGCCAATCTCGACTACAAGCTGCGCGAGGAGCTGCGCGCCGAATTGCCGCGCATCTTCGAAGCGTCGGGTGCGATCTTCGTCTATGCCACGACCGAGCCGTCGGAGGCGCTGCTGCTCGGCGGCAAAACGGTCTGCATGTGGGAAGGCCAGGCCTTGCAGATGGGCGAGACGCCGAAGGTCTATCGCCATCCGGACACGCTGCGCGTCGCGCAGGTGTTCTCCGATCCGCCGCTCAACATCATCGGCATCGAGAAGAAGGGCGGGCAGGTGACCTATGCCGGCGGCGAGCAGGCGCAGGCCAGCGGCCTCTACGCCAATGTCCCCGACGGCAGCTACCGCGTCGGCTTCCGCGCCCACCAGCTCGAGGTCGGTAGCACCACGGCCGGCCGCCACAAATTCTCCGCTACCGTGACGGTGACCGAGATCACCGGCTCGGAGAGTTTCGTGCATCTCCACGTCCACGAGTCCAACTGGGTCGCGGTGCTGCACGGCGTGCACGAATACGAGCCCGGGCAGGTGCTCGACGCCGCGCTCGATCCCGACAACATTTTCGTGTTCGACGCGGCCGATCGCCTCGTCGCCTCACCCGCAACAGCGTTTTCAAACTGAGGGAGATGCTTCATGGCCCGCATTGACCTCGTCGACCTCGCACAGTCCTACAGCGGCAACGACGCGCCGCTGGAATCCTTCGCGCTGAAGCCGGTCACCATGACCTGGCGGCAGGGCGGCGCCTACGCGCTACTCGGCCCCTCCGGCTGCGGCAAGACCACGCTGCTCAATCTGATCTCCGGCATCGTGACGCCGTCGCGCGGCAAGATCCTGTTCGACGGCCAGGACATCACGCCGCTGTCGACGCAGAAGCGCAATATCGCGCAGGTGTTCCAGTTCCCGGTCATCTACGACACCATGACGGTGGGCGAGAACCTGGCCTTCCCGCTCAAGAACCGCGGCGTCGCGAAGGCCGAAGTCGATGCGCGGGTCAAGCAGATCGCCGATCTGCTCGATCTCACGCCCTATCTCAACCGCAAGGCGACGCGGCTCACCGCGGATGCCAAGCAGAAGATCTCGCTCGGCCGCGGCCTGGTGCGCAACGATGTCGCCGCCGTGCTGTTCGACGAGCCGCTGACGGTGATCGATCCCGAGTTGAAATGGCAGCTGCGTTCGAAATTGAAGGCGCTGCATCGCGAGCTCGATCTCACGATGATCTACGTCACCCATGACCAGACCGAGGCGCTGACCTTCGCCGATACCGTCGTCGTGATGCATGACGGCCGCGTGGTGCAGAGCGGCACGCCGGCGGAGCTGTTCGACAAGCCGGCGCACACCTTCGTCGGCTATTTCATCGGTTCGCCCGGCATGAACATCCTGCCCGCCGCGGTCTCCGGCCGCGAGGCGCGGATCGACGGCCATGTCATCGGCCTGCGCCGCAACTACGGCGTCCTGCCGGCCGGCAAGAAGATCGAGATCGGCGTGCGGCCGGAATTCGTCGATGTCGCGGCGCCGGCATCGGACCTGCTGTCGGCCGCGATCGAGCGGATCGACGATCTCGGCCGCATCCAGTTCGCACGCGTCCGCGTCGGCGACGTCAAGTTCGCCGCCCGCGTGCCGCCGGGCTTCTCGGTCTCCGGTGACACCGCGGGGCTCGTTTTCGATCCGGCGCATGTCCACGTCTACGCCGACAGCCAATTGGTCGAGGGGGTCGCCTGATGGAAAAGACCGTCAACCAGAAAGCCTGGTTCCTGGTGCTGCCGGTGTTCCTGGTGGTGGCGTTCTCCGCGATCCTGCCGCTGATGACCGTCGTGAACTATTCGATGCAGGACACCTTCGGCAACAACCAGTTCTTCTGGAACGGCGTCGGCTGGTTCAAGGAATTGCTCGATCCGTCGACCGATCTCGGCGGCCGCTTCCTGGCCTCGCTCGGCCGCAACCTGTTCTTCTCGGCCGTGATCCTCGCAATCGAGGTGCCGCTTGGCATCGTCATCGCATTGTCGATGCCGCGCGAGGGCTGGAGCGTCGCGGCCTGCCTCGTGATCCTGGCGCTGCCGCTTCTGATTCCGTGGAACGTGGTCGGCACCATCTGGCAGATCTTCGGCCGGCCCGACATCGGCCTGCTCGGCTATGTCCTGAACAGCATCGGCATCAACTACAATTACGTGTCCAACGAGGTCGACGCCTGGGTCACCGTCATCGTGATGGACGTCTGGCACTGGACCAGCCTGGTTGCACTGCTCTGCTACGCCGGCCTGAAGTCGATCCCGGACGCCTACTACCAGGCGGCGCAGATCGACGGTGCGTCGCGCTGGGCGGTGTTCAAGGCGATCCAGTTGCCGAAGATGCACCGCGTGCTGCTGATCGCCGTGCTGCTGCGCTTCATGGACAGCTTCATGATCTACACCGAGCCGTTCGTCGTCACCGGCGGCGGCCCCGGCAACTCGACCACCTTTATCTCGATCGAGCTGGTCAAGATCGCGCTCGGCCAGTTCGACCTCGGCAAGGCGGCGGCGCTGTCGCTGGTCTACAACCTCATCATCCTGATCGTGTGCTGGGTGTTCTACACCGTGATGACCAATGCCGGTGCCGAGCGCCCGGCCAAGGAAGGAGCGGCCGCATGACGCACTCGATCCCCGGCCGCCGCCTCATCATGGCGCTGTTTTTGATCTTCCTGCTGTTGCCGATCTACTGGCTCGTCAACATGAGCTTCAAGACCAATACCGAGATCGTCACGTCGATGACGCTGTGGCCGCATACGCCGACCTTGCAGCACTACAAGCGCATCTTCACCGACGAGAGCTGGTATTCGGGCTACATCAATTCGCTCGAATACGTCGTCATCAACACCGTGATCTCGATCGCGGTCGCGCTGCCGGCGGCCTATGCGTTCTCGCGCTACCGCTTCCTCGGCGACAAGCATCTGTTCTTCTGGCTGCTGTCGAACCGCATGGCGCCGGCTGCGGTCTATGCACTGCCGTTCTTCAATCTCTACTCGGCGATCGGCCTGTTCGATACGCCGTGGGCTGTCGCGCTGGCGCACTGCATCTTCAACGTGCCGCTGGCGGTGTGGATCCTCGAGGGCTTCGTCTCCGGCGTGCCGCGCGAGATCGACGAGACCGCGTTCCTCGACGGCTATTCGTTTCCGCGCTTCTTCGTCAAGATCCTGGTGCCCTTGATCGCGAGCGGCATCGGCGTCGCCGCGTTCTTCTGCTTCATGTTCTCCTGGGTCGAGCTGCTGCTGGCGCGGACGCTGACTTCGGTCGCGGCCAAGCCGATCTCGGCGGTGATGACGCGCACGGTGTCGGCCGCCGGCATGGACTGGGGCCTGCTCTCGGCCGCCGGCGTGCTCACCATCATTCCGGGCGCGCTCGTGATCTGGTTCGTCCGCAACTACATCGCGCGCGGTTTTGCGCTCGGCCGGGTCTAGAGGAGGTTTCCATGGACAGCATTGCATGGATGGCCTGGACACCGCCGACCGCGATCTTCTTCGTGCTGCTCGCCTGCACGCTCGGCGTGATGACCTGGCTCGGCGCCGCCTATCCCGAGGCCGAGCGCGTCGGCGTGTTGCGCATTCCGACCACGCGCGGGGATCGTTTGTTCATTTCGCTGGTGCTTGCCGCCGTCATCCATCTGGTGTGGATCGGCGTCGTCGGCACCGACCCGATCATTTCGCTGCCGATCGGGGAGAACACCTACGACATTACGAGCCTGTGGCTCGCAACACTGATTTCGCTTGCTTCAGCCGTGGTGATCTTTCGCACCGTCTGAGCAGGTCGAAGAAGAGCAGATCCGGGGTCTACCCGGGCCTGGGGTACTTAGTTTGTCGCTGCAACCGGAGGAATCACCATGCGACACTTGAGAAAGACCAAGGATAGTCTTCTGACGATGACCAGCGCGCTCGCGCTCGTCGCGGCGTCGGTTGCTATCGCCGCGCCGGCGCGCGCGGACGAGGCCGCCGCCAAGAAGTGGATCGACGGCGGCGAATTCCAGCCGTCGACCCTCTCCAAGGACGACCAGATGAAGGAAATGGAGTGGTTTATCAAGGCCGCTGCACCCTTCAAGGGCATGGAGATCAACATCGTCTCCGAAACCCTGACGACGCATGAATATGAATCCCGCACGCTCGCCAAGGCGTTCGAGGAGATCACCGGCATCAAGGTGAAGCACGACGTCATCCAGGAAGGCGACGTCGTCGAGAAGATCCAGACCCAGATGCAGTCCGGCAAGAACGTCTATGACGGCTGGATCAACGACTCCGACTTCATCGGCACCCACTTCCGCTACGGCCAGGCGGTCGACCTGACGGAGTGGATGAAGGGCGAAGGCAAGGACGTCACCGACCCGATGCTCGACGTCGACGACTTCATCGGCAAGTCGTTCACGACCGCGCCGAACGGCCACCTCTACCAGCTGCCCGACCAGCAGTTCGCCAACCTCTATTGGTTCCGCTACGACTGGTTCACCAACCCCGACTATAAGGCCAAGTTCAAGGCCAAGTACGGCTACGAGCTCGGCGTGCCCGTGAACTGGTCGGCCTATGAGGACATCGCTGATTTCTTCACCAACGACATCAAGGAAATCAACGGCGTCAAGGTCTACGGCCATATGGATTATGGCAAGAAGGATCCCTCGCTCGGCTGGCGTTTCACCGACGCCTGGCTGTCGATGGCCGGCAACGGCGACAAGGGCATCCCGAACGGCCTGCCGGTCGACGAATGGGGCATCCGCATGGAAGGCTGCCGTCCGGTCGGCTCGTCGGTCGAGCGCGGCGGCGACGTCAACGGCCCGGCGGCGGTCTACTCGATCGTCAAGTACCTCGACTGGATGAAGAAGTATGCTCCGCCGCAGGCGCAGGGCATGACCTTCTCCGAATCGGGCCCGGTGCCCTCGCAGGGCAACATCGCCCAGCAGATCTTCTGGTACACCGCCTTCACCGCCGACATGGTGAAGCCCGGCTTGCCGGTGATGAACGCGGACGGTACGCCGAAGTGGCGTATGGCCCCGTCGCCGCACGGCTCGTACTGGAAGGACGGCATGAAACTCGGCTACCAGGATGTGGGCTCGCTCACGCTCCTGAAGTCGACCCCGGTCGACCGCCGCAAGGCGGCCTGGCTCTATCAGCAGTTCATCGTCTCCAAGACGGTCAGCTTGAAGAAGAGCCATGTCGGTCTCACCTTCATCCGTGAATCCGACATCTGGGACAAGTCGTTCACCGAGCGTGCGCCGAAGCTCGGCGGCCTGATCGAGTTCTACCGTTCGCCCGCGCGCGTGCAGTGGACCCCGACCGGCAACAACGTGCCCGACTATCCGAAGCTCGCGCAGCTCTGGTGGCAGAACATCGGCGACGCGTCGTCCGGTGCGAAGACGCCGCAGCAGGCGATGGATGCGCTCGCAGCCGCGCAGGACTCGGTGATGGAGCGTCTCGAGAAGTCGGGCGTGCAGGGTGCCTGCGGTCCGAAGCTCAACCCGAAGAAGACCGCCGAGTACTGGTACGACAAGTCGGCGAAGGACGGCAACATCGCGCCGCAGCGCAAGCTCGCCAACGAGAAGCCGAAGGGCGAAACCATCGACTACGACACCCTGATCAAGTCGTGGCCGGCCTCGCCCCCGAAGCGCGCAGAGGCGAAGTAAGGCTCTGTTGCCTACGCCTTCCAAGAAGTGAGAAAGGCCGGGAGCAATCCCGGCCTTTTTCGTCATTGCGAGCGCAGCGAAGCAATCCAAATCTCCATTTGCGGCTTTGTGGATTGCTTCGCTCCGCTCGCAATGACGGCTATCATCGATGCAATGTCGGCCGTCTCCGGCCGGGGAGTTCGCCATGCGCATGACGTTCCGTTGCGACCCAAAGCTTGCCGATCATCTGCTGCGGCCCACTCCGGCGCGCAGCGCGCTGCCCGACTGGTTGCGCGCGATGCCGGCAAAGGCGCATTCCGAGATCCACGGCCGCGACATCCGCACCGTCAAGCAATGCCCGCCCTTCGTCGATGCGATGGCCCATGGCGTGATGATCCCGCTGCCCTGCGATATCAGGGTGGAGCGCGGCGCGTTCGCCTGGGACTGGGAGATTCCGGAACCTGCGACAGAGGGCCATCCGCGCGCGCCGCTCAGCTTCCACCCGGCGGCGCAATTCGAAGGCGCGCCGTTCGCCAACGGGCAGGCCGCGCTCAAGTTCAACAGTTTCTGGACCATCGAGCTCGAGCCAGGCTGGTCGCTGTTTGCGACCCATCCGGTCAATCGCGACGATCTGCCGTTCCGGCTGATCTCGGGACTGGTCGATGCCGACCGGTTTCATGATGGCGGCATCAATTTCCCCGCGGTCTGGACCGAGCCGGAGTTTTCCGGCGTGCTGCCGAAGGGCACGCCGGTCGCGCAATGCTTTGCGGTGCCGCGCGAGGCCCCCGAATTGGTGTTCGAGGCCTTCGACGCCGCGCACCAGCAATCCTATGCGAAGGTCGTCGGCGAGGTGCTCGCCGCGCCGAACGTCTACCGCAAGCACTTTCGCGCCAGGCGCGGCCGGCTAACCAGCTAGCTTCTTGCGCAGCGCGGCCTCGTCGAGCCAGAGCCGGCCGTGCGAGGCCGAGGTCAGCGCCATCGCGATCGATCCGAACAGCTGCGGGCGCAGGGCATAGGCTGTCGCGAATGCGCCCATCGCGGCGTCGGCATCGCCGGCCTCCTGCAACGCGATGCCGAGATTGAGCGCGGCCTCGGCATGATCGGGCTTGAGCGAAAGCGCCTTGCGATAGGCGTGTGCGGCGCCGACATGGTCGCGCAGATCCTGCCGCGCCGCGCCGAGATCGAACCAGACCGAGGCCGGCGCATCGCCGGCGGTGGCGCGCGCCAGCAGGGCCACGGCGCCGGCGAGATCGCCGTCCTCGAAGGCCAGCCGGCCGAGCCGCGCGGCGGCTTCCTGATGCTGGGGGATGACCTTGAGGATGGCCTCCCAGGCCTCGCGCGCCTCCGCCGTCTGGCCGGCCAGATCGAGCGTGCGCGCCTTCTCGATGAACGCATCGCGCTGCGGCTTCAGCGCCAGCGCGCGGTCGAGATGCATCAGCGCCGCGCCGAAATCCTGCGCGCTGCGCGCGATGCGCCCGGCAAGCAGCCGCGCCGCGGCATTGTCGGGACGTCGTGCCAGGCTGGCCTCGATATGAGCCCGGGCCGGCGCGGTCTCGCCTTTGGCAAACAGCACGGCAGCCAACAGATGGCTCAGCATCGGCTCGCCGGGTTGTCGCTTCAATCCCCGCTGGCAGAGCTCGATCGCGTCGTCGTGCTGGCCGGCGTTGAACGCCGCGGTCGCGCGGCGAACGATCTCCTCGGCATTGTCCTTGCTCATTCCGTCCGCGACCGTCTCAGGCTGGCTTGATGCGCCACACGCTATGCGGCGTTCGCCGCGATGGCCAGCTTTCACGGCGCGATCAGCCCCGGCTTGACTCGGCCGGGCGGTAAATTCATTATCAGCATAATGCAATTGAAGTAATCGTATTCCGATTATTTGGCGACGACGCTGACGGAGCCGATCGGCTCCTATGAGAGGCGGATGGATGGCACTGATCGAGGCGTTCAAGCGGTTGCTGGGCGACGCGGCGGTTCTGACCCGCGACGCGGATCTCGCCGGGCTCACCGAAGACTGGCGCGGCCGCTTTAACGCGCCTGCGCTCTGCGCCGTGTTGCCGGCAAACACCGAGCAGGTCGCCGCGATCGTCCGCCTCTGCGCCGAGTCCGGCGTGCCGATGCTGCCGCAGGGCGGCAACACCAGCCTGTGCGGCGGCGCTACGCCGGCCGACGAGGGCAAGCGGCCCGTGATCGTCGCGCTCCGACGGATGCGCCGGATCCGCTCGATCGATCCGATCAACAACACGATGGAAGTGGATGCCGGCTGCGTGCTGGCCGAGATCCACGAGGCCGCCGCCGCAGCCGGCCGGCTCTATCCGGTCAGCCTCGGCGCCGAGGGCTCCTGCCAGATCGGCGGCACGATCGGCACCAATGCCGGCGGCACCGGTGTGCTGCGCTATGGCAACACCCGCGACAACGTGCTCGGCCTCGAGGTCGTGCTGCCCGACGGCTCGATCTGGGACGGCCTCTCAGCGCTGCGCAAGAACAACACCGGCTACGATCTCAAGCATCTCTTCATCGGCTCGGAAGGCACGCTCGGCATCGTCACGGGCGCGGTGCTGAAGCTGCATCCGCTGCCGACTGCAGAAGCGGTGGCGTGGCTCGCAGTCGACGGTCCGCAGAAAGCGCTCGACGTGCTCGGCCTGTTCCAGGCCTCTTGCAGTTCGCGGCTCTCCGCGTTCGAGCTGATGAACGACAATCAGATCCGCCTGGTGCTGGAGCAGGTGCCCGGCCGCCGTTGTCCCGTGGCGCGGATCGATGGTTGGCATGTGCTGGTCGAACTGTCGGATACCGGGGATGCCGCAGCGCTTGCCGCAACGCTGCAGACGGTGCTGGAGCGCGCGCTCGACGCCGGATTGATCAGCGATGCCATCGTCGCGTCGAGCGAAGCCCAGCGCAAGGCGATGTGGCTGGTCCGTCACAGCGTGTCGGAAGCCAACAAGAAGGCCGGCGTCGGCCTGACCTCGGATACCGCAGTGCCGGTGTCGGCGGTGCCCGCCTTCATCGAGCAGGCGGCAGCGGCGGTGCGCGCGCTCGTTCCAGACCTGCCGATGGTGGTGGTCGGCCATATGGGCGACGGCAACATCCACTTCATTCCGTTCTTCACATTCGAGGCGTGGAGCGCGATCGAGGATCGCGATGTCCTCGCCGAGCGGATCCGCCGCGCCATCGATGATGCGGCCGCCGCGTTGCGCGGCACCTTCAGCGCCGAGCACGGCATCGGGCGCACATTGACCGGCGAGATGGCGCGCTACAAGCCGCCGGTCGAGCTCGCCTTGATGCGCGCGGTCAAGCAGGCGTTCGATCCGCGTGGCCTGTTCAATCCCGGCCGCGTGCTGCCGCCGGCCGCTTCCTATCTGCTTCGCCATCCCATGCAACCATCAGACAAAGGGAGACCTGAAACGTGAGCACATCTCCGAGCAAAGGCATTTCGCGTCGCAGTCTGCTGCTGGCCACCGGCGCCACCGCGCTGGCGATGCCTGCAATCTGGTCTCCGTCTCGCGCTGCGGGAAAACGCATCGTGGTGCGCGACGACGGCGGCATCTACACCAAGGCGTATGGTGCGGTGTACTACCGTCCCTTCACCCAGGCGACCGGCATCGAGGTCGTTGGCGTGCAGGCGACCGCCGAGCCTGTCGCGCAGATCAAGACCATGGTCGAGACCAAAAATTACACCTGGGACATGGCCAAGATCAGCTGGCCCGCGATCCTGCTGCTGACCAGCGGCGCCACGCCCCATCTTGAAAAGCACGGCCTGGAGTCGGAGCCGGTCATCAAGACCATCCCGCCGCAATACATGTCGCCCTATGGCGTCGGCACCAACGTCTACTCCACCGTGCTGGCCTATCGCACCGATGCGTTCAAGGGCCGCAAGGCGCCGCAATCCTGGGCCGATTTCTGGAACGTCACCGAGTTTCCCGGCCGTCGCTCCGTGCGCAAGCATCCGTTCGATACCGTCGAGGAAGCGCTGATGGGGGCGGGCGTGCCGACCGCGCAGGTCTATCCATGCGACCTCGACAAGGCGTTTGCATCGCTCGACAAGATTAAATCGGCCGTCGCGGTGTGGTGGACCACAGGTGCGCAGGTCGAGCAGATGCTGACCTCCGGCGAGATCGACATGATCCCGACCTGGGTGTCCCGCGCACAGGCCGCGCAGGCGGCGGGCGCCCCGGTCGAGATCATCTGGAACCAGGGCGTCTGGGGAGCCGACAACTGGTCGATCCTGGCGGGCACGCCGAATGCCGACGCATGCCGCGAGTTCATCAAGTTCGCATCCGACCCGAAGCGCATGGCCGCGTTGACCGAATACTTCCCGGCCGGCCTGACCCAGCCGGAGGCGTTCAGCTACGTCAAGCCCGACATCGCCAAGAATTGTCCGACCTATCCGGACAACATCAAGGCCGGGCTGAAGATCGATCCGAAGTTCTGGCTCGACAACCAGGCTGCGGTGATCGAGCGCTTCAACAGCTGGATTTTGGCCTAAGCACTCGGAGCGGACATGGCCTCATCGAGCCTGCGCGTCTCTGGTCTCTGCAAGCGCTATGGCGACTTCGTCGCGCTGGCGCCGACCAGTCTCGACGTCGCCAAGGGTGAATTCCTCACGCTGCTCGGCCCATCGGGCTCGGGCAAGACGACGCTGCTCAGCCTCATCGCGGGGCTCGCGCAACCGGACGAGGGTCGTATCCTGGTCGATGACGCCGACGTGACGCGCAGCCCCGCCTATGCGCGCGACATCGGCGTCGTGTTCCAGAACTACGCGCTGTTTCCCCACATGACGGTCGAGGACAACATCGCGTTTCCCTTGAAGATGCGGAAAGTCGCCGACGCCGAGGCGCAGAAGCTGACCGCCGCGGCGTTGGAGACGGTGCGGCTGCCGCATGTCGCAAAGCGCTACCCGCGCGAACTCTCCGGCGGCCAGCAGCAGCGCATCGCGCTGGCGCGCTGCATCGTCTATCGCCCGGCGATCATCCTGATGGACGAGCCGCTCGGCGCGCTCGACAAGAAGCTGCGCGACCAGATGCAGCTCGAGATCAAGCGCATCCATCGCGAGCTCGGCACCACCATCATCTACGTGACCCACGACCAGGAGGAGGCGATGACGATGTCGGATCGCATCTGCCTGATGAATGCCGGCGCGATCGACCAGCTCGGTACACCCGAGGATCTCTACTTCCGGCCGCGCTCGGTGTTCGTCGCGGATTTCCTCGGCGAGTCTAATCTGTTCAGTGCCACCGTGCGCGACGTCGACGCTGACGGCCTCGACATCGTGCTGGCCGACCGGCAGGCACGCGCCGTCGGCAATGGCAGCGCGTTTGTTGCGGGCGAGCCGATCAAGGTGATGGTGCGGCCGCAGAACCTGGTGGTCGCGGATGCCGCCGCGGCAAGCGGCAAGCTGACCGGCCGCCTCACCGACGTCATGATCAGCGGCAGTCTGACCCGGCTTTATATCGAACCCGAGACCGCGGGCATGGCGCAGCTCGTCGCCGCCTATCCGACCCGGAGCAGCGCCGCGCCCTATGCGATCGGGCAGTTGCTGTCGCTGGGTTGGAACGCCGCCGATGCGGTTGCGATCCGCGACGGACAGGGAGTCTGAGGTGAAAGCGGGGCTGAGACTGCGCACGCTGCAAGCGGCTCCGCTCTGGAGCTGGGCTGCAATGGGCGCGCCGCTCGTGCTGCTGCTGGTGTGCTTCCTGGTCTACCCGGTCGGCCAGCTCCTGCTGCTCAGCATCCACAACGATGCCGGCTTCACGCTGGCACAGTATCGCCAATTGTTCGCCTCGTCGGTCTATGTCGATGTCCTCCTCATCACCCTGAAGATCTCGCTGGCGACGACGCTCCTCTGCGTCATCGCGGGTTATCCGATCGCCTACCTGATCTCGATGGTGAGCAAGGAGCGCAAGGCGACATTGCTGTTCTGGGTGCTGCTGTCGTTCTGGACCAGCTTTCTGGTCCGCGCCTTCGCCTGGGTCGTGCTGCTGGGGCGCAACGGCGTCATCAACAAGCTCTTGCTCTCGCTCGGCATCGTTTCGGCACCGGTCGACCTGCTCTACAGCCTCAGTAGTGTCCTGATCGGCATGGTCAACGCGCTGCTGCCGCTCGCCGTCCTGACCATGCTCTCGGTGATGGAGAACATCGATCGCAATCTGCCGCGCGCCGCAGCGACGCTCGGCGCCGGTCCCGGCATGGCGTTCTGGAAGATCTATTTTCCGCTGTCGCTGCCCGGCGTCGCCGCGGCCGGCATCATGGTGTTCGTCACCGCGATCGGCTTCTTCATCGTGCCGGCGCTGCTCGGCGGCCGCCGCGAGACCATGATCACGCAGCTGATCATCGACCAGGTGCAGCAGACCATGAACTGGGGCTTTGCCGGCGCGATCTCGGTGCTGCTGCTGGCCGTCGTGCTGATCGTCTTCCTGGTCTACGACCGGCTGCTCGGCCTCTCGACCATGACCGGCGCGGCCACGACGGCGCGCGCCCGGCCGTCGCACGGCGCGGGCTTTTTCGCTGAGATGGGCGACGTCATCCTGACGCTGCTCGGAGCGATCTCCGACCGTATCATCGGCATACTGCCGTCGTGGCGGCGCGACCGCGGCCCCGATACGCCCGGCTTCGGGTTGCAGGGCTTCGTCTGGATCATGCTGATCGTGATCAGCGCACCGACCTTGCTGATGATCCCGCTGTCGTTCGGCTCCGGCGGTCTCAACTGGCCGCCGCAGGGATTCACCTTGCACTGGTACCAGGACGTGCTGCAATCGCCGGTGTGGACGCAGGCGGTGATACGTTCGCTGCTGGTCGGGCTCGGCACCGGCGCGCTCGCGATGCTGATCGGCACGCCGGCCGCGTTCCTATTGGTGCGCAGCAATCTCCCGGCCAAGGGCGCCTGGCTCGCCTTCATCCTGTCGCCGATCGTGGTGCCGCGCATGATCATCGCGGTCGGGCTGTTCTATGTGTTCGCGCGCATCGGCCTGGTCGGCAGCGCCTTCGGCCTGATCCTCGGGCATACCGTCGTCGCGGTGCCCTATGTGGTGATGACCATGATGGCGGTGCTGCGCAATTACGACACGCGGCTCGACCACGCCGCGCAGAGCCTCGGCGCCGGCCCGTTCGCGACGCTGCGCTACGTCACCTTTCCGATCCTTGGCGCGGGCATGATGTCGTCGTTCCTGTTCGCCTTCGCGACCTCGTTCGACGAGCTCACCATCGCGCTGTTCGCCACCGGCGGCCTGAATGCGACCTTGCCCAAGCAGTTCTGGGACGAGGTGACGATGCAGGTCTCGCCTGTGATCGCCGCCGTCTCGACCTGCCTGTTCATCTTCATGGGCATTTTGATCTTCGTCGCCGAACGCCTGCGCCGCCGCGTCGCCGCAAGTTAGCCATCCGTCCCGTCAATCAGAGGTTCCGTCAATGCTCAGCTCCACTCACCTCCGCGGCCTGTTCCCCGCGATCCCGACCCCGGTCACGGCCGACGACACCATCGACGCTGGCGCGGTCTCTGCGCTGTTCGCCTGGCTCAACAAGCAGGGCATCGACGGCGTGGTGCCGCTCGGCGGCACCGGTGAATATGGCGCGCTGTCGCGCCGCGAGCGGATCCGGATGGCGAAGCTGTCGGTCGAGGCCATGGCGGGCAAGGGTCCGGTGATCGCGGGCGTGCTCGACACTGGCTTCCACGATGCGCTTCAGGCCGGCCGCGAATTCGCCGCCGAGGGCGTGGACGGTCTGTTGGTTCTTACGCCATACTACACCAACCCGACTCAGGCGGGCATCCGCGACTATTTCCTGCGCTATGCCGATGCCTCGCCGGTGCCGCTGCTGATCTACGAGATTCCTTATCGCACCCGGATCGCGATCGAGCCGAAAATCCTGCATGAGCTGTCGCGGCATCCCAACATCATCGGCATGAAGGCCTGCAATCTCGACATGTATCATTTCCTGCAGGTCGTCGCCGGCGTCGACGAGAGCTTTACGGTGCTGAGCGGCGAGGACAGCCTGTTTCCGCTTCACCTCGCCGCCGGCGCCAAGGGCGGCATCGTCGTCACCGCGTGCCTGTTGCCGCGGGCCTGGCGGCAGATCTACGAGGCGGCCACCGCCGGTCGCACCGCCGAGGCGCTCGCGCTGCATCGTCGCCTGATCCCGTTCATGAACATGGCGTTCGCCGAGACCAATCCGGGGCCGATGAAGGCGGTGATGGATCTCGTCGGCGTCAATGCGCCGCGCACGCTGGCGCCGCTGGTGCAGCCGGCAGCGCCGCTGGTCGCGGCGTTCCGGGCCGAGCTCGGCCGCCAGCTCGCCGCGACGGAAGGCGTGGGCTGACCATGCGGGCGGGCCGCACCGCTTCGTCGATGGAAGGATGACAGCATGACTGACGACAGTCGGAGCATGGCGCGGCCTGCGAAGCGCGGCAAGGCGAGGGCCGGCAACGGGAAGGGCGCCGCCAAGCAGGCGGCGCCGGCGCGTTCGTCGCTGTTCGTCGGCTCCACGGAGAAGGCATTCCAGGTGCTGCATGCGTTCGACGGCCCGCGGCGGCACATGACGCTGGCCGACATCGCGCGCGCCGCCGCGCTCGACCGCAGCGCCACGCAGCGGCTGGTCTACACGCTGGAGACGCTCGGCTACATCAGGCGGATCGAAGGCACCCGCAATTACGGGCTGACCTCGAAGGTACTGCAGTTCTCGCACAGCTATCTCAAGGCCAACGAGCTAATCGACAGGGCCTCGCCCTATCTGCTCGAGATCAGCCGCAATCTCGGCGAGACCTGCAACATGCACGAGCTCGACGGCCCCGAGATCGTCTTCGTGGCGCGCTTTCCGGGCCAGCATCTGATCAACATCGACATCGTGATCGGCAGTCGGCTGCCGACCTACTTCACGGCATCGGGCACCGCGATCCTGTCGGCGCTATCCGAGGAAGAGCGCGTCGATCTGCTCAAGCGCACGCCGCTCGCGCCGCTGACGCCCTACACGGTGACCGATCCGGACAGGCTCTTGGAGCGCGTGCGGATCGCGGCCAAGCGCGGCTATGCCGTGATCATGAACGAGACCGTGATGGGCGACATCTCCGTCGCCGCCCCCATCATCGACGAGCACGGCCGCGCGGTTGCTGCGATCAACATCTCGGTGCCGACCACGCGCTGGACCATGGAGCGCGCCGAAGCCGAGCTGGTGCAGCACGTCCATGTCGCCGCGACCTCGATCTCGAAATCGAAGTTCAACCGCTACGCAGCGTGACCTCTTACCTCGCCCCGCTTGCGGGGAGAGGTCGGCGCATAGCGCCGAGTGAGGGGGACTCTCCGCGCGCTCACCTCTGTCGAATTTGCGGAGGCAGCCCCTCACCCCAACCTCTCCCCGCGAAGAGCGGGGAGAGGGGGCTGACAGCCTTACTCCGCCGCCTCTTTCGCCTTCAGCGTCGGATAATCCGTGTAGCCCTTGGCACCGCCACCATAGAACGTGTTCTTGTCCCATTCGTTGAGCGGGGCGCCGGCCTTCAGCCGCTCGACCAGGTCGGGGTTGGAGATGAACGGCTTGCCGAACGCGATCATGTCGGCGGCGCCCGCCTCCAGCACCTTGTTGGCCAGTGCGAAGTCGTAGCCGTTGTTGGCGATGTAGGCCTGCTTGAAGCGCTTGCGCAGCGACGTGTAATCGAACGGCGCGATGTCACGCGGGCCGCCGGTCGCGCCCTCGATGACGTGGATATAGGTCAGCTTCAGTGCGTTGAGGTGGTCGACGATAAAGTCGAACAACGGCTGCGGATTGCTATCGGACGCGTCATTGGCCGGCGTCACCGGCGAGATGCGGATGCCGGTGCGCTCGGCGCCGGCCTCGGTGGCCACGGCCCTGGAGACCTCGAGCATCAGCTTGGCGCGGTTCTCGATCGAGCCGCCATAGGAATCGGTGCGCTTGTTGATGCCGTCGCGGGCGAACTGGTCGAGCAGATAGCCGTTGGCGCCGTGGATCTCGACGCCGTCGAAGCCGGCCGCCAGCGCATTCGCAGTGCCGCGTTTGAAGTCGTCGAGGATGC
The DNA here is from genome assembly GCF_015624485.1 of Bradyrhizobium genosp. L. Lineage (NCBI taxonomy): Bacteria > Pseudomonadati > Pseudomonadota > Alphaproteobacteria > Hyphomicrobiales > Nitrobacteraceae > Bradyrhizobium > Bradyrhizobium genosp. L. The sequence continues at coordinate 1,816,939 of NZ_CP061378.1, forward strand.
CCGGAATTTCGGACAGCTCCAGCGCGCGCGGCTCGGACACGTCGGCGAAGGTGCCGTTGACGAAGGTCTTGGTCTTGGCCTTGAGCGCGCTCGGCGCGACCGGCGCGCCGCCGTTCGGCTGCAGCGTGACATGCGAGATGCGGCCGACATGCCAGAGCTGGATGAAGATGTGGCCGCCGCGCTCATGCACGCGGTCGGTGACCTTGCGCCAGGCCTCGACCTGCTCCCTGGAATAGATGCCGGGCGTATCCTGGTAACCCTGGCCCTGCTGCGAGACCTGGCTCGCTTCGGTGATCAGGAGGCCGGCGGAGGCACGCTGGCCGTAATAATCCACCGCAAGCGGGCTCGGCACCATGCCAGGCGGCACCGCGCGGTTGCGCGTCAGGGGCGCCATCGCAAAGCGGTTCGGCAATGTCAGGTGGCCAAGCTTGAAGGGCTCGAAGAGTTTGGATTGGCTCATGGGGAAACGTTCCAGGATATGAAGGATGGGGGAGACTTGTGCATTGCCGCGAGAAGCGCAATGGCGGTGCCATTCGCGGCATGCAGACTAGCTGCGCACGATCCCGCCCATGTGGCCGGCATCGAGGAACAGCGTGTGCGCGTTGACGTAGGAGGATTCGTTCGAAATCAGGAACAACGCAGTATAGGCGACCTCCCAGCCGGTGCCCTGGCGGCCGAAAGGCACTGTCACGGCCCGGTCCGAGCGGCGGCGGCTGGCGTCGCGGCCCATCGGCGTGTCGATGAAGCCGGGCGCGATCACGTTGCAGCGAATGCCTTTGGGTTCACCGGCCCGTGCGATTGCCCGGCCCAGCGCGATCTGCGCCGCCTTGGAGGATTCATAGGCCGGGTTGTGACCGCCGGCGCGTTGGCTCGCCATCGAGGAGATCAGGATGATCGCGCCGCCCGGCGCCATCACCTCCAGCGCCTTCTGCGCGAACAGCATGTGGCTGCGTACGTTGACGGCATAGTCCCTGTCCCAGGCCTCGGCTGTCATCTTGGGCAACGACAGGCCGGAGGAGATTCCGACGCTCAGCGCCACCCCGTCGAGCCCGCCGAGCTGTTGCACGCAGCGCTCCACCGCCGGCGCGATCTGACTGACATCGGCGGCATCGACCACGTCGGTGAAGGCCTTGCCGCCTTCCTTCGTGATCTGCGCGACGGTGTCGTCGGCCGCGTCCTTGTTGATGTCGAGACATGCGACGGAGGCGCCTTCGCGCGCGAACAGCACGCTCATCGCGCGGCCGTTCCCAACAGGCGGATGCTCGTCGACGACGTTGCGCTGTCCGGCGCCGACCACGATGATGCGGCGGCCATTGAGCCGGCCGCGGCTCTGCGCCAGCCCCAGCGATTCCGCATGCAGCGATGCGGACGGATCGACGGATTTCGGCGCATGGGTGGTGGTCGACATGGCGTGCTCCCTGACGTCTTGTTGTTGTCAGGGAGCAGTAGCACGAGACCGCGTGTGAGGCGAAAATGCCGTGGCGCGGGAATATGCTCGCCTGGCGCGCTTTGCGCGTCAGGCAGCGCCGAGGAAATCGCGCTTGCCGATCTCGACACCGTTGTGGCGCAGGATGCCGTGCGCGGTCACGGCATGGAAATAGAAGTTCGGGAACGAGAAGCCGCTGACGAATTGCTGGCCGCTCAGGGTCATGGTTTTGCCGGCGCCGATCGGGAAGGTGACCTCCTTGGCGTCGCCGCCTTCGAACTGCGCCGGCGTGAACGATTTCACATAGTCGATCGTCTTGGCCAGCCGCTGCTTTAACTCGGCAAAGCTCGTCTCGGTATCCGGCGTCGACGGCACCTCGCTATGCGTCAGCCGCGCGCAGCCGCGGGCGGCGTGATCGCAAACCAGCTGCACCTGCTTGGTCAGCGGCAGCATGTCGGGATAGAGCCGCGATCCCAGCAGCACCGCCGGCTCGATCTTCTTGGCCTCGCAATGCGCCTCGGCCTTGGTGAGGATGCCGGTGAGGCTGTTGAGGATCTGGAGGTAGGCGGGGACGACGGCGTCATGAAAGGACATGGGATGCTCTCGCGATGTGAAAATCGGATGTGCCTGATAGCGATGCTGCAGATGGGGCGGCGGATAGGCGAATACAACTGCATGGACCGGCAATAGTTGGTCAAATATTCTCGCGCTAGCCATTAGTCCCGTCATCCTGAGAGATGTGAGGCTATCTCCTCATCCCTTCTGTCATCGCCCGGCCTGTGCGCAATCGCGCACATGGACCGGGCGACCCAGTACGCCGCGGCTTCTCTGTTCAAGCACTGCCGTCTCTGGAATACTGGATCACCCGCATGCGCGGGTGATGACACCGAACAAGCGAAAGTGTCACAAACTCTCAGGGTGACGGATCAATTTGGTGCGCGTGGCGGATTGAAAGAATCTACCGCATCCCGGGCATCGCCGCTTCCGCCGGCTGTGCACGTGGCCCGCGCATCCGCGCCAAAAGCTCTGCGGTGGGCCAGGAGTCCGCCGGCAGGCCGTACTTCATCTGCATCGCCTTCACCGCGCTGCGGCTGGCTTGTCCCAGCACGCCGTCGACCTTGCCGACGTCGTAGCCGGCGCGTGCCAATAAGCCTTGCAGCTCCTTGATCTCGGCAAACGGCAGTTGCGCCACCGCGCCGTGCGGCCGCTGCATCGGCGCAGCCCCCGCGATGCGGCTGGCGAGATAGCCGGCGGTGGTCGAATAGATCAGCGAGTTATTCCACTCGGTGTAGGCGGCGAAATTCGCGTAGGCCAGGAACGCCGGACCCATCCGGCCCATCGGCAGCAGCAACGAGGTCGGCATCTCGTCGTTCGGCAACGGCTTGCCATCGGTATAGGTGACGCCGAGCGAGGCCCATTTCGAGCGCGGCAGCTTGACCGTGAGGTCGGCCTGGTCCCACGGGAAGTTCGCTTGCTGCGGCACGCGCACCTCCTGCAGCCACGGCTCGCCGCGCCGCCACTTCAACCCGGTGGCAATGTAGTTCGCGGTCGAGCCGATCACGTCGGGGCCGCTGCGCAGCAGGTTGCGATGGCCGTCGCCGTCGTAATCGACCGCATAGTTGAAATAGTGCGTCGGCAAAAATTGCGTCTGGCCGAGCTCGCCAGCCCAGGAGCCGATCATCTCGTCGGGCGACAGATCGCCGCGCTCGATCACCTTCAGCGCTGCGATGGTCTCGCCCTGGAACATCTCCGAGCGGCGGCAATCGTAAGCCAGCGACACCAGAGATTTCAGCGTCGGCAGATTGCCCATCTGGGCGCCGAAATCGCTTTCCAGTCCCCAGAACGCGGCGATCACGGCCGGCGGCACGCCGTATTCCTTCTCGGCGCGCGCGAACGCTGCGGCGTAGGTCTTGATGTGCTGCTGGCCCTGCTGCATCCGGTAGTTCGCGGCCATGCGGCCGGCGAACTCGGTGAAGATCTGCCCGAACACGCGCTGGCCGCGGTCGCGGTTGACGATGCCCTGGTCGTAGGTGAGGTAGGGCCCCGCTTCCGCCAGCGTGGCTTGCGAGACGCCGGCTGTGACCGCCTTGGATTTCAGCTCGGCGAGGAAGCGATCAAAGCTCTGCCCGTTGTGGCAGGACGCCGCTCGCGGTGCGACGGCGGCCGGCCGCGGTCTGGCGGGCAGTGGTTTTACGGGGGGAGGGTCGCCGAACAGCTGTTGTGCCGATGCCATCGGCGAGAGCGCCAGTGCCGCTGCGACAGCAGCGATCATGATCGGGGCGCGGAGGGCAGAGGCTCGCATCGATGTCACCGGCGTTGCTGGGGCGGAAAAGCGCAGCTTTGCATACACCAGGGCGGCCCCGGGCAACAACGGGGTGGACCATTTGAGCGTCGGCGGGGAAAGTGCCGGCCGTTATGATCGGCGGATGATTCGCGGGCAGGGGTGTCCGCGGATCGGCCACGCCCGGAGGGACCCATGTGGAGTTTTCTCGAGCGTCTCCTTGATTATTCGACGCTCTCGCCGCACGGCATTTGTTTGTTATGGGAGCCGGAGCTGATCTGGCTCCACGTCATTTCCGACGCCATCATTGCCGTTTCCTATTTCTCGATTCCGTTCGCGCTCGCCATCCTGGTGTCGAAGCGGCGCGATTTCCAGTTCGGATGGATGGCCTGGCCGTTCGCCACCTTCATCCTGGCCTGCGGGCTCACCCATGTGTTCTCGATCTACACGCTGTGGGTACCGATCTACGGCATCGAAGGCCTGCTCAAGGCGCTGACCGCGATCGCCTCGATCTTCACCGCGGTGCTGCTGTGGCCGCTGATCCCGCGAATCCTGGCGATCCCGACCGAGCAGCAGCTGCGCGAGGCGCATGTCGCGCTGGCCGAGGAGGGCCGGCAGCGCCAGCGCTCGGAATTCCTGCTGCAGCGCTTTCGCGAGGCCGAGGCCTATGAGAGCAAGATCCGCCAAGCGCAGAAGATGGAGGCGGTCGGCCAGCTCACCGGCGGCATCGCGCACGACTTCAACAACATCCTCACCGTGATCACCGGCACCATCGACATCCTCGCCGATGCGGTCACCCACAACCGGCAGCTCACCGAGATCACCGGCCTGATCCGCGACGCCGCCGACCGCGGCGCCTCGCTGACCCGGCATTTGCTCGCCTTCGCGCGCAAGCAGCCGCTGCAGCCGACCGATGTCGACGTCAACGCGCTGATGGTCGACACCATCGAACTGTTGCAGCCGACCATCGGCGACCATGTCGACATCGAGTTTCATCCCGCGCTGACTTTGCCGCGTGCGCTGGTCGATTCCAACCAGCTCGCCACCGCGGTGATCAATCTGGCGCTGAACGCGCGCGACGCGATGCCGAAGGGCGGCCGGCTCAGGATCGAGACCCGCATCGCCGAGCTGAAGCCCGCCGATGTGCAGGGCCATGACGGCCTCGTCGCCGGCGACTATGTGGCGATCGCGCTGATCGACAACGGCCAGGGCATCGCGGAGGCGGACCTGACGAAGGTATTCGAGCCGTTCTTCACCACCAAGGAGGTCGGCAAGGGTACCGGGCTCGGCCTGAGCATGGTCTATGGCTTCGTCAAGCAATCCAACGGTCATATCACGCTCGACAGCGAGATCGACCGCGGCACCCGCGTCACGCTGTATTTGCCGCGCGGCGCGGTCAACGCGCAGCCGGTGGTGCTGCCTCGGCGGCAACCGGAACTGCGCGGCGCGAGGGAGATCGTGCTGATCGTCGAGGACGACAGGCTGGTGCGCGCCTATGTGCTGACCCAGATCGAAAGCCTGGGCTACACCACGCTGTCGGCAAGCAACGGGCCGGAGGCGCTGGCGCTGCTCGACAGCGGCGTGCCGGTCGATCTCCTGTTCACCGACGTCATCATGCCGGGCGCGATGAACGGCCGCGAGCTCGCCACCGAAGCGCGCAGGCGGCGGCCGGCCTTACGCGTGCTGTTCACCTCGGGTTACACCGAGAACGCGATCGACCATGACGGCCGGCTCGACGAGGGCGTCCTGTTCCTGGCCAAGCCCTACAGCCGCGCCGATCTCGCCAGCATGCTGCGCGTCGCCTTGCGCGAGGACGAAGCGGCCGCGCGCGAGCCGGCGGCGTAGGAAAGTCGTAGGGTGAGCAAAGTGGCGCGTCAGCGCGTAGGGTGGGCAAAGCGAAGCGTGCCCACCATCGCGGGCACGGCGTGGATGGTGGGCACGTCGCTTCGCTCCTTTGCCCACCCTCCCGATCTCATGAAGCCGTCAGCACCACGTCGTCCATCACCAGCGCGTCGATGCCGGACTTGCGGAACGTGACGATGGCATCGTTCGGCGTGCAGACGATCGGCTCGCTGTCGTTGAAGGAGGTGTTGACGACGATGGGCACGCCGGTCTTGGCATGGAACGCGGAGATCAGCGCGTGAAAGCGCGGATTTGACTTGCGGCTCACGATCTGGACCCGGGCGCTGCCGTCCTTGTGCAGCACGGCGGGAATCAGGTCGCGCTTGTCGGGCTTCACGGGACAGGCAAACAGCATGAACTCATGGCTCGCCGACCGTGCGCCGATCTCGAACCATTCATCGGCGTGCTCGGCCAGCACGCTCGGCGCGAAGGGACGGAAATCCTCGCGGTGCTTGACCTTCTGGTTGAGGATGTCGCGCATGTCGGGCCGCCTGGGGTCGGCGAGCAGCGAGCGGTTGCCGAGCGCGCGCGGCCCGAACTCCATGCGGCCCTGAAACCAGGCCACGATCTTGCCGTCGGCGATCATCCTGGCGGCATCGCGCGCCGGCTGCTTGCTTTGCCGCGACTTCAGGCCGGCCGCTTTCACCGCCGCCAGGATATCGCGTCGCTTGAACGCAGGCCCGAGATACGGCGTGGAAGTGCCGCGCTCGGGTGGACGCTTAGCCTTGGCGCAATGCACCGCCAGCGCCGCGCCGATCGCGGTGCCCGCGTCATGCGGCGCGGACGGAATGAAGAGGTTGGCGAACTCGTTTGAACGCTTGACCACGTCGTTGGTCACGCAGTTGAGCGCGACGCCGCCGGCCAGGCACAGATTGTCCGACGGCACCCGGCGCTTGACGCGGCGCACCGCAGCGGTGACCGCGGCGTCGGTCGCCGCCTGCAGTGCTGCCGCCATATCGGCATGCCGCGGCAGGATCTCGCCATCCTCAAAGCGCCCCTCGCCGAAGATCGCTTCCATCCTGGCATAGCGCTCCGGGCTGTTGCCGAGAAATTCGCGCGCCACGCCGTAGTTCACCTCATCGGCGCGCATGATCGAGAGAAACTGCTCGCGGTAAACCTCGGGATCGCCGTAGGCGGCGAGTCCCATCACCTTCGAGGCGTCGTAGTGCGAGAAGCCGAGATAGCCGCTGAACACCTCCCACAGGAAGCCGATCGAGTGCGGATACTCGAACACCTCGACGGTCTGGATCTTCGTGCCGGCAGCCTTCGCGATCGAGGAGGCCGCGGTCTCGCCGATGCCGTCGATGGTGAGGATCGCCGCCTGATCGAAGCCCGACGGGAAATAGGCGGACGCGGCGTGCGCTATGTGATGCGGCACGAAATGCAGCCGCTGTCCGAGCGCGCGTCCGAGCAACTCGTCGATCGCGCCGGGCACTTGTCCCAGCCGCAGCCGAAAGGTTTCTTCCGATCGCGGATCCCACCACTCGGCGCGATAGCGCTTCCGGCGCAGCTTGGGATCGAACGAGTAGGCGACGTGATCGATATCCTTAGCGGTGAGCCCGGCGTGGTTCAGGCAATAGCGGATCGCGCGTTCGGGGAGCTGATGCGGATTGTCGAATTCGGCGGGCTTGCCGTGCTTGATGCGGTTGAACCGCTCCTCTTCCACGGCCGCGACGAGCTTGCCGTCGACCAGGAGCGCCGCGGCGGACTCGTGATACACTGAATTGATTCCAAGGATGTTCACCTGCCGCTCCAGTACACTTGGCTGTCGCGGAATATTATCCAATGTGTCCGGACGTGTCAGGTGCCATCGCGGTCGCATAGTGTCGTCCCGGCGAAGGCCGGGACCCATAACCACAGGGTTGTGTTGTTGAAGCGCGCTGTGGCCCCAGCGTCGCGCAACAATGACTTTCGGTGGTTATGGGTCCCGGCCTTCGCCGGGACGACACCGAATGTTTGACGCCGAGCGCCGCGTTGTCCTACGCACTCGCCGCAGTCAGGCGGTCGGCCTGGTCCTTGGTCAGCTCCAGCCTTGTCGCAGCGACCAGCGTCGCGACATGCTCGGGCTTGGTCGCGCTGGCAATCGGTGATGCGATCGCCGGCCGCGTCATCAGCCAGGCGAGCGCGATCGCGGCCGGCTCGGCACGGGTTTCGGCGGCGACCTCGTCGAGACAGGCCAGGATGCGCAGGCCGCGCGGGTTCAGGTACCTTGGAATGCTGCGCGCGCCGCGCGGGCTCTTGCCGAAATCGGCCTCCGAGCGATATTTGCCGGTGAGGAATCCCGCGGCAAGCGAGAAGAACGTGATCACGCCGACGTCGTTGTCCACGCAGACGCGCTCCAGCGCGCCTTCGTAGCTGGTGCGCTCGGAGAGGCTGTATTCCGGCTGCATGGTCTCGTAGCGCGGCAGTCCGTTCGCCTTGGCAATGTCGAGCGCGCTCTGCAACCGCTCGGCGGAGAAGTTCGAGGCGCCGATCGCCCGCACCTTGCCGGCTTTGATCAGTTTGTCGTAGGTCGCCAACGTCTCTTCCTGCGGCGTGGTCTCGTCGTCCTTGTGCGACTGGTAGAGGTCGATCGTGTCGGTCTGCAGCCGCTTGAGCGAGTCCTCGACCGCGCGGGCGATGTAATCCGGCTTCAGCCCGACATTGCCGTTGCCCATGTCCATGCCGACCTTGGTGGCGAGGATGACGCTGTTACGGTTGCCGCGCGCCTTCATCCATTTGCCGATGATCGTCTCCGACTCGCCGCCGTGATGGCCCGGCACCCAGCGCGAATAGACGTCGGCCGTATCGAGAAACGTCAGGCCGTGGTCGAGCACGGTGTCGAGCAGGCGAAACGACGCCGCTTCGTCCACCGTCCAGCCGAACACATTGCAGCCGAAGCACAGGGGAGGAACGGTGAGGCCGGAACGGCCGAGCGGACGATGCTTCATGAGTTTCTTTCGCGTGTTCTTGATGGCAGGCGGCGGGACACTGATGCAGATCGGTGCTGTTTGCAAGGCCGACGGGTCCGACATTGCCGTTCGCCACGCGTGGCGGACTCGTAGGATGGGTGGAGCGAAGCGATACCCATCATCTCCCAAACGCACGCAATTGATGGGTATCGCTGCACTCCACCCATCCTACGCTTGCCGCTCGCGTGCCTTAATTCTCCGCCTCGTCGCCGTCCTCCGCCTTCGGCCACGCGCCGCGACGGAGCAGCGCCTCGTGGAGCAGCTTTTCGATCTGGCCCTGCCGCGAGCGGAATTCCGCCGCGGCGAGGCGATCGAGCACCTCGAGCAGCGGGCTGCCGAGCCTGAGCAGGATCGGCTCCTTGTCCGGCCCTTTGGGGCGGCCGCGCTTAGGCATACAGCGTTCCGGTGTTGACGACGGGCGTCGCGTCCTTGTCGGACACCAGCACGACCAGGAGGTTCGACACCATCGCGGCCTTGCGCTCGGGATCGAGATCGATGTCGGTTTCCTCGCGCAGCTTGTCGAGCGCTTCCTTGACGATGTCGACCGCGCCCGACACCACGAGCTTGCGCGCCGCAATCACCGCGCTGGCCTGCTGACGGCGCAGCATCACCGGCGCGATCTCCGGCGCGTAGGCGAGGTGATTGATCCAGGCCTCGTCGATGGTGACGCCGGCGACCGCGAGGCGGTCGCGCAGCTCGGCAATCAGCTCGTTGGTGACCTGGTCGCCGCTTTCGCGCAGCGACAGCGTGCGCGCGGCGATCTGCTCCGACGTCCCGGTCGTCTCGCCGATGGGATGGATGACGGCTTCGTCGAAATCATAGGGGTGGCGGCCGGCGATGTAGCGCAGCGCGGATTCGGTCTGCGCGCCGACGAAGTCGGCATAGTCGTTGATCTGGAAGATCGCCTTGGCGCAGTCCTCGACCCGCCAGACCACGACGGCGCCGATCTCGATCGGGTTGCCGATCAAGTCGTTGACCTTGAGCTTGCCGCACTCATGGTAACGGACGCGCTGCGAGATCTTCTGGGCGCGAAACAGCGGAACGGTCGCGCGCAATCCCGGCGCCGAATCCGTGCCGGCATAGGCCCCGAACAGCGTGAGCACCGCACTCTCGTTCGGCTGCAGCGAATAGATCGAGCTGCCGAACAGCAAGGCAATCAGGAAAAGAGTGAGCGCGCCGAGCAGCACAAGCCACTCGACCTGGCCGTTCCGCGGGAAGGCGCCACAGGCAGTATAGATGGCAAGGACGAGACAGACGAACCCGATCAAAAGCGCGATATAGCCGCTGCCGACGACGATCGCCGGACGGTCTTCCACCCTGGTGTTGACCCTGATCGTGGACGAACCGGTGGGGGCTTGGATGGTCATGGGAGCAATCCCTGATACTCAGCATAATTGCTGATATTTTTTGATATCAGAAAATAGCATGATGTGGAAGAGAGCGCAGGACACGTTCCAGCGAGAACGAATTCCGTCGCTGAAACAGTGAGATATCGACGCGACGCAGCACGGAAACCGGCCGGATCAGCTGCGCAAGCGTCACATGGCTGCAACGATGCGCGCCTACGGCTTCCTGCGCATGTCCCGTGTCGTGTTCCTAGCCTGCCGATCAGCCTTGCGTGGTGTCATGCTCGTCTTGCGCTCGACGCTTGCCGTCTCGTTTGGTCTTTTCGTGCTGTCAGCCGCGCCGGTCCGCGCTGAGGAGTTTCGCGCCGCCGATCAGGCACCGCCATCATGGGGGCGGTTCGCCAGGCTGGTGAAAGATCGTTTCGAGGAAAGGGTCGCCGCAGACGACGCGGTGGCCAACCGTTTCCGCGCCTGGGTCGCCGGGCAGTCCGGCAAGGAGAACGGCCCGCCGCCATCGCTGGTGGTCCGCGCCTGGCTCAATCCGGACGGCACGGTCGAGAAGGTCGGGTTCGCGGCTCTGGCTGACGCGCACGCGACCGAGGATCTGCGCACCATCCTGACGCGCGGCAATATCGGCGAGGCGCCGCCGCCGGACATGCTGCAGCCGCTGAACCTGCGCTTCTCGCTCAATCCCGGGAAATGACGCTGCCAGAGTGCCGCCGCCGTCAGCTCGCACACGGCCTGGCGCTGACCCGGACGCCCTCGACCTGCCGGGACAGCGCATCGCGCGCATCCGCCTTCAGCTCGCCGAGCGTGAAATAGCCGCGGCCGTAGGTCTCGCTCATCAGGCGTTCGATGCGATTGTCGTCGGTGGTGGTCCATGCCTTGATCGCGTAGCGCCGGGCCTCCTCGCCATAGGTTCGTCCGTAGCTCCAGGCGAGCGCGCTGCGCTGCTGGTAGTAATAGTCGATAGTGCGGATCAGCCGCTCATGGCCCTCGGCGGTGCAATGGCTCGACCAGGGCTGGTCGAGCGCCTCCAGCGCCGCCTTGCGGGTCAGCTCGCGATGCGGCGCCTGGTATTGCTCGTTGACCATCCAGGAATCCTGGCCCTGCTGGGTCGCGGAGTTGACGATCGGCTTGGCCGGGCCAGGCGTGGCCGCTGGCGACCAGAAGAAGGTCGCCGTGACGATATTGGCAAGCACGAGGCCGCAGACGATGAACAGGATCGCCCTCATTGCCGGCTCGCCTGCTTGCGCGCGATCAGGCAGGCCTCGGTTGGCTCGGTCGGCGGCGCGCCGGTCCAGCTGAACACGTGGCGGCGGACGCTGTTCGGGAAATCCTCCCGCGAGATGCCGCCGATCGCGATTGCCTCGCGCAGCGCGCTCTTCACATTGGCGTCGGCCGGCGTCGTGAAGGCGGCAACGGTGGCATCGAACCGCGCGTCGACATTACCCGGACAGCCGTCGACGCCGGGCGTGCAGAACGCCATGTCCGCCCACGCCTGGGTGTAGTTCGACAGCGCCTCGATGAAGTTCTGCCGTGTCGTCGATCCGCAGGGCGACAGCTTGTAGGCGGTTGCCGCCTGCAGCAATTCGCGGCGCAGCCGGTCGCGCTGCGGATTGCCGTCGCCCTGATTGGTCTTGGAGTTGACCCAGTCCTTGCGCTCACCTTCCTTGACCGCCTGCTCGAAGGTCGGCAGCCGCGGATCCGGCTTCAGCGATACGATCCCGTACGTCATGACCGGGAAGCCCCGCCTGGCCCAGCTGCCGCCGATGAAGATCAGGGCGAACAGTCCGAGAGCGAGCAGGCCGAACCGAAGATTGCTCATGCCGCGATTCCTGAAGTATTGCGGATGTTGCTAACACGCGTGGTGTTAAGCGAACGCTGCCAATCGATCCCCGGCGGCCTGGCATCGATTTGTCGTAACCGACTGGTTACGGCGCGAAGATAATTCCGAGGCATTGCGGGTGGGTGCGCGGCCGCCCCTTTGCGTTCGTCTCACCTTGTCATTCCGGGGCATGCGAAGCATGAGCCCGGAATCCATCCTTCCAGCACTTCTGTGGCCGGATGGATTCCGGGCTCGCGCCAAAAGGCGCGCCCCGGAATGACGAGAGTGATGTGCGTGTGACTGCCCGACGGGCAACTCAGTAAAACCTGTCAATCCTAGCGAACAAAAATACTTCGTTTTATCAGAATGGCAATCTGGTGTATGAATAGCCCGTCTCACCCGATCGAGGGGCGCTTCGCGGTCGTCATCAGCGCGGCGTGAGATGCGGTGGACGCGGAGTGTGCGAAGACGTAGCGCGCGCAAGGCGGACGGTGAAGTCGTGCAGGCCTGACGCCCTAGTGGCAGGTGTTGATTCCTTTGAGAAGCTAGCGCTTCTCAGGGATGACGGTGACACAAAAGCCCAGTCTCGCCGGGGCGAGCACGTATAAGCCGTAACCCATCGCGCAGGGAAAGCCGGGTTGTTTCCGGTTACACCTGTGGTCCTACCCCCGTGCTTTCTTTGTTGCACGGGGCCCATGGGTGCAATCGGCACCCGGCTTTCCCTGCGCCCTCTGATCGGAGAGCGGCGAAACGAACAGCAAGACTCGGACAAATCATGTCGCGAGAACGCGGAGCTACATCCCCACCCCTGCTGTCATCGCCCGATTTAATCGGGCGACCCAGTACGCCGCGGCCTCTCTGCTCAAGCACCAGCGTCTCTGGAATACTGGATCACCCGCATGCGCGGGTGACGACACCACGTGGTGTGGTGAACGGTGCGCAATTTTCAGTGTCGTCCTGGCCAAGTGCGCAATTGCGCGCCAGGCCGGGACGACGATTGGGTGAATGACATGGCCAAACAACAATTGTGCAACTCGCGGCGTGCATTCATCGGGGCCGTGATGACGGGAATTCCGGCCACGGTGCTTCTTCGAACCGCCTCCGCCTCCGACAAGATGACAAAGCCGCAGGCCGAGTACCAGGACACGCCGAACGGCATCTATTCCTGCGGCCTGTGCACGCTGTTCGTGGCACCGGACGGCTGCAAGGTGGTCGAGGGCGTGATCAGCAAGGACGGCTGGTGCAAGGCGTTCGCGGCGGTGGATTGAACGGCGGCATTTGCGGATGCCGTAGGGTGGGCAAAGGCGCTCTTGCGCCGTGCCCACCATCAAGTGTCGTGCTCGTGAAGGTGGGCACGCTGTCGCTTTGCCCACCCTACGATCTCTCACAATTCCCGCGCGTTCGAGAACGCGAACGACGACACCCGCCGCGTGGTTTCGTCCAGGATCAGGCTGCGCGTGATCGGCGGCTCGGCGCGCTGGCTGCAATTCTCACGCTCGCAGAGCCGGCAGTTGACGCCGATCGGGGTGCCCTCGGCCTTCTCGAGATCCATCCCGGTGGCATAGACCAGCTTCGACGCGTGGCGGATCTCGCAACCCAATCCGATCGCAAAGCGCGGCTGCGGCTGCGGGTAGGGCGCGACGGGGCGGCGTACCATCTGCGCGATCGAGAAATATTTGTTGCCGTCAGGCAGCTCGATCACCTGGCTGAGCAGGCGGTCGGGCATGTCGAAGGTCGAGTGCACGTTCCAGAGCGGGCAGGTGCCGCCGAATTTCGAGAACGGAAACGTGCCCGAGGAAAACCGTTTCGAGACGTTGCCGGCATTGTCGACCCGCAGCATGAAGAACGGTACGCCGCGCGCGTTCGGCCGCTGCAAGGTGGTGAGGCGGTGGCAGACCTGCTCGAAGCCGGCGTTGAAGCGCTGCGCCAGCACGTGGACGTCGTAGCTCAAAGCTTCGGCGGCGGAGTGAAACGCCTGATAGGGCATCATCGCGGCTGCGGCGAAATAATTCGCCAGCGTGATGCGGTAGAGCCTCCGCGCAGTGTCGTCGAGCGGGCCGGCGCGGCCGACGATGGCATCGATCCCGGGCCCGCATTCGGCAAAGCCGATCTGCAGCGCGAGCTGAAAGCTGCGGCTCGGATTGTCGACCAGCTCGGAGATCAGGAGCTGCCGGCGATGGCGATCGAAGCGGCGCAAGGTCTCGCGCATCACGTCGACCGGCATCACGCGGGTCACGATCGAATGCTTTTCCCGCAGGCGGCTGGCGAGCGCGGCGAACAGGCCCTCGGCCGGCACGTTGAGCTCGTCGCGCAGGGTTTCCGCCGCGGTCTCGAGCTCGGGAAAATAATTGCGATTGGCCTCGATCAGGTCGCGCACCCGCTCGATCGGGTTGGCCTCGAACTGCGAGCCTTCGCGGTCGGCCATCTGCGCCGCCACCAGCGTCTCGCCGCGGCGCGCCTCGGTGTAGGCGGCGTAGAGCCGTTGCAGCGCGTGGGTGACGCCGGGACACAGCTCGGCGAGATCGCGCAGCTCCTGCTTCGGCAAATCGATCTGGCGGAACAGGGGATCGGAGAAGATCTCGTTGAGCTCGGCGAAGAAGCGGTCCTCGTCGGCGGTGGCGAGATCGCGCAGGTCGAGGTCGTAGGCCTCGGCCAGCCGCAGCAGGATCTGCGCCGTCACCGGGCGCTGGTTGCGCTCGATCAGGTTGATGTAGGACGGCGAGATGCCGAGCCCCTCGGCGATCTGGGTCTGCGACAATCCGAGCTGCTGGCGGATCCGCCGGAAGCGCGGCCCGACGAAGAGCTTCTTTCCGGACTCAGAGGGCATCGGGAACTCCTTCAGTCGCCGCTTCGCCTCTCCCCGCATGCGGGGAGACGCCGCGGCGCTCGCCAGAGCGCGGCGGGCGAGGGAACCCTCCACGAGTCCCGCTGCCGAGAGAGCCCCTCACCCCAACACTCTCAGAGCGAGCTTTGCTCGTCTCGACCCCGTAAGAACGGGGCGAGGGAGCAGAGAGATCGCATCCGGAGCTCGTAACCATGACAGCTTTCCTGACCTATATCGTGACAAAATTTACAAATCGACATTTATTACAAGTATGTATGTTACATGACATCACCATTCAAAAACAAGCCATCTATACGAACTTTGTTTTCTCGCGTTTATCTCCTGACACGCATTTCGCAATGCACTGTCAAGAATGTCGAGAAGACTGGCGACCAGAGCGCTGAGTTTTGTCGCCAGCGAAAGGATCAGGACCATGAACTACCAGCCACGCGGACTCAGTGACCAGGCGATCCAGGGACCGGCCTCCTATCTGAGCGAGGTTGCAGCTGCCCAGGCGCTGCTCGACACCCAGCCGACCTGGAACGGCGTCACCGCCGAGGCCGTGGCGCGGATGCGCCTGCAGAACCGTTTCAAGACCGGCCTCGACGTCGCCCGCTACACCGCGGCGCTGATGCGCGCCGACATGGCGGCCTATGACGCCGACCCGACCAAGTACACCCAGTCGCTCGGCTGCTGGCATGGCTTCATCGCCCAGCAGAAGCTGATCTCGGTCAAGAAGCATTTCGGCAAGACCGATCGCCGCTATCTCTATCTCTCGGGCTGGATGATCGCCGCACTGCGCTCCGAGTTCGGGCCGCTGCCGGATCAGTCGATGCACGAGAAGACCTCGGTGCCGGCGCTGATCGAAGAGCTCTACACCTTCCTGCGTCAGGCCGATTCGCGCGAGCTCAACGACACCTTCCGCGCGCTCGACGCGGCCCGCAAGGCCGGCGACAAGGCGAAGGAAGCCGCGTTGATCGAGAAGATCGACAACTTCCAGACCCACGTCGTGCCCGTGATCGCCGACATCGACGCCGGCTTCGGCAATGCCGAGGCGACCTATCTGCTCGCCAAGAAGATGATCGAGGCGGGTGCCTGCGCGCTGCAGATCGAGAACCAGGTCTCCGACGAGAAGCAGTGCGGCCACCAGGACGGCAAGGTCACCGTGCCGCATGAGGTGTTCATCGCCAAGATCCGCGCCTGCCGCCACGCCTTCCTCGAGCTTGGCGTCGAAGACGGCATCGTCGTGACCCGCACCGACTCGCTCGGCGCCGGTCTCACGCAGCAGATCGCCGTCAGCCACAAGCCGGGCGATATCGGCGACCAGTACAACAGCTTCCTCGATTGCGAGGAAGTGACGGCGGCGAACGCCCGCAACGGCGACGTCATCCTCAGCCAGAACGGCAAGATGATGCGGCCGAAGCGGCTGGCCAGCAACCTCTACCAGTTCCGTCCGGGCACCGGTGCGGACCGCTGCGTGCTCGACTGCATCACCTCGCTGCAGAACGGCGCGGACCTGCTGTGGATCGAGACCGAGAAGCCGCATATCGAGCAGATCGCCTCGATGGTCGACCGCATCCGCAAGGTCATCCCGAATGCCAAGCTCGCCTACAACAACTCGCCCTCGTTCAAC
Source organism: Bradyrhizobium genosp. L (assembly GCF_015624485.1). Taxonomy (NCBI): domain Bacteria; kingdom Pseudomonadati; phylum Pseudomonadota; class Alphaproteobacteria; order Hyphomicrobiales; family Nitrobacteraceae; genus Bradyrhizobium; species Bradyrhizobium genosp. L. Next base: position 1,833,130 of record NZ_CP061378.1, read on the forward strand.
TGGACGCTCAACTTCCGTTGGCAGGTCTACGACGCGATGAAGGAAGCCGGCAAGGATGTCAGCAAGTACAATCGCGCCGAACTGATGAAGCAGGAATACGACGAGACGCCGCTGGCGATCGAAGCCGACGAGCGCATCCGCACCTTCCAGGCCGATTCAGCCAAGCGTGCCGGCATCTTCCACCATCTGATCACGCTGCCGACCTATCACACGGCAGCGCTGTCGACCGATAATCTCGCAAAGGAGTATTTCGGCGACCAGGGCATGCTGGGCTACGTCAAGAACGTGCAGCGCGCGGAGATCCGTCAGGGCATCGCCTGCGCAAAGCATCAGAACATGGCCGGCTCCGATATCGGTGACGAGCATAAGGAATACTTCGCCGGCGAGGCCGCGCTGAAGGCGGGCGGCGCCCACAACACGATGAACCAGTTCGGCTAACAGGCGGCTGAGTAAGGTCAGCGCATATTTCGAGAGGAGACTGACAATGACCAAAGGCAGCAATTTCTGGGTGATCGGCGGCGAGTTCGGCTCGATGAACTTCCACAAGCTGGTGGAAGGCTCCGCCCAGGTGCAGGGTCCGTTCAAGACCCGCAAGGAAGCCGAGGATGCCTGGCGCGTGGTCTCGGAAGAGAACCGCCACAAGGCCGGCGTCCGCTTCTCGATCGTCGAGGAACCCTCGCGGGTCTCGGCCTGACGGCTGCCTTTATCAACTAAGAAACGTCCAAGGACGGCGGCCCCATCCGGTTCATCCGGGTGGGGCCGACCGATTTCGGGGCAGGGGGTTTCAGCTTTGGCTGGGGATAAGTGGCGGCGTAACCCCTTGGGAACCAAGGCCCTTTGCGGAGATCATGGTTGCTGATAGGTTAAAGGCATCGAAATCCGTCACTACGAGGCCGCGACGCATGTCCGATCCGCACAACACCGGCAGCGAGGCGCGCGAGATGCGCCCGACGCTGCGTGAGGCGCTGCGGCGGGCGCGGATCGAGGCGGCCGACCGCACCGGCGTGGTGGTCGAGCTACGCGATGCCGAGGTGGCGCGGCTCGAGATCCTCAACGAGGCGCTCGATCCCTTGTTCGCGCAGGTGCCGGACAAGGTCGACCTGTTCGACCGCGGCATCAGCCAGGGCGAAACGCCGCGGCTGTGGATCGACGTCGTCGCGCACATCCTGATGGGCCGCGACAAGCGGATTTACCGCTTCGTGCAGGACACGCGGCACGGCCGCATCGTGCTCGCCGAATCGCACGACGTGCCCGTGATCGTCGATGCCGTCACCGACTATGTCGCGCGCCGCATGATCGAGCGCGAGCATGCGATGGTGGCAACCCCGATGCCGGCGGCCGAGCCGACGGAGGCGCCGCCGCCCGTACCGGTCCCGGTGGTCGCGCGGAAGCGCCGCGGCGGCTTCGGCATATTCCTGTTCGGCTTCATCATGGGCGCGCTGGCGCTGTTCGCCTTCGCCATGTATGCGAGCCTGAGGAATCTCTAGCCGCGGACGGGGGCGGGGACATCGTGGTCATAACACCCACCTCGGCGATGATGGGCGTGGTGACGGCGGTCGCGGTGATCGGCAGCGCGGTGCTGTTCGGCAAGTGGCAGACGCTGCGGCGCGCCGAGTTCATCCGCACCTTCATTTGGCCGCCGGGGCTATTGGCGCGGCTCGAGCAGCGCCATCCAGGCTTCGCGCGAAAAGACAGCGCCCTGGTCTCGCGTGGCTTGAGGCAGTTCTTCCTCGCCTATCTGATGAGCGGCAAGCGCTACGTCTCGATGCCCTCGCAAGTCGCCGACGATCTCTGGCACGAATTCATTCTCTACACCCGCGAGTACGACGCGTTCTGCCGCCGCGCCTTCGGCAGCTTCCTGCATCACATGCCCGCGGTGGTGCTGGTGAAAGAGCGCCGGCAGAGCAATGAGGGGCTGCGGCGGGTGTGGTGGTATTGCTGCAAATACGAGAACATCGACCCCGTCAGGCCGACCCGGTTGCCGCTGCTGTTCGCGCTCGATGACAAGCTGAACATCCCGAACGGCTTCGTCTATCACCCCGATTGCGAGGCGCTGCGCCGCATCGGCATCGGGGGCTCGAGCCCGTATTGCGGCGGCGACTTCGCCGACTCGTCCATCGACGGCTCGTCGGCGGGATTCGGTGACGCCGGCAGCAGCGATAGCGGTGACGGCGGACATGGCGGTCACGGTGGCGATGGCGGCCACGGCGGTGGCGACAGCGGTGGGGGCGGCGACGGCGGTGGTGATGGTGGCGGAGGTTGCGGCGGCGGTGGGTGTGGCGGCGGTGGCGGCGATTAGGACAGCCGTTGCTGCTTCAGCTCGGCAATGCCGTCATGATCGCCAAAGCCGCGCACGGTCTGCTCCAAGCGCCAGGCATTGCCGTCGCGCTCGATTGCGAACAGATTGTAGGCCGCCGCCGGATAGTGCTTGCGCGCCAGCGCCGACGCCGACGGCACGCCGATCGCGGGGATCTTGCGGTCGGGACCGTCGAACCACATCGTCGAATGGATGTGGTCGTGACCGTGCAGCACCAGCTCGACGCCATGCCGCTTGAGCAGCGCCAGCAACTGGTGCGAATCGGTCAGCCGCTTGGCGCGCCCGTCGGAGTGCAGCGGGTGATGCACCAGCAGCACGCGGAAGGCATCCTCCCGCGAGAGCTGCGCGAGGATCGTCTCCAGCGCGGCGAGCTGCGCGTGTCCAAGCCAGCCGGTCGCCATCAGCGGGGGCGTCGGCACCGCCGAGGAGACGCCGATCAGCGCCAGCGGCCCGCGGCGGCGCAGGAACGGAAAGCTCGCCGCAGCGCTCGCGGCATCGCCGCGCAGATAGTCGCCGAACTGGCCCACGAAGCGATGCCGCGTCGCGCGGACATAGGCGTCGTGATTGCCGGGCACCACGGTGACATCGGCGGGGCGGCCTACGCCCTCCAGCCACTCGCGGGCCGGCTTGAACTCGGCCTCCAGCGCCAGATTGACGAGGTCGCCGGTGACGGCGATGTGATCCGGCCGCTGTGCCTGCATGTCCGATACCAGCGCATCGAGCACGTCGCGGCGGTGATATTTGTGGCGGTTGCGGGTCCAGTTCAAATAGCCGAGGGCGCGCTTGCCGGCGAGATCGCGCAGCCGCGCCGCCGGCAGCGGCGGCAGATGCGGGTCGGACAGATGCGCAAGGTGGAACGCCGCCATCATTCGGTCCCGTTCCGGTTGCCTGTGAAAGATGGCCTGCAAATGCCCATGTCGTGCTATCCGGAAAGCTCGCCCTGTATTGGCAAGCGATGCGCATCCGCGCAAGATTCAAAGCGAGGATCAAACGCGATGATGTCGAGGGTTCAGTGACGGTCCTGGAGGACTTGCGCCAGCGCTTCGAGCCGCAGATCAGGAAAGTCTTCCACCTCTACTGGCGGCTGGTGCGCAGCATGACGCTCGGCGCCCGTGCGGTGGTGCTGGATGCCGACAATAAGGTGTTCCTGGTCAAGCACAGCTACGTCCCCGGCTGGTACCTGCCGGGCGGTGGCGTCGAGGTCGGCGAGACGTTCCTGGACGCGTTGCGGCGCGAGCTGGTCGAGGAGGGGCGGATCGAGATGACCGGCGAGCCCATCCTGCACGGCATCTTCCACAACAGCCATGTCTCATCGCGGGATCACGTCGCCGTGTACGTGGTCCGGAATTTCCGGCAGGACCGGCTGCCGGAGCCGAACCGCGAGATCGTGGCCACCGGCTTCTTCGATCCGGCCGCGTTACCCGCCGACACCACGCCCGGCACGCGGCTGCGGATAGCGGAGGTACTCGACGGCAAGCCGTTGATCGCGACATGGCGGTAAGGACTTGGCGGTAAAGGATTTGGTGGTAAAGGACTTGGCGACGATGGACCGCGCGGCCGCCAGATGCTATCTCGCGCCCCACGATGACCGAGCCCTCCCTGACCATCCTGCCGGAAACCCCGAAAGACGCCCAGGCGATCGAGCGCCTGCACGAGCGCACCTTCGGTCCCGGCCGTTTCGCGCTCAGCGCCTACCGGCTGCGCGAGCATGTCGATCATCTGCTCGACGTTTCCTTCACGGCGCGGATCGGCACGCTGCTGGTCGGTTCGGTGCGCCAGCTGCCGGTCACGATCAGCGATACGCCGGCCCTGATGCTCGGGCCGCTCACCGTCGAACCGCCGTTCCGTAGCCGCGGCGTCGGCCGTGCGCTGCTCGAGCGCGCGATCACCGATGCCCGCGCCAAGGGACACCGGCTGATCGTGCTGGTCGGCGACGCGCCGTATTATTCGCGCGTCGGCTTCAAGCCGATCCCGAAGGGACGGGCGACGATGCCGGGCCCGGTCGACTATGATCGTCTGCTTGTCATGGAACTGGTCGACGGCGCGTTCGAAGGCGTCTCCGGGGCGATCCAGCCGGATTGGAGCAAGGCGATCTGACATCCGCGCGAGCCCTCGCCCGGAACGGTTGCGCACCCGGAAAAACTGAAGCACAGTTGCGATGAAGCGCCGGGATATCACCGGCGCATGTCATATCAAAAGGGAGCGCGCCATGATCAAGGTCAGTGTGATGTATCCAAACAATCCCGGGGCGCGCTTCGATCACGATTATTACCGCGACAAGCACATGCCACTGGTGCAGGCGCGGCTCGGCGACGCCTGCAAATACTACACCGTCGACAAGGGTATCGCCGGTGGTGCGCCTGGCGCACCCGCGACCTATGTCGGGATGTGCCACATCTTCTGCGACTCGGTCGAAGCCTTCGCGGCCGGCATGGGGAAACACGCCCAGGAGATCATGGGCGATATCCCGAACTACACGGACCTGCAGCCGGTGATCCAGATCAGCGAAGTCGTCGTCGGCCACTGACGGTACGCGGACTCACGGATATTGCGAACGGCGCATGGTGTGTGAGAGCACCATGCGCCGTCGTTTGCGTCAGAGCTTCTGCGAGATGCCGAAATAGAAACCGCGGCGCGGCCCGTATTGCGGCGCGAACACGCCGATGCCGGAGCCGTCCCTGATCTCGTAGATCGTGTCGAACACATTGACGACGTCGAACCGGATCGTGGTGGGCTTGTTCGGCGCGACGATGTTGAAGTCGTGCGACACGCCGAGATTGACCTGGGTGTAGCCGGGCAGATGATCGGTGTTGGCGAAGCCTGAGCGCAGGCCGCTGCCGTAGATCATCGAGGCAGAATAGCGCGTGCCATCCCACAGATAGGACGCGCCTGCCGACGCGGTCCAGGTCTGGGCGTGATCGGTGTAGACGTAGTGGCTCGCGATATAGGCGAGCTCATCCGGATCGAACAGATACTGGTTGGAGACGACATTGGTCGCGATCTGCTTCGCCCAGGCGACGTTGCCATAGGCGTTGAAATTGCCGTTGGTGTACTTCGCCTTCAGCTCGACGCCGACGTTCTCGCCGCTCTCGTAGTTGAAGCCGGTCAGCACATAGGCCGCGCCGAACTGGCCGTCGTCGAGCAGGTCGCGCGCGGTCTTGTAGTAGCCGTCGATACCGACCTCGAGGCCGGGGATCGCATGGATCTTCTGGTCGATGCCGACGTCGTAGACGTTGGAGCGCTCCGGCAGCACCGGGCTGTTGGCGTTGACGCCGGGCTGCAGCGTGCTGCCCTGCACCAGCGCGAGGTTGACGGGCGCCGCGATCACCTGCTCCGGCGGCGTGAAGTTGCGCGAATAGCCGGCATGGAATGTGGTCCCGTCGTATGGTTTCCAGGTCAGGCTGGCGCGCGGGCTGAGCTGGTTGGCGTCGACATATTGATACATCTGGTCGAAGCGCAGGCCGACATTGAGGGTCAGCTGGTTGTTGATGCGCCATTCGTCCTGCAGATAGGTGCCGATCAGCCAGCCGGTCTTGGCGTTCGAATCGAAGATCGAGGTCGGGTTGTCGATCGTACCGGCGGTGGGATCGGTCGGGTCGACCAGCGGCAAGACGGTCGAGAAATTGTTGACCAGCGTTCGCTCCGAGCTCACCGAGAAGCCGAACCGCAGGGTATGCGCATAGCCGACGCGCCAGGCGGTGTCTTCCTGGATGCCGTTGACCAGGCTCTGGCGGTAGACGTCGGAGGCGACGCCGTTGAACACGAGATCGCCGATCGTGTCAGGGTAGAAGTGCAGCTGGCTGTAGCGGTTGAAGTAGGACAGCTGCATGTCGAAGTCTTCGAACGACTTCTGATAGGCCACGACGTTGAACTGGTTGAACTCCGTCTGGTGCTCGTTCAGGTTCGTGGAATCGAAATCCGAGACGCCGAAAGCCGTGAAGGCCGGCGTCTGCCCGGGATTGTTCGGGATCTGGTAGGTGCCGTTGGAGACGCCGCCGATATAGGTCAGGCGGCTGGTCGGATCGATCACGGTCGACAGATAGAGGAAGCCCTTTTCCTGCGACGTGTTGTCGTGGATCGCGGTGTTGGACGGTGTCGGGTTCTCGATGCCGAGGCTGCTGCCGAAATAGCGGCCGGAGATGAAGTACTGGGTCTGCCCGACGGTGCCGCCATATTCGAAGCTCGGCGTGATGGTGCCGTGGCTGCCGCCATAGACGCTGACCTTGCCGGTGTTTTCGAACGCGTCGGTCTTGGTCTGGATGTCGATGACCCCGGCGGTGTGGAGGCCATATTGCGCGGGCAGTGCGCCGGTGAGCAGAGCGAGGCTGCCGACGATCCCGGTGTCGAGGATCTGGCCGAAGGCGCCGACGCCGTCCGGCAGCATGATGCCGTTGATGCGGTACTGCACATTGGCATGTTCATTGCGGACATGCAGGTCGCCGCTGGCCGCGGAATCCTGCGTCACGCCGGGGAACTGGAGCAGCACCTTGTCGAGCGGCGCGTCGGCGCCTTGCGGCATCGCCTCGATCGCCTGGTGATTGATCTGATGCGCGGTGGCGGCGGCCGGCGCGACGATGCTCTGGCGCGCGGCGTCGAACTTGTCGTTGGTGCTGGTCAGGACCTGCGCCGCGGTCGGCGGCGGGGCCTCGGGCGGAGGTGCCTGGCGATGCGCGGTGACGACACGCTTTTTCGGCGGCCGCGGCTTCTGCGTGTGCTTGGGTTCGACCACCTCGATCTTCGGCAGCGTGGTGGTGCCTGCGGCCTCCGGCGGCGGACTGCTCTGCGCGCTTGCGGTATGGCCCAGTCCGAGCAGCATCGAGGCCGACGCGGACAGCAGCAGGGAAACTCTCAACGGAGACTTCATGATGGGGATCCTGAAGGCCGCCAGCGGATATGTGTCGGTTGAGCTGGCGCAGCCTTGCCGTCATTCGCGACGGACCGATTGAACGATTCTCCAAGCATCACGCCGCGCGATGCGGACGGATTCCGGAGGCACAGACAGCAATCGATGTCAGGACAGGGGAGGACCGCGGGAATGGAACGCGCGGGGCGCCGCCTTCAGGTGCAGGAATTCGGCGTCGGTGGTGCGGCGGAGAAACTCCACCACCTCGGGCAGCAGCAGCACCGGCGGGGTCGCGACCAGCACGCTGCCGGCCATCGACATGACCGCGCAGATATCGCAATGGTCAGCCGGTTGCTGGTCGTTGTCACGCTGGGCGGGCGGCTGCGTCTGGACCACCTGAACGGCGAGGTCCGGCGTCGCCGAGGTCCCGATATAGGTGAAGTCGACCTCGGACAGTCCGGTCTGGACCGCAGGTGCGGCGTGCACCATCGCCAGCGGATGGAAATGGCCGAACGACAGCATGAACTGCACGGCGAGCGCGAACAGCGCCAGCCGCGAGCCAGTCCTGATGTGTTTGCGGAACCAGTTCATCCCGATCAATGCCCACCCATCGGGACGGCTTCGTCACCCCCGCCGTTCCCGATGTTATATTATAACATCGGACGGCTATCGCGATGTCAACCGTAGTTCGGACGAAGTTCGACCGATCGGCGAAGTGTGTGTGATTGACGCAACGTGCGCAGCCCGGTCGCGCAAATGCGCGACCCAGGGATCAGCGTCCCTCGCGCAGCCAGGTCGCCGCGAATGCGCCGAGCAGGAGCAGCAGGCCGATCACGCCGGCGAACATCGGCAGTACGCCGACGCCCTTGACCACGCTCGCATCGCGCATCCGGACCCCAAGCCAGCCGTCGCCGCGGAAGATCGAGGACGAATGCACGGGCACGATGCGGGGCATGTCGAGGCTCGCGCCGTCGACGATCCGCCGTGCGTCGCCGCCGGTGGCCTGCGCCAGCGGCTTCAGCAAGTCGGTCGTCGAGGTGACCTCGGAGAATTCCTTCGGATTGGTCGGGCCGACGTTGATCAGGGCCTTCAGCGTGCCGTCGGTGGCTTGCCAGAGGCCGAGCTCGTCGGCGGGCAGCGTCGCGCGCCACTCGCCGGGATCGCCGGCGGTCAATGTCAGTTCGTGGGTCGCGCCGCTCGGCGAGGTCACGGTGACCGGCGAGACGGTGTCGGCCATGGTCTGGCGCACCACCTGGAGGTCCTTGCCCTGCACCTGCATGCGCAGCGCCTCTTCGTCCAGATCAGGCTGCTTCATCAGCCAGTGCGACATCCGCCGCAGCAGGTCGAGATGCGGGCCGCCGCCCTCATAGCCGCGCGCCCACAGCCAGATATGGTCGGACAGCAGCAGCGCGACACGGCCTTCGCCGAAGCGAGACAGCAGCAGCAGCGGCTTGCCGTCGGCGCCGGTCATGACCGGCGGGGTGATCGCGTTGCGGGTGTCGACGGTGCGGAAGAACCGGCTCCAATGCGGCGGCTCGGCGTTCGAGCCTTCCAGCCCGCGCGTCACCGGATGGCGTTTGCCGGCATCGCTCAAATGCGCATAGAACGGCTTCTCGGTGACGCCGACGGGCTCCGCCGGCAGCACCGAGTCGAGCGGCGTGCGCCAGATGCTGGTGGTCGAGGCATAGTCCGGTCCGGCCGAGACCAGCACCGCGCCGCCTGAGCGGACATAGCGCGCGATGTTGTCGAAATAGGCGATCGGCAGCACGCCCTGGCGGGCGTAGCGGTCGAAGATGATCAGCTGGAATTCGTTGATCTTCTGCTGGAACAGCTCACGGGTCGGAAACGCGATCAGCGACAGCTCGTTGATCGGCGTGCCGTCCTGCTTCTCCGGCGGACGCAGAATGGTGAAGTGCACCAGATCGACGCTGGGATCGGACTTCAGCAGATTGCGCCAGGTTCGCTCGCCGGAATGCGGCTCGCCGGATACCAGCAGCACGCGCAGCTTGTCGCGCACGCCGTCAATCGCGACCACGGCGCGGTTGTTGACCGGCGTCAGCTCGTTCTCGAGCGGCGAGGCTTCGATTTCGACGATGTTCTGCCCGGCATGCTTGATGTCGATGTCGACGCTCGAGGTCTGGCCGCTGGTCATCGCGCGCTCGCTGACCACTTCGCCGTCACGGCGCACGGTGACCTTGGCGCGTTCGCCGGTGACGCCCTGGTCGTCGAGCCGGAAGGTGATGGTCTGGGTCTGGCCGACGATGCCGAAGCGCGGCGCGGCGGTGATGGCGATGCGGCGGTCGCGCTCGTCCTTGCGGCCGGTGATCAGTGCGTGCACCGGCGCCTGGAAGCCGAGCGCCTGGGTGTTGGCGGGAATGTCATGCACGCGGCCGTCGGTGATCATGAAGGCGCCGGCGACGCGCTCGACCGGAACATCCGACAGCGCCGAGGCGAGCGCGCCGAACAGTTTGGTGCCGTCGGTCTCGCCGTCGGCCTGGCCGGCCTCGACGACACGGACTTCGAGGCCCTTGATCTGCTTCAGGCTGTTGACCAGCGCTTCCCGGGCCTTCTCGGTCTCCTGGGTGCGGGTGCCGAAATTCTGGCTCGGGCTCTTGTCGACCACGACGGCGGCGACCGAGGACAACGGCTCGCGGTCCTCGCGCGTGAAGGAGGGATTGGCCAGCGCGAGCAGGATCAGCGCCAGCGCGCCGACACGCACCGCCGCGCCGCGCGCGCGCGACAGCAGCAACAAGAGCGCAATGACCACGATCGCGCCGAGCGCGAGCCACAGCACGAGCGAGGGAACCAGCGGCGTGAACGCGATACCGTAGTTCATGTCATCATTGTCCCAGCCGCTCGATCAGGGCAGGCGCGTGCACCTGGTCGGCCTTGTAGTTGCCGGTCAGCGTGTACATCACGATGTTGACCCCGGCGCGGAAGGCGAACTCGCGCTGCCGCGGCTCGCCCGGTGTCAGCGGCAGCATCGCCTGGCCGTCGGGGCGAATTGCCCAGGCGCCGGCGAGATCGTTCGAGGTGATGATGATCGGCGAGACGCCGTCGCCGCCGCGTGCCGGGCGCTTGTCGGCTTCCTCGTCCTCCTCGCGCGGCAGCGCCTCGACCCAGGTCTGGCCGGAGTTGAAGCGGCCGGGGAAGTCGCGCAGCAGATAGAACGTCTTGGTCAGCACGTGCTCGCGCGGCACCGGTTCGAGCTCGGGGACGTCGAGGGTGGACAGCAACTCGCGCAGCGTCTGCATCGCCGGCGTCTGCGATGGGCCGTCGTCGCCCGGCGGCGCCTCGACGGCGTCGCGGGTGTCGAACACCACGGTACCGCCCTGCTTCATGTAGGCGTCGATCTTGTTGATGGCGTCCTGCGGCGGTTTCGGCGCGCCCGGAACGATCGGCCAGTAGATCAGCGGGAAGAAGGCCAACTCGTCATGCGCGGGATCGATGCCGACGGGATCGCCGGCCTCGAGCGCGGTGCGCTGCGCCAGGAACAGCGTCAGTCCGGACATCCCTGCCTTGACGATGGAATCGACGTCGGCATTGCCGGTCACGACATAAGCAAGCCGGGTCTGCGATGTCGCCTTGATGGCGAAGTCGTCGGCGCTGCTATTGGCTCCGCTATTGCCGCTGTTGTTGTTGCTGCCCTGGGCATGCGTCGGCGCGGGCGCGAATGCCAACGCCGCGAGCACGACGGCGAACGCCAGCACCGCGGCTGCGGCCCGCCGCCGCAGCAGCGCGGCAAGGCCGCCGCCGAGCATCGCCACCACGATCGCGTCGACCAGGAACAGCGCCAGCGCCGTCGACAGCATGATGCCGCGCAGGTCACGCGGCTCGGTGTTGGTGTAGGTCGCATGCCGCGCGCGCAGGCCCGAGATGTCGAGCGTCGCGATGCGGTCGGAGGCGGCGAGCGTGTTGACCGCGATCGGGCTCTCGGCCGTGCCGTAGAGACCGGGCGGATGCTCCGCGGTGCCGCGGTCGCGATAATCCGCCGGCATCGGCTTGGCGGTCGAGGGTGGCGGCCCGAACGCGCCGAATCCGTCGAGCGTGCGCAACGGCGCCACAGTCTCGGCGTTGGGATCGCTGGCGACACCGGGGCCGGGCTTCGAGGTGTAGCCGGACATGTCGACCAGCCGCCGCAGCATCTCGACGAAGGTGCCGGACATCGGCAAGTCCGACCAGCGCATGTCGGCGCCGACATGGAACAGGCTGATCACGCCCTTGCCCTGATGCTCGCCGGTGACCAGCGGCGTGCCGTCTTCCAGCGACGCCCAGCTCTTGGTCGCGAGCACGGCGTCGGGCTCGGCCAGCACCTGACGATTGACGGTGATGTCCTTCGGCACGGCGAGGCCGGCGAACGGACCGTCGGCCGCGAACGAGGCCATGTGCTGCGGCTTTTCCCAGGTCAGGCTGCCGCCGAGCGTGCGGCCGCCCTTGCGCAATTTGACCGGCACGAGGTCGTCATCGGCCTGCGCCAAACGAGGGCCGGCGAAGCGCACCAGCACGCCACCCTGATCGATCCAGGCGTTGAGGCGGTCGCGGATCTCCGGCGACAGCGTGCCGACGTCGGCCATCACGATCATCGGCAGGCGCTGGTCGAGGAACTGGGCGATCGCCTGCTGCGGCGCGCCGCGGTCCCCCAACCTGACATCGGCGAATGGCGACAGCGCGCGGGAGAGATAGAAGGTCGAGGCCAGCAGCGGCTGCGCGGTGTCGGCGCTCGAGCCCGAGACCACGCCGATGGCGCGGCGGCGCCAGCGCCGGTCGAGCAATTGCACGGCGCCGGCCGAATGCTCGCTTGCGATCTCGAGCCGGGAGATGTCGTTGCGCAGCTCGACCGGAAGATCGAACGCAGCTTCAGTCTCGCGCGCGTCGGGGCCGAATGCGTAGCGCGCCTCGCCGATCGGAGAGCCCTTGGCGTCGAGCGCGCGCACCGTGCCGGCCGCGATCCCGCCCTCGGTGCGCAGCACCTTGACCGTCATCTTGGCGGCAGCGTTCTCGGCCGCGACGAGCGCGTGCGCCGGCGGCGCGCCGCCCGCATAGATCGTCAGGTTGCGGCCCTCGATCACCTTGCCGAGTCCTTCGGTGAATTCGCTGCCGCGGCCGGTGTCGATGCCATCGGACAGCCAGACCACGTCGCAGTCGCCGGTCGATTTCAGGAAACGTCCGAGCGGTGCCAGGGTTTCGACGCGGTCGATCGAGTAGGGTTTTGGCGCGAGCTGGCGCAGCGCGACCCGTGCGGCGCCGGCCGGCATCAGCGTGATGTCGCGCGCGGGCTCCGACAGCGGCACCAGCGCGACGCCGCGGCGGTCGCTGTCGGCATCGGTGATCAATTCGTCGGCGGCCCTGATCCGCGCGTCCCAGCTCGACGCGGCGCTCCAGCCGTCATCGAGCAGGATCACCAGCGGCTGCTTGCTGGCGGCAACGCCGGTCTGCGGATTCCAGATCGGGCCGGCGGCGGCGAGAATGACGAGCGCAGCAGCGGCGAGCCTGAGCAGGGTCAGCCACCACGGTGTGCGCTGTGGCGTCTCCTCCTTCGGCGCGATGTCGAACAAGAGCCGAGTCGGCGGGAATTCGACGCGCCGCGGCCGCGGCGGCATGACGCGGAGCAACCACCACAGCACCGGCAGGCTGACCAGCCCCAGCAGCAGCAACGGTTCGGCAAACGAGAGGGGAAGGCCCGCGATCATGCGCTGCGTCCCGCCTTGACGGCCGAGCGGCCGCCCTTGTTCACCATCATGCCGGCATGCAGGAACAGCAGCAGCTCGGCGGCGGAGCGGCTGGTGGTGTGGGTCGAGAACAGCCAGTCGAGCCGGCCGGTCTCGGCGCGGATCTGGTCGCGATGCAGCGCGACGCGGGCGACATAGTCGGCGGCCCAGCTCTCGGCGCGGCCTGCGGTGATGACGCTGCCGGCCTCCGGCTCGACGAACTCGACGCGACCGGAATAGGGGAAGGTTTCTTCCGCGGGATCGACGATCTGCACCAGCGTGCCATGCGCGCCCGACGAAGCGAGCCCGGCCAGCATGGTCTTGATCTCGGGCAACGGCGACCAGAAGTCGGACAGCACGACGATCTCGGCGAGCGACGACGGCACGAAGGAGGGCGGCAGGCTGGCGCGCGTCGCCTCGTCATGCAGCATCGCCTGCGCCATCTTGTCGATCACGGCGCGGCTGCCGGTCGGATGCATCAGGCCGGGAATGCCGACGCGTTCGCCGCCGGCGACCAGCAGTTCGGCGAGCGCGAAAGCCGTAATCAGGCCGCGCTCGAGCTTGCTGTCGCGAGCATCGCGGGAAGCAAAGGCCATCGAGGGCGAGCGGTCGGGCCAGATCCAGACGGTGTGCGCGGCCTCCCATTCCTGCTCGCGGACATAGAGGTGGTCGTCGCGCCCGGAGCGGCGCCAGTCGACGCGCTGCGCGGGCTCGCCGGAAACGAAGCGGCGATACTGCCAAAAGCTCTCGCCGGCGCCGGCGCGGCGGCGGCCATGCAGGCCGTGGATGACGTTGGCGGCGATACGGCGGGCCTCAAGCACCAGGCGCGGCAGCGACGCGGCGAGCGTTCGGCTCTCGCCATCGGCACGTCGGACCGCAAGGATCTCCTCTTTCAGGTGCCTGTCTTCGGCGGCCATCAACCGATCCGCGTCTTCAACTGCTTGATCACGTCGGGAATGGTGCGGCCCTCGGCGCGCGCCGCGAAGGTCAGCGCCATGCGGTGCTTGAGGATGGGTTCGGCGAGATCGAGCACGTCGTCGATCGAGGGCGCGAGCCGGCCGTCGAGCAGTGCGCGGGCGCGCACCGCGAGCATCAGCGACTGGCTGGCGCGGGGACCCGGTCCCCAGGCGATCAGCTTGCCGGCTTCGCCGCCGTCCGGGCCGGGACGCGCGGCCCGGACCAGCGACAGGATCGCCTCGACCACGGAATCGCCGACCGGCAGGCGGCGCACCAGCCGCTGCGCCGCGAGCAGCGTCTCGGCATTCATCGACGGCTTGGCCGAGGTTTCCTCGGCACCGGTGGTCTCGAACAGGATGCGCCGCTCGGCGTCGCGATCGGGATAGTCGACGTCGATTTCCATCAGGAAGCGGTCGAGCTGCGCTTCGGGCAACGGATAGGTGCCTTCCTGCTCCAGCGGGTTCTGCGTCGCCAGCACGTGGAATGGCTTTGGCAAATCATGCCGCGCGCCGGCAATGGTGATGTGCTGCTCCTGCATGGCTTGCAGCAGCGCCGATTGCGTGCGCGGGCTGGCGCGGTTGATCTCGTCGGCCATCAAGAGCTGCGCGAACACCGGACCGGAGAGGAAGCGGAACGAACGCTTGCCGGCCGAGCTCTCGTCGAGCACCTCGGCGCCGAGAATGTCCGACGGCATCAGGTCGGGCGTGAACTGGATGCGCTTGGCGTCGAGCCCGAGCGTGACGCCGAGGGTTTCGACCAGCTTTGTCTTCGCAAGGCCGGGGACGCCGATCAGCAGTGCATGACCGCCAGACAGGATCGTGACCAACGTGTTCTCGATCACCTGGTCCTGGCCGAAGATGACCGTCGACACCGCCTCCTTGGCGGCCCGGATCTGGCCGGCGACCTGCTCGGCCGAACGGACGATCACATCCTCCAGTTTCTCGACGCTGTCTGCACCGGCCATTCGGTCCGCTCCTTCGCGTTGACGGCGCGGATTCTGGCGCGTCGTCATGTCATGGCCCTCATGCTAAACCTGTGCGAAGGCCGTGTATTCGTTGAATTAAACTATCCCCACCTTATCGGCATTTCAGGGTATGAACGGCATCACGATGTGGCGAGAACGACGTCCCGACCACATCTCGAGATACGTGCACCAAACGTGCCAGATTGCGGGCAGGAAACGTCAAAGCGAAACTTGAAGGCAAACAATGGCGAAGCAAGGGCAAACCGAATCCGCCAGTGAAACCACGGGCCTTGGAAACACGGGCCTCGGAAACAAGGGTCTGGAAGGCCTCACCGCTGCCGCCAACCAGGCTGCGACATCGGGTTCGACCGGACGAAAAGGCCTGCCTCCGGTGCATCTGTGGAATCCGCCGTTCTGCGGCGACCTCGACATGCGAATCGCCTCCGACGGCACCTGGTTCTACATGGGAACGCCGATCGGCCGGGCAGCACTGGTGCGGCTGTTCTCCACCATCCTGAAGCGCGAGGACGGCAAGCACTTTCTCGTGACGCCGGTGGAGAAGGTCGGCATCCGCGTCGATGACGCGCCGTTCCTGGCGGTGGAAATGCAGACGCAGCACGATGCGCGCGGCCGGCTGCTCAGGTTCCGCACCAATGTCGACGACTGGGTCGATTGCGAGCAGGATCACGGCCTCAGATTCGAGAAAGCCGCCGACGGCGGGCTGACGCCCTATCTGCATGTCCGCGCCGACCTCTGGGCCAAGGTCACCCGTGCGCTCTATTACGACCTGGTTGACATGGGCGAGGAGCGGATGGTCGATGGTCAGGAAATGTTCGGAATCGAATCCGGCGGCGCGTTCTTCGCGATGGCGGATGCGCAGCAGGTGAGGGACGCACGTTGAACGAACCGTTGCTGAATGTGAGGCCGGCGACGATCAGCTCGACGGAGTTCTTTGCGCGGGCCCGCGCGCGGCTCGATTTCGAGGTGCCGCCGGGCCTGTTTGATCCGCATATTATTCCGCGCACCGGGGATTCCGGCAACGACCGCATGCTCGAGATCGTCGCCAAGGAGCAGCCGGTGCGGCCGGCCGCGGTGCTGATCCCGGTGGTCGATCGTCCCGAGCCGACGGTGCTGCTGACGCAGCGCTCGCCGCATCTGTCGAGCCATGCCGGCCAGATCTCGTTTCCCGGCGGCAAGATCGACGCCACCGACGCCTCGCCGCTCGATGCCGCGCTGCGCGAGGCCTGCGAAGAGGTCGGGCTGAAGCGGGAGTTCATCGAGCCGGTCGGCTATCTCGATCTCTACGGCACCGCGTTCGGCTTCCGCATCCTGCCGACGGTCGCCAAGGTGAAGCCGGGCTTCACCTTGAAAATCAACGAGGCCGAGGTCGTCGACGCCTTCGAGGTGCCGCTGGCATTCCTGATGAATCCGGAGAATCACCAGATCCACACCAAGGAATTCCGCGGCATGGACCGCTCCTATTACGCGATGCCGTTCGCCGAGCGCTACATCTGGGGCGCCACCGCGGGCATCCTGCGCGTGCTGTATGAGCGGATCTATCTGTCATGATCCGCACGGTATTGACCGAGATCGGAGTCTTCCTGATCCCATTCGCGGTCTATGCCGTCTTCCTGATCGCGACGCGGTCGGGCGTGACCTTGCCGGCGTCGTGGCCGCTCGACATGCTGACCAAGCTGACGCTCGCTGCGCTGGTGCTGGTCGTCGCAAGCTTCATCCTGCTCGCCGAATACACCGGTGCGCCGCCGAACTCGACCTACGTACCTGCCCATATCGAGAACGGCAGGCTGGTGCCGGGAGTTGAGCGATGAGCGAGGTGCGCCTGCTGTCCGACGCGCCGTGGCTCGCTGTGGGGCCGGCTTCGCGCGTGCTCGCGCTGCTCAATGCCGATGGCGAGGAGGCGCGGGTGATCGGCGGCGCGGTGCGCAACGCGTTGATGCGGATTCCGCTCGGCGACATCGACATCGCCACCACGGCGCTGCCCGACGAGGTGGTCCGTCGCGCCAAGCGGGCCAACGTCAAGAGCGTGCCGACCGGGATCGAGCACGGCACCGTGACCCTGGTGGTCGAGGGCCTGCCGTTCGAGGTGACGACCTTGCGCGAGGACACCGAGACCTATGGCCGCAAGGCGAAGGTCACGTTCGGCCGCGACTGGGTGCGCGACGCCGAAAGGCGCGATTTCACCATCAACGGCCTGTCGGTCGACGCCGAGGGCGTCGTGCATGATCACGTCGGCGGCCTCGCCGATATCGAGGCGCGGCGGGTACGCTTCATCGGCGATCCCGCGCAGCGGATCGCCGAGGACTACCTGCGCATCCTGCGCTTCTTCCGTTTCCACGCGGCCTATGGCGAGGGGGCGGCCGATCGCGACGGCTATCTCGCCTGCATCGGCGGGCGTGACGGGCTGGCCGAACTCTCGGCCGAGCGCATTCGCATGGAGATGCTCAAGCTCGTGGTCGCCGATGGCGCCGCGGCTGCGGCGGTTGCGATGGCCGATGGCGGGCTGCTGCTGCCGCTGTTCGGCGGCGTCGCCTATACCGGGCCGTTCGCGGCGATGATCGAGATCGAGCGCTTGATGGAGCTGGCGCCGAGCCCGATGCGCAGGCTCGCGGCACTGACGGTCGCCGTGACCGAGGACGCGCGGCGCATCGCGGGCCGGCTGCGGCTGTCGAACGCCGAGGCCAAGGCGCTGGACTCGATGGGGCACCGCTGGTGGCGCCTGCCCGGCATGGACGAGGCGCATGCCAAGCGCCGGCTCTACCGGCTCGACGAGGCGCCCTATCGCGACCGCCTGCTGCTGGCCTGGGCGCGCACCGGGGCGAGCGGTGACGTCGAGCACTGGCGCGCGCTCGCCACGCTGCCGCAGCGCTGGCGTGCGCCGCATTTTCCGTTGCGGGCGTCGGATTTCATCGCGCGCGGCATCGCCGAAGGACCGGCGCTCGGCCATGTGCTGACCCTGGCCGAGGATGCCTGGCTTGCGGCGGATTTTCCGCTGGAGCCGAAAATCCTGTCTGACATCGCCGACCAGACCGTCGCGCGTTTCACCCGCGATCATCGGCTCTGAGTTTGCTCACCGGTCGGCAATCGGCCGCAACGATGCTGCCCCGCGCGCACGCGTCAGGCAGCATCGCGCCGAGGGATATTACGCGGCCTTGCGCTTCTTCTTGCGGTCGCCGTCGTCGTCTTCGTCCTCGTCGTCCTCTTCTTCCTCGTCGTCATCCTCGTCTTCGTCGTCGTCCTCTTCGTCGTCTTCCGGATCGAGCTCGGTCGATTCCAGTGCGACGAGCGGCAACGTTTCGCGAAACAGATCGCCGTCGACACCCATCCACAGGCACTCGACGTTCTCTTCGTTGACTTCCACCACCGTCAGCGGATGACCGCCGGATTTCAGAATGACGACGTCGCCAGGTTTCAGTTCCATGATCTTCCTCCGCGCTTGATGACGCGGGACGGGAAGCTAGCGGCCTGTGATGACAGCCCGATCACGGCCGACGCTCTGCGCGGCGGATTAAGGTGGAAAACAATCCGCCGGCGGCGCTATTTGCGCGGGGCCGGAACCAGTTCGGTCAGCGAACGGATGATGCGGTCGGGCTTGATCGTCGATCCCTCCGGCAGGCCGACGCCATGCACGTCCATCCAGATCGCATAGATGCCAAGCCGCTGCGGCGCCACGACTTCCCATTCCAGATTGTCGCCGATCATCCAGGTGTCTTCGGCGGTGACGCCGAGCGCGTCCATGGCGTGCAGATAGGCGCGCTCCTCCGGCTTGCCGAAGCCGTGCTCGCCCTCGATCTGGATATGGTCGAAGCGATGGCTGAGCGCGAAGCGCTCGACCTTGGCGCGCTGCATGTCGGCGTTGCCATTGGTGACCAGCGCGAGCTTGACGCCGAGCGCCTTGAACGCGTCGATCGCCTCATGCGCGCCGGGGAAGACGAACATCTCCTCCTCGCGAAACGTCGTAAAGCGATCGGCGATGCGGTCAGCGAGATCGGCCGGCAGCGCGCGGTGGCCGGCCGCCGCAAGCGCGGCAAATCCGCCCCTGACGGTGAGGCGGCGTGCTTCGGCGAGCCTGATCCGCCAGATCGGCTCCGCGGTCGACCAGAATTCTCGCGCTGACGCCAGCAGCGCGGTCGCGACCTGATCCGGGGGCAGGGGCGCCAGTTCAGCGGCGAACTCGGTGGCGATCGCGTTCCAGGCGATCTCGGGGCGGCCATAGGCCGACAGGATGGTGTCATCCATGTCGATCAGCATCGCGCGCGGCAGGTCGGTCACGGCCATTTCACCTCCGGCGGCAGCGACGACAGGATCGAATCCACATTGCCGCCGGTCTTCAGGCCGAAGATGGTGCCGCGATCATAGAGCAGGTTGAACTCGACATAGCGGCCGCGGCGGATCAGCTGCTCGTCGCGATCCTCGCTCGTCCACGATGTCGCGAAATTGCGCCGAACGAGTTCGGGATAGATCTTCAGGAAGCTGCGCCCGACGTCCTGGGTGAAGGCGAGATCGGCGTCCCAGTCGCCGCTGTCGTGCCAGTCGTAGAAGATGCCGCCGACGCCGCGCGCTTCCTTGCGATGCGGCAGATAGAAATACTCGTCGCACCATTTCTTGTACTTGTCGTAATCGGCGACGCCGTTCGGCCCGCTGCACGCGCTCTGCATCGCCGCATGGAAGGCGACCGTGTCGGGGTCCTCCTGGGTCCGCCGGCGGTTCAGCACCGGCGTCAGATCGGCGCCGCCGCCGAACCAGGCTTTTGTCGTCACGACGAAGCGGGTGTTCATGTGCACGGCCGGCACGTTCGGATTGCGCAGATGCGCGATCAGCGAGATGCCCGACGCCCAGAACCTGGGATCGTCGGCGGCGCCGGGGATCTGCGCGCGGAATTCGGGGGCGAATTCGCCGTGCACGGTCGAGCAGTGTACGCCGACCTTCTCGAACAGCCGGCCCTTCATGATCGACATCACGCCGCCGCCGCCCGGCTTGCCGGTGTGGTCGGTGCGGTCCCAGGGCGTGCGCGCGAAGCGGCCGGCGTCGCCGGGATAGAGCGAAGCGGGAGCGTCGTCCTCGAGCCGTTCGAGCGCCGCGCAGATCTCGTTGCGCAAGGTCTCGAACCAGCCTTTGGCACGGGCCTTGCGATCCTCTGTCATGGCGGGGTCTGTTGGCAGCATGGCTAGCCCTGCGGTCCGTAATAGGTGCAGCTCTCGTTGCAGCTGTCGCGATGGACGGTGATGCGGGTGAGCTTACCCGCATGCTCCAGCCGCTCCCAGATGAAGCGCGAGAGGTTCTCCAACGTTGGCAGCCCAAGCGCCTCGATCTTGTTGAGGAATTTGTGGTCGAGCATCTTCTGCACCTCGGCCATGGCGCGCTCGAGCAGGCCGAGATCGACCACCATGCCCGTCTTCGGATCAGGCGTGCCCCGCACCGTGACTTCGGCGCGGAAGGAGTGGCCGTGGATCTCCTCGCTGTCGGCCCCAAAGGTCGTTCCGGTCAGCGCATGCGCAGCCTCGAACCGAAACGCTTTCGTCAATTCCCACATCTCTTCGCTAATCCAGTTCTCTCAAAGTAACGTTCATCTGATCCCGAGCGACTTGTGCGTCTGCACGCTGAGCCGCCATTGCGGATGCTTCAGGCAGTAATCGATCGCCCGCTGCGTATTCTCGATCACGTCCGGGCCGTCCATCGGCTGCAGCGAGAAGCGCTCGAACGAAAGCCCGGCGAAATCCTCCGGCGCATTCTCCAGCTGCGGATAGACCAGCTTGAGCTCGTGTCCCTTGCGCACCACGAGCCCGGCTGCGGCCTTCGGGCTGACGCAGATCCAGTCGAGCCCGTCGGGCGGCGCGATGGTGCCGTTGGTCTCGATCGCAATCGCAAAGCCGCGCGCGTGCAGGGCCTCGACCAGGGCGGCGTCGACCTGCAGCAGCGGCTCGCCGCCGGTCAAGACCACATAGCGGTCGGCATCGCCGCCGGTCCATTGCGCAGCGACGGTGTCGGCGAGCTCGGCCGCCTCCGCATAGCGGCCGCCGAGCGTGCCATCCATGCCGACGAAATCTGTGTCGCAGAACCGGCAGACCGCGCCGGCGCGGTCCTGCTCGCGGCCGGTCCAGAGGTTGCAGCCGGCGAAGCGGCAGAACACGGAGGCGCGGCCCGCATGGGCGCCTTCGCCCTGCAGGGTGAGAAAAATCTCCTTGACCGCGTAGCTCACAAAAGCCCCTCAGGTTGCCGTGACGGTGACCGGTGTGCCGTCTGGCGCAGTGCTTCGCCAACCGCCATGGCAGCTGTGACGGCCACATTGAGCGAACGCAAAGACGGTTTGATCGGAATCAGCAGCCGCGCATCGGCGGCAGCCACGACCGCGTCGGTGACACCAGCGGTCTCCCGCCCGAACAGCAGGATGTCGGAGGCGTTATAGCTGAAATCAAGGTAGGATGTCGCCGCCTTGGTCGTGAACAGGACCAGCCGGCAGCCGCTCTCGGCCCGCCATTCCTCGAATTTCGACCATGAGACGTGACGCTTCAAGGCGACCTGGTCGAGATAGTCCATCCCCGCGCGGCGGAAATTGCGGTCCGAGGAGTCGAAGCCCGCCGGTTCGATGATATGGGCCGCGACGTCC
This sequence comes from Bradyrhizobium genosp. L, assembly GCF_015624485.1. Classification (NCBI taxonomy): domain Bacteria; kingdom Pseudomonadati; phylum Pseudomonadota; class Alphaproteobacteria; order Hyphomicrobiales; family Nitrobacteraceae; genus Bradyrhizobium; species Bradyrhizobium genosp. L. The sequence continues at coordinate 1,854,544 of NZ_CP061378.1, forward strand.
AGGCAGGCGCAGAGGCGCAGAATCGTCCCGGTATTTTGGGGGATGTCGGGCTGGAACAGCGCGATCTGCATCGTCGTCGAGGCCTGTGAAAGTGGGATGAAATTGTCTCAATAAAACATCGCCAGCAGCGGATTTCGTGCATTGCACGCTTGCGAGCCGATAGCGGGCTTGCGCTCGTCCGGCAAGGGTGCCAATAGAACGATTCTGGACTGCTGTTCCGCCGTTTGGGGTGTGGAATGGCGGGTTTCTGCCGCCGCGGGGGTCGCGGGCGCCGGCAGCCTTTCCTGGGCGCTTCCTGCGTCTTCGGGGCGGTTCCACCGGCTGCGGATATGAAAGGGCTTGGAAACGTGACGACAGCGTCTTCGGCGGACCATCCGACACGCCGTGATTTCCTTTTTGTTGCAACCGGTGCTGCTGCCGTGGTCGGCGCAGCCGCCACTGTCTGGCCGCTGGTTGCGCAGATGAACCCGGATGCCGCGACGATCGCGGCCGGCGCACCGATCCAGGTCGATCTGACGCCGATCGCCGAGGGCCAAGACATCAAGGTGTTCTGGCGCGGTAAGCCGATCTACATCAGCCACCGCACCAAGAAGCAGATCCAGGAGGCCCAGAGCGTGGCGCTCTCGAGCCTGCCCGACCCGCAGCCCGACTCGGCGCGCGTCAAGGACGGCCACGACCAGTGGCTGGTCGTGATCGGCATCTGCACTCATCTCGGCTGCATCCCGATCGCCCATGAGGGCAATTACGACGGCTTCTTCTGCCCCTGCCATGGCTCGCAGTACGACTCCTCCGGTCGTATCCGCCAGGGGCCCGCGCCCGCCAACCTGGTGGTGCCGCCCTATGCCTTCCTTTCCGACACCAAAATCCAGATCGGCTAAGTCCGGGATCTCCGGGCTTTGGAACCCATCGCGTCGTTTTTCTTCTCAGGATCGCATCAATGAGCGGACCATCCGATTTCCAACCGAGCAACCCCGCCTTGAAGTGGATCGAGCGGCGCCTACCGATCTTCGGCCTGATCCACTCCTCCTTCGTGGCCTATCCGACGCCGCGCAACCTGAACTACTGGTGGACCTTCGGCGCCATCCTTTCGATGATGCTGGGGCTGCAGATCCTGACCGGCGTGATCCTGGCGATGCACTACACGCCGAACGCCGACCTCGCCTTCAAGTCGGTTGAGCTGCTGGTCCGCGACGTCAATTACGGCTGGCTGCTGCGCAACATGCATGCCTGCGGCGCGTCGATGTTCTTCTTCGCGGTCTACGTCCACATGTTCCGCGGTCTCTATTACGGGTCGTACAAGGAGCCGCGCGAGGTGCTGTGGATCCTCGGCGTCATCATCTACCTCCTGATGATGGCGACCGGCTTCATGGGCTACGTGCTGCCGTGGGGCCAGATGAGCTTCTGGGGCGCCACCGTCATCACCAATCTGTTCTCGGCCGTGCCCTATTTCGGCGAGAGCATCGTGACGCTGCTGTGGGGCGGCTACTCGGTCGGCAACCCGACCCTGAACCGCTTCTTCTCGCTGCACTACCTGCTACCGTTCGTGATCGCTGGCGTGGTCGTGCTGCACGTCTGGGCGCTGCACGTCGCGGGCCAGAACAATCCGGCCGGCGTCGAGGCCAAGACCGACAAGGACACGGTGCCGTTCACGCCCTATGCGACGATCAAGGACATGTTCGGCGTCGCCTGCTTCCTGATCTTCTTCTCCTGGTTCATCTTCTACATGCCGAACTATCTCGGCGACGCCGACAACTACATCCCGGCGAACCCCGGCGTGACGCCGGCGCACATCGTGCCCGAATGGTACTATCTGCCGTTCTACGCTATCCTGCGCTCGATCCCGAACAAGCTCGCCGGCGTGGTGGCGATGTTCTCGGCGATCATCGTCCTGTGCTTCCTGCCCTGGCTCGACAGCGCGCGGACCCGTTCGTCGAAGTACCGTCCGCTGGCCAAGCAGTTCTTCTGGCTGTTCGTGGCGGTCTGTATCCTGCTCGGCTATCTCGGCTCGCAGCCGCCGGAAGGCATCTATGTGATCGCCGGCCGCATCCTGACGGTCTGCTATTTCGCCTACTTCCTGATCGTGCTGCCGCTGCTCTCCCGGATCGAGACGCCGCGTCCGGTGCCGAACTCGATCGCCGACGACGTGCTGGCGAAGCGCAAGGGCAAGATCGCGACCGCGGCCTCCATCGCGCTCGCGCTGGTGGTGGCCGGCGGCGTGCTGGCCGGCAGCGCCCAGAACGCCCGCGCCGAGGAAAACGACGCTCCGCCGCAGCAGAAATGGTCGTTCGCCGGCCCTTTCGGCAAGTTTGATCGCGGCTCGCTGCAGCGTGGCCTGAAGGTTTACAAAGAGGTCTGCTCGGCCTGCCACAGCCTGAACTATGTCGCGTTCCGCAACCTGGCCGATCCCGGCGGACCCGGCTATTCGGTGGCGCAGGCGGCGGCGTTCGCGTCCGACTACAAGATCAAGGACGGCCCGAACGACCAGGGCGAGATGTTCGACCGTCCGGGCCGCACCGCGGATTACTTCCCGGCGCCGTTCCCGAACGAGCAGGCTGCGGCCGCCGCCAATGGCGGCAAGGCGCCGCCGGACCTCTCGCTGATGGCCAAGGCACGGTCCTACGAGCGCGGCTTCCCGCGCTTCCTGATCGACTTCTTCACCCAGTATCAGGAGCAGGGACCGGACTACGTCTCGGCGATCCTGCAGGGCTTCGAGGACAAGCCGCCGGCGGGTGTCACCGTCCCTGAAGGCACCTACTACAACAAGTACTTCCCGGGCCACGCCATCAAGATGCCGAAGCCGCTGTCCGACGGCCAGGTGACCTTCGACGACGGCTCGCCGGCGACGGTGGCGCAGTACGCCCACGACGTCACCACGTTCCTGATGTGGGCGGCCGAGCCGCACATGGAGGAGCGCAAGCGGATCGGCGTGCAGGTGTTCGTGTTCCTGATCATCTTCGCCTTGCTGATGTACTTCACCAAGCGGAAGGTCTGGGCTGACGCGCACTGACGCGGGAAGCCGGTTCTTACGAGATTGAAAAAGCCCCCTCCGGGGGGCTTTTTTGCTTTCGCGAGTGCACTCGCAATCGATGGATGACGACTGCGCGAGGATGCCGCGCGGTGATTGCGTCCGTCATCGAGTGCGGACAGAATGCCGGCCAATCAGCCGGCAAACCTTGCGGAGGAACTCATGGGTACCATCATCAGCTTCAAGCGCCCCGACGGCAAGGACGCCTCAGGCTATCTCGCCAACGCCGCGCGCGGCAACGCGCCGGGCGTGGTCGTGATCCAGGAATGGTGGGGCCTGCAGGACCAGATCAAGGGCATGTGCGACCGCTTCGCGCTCGCCGGTTTCGATGCGCTGGCGCCCGATCTCTACAAGGGCACGGTGGTGCCGTATCACGACACCGACGCCGCCGGTAAAGAGATGAACTCGCTCGACTTCATGGACGCCACCACGCAGACGGTGCGCGGTGCCGCGCAGTATCTCGCCAAGAACGGCACCAAGGTCGGCCTGACCGGTTTCTGCCTCGGCGGCGCAGTGACGATCATCGGCGCCACCAAGATCCCGGAACTGACGGCCGGTGTGGTGTTCTACGGCATCCCGCCGGAGCAGGCTGCCAAGCCGGCGGACGTCAGGATTCCCCTGCAGGGGCATTTCGCCAACAAGGACGACTGGTGCACGCCGGCGCTGGTCGATGGTTTTGAGAAAGCGATGAAGGCCGCCGGCAAATCGCTGGAACTGTTCCGCTATGATGCCGAGCACGGTTTTGGCAACGAGCAGCGCCTCTCGGTGCACGACCGGCACTGCGCGGAACTGGCCTGGGGCCGCGCGACGGAGTTTTTCCGGAAGCATCTGGGGTAAGCGCATGATCCGCAAATGCGATGTCGTCCCTGCGAAAGCAGGGACCCATACGCCGCGGCCGTCGTAACGGGCACTTGGGTAGTCATCTCGCGAGACAACTGCGCCCTGTGGTTATGGGTCCCTGCTCTCGCAGGGACGACGGCGAGATTTAACTGTCCGCCTTCACTCCATCCCACCACGGGCACGTCCCCGACATCAGCTTGAAATTCCCTTCCATCACCTGCACCGGCGCGCGCTTGCCCTCAGTGGCGGCGCGCATGCGCATGTCGCGGGCGACGGCGCGGTCTTCCGGCGACAGCCAGACGCGCTCATGGCCCCACAGGCTCGGGCCGTCATGCATCTCGAACGGCGTCCAGTTCACTGGGTCGATCTCGCGGCCGCCCCAGCCGCACTCCACCATGAAGGACGACGGCGACTTGGCGTAGAACGATGTCATCAGATCGTTGGTGTGGCGGCCGAGCGAGACGTTGACGCGCTCCTCCTTCATCGCGACGTCGTAGGCTTGGCCGACGTCGTCGAGCGAGAACAATTCCACCATCAGATGATGCATGCCGTTCGTGCCGGTCTCGATCAGCGCCAGCGAATGGTGGCGCGCATTGACGTGGAAGAAATAGGCGCGGAACGGCTTTTCGATGTAGTCGCTGAGACCGAAGCCGAGCACGTCGACATAGAACGCCATCACGGGCGCGAGGTGCTCGACCGTCAGCACGGCGTGGCCGAGCCCCTGCGGTCCGGTGCGGAAGCCGGAGATCGAACGCCCCGGCTTGAACGGCGTGTCGTCGATTTCGGCGCCATGAAACGCCTCGAGGCGGTTGCCGGCGGGGTCGTGGAAGGAGATCAGGCCGTGCACCCGGCGCGCGTCAGCCAAAGCCTGCGCTTCGGCTATGACGGCCACGCCGGCGCGCTCCAGCCGCGCCGCCAGCGCGTCGAGAGCTGCGGCATCCGCCACCTCCCAGCCGAAGAACCTCGTGCCCTCGGCCAGCGCGCGGTCGATCACGATGCGTTGCTTGCGGTCGTCCATCCGGAAGGCGAGCAGCGAGTTGCCGCGCTCGACCGCCTGCAAGCCCACCAGGCCGGTGCCGAACTGCCGCCAGTCGTCGAGCGCGTCCGAGCCGAACCCGGCATATCCGAGACCCAAAATCGCCATTGTGCGTCTCCCGGTGTCTGTTTTTTGGGCGGCCGATCGGCCGCCGTGCCGGCGAAATCCTACGCGGATTCCCGGGCATTCAAACCGGAAAAAAGGCCGTGCCGGTCCGGGGCAGGGCGGCTTGCCATCCCTTGACACGGCCTTCGCCGGATGGTGAGTAAGCCCCATGAGCACCGTTGCCAGTCCATCCCGTCGTTGGTGGCCCACCTTCCCATAGGTGGCCGGTGCGTTTTCATTTCCCAAAAACGTCGAAGGTCGCCATCGCAGTGCGACGGTACCTTCCCTTGTCCTGTGTGGCGCTCTCCTCCCAAGTCTCGTAAGAGGATCACATGAACAGGACAGTCTTTTCCCTGCCGGCCAAAAGCGAGTATCTGACCAATGGCGGCCTCGCGGTCGCGCGCGTGGTCGAGCAGTTCACCGGCGGCGCCAACCGCCTCGACGATCTGATCGCGCTGCTCGACCGCCGCCGCGGCGTGGTGCTGTCGTCGGGCACGACGGTGCCTGGCCGCTACGAGAGTTTTGACCTCGGCTTTGCCGATCCGCCGCTGGTGCTGGAGACCTCGGGTACCGATTTTTCGCTGTCGGCGTTGAACCCGCGCGGCGAGGTCTTGGTCGCCTTCCTCGGCGACGTGCTGCGCGAGCCCTGTGTCGTGATCACCGAGCGGAGCGCAACAAAACTCGCCGGCCACATCGTCCGCGGTGCGGCGCCAGTCGAGGAGGACCAGCGCACCCGCCGCGCCAGCGTGATGTCGCTGGTGCGCGATATGGTGGCGGCGTTTACCTCCAACGCCGATCCGCTGCTCGGCCTGTTCGGCGCTTTCGCCTATGACCTCGTATTCCAGATCGAGGACCTCGTGCAGAAGCGCGCCCGCGAGGCCGACCAGCGCGACATCGTGCTCTATGTGCCGGATCGTCTGCTCGCCTACGACCGCGCCACCGGCCGTGGCGTGCTGCTGAATTACGAGTTCTCGTGGAAGGGCAAGTCCACCACGGGCCTCGCGCATGAGACCGCGCCGAGCCTCTACGCCAAGACCGGGCGGCAGGGTTTTGCCGATCACGGGCCCGGTGAATACCAGGCAACGGTCGAGACCGCGCGCGCGGCGTTTGCCCGCGGCGACCTGTTCGAGGCGGTGCCTGGACAATTGTTCGCCGAGCCCTGCGAGCGTTCGCCGGCAGAGGTGTTCCAGCGGCTCTGCCGCATCAACCCGTCGCCCTATGGCGCGCTGATGAATCTCGGCGAGGGTGAATTTTTGGTCGCGGCATCGCCGGAGATGTTCGTGCGCTCCGACGGTCGCCGGGTCGAGACCTGCCCGATCTCCGGCACCATCGCGCGTGGTTTGGACTCGATCGGCGATGCCGAGCAGATCCGCAAGCTGCTGAACTCTGAGAAGGACGAGTTCGAGCTCAACATGTGCACCGACGTCGACCGCAACGACAAGGCGCGGATCTGCGTGCCCGGCACCATCAAGGTGCTGGCGCGGCGGCAGATCGAAACCTATTCAAAACTGTTCCACACCGTCGACCATGTCGAGGGCATGCTGCGGCCGGGGTTCGATGCGCTCGACGCGTTCCTGACCCATGCCTGGGCCGTGACGGTCACCGGCGCGCCGAAATTGTGGGCGATGCAGTTCGTCGAGGACCACGAGCGCTCGCCGCGGCGCTGGTATGCCGGCGCGATCGGCGCGGTCAATTTCGACGGCAGCATCAACACCGGCCTCACCATCCGCACCATCCGGATGAAGGACGGCCTGGCCGAGGTGCGGGTCGGCGCGACCTGTTTGTTTGATTCCGATCCGGCGGCCGAAGACCGCGAATGCCAGGTCAAGGCCGCCGCGCTGTTCCAGGCGCTGCGCGGCGATCCGCCGAAGCCGCTGTCGGATTTCGCGCCCGATGCCACCGGCTCCGGCAAGAACGTGCTGCTGATCGATCACGACGACAGCTTTGTGCATATGCTGGCGGATTACTTCCGGCAGGTCGGTGCCAACGTCACGGTCGTCAGGCACATCCATGCCCAGGACATGCTGAAGCGGACGGGTTGGGACCTGCTGGTGCTGTCGCCCGGGCCGGGCAGGCCTGAGGATTTCGGCATCGCCAAGACCATCGGCACGGCGCTTGCACAGAAGCTGCCGATCTTCGGCGTGTGTCTCGGGGTGCAGGCGATTGGTGAATATTTCGGCGGTCAGCTCGGCCAGCTCAGCCAGCCGGCCCATGGCCGGCCGGCGCGGGTCCAGATCCGGGGTGGGCGGTTGATGCGGAATCTGCCCAATGAGATCGTGATCGGCCGTTATCATTCGCTTTACGTCGAACGCGATAGCGTGCCCGACGTGCTTGATGTGACCGCGACCACCGAGGACGGCGTCGCGATGGTGATCGAGCACAAGACGCTGCCGGTCGCCGGCGTCCAGTTCCACCCGGAGTCGCTGATGTCACTCGGCAACGAGGTGGGCCTGCGGATCGTGGAGAATGCATTCCGGCTCAAGCCGCCTGCCAATTGAGGATTGCGAGACCAATGACGTTTGACCAGGACATCAAGTCGACCGTTCGCACCATCCCGGACTATCCGAAGCCGGGCATCCTGTTTCGTGACATCACGACGTTGCTGGCGGATGCCCGTGCGTTCCGCCGCGCGGTCGACGAACTGGTGCATCCCTGGGCCGGGTCGAAGGTCGACAAGGTCGCAGGCATCGAGGCGCGCGGCTTCATCCTCGGCGGCGCGGTGGCGCATCAGCTCTCGGCCGGCTTCGTGCCGATCCGCAAGAAGGGCAAGCTGCCGCACACCACGGTGCGGATCGCCTACTCGCTGGAATACGGCCTCGACGAGATGGAGATGCATGCCGACGCCGTGCAACCCGGCGAGCGCGTGATCCTGGTCGACGATCTGATCGCGACCGGCGGCACCGCGGAGGGCGCGGTGAAACTCTTGCGCCAGATCGGCGCCAACGTGGTCGCCGCCTGCTTCATCATCGACCTGCCCGATCTCGGCGGCGCCGACAAGCTGCGCGCGATGGACGTGCCCGTGCGCACGCTGATGGCATTCGAGGGGCATTAGCGCGCCGCGATCTGTCCCCCGTCGTCCCGGCGCAGGCCGGGACCCATAACCACGAATGTCGGTTGTGGAGATAAGGTGTGGCCCCAGCCTTCGCCAAACCCATAACGGTGGTTATGGGTCCCGGCTTTCGCCGGGACGACGATCAGGACTTCTGCAGCGTCATGCTCAGTTCGAGATCGCGGAACATGGTGTAATTGCGCCGGATCCACTGATGCAGCTCGGTCGATGAATCCTTTTCCTGGCGCAGATAGCCGGTGAAGGAAAAGTTCAGCCGGTCGATATAGGTCTTCAGGAACACCGGCAGCGCGCCGAGCCGCAGCAGGCGGCTGCGCGACATCGCCGGCGGCAGCTCGCCGCGCACCACGAACTCGTTGTCGAGCACGACGAGCGCGTTCGGCGGGATCAGGCCGGCCAGCGTCTGATAGCTGCGCACCGAGGCGCGGTCGGTGTCAGCCACGAAAACGATGACCGGCGCGACGCGGCGGCGCATCGCCTCCTTCATCAGCCCGATCTGGTCGCACATCTTGAAGAATTCGTCGAAGGCGTGGTAGCCGAGATCGATCACCTTGGCGGTGCCGTCATCGACGATGACACGGTCCATCAGCTGCATCTTGCCGTAGGTGTCGATCACGTCAGCGGTTTCCGTGATCCGCGGCAGATAGTCGAGCAGCGACGGCTCCTTCAAATTGATGTCGAAGGAGACCACGTTGCCGTTCTTCAAGAGCAGGAATTCGCTCAGCAGCCGCGCGGTCAGCGTCTTGCCGACCTGCGGGCGGGGCGAGCAGATGATGTAAACGGGCGTCGGTGACATCGCCCGCTATATCAATCCAAATTTTCCCCTAATCCAGCCCCAACGCGGGCCCGGGCGCGATTTTTCGCTGCCCAGCGCGACTATTTTTCGCCCTTGGCCGACTTGGCGCCGACCAGGTCGGTCAGCTTGATCCGGTCGTACTCGCTCCAGACATTGGCCAGCCAGTGCCGGACATAGCCGCGCAGCACGAAGGAGTAGCTGGCGGCGTCGTCGTTGATCAGCTTGTTGGCGACGAATTTCAGGAACGGAACCGAGGACACTTCGACCTGCTCATAAGCCATTTCGTTGAGCTTCGGGATCGTCAGGTCGGTCGCATCCTTGATCTTGTTGAAATACGAGTTGTAGGTCGCCTGGTCCCACTGGAAGAACTGGGTGTCGTTGATGAAGTTCTTGACCAGGAAATACTTCGCGCCGGTCATGAAACTGGAGGTCTCGGCGATCTCGTCCAGCGAGGCGATCGAGGGGCCGAGGATGTGAAACACCGCGAAGGTGATCTGGCCGGAGCGCGCCGCATCGAGGAAGCCGATGTCGCGCAGCGAGGCCAGCGCGGGCGACAACAGGCCGGCGCGAACGTCGATCACGGTCACCGACGAGCCGGAATTCAGCGTGTCGAAGATCTTCATCTGGTCCGAGGTCGTCGTCATGTCGACGATCTCGGTGATATCGGGATGGAAGCGCTTCAGCGTGCCGCGCGGCGATTCGGTGTCGAATGCCCGGGTCTGCACGTTGTTGGCGCTGAAATAGTCCAGGAGTGTCCGCGAGACGGTGGTCTTGCCGACCCCGCCCTTGTCTGCGCCCACCACGATCACGACCGGCTTTGCCATGGAAGTCCTTATAAAAGCGCGCTCCCGATCGCGACGGCGATCGGCAAGTCCCCACACCTGCTTTGGGCGCGAACATGGCAGAATCGAGGGATAATTCAATTCCTTAAGGTGCCCATGACCAGCTTGGTAGGGATTTCCTTAATGGAATGAGAGAGCTGCGCGGAAATTAGACGTGCCGGCCCCATGGCCCTTGCAGCGGACCGAGCGGTCCCTGCGTCGGGCTCGTGCCCGGCAGCGGCGGCGGTTGGTTTGCAGGCGGCGTGTCGCCCCACGGGCCATGCGCAACCGGCGGAGGCTGGTCGCCAGCGGCGGGCGGCAGTGCAGACGGCTCGTCCGTGGTCGCATCGGGCAGCGCCAGCGGCCCGGGATCGCGTCCGCCGGCATATTTCACCAGCGCATCGACCCGCGACTTGATCGACGGATGGGTCGCGAACAGGTCCGCAAAGCCCTCGCGCGGATTGTCGACGCAGAGTTCCATCACTGCCGAGGTTGCGCCCTCCAGCTCGCCGCGGTTCTCGATCTTGCGCAGCGCCGAGATCATCGCATCGGGGTTCTTGGTCAGCTCGACCGAGCCGGCATCGGCCAAGAATTCGCGCGAGCGCGACAGCGCCAGCTTGACCACCTGCGACAGCAACCAGGCCACCATGATCAGCACGACCGCGATGATGACGACGATGAAGGCGCCGCCGCCGGAGCTCTTGCTGTCGCGGTCCGATGATGACGACGAAGACGAGGAGGATGAAGACGAGGACGACCAGCCGCCTGAGTTCCACGACAGATTTGTGAACAGGCGGAAGAACAGCTCGCCGAAGAAGCCGACCACGCCGGCGATGATCACGGCGATCACCATCAGCTGCACGTCGCCGTTCTTGATATGGGTGAGCTCGTGGCCGAGCACGGCCTCGATCTCCTGGTCATCAAGCGCGTTCAGGAGCCCGGTGGTGACGGTGACCGAATATTGCCTTGGGTTGAGGCCGGTCGCGAACGCGTTCAGCGCCGGGCTGTCCATCACCTTCAGCTTCGGCATCGGGATGCCGCGCGAGATGCAGAGGTTCTCCAGCAGATTGTACAGCCGCGGCTCCTGCTGCCGCGTCACGCTCTCGCCGCCGGTGACGGCGTCGATCATGTTCTGGTGGAAGAAATAGGCGATCACGATCCAGGCTGCCGCTGCGATCGTCGCCCAGGGGAAGGCGGAGACCAGGTCGCGCGAGGCGTGGCGCAGATAATAGTCGACCGTGCGGCCGCTATCGATCATCACCTCCGCGACCAGCGCGCCGGCATAGACCAGCACGTAGATCAGCAGGAACAGCCCGCCGAGCAGCAGCATCGAACGAAACTTGTTCGATGCGATATGCGTATAGAGACCGTAGGCGGCCATGGGGCTCTCGCCGGCGCGTCGCGCCTCAGAACTTCACGCTCGGCGCGGCCTCGACTTCCGCGCGGCTGGCGCCGAGGTCGAAGAAGTCCTTGCGGGTGAAGCCGAACATGCCAGCGAACAACGCGGCCGGCATCTGCTGGATGCCGGTGTTGTACTCCTGCACCGCGTTGTTGAAGAAGCGGCGGCTGGCGGCGATCTTGTTCTCGAGGTCGGAGAGCTCCGAGGCCAGCTGCTGGAAATTGGCGTTCGCCTTGAGGTCCGGATAGGCCTCCGACAGCGCAATCAGCCGGCCGAGCGCGCCGGACAGCTGGTTCTCCGCCGCCGACACCTGCGCGGGCCCCTGCGCCGACATCGCCGAATTGCGCGCCTTGATCACATCGTCCAGCGTGCCGCGCTCGTGCGCGGCGTAGCCCTTTACGGTCTCGACCAGGTTCGGGATCAGATCATGACGCTGCTTGAGCTGTACGTCGATGTCGGCAAAGGCCTGGCTGACTCGCTGGCCAAGCGCGACGAGCCGGTTGTAGGCGCTGAACGCGAACAGCACGAGAAGGACGATGACGCCGATAACGATCCAGCTGGTCGACATGACGGGGCGGCTCCTGATGGGACGAAACGACGGCACCGTAGCCCAAAACCGGCCACACGGCAGCCCGCCGCGGAGAGGTGGGCGCTGTGTTGGTCGGAGATGATGTCGAATTAGTTCAACGTCGTCGTCCCGGCGAAGGCCGGGACCCGTAACCACCTATTTCAGTTACGAAGCAAAGCCGACGCCGCTTGTGTCCTTTCCGCGGGTCGCGGCGTATGGGTCCCGGCCTTCGCCGGGACGACACCGTAATCTAGATCGCATCGCCCCAGCGCCAGCGGCGGGCGAGGGCGTAGTCGGCCTTGGCGCGACGCGGCACTTTTGTGACGGCAACGCCCTCCGGCGTGCAGAGCTTGGCCGCAATCTCGACCTTGCCGTCGTCGGGCTGCGCGAGCACGCGGGATGGTCGCGCCGCTTGCGGCGCGCGGCTCAGTGCGACATAGGCGAAGCGCTCGTCCTCGAACGGCAGTTCGGCGCCCTTGACCTGCTTGTGCGCACGCGAGCGCTGCAGGCGCTGCGAGAAATGACACCAGTCGGGCGCGAGCAGCGGGCAGGCGCCATCGTGAGGGCAGGGGGCCGCGACATGAGCGCCGGCTGCGATCAGTCGTGCGCGGAGTGAGATGATGCGCGCATAGCCCGCAGGCGTGCCGGGCTCGACGACCAGCAGCGTGTCCGTGGTTCTGGACCAGAGGGACTCGGCCAGTGCCATACGTTCGGCATCGCCGAGTTCGCCGATCATGTAGCTCGCGATGACGAGATCGGCGGGCCCGGCCTTGTCGAGCAAGGCGCGGGCCTGGCCGAGGTCGTAAGTGGTGTCGCCCAGCCGCGTGCTGTCGCGAAACAGCGCCGTTGCCAGCGTTCGCAGCGCGCTGTTGGCATCGAGCAGGGTGAAGCGCTGCAGCGAAGAGAAGGCCTGCGCTGCGGCCCAGGTTGCGGTTCCCGGGCCGGCGCCGACGTCGAGCAGGCTTGATGGCGCGAAGTCCGGCCGGATCTTCGTCAGCGCATTCAGGCTCGCGACAACGGCCGCATATGTGGCGGGCATCCGCGCCAGCGCGTAGGCCAGTGCGTCGGTTTCGGTCCTGATCGTGCCGGAGCCGCCGCCTTCGCGATAGGTTTGCGAGATCACCGCAGCGCGGCTTGCGGCGTCACTGCGGGACAAGCCATCAATCTTGGCGTTGAGGGCGGCGCGCAGTTCTGCGGGAAGGTCGGGTGAGGTCATGGCTCGCCGTCATCCTGAGAGCATGTGAGTGAACGACTCACAGGCGGCACCAAGCATTCAGCGTCGTCCTGGCGAAAGCCAGGACCCATTACCCCGGCTGCTTGTTGTTGCACGACGCCGGGGCCACGATCCCGCTTACAACCGAATTCGGTGGTTATGGGTCCTGGCTTTCGCCAGGACGACGACGTGGTGAGACCGCTCGCTTACTCTGTCCGCGTCATCCTGAGCTACGAGCCTTTGCGCGGGGATCACGCCTGAGTGCATCAAGCCACGTTCTGGTCGAGAATGTCCACCGCGCCCTGCAGGTCGACCGAGACCAGCTGCGACACGCCGCGCTCGGCCATGGTGACGCCGAACAGCCGGTTCATCCGCGCCATCGTGATCGGATTGTGCGTGATGATGATGAAGCGCGTTTCGGTCGAACCGGTCATCTCGTGCAGGAGGTCGCAGAAGCGTTCGACGTTGTGGTCGTCGAGCGGCGCGTCGACCTCGTCCAGCACGCAGATCGGCGACGGATTGGTGAGGAACACCGCGAAGATCAGCGCCAGCGCGGTCAGCGCCTGCTCGCCGCCCGACAGCAGCGACAGCGTCTGCGGCTTCTTGCCCGGCGGCTTGGCGATGATCTCGAGGCCGGCCTCGAGCGGATCCTCGCTCTCGATCAGATGCAGCGCCGCTTCGCCGCCGCCGAACAGGTCGGTGAACAGCCGCTTGAAGTGCTCGTTGACGGTCTCGAACGAGGTCAGCAGACGCTCGCGCGCTTCCTTGTTGAGGCTCTGGATGCCCTGGCGCAGCCGCTTGATCGCCTCGACGAGGTCGTCGCGCTCGGTGGTCAGCGCGGTGTGCTGGGTCTCGACTTCCTTCAGCTCTTCCTCGGCGCGCAGATTGACGGCGCCGAGCCGCTCGCGGTCGCGGCGCAGCTTCTCCAGCTCCTCCTCGACCTGCGCGACCGGCGGCAGCTCCGCGCCGGGCTCGATCTCGGCCATCGCGGCGACCGCGTTCGGTTCGACCTCGAGCATGTCGTGCACCTCGCGCTCGATGTCGGCGAGGCGGCGGCGGGTGCCTTCCATGCGCTCTTCGGCGCGCGCGGTGGCTTCGCGCGAAGAGGACAGCGCTTCGAGCGAGGTTTTGGCGAGGCGATCGGTCTCCGCCATCGCGGCTTCGGCGGTCGCGAGTGCGTCGGCCGCGATGCGGCGATCGCCCTCGGCGTGCTCGATCTCCGTGATCAGCGCGCTGCGCTTCTCGGCGAACACTTCCGGCGCGTTGGCGAGCTCCTCGCGCTCGATCGAAACCTCGGCGATGCGCGCCTCGATGGTCCCGACCTGCGAGGCGGCGCTGGTCTTGCGGGTCTGCCACTCGCTGCGCTCGGCGAGGATCGCCTGCACGCGGCGGTCGGCGAGCTCGGCCTCGCGGGCGAGCGCCTGCGCCTCGGCGCGGACCTGGGCTGCGGCGCGGCGCTGGTTGTCGATCTCGGCGCGGACGGCGGCGAGCTGGGTTTCGGTCTCGACGCTCGGCGGCAGCTCTGCAAGCGCGGCTTCGGCGCTCTCATGCGCGGCCTCGGCCTCGGCGCGGTCGGCGGCGACGCGGCTGTGCGCCTCGGTCAATGCCGATTTGCGTGCGGCATGACGGTTGATCTCGCGCTCGGTCGCGGCATGGCGCTCACGCGCGGCTTCGGCCTCGCGGCGGGTGGCGCGCACGGCTTCGCGGGAGGCGGCTTCGGCCGCCGATGCAGAGCGCAGCTCGGCCTCCGCCGTCTCCAGCGCCTGGCGCTTGGCGGCGGCATCGACGCGGGCCTGTTCGAGGTCATTCTCGATGTCGACGAGGCGGGCGCGTTCGGCGAGCCGGCGGGCGGCGCCGGTCGGCGCATGCGCGTCGGCGACGAAGCCGTCCCAGCGCCAGACGTCGCCCTCGAGCGAGACCAGCCGCTGGCCGGTCTTGAGTTGCGACACCAATGCGGCACCGCGCTCTTTTGTCACCACGCCGATCTGCGCCAGGCGGCGCGCCAACTCGGGCGGCGCCTGCACGCGGTCGGCCAGCCGCTCGACACCATCGGGCAGCGACGGATCGTCGGCCGCCACGCCGGCATTGGTCCAGCGCATCGGCGCCGACGGATCGACCGGCGCGTCGAGATCGTCGCCGAGCACCGCGCCGATCGCCTTCTCATAACCCTTGGCGACCGTGATGCCGTCGATGATCGGCGGCCACAGATTCTTGGTCTCGCTGTTGACCAGCTTCGAGATGGTGCGGGCTTCGGTCTCCAGCCGCTGCACGCGCTTTTCGGCCTCGGCAAGCGGATTGCGCGAGGACTCCAGCGTCTGCCGCGCGGCAGCGTGATGCGATTCGCTCGCCTGCACGGCGGCTTCGGATTCGGCCAGCGTCTGCTGCGCCATCTCCATGGCGGCGGCGAGCGCATCGATGTCGCCGAGGCCGCCGGTCTCCTGCGCGAGCTTCTCTTCCTCGGCCTGGACGCTGGCGATCTCCTGATCGAGCCGCGCCAGCCGGTCGCGATGGGTGCGCACGCCCGTTTCGAGCTGGTTGCGCCTGGCGGTGAGGTCGGCGAGCTGCGTGGTCAGGCTGGTGAACTGGCTTTCGGTCGCGGCCAGAATGCCTTCGGCCTCGGCGACGCGCTCGTCGACGCCGGAGCGCTTCTCGACCCGCGTCTTGATCTCTTCCTTCAGCTCGGCGTCTTCGGTGTCGAGCCGCAGCAAGGCGACGTCGGCGTCCGAGGTCTGCTGCTGCTCGCGGGCGATGTCCTGGGCGAACTGGGTGAGGCGGCGATCGAGCTCGCCGACGCGCTCCTTGGCGCGTTGCTCCTCGCGGTCGAGCAGCTCGCGCGCATTGGTCAGGCGCTGCAGGCCGGCGGCGGCGCGCGCCTCGGCGTCACGCAGCGCCGGCAATTCGGAGGCGCGAATCGCCTGGATGCGTGCGGATTCGGCCTGTTCGCGGGTGCGCTCGGCCATCTCGCGCACGGCCAGATCGTGGGTATGCGCGGCGTCGTTGACGTCGGCATTGGCCTCGATCCAGCGCAGGTGGAACAGCATCGCCTCGGACTTGCGCACCTTGGCCGCGACCTCGCGGTAGCGGATAGCCTGGCGCGCCTGCTTCTTCAGGCCCTCCATCTGGCCGGTGAGCTGGCCGATCACGTCCTCGACGCGGGTCAGGTTGGTCTCGGCTGCCCTGAGCCGCAGCTCCGCCTCATGGCGGCGGGCATGCAGGCCGGCGACGCCGGCGGCATCTTCCAGCACGCGGCGGCGCTGCTCGGGTTTGGCCTGGATGATCTCGCCGATCTTGCCCTGGTGGACGAGGGCCGGCGAGCGCGCGCCGGTGGCGGCATCGGCGAACAGGATCTGCACGTCGCGGGCGCGGACATCGCGGCCGTTGATGCGATAGACCGAGCCGGCCTCGCGCTCGATGCGGCGGGAGATTTCGAGGAACTGGCTGTCATTCATCGCAGCCGGCGCCGTGCGATCGGCATTGTCGATCGTCATCACCACTTCGGCGTGGTTGCGCGCCGGGCGGTTGCCGGAACCGGCGAAGATCACCGCATCCATGTCGGCCGCGCGCAGCGATTTGTGCGAGGTCTCGCCCATCGCCCAGCGCAGCGCTTCGACCAGGTTGGACTTGCCGCAGCCGTTCGGTCCGACGACACCGGTCAGGCCCGGTTCGATCATGAAGTCGGTGGGTTCAACGAACGACTTGAAACCGTGGAGGCGGAGGCGCGTGAGCTTCATGTACACAAATCTCGCTTGGCCGGGCGCGAATCTCCCTGCCGTGACAATACCATGATTGGCAATGTCGGTGTGGGTGTGAATAGCTGCGAGCAGCTTTCATGGAGCGCGACAATGGCGAGGCCGGCCCGCGAGGGCAACTGCTTGACGCAGCTTTTCCCAAGGGATTTGCAGAGGATTTGCAGCCTTGCGCGCTGTCGAAAGCGCGCGTGACGCGAATCAGGTTTTCAACAACCAAATAATGCGACGGCCGCGTACCGCAGTCGCAATTGATCCACAACTATCGTGCCTATCCGACGCTGGCGCACAAATATCTTCGTCGTCCTGGCGAAAGCCAGGACCCATAACCACCGCGTTTGGTGATGTGCGGGAACGTGGCCCTAGCTTCGCGCAGCAATGATCAATTGGGGTAATGGGTCCGGGCTTTCGCCAGGACGACATCGAATTTGGTGCGTCTGTCGCAGATCAGCTCTTCAGGAGCGGATCGATGTGCTTGCTGAATTCCTCGATCGAGGTCTCGCCCTTCAGCATCTCGCCATTGATGAAGAAGGTCGGCGTCGAGTTCACCTTCAGCACGTCGTTGGCGTATTTCTGGTCGGCGGCGATCTTGTCGAGCAGCTTCTGGTCCTTCAGGCAGTCTTCGACCTGCTGCTGGCTGAGGCCGGCCTGCTTGCCGATCCGCGTCAGCGTCTCGGTGGTGTTCTTCATCACCCAGTCGTTCTGCTGGCGGAACAACAGGTCGATCACGGCATAGAATTTCGGCGCGTCGTCCTTGGCGATGCAGCGCGCCAGCATCGAGCCGGCGGCGGCCTTGATGTCGAGCGGGAACTCGCGGAACACGTAGCGGACCTTGCCGGTGTCGATATAGGTCGACTTGATCTTCGGGAACACGGTCTCGTTGAAATTGGCGCAATGCGGGCAGGTCATCGAGGCGTATTCGGTGATGGTCACCTTGGCGTCCTGCGGGCCGAGCGCCATGTCGGGCAGCGACTGCGGCTTGGCCACGTCGGCGGCGCTCTGCGCGAATGCCTCCGTGATCAGGCGCAGCGGCGAGAGGCCGGCCAGAGCAGCAAGCCCGGTCAGCGAGAGAGCGGTGGTGAAAGCGCGGCGCGTGATGATCAAGGTCAGCTCCCGGATTGGCGCATTCACGCCGGAATGAGGGGTCCCGAAAAGAAGCCTTCGCTAGCTTGAAACGACCATTGTGGCAATGCCGGGTTCCCGCTGCGGAGCCGGCGAAAAACGTCAATTTCGCTTGATCGTGGCGCCGAGCCGGGCCAGCGCCGCGCGCAGCGCATCATCCTCGACCGCTCCAAGGTTTTCGGCCTCCCGGGCCACCGCGCCTGCGTCCGGCGCGCGCGGCCGCAGCGGCCGGCCGCGGCGCGACAGCGGCGCCTGCCGGATGGTCAGCCGGCCGACCGCATGCCAGCCGAAAAACCGGTTCACCCGTTCCAGGATGACGTCCGAGGAATGCTGGATCTCCAGCGCCATCGGCCCCTCGACCCGCAACACCAGCGTCGCCGGCTCCTGCGGCTGCCCCTCCACCGGCCGCGGCCATTGCATCTTCAACGGCTCGCAATAGGCCGCGATCCGCTCGCCCGCGATCTCGCTCCAGCGCGTCACCAGCTCACGCGCCGCAAAGCCCTGCTTGGCATAAGCGTCGGTGAAGACGTTGCTGAGCAGGATGGAAAGGGGCTTTGCGCTGACCGGGCCGGGTTTGGACATCAGAGGTGCTTATAGCACGGATAGCGGCTGTGTTCAGGCCGCGGCGCGGGGCCGGATCGCTTTCAGGTCGCGGTCGATCTCGCGCCGCCGGTGCATCAGGTCAAAGTCCATCTGCAGTCCGAGAAAGAAGCCCTCCGAAACGCCAAAATAGCGTGCGAGCCGGAGATCGGTATCGGCGGTGATGTCGCGCTTGCCCAGCACGATCTCGTTGATGCGGCGTGGAGCGACATGAATGGCCCGCGCCAGGCCGTTCTGGCTGAGGCCCATTGGCTTCAGGAACTCTTCAAGCAGGATCTCTCCGGGATGCGGGTTGTGGAGTAACCCGCCTTTAGTCATGGTAGTCGACGATTTCGACATGTGTCGGTCCTCCCTCATCCCAAACGAAACAAATGCGCCACTGATCATTGATCCGGATCGAATGCTATCCCGCCCGGTCTGCCTTCAATGCCTCAAGCCGGTTTCCCGGAGGTGCGCGCAGGTCGCTCAGCACCCGCGCCTGATTCAGAAGACGCAGTTTCCTGAGCGCAACGTTCTGGATATCTGGCGGCAGTCTCTTGCTACGTCGCCCCGACCAGATCAATTCTGTCTCAGGATCGGCGAAGCTCTGGATCATGCTTGACTATAACGTGTTGCGTTATAGTGCGCAATCGATCGGCATCTGAAGGTTCTGAGCCCTGAGGAGTACCGTGTCTCTCTCGCGTGTGACCAAGCAACAGACCTCCCAACGCGCCCCCGACCGTCCCGCCCAACTGCTGGCCTGGTACGACCGGCACCGCCGGCGGCTGCCGTGGCGCGCGGCGGCGGGGGAACTGGCCGATCCGTACCGGGTGTGGCTGTCGGAGATCATGCTGCAGCAGACCACGGTGCGGGCAGTCGGGCCTTACTTCGAGAAATTCGTGACGCGCTGGCCGGACGTGTCGGCGCTCGGCCGCGCCGCGCTCGATGACGTCCTGCGGATGTGGGCCGGGCTCGGCTACTATTCGCGGGCGCGCAATCTGCATGCCTGCGCGGTGGCTGTGCTCAACGACCATGGTGGCGTCTTTCCCGACACTGAGGACGGCCTGCGTGCGTTGCCCGGCATCGGGCCCTACACGGCGGCGGCGATCGCCGCGATCGCGTTCGACCGCCGCACCATGCCGGTCGACGGCAATATCGAGCGCGTCGTCTCGCGGCTCTACGCGATCGAGGAGCCGCTGCCGAAAGCAAAGCCGCTGATCCAGCAGATGGCCGCGACGTTGCTCGGGACCTCTCGCGCCGGCGACAGCGCGCAGGCGCTGATGGATCTCGGCGCCACGATCTGCACGCCGAAGAAGCCGGCCTGCGCGCTGTGTCCGCTGAACGATGACTGCGCGGCGCGCACCCGTGGCGACCAGGAGACCTTCCCGCGCAAGGCGCCGAAGAAGAGCGGCACCTTGCGCCGCGGCGCGGCTTTCGTGGTGACGCGCGGCAGCGAATTGCTGGTGCGATCACGCGCCGAAAAGGGGCTGCTCGGCGGCATGACCGAGGTGCCGGGGTCGGAGTGGCTCGCGGGGCAGGACGATGCGGCCGCGCTGGCGCAGGCACCCGCGCTCAAGGGTGGCACGCGCTGGCACCGCAAGGCCGGCGTCGTGACCCACGTCTTTACGCATTTCCCGCTGGAGCTCGTGGTCTATACGGCGAGCGTTCCGGCGCGCACGCACGCGCCCGACGGCATGCGCTGGGTGCCAATTGCGACGCTGGATGGCGAGGCGTTTCCGAACGTGATGCGCAAGGTGATCGCGCACGGGCTCGACCTCTAGCCTGCTGACACCACGCTGGCAGCAGCGCCCGGCTATGACTCGATCACACGGAGGCCGCCATGATCGCAACCGCGCTCGACCACATCCCGATGCCGCCTGTCGCAAAACTGCTCGGCTGGCGCCTAGTCGAGGCCCGCCCGCAGGACGGCTGGATCAAGATGGCCTTCGACGGCAAGCCGGAGTTCTGCAACCCGGCCGGCTTCATCCAGGGCGGCATGCTCTCGGCGATGCTCGACGACACGATGGGGCCGGCGGTGTTCGTGATGACCGAGGGCCGGCTCTTCACCACGACCATCACGATGACCGTGAATTTCCTGGCGCCGGCCAAGCCCGGCCCGATCACCGGCGAGGCGACGGTGACGCAGCTCGGCAAGACCATCGCCTTCGTCGAAGGTCGCCTGACCGCCGAGGACGGCACACTGCTCGCGACGGCGACGAGCAGCATTCGGTTGGTGGAGGCGGCGCGGGCGTTGCGGTAGAGCCACGTGCACCAAAGCCTGCGCCGTCATCCTGAGGTGCGAGCTCTTGCGAGCCTCGAAGGATCGACGGCCCCCAGCCGGGCCGTGCATGCTTCGAGACGTGCGTTCTGCGCTCCTCGGCATGACGGTGATGGGCTCGCACCTGATTAGGCCGCACCCGCCCGCTGCACGATCGGCGGCTTGGCATTCAACCCCTCGACCTGGAAACCGGCGACGCGCTTGTAGTTGGCGGCGATGTCTTCCAGCTCCTGCTGTGACAGCACGTCGGTGACGACGCCGAATCCGTCAGGCGCGCGCTCCTCGACGAGCTGCATCACCTGCTCGGGGCCGTTGCGGCGGTTGAGCATCACGAGGTCCGTGGTCGCCGGGCGCCGCTCGGCCTCGTAGGCAAGCAGCGCGGCCTGCGTCACCCCGTGCGCCAAAATCTCCCGCGTCAGCACCCGCGCATCCAGGATCGCCTGCGAGGCGCCGTTGGAGCCGATCGGGTACATCGGATGCGCGGCGTCGCCCATCAGCGTGACGCGGCCAAACGTCCATTGCGGGATCGGATCGCGGTCGACCAGCGGATATTCATAGGCGTGCGGGCAGTGCTTGATCAGGCCGGGCACATCGAGCCAGTCAAAATTCCAGCTCTCGAACCACGGCAGGAATTCGTCCAGCTTCGCGGTGCGGTTATAGTCCTCGCGGCGCCATTGATAGGTCGGCGGCATGCGGCGCTCGGCGACCCAGTTGATGTCAAATTTGCCATCGGCGCCGGCCTGTTTTGAGATCGGGTAGCAGACGAATTTGAGGATCTCGTGGCCGGCCATGATCATGGTGCGGCCGGTGAGGAAGGCGCTGCCGCGCGTGATGCCGCGCCAGAGAATGCGGCCGTTCCAGATCGGCGCACCCTCGTTCGGGTAGAGCTTTTCGCGGATCGCCGAATGGATGCCGTCGGCCGCGATCAGGACCGCGCCGCTATAGCTGCCCGCCGGCTTGCCGGTGGCGCGGTCGATGAAGTCGGCGCGAACGCCGTCCGCGGTCTCGGTCCAGCCGGTGAGGTGATGGCTGGTCAGGATGTTGTCGCGGCCCAGACGTTCGGTCGCGGCATCGAGCAGGATCTGCTGCAACCGGCCGCGGTGGATCGAGAATTGCGGCCATTTGTAGCCGGCCTCGAGCCCGCGCGGCTCCCTCCAGATCGGCTTGCCGTGCTTGGAGAAATAGGCGAGCTCGCTTGTGCGCACCGCCAGCGCGTCAAGCGCATCGTGCAGGCCGAGCTCGATCAATTCGCGCACCGCATGCGGCAGCACGTTGATGCCGACGCCGAGCGGCCGCAATTCGGGCACGCTCTCGAACACGCGGCAGGGAACGCCGATCTGGTGCAGGCTGAGCGCCAGCGTCAGTCCGCCGATGCCGCCGCCCGCGATAAGAACCGTCATGACACATCCTCTCGATCGGCCATGGTCATGACACGACAGCGCCGGTGTGGGCAACCGCGAAGGCCTGGCGACATCGCCGGGGATGGACGGCGCAGGGGAGCGCCGCTAACGTCGGTCGCGTCAAACAAGAAGCCAGGGCCGGGTCCTGCACGGACCGACAAGGCCGTCAAACGAGGACATCGTCATGCTCAAGCTCTATACTGCGCCGGGCACCTGCGCGCTCGCCTCCCACATCGCGCTCGCCGAGGCCGGCGCGCCCTACACGATCGAGCGGCTCGACTTCAAGGTAAACCAGCAGAACAGCCCCGAATATCTCAAGATCAACCCGAAGGGACGCGTGCCGACGCTGGTGACCGATCAGGGCGTGCTGACCGAGACGCCGGCGATGCTGGCCTACATCGCGCAGACCTTTCCGCAAGCGAAGCTCGCGCCGCTCGACGACGCCTTCGCGTTCGCAAAACTGCAATCCTTCAATTCCTATCTCTGTTCGACCGTGCATGTCTGTCACGCCCACAAGATGCGCGGCGCGCGCTGGGCGACGCAGGAGACCTCGTTCGCCGACATGAAGTCGATGATCCCGAAGACCATGGGCGCCTGCTTCAACCTGATCGAGCGCGACATGTTGAAAGGGCCGTGGGTGATGGGCGACGACTACACGGTCGGCGACGCCTATCTCTACACGCTGACGTTGTGGCTCGACGGCGACGGCGTCGACATCGCGACCCTGCCGAAGGTGAAGGCGCATCGCGCGGCGATGGAAAGCCGCCCGGCGGTGCAGAAGGTGCTTGCAGAGCAGAAGGCGTAAGGCGCACAGCGTAAGTCAAACCCTCAATGTCGTCCCGGCGAAGGCCGGGACCCATAACCACGAGACTCCGTTGTGGCGCGACGCTGGAGCCACAGCTTTGTTCCCGCAATGCAGAGTGGTGGTTATGGGTCCCGGCCTTCGCCGGGACGACGTGGAGAGAGTACGCGTCGAACCTAAGCCTTCCGCTTCGCCAACTCCCGACCCGTGTCCAGCATCAGCCTGCGCAGCCAGATCGAGCCGGGGTCCATCTGGGCGCGTGTCGGATAGAACATGTGCTGCTCGTCGAGGCCGGGATCGAGCGGCGGGGTCACGGTGACCAGCGACAACTGCCTGGACAGCGCTGCGATCAGCCGGCGCGGCACGAAGGCTATGAGGTCGGTGCGCGCGGTGACGTGCAGCGCCTCGATATAGCCGGGCACCACCAGCGCGATCCGGCGCTCGATGCCCTTGCTGCGCAGCCAGGTGTCGATCAGATCCTCGTTCTGGCCGCGGATCACCACGGCGACGTGGCGCGCGGCGAGGAACGTCTCGCGCGTCTTCAGTTTGGCTCCCGCCGGATGGCCGCGCCGCACCGCGAGCGCGTCGCTGTCGGTATACAGCAACTGGCGATGAAAGCCCTTGAAGGCGTTGCCGATCGAGATCACGAGGTCGATGGTGCGGGCGAACTCCGCCGTGAAGATCGCAGGCCCCCGCCACGGTACCACGTCGATGGTGACGTTCGGCGCGGCGAGCGTCACCTTTTCCATCAGCCGCGGCATCAGCAGTTCGACCGCGAGATCCGGCATCATCAGCCGGAAGTGCCGGTCGCTGCGCGCGGCGTCGAAATCGTCAGGTACGAACAGCGCGCGCACCTGGTCGAGCGCCTGCGCCAGCGGTGCGCGCAAGGCAAGCGCCCGCGGCGTCAATTCCATCCGCGCGCCGTTGCGCACCAGCAGCGGATCGCCGACCAGGTCCCGCAGGCGCTGCAGTGCGTGGCTGGTCGCCGGCTGCGACAGACGCAGCCGCAATGCGGCGCGGCTGACATTGGCTTCCTTCAGCAGCGCGTCGAGCGCGACCAGCAGATTGAGATCGAGCGAACTGAAATTCATGGAGCGAATATATATCATAGCAACTATCGATTGGAAGAATGGACGCCGGCGCGGCATGGATGGGATCGCCAACCATCGATGGAGACGTGCCATGAGCGCAGCCGACAACAAGAAACTGGTGCAGGAGATGTTTGCGATCGCGGGCGACCCCGATCCCGCGGTGCGCGAGACATCGCTGTTCATGCAGAAGCTCGCCGACGACGCGACCTGGACCGTGACCGGGCAGTATTCCTGGTCGCGCACCTTCACCGGCAAGCAATCGATCCTGAAGGACCTGCACGGCCATGTCCGCTCGCGCCTGGTCGAGCGCGGCCGCACCATCGCCCATCGCTTCATCGCCGACGGCGACATCGTCGCGGTCGAGGCCAAGGGCAACAACCTCACCAGGGAGGGCCAGCGCTACGACAACGACTATTGCCTGGTGCTGCGCTTCGAGGACGGCAAGATCAAGGAGGTGAGGGAATATTGCGACTCGGTGCTGACCGAGAAGGCGTTGGGGCCGTTTCCGGCGGCGCCGGCTCGGACAGCAGGCTAGGATCTGGCCCGGGCCAAGGCGGGATCGTCGGCCGGTGGTGCTTGATCATTGACCGGCGGACCTTCGTCCCGTTCGAAATCTCGCCGCAGCCCGCGGGTCCAAATGTAGGCGGCAAGAAACCCGCAGACCGCACCATAGATCATCGCGGATATCGCAATGGCTTTGGCACCCTGGGCCTGGCCCATGGCGGCGCCGACCTGATCGCCCACAGAACTGAGCAGGTTGATTATCTTGTCGATGTGGACGAGGCTGAGGCCCAGGATGATCTTTGTGAGCCAATCGGAGACGTCTTCGAGATTTGTATTGGGCCGATACCGATGCGTGGTCCCGCCGGCAGCGTTGAGCACGGCTTTCGGTATGCTGAACAAGAATCCGCTGATCGTCCCGGCGAAAAACGCGGCAGCCGAAGCGAACCAAAGCAGACAAAAGGTGCGGATGCCTGTGCGGTAGTCCGCTTCTGCCATCATTCCATAGACCGCCTCAACGATCCAGCCGCCCATTACGGAGTAGATATACCATCGCGCCGCAAACTCCCCGTTGGCGCGTCTCTCGTTGGCGGAATTTCTCTCATCGCTAAGGCGACTGCGATATGCATTCAACATTTGCCGTATCCGGTGGCGAATTTGCCGTCCCTCGATCATGGCTGAAAGCGTAGTACGCAATCTGTAGTAGTGCATCACCCAGCTGGGTGACAGCGTTCTGCCCGTGAAACAAAAACGGCGCCCGCGAGGGCGCCGCAGTAATATCCATGTGATGGTGTTTCACGCCACCTTGTTCTTGAGGTGTCCGAACATGATGCCGCGGGCCTCCTCGTCCATCTCGGCCTTGAAGGTGTGCTTGTCCTTCAGCGCGTTGGCGCGCGCAGCGGCCGGGCGCGCCGAGATCTCGTCGAGCAGCCGCTTCACGTTCGGATATTTCGCGAAGCCGTCCTCGCCGAGGATGAAGGTTGCCATCCGTACCCAGCCCCAGAATGCCATGTCGACGATCGAATAGGCGTCGCCGACCATGTAGCGCTGCTTGGCGAGGTGATCGTCGAGGATCTTGTAGTGGCGATGCGCCTCGTACTGGTAGCGGTTATGCGCGTAGTCGAGGTCCTTCGGCGCGAAATGCTTGAAGTGCACCGCCTGACCGGAATATGGGCCGACGCCGGTCGCGATGAACATCAGCCAGGACAGGGTCGCGGCCCGGTTGGCCGGGGTGTTGGCCGGCAGGAACTTGCCGTGCTCCTCGGCGAGGTAGAGCAGGATGGCGTTGCTGTCGAACACGAAGATGCCGTCGTCGTCGATCGCCGGCACCTTGCCGTTCGGGTTGACCTTCAGGAAGTCGGGCGCGAACTGCTCGCCCTTCCGGGTGTCGACCGGGATCGCCTCGAAAGGCAGGCCGGACTCTTCGAGGAACAGCGCCACCTTCATCGGGTTCGGCGCGCCGTTGAAATAGAATTTGATCATGAAGGGACTCCCTTTGGATTTACGACCGACGTCATCGGGATGCGGCGGGGGGAAGGCCGCAGGCGGCCCTTCATGCGCAAATTTCGCGGCTGCGCGCAAGCGACGAGTTTGTGACTCAGGGGCGCGTGGCGCGCCGGTCAGCCGAAATAGAGACCGGCCGCACCGATAGCGACCAGCGCCAGCCCCGCGATCTCCAGCACGGCCGCGGAGCGGGTCGCGGCATGCAGGTGGGAGGCCTGTGTCGCGCGCTCGGAGCCCCGCGCGACACCGTGGACGATGATGCCTTCGTTGAATTCGCTGTGCGCCTCGAGGCCAAGAGTGAGGCCGACGCTGACCAGCAGGATGCCGAAAACGACCAGGCCGAAGAATCCCAACAGGCCGATCAGCAGCATCGGAAACATGCCGAGCAGAAAGACCGGCAGAAGCGGCACCAGCAGAAACGCCTCGGATTGTTTGCGCATGGCGGCGATCAATCGAAAAATGGCGAGTATTTGCTAGAGGTAGGTCGCGTCGCGCCAATATCAAGGTGGGTGTATTTATCATCGTCATTCCGGGGCTCGCGAAGCGAGAGCCCGGAATCCATCAAGCCGCAGAATTGATGGAGCAATGGATTCCGGGCTCGCGCCAAGGGGCGCGCCCCGGAATGACGAAGGAGGGCCTCAGCCCGCAACCATCCCGGAGCGGATCTCGGCGCGCAGCTCGTCGATCAGCCTGAGGCCGGTCTTGGTCTCGACGTGCCAGAAAGTCCAGCCATTGCAGGCTTCGGACCCCTGCGCGACCGCGCCCATGCGATGGATCGAGCCGACCTTGTCGCCGAGCATGACGGCACCATCGGCGCGGACCAGCGCGCCATGGCGCTTCTTGGCGTCGACCAGCTTTGCGCCGGGCAGGATCATGCCGCGCTCGATCAGTTCGGAGAACGCGACGCGAGGCGCCTCGCGCGCGGTCATGAACGGCGCCAGCGTCGCTTCGGGCAGCGGCTCGATCGCGGCGATCCGTGCTTCGGCGGCAGCCGCATAGGTCTTGTCGCGCTCGAAGCCGATATAGCTGCGGCCGAGACGCTTGGCCACCGCACCGGTCGTGCCGGTACCGTTGAACGGATCGACCACGAGATCGCCGGGCTTCGACGATGACAGCAACACGCGCGCCAGAAGCTGTTCGGGCTTCTGCGTCGGATGCACCTTCTTGCCGTCGCCGTCCTTGAGACGCTCTTCGCCGGTGCACAGCGGGATCAGCCAGTCGGAGCGCGCCTGCACGTCCTCATTGGCCGCCTTCAGCGCCTCGTAATTGAACGTGTAGCCCTTCGCCTTCTCGTCGCGCGCGGCCCAGATCATGGTCTCATGCGCGTTGGTGAAGCGGCGGCCGCGGAAGTTCGGCATCGGGTTCGACTTGCGCCACACGATGTCGTTCAGCAGCCAGAAGCCGAGGTCCTGCATCACCGCGCCGACGCGGAAGATGTTGTGATAGGAGCCGATCACCCACAGCGTCGCCGACGGCTTCATCACGCGGCGGCAAGCGAGCAGCCAGGCGCGGGTGAAATCGTCGTAGGCGGCGAACGAGGTGAACTTGTCCCAGTCGTCGTCGACGGCGTCGACATGCGATTCGTCGGGACGCTTCAGTTCGCCCTTCAGCTGCAGATTATAGGGAGGATCTGCGAACACCAGGTCGACCGAGCCGGCCGGAAGCTTCGACAACTCGGCCACGCAATCGCCAATGACGATTCGGCTCGACGGGGCACTCTCAAATTTAGTGCGGGGCGCCTTTGCAGACGCCCCGCGACGCGACACAACCATGACTCAAGAACTCTGACTCAGGCGACGCTGTCGGCGACGCGGGACTAAACAACCGACTGACCACACATTGACCGGGCAAAGTAAAAATCGACTTAATTGGAAATTGTCGCGCAACAGATTGGCGCGACTTTCGAACGGCGCGATTTATCGCCGCGCATGCGCATGGTGTCGTGCGTCCGAATGACTGCGAGATGAATGCGTCGATCATCAAACCGGCACGATTTGGCCGGTAAACTTCATCGCAACGCGAACCGGCTGCGCCGCACCGATCGCACGTCAACACACTAGGCAATTTTTGCCGGGCGGGTTATTGCTTAACAGAATGGAAATTTTACGTTGGTGGGTCCCACATTGGGGCACCGACGGGAATGAAGGAAGGGAAATCGCCATGCGCTATGATGACTTCCGCCGCAGCGACGACATCGAGGACCGTCGCGACGACAGTGGAGGCGGTGGTGGTGGCGGCTTCGGCCTTCCGATGGGCGGCGGTGGCGGGCTCGGCATCGGCACCGTCATCGTGCTCGGCCTGATCGGCTATGCCTTCGGCATCGACCCGCGCGTGCTGATCGGCGGCGCCGAGATCCTGACCGGTGGTGGCCAGTCGTCGACCTACCAGACCGACCGCCAGGCGTCGGGCGGCCAGGTCAAGCGCGGCGCGCCGACCGACGAGATGGGCTCCATGATCTCGGGCATCCTGGGTGAGATCGACGATCGCTGGAGCGAGATCTTCCAGGCCTCCGGCCAGAGCTACACCGGTCCGAAGGTGGTGCTGTTCCGCAACGTCACCAATGGCGGCCGTTGCGGCAGGGCGGAATCGGCGATGGGGCCGTTCTACTGTCCGCCGGACAAGACCATCTTCCTCGACACCGGTTTCTTCCGCGAGGTCGAGACCCGCTTCCGCGGCTGCTCGGGCAACGCCTGCAAGTTCACCGCGGCCTATATCATCGCGCATGAGGCGGGCCATCACGTGCAGAACCTGCTCGGCATCCTGCCGCGCGTGACGCGGCTGCAGCAGCAGGCCGGCAGCAAGGCCGAGTCCAACGCCTTGCAGGTCCGGGTCGAGTTGCAGGCCGACTGCCTGTCCGGCGTCTGGGTCAACCGCGAGGAAAGGAAGCGGCCCGGCTTCCTCGAAGCCGGCGACATCGACGCCGCGCTGACCACCGCGAATGCGATCGGCGACGACACGCTGCAACGCCAGGCCACCGGCAGGGTGGTGCCCGACTCCTTCACCCACGGCTCCGCCGCGCAGCGCAAGCAATGGTTCATGACCGGCTACCAGCAGGGCACCGTGCAGGCGTGCAATACGTTCGGGAATAACGGTTGAGATCCACGGGTGGTTTTGGCTGTCATGGCCGGGCTTGTCCCGGCCATCCACGTCTTTATCTCTGATAGAGTGTGAAGACGTGGATGCCCGGGACAAGCCCGGGCATGACGAGAAGAAGCAGTCATGTCCTCGATCGACGAATCCAAAACCTTCATCCCGCTCAGCATCGCGGTGCTGACGATCTCCGACAGCCGCACGCTGGCGGATGACAAGTCGGGCACCACGCTCGCCGACCGCCTCACCGCCGCCGGTCACAAGCTTGCCGCGCGCGAGATCGTCACCGACGATGTCGAGGCGATTCGTGATGTGATCCGGCGCTGGATCGCCGATCCGGGTATCGATGCCGTCATCACCACCGGCGGCACCGGCTTCACCGGCCGCGACGTGACGCCGGAGGCGGTCGAGCCGTTGTTCGAGAAGCGGATGGACGGTTTCTCGATCGCCTTCCACATGCTGAGCCACGCCAAGATCGGGGCATCGACGATCCAGAGCCGCGCCGCCGCGGGCGTCGTCGGCGCGACCTTCATCTTCTGCCTGCCCGGCTCGCCCGGCGCCTGCCGCGACGGCTGGGACGGCATTCTGGCCGCGCAGCTCGACTACCGCACGCAGCCCTGCAATTTCGTCGAGATCATGCCGCGGCTCGACGAGCATCTGCGCCGCCCGAAGGCGAAGGGGGCGAGCGCGTAACCCACCGTCATTCCGGGGCGCGCCCCTTGGCGCGAGCCCGGAATCCATCGGGCCGCACCACTGGAGGCGAAATGGATTCCGGGCTCGCGCTTCGCGCGCCCCGGAATGACGAGCCCCCACTGACGATTCCGATCACTGCGCGCCACAACGCTCGAACGGCATGGCGATACGCTTCTTCACGCAGCGCGTGAGCCTTCCGCGTGTAGAATGTGATGAGCTCCGCCGTCACGCGCCGCGCGTCGTCGCGGCGCTGCGGCTTCATAGCTCCATCTCCCAGGTCTCGCCGACCAGATCGACGCCGAAGCTGTGGTGCCGCTCTTCCTTGACACGGCGGAAGCCGGTGCGGGCGTAGATGCCGCGCGCGGCGAGCAGGATGCTCTGGGTCCACAGCGTCATCGTCTTGTAGCCCCGCTCGCGTGCGCCGCGAATGCATTGCTCGACCAGCGCCTTGCCGACGCCGAGCCCGCGCGCCTTCTCCTCCACCAGCAGCAGGCGCAGTTTTGCAACGCCGTCGCCGCCGTCGACGAGGAAGATCGAGCCGGCCGGCTCGCCGTCGACCTCGGCGATCCAGCAATGCTCGCGCGCCGGATCGAACGAGCGGATGAATTGCGCGCAGATCTCGGCGACCAGCGCCTCATAGCTGATGTTCCAGCCATACTCCTCCGCATAGGCGCGGCCCTGCCGCGAGATCACCCAGCCGATGTCGCCGACCCTGTGGCTGCGCAGCAGGAAGCCGGCCGGCTTTTCCGTCGGTGGCGCCAGCACCCGCTCGATCGTGCCCATGGCCTGGACCACGGCAGCACGGCTTTCGCCGTCGAGGTTGTCCAGCATCGCCGCGACCTCGTCGTGCGAGGCGCGATCGAGCTTGGCAAACGCCTGCCGTCCCTTGGCGGTGAGGTTGAGCCGGATCTGCCGGCGGTCGCTCGGCAGCGGCTTGCGGGCGATCAGCCCGTCGTCGTCGAGCTTCTGAACGATGCGGCTGAGATAGCCGGCATCGAGGCCGAGCTCGATGCCGAGATCCCGTGCCGCCGCGTCCTCGCGATGGGCGAGCTCGTACAGCACCCGCGCCTCGCTCAGCGAGAACGGGCTCTGCAACAGATGCTGGTCGAGCACGCCGAGCTTGCGGGTATAGAAGCGGTTGAAGCCGCGCACGGCGGCGACCTGGTCGTTGCTGTCAGTCATGGCACACCTCGATATTTGCCATTGTCAAATAATTATTTGACTTTGGCAAGTATCTTGACAGCTACGCGACCATGATCCGGCTGCGCAGCATGGTGCGGGAGGAGCGGCCGAGCCGGCGCAACAGCCGGGCCTCTGAGCGGGGCGCATCCGGCCGGTAGCCGCCGAGCCGGTCGTAATGCTCGCGCGCGATCAGGAGGCCCTGCTCGGCCGAGGGCCCCGCGATCATCCGGGCGACGAATTTGAGGCCGTCGCGCAGGCCGGGATCGTTGTAGGGCGAGCGGGCGTAGCGGAAGATGCCGGCGCGGTCCTTGCCGCTGGCTGCGACCATCTGGATGAATTGGGTGGTCTCCTCGATCCAGCCCGGATCGAGCACCGCGCCCGGATGCAGGAACATCAGCCAGGGCGAACGGGCCTGCTTTGCGCCCGCCGCCAGCGCTGCGGCACGGCTGCCCTCGAACCGCACGAAGCGGCAACCGGCGACGTCGGCGACCCGCTCGATCACGTCGGTATTGGTGCGGTCGACCAGCAGCACCTCGCGGATCACGCCCGCCGCCGCGCCCGGCACCAGCGCCGCCAGCGTCGCGACCGCGCTGCGTTCGACCCCGTCGGTTGGAATGATCACGCTCAGCATTGAGGCTTCGTTGGCTCAAACGGTGGAAAAACCGCGCTGTGTTATCACCATGTCATATTCAAAGCAGCCTTCTCGCCTGCAGTTTTTTGCAGCATCGCATCTGTGGATTTTCTCCGCGCTCGTTCTTGATTTGTTCTCAAGCTGTGTTAGCTTCACGGCATGAGCAGAGCATCCTCTCATGCCCTCAGGCACCCGCCGGCAACGGCGCCCTCCGATAACCCGGCGGGTGCCCCTTCCCCTGTTCCCGCCCCTGTTCCTGCCCCTTTTCCCGAGCTTGCGGTCGCGATCGAGCGCGAGCGGCGGCGCGGCCGCGGCGCGGAGTCCAACGCCTCGGGTCGCTACGAGGCCGAGGCGCGCGTTGCCTTCGACGACGGCTGGCAGAGCCTGGAAGACCTGCCGCCGTTCCAGACCACGGTGGCGCTCGACACCTCGCGCAAGGTGATCACCCGCAACGAGTCGCCCGATATCGGCTTCGACCGCTCGATCAATCCCTATCGCGGCTGCGAGCACGGCTGCGTCTACTGCTTCGCGCGACCGACCCATGCCTATCTCGGCCTGTCGCCGGGGCTTGACTTCGAGTCCAAGCTGTTCGCGAAGCCCGACGCGCCCGAGTTGCTGGAGAAGGAGCTCGCCGCGCCCGGCTACGAGGCGCGGATGATCGCGATCGGTACCAACACCGATCCCTATCAGCCGATCGAGCGCGAACGGAAGATCATGCGCGGCATTCTCGAGGTGCTGGAGCGCGCCGGCCATCCGGTCGGCATCGTCACCAAATCGGCGCTGGTGGTGCGCGACATCGATATTCTGGCGCGGATGGCCAAGCGCAATTTGGCCAAGGTCGCGCTCTCGGTGACGACGCTCGATCCGAAGCTCGCCCGCACCATGGAGCCGCGCGCGTCGACGCCGCCGAAGCGGCTCGAGGCGATCAAGCGGCTCGCGGACGCCGGCATCCCGACCACCGTGATGGTCGCGCCCGTGATCCCGGCGCTGAACGATTCCGAGATCGAGCGCATCCTCGATGCGGCGGCCCATGCCGGCGCAAAGGAGGCGAGCTATGTGCTGCTGCGGCTGCCGCTCGAGGTCCGCCACCTCTTTCGCGAATGGCTGATGTCGAATTATCCCGACCGCTACCGCCACGTCTTTACGCTGATCCGCGACATGCGCGGCGGCCGCGACTACGACTCGCAATGGGGCACGCGGATGAAGGGCACCGGCCCGATGGCCTGGATGATCGGCCGCCGCTTCGAGATCGCCTGCGAGAAGCTCGGCCTGAACAAGCGCCGCACCAAGCTCACCACCGACCATTTCGCCAAGCCGAAGCGCAATGGGCAGCAGTTGAGTTTGTTCTAGCCGAGATCCATCCGGGCTACGAAGAACAAGTAGGGAGTACGCCATGAGTAACACCCCGACCCCACGCTTCACCGTGCTCACCCTCGGCGTCAGCGACATGCGTGCCAGCATCGCGTTCTACGAAGCGCTCGGCTTCACCAGGAAGATGCGCGCGACCGGCGAGGAGGTCGCCTTCTTCGAGACCGGTGCCACCGTGCTCGGCCTGTTCCCGTGGCATCTGCTCGCGGCGGATGCCGCAATGCCCGATCAGCCGCGGCCGACCACGTTCCGCGGCGTGTCGATCGCCTGGAACTGTCGCGACGATGCCGAGGTCGATACCGTCATGGCCTTCGCACTCTCGAAGGGAGCGAAGCTGCTGAACCCGGCGCAGCCGACCAGCTATGGCGGCTATTGCGGCTATTTCGCCGATCCCGACGGCCACGCCTGGGAAGTGGTCCGCGCGCCGGGCTTTGAGGTCCGCGATGACCGGCGGGTGTCGATTCCGGATTAGCAAGGTCCGGCCGCGCCGGATTGGATAGCGGGGAAGGGTGGCAGGTTCCCGGTTGCGCAAGGACCGGCGCTTGATCACCATCCCCGCATGATTCGGGACAAGTCCAAGAACGCCTCCAAGAGCGAGAAAACGCCGACTGAGCTGGCCAAGCCTGCGAAGCGCATCGTGGTGCGGCCGAGCTTTCGGCGCGAGCGCGTGCTGATCAAGCGCGGGGTCTGGCCGATCGCCGGCTGCGACGAGGCCGGGCGTGGGCCGCTGGCCGGGCCGGTGGTCGCGGCCGCCGTGGTGCTCGATCCTGCCCGGATCCCAAAAGGCATCGACGATTCCAAGCGGCTGACCGCCGAACGCCGCGAGGAATTGTTCGAGGAGATCTGCGCCACCGCAGCGTTCTCGGTCGCGGTCGCCTCGCCGGCGCGAATCGATCGCGACAACATCCTCCGCGCCTCGCTGTGGGCGCTGGCGCGTGCGGTGCATGCGCTGCCCGAGATGCCGAAGCACGTCTTCGTCGACGGCCGCGACAAGCTCGCCACGCCCTGCGATTGCGAGGCGGTGATCGGCGGCGACGGCCTTGTGGTGTCGATCGCGGCCGCCTCGATCATCGCGAAAGTGACGCGCGACCGCCTGATGTGCGCCCTGGCACTGGATTGCCCCGGCTACGGTTTCGAGCAGCACAAGGGCTACGCCGTCCCCGAGCATCTCGAGGCACTGGACCGCCTCGGCCCCAGCACCCACCACCGCAGCTTCTTCGCCCCCGTCGTCGCCGCGCGGCTGAAGCATTTTCCGGTGCTGGCCGTGCCCGACCTGTTCACGGCGGATGTGGAAAGCGAAGCGGCGGCGTAGGTTCGGGTACGGCCGAGCCCCTTGCTCCCCTGTCATCGCCCGGCCTGTGCGCAATTGCGCACATTGGCCGGGCGACCCAGTATTCCAGAGACAGCCGTTCTCGAGCCGCGCCGTCGCAGCGTACTGAACGCCCTACCTGCGCGGGGGGACGACAGCTGTGTTTGGTTTTGCCGCGTGGGCGCATCGTACACCGTTGCCTCCACCGCCGCCGCCCGTTATCAACGCGCAAAGACCAGTCTGCGCCGCTGACACCGGTGGTTGGGGCATTTCAGGCGTTTCATGCGGTTTACCTCCCTGGTTGTCGAACTGATCCGCGCCCGGCCGCGGCTGGTGGTCTGGATCGTGGTGCTGGCGCAGGGGGCGATCTGGCTGCTGCTGCCGCTCATCGTCTACGGCAGCCCGCCCGGCGATCTCGCCACCGTGCTGGCGTTCGGCCGGGAATACCTGGTCGGCACCGATATGGGGCCGCCGCTGTCGTTCTGGCTCGCCGACATCGCCTTCCGCGCCGCCGGCAACCACATGTTCGGCGTCTATCTGCTGGCGCAGGCCTGCGAGGTCGCGACCTTCGTCGTCTTCTATCAGCTGGCGCGCGCCATCGTCGGCGGTCCGCAGGGCGTGCTCGCGGTGCTGCTGTCGATGACGGTGGTGGTGTTCTCCTCGCCGAGCGTCGAGTTCGGCCCGCTGATCCTGGCGCGCCCGCTCTGGGCGCTGCTGCTGCTGCACTCCTGGCAGTTGATCGGGCAGAACCGGCGCAGCGCCTGGTTCGCCTGGTCGATCGATTGCGGCCTGCTGCTGCTGACCACGCCGGCGGCGATCGGCATGATCCTGCTGGTCGCGGGCTTCGCGCTCGCCACCGCGCGCGGCCGCCGCATGCTGACCTCGATCGATGCGCTCTACGCGCTGATCGTCGTGGTCGTGCTGGCGCTGCCTTATCTGGTCTGGCTGGTCCGTGCCGATGCGATCGCGCTGCCGCCGTTGCCGGCGATCGCCGATCTCGGCGCCCGCACCATGCGCTGGGGCGTGGTGCTCGGCGGGCTGATCGTGGCGACGGCCGCCATCGTGGTGCTGGCGATCGCAAATTCGCGCTGGTTTGCCCGCGGCGCCGACGATGCGCCGATCATCTATCGTCCATCGATCAGTCCGCTGGCGCAGCAGTTCGTCTATGTCTTCGCGTTCGCGCCGGCGATCGCCGGCAGCTTCGTCTCCGGCCTGTTCAATCTCGACCGCTCGTTCGGCGGCGCCGGCGTGGCGCTCTTGATGTCGGGGCTCGCGGTCGTGGTCGCGACCGGCGATTTGATCGCGCTGCGGCGGCAGCGCTTCCTGCGCTCGGTGTGGGCGTTTGCGATCGCAGCTCCGGCCGCGCTGGCGCTCGCGATCGCGCTGTTCCTGCCCTGGGTCGGCACCACGGAGGTGCCGACCTCGCTGCCGGCGGCCGCGATCGGCCGCTTCTTCGACGACAGTTTCGAGCGCCGCACCAACCTGCGCCTGCGCGCGGTGGCCGGCGATCCCGAGATCGCCAGCCTGATCGCGCTGGACCGGCGCCGGCCGCATCTCTTGCTCGACGCCGCACCACAGCGGACGCCGTGGCTGTCGCCGGCAAAATTCAACGAGACCGGCGGCGTCGTGGTCTGGCGCGCTCAGGACACCGCCGGCACGCCGCCGCCCGAGCTCGCGCAGCGCTTCCCCGGCCTGGTGCCGGAAGTGCCGCGCGCATTCGACCGGCTGGTCAACGGCAGGCAGCCGGTGTTGCGGATCGGCTGGGCCATCGTGCGGCCGAAGGGATGAAATCTTGTAGGCGCGTAGGATGGGTAGAGCGTAGCGAAACCCATCATTTCAACGCGCGGCACGAAGGTGATGGGTTTCGCTACGCTCTACCCATCCTACGAAGATGCTGGCGTATTCGCCGCCTGCAACGCCTTCGCGATCGCGCGCAAATCCAGCCACGACATCTTCTTGTAGGACGGCGAGCGCAGCAGATAGGCCGGGTGGAAGGTGGCGATGGCGCGGATCGTGCGGGTGCCGGTGTCGTAGTCCTGCCACTTGCCGCGCGTGCGCATGATGCCTTCGCGGGTCGACAGCAGCGCCTGCGTCGAGGGATTGCCGAGCGTCACCAGCACGTCGGGATTCACCAGCTCGATCTGGCGCTGGATGAAGGGCAGGCAGATCTGCGTCTCCTGCGGCGTCGGCGTGCGGTTGCCGGGCGGGCGCCACGGGATCACGTTGGCGATGTACACCTTGTTGCGATCGAGCCCGATCGCCGCGATCATGCGGTCGAGCAGTTTGCCGGAGCGGCCGACGAAGGGCAGGCCTTCGATGTCCTCATCGCGGCCGGGCGCCTCGCCGACGAACATCACGCGCGCTTGCGGATTGCCGTCGGCGAACACCAGCTTGGTCGCGGTGTGCTTCAGCGCGCAGCCGTCGAACGTCTCCATCAATCCGCGCAGCGCTTCAAGCGTCGGCGCGGTGCGCGCGGCTTCGCGCGCGGACGCGATCGCGGCATCCGGCGCCGCCGTGATTTCGCTGCGCGGAACTGATGGCATCGGTACCGGCGCGGGCCGCAGCGGATTGAGCGCGACAGGGGGCCGCGGCGCGGCGGGCGCGGGAACCGCGTCCGGCTCCGCCAGGCGGTTGATCGGTTCATCGCCAAGCGCGCAATCGACCCCGGCCTCGAGGTAAAAGGCCAGCAATTGCTTCAGCGTAGGGGCGGGTTCGGGCGTCAGGGCCATGGCGCCCCAGATTTAGGACAGAATGGGCGCGGGCGAAACGGCCGGAAGCGCAATTCCGTGGTTGTCCTTCCCTGAAAAATCGGAAACAACGACCTGAGAAAAGCTTAGAAGCGTTCTTGATGGGCTGAGACAAGATCATGAGTGAAGACCAGAACGTCGATTTGCCCCCGCGCGAATCCATGGAATTCGACGTCGTCATCGTCGGCGCCGGCCCCTCGGGCCTGTCGGCGGCGATCCGGCTCAAGCAGCTCAATCCCGAGCTGTCGATCGTCGTGGTGGAGAAGGGCTCCGAGGTTGGCGCGCATATCCTGTCGGGCGCGGTGATCGATCCCGCCGGCCTCGACAAGCTGGTGCCTGACTGGCGCGAGGATGCCGACTGTCCGCTGAAGACCCAGGTCAAGACCGACCGCTTCTACTGGGCGACGTCGCAAGGCTGGTTCCGCATCCCGAACTTCATCATGCCGCCGTTGATGAACAACCATCACTGCTACATCGGCTCGCTCGGTAATATCTGCCGCTGGCTGGCGCCGAAGGCCGAGGCGCTCGGCGTCGAGATCTATCCGGGTTTTGCGGCCGCCGAAGTGCTCTATGACGACAAGGGCGCGGTGCGCGGCATCGCCACCGGCGACATGGGCATCGCCAAGGATGGTTCGCACAAGGATTCCTACACCCGCGGCATGGAGCTGCTCGGCAAGTACACGCTGTTCGCCGAGGGCGCGCGGGGCTCGCTGTCGAAGCAACTGATCGCGCAATTCAAGCTCGACGCCAACAGCGAGCCGCCGAAGTTCGGCATCGGCTTGAAGGAAGTCTGGCAGATCGATCCGGCCAAGCACAAGAAGGGCCGGGTGCAGCATACGCTCGGATGGCCGCTGAACGACAAGACCGGCGGCGGCTCGTTCCTCTATCACTACGACGACAACCGCGTCGCGGTCGGCTTCGTCGTGCACCTGAACTACAACGACCCCTATCTGTCGCCGTTCGACGAATTCCAGCGCATCAAGACACATCCCGACATCCGCGAGCTGTTCGAGGGCGGCAAGCGGCTCGCCTATGGCGCGCGCGCCATCACCGAAGGCGGCTACCAGTCGGTGCCGCGGCTGTCGTTCCCTGGCGGCGCGCTGATCGGCTGCGCCGCGGGCTTCGTCAACGTGCCGCGCATCAAGGGCGTCCACAATGCGATGGGCTCCGGCATGCTCGCCGCCGAGCATGTCGCAGCCGCGCTCGGCGCCGGGCGCGCCAATGACGAGCTGGTCGAGTACGAAAATGCCTGGCGCTCGTCGGCGATCGGCAAGGACCTGTTCAAGGTCCGCAATGCCAAGCCGCTGCTGTCGAAGTTCGGCAATCTGCTCGGCACGGTGCTCTCCGGCTTCGACATGTGGTGCAACACGCTCGGCTTCTCGCTGTTCGGCACCCAGTCGCACGCCAAGCCCGACCGCAAGACGCTCGATCCGTCCAAGCAGCATCAGCCGATCACCTACCCGAAGCCGGACGGCAAGATCTCGTTCGACAAGCTGTCGTCGGTGTTCCTGTCCAACACCAACCATGAGGAGGACCAGCCGGTCCATCTCAAGGTCGCCGACATCAATTTGCAGAAGACCTCCGAGCACGACGTGTTCGCCGGTCCCTCCAACCGCTATTGCCCGGCCGGCGTCTATGAATGGGTCGAGGAGGGCGCGAGCCCGCGCTACCAGATCAACGCCCAGAACTGCGTCCATTGCAAAACCTGCGACGTGAAGGACCCCAACGGCAACATCACCTGGGTTCCCCCGGAAGGCGGCGGCGGCCCGAATTACGAGGCGATGTGATCGCACGCACGTTTGCGTGAGGCGCCGCGGCGTTTCCGCGGCACCCTTCTGTTTCCCAACGCGATTGTGCGGATGGCGGCCACGATACCGCCACAGTAGAAGCGTCTTGCGGGGGCAGGCTGGCTGGATCGGCGGGCCCAAGAGCCTACCTACAAGAGCCCTACCTAAGGGCCTAATCTGCCAATTGATTCGTCATGCCTATCCTTGCGGTTGAACGCCAAAAGCGGCATTGTCGGCGGCTGTGATGCCGCCGCTTGGGTTCGCATTTTGAAGCTGATCGCAAGCAGGATCTCGTCCGAAGATCTTGGCCAACAAATCCCTGGAGCAAGGCGACCGTGATGCTGTCCACCCGTTTCAACCGCCTGACGATTGCTGTTGTCGCCGCTGCCGCGCTCGCCATGCCGGCGCAGTTGCTGGCGCAAACGCCCGAGCATCCCGCCGACAATGCGGCGCAATTCCCGACCAAGAACGACCTGAAGGCGCTGACCACGGCCGGCAGCTATCTGGCGGCCCGCCACGCCAGCGTCGAGCGCGATGCGACCTCGGCCGCGGCGTTCTACCGCTCCGCGCTGCGCACCGACCCGAAGAACTCGGAGCTGCTCGACCGCGCCTTCATCTCCTCGCTCGCCGACGGCGACATCGACGAGGCGGTCAGGCTCGCCGAGCGCATCCTGACCCAGGACAAGTCCAACCGCGTCGCGCGCCTCGTCATCGGCGTGCGCGACCTCAAGGCCAAGAAATACGGACCCGCGCAGTCCAACATCAACCAGTCGATCCGCGGCCCGATCACCGACCTGGTGGCGACGCTGCTGTCGGCCTGGGCGGCCTATGGCGCCGGCGATGCCAAGGGCGCGGTCGCCAGCATCGACAAGCTGACCGGGCCGGAATGGTACCCGATCTTCAAGGACCTCCACGCCGGCATGATCCTCGAACTGTCCGGCAAGGAGAAGGACGCCGGCGCCCGCCTCGAGCGGACCTTCAAGCTCGACGACACGGCGCTGCGCACGGTCGACGAATATGCGCGCTGGACCTCGCGCAACAAGGATGCCGCGGCCGCGACCGCGATGTACGAGGCGTTCGACAAGAAGCTGCCGCGCCATCCGCTGATCCTCGATGGCATCAAGGAGACCAAGGCCGGCAAGAAGCTGCCGCCGCTGGTCGATTCACCGCAGGCCGGCGCGGCCGAGGCGCTCTACGGCATCGGCGCGATGATCACCCGGCGCGGCGGCGAGGACCTCGCGCTGGTCTATTTGCAGCTTGCGCTCTATCTGCAGCCCAACCATCCGATGGCGCTGCTCTCGCTCGCCGATCTCTACGAATCGGTGAAGAAGCCGCAGATGGCGATCAAGATCTATGAGCGGATGCCGGCGTCGTCGCCGCTGAAGCGCAACGCGCAGATCCAGCTCGCGACCAATCTCGACGCCGCCGACCGCGGCGACGAGGCGATCAAGATCCTGAAGGAGGTCACCGCCGACCAGCCAAAGGACATCGAGGCGATCATGGCGCTCGGCAATGTCGAGCGCGGCCGCAAGAAGTTCGCCGACTGCGCCACCACCTATTCGCAGGCGATCGACGCGCTGCCGGCCGCCGGCGGCGACAAGAACGCCTGGGTCACGTACTACTATCGCGGCATCTGCGAGGAGCGCTCCAAGCAGTGGACCAAGGCTGAGGCCGATATGCGCAAGGCGCTCGAGCTGCAGCCCGAGCAGCCGCACGTGCTGAACTATCTCGGCTATTCCTGGATCGACCAGGGCACCAACCTCGATGAAGGCATGAAGATGATCAAGCGGGCCGTCGATCAGCGGCCCGACGACGGCTACATCGTGGATTCGCTCGGCTGGGCCTATTACCGCATCGGCAATTACGACGAGGCGGTGAAGAACCTCGAGCGCGCGATCGATCTGAAGCCGGAAGATCCGACCATCAACGACCATCTCGGCGACGCCTATTGGCGCGTCGGCCGCACCCTGGAAGCCAAGTTCCAGTGGGCCCATGCGCGCGACCTCAAGCCCGAGCCGGAAGAGCTGCCGAAGATCGAGGCCAAGATCCAGAACGGCCTTCCCGAAGACAACTCACCCGCCGCCGCCTCCGCCGACAAGAAGAAGGACGACGACGGCAAGGGCGGCTAGGAGGCGAAGCTAAGGTTTAGAATGAGATCGTCATGCCCGGGCTTGTCCCGGGCATCCACGTCTTGGCCTCCAGGTGGAGGAAGACGTGGATGGCCGGGACAAGCCCGGCCATGACGGTGGGGATGGCGCCGACGGCGTGTCCGACCCCGGAATTTCTGCCCAAACAAAGGGATAGGATCGTGGTGCGATTTCCTGTAATCGCATCACGAGCTTTGTTTTTGAGGGATTTTCCGCCGTGCCGGCGCTTGTTGAAGAAGGACGTGCCAAGGTCAACCTGACGCTGAGAGTGGTCGGGCGGCGCGTCGATGGATTTCATGATCTCGAAAGCGTGGTCGCGTTCGCCGATTGCGCCGATCGGCTGACGCTCGAGCCGGACGAAGCGCTCGGTCTGACGATGGAAGGTCCGCTGGCGGACGCCTGCGGCGATACCTCAGACAATCTGGTGCTCAAGGCGGCACGCCTGCTCGGCGAGCGCGTCGCCGATCTCAGGGTCGGCCACTTCACGCTTGAGAAGGTGCTCCCGGTCGCGGCCGGCGTCGGCGGCGGCTCGGCCGATGCCGCGGCTGCGCTGCGGCTGTTGGCACGACTCAATGAACTCGCGCTCGACGATTCCAGGATCATGGAAGTCGCGCTCAAGACCGGCGCCGACGTGCCGGTCTGCGTCGCCTCGCGCGCGGCCGACATGACCGGCGTCGGCGAGGGCTTGCTGCCGCTCGATCTGCCGAAGCTGCCCTGCGTGCTGGTCAATCCGCGCCGACCGGTCGCGACCAGGGATGTCTTCAATGCGCTCGGCCTGCGCAACGGCGAGCTCCTGATCGGCGCCACCGATGTCATGATGCAGGGGCCGTCCTGGCCGGAGTCCGGCTGCGCCATCGACGAATGGATCGCGGCCCTGGGACGCGGCAGCAACGATCTCGAAGCTCCCGCCGCGCGGATCGAGCCCGTCATCAGCGACGTGCTCTCGGCGTTGCGCGCAGCCGGCAACGTCCGCCTCGTCCGCATGTCCGGCTCCGGCGCAACCTGCTTTGCGATCTTCGCCGATGACGCAGCCGCCCGGTCCGCGGGCGAAGCGCTGCGTGCCGCGCATCCCGGCTGGTGGGTGCATGCCGGCACGCTGAGCTGAGCTTTTCCCCTCGTCATTCCGGGGCGCGCCTCTTGGCGCGAGCCCGGAATCCATTTCTCCGCCATGACACGGTCCAATGGATTCCGGGCTCATCGCGTCGCGATGCCCCGGAATGACGAGGGGTGCGACAAAATAACCCGACGGGCAACTCAGCGAAACCTGTCAATCCGTCTCGATAAAATTAATTCGTTTTATCAGAATGATGATTTGTGTTATAGAGTTCTCGTCTCACCCGATCGAGGGGCGCTTCGCGGTCGTCATCAGCGCGGTGTGAGATGCAGTGGACGCCGAACGTGCCAGTGACGACAGCACGCGAGGCGGACGGCGAAATCGTGCAGGCCTGACGTCCTAGTGGCAGATGTCCCTCGCAAGACGCGTAAGCGTCTTGTCGAGCGCAAAAGCCCAGTCTCGCCGGGGCGAGCACGTATAAGCCGTAACCCATCGCGCAGGGAAAGCCGGGTTGTTCCCGGTTACACCTGTGGTCCTACTCCCGTGCTTTTTGTTGCACGGGACCCATGGGTGCAATCGGCACCCGGCTTTCCCTGCGCCCTCTGCAAAACGGAGAGGGCGGAACGACAAGCAAAGCTCGGGCAAAACATGCCGCGAGGACGCGAAGCTGTATCCTCATCCACACCTGTCATCGCCCGATTTAATCGGGCGACCCAGTACGCCGCGGCCCATCGGCTCAAGCACGACTGCCTCTGGAATACTGGATCACCCGCATGCGCGGGTGACGACACCGCGTTGTTTGGCAACCGTCGCAAAACCGAAGTCGCAGCCCCACACACCCCGCCGGGCAGCGTTGCGCGGCGGATTGCTTGGCAAGGCAAACTCCCTTTGTCATAACAGGACGAACAACAACGTTGCGCGTGCGGGCCCGTTTCGGAATCCGCCGGCAGCCGAAAGAGCCGGGAGGATGCCATGGCCAACACCAAAGTTCTCGCCACCGATCTCGAATTCCCCGAAGGTCCGGTCGTGCTGCCCGACGGCTCGGTCGTGCTGGTCGAGATCCGCGGCCAGCGGCTGACGCGGGTTTATCCCGACGGACGCAAGGAGATCGTCGCGAAGGTCCCGGGCGGCCCGAACGGCGCGGCGCTCGGTCCCGACGGAAAAATCTACATCTGCAACAATGGCGGCTTCTCCTGGATTCCGACCGGCAAGATGATCATGCCGGGGCCGCAGCCGGGCGATTACCTCGGCGGCTCGATCCAGCGCGTCGACCTGCAATCCGGCAAGGTCGAGACCGTGGTGACGAAATGCGGTGAGCATGAATTGCGCGGGCCGAACGACCTGGTGTTCGACAAGCACGGCGGGCTGTGGTTCTCCGATCTCGGCAAGCGCCGCGCCCGCGACATGGATGTCGGCGCGTTCTATTATCTGAAGCCCGGCATGAGCGAGATCGTGGAAGCCGTGCACGGTATCCTGCCGGCCAACGGCATCGGCCTGTCGCCGGACGAGAAGACCGTCTACATCGCGGAGACGCCGACCGCGCGGCTGTGGGCCTATGAGGTCTCCGAGCCCGGCACCATCAAGCCGCGCGACGTGATCTATCGCGGCGAGCGTGGCAAGCCGATCGCGGGCCTCGGCGGCTACCAGATGTTCGATTCGCTCGCGGTCGAAGCATCAGGCAATGTCTGCGTCGCGACCCTGATCTCCGGCTGCATCTCGGTGATCGCGCCCGACGGCACGCTGGTGGAGCAGGTGCCGACCGGCGACCGCGTCACCACCAACATCGCCTTCGGCGGCCCCGAGCTGAAGACCGCCTACATCACGCTCTCGGGCAAGGGCGAGCTGGTCGCGATGGACTGGCCGCGGCCGGGGTTGCCGCTCAACTTCCTCAACAAATGACGATCGCGCGAACGCTATCGTCATTCCGGGGCATCGCGCAGCGATGAACCCGGAATCTCGAGATTCCGGGTCTGGTGCTTCGCACCATCCCGGAATGACAACGGATGGAGAAGCGTAATGCCCTGGCTCGAACCGGTCACCCTGCGCGGCGAACATGCGCGGCTCGAACCGCTGTCGCACGACCACCTTGCCGGCCTGACCGAGGCCGTGAAGGACGGTGAGCTGTCAAATCTCTGGTACACGGCGATCCCGAAGCCGGAGAACATGGCCAAGGAGATCGACCGCCGGCTCGGCCTGCAAGCCGCGGGCTCGATGCTGCCATTCACGGTGTTCGACACCGCGGGCAAGATCTCCGGCATGAGCACCTATATGAATGTCGACGCGTCGAATCGCCGCGTCGAGATCGGCTCGACCTGGTACGCCAAGCGGGTGCAGCGCAGCGCGGTCAACACGCAGTGCAAACTGCTGCTGCTCACCCATGCGTTC
The DNA here is from genome assembly GCF_015624485.1 of Bradyrhizobium genosp. L. Taxonomy (NCBI): domain Bacteria; kingdom Pseudomonadati; phylum Pseudomonadota; class Alphaproteobacteria; order Hyphomicrobiales; family Nitrobacteraceae; genus Bradyrhizobium; species Bradyrhizobium genosp. L. The sequence goes on from NZ_CP061378.1 coordinate 1,898,829, forward strand.
GAGAAACTCGACTGCATCGCGGTCGAGTTCCGTACCCATTTCTTCAATCACGCGAGCCGCCGCGGCATCGAGCGTCTTGGTGCGAAGCAGGACGGCATTCTGCGCAGCCACCAGATCGCGCCGAACGGCACGTTGCGCGACACCGTGGTTTACAGCATCATCGCCAGCGAGTGGCCGACGGTGAAGGCACATCTCAATTATCAACTCAACGATAAGCCGCGCTCGTAGCGCGCCAGAAGCGGGACGCAAGAAGCCGGACAATGGAAACCTTCGATTATGTGATCATCGGCGCAGGCTCCGCCGGGAGCGTGCTGACCAATCGGTTGAGTGAAGACGCCGGCACCAAGGTGTGCGTGCTGGAGGCGGGGCCGAGCGACTGGCACCCCTACATCCATCTGCCGGCCGGCTTCATCAAGACCTTCCACATGAAGAGCGTGAACTGGGCCTATCAGCAGGAGGTGGGTCCTTACACCGGCGGGCGCAGCATCTACGCGCCGCGCGGCAAGACGCTCGGCGGCTCGTCCTCGATCAACGGCCACATCTACAACCGCGGCCAGCGCCAGGATTTCGACACCTGGGCGCAGCTCGGCAATCGCGGCTGGGGCTATCCCGACGTGCTGCCGTACTTCCGGCGGATGGAGAAGCGGATCGGCGAGGGCGACGACACCTATCGCGGCCGCGACGGCAATCTCACCGTCACCACGATGGACTGGCAGGACCCGCTCTGCGAGGCCTTCATGGCGGGCGCGGTCTCGCTAGGCATTCCGCGCAACCCCGATTACAACGGCCAGATCCAGGAGGGCGTGTCGTACTGCCAGCGCACCATCCTGAACGGCCGGCGTGTCAGCGCGGCGACCGCCTTCCTGCATCCTGCGCGCAAGCGCGGCAATGTCGACGTGCGCACCCATGCGCATGTCACCGGCATCGTCTTCGAGGGCAAGCGTGCGGTCGGCGTGCGCTACAATCGCGGCGGCAAGCATGGCGATCCCTTGGAGATCCGCGCCACCAAGGAGGTCATCCTCTCCGGCGGCGCCTACAACTCGCCGCAGCTGCTGCAGCTCTCCGGCGTCGGCGCGCCCGACCTGTTGCAGTCGCACGGCATCGAGGTGCGCCACGCGCTGCCGGGTGTCGGCGAAGGCCTGCAGGATCACTACGCGCCGCGCTCGGTGGCGCGGGTCAAGAACATCAGGACCATCAACGAGCTTCGCCGCGGCATGAGCCTGTGGGTCGAGGCGCTGAAATGGGCGACGTCGCGGCGCGGCCTGCTCTCGCTGTCGCCGACCATGGTCTACTGCTTCTGGCATTCCGGCGAGACCACCGAAAGTTCGGACCTGCAGCTGACCTTCACGCCGGCGAGCTACAAGGAGGGCGTGCAGGGCCAGCTCGAAGACGAGCCCGGCATGACAGTGGCGTCATGGCAGCAGCGGCCGGAGAGCCGCGGTTATGTCCGCATCCGCTCGGCCGATCCATTCCAGCCGCCGATCATCCAGACCAACTACCTCGCCGAAGAGATCGACCGCCGCGTCGTCGTCGCCGGCATGAAGCTGGCGCGGCGGCTGCTCGCCTCCGAGCCGCTCAGCCCGTACTTCGCCTATGAGGATTTTCCGGGCCCGAAGGTGCAGAGCGACGACGAGTTGCTGGCGGCTGCGACCCAGCGCGGCACGACGACCTTCCATCCCGGCTGCACCTGCCGGATGGGCCCGGCTGATGCGCCCTGGGCCGTGGTCGACGACCAGCTTCGGGTCCATGGCATGGAAGGCCTGCGCGTCATCGACGCCTCGATCATGCCGCGCATGATCTCGGCGAACCTCAATGCGTCCACGCTGATGATCGCCGACAAGGCCTCCGACATCATCCGCGGCAAGACGCCGGAGGCCGCGGCGAAACTGCCGGAGTATGCGTGAGGTTTGATGTATGTAGCGCTGCTTCTCAATCAACGTGCTCGATCTACCACCGTCATCCTGAGGTGCGAGCGGAGCGAGCCTCGAAGGGTGCGCGGCCCGGCTGGTGGCCGTCGATCCTTCGAGGCTCGCTCCGCTCGCACCTCAGGATGACGGGGTCGGCATAAAGATGACGGAATAAGGCAGGGAGACTTAGCCGTAAACGAACGCCTTGTCCTCGAGATCGATCGTCGGGAATTCGTCCTTCTCGGCCCAGTAGTCCTGGTTGTGCTGCCATTCCGGCTTGTCGCCGCGCTTCGGCAACAAATGCATGCCGCGCATCATGTAGCCGGGGTTGAAATTCTCCGGATCGATCCACGGCAGCAGCGGCATGTTGTGGTCTTCCGCCCGCAGCGCCGGTGTCACCTTGTGCGCGCCGGTTTCCTTCATGTGCTTGAGCATGCGGCAGACGAAGTCGGCGACGAGATCGACGCGCAGCGTCCAGCTGGCGCGGAAATAGCCGAACACCCAGACCAGGTTCGGCACGCCGGTGAACATCATGCCGCGATAGGTCACGGTGTCCTTGAAATCGAGCGGCTTGCCGTCGATCGCAAAGTCGATGCCGCCGTTGGCGGAGAGATGGAAGCCGGTCGCGGTGATGATGATGTCGGCCTCGAGCGCCTTGCCGGACTTGAGCAGGATGCCGGTCTCGGTGAAGCGCTCGATCTCGTCGGTCACGACCGACGCCTTGCCGCCCTTGATGGCCTGGAACAGGTCGGCGTCCGGAACGAAGGCGATGCGCTGCCGCCACGGCCGGTAGCTCGGCGTGAAATGGGTCGCGATATCGTAGTCCTTGCCGAGCACGGCCTCGACCGCCGCCAGCAGATCCTTCTTGGCGCCCTCGGGATCGGCAAACGTCCGCCTGGTGAAGGCGTCCTGCTCGAACAGGATCTTGCGCCTGGTGATCTCGTGGATCCAGGCCTCGTCGACCTGCAGCCGGCGCAACTCCTCGGCGATCTCGATCGCGTTGCGGCCGGTGCGGAAATAGGTCGGCGAGCGCTGCAGCATGGTGACATGGCCGACATCCTTGGCCATCGCCGGGATCAGAGTCGCAGCCGTCGCCCCGGAGCCGATCACGACCACGCGCTTGCCCTTGTAGTCGAGATCGTCCGGCCAGGTCTGCGGATGCACGACTGTGCCCTTGAACTTCGCCATGTCGGGCCATTGTGGCGTGTAGCCGGCGTCGTGGCGGTAGTAGCCCTGGCACATCCAGAAGAAATTGGCGGTGAAGCGCAGATGCTCGCCGGTGTCGATGCGCGTGGCATCGATGGTCCAGAGATTGGTCTCGTTCGACCATTCGGCCGCGGTGATGGTATGGCGATAGCGGATATGACGCGCGAGGTCGTTCTCCTCGATTACCTCGCCCATGTATTTCAGGATCTCGGCCGCGCTTGCGATCGGCGCGCTGGTCCACGGCTTGAAGCGATAGCCGAAGGTGTGCAGGTCGCTGTCGGAGCGGATGCCGGGATAGCGATGCGTCGACCAGGTGCCGCCGAAGGTTTTCTGCGTCTCCAGCGCGACGAACGTCGTGCCGGGGCATTGCGTGGTGAGGTGGTACGCAGCACCGACGCCGGAAATGCCGGCGCCCGCGATCAGGACGTCGAAATGCTCGGTCGTGACGGGCTCGGCGGCCCGGATCTGGGTCTGGACGTTCATCTTCCCTGGTCTTCTTGTTTGTTGGAGCGTTGTTGGTTGAAGTGCGGAAACGAAACGCCAAAGCGATGGCCCCGGCGTTCGCCGATCCCGGAACTAGACTTCGCGGCGGCTGAGGAACGCCAGCCGCTCGAACAGGTGAACGTCCTGCTCGTTCTTGAGCAGCGCGCCGTGCAGCGGCGGGATCAGCTTGCGCGGATCGCGCTCCCTGAGCATCTCGGGCGTGATGTCCTCGTTGAGCAGCAGCTTGAGCCAGTCGAGCAGCTCGGAGGTCGAGGGCTTCTTCTTCAAGCCCGGCACCTCGCGCACCTCGAAGAAGATGCGCAGCGCCTCTTCCACCAGCCGCTTCTTGATGTTGGGGAAGTGCACGTCGACGATCCGGCCCATCGTGTCGGCATCGGGGAACTTGATGTAGTGGAAGAAGCAGCGGCGCAGGAACGCGTCCGGCAGCTCCTTTTCGTTGTTCGAGGTGATCATCACGATCGGGCGCAGCTTGGCCTTGATGGTCTCGCCGGTCTCGTAGACGTGGAACTCCATCCGATCGAGCTCGAGCAGGAGGTCGTTGGGGAATTCGATGTCGGCCTTGTCGATCTCATCGATCAGCAGCACGGGACGCTTCGGGTGGGTGAAGGCCTCCCACAGCTTGCCGCGCTTGATGTAGTTCTTGATGTCGGAGACGCGCGCATCGCCGAGCTGGCTGTCGCGCAGCCGCGACACCGCGTCGTATTCATAGAGGCCCTGCTGCGCCTTGGTGGTGGATTTGATGTGCCAGGTCAACAGCGGCGCATCGATTGCCTTCGCGACTTCCTCGGCCAGCACCGTCTTGCCGGTGCCGGGCTCGCCCTTCACCAACAGCGGGCGCTCGAGCACGATGGCGGCATTGACGGCGACCTTGAGGTCATCGGTGGCGACGTAATCCTTGGTACCCGTGAACTTCATCTATCTGTTTGCCTCGGTTCGTTCGCGCGACGCTCGAGCGTCCACACGAAACGACCGCCCTCGCAGCGGTCGCGTGTCCTGTCCAATGTCTTGTCATATTCAATTCTAGTTGAAAAAGCCGGGCGGTCTAGCGCGGATTCCGCACCGCAGCGGTGCCCGGGCCAGCGGCGCGCGCATAGTATGTCAGGCGTACTGTTTCCGCCCTGCGGAATGATTGTCACCCGCAAGCGAGGATGCGAGCACGGTGCGGTCGCGTCCCGAATTCTTGGCTTCGTAAAGCGCGAGGTCGGCCAGGCGGAGCAGTTCACTCTCACCGGTGATCGCAGCCGAGCGGCTGCCGACCCCGAGGCTGATCGAGACCCGTCCGCGCGCCGCCACGAGGTTCGGGATCGTCAGCGATCGCACCGTCAGGCGGATTGCCTCGGCCACCTTGAGCGCGTCCTGCTCGCCGACGCCGGGCAGGATGATCGCGAATTCCTCGCCGCCGTAACGCGCGGCGAGCGCAGTGGTGTTGTCGGTGGCATCGGCAATCACGCGCGCCACGCGCCGCAGGCACTCATCGCCGGCCTGATGGCCCTGGCTGTCGTTGAAACCCTTGAAGTGGTCGATGTCGACCATGATGAGGGAGATCTGCTCGCGATCACGAAACTCCCGCGGCAACGCAACATCGAAGCTCCGGCGATTGGCGAGCCCGGTCAGCCCATCGGTCGTCGCAAGGTCGGACAGGCGCGCGTTCAATGCGCTCAGTTCATCCTCCATGCTGCGGCGTTGCGTCACGTCGCGCAGCACGCCGACGACCTCGATCGCCCGGTGATCGTTGGCCGCACCGGCAAGCTTGAGGTTGATCTCGACCCAGACCTCGGAGCCGTCGGCGCGCTGGGTCTTGAATTCGACGGTTCGCGTCGTCTTCCAGTCCGTCAGATCCGCGGTCGCCTTGGTGACATCGGCGAGGCTGTCGGGGTGCACGAATGCGAAGCAGGATTGGCCGATCAGATCGGCCGGCTTGCGGCCCAGGATGGCCTCGACCGACTGCGAGACGAAGACGAATTTGCCGGCGCGATCGAGCCGGATCACGACATCGGCGACGTTGTCGGCAAGCAGGCGGTAGCTTGCCTCGCGCTCGCGCAGAACGGCCTCGATCCTGGCGCGGCGGCGGAACTGGGTCGACAGCAGCAGCGCCAGCATCGTCACCATTCCCATCACGATGATGGCGGCCATGGCGTCGTAGCGCAGGGTCTCGTGCCAGGCCGCAAGCACATCCTCCTCGGGCAGCGCGACGGTCACCACCAGCGGATAGAGCGAGGCGCGTTCGTAGCCGAGATACTTGCTGTAGCCGTCGAACGGGGAGACGGTCTTGGCGTAGCCGCTTTGGGCATCGCCGATCTTCGCCTTGAAGGCTGTCGAGGGATTGTTGTTCCATTTTCCCTCGGGCCAGTGTGCGAGCACGGTGCCGTCGGTGCGAAGCAGCGAAATTCCGGCATGCGGGCCGAATTTGAAGGCCTGGTAGAAACTGTCGAAATACGCCTCGTCGATCGCCGCAAGCATGACGCCGCCAAAGCTTCCGTCCTGGCTGGTGATGCGCCGCGACAGGATGATCGTGTCGCGTCCGGTTAACCGCGAGTGCAGGGGATCGCTGATGTGAAGCGACGGATCGGGCGAGTCGCGATGGGCGATGAAATAGGCGCGGTCGCCATTGTTGTGATGCGGGCTCTGGTCGAGGGAGGAATAGATCCAGTTGCCCTCGCTGTTCAGGACGCCCATCTCGCGGATCTGCGGCAGCGTCGCGACCGTGTTGCGCAAATAGAGATTGAACCGATCCTCCCGCGGCCGCTGATACTTCAGGAGGTCGACCATGCCGCTCATGGCGACATCGGCAGCCTGGATCGAATGCGATGCGTGCTCGGCCAGCGAATGGGTGAGATTGCGGATGTCGCGTTCGCCCTGCGCGAGCGCCATCGACCGGGCATCGAGCGCCTTCCATACGACAAGGCCCAGCACGCACGCCGTCATGACCGCCGCCACGGCAGTGATGATCGCCGCCGACGAGAATGGGCTCGGCAGTTTGGGGGAGGCGAGCGGCAAGTTGGTCGGGTCCACTGGCGTTTTGTTACCTCCAGTGATCAACGTCCCATCTTAACGTCACGTTTCGGGGCCGGGAGCCGAAGGTGGCCGGGGTGGTTAAGTGAAAGTGAATGGCTGGTCCGCAGGTCCGGCCTGGGGAGGGGCCCTTGACGCGACCTGCCGGGCGGGCGATCTAGGTAACCATGTTCCTGCAGTTCTTCACATCGCTGCGCGACGCCCAGGTCCCCGTCACCTTGCGGGAATATCTGACGTTGATGGAAGCGCTTGACGCTGACCTCGCCGATCAGACGGTCGAGAATTTCTACTATCTGTCGCGCGCAGCGCTGGTGAAGGACGAGCGCAACCTCGACAAGTTCGACCGCGTATTCGGCTCGGTGTTCAAGGGGCTCGAGAGCCTGCTCGATGCCATGGACAAGGCCGAGATCCCCGAGGAGTGGCTGAAGAAGCTCGCGGAGAAATATCTCACCGAGGACGAGAAGAAGCAGATCGAGGCGATGGGCTGGGACAAGCTCATGGAGACCTTGAAGAAGCGCCTCGAGGAGCAGAAGGGCCGTCACCAGGGCGGCAGCAAATGGATCGGCACGGCAGGCACCTCGCCCTTTGGTGCCCATGGCTACAATCCCGAAGGCGTCCGGATCGGGCAGGAGAAGAACCGCAACAATCGCGCCGTGAAGGTGTGGGACAAGCGCGAGTTCAGGGATCTCGACGGCAATGTCGAGCTCGGCATCCGCAACATCAAGGTGGCGCTGCGGCGCTTGCGCAAGTTCGCCCGCACCGGCGCACCGGACGAGCTCGATCTCGACACCACGATCAAGGAGACCGCCAACCACGGCTATCTCGACGTGCATATGCGGCCGGAGCGGCGCAACGCGGTCAAGGTGCTGGTGTTCTTCGATATCGGCGGCTCGATGGATTCGCATATCGAGCAGGTCGAGGAATTGTTCTCGGCGGCAAAAAGCGAATTCAAGCACATGGAGTATTTCTACTTCCACAACTGCCTCTATGAGGGCGTCTGGAAGCAGAACAAGCGGCGCTTCACCGACCGCACGCCGACCTGGGACGTGCTGCACAAATACCCGCACGACTACAAGGTGGTGTTCGTCGGCGACGCCTCGATGTCGCCGTACGAGATCATGGTGCCGGGCGGCTCGGTCGAGCATGTCAACGAGGAGGCCGGCTCGGTCTGGCTCGACCGCATCACCCGCACCTATCCGCATGCGGTGTGGCTCAATCCGGTGGCGCAGAAGCACTGGGACTATTCGGAATCCACCACCATCATCCGCCGCCTGTTCTCCGAGCGCATGTATCCGATCACGATCGAGGGTCTGGAAAACGCGATGAGGGAGCTGGTGCGGTAAGCGCACACGCGTCGCGCGCCGGCGGCGCGCCAACAACATCCAGGGAGAGCCCCATGCCCCAGACCATCCACCGCGGCATCAAGGTGATGATCGACGAGGCCAATGCCGAGATCGAGACCGTCAGCGCCAAGGATGCGATCACGCTGATCGGCAAGGACGATGTCGTGATCGTGGATATCCGCGACCCCCGCGAGATCGAGCGCGACGGCAAGATCCCCGGCGCATTCTCCTGCACCCGCGGCATGCTGGAATTCTGGATCGACCCGAACAGCCCCTACGCCAAGCCGATCTTCCAGGAAGACAAGAAGTTCATCTTCCACTGCGCCGGCGGCCTGCGCTCCGCGCTCGCCGCCAAGACCGCGAAGGACATGGGGCTGAAGCCGGTCGCCCATATGGGCGGCGGCTTCGCGGCCTGGCGCGATGCTGGCGGCCCGATCGAGAAGTGGGAGCCGAAGAAGAAGTGACGCGTGTGAGCTCTTAACCCCGCGTCATGCCCGGCCTCGTGCCGGGCATCCACGTCTTTGCCCGGCGCAAAGGAAGCCGTGGATGGCCGGGACCAGCCCGGCCATGACGAGAGAAAGAACCTGCGAGGGAGGAATCCATGACCGCCGCCGATCCGCTTGTTTCGACCGAATGGCTTGCCGCGCATCTCGGCGACACCAATGTCAAGGTGCTCGACGCGACCTTCAAGCTGCCGGGCGTGCTGCCGCTGCCGAAGGACGACTATCTCGCCGCGCATCTGCCGGGCGCTGTGTTCTTCGACGTCGACGCGGTGTCCGATCATTCCAATCCGCTGCCGCATATGTTCCCGAGCGCCGAGCAGTTCGGTCGCGATGTCGGCGCGCTCGGAATCGGTAATGCCGACACCGTGGTGATCTATGATTCCGGCGGCTGGGTCGCCGCGCCGCGGGCCTGGTGGATGTTCCTCTCCTATGGCCACAGCAATGTGCGCATCCTCAATGGCGGCTTGAAGAAGTGGCGCGCCGAGGGCCGGCCGGTCGAGAGCGGCGAGGCGAAGCCGAAGCCCGCCAGCTTCAAGGCGAGCTATGATGCGAAGCGCGTGCGCAGTATCGAGCAGATGATCACGAATGTCGAAAGCCGGACCGAGCAGGTGATCGATGCGCGCGCCGCCGACCGTTTCGAGGGCCGTGCGGCGGAGCCGCGGCCGGGCATCCGCGCCGGTCACATCCCGGGTGCGCGCAACGTGCCCTACAACAACCTGTTCGATGCCGCGACCGGCGCGATGAAACCGCTCGATGATCTGCGTGCCGCCTTCGCCGGCGCCGGCGTGAAGCTCGATGCGCCGATCGTCACGAGCTGCGGCTCCGGGGTCTCGGCTGGCGTGCTGACGCTGGCGTTGTATCGGCTCGGTGTTACCGACACCGCGCTTTATGACGGCTCCTGGTCGGAATGGGGCAAGGCCGACGGCCCGCCGATCGCGACGGGACCGGCCTGATCGGCAACCCTAGCGCCGGGTGGCAGGCACCGGTTGACCGAACGGATCGAGTTGCTGCTGAACCACCGCCTGCCGAACCCGGCGGGCGCGGACGACATGATGCCGCTCCTTGCGGCGTGCCGACTTGCTCGCCGTGCGGTGCTCCGGCTTCCGCCCGGCGTTCTTCTCGGTCGTCTTCGGAGCGGCCGCCGCCTCGACCGTAACCTCCGGCCCGCCCAGTGTCGCGATTCTGGTCGCAGCCGCGATCGCCTCGGGAGAGGGCGGCGGGGCCGGTTGTGCATCGACCGTCGCCGATGTGGTTGCGGCGGGCGTCGGCTCGATGGTCGTGGCCGGCGGCTCGATCACCGCGGCGAGCTTCGGTTCGGCGGACGCGGGCGCCGCGTCGGCGGTGGGCTGCGGGATGGGCGAGCTCTCTGCTGTCGGCGGAACGGGCTCTGCCGGCTGCGCCGATGGGGATGCCTCCACAGCTGGTGCCTCCTGCTTCGGTGCCTCAAGTGCTGGCGGATCGTCCGTCTTCACGGCAGCGACCTGCCGGGGCTCGGCTGGAGGCGGGGGCAATTCGGCCGGGGTAACCGGTTCGGATGCGGAGGCCTGCTGTGGTGCGGCGACAGTGGCCGTCACTTGGTCGGCCGGATCGGCCGGCGGCGGGGCTTCGATGCGCGCCATGGCGAGCACCGGCATCGGCTCGGGCCGCTGCGCGAATTGCGGCTCGCGCGGCGCAGGGCGTGCCGGAATGCTGGCGAACTCCTCGTGGGCCGCGCGCAGCAGTGCGGTTGCACCCAGGCCGAACACCAGAAGCGATGTCGCCAGCACGATCGCGACGAACAGGAAACGAAGGCCGGGGAGCATGGGCGCGGGTTCCCCCTCTGCGGGAGGTCTTGATGTCCAAGGGAACGCGGTGACCACACTCAGGAAAGCCGGCGTCGCAGGCAGCGAATCGGGCCGATTCGAGGATATCGCAACGCTTCGGGACTGTTTGTTACAAAATGCGGGCGATCGATGACTTCCGACACATGGACGGACATTCCTGAGACGTGAGACATGTTTACCGCAGCGTGACGCGAAATCACAAAATACCCGGAATGCCCCGGGTTTCGCGGAATTGTCTTGAATGCGCCGCTATCTTCCGTCATTGGGCCATTAACGGTCCGGTGTGGCTTGGGGACTATACAAGAGCAATGATGATCAACCGCATTCTGACGATTTGCGCCGCCACGGCGCTCGGCGTGGCGGGAACCTCGCTTGCGCATGCGCAGCAGGGCTATCCGGCTCCCCGCGGCCAGGTCTATTCGGCTGCTCCCGAGCCCTATTCGGCCGACGGCATGCCGGATTTCGACGCGATCAACGATGATGATGCACCGCCGGCGCGGAATTCGACTGCACTGCCGCCACCTGGCCCCGCCTATTCCGACCGCACGCCCCAGGGCCCGGTGATGTCGCCGGACGATCCGCGCTATGGCCGTCCGATGAACGCGCCGCCGGTCTATTCCGATCGTGCGCCCCAGGGACCGGTGATGTCGCCCGACGATCCCCGTTATGGCCGGCCGATGTCGCCGCCGCCGGTGATCTATGCCGACCGTCCGCAGGGCGGCCCGGCCCAGCAGGCCTATCCTGACAACGGCGTTCCCGCAGCCAACGTGGCCTATCCCGCCGCCCCGAACGGTGATCGCGGCGGCATGCGGCCGCCGGAGGCGGTCGGTGCCACGGGATCGGTGCCGCCGCAGTCGGCTCCGGTCGATGCCAACGGCAGGCCGCTGCAGATCGCGGCGCTGCCGCCCGATGAGCAGCCGGAAGACGGTCCGGCCCAGCTGGCGCCGAACCTGCGCCGCCAGGAAGTTGCATTCGCGACCAAGGAGCCGGCGGGCACCATCGTGGTCGATACGCCGAACACCTATCTTTACTATATCCTCGGCAACGGCCGGGCGATCCGCTACGGCGTCCGCGTCGGCCGCGACGGCTTCACCTGGACCGGCGTGCAGAAGATCACCCGCAAGGCCGAGTGGCCGGATTGGCATCCGCCGCCGGAGATGATCGAGCGCCAGCCCTATCTGCCGCGCTTCATGGCCGGCGGCCCCGGCAATCCGCTCGGTGCCCGCGCGATGTATCTGGGCTCGACCGTGTATCGAATCCACGGCACCAACCAGCCGTCGACCATCGGCAAGTTCGTCTCGTCGGGCTGCATCGGCATGCTGAACGACGACGTCTCCGACCTGTTCGATCGCACCAAGGTCGGCACCCGCGTTGTGGTGCTGCCCGGCAACCCGCCGCCGGGAACGGCGACCGCCTCAGCCGCGCCACCACCCGGTGGTCCTGTCGCCAACGCGGCTCCTGCGCCGCTGCCCGGCACGCAGCCGTCCAGCGTCCAGCCGCTGCCGGCGCCGGTCACGATCCGCTAACGCGGCTCACACGCAATCAACGAAAGGCGCGCCAACGGCGCGCCTTTTTGTTGCAACAAGCCTGCCGCCCCGACGTTGCCTCTGGAGAGGCAATGCGATGCAGGACTCCCGCCTGACCTATCCGCCGCTGAATACGCCGAAGCAGGTCACTGACGATGTCTGGATCGTCGACGGCCCCTTGATCCGGTTCGGCCCGCGCTGGTTCAGGATGCCGTTTCCGACGCGCGCGACGATCATTCGTCTGCCGGACCAACGGCTTTTCATTCACTCACCGACGCCATTGGCCGCCGAGCTCAAGACCGCCATTGCATCGCTCGGCGCACCGCACTGGATCATCGGACCGAACCGTCTGCACTATTGGTGGATTCCGGATTGGCATGCGGCCTATCCCGCGGCGCGCGTCTTCCTTGCACCTCGGATCAAGCAGCAGGCCGGCGAGCGGCTCGCGTGCGTTGGGGAGCCGCTGGAGCGAAGCTCGGGGTATCCCTGGGACGCGTGGATCGCGACGCTCCCGGTCTCCGGCAGTTACATGACCGAAATCGTCTTCTTCCACCGGCCGTCGCGGACCTTGTTGCTGACCGACCTGATCGAGAATTTCGAAGCGGAGCGGCTAAGCTCGCCCTTGATGCGGTTCCTGACCTGGCTGGGCCGCGTGCGCGATCCCGACGGCAGCACGCCGAGCGACTTGCGCGTAACGTTTTCGCGGGACCGGACCGCGCTGAGGGATGCTGTCGCCCGCATGATCGAATGGGATCCGGAGCGGATCATCCTCGCGCACGGACGCTGGTACGATCGTGACGGCCGCGCCGAGTTGCAACGCGCCTTCCGCTGGGTCTCGAAGCGGTAGCGCCGGACGCGGTTCCGTGGTCAGGCCAGCCGCCGCTGCGGCTCGCCGCCTTTGGTGAAGGCGTCGATGCAGGCGACCATCTGCTGATAGTGCGTCTCCAGGCCTTCGCGCGTCGCGTAGCCGAGATGCGGCGTGATCACGACATTGTCGAGCTTGCGGAACGGGTGGTCCAGCGGCAGCGGCTCGACCGCGAACGTGTCGATGCCGGCGCCGGCGATCTTCTTGTCGCGCAGCGCTGCGATCAGCGCGGCTTCATCGACGATCGGTCCGCGCGCGGTGTTGACGAGATAGGCCGACGGCTTCATCCGGGCGAGATCGGCCGGGCCGACCAGCCCGCGCGAACGCGGGCTCAGCACCACATGGATGGTGATGATATCGGCGGTCGCAAACAGCTCGTCCTTGCCGGCGTAGCCGACGCCGGCCTCCTTGCATTTCTCCGGCGTCAGGTTGGGGCTCCAGGCGATCACGTTCATGCCGAAGGGCTTCGCCATGCCGGCGACCTTGCTGCCGAGCTTGCCGAGGCCGATGATCCCGAGCGTCTTGCCTTCGATCTCGGTGCCGGCAAAGGTCTGCCAGGCCTCGCCGGCATGCATCCGGGCGTTCTCGCGGCCGATGCCGCGGGTCAGTTCCAGGATCAGGCCCATCGCCAGGGCCGCGGTTGGATCGCGGCCATATTGCGTGCCGCAAAACACGATCCCTCGCTCCTTGAGCGCCTCGGTGTCGATCGCGGCATTGCGCATCCCCGAGGTGATCAGGAGCTTCAGCTTCGGCAGCGCATCGATCAGGTTGCGCGGGAACGCCGTGCGCTCACGCATCGCGCAGATGATCTCGAAATCCTTCAGCTTCGCCGCGGCCTCCGCCTCACCGGCGAACGGCTGGTCGAACACGGTGACGTCGACCCGATCCTTGAGGCTCGGCCAGTCGGCCACCGAAAGCGCGAGGTCGAAGTAATCGTCGAGGATTGCACAGCGAAGCCGCGTCATCGGAAGGTCCATTCAGGGTTGGAGGCGACGGCGGAAATGAACCGTCGGGGACAACCTGATGGTCGCGCGCAATCGGCGGGCGCGCAAGCGGCCGCGGCTTCACCAAAGGGCGATTGTCACGCCGTCGGCGCGGACTTGTGCGCCTTCGCAGACCGGATGTCGGCGAGCATCGATTGCACCGCAGGCGACAACGCCATGTGCTTGGCGCGCCAGGCCGGGCCGGGGCCGCGCATATAGTGCAGTTCCGGGCGGTAGGGATTGAACGCCTTGGCGACAAATGCGTGCCAGAAGGCACGAAACTCGGCGAGCAGTGTCGGCCCGCTCTTCGGGTGCGAAAGGGATGCTGAAATGATGGTAGCCATGACGCGGCCTCTGTTGCCTTGGTCGCGGTTCTGCCGCGAAAATCGCCGGTTTTCGGCGCTGAAGACGACTTTTGGCCTGATTTATTAAAAGATAGTTTCAATTGTCGTGACTTGGCGCACACATGGTGTCAGACCCGTAATCACACGTGGTGAACGCCCGGAAAACGCATCTCGCGCGGTTGCGCTTTCGGGGGCCGGCCGCTACATCGGCGGCAGCAAAATTTCCTTACATCGGATCAATTTCGGGGACAGCGGATGGCTCGCCAGTTCGTCTATTTCATGCAGGGTCTGACCAAGAGCTATCCGACCCGCAAAGTGCTCGACAACGTCCATCTGAGCTTCTACCCGGACGCCAAGATCGGCGTGCTCGGCGTCAACGGCTCGGGCAAGTCGACCTTGCTCAAGATCATGGCCGGCCTCGACAAGGAATATAACGGCGAGGCCTGGGTCGCCGAGGGCGCCCGCGTCGGCTATCTCGAGCAGGAACCGCAGCTCGATGCGAAACTCTCGGTGCGCGAAAACGTCATGCTAGGCGTCGCCAAGCAGAAGGCGATCCTGGATCGCTACAACGAACTCGCCGTCAACTATTCGGACGAGACCGCCGATGAGATGACCAAGCTGCAGGACGAGATCGAGGCCCAGGGCCTGTGGGATCTCGACAGCAAGGTCGACCAGGCGATGGACGCACTGCGCTGCCCGCCTGACGATTCCGACGTCACCAAGCTCTCGGGCGGTGAGCGCCGCCGCGTCGCGCTGTGCCGTCTGCTGCTTGACCAGCCCGAGCTGCTGCTGCTGGACGAGCCGACCAACCATCTCGACGCCGAGTCGGTGTCGTGGCTGGAAGGCCATCTGCGCAACTATCCGGGCGCGATCCTGATCGTGACCCACGACCGCTACTTCCTCGACAACGTCACCGGCTGGATCCTCGAGCTCGACCGCGGCAAGGGCATCCCCTACGAGGGCAACTACTCGTCCTGGCTGGTGCAGAAGCAGAAGCGGCTCGAGCAGGAAGGCCGCGAGGACGCGGCGCACCAGAAGACACTGGCCCGCGAGCAGGAATGGATCGCATCCTCCCCGAAGGCGCGCCAGGCCAAGTCGAAGGCGCGCTATCAGCGCTACGAAGATCTGCTGAAACAGGCGAGCGAAAAACAGACCCAGACTGCGCAGATCACGATCCCGGTCGCCGAGCGTCTCGGCCAGAACGTCGTGGATTTCGAAGGCCTCAGCAAGGGCTTTGGCGATCGCATGCTGATCGACAATCTCACCTTCAAGCTGCCGCCGGGCGGCATCGTCGGCGTGATCGGCCCGAACGGCGCCGGCAAGACCACGCTGTTTCGGATGATCACCCAGCAAGAGACTCCCGACAAGGGCTCGATCACGGTCGGCGAGAGCGTGCATCTCGGCTATGTCGATCAGTCGCGCGACGATCTCGACGGCAAGAAGAATGTGTGGGAGGAGATCTCCGGCGGCAACGAACTGATCCTGCTCGGCAAGAAGGAAGTGAACTCGCGCGGCTACTGCTCGTCGTTCAACTTCAAGGGCGCCGACCAGCAGAAGAAGGTCGGCGCGCTGTCCGGCGGTGAACGCAACCGCGTGCATCTCGCCAAGATGCTGAAGTCGGGCGCCAACGTGCTGCTGCTCGACGAGCCGACCAACGACCTCGACGTCGACACGCTGCGCGCGCTGGAAGAGGCGCTGGAGGATTTCGCCGGCTGCGCCGTCATCATCAGCCACGATCGCTGGTTCCTCGACCGCATCGCAACCCACATCCTGGCCTTCGAGGGTGACAGCCACGTCGAATGGTTCGAAGGCAACTTCCAGGACTACGAAAAGGACAAGATGCGCCGGCTCGGCCAGGACAGCATCATTCCGCATCGTGTGAAGTACAAGAAGCTGACGCGCTGATTTGAGACGCCATCGTGCCCCGTGCAGGGCCGGGCATGACGAGCACCTGGAGCGAGCGTCGCACCAATCCGGCATTTGCAGGATCGTGACGGCATCGCGGCACGATCTGCGGCCAGTTGTCACTTTGCACGCGCGCGGGATTGCGTAGATAGAGCGCTCCGCAAATCCAAATCCTGCGAGCGATCCAACATGTCCGCCATTTCAGACGCGCCGGCCCCATCGAAGGGCCGGTCGCTGCGTCCCGTTCCCATGCTGATCTTCGGGTCGCGCTGGCTGCAATTGCCGCTCTATGTCGGCCTCATCATCGCCCAGGGCGTTTATGTCGTGCTGTTCCTGAAGGAGCTGTGGCACCTGTTCGCCCATGCCTTCGATTTCAGCGAGCAGCAGATCATGCTGGCGGTGCTCGGCCTGATCGACGTCGTGATGATCTCGAACCTCTTGGTGATGGTGATCGTCGGCGGCTACGAGACCTTCGTGTCGCGGCTCAATCTGCAGGGCCATCCGGACGAGCCGGAATGGTTGAGCCACGTCAATGCCAGCGTGCTTAAGATCAAGCTCGCGATGGCGATCATCGGCATCTCCTCGATCCATCTGCTGCGGACCTTCATCGAAGCCGGGGCGCTGTCGTCCGGCAAGGGCAACTACACCGAGACCGGTGTGATGTGGCAGACCATCATCCACTGCGTCTTCATCCTGTCGGCGATCGGCATCGCCATCGTCGACAAGCTGTCGAACGATTCGATCGAAGGCGCCAAGCAGCAGACCGCGCACTGATCGCGGCAGGCGGCTCTGCGGTTCACAGCAAGGCTGTGTTCACAGCAAGCCCGTGTCGTGATAAGGCTCACGCCACGAACATGACGGGCGTCCGCCGAGCGGCGCCCGATGAACCGCTGCGAACAGGTTGTTGGATTTGACATTCCTCCGCGCGCTCGCCTTCGGGCTCCTGCTTGTATCCTTGGCCGTCGTCTCGCCCGCCCGCGCAGCGGATGCCGCCTTCACCCAGTTTATCGCATCGCTTTGGCCGGAGGCGCAGGCGGCGGGCGTGTCGCGCGAGACCTTCGATCGCGAGACGCGCGGACTCGAACCCGACTACAAGTTGCCCGACTTGATCCTGCCGGGGCGGCCGAAGACCGGCGCGCCGGCGCAGGCCGAGTTCGTGCAGGTGCCGGCCGACTACATCAAGGAAGCCTCGATCGCGCGGCTCGCCGAGACAGGGCAGAAGCTCCTGCAGAAATATCGCGCCTCGCTCGATGCAATCGAAAAGCGCTTTGGCGTGCCGGCCCCGATCGTGCTAGCGATCTGGGGCCGCGAGACCGACTACGGCCGCTATGCGCTGCCCTATGACACGCTGCGCGTGGTGGCAACGCAGGCCTATGTCGGCCGCCGCAAGGATCAGTACCGCACCGAATTCGTTCTCGCGCTGAAAATCCTTGGCGAGGGGGTGGTGAAGCGCAAGGAGCTAACCTCGTCCTGGGCCGGCGCGACCGGCTACACCCAGTTCCTGCCGTCGGAATATTACAAGCACGGCGTCGACCTCGATGGCGACGGCCGTGTCGACATCTGGCATTCGGTGCCGGATGCGCTCGCCTCCGCCGCACAGCAGCTCGTCAACAAGGGCTGGCAGCCGGGCGTACGCTGGGCCTACGAAGTCACGGCGCCGGCCAATGCCGATTGCACGACGGGCGTGCCCGAAGTGACAAAACCGATCAGCCAGTGGCTGCGTGCGGGTTTCATGCCGGTGCGCGGACAAAAGCTCAGTGCCGCCGAGCAGGCGCAATCAGCCTCGCTGCTGCAGCCCGAGGGCATCTACGGCCCCGCCTTCCTGACCACGCCGAACTACTTCGTGATCAAGGAGTACAATTTCTCCGATCTCTATGTGCTGTTCGTCGGCCATCTCGCTGACCGCATGACGAGCCCGCTGCCGTTCGCGACGCCATGGTCGGCCTCGAAGCAGCTGCGCTCCGCCGACGTCGAGGCGATGCAGCGGCAGCTGACCAAGATCGGGCTCTACAAGGACAAGCTCGACGGCAAGGCCGGCATGCAGACCCGCGCCGCGCTCGGCGCCTACCAGAAGCAGGCCCACCTGAAGGTCGATTGCTGGCCGAGCGATGCGGTGCTGAAGGCGATGAACTCAGCCCATTAAGCCACAAACAAAAAACCCGGCCGCGAGGGGCCGGGTTTGAAACGCAAGAGACTCGCGCGGAAGAGGCTGCGGCTTAGTCGCAAACCTCGACGCGGCGGAAGCGCCAGTTGTAGCCGTCCCAGAAGCGCTCGCGAACCCAACGGCAGGGCGGCGGAGCTTCTTCGACATAGGTCGGGCCGCCATAGGCCGGGCGGCTGGAGGCGATGGCGCCACCGACGATCGCGCCGCCGATCAGGCCGGCTGCGACACCCGCCGCGACGCCACGCTGGGCGCTGGCCGGGGTTGCGGTGAGCGACGAAGCGGCAATCGTAGCGACAGCGACGAAGGCAGCCAGGATCTTCTTCATGTCTTGGGCTCTCCTGAGGTGGCGCCTTGGGCGCCGGGTTCAAAAAGACTCGCGCACGCTGGTTTCGAGCGGCTGTCTTGCTAATCAGCGCCTAAACAGTCAATCGAAAGTAAACGTCCGCTGGCTCATTGCCCAGAAAAGCGGTTTTTTCTGGCCTTGAAAAGCGGACGTCCCGGAAAACAGTCGGTTTTCCGGGACGTTTGGTTCGATTTAATCGAGATGAACGGCGATATTAATCGCAGACCCTGACGCTGCGAACGCGCCAGCCGTAACCGTCCCAGAAGCGCTGGCGCTGCCAGTAGCAACCGGGCTCGACGTAGCCGGGGCCGGCGACATAGGCCGGTCCGGGCGCGTAGTAGCCGGGGCCGGGACCGTAATAACCGTTCTGCGATGCGATCGCGCCGCCGACGATGGCGCCACCGAGCAATCCTGCAGCGACGCCAGCGGCGACACCGCGTTGTGCATGGGCAGGGGCGGGGACCGCCACGGCCGAAACCGCCAGGGTGGCGACGGCGCAGAGCGCCAGCAATGTCTTCTTCATGGCCTCACCTTTCTCGGGAGCAGCGACAGTTCGCTCAAACAGCCTGTGTGGGCAAATGTTCCACATCCTGCTTGAACGATCAATGAACGGCGCTGCCGTATTCGAACCATGATCGGGGACGATGGCGGCCGCGTGGCAAGCCGGAAAGTACGGAAATCGCGGCTGGTCCCGCGCCTTTTGCTGGCCGGAACCGATTTAGATTCATTCCAGAATGAATCCGGCATCAGTTTGGAATTGCTTCAAAAAGCGTTTTTTCCTTTTGCATCCGGGCGGCGTCGACAATATCGATAATGTCAGCAACACCGACCGAACCGCCCAATTCTGATGATTGTCTGTTCCTGTAACGTCCTCAGCGATCACGATGTCCGCAATGCCGTGAGCACCGGCGGACCGGTGACGCGCAATGCCAAGCAGGTCTATGGCTGCCTCGGCTGCAACGCCGAATGTGGCCGCTGCGCGCGCACGATCAAGGCGATCATCGACGAGGCGCTCGGTCCCTGCGCCAAGGCCTGTTGCTCGGGCTGCCCGCACAGCCATCCGCACGCTGCCAACGAGGACACCGGACCGGCCGAATTCGGCTTGGCGGCCTGCTGAGATCCTCAAATCCCTCCAGATCGGGTTGTCCACGCGCCGATTCCGCGAAGGGTTGCTCTTGCCGGTCATCTGATTTAGAAGCATTCTAAATTGAGATTCCGGCCGATTTTGGCCGCGACAGGTGGAGTGCATCATGCAAGGCGACCCGAAAGTCATCGACTATCTGAACAAGGGGCTGCGCAGCGAGCTGACCGCCATCAACCAGTACTGGCTGCATTACCGGGTCCTGAACAATTGGGGCCTGCTCGAGATGGCCAAGGTCTGGCGCAAGGAATCCATCGAGGAGATGGAGCACGCCGACAAGTTCACCGACCGCATCCTGTTCCTGGACGGCTTCCCCAACATGCAGGTGCTCGATCCCTTGCGGATCGGCCAGGACGTCAAGGAGATCATCGAATGCGATCTCGCATCCGAGATCGCTGCCCGTACGCTGTACCAGGAGGCGGCGACCTACTGCCATGGCGTCAAGGACTATGTCAGCCGCGACCTGTTCGAGAGCCTGATGAAGGACGAGGAAGACCACATCGATTTCCTCGAGACCCAGCTCGACCTGATCAAGCGGATCGGCCTCGAGCTCTACACCCAGAAGCACGTCGGCCACCTCAAGGGCGAGGAGTCCTGAGAAGATGTGAGGCTATATCCTCATCTACCGGTGTCATCGCCCGGCCTGTGCGCAATTGCGCACATGGACCGGGCGACCCAGTACGCCGCGGCTCATCGATTCAATCACCGCCGTCTCTGGAATACTGGATCACCCGCATGCGCGGGTGATGACACCGAGCAAGCTGAGCAGATCACCTCGGTACCCTAAGCAGCGCGCTCCGATGCTCTCCCCGAAATTGCCAGAGGCCGCTCAATGAGCGGCCTCTTTGCTGTGCGATCCCGGTTGTCACGCGCTCAATAGCAGCGGGTGATGTTGACGGTGCGGTCGCCGCCGCGGCCGGGCACGGTGACGCTTTCGGTGGGGCAACTCGACACATAGGGGCGATCCGACGGCACCACGGCCGGCGGGTAGCGATGCGCCCAATCCCACGGCACGTCATAGGTGTAGGTGTAATGGGCGTCGTTGGAGACGGGGGTCGGCGCCTCGGCCAGCGGTGCGCCGGCCGCTCCGTCGTAATATCCATAGCCCGGCCAGAACCCGCCGGGTCCGCGCCCGTGATGGCGGAACGCCGGATGCGGGCCGGCAAAGCTGCCACGCGCCGCCGCGGCGCCAGATCTCGCGAAGGTCTCGGTCGGGGAAGCGAGCAGCAACGCTGCAACGCCAAGGGACGCGGCAAGCGCCCCTAATCTTTGATACGCCATGGCACGCACCACTCGGTTACGGAGCATTGTGCGGACGCTAGGCTGCGCGCTGTTGCGCCCGCAAACTCATCCTTAACTATTGGTTAAGAGGTAAGGTTAACAGAGCGTATCGGTCTCAAATCGGCGCGACGGCATGTCGCGTCACGATGGGCGAAGCGCGTTTTGAGCCGCTCAGACCGCGTCCGCCGGAACGAAGCAACTGATGATGATGCCGCCGCGGTGATGCACGTACCACACCACGGCCTCGCCGACCGGATTGCCGCGATCGCGGATGATCGCGCGCTCCGGCACCATCATCCATTCGCCCTCGATCGGCACCCAATAGGCGCCGTTGCGCACGTCGTAGCTGGTGCGGTGGCCGTCGGAGATGTCGCAGCAGGGCACGCCGTTCGGTGCCATCACGCTCTTGAACCAGGCGCGGATATCAGGCGGCACGTTGTCGTACTGACCATTGTCGAAGGCGAGGGCCGAGCCCGCCAACAGGGAGAGCCACGCAAGCAGCGCGAGATGCGCGAGCTTTCGCACTGAATTCCTCCGCGAAACCTGTGTCATCGTCCGCGCAATATCGTCGCGCGAATCCGGTTGTTGGCGTGATTAGGCACGAACCGCGCGCGGGATGCATGCTCAAAGAATGAGCGAAGCGGTGCAGCGAAACTTGATGCAGCGCGAGATCGCTTCAGGACGACTTCTTCGCGCGTGCGTTCTTGACGGGCGCTTTCTTCGCGGGCCTTGCCGTGATGTTGTCCCGGGCCATCGTGAGCGCGCTGCGCAGCGTCGCCGGGTCGGCCTTCGCAAGGCGGACATTGGTGCTGCCGCCCTTGCCCCAGCCGCCCGGTACGGGGCGGAAGATCTCGGGTTCGGCCTCGACCACCATCGCCTGTTGCTCCGGCGTCAGCTTCACCATGCCCCAATCGGCGTCGGGATAACCGAGCGTTGCGAAGATGCGCGTGCCGACGCGGAAGTCGGCGTGGCCGCGATGCGCGCCCTCGACGGCGTCGGGCAGGCTGAGCGCGATCTTGCGGAAGCGAGCTTGCGACATCGCGATAGTTCTCGAACCCGTTACATGGTCCGCTGCGGCGCTGTCTGCAGCAGCTCCTGCAATTCCTTGCCGTAGAACCTGGCGTTGCCGGTGGTGAGATGGCCGCGCGTCTCGGTGCTGGCCGGGATCAGAAAGATCTTGCCGTGCTTGATCCGCTTCACCGCGGCCTCGGTGACGCCGGTCTCCGGCGGATTGCGTTCGTCATCGGCGGCGTTGATGGCAAGCAGCGTGGCCTCGATCTTCTCCATGCCCGCGGAAGGATCGTAGTCGTGTGAGGCTTCCCATTGATAGATGTAGTCGTTGGCATCGGCCGTGACCGGCAGCGCCAGCTGCTCGTCGACCATCTTGTCGGCCTGCGGCGCCGTCGGCGCCAGCGTCTGATAGCCGAGCGTGCCGCCGGCGCTGGCGAAGCGGTAGGCGGCGATGGCGTATTTCATCATCCGCGGCTGGCTCGCATAATTGCCGTCCTTGTAGTCGGGATCGTTGCGGATGGTGTCCAGCATCGTCCGCCGCAGGATCCAGTTGCGCGCCGCCATCGCGGTCGGCTGCGAGGCCATCGGCACCAGAATGTCCATCATGCCGGGATAGCGCACGCCCCAGATCCAGGTGTGCATGCCGCCCATCGAATTGCCGATCACGAGCCTGAGATGCTTGACGTTGAGGCCTTCGGTGACCAGCCGGTACTGCGCGTCGACCATGTCGTTGTAGTCGTATTTCGGAAAGCTGTTGCGCATCGCGTCCGACGGCTTTGAGGATTTACCGTGGCCGATGCCGTCGGGAATGATGATGTAATACTTGGTCGCATCGAGCGGCTGGCCGGGACCGAACAATTCGCCGGCGAAGGCCGGCGTCAGCATGCTCGCCGCCGAGCCGCCGGAGCCGTGCAGCACCAGCACCGGCTGTCCGCTCGGCGCGCCGACCGTGGTGTAATGCAGCCGCAACTCCGGCATCACCTCGCCGGAGTGGAACTTGAAGTCCTTCGCGATCCACTCGCCGTCCTGAGGTGCGGGATAATCTGCGGCCATTGATGGCACCGATAGCGAGACGAGGGCGGCCACCAGCGCCGCGCACAAACGGATCATCGAGCTTCTCCCTGGGCGCGGCGCCTTTGTCCAGCCGCTTGGGCGCAAGCCTAGCATGACAAGGGCGAGCTGTCCGAGAGGCGTGCCTGCGGCTGCGGGAGATTACCCCTGCTTCAAGATGTTGAGCGCATACCAGCCCCAGTACACGCGGTGGCGTTGGATCAGGCCGTCGCTGATCTCCATGACCTCGACCAGGTCCATCTGGTCGCCGTCCGGCGACTGGCGCGGATATTCCCAGGTGATGACGCGGCCGTCGCTGAAGAACCCCTGCTTGAAGCGCTTGCGTTGCGGCGGGTTGGTCTGGAACACGCGTGCGATGAACGCGCGCAAGCTGTCCGTGCCGCGCACGATGCCCCCCCCGGTCTGCATCAAATGCTGCACCAGCGGGCTTTCGATCGAAGCGTCGGGCGCGTAGAGCGCGAGCGCGGCCTCGAGATCCTTGTTGCCGAGAGCTTCGTCCCAGAGCCTGTGGATGCGTTCCGCGTCGTTCATGATTGTCCCTTGCATTTCGTTTGACCTGTCCCGATTTCAGCCTACGGCACGGCCGTGATGTTTCAGGAAAACCTGAAATGAGTGTCGCGGTCGCCTGAATGCGGTTAGGACATTCGGGCGGTTCCGGAGGACGATGCGGTGGGATCATCCCAATCGGTGCAGACGGGCTTTTCGCGGATCGCCGAGGCGCTGGGCGATCCGGCGCGCGAGGCGATGGTGAGTGCGCTGGCCGACGGCAAGGCGCTGCCGGCCGGCGAGCTTGCCGCGGTTGCCGGCATCTCGCCGCAGAGCGCAAGCGCGCATCTGCAGAAGCTGGTAGACGCGCGCGTGCTCTCGGTCTGGGCGCAGGGCCGCTTCCGGTACTACCGGATCAGGGACGACGACGTTGCGGCGCTGATCGAGAATCTGGTGGACCTCGCCACCCGAACCAATGCCGGCCGCAAGCGGGCGATGCCGGTTGACCAGCTCCGGCAGTCGCGCACCTGCTACCATCATCTGGCGGGCCAGCTCGGCGTGCTGCTGTCCAACGCGCTGATCCGCCGCCGGCTTGTCGCGATCGACGGCCGTATTGGTCACGTGACGGAGCAGGGGCTGGCCTGGTGTCGCGCCGAGCAGATCGATTTCGACTCCGCACGCGAGCCGCATTTTCGGCTCTGCAACGACTGGACCGAGCGGGTGCCGCATCTCGCCGGTCCGTTCGCCAACGCGGTGCTGGCGCGGCTGGTCGAGACGCGCGGCGTCGCGCCGCATCGCATTCCACGCGCGCTGCGGATCACCGACAAAGGGCGCGCGTTCTTCGATCGGCTCGGCGTCCAGGTTCCGTTCTGAGCCTGCCGTGCCAGCTAGCGCTCGTCCTCGACCTCCGTCTCCGGGCGATCGTTGCCGGCGGCGGTTTCAATATGCCACTTGCCGTCCGAGGTCTCGTACTGGATCGCCTCGGTGCGCCCGGGGACGCGCTGCTCATTGGCGGCGCGCCGCGCGGCGGCGAGCGCCGCGGCATGGGTTGGAAAAGGTTCCGAGAACACGCCGTTGACGGTATAGGCCCAGCCGCCGTCGTGCTGGACGACCTTGTAGATCACGTGGCTCATCGGGAACCTCGTTTCCGCCGTGAACGATGAGGCTGCCAGAATAGCCCACGATGTCGTATTTTGCAGCAGCCGATCGTCCTTGAGGCACGATCCGGAAGGGAGACCATGATGTGTCGTAACATCAAGACGCTGTTCAACTTCGAGCCGCCGGCCACCGAGGACGAGATCCACGCCTCTGCGCTGCAATTCGTGCGCAAGCTGTCCGGCTTCAACAAGCCGTCGCAGGCCAATGAGGCCGCGTTCAACCGTGCCGTGGCCGAGGTCTCGGACGCGGCACGCAGGCTCCTGACCTCGCTCGAAACCGCGGCGCCCACGCGCGATCGCGAGATCGAGGCGGAAAAGGCCAGGGAGCGCTCGCGGCTGCGGTTCGGCTAACTAGCCGTCCGTGATGTAGGTCACGGTCAGGCGATCCAAGGCCGGCCATGCTTGCTCTTCACCCCGACCTCCGGAGCCAGCCATGAAGCGTGCCGTCCCGCTCACCCTCTGTTCGATCGCGTTCGCGGTGCTGTGGACCTGCGGCATGCTGTGGTCGAGCGGGGTGATCGACCGTGCCAACATCATCATTCTATCGACCTGCGGAGCATTCGCCGGACTCGGCTGGTACTACGCGATGCGCTGGGTGTTCCAGCACATGCAGATCGCGCCACCGCATGATCCTCCGGCCTGACGGAGTGGGACCCAGACTACTTCTTGTCCTTCTTGCGGTGCTTCTTCTTTTTCTTGTGGTCCTCGTCGCCGTCCTCGTCGTCCTCGAAACCGATTGCGTCGACATCGAGCGCGAGCGCTTCGGCAGCCGCGCGCTCGGCGGCCTCCTGCTCGGCCTGCTCGATCGCTTCACGCTCCCTGGTGCGCTTGTAGTCTTCATAGGCATCGAAGATCATGTGCAGCCACGGCATCACCTGGTCGAGCGACGGCAGCGCGCCCTGCGGGCCGGCTTCGCCACGCGGGCCGGCCGGTCCCGGCGGGCCATGCGGACCGGCCTCGCCGCGCGGCCCCTGCGGGCCGGCTTTCCCCGGCGCACCAGCCTTGCCCTGAGGTCCCGGCTTCCCGGCCGGGCCGGCCTTGCCGACCGGGCCCGGCTTGCCCCGCACGCCTTCCTGACCCGGACGCCCCGGATGTCCCTGCGGACCGGGACGTCCCGGCTCGCCCTGACGGCCTTGCGGCCCCTGCGGTCCCCGTAGCCCCTCGCGGGAAGATGTGTCGTCAGCCACTGCTATGCTCCGTCTCGATGTGAAGCCGCTTGTAACAGAGGTTGGATGACGGCTTCAATTCTGCCCGGCCGCGTCGATCCTGGCGATCAACAGTCATATTCGGCTGGCCTGCTGCGAGGGAGCGCGCGTTGCGGTTCTTGAAACTTGACGAGCAGCCTTCGCCACGCACGCGCGATGACGCTTCCGGGGAGGCGGTGGCGCTCGATATCGTGGTGACGCGGCACGATGTAGCGGATGAAGCGAGCTTTCGCGCCACCGGCGTGCTCGATCTCTACGAGGCGCTGTTTCCCGCGAACGAGCGCGACGGCTCCGACGATCTGGTGCGCTGGGTGTTGTCCGACGATGTCGGCGAGCGCCGTGAGTTCACCGTCGACGATTGCGCGATATCATACCGGCTCGACTCGCGCTGCTTCATCCTGCGCGCGGCGCAGCGCGCCGTCGGGCTCGGCTTCTTCACCTACGACCATGCGAGCCATCTGATCTTCTGCAACCATCTCGGTGTCGATCGAGCGTGGCGCGGCGGCGGGCTGGCGCGGACGTTCTATCGCGCGATGGTCGAGATGCTCGACGAGCTGTTTCCGCACAACGTTGGCGTGGTGCTCGAGGTCGAACCGTTCGATCGCGCTCAATTGGAGGCCATCATCGCCGATCTCGAGCGTTCGGGCCGCCGCGAGCTCGCCGCGCATGAGCAGGCCGCGATCCGTAAGTTTCTCCGCGTGCGCTGGTACGACAAGCTCGGTTATTCCGTCTTCGCCGACGGGCGCGGGAAGCAGCCGTTGCTGTGTCGCTCGCCATGTCTCGACCCGTCGCTGCCACGCGCGACGTGGGCCGGTGCCGAGGAAGAGTACTGGCTGATGTGGCATGCGCGGAGCAACGCGACCCCTGCACCGGCGCGCGCAGGCGCGCTTTGGCTGCGGGCGGTCGAGGCCATCTATGTCGAGATCCTCGCAAAATCGCTGGTCGATGATGATCCCGATGGCCGGCGCGATTATTGGCATTACGCGACCGCGCTGGTCGCACGCACGCTGCAACAAATCGCGACGGCCGACGTGGGCCTCGTTCGTCCCGGCGATGGCGAGCTGCTGTCGCGCTGGCGCGATCTTGCGATCGACCTGCCGATCTGAATCCGCTAGCTCTGCTCGCAGTGCGGCGGCACCTCGATGCCGTCGGCGGAATATTCGCGGATCTTGTTTCTGAGCGTGCGCACCGACAATCCGAGCACGCGGGCGGCACGGGTGCGATTGCCGTTGCAGCGCGCCAGCGTCTGCAGCACGAGCTCGCGCTCGACCTCGTCGACGGTCGCGCCGATCAAGAGTGGCACGATTTCATTTGGAGCCAGTGACGGCAGCACGGCTTCGCCCGAAGCCAGGGTGAACGCATAGGACATGACACCTCCCGATCAACGCCCGCCTCACCGCTGAAGCGGAAACATCGAGTACCCAACTACCCCAGAACCGTATTTCCACGGTGGGCCGGTTTGGTTAACAAGTCCTTAACGCGCTGCTAACTCCCTGCTTTGTAAGGAAAATACCCAGAAATCGCCACGATTGCGGTTCCGTCCGTCACAATGTCCGGTAACCGCCGTCGACCATCAGGATCGATCCCGACACATAGGCTGACATGTCGGAGGCGAGGAAGACCGCGGGGCCGACGATGTCCTCCGGCTTGCCGGTCCGGCCGAGCGGAGTGTGGTCCATGAACACCTTCACCAGATCGGGATTGCCGGCGCGGGTCTTCTCGTTCAGCGGCGTCTCGATGAAGCCGGGGCCGATCGCGTTCACCCGCACGCCGTCCTTGCCGAGCTCGGCGGCGAGCGCCTTGGTGAAGCCGAGCACGCCGTGCTTCGAGGCGGTATAGGCCGGCGAGCTCGGCGTCCGCAGATGCACGAAGGACTGGATCGAGCCGATATTGACGATGCGGCCCTTGTTCTTGCGCAAGGGGCTGAGGAAGGCATGCGTCACGTTGAAGACGCCGGTGAGGTTGATCGAGATGATGTCTTCCCAATCCTTGATCACGGCGTCGTCCGCGCCGAGCATGCCGTTGCGCCGCGCGATGCCGGCATTGTTCACCAGGATCGAGACCGGACCGACCTTGTCGGCTACCCGCTTGGCCATCGCGATGCAGGCGTCGCGGTTGGTGACGTCGAGCGCAAAGCTGTCCGCCTTGCCGCCGGCGCTGCGGATCTCCTTCGCCGCCTCCGCCGCCGCGTCGCCGTTCATGTCGAGCAGCACCACGCGTGCGCCTTCCCGTCCATAGCCGGTCGCGATCGCGCGTCCGATCCCGGAGCCTGCGCCGGTGATGACGGCGATGTGATTGTCGAGAAGGGGCATGGCGTTTCCTTGTCCGGTTTTTCTGAACGTTGCCGACAACACTATTCAAAACTGCGCCAACCGAAACGCCAAGCCGCGTTTGCGCGTTGCTGTCATCCGGATTCGGATGACAGTAGGGACCGAACATGGACCCGCATATCAGGCAATGGAAACTTGCGCTCGAGCGCTCTGCCGCGGCGCATGATCCCGATTATGGCGAAATGGCGCGAATGGTTGCCGAGATTGCCGCGACCGACATCGACGAGCCGCTGCGGCAAGCGGCCGCACAGGTGCTGCCGATCCTGCGCCAGGCGGCGGTGAAATCCGCCGATCGCCGCATCAAGGCGATGGCGTTGCGCCGGCTCGGCATCATCAGCGATGCGCTGCACATGCTGTCGGCGCCGCGCTTCGGCCGGCGTGGGCTCGCGCCGAAAATAATGACGCAGGAGGACCAGCACCGGCAATTGCTCGGCCTGCCGCTCGGCCGCCGGCTCGCCGCGACCGAGATCCAGCAGGCCTTCAAGCGCGCCGCCAAGACGGTGCATCCCGACGGCGGCGGCAACGGCAGCGCATTCCTCGAACTCGCCGCCGCGCGCGATGCGCTGATCAAGCATCATTGAGGCCGAACAGCGAAAGCGCAGGGTGGGCAAAGCGAAGCGTGCCCACCATTCTCGCATCGCCTCGTGAAGGTGGGCACGGCGCTGGCGCGCCTTCGCCCACCTTAGTGCGGACGTCGTTGTGCTCAGAACGCGCAGGCGCCGCTGCCGAGCATGCCGGTCTTGAACGCAAACGCGGCATCGAAGGTCGGCAGCTCTTCGCTGACGACGATGAAGTTCGCCGGCCACGGCGTGGTCGGGATGCTCTGATCCCAGATCTGGCAGAAGCCGGTGTCCTGCCAGCGGATCAGGTGATAGGGGTTGGCGCTCGCCGGGCTCGCCGCAGCAAGCACGGACACGGTGACGGCAATGGCGGCGCAGGCAATCGAAAGACGACGCATCGGAATTCTCCGGTTTGAAAATGTGGCGCTCCGTAGGGCAATCCCGGAGCTCTGGGGCCGATCGCCCCGGACATGCTGTGAGTGTTGAAACCCCGGGAACAGGTTCAATGCGGTTTCCGCCTGCGATCGTCCCAAATTGCGCCGCCGCGCGCGCTTGCTACAGTCGGCGCGTCGCGATTCGTATCCACGTCGCGACGTGAACAAATCCTGACGTGAGAAAATCCTGGGGAGACCGCATATGAAACGCTCATCCGCTCTTCGTGCCGCGCTGGTCGCATTGACGGCGTTCGCCGGCCTGGCTCTCTCCTCGGCCGCCAATGCCGACTCTGGCTTCGTGCGGCTGACGATCTACAAGGCGGGCTGGATCATCGGCGGCTCGGGCGGCAGCGGCACGCTGACCTTCCGCGGCCGCTCCTATGCGCTCTCCACCGGCGGGCTCGATTACGGCCTGGTGTTCGGCGGATCGCGGACGGTGCTGCGCGGCCGCGTCAGCAACATCAATCGCCCGAGCGACATTGCCGGCGTCTATGGCGCTGCGGGCGCGGGCCTTGCGATCGGTCGCGGCGCGCGCGCGATCGTGCTCACCAACCAGAAGGGCGCGGTGCTTGAACTGAC
The DNA here is from genome assembly GCF_015624485.1 of Bradyrhizobium genosp. L. Classification (NCBI taxonomy): domain Bacteria; kingdom Pseudomonadati; phylum Pseudomonadota; class Alphaproteobacteria; order Hyphomicrobiales; family Nitrobacteraceae; genus Bradyrhizobium; species Bradyrhizobium genosp. L. Next base: position 1,928,512 of record NZ_CP061378.1, read on the forward strand.
CGGCCACCAGGAGGGCCTGATGGCGAACGCCGATCTGAGCGGCCTTGCGATCACGATGCGCTAGAGCATGATCCGGAAAAGTGCGAAGCGGTTTTCCGACGAGATCATGCTCAAAAAATCAGAGCGCGCAGCGTTCACCGAAACAGATGCAGCGCTGCGTATTGCAGCAGCATGATGGTCTTGGCATCGACGATGCGCCCGTCGGCGATCATCGCGAGCGCCTCGTCGATCGACAGCTCCAGCACCTCGATGTCCTCGCCCTCGTCGGCGAGGCCGCCGCCGTCGCCAATGCGCATCGCGGCGTCGTATTCGGCGACGAAGCAGTGGATCTTCTCGGTCACCGCGCCCGGGCTGGTGAAGGCCTCGAACACCTTGCGGACGTGCGCGAGCCGGTAGCCGATCTCTTCCTCGGCCTCGGCGCGAATCCGCGCCTCCGGCTCGGCGTCGTCGAGCATGCCCGCGGCAACCTCGATCAGGAGGTCATCGTAGCCATTGGCGAAGGCGGGATAGCGGAACTGGCGCACCAGCACCACGGTCCGGCCAGCGAGATTGTACGGCAGCAGCGCCGCGCCGCTGCCACGCTCGAACACGTCGCGCACCTGCGTCTGCCATTCGCCGTTGGCCCGCCGGTAGTCGAATGTCGCGCTCTTCAGCTCGTAGCGGCCCTTGGCGAGCAGCTTGACGTCCTTGACGCGGACGCGGTCGGCGATGCTCATGCGGTCTCCTGCCTCACTGCGTCGCTTCGCGGCCGTCGAGCCATTTGGCCAACATCACCGAGCTTGATTCCTCGTAACCCAGCGTCTCGTAGAATTTGCCGGCGTTGGCGTTCTCGCGGCGGACCAGCAATTGCAGCTTCGGCACGCCGGCTGCGCGCAGCCAGTCTTCCACGGCTGCCATGATGCTGCGGCCGAGGCCCTTGCCTTGCCGTTCCGGATCGACCGCGACGTAGTAGACCCAGCCGCGGTGGCCGTCATGGCCGACCATCGCGGTTGCGACGATCGCGCCGGCGTCGCGCCCGACCAGCACGGCCGAATTCGGTCCGCGCCGCGCCAGCGCGATGTCGGCTGCGGGATCGTTCCAGGGCCGCGTCAGGCCGCAAGCCCGCCACAGCGCGACGACACCGGCGACGTCGGCATCGGCGATCGGAGCGATCGAGAGGGAGGGCATCGCCAACGCGGTCACAGCACTTTGCCCGGGTTCATGATGCCGAGCGGATCGAACGCCGCCTTGATCTGCCGCATCAGCGCGATCGCGACCGCGTCCTTCACGTCGGGCAGTTCGTCGCGCTTCAATACGCCGATGCCGTGCTCGGCTGAGATCGAACCGCCCAACCGCAGCACGATCTCGAACACCACCGCATTGACGTCGTGCCAGCGTGCCAGGAAGTCGGCCGCGTCGGCGCCGACCGGCTGCGAGACGTTGTAATGGATGTTGCCGTCGCCGAGATGGCCGAACGGCACCGGTCGTGCGCCCGGGATCAGCTTCACCACGGCGGCATTGGCCTCTTCGATGAAGGCGGGGACGGCGGCGACCGGCACCGAGATGTCGTGCTTGATCGAGCCGCCTTCCGGCTTCTGCGCGGCCGACATCTCGTCGCGCAGCTTCCAGAACGCCTGGCGCTGGCTCAAATTCGCCGCGATCACGGCGTCGTCGACGATGCCGTTTTCCATACCCTGGGTGAGGATCGCCTCCAGCGTGTCACGCGCATCGTCGCGCGACGACGACAGCTCCATCAGCACGTACCAGGGGTATTTGCTCGTGAGCGGATCGCGGATGTCGATGCCGTGGCGGAGCGAAAAATCGACCGCGATGTCGGCGAGCAACTCGAAGCTGGTCAGCGCGCCCGCCGCCTCGTTGCGCGCGATCGACAGCAGTTTCAGTGCCGCGGCCGGCGATTGCAGCCCGACATAGGCGGTCTCGATCGCGCGCGGCTTCGGAAACAGTTTTAGCGTCGCCGCGGTGATGATGCCGAGCGTGCCCTCGGCGCCGATGAAGAGGTTGCGCAGATCGTAGCCGGTGTTGTCCTTTTTCAGCTTCGACAGCGCGTTGAGGATGCGGCCATCGGCCAATACCACCTCGACCCCGAGCGCCATCTCGCGCGCCACGCCATAGGCGAGCGCCGCGGTGCCGCCGGCATTGGTCGAGAGGTTGCCGCCGATCGTGCAGCTGCCCTCGGCGCCGAGCGACAGCGGGAACAGGCGGTCGACCTCGGCGGCCTTCTGCTGGGCGATTTGCAGCACCACGCCGGCCTCGCAGGTCATGGTGTTGGACTCGGCATCGACGTCACGGATCTTGTCCAGACGCCGCATCGAGACCACCACCTCGCCATTGTGCGGCGTCTGGCCGCCGACCAGACCGGTGTTGCCGCCCTGCGGCACCAGCGCGATGCGGTGCTCGGTCGCGAGCCGGCAGATCGCGGCGACTTCCGCGGTCGAGGCCGGGCGCAGCACCAGCGGCGAGCGGCCGTGATACAGATCGCGCTCCTCGGTGACGTAAGGCGCGATGTCGGCGGCGTCGGTGACCGCGTATTTCTCACCGACGATGGCGCGGAATTTTTCGATCAGCTCGGGCGGAAGCGGCGGCACGGCAGGCTTTGCGATGTTCATCTTGTTCTTGGTCTTTCACTCACGCAGAAATCTAACCTCGCCCGACCGCGGCACGGCGCAGCCGGTCGTTGATGGCTTCGCCGAGCCCGTCCTCGGGGATCGGCACGACGGCGATTCCATCGGCGTTTCGCTTGTCGAGGCTGCGCAGGTAGCCGAACAGATTGGCGGCGGCCTCGGCGAGATCGCCGCGTTCCGACAGGTTCATCACGACGGAGGCGCATTCGCTGCGCGCGATCTTGGCCGGCCCGAACGCCAGCAGCGCCTCGCCGACATGGACGTCGCTGGCATTGAGCCTGACCGGCGTGCGTGGCGCGTAGTGCGAAGCCAGCATGCCCGGCGCGACCGGCTGGCCGTCGCTTTCGGCGTCCGGCGGCGGCGATTGCAAGGGATGGCCGAGCACGCGCTCGATCTCCTCGCGGGTCAGCCCGCCTGGCCGCAGCAGCACCGGGTCGGAGAAGCAGCCGACGATGGTCGATTCGACGCCGACATCGACCGGGCCGCCGTCGATGATCAGGTCGATACGGCCGTCGAGATCGCCGTTGACGTGCTCGGCCGTGGTCGGCGAGACGTGGCCGGACAAATTGGCCGAAGGCGCCACCACGGCGCCGCCAAAGGTCTTGATGATGTCGCGCGCGACCTTGTGGGCGGGGACGCGGATCGCGACCGTGTCGAGGCCCGCGGTGGCGAGCTCCGCCACCGGGCAGGACAGCGCCTTGGGCAGCACCAGGGTCAGCGGTCCCGGCCAGAACGCCTCCGCCAGCCGCAGCGCCTGGCCGTCGAACAGCGCGATCCGGCGCGCGGCAGCGAGATCGGCGACATGGGCGATCAGCGGATTGAATGCCGGCCGGCCCTTGGCCTGATAGAGGCGGGCGATCGCCGCGGCATTGCCGGCATCTGCGCCGAGGCCATAAACCGTCTCGGTCGGGAATGCGACCAGGCCCCCCTCGGCCAGGACACCGGCGGCGGTTGCGGTGGCGGCGGCGCCGGCGGGCAAAACGTGGGTTTTCAGGCCTGTATCCACGGTGACTAAATCCTCAAAGGGTGCCTTGCGGTCCCCGAAACCCGAGGCTATAAGCCGGCCTCTCAGTCGGAGTGTGGCTCAGCCCGGTAGAGCACTGCGTTCGGGACGCAGGGGTCGCAGGTTCGAATCCTGCCACTCCGACCATTCATCCTCTGCAGGCGTTTCTGATTGCTGGCGGTTTCCGAGTCAACCGCCCCGGAGTCAGCCGGCACCGCCTCCTTCACCTCATTGTCATACCAGCTTCCGCGGCGGCGGTCGCGCGTGATTTGCCGCGGCTGGTTCCCATCAACCTGCTTGCGATATGATCACCCGCACGCGCCTGGGCGCAGAGACGTCCCTGACACGGGGAGACGTCCCTGCGGAGCACGATCCTACTGTTGACCGAAGTCGGTGGATGCAGAGCCGAGGGGGGTCAAAGGGGTCCCGGCAGAGCCATTGCCTGAAAAACGATTACCTCCGAATGAGCCGGTCGCGCCCGATGTGGCTGTTGTGTTGAAGGAGATCGTATTGTTGTAAAGCCGTACCGACGATGCGCCGGAGACGCCGGTCGCATTGTTGCTGACGGTCGAATTGTCGACGACGACCTGCGAGCCGCCATCGCCCACGATGCCGGCGACCGAATTGCCGGAGAAATTCGAGTGTGTCGCGGTGACGCTGTTGCCTGCGGCGACCGCAAGACCGTAGCTGTTTCCGTTCGACGTCACATGATCCAGAACTGCGGCATTGCCAGCGGGGCCGGCAATGACGATGCCGGGACCTACGTTGCTGTTTACCGTCGTATCCTTGATAAGCAGCTTGCTCGGTGCTGTCCGGACATCCAGAATTCCTTGAGCGTTTTGCTCCTGGATTTTCGAGTTCTCGATGATCACATTTTTTGCCGCGACGATCTTGATACCTGGGCTAGCGTTGTTCGTGCTGGAGATCACCAAGCCGCGCAGCACGACCGTTGACAGGCCGTCGCTCTGATTGACGGCAATTTGTATTCCGAAATTCCCGGGAAAGTTTTGCAAAAAGAAGTTGTTGGCGGCGCAGTCGATCGTCACGGATTTCGAGATAAACAGTGGGTACACGTCGGAACTCGAATTCAGACAGAAAATCGTTCCGCCGCCGGCGACCGCCTCGAGCGCGACGGCAAGGGATTTGCACGGCGTAGCCGTGGTCACACAACTGTTGCTATCGCTGCCGTTCGTCGCGACGTAGGCGCTTTGCGCGCGGGCAGTACCGACATCGACGCAGAACGCAACCAGGCCAAGAAGAAAGAAAGCAAATCGCAACTGCATCAACGCCTCCAAAAGGTAGGGGACACAAACGGGGTCCTGAAAGCAGTAATGTTGCTGTCTGCGGTAAGAATTTACAAGCGGAAACGTTGGGTCATTGGTCCTGCCGTCCCGTCGCTCTCCGTCATGCCGCCGTTTCCCGAGGTCGTGGCCGCGCTCGGCGAGCTGAAGCGTCTCGGCTTCCGCACCTGCATCATCTCCAACACCGACGACGGCATCATCGCCGGCAACGTCGCGCAGCTCGGGGGTCACATCGATCGGGTGATCACCGCCCAGCAGGCGCAGGCCTACAAGCCGTCGCGGCAGATCTTCGATCACGCCCATCGGGCGCTCGGGGTCGACGTCGGCCGCGTCGTCCATATCTGCGCGAGCCCGCATCTCGATCTCGCCGCCGCGCGGGACCTCGGGTTTCGCTGCATCTGGATCGACCGCGGCACCGGCCGCCAGCCGCTTGCCGACTACACGCCGAACGCGGTCCTGCCGCGCCTCGATCGGGTTCCCGCCTGCCTGGCGCAGCTCGGCTGGGTTTGACCTGGGCGCGGCAGACGCGCAGCTGGGATCGTACCTCGATCACACTCCGCAACATCTCATAACATCCTTGCCATATCCCGATGCCCGATCGCACATAGGATCGGTCTGTTTGCGAATCGGAGATATCTTCAATGTCTTGGAAAATGAGTTTCATGCGCAGGGGCATCGCGCTGTCTGTCGCGCTGCTCGCCTTGAGCGCAGCGCATGCGACGCCAAATCTCGACGGCCTGGCGGGCGCGTGGTCGGGCGCCGGTCAGATGCGGCCCAAGGACGGTGCCTGGGAAAAGGTCCGCTGCAAGGTCGCCTACGGTGTCACCAAGCCGGGCAAGGCGTTCAGCCTGGATCTCAAATGCGCCAGCGACGCCTACAAGATGTCGCTGTCGGCCAACATCGAGCAGAACGGCGCGCAGCTCTCGGGCAACTGGTTCGAGAGCGAATATCGGCAGGGCGGCAAGATTTCCGGGACCAGCACCGACGACGGGCTGATCCAGGCGAGAATCGAAGGCGAGACCGTCGCCGCGCTGGTGACGATCAAGACCAAGGGCAATCACCAGTCGTTCGTGATGGACGCGCCCGGCTCCTGGCTCTCGCAGGTCGCGATCGAGTTGAACAAGGAGGCGCGCTGAAGCCCGAGCTGTCGGGCTTGCTCGGTTTTGAAAGCGTCTCAGCGCATGTTCGTGGTTAACAGGTTGCAAAAGACTCGCGCCGTCGCGGCGCGATGCTGATACCCCTATCCAGGCATTAAATGCTGCTTAGCACCTCGGTGGTAGGGTTATCCGATAAAACCCTATCGCCAGGCCGTTATGATCAGGCTCAGGACAATCCTCCAGCCGTCCGCTTTCATTGTCGGGAGCGCGCTGGTGTTTGGATTGGCCGGGCATCTGGCCGCCACGCGCTTCATCCACGGACAGCAGACCGAGCATCTCGGCGAGTTGACCGAGGTCGTGCTTCGCCGCGCCGAATTCGCGGTCGATGATGCCGCCGCCAGCCTCGACGACCTGGTCGGCCGTGGATTGACGAGCTGCGACACCGGATCGTTGCAATCAGTCCGGTTGCACATCTATCAACGCTCCGCAGTCAAGGACGTGCGCGTCGCCAACGCCGACGGTTCGGTGATCTGCTCGGCCTATTCGGAGACGCTGGAGTTCGACAAGGGCTGGGTCAGCCGCGGCGACATGTTGCCCGCGCAGGACCCGAAGCTGTCGCTGTTTCGGGTCGAGCAATTCGGCAGCAATGCGCTCGGCCTGCTGCGCGATATCGATCGATCCAGGGCGATGGTCGCGATCCTTGCGATCAATGGCAGCATCGTCGATATCATGCCCGCCGAACTGCGCGCCTCCAGCAAGGTCGCGCTCGCGCTGACCAATACGCAGGAGCTCGACAGCTTCGCGCTGGATGCCGACCGGCCGCTCCGTTCCCCGCAGCAGTTCGACCGAACCTCGACACGCTATCCGCTTCGCGCCACGATCGACGTCGAGAGTGCGGCATTGTCGAGCTGGAACGCCGGAGCGTATTGGCCCGCGCTGATGGTTTCTATCCTGCTTGGCCTTGCGTTCGGCGGCCTGCTGGTCCGCTCGCGCCGCACGGAAGGGCCGCTCGCCGATCTCGATCGTGGGCTTGCCCGTGGCGAGTTCAAGCCGTACTTCCAGCCGATCTTCGATCTGGCCAGCGGACGGATCGTCGGCTGCGAGGTGCTGGCGCGGTGGCTGCGTGACGACGGTTCGGTGGTGCCGCCGATGAAATTCATCCCGCTGGCCGAATCCAGCGGGCGCATCGAGACCCTGACCTGGCAGTTGCTCGAACTGGCGCTCTCCGATCTCCAGGCGGTGCTCCGGGCCGACAAGGAGTTCAAGCTCTCCTTCAACGTCGTGCCGAAGCATCTGTTGCGCACCGGCTTCGTCGATCGCCTGCGCCACACCGTCTCGGCCGCGAAAGTGTCCGCCCGCCAGATCGTGATCGAGGTGACCGAACGCGACGAACTCGACGATTTCGCGCATGCCGCCGCGGTGGTCGGCGAGCTGCGCAGCTACGGCTTTCGCGTCGCCATCGACGACGTCGGCGTCGGCCACAGCGGCCTGTCGCGCATGAAGGGGCTGGGTGCCAACATCATCAAGATCGACAAGTTCTTCGTCGACACCATCACGATCGACGCGTCGACCGCGCCGATCGTCGAGATGCTGGTTGCGCTGGCCGAGGGCCTGCAGATGACGGTGGTTGCCGAAGGCATCGAGTCCGACGAACAGATCCGCGCCTTGACCGCCTGCGGCGTCAAGCAGGGCCAGGGCTATGTCGTCGCGGCGCCGCTGCCGGTCGCAAAATTCCTCGGACTGATCGAGACCGAGCGGCTGCGGAGCACGGACGTCGAGAGCGCGCCCGCGCTGGTCGCCTGAGCGCGGCCCTCCTGCGCCAATGCTTGCTCAGCGCCCGGCGCTGCGCGGCTCGATCTGCACGGTCGCGGTCATGCCGGCCGCGAGCACGACACCCGACGGCACCTGATCGATCTGGATGCGCACCGGAATGCGCTGGGCGAGCCGCACCCAGGTGAAGATCGGGTTGACGGTGGCGACGCCCTGGCCGTTCGGCTGCGCGTTGCCGACATTGATGGCGCGCGCGATGCTGCCGACATGGCCCTGGACCATGTCGTGATAGCCCATCAGCTTCAGGCGGGCCGCGTCGCCGATCTGGATGCTGGAGAGATTGGTCTCCTCGAAATAGGCGTCGACCCAAAAGGAATCGGCGTCGACGATCGAAATCACGCTGTGCTCCGCGGCGGCGAAATTGCCGGCGCGCGCCAGCAGGTTGGTGACCCAGCCATTGACCGGCGCATGGAGCTCGGTGCGCTCCAGATTGAGCTTGGCCTGGTCGAGCTGCGCGGTCGCTTGCGCGACGCTCGCCTCGGCGCTTGCACGCTGGGCGTTGAGGGAATCGATCCGCAGCTTGGCTTGCTTCAGCGTCGCCTGCGCGTTGGCGAGCCCGGCTTCCTGCTGGCGCAGCTGGGAGTCGGTCTGCTGCGCGTTCTGCAGCGTGCCGGCGTTGCGCTCCACCAGCTCCTGATAGCGTTCGGCCTGCTGCTTGGCATAGGTCAGCGCCGCCTGTGCCTGCTCGACCTGGGCCTCGCTCGCGGTAATCTGCGCCTGTTGCACGTCGAGCTGCGATACGACGTTCTGCAGATTGGCCTGCGCCTGCTGCAGCGACGCCTCGGCTTGCTGGACCGCGATCTTGTAGTTGCGCGGATCGATCTGCAACAGCAGATCGCCCTTGCGGACATACTGGTTGTCGGCGACCGGAAGTGCCGTGATGTTGCCGGCGACCTCCGGCGCGACGGTAACGACATAGGCGCGCACGGTGCCGTCGCGGGTCCAGGGCGCCAGCATGTAGGCGCCCCACATCGCCCAGCCCAGCACGATGGCGACCAGGACGGCAGCGAGCGTGACCAGCATCGCTACTCCGCGCCGACCGCCAGACTGAGTGGCGGGCGTGCCGGCGATGCGGTCGGGCGACCACGGCACCTCCTGATTGACGTCCGGTGCCGGCGGTTTCGATTTGCTATCAACGGATGACATGGCGGCTCAGCGTGCGATGACGAGGACGATGGACGACAGCACAATGACGTAGAGGGCGCCGACGAACAACGGCGGGTGCCAGACATGGCGCAGCAGGCCGTAGCGGTCGGCGATCCGGCGCAGCACGATCGTGGCAATCCATGCGACCAGCATGATCACCGCAAACGGCGCGACATAGACTCCGAACAGGTCGATTTCGGCGAATTTCATCCGGTCAACCTCATTGCAGGGCTCCGTCGAAATAGTCGCGATGCTGCGTCAGCGCTTCCGATAGCACGACGATGCTGCCGCGGACGCGCAGATTGGTCTGCGTCGTGTCTCCACGCGCGGCCGCTTCCGCCAGCATTGCGTCGAAACGGCCGAGTTGCGCGATGGCCGCCATGCTGTCGCCGCGGGCGATCGCAGTCAATGCCGGCACGAGTTCGGCGTCGAGCCCGAGCCGGCTGATGATCTCGCGCAGCTGGATGATCTCGGCGCCGACCGAGAGCGCGGCGAGCAGCCAGGCGCGCTGCAGCGGCGTCGCGGCGGCGGGCATCGCGGTCAGCCGTCCCAGCACATGGCCGTTCCAGTCGAGATGGGTTCGACCGCCGGCGAGACGGCGCAGATCGCGCAAGGTCAGCCGCAACAGGCGGCGCGCCCGATAGGCCTGCGACAGCGGCGGCATCAGGCCGAAGCCATAGGCGCCGGCGAAGCAGCCGACCACGGTCGAGAGCGTCGAATTGTAGAACGCCGCGGTGTTGTAGCTCATCGGATTGGTCGGCGAGAGCAGCGGGACGAACAGCAGCGTCATGGCGCCGACCATGCCGATCTGCCAGGGCTTCTTCGCCAGCACCGCCAGCATGCCGAGCGGGACGAGGCAGGCGCCGATCACGAGGCTGAGCGTCAGGAAGCTGGTCGGCAGCGCCGGAAGCACGGCAAAGGTGATGATCGAGGCGAGGGCGAGATCGACCACGACGCCGGCGGTGAAGGCCAGCGTGCCGGCATAGGCCGCCTCGGCCTGCGGTCCGCGCAGGATGATGTTGATCATGGCGAAGGTCAGGGCGCCGACGCCGTTCGGCCACCCCGTCACCACCCAGAGCAGCGCCATGATGGCGATGGTGGCAAAGGCGCGTGCGCCGTTGACCAGCGCCGGCAGATAATCGGCGACCCGCAGTCGCCATTTCGTGCGCACCGGACCCGGCCGTCCCGGATACACCACCAGCGTCAGCCCGGTCATGGCATGCATCATGCTGACCAGGACCTCCGCCGTCTTGTCGGCGAGCAGCCGTTGCGACGGGCTGTCGGCCTCGAGCTCGACCAGCCGCCGCACGCCGCGCTGGTATCTGCGCTGCAGCGCGTCGGGGTCGGTGACCCAGCGCTGCGGGTCGGCGGATTCCACCGGCGCCGACGGGTCGGGACGGAGCAAACCCAGCACCAGTTGCGCCTGTTGCCGCGCCTGCTCTGCCGGAAGGTGATCGAGGTGGTTGCCGACGGCGCGCCAGCCGACCAGGCCGCCGAACAATCCGTCCATGGTCCGCTGCAGCAGCGCCGCATAGGAGCGGATCTGCGAGGATTCGCCGGCCGATTGATCGATCACCGGATCGAGCGCGCCGACCTGTCTGATCAGATCGCGCCGGAGCGGCCGCATATCCGGCAGCGGGGTGCCACCGCGCGCCAGCGTATCGATGAAGCCGTCCATCACCCTGGCCGCCACGGCGGCGATCGCCTTGGCCAGCCGGCGCGGCGCGTCGCCGGTGTCGGTCAGGACGCCGACGACGCCGGCGCAGAAGATACCGATCATGATTTCGCTGCCGCGCGAAAGCGCAAGCGGAAAGACGGCGTTCGCATTGACGCCGCCGACGCTGCCGAGCGCGCCGCCGGCGATGATCGCGACGGTATAGCCGGCGAGGCCGGCGCTGTAGGCGGCGTGATTGCTGAGCAGCGTGGTGACGAATGCGCAGATCCCGCCCCAGGCCGCCAATGCGGTGAGGAACAGGATACGATCCTGGGCAAGGAAGGCGGCCAGCACCAGGCTCACCACGGCGCCAACCAGCGTGCCGAGCGCGCGAAACCAGCCTTTGCGCAGTCCGGCACCGAGTTGCGGCAGGCAGCTCACCGCCGCCGACGTGCCCGCCCAATAGGGCTGATCGAGCTGCAGCCAGAACGCCACGAACAGCGCGGCGCAGACCGAGAGCCACAGCTGGACGCCGTAGCGGATCGGGAATCGCAGCGCCCAGATCGCACCGAGCAGCCGGTCCGGCGCGAGTGCGCGCAGGCCGCGCGGCGGCGGTTCACCCATATCCCGGACCACTTCCGTCATGTGCACGGCCCTTCGGGTGACGAAAGCAACGCAAGCTTCGGCAGCCAAAAGCTTGCCGACATCCGCGCAACGTACAGGCGCCGCCGGGCAGCCGCCAGTCGAAAAGAGATGCCGTGATCGAGCGCGTGACGAGACTGCGCGCTGTGGACTGAACATTTCCACATCGTCATGGCCAGGCTTGTCCCGACCATCCACGTCTTTCCTCACGCAGCAGACAAAGACGCGGATGCCCGGGACAAGCCCGGGCATGACGAATCCTGGCGAATGAGCCTCACTCGCCGGGAACGAGCTGCATCGCCGCCGGCTGCGCGAGGCGGCGATGCCGGCGCCGCGACAGATAGAGCAGCAGGCCCGTCACCGCGAACAGCGGCATCATCGCTGCGGCCAGCATGAAGGCGAGCTTGCCCGGCCAGCCCAGGATGGCGCCGCGGTGGATGTCGAGCACGCTGGCGAGGATACGCTCGCCAAAACTCTTGTCGGCGTAGCGATCCGACGCGACGAGGCGTCCGGTGACGGCATCGATGCGGAACTCGTCGCGCACGGTATCGAGCGACGCGTCGCGTGCCCATGACCGGACCCGCACCACGGTGCCTGCGCCGGCTGGCAGCGTCAGCAGGGCCCTGCCGTAGCTGTCGCCCTCCTGCTGCAGGAACGTCGACCAGACGTGATCGAAGGTCAGCGGCTTGGGGTCGGCTTTGGCATCGGCGGCGTTCGCATCAGCTTTGGTCTTGCCTTCGGTGCTGCGCGACGCCTTGGGCTGCATGGCCGTGGCTTGCGGGTGCGTCAGCAGCCATTTGGCGCCATCCTTGTACCACTCGAACGAATAGGTCAGGCCGGTCAAGGTCATCACCAGATAGACCGGCAGCACCCAGGTGCCGATCACGGCATGCAGCGAGCGGTGCAGGCCGCGGCCGCGCAGCCCCAGATTGGGCTTCAGCCAGGTCTTTACACTGCGCACGCGGTGCGGCCAGCGCAGCACGAGACCGGTGATCAGCATCACGATCAGGCAGATAGCCGCCGATCCGGTGATCTTGCGGCCGACGCCATTGCCGTCGCCGGGCAGCAGCAGCCAGCGATGCAGCTTGCGGACGGTGGCGAAGAAATCCTCAGCCCTCGGCGAGCCAAGCACGCGCCCATCATAGGGGTCGACATAGACCGACGACGGCCGCGTGCCGCCCTCGGTGCGGGCAAAGCGGAGCCGGGCCGCGGCCGATGGATCGCTCGACATCGTCACGGCGGAGACCTTGCCGAAATCGCCGGCCGCCGGCAGCCGTGCCACCAGCTCATCCGGCGTCAGCCGCCGCGCCGCGCTGGGATCGACGCGCATGATGTGGCTGTTCAGGCTGGCCTGGATCTCATCCTCGAACGCCATCGTCGCGCCGGTGATGCCGACCACGGCCCAGAGCAGCGCGAGCGCGAGACCAATGACGGAATGGACCTGCAGAAGCGCGGCCTTGAATGAAGATTTGCTCATGACGTCAGAGAATGTGGAACACCGGAACCAGCGGCCTATCGTAATCGCCGCCTATTCAACAGCGCGCCGGACCCTACCCAAGAGCAAGCTGCGATGCCACAAGGCCAGTTTGGAATCGATCCAGTTCGGTCGGATGTGGGGCAACAAACTCATCGTCGTCCCTGCTTCGCGCGAGCGCATGCACACATGGTGCGACGGCTTATACGTCAGGAAGGCACCAACGGAAGGGTTCCCTCCCCCCTTGCGGGGGAGGGTTAGGGAGAGGGGTAAGCCGCGTGGGCGGTGTTTGTGGCTTACCCTTCTCTCCAACTCTCCCCCGCAAGGGGGGAGAGAGCCCTACCACCTCCCGTGCGGCCTTAAGCAAGATCGGCTGAGTGAGACGTGTGCATGCCTAGGGCCTTCGCAGGGACGACGGGTGGAAAGAGTTACGTGTCACTAGAACTTCACCGTCGCCGACAGCGAGACGCGTCGCGCGTCGCCCAGCGCGACGTTGAGGTTGCTGACCGCGGAGGAATAGTAGATCGTGTCGAACAGGTTCTTGACGTTGAACTGGTAGATCACCGGCAACGTGTCGACCTTGGTCTCGTAGGTCGCGAAAATATCCGCGACCGTGTAGGCCGGCATGTAGAAACTGTTGACGGCGTCGCCGGGCCGGCTGCCGACATAGCGCGCGCCGCCGCCGAGGCGGAGCTGGCCGGGCAGGGTGGTACCGAAATCGTAGACCAGATAGAGCGAGCCGGTGTTGAGCGCGACATTCTGCAACTGCTTGCCTGCGAGCGTCGGATCTTCGGTCACCCGCGCGTCGGTATAGCCGTAGCTGCCGATCATGCTCCAATTGTCGGTCAACCGGCCGGTGACGTCGAACTCGACGCCGCGCGAGCGGACCTTGCCGGCGGTGCGGTACTCGACGACCGACGTCGTCGAGTTGAGCTGCGACACCAGCACGTTCTTCTTGTCGATGTCGTATAGCGCAAGCGTGCCGGACAGCCGCTTGTTGACGTCGAACTTGACGCCGGTCTCCCACTGCGTGCCCTCTTCGGGCGCGATGTTGGAGCCGATCACGACGCCGCCGGTGAGCGGCGCGATGGTCGATGTCGGCTTCAGCGACTGTGTCCAGCTCGCATACAGCGAGACCTGGTCGGTGAGCTTGAGGATGGCGCCGCCGAGCGGCAACGCCTTGTCGGCCGAGACGTTGGTGTTGGTGATGAAAGGCACGCCCTTGCCCGCGATCTGGTCGTAATCCATGTAACGCACGCCGCCGACCAGCGCGAAGCGCTCGGTCAGATGCAGCGTGTCCTGGAAAAACAGCGACCACTGGCCGAGCTTGTCGGTCTGGGCACTGTCGGCGGCCGAGACTGTCGTGCCCGGCGTGACCAGACCATAGACCGGGTTGTAGAAGTTGAAGCTCGGCGTCGCCTGCCGGATCAGCTTGTCGCGGTAGATCGTGCGATACTGACCGTCGCCGCCGAACAGCACCTCGTTGCGCATATTGCCGAGCCAGACATTGCCTTGCAGGTAGGAGGTGCCGTAGCTCGAATTGCTCAGGGAGCCCCAGGTGCCGTCGTCGCTGCGCGTCTCGACGCCGGTCTTGGTGTTGATGCCGGTGATGCGGAGCTGGTTGGCGCTGAACGTCTCGGTGTTGTAGCTGTAGGCCGCGAACAGCTTCCAGTTCTCGTTGAGGCGATGCTCGACCGACGTCTGTATCAGGTCGGAGGTGCCCCACATGTTGTTGAAGGGTTCGTCGAGCCGGCGCGTCGCCGGAATCTGGAGCGGCGCCTTGGTGGTGAGATCGAACGCGGTGCCGCGGTCGAAGGGAGTGATGAACTCGCGATGCTCGTAGTTGAGCTGAACGGTGGTGTTTTCGCCATACCAGGCCAGCGACGGCGCCACCAGCATCTCGCGGTGACGACCGAAATTGCGCCAATAGTCCTCGCTGACGCCGTAGCCGATGAAGCGATAGGCGAGCCCATTGTTGCCGATCGGGCCGGTGACGTCGACGGTGCCGTCGGCACCGGTCTTCGCATTGGCATAGCTCGAGCCGAGCAGGGTGACCGAGCCGTGCTGATAGAGCTCGGGCCGCTTACTGATGGTGTTGACGATGCCGCCGGGATCCATGATGCCGTACAGCAGCGAGGCCGGCCCCTTCAAGACCTCGACGCTCTCGACGGCGGCGTTCAGGCTGCGGCCCTGCACCAGCGGCATGCCGTTGCGCATGATCGAGCCGTCGCGGTTGTCGCCGAAGCCGCGCCGCATCACGGCGTCCTGGGTGCCGGCCAGCGTATTGGCCTGGGTGACGCCGGAAACATTGATCAGCGCGTCGTCGATGTTGCGCGGCAATTGATCCCTCAGCACCTGCTCCGGCACGACATTGACCGTCTGCGACGTATCGAGCGGCGAGGCGCCGCTGCGCAAGGTGGTCGCGCTCGGCATTGCGCGATAGCCGAGCTTGGCTTGAGCAAGCGCGGCTGCGGCCGCGGCGGCGCGCTCGGACGCTGTCGGCTGCGCCGGCTGGGCGTTGCGGTTGTGCTGGCGCGCGGCGGCCGTCGCGCGCGTTCGCTGCGCCGACTGCGTTGCCGCGCTCGCCGGCTTTCGTTTTTGGATCGGTGATTCCACCGTGACCGGCGGCAGCGCGACGCTCGATTGCGCGTTCGCGCTGGTCACCGCAACGGTGACATCGGCGAGCAGGAATGCCGCACCGATCATGAGATGGCCACGATTCTTGTCGGAAGGATTTCGATGGCGTCCGACAAGCCGGCCATCAGCGGTGACAGTCACGTTCTCAATTCCACTCAGCAAATTTCAGTCGCGCGCCTCTAGCAGCCGTCGCGACGGAAAAGAACCGCAATGGAACTGAATTCCTCTAAACGCGACGCGCGTGCATCGCTCTTTGCTGCGCCAATCGGTCGCAGCTTTTTAGAGGTTATCTTGATTGATGCGTCCGGATGATGCGTGCGTCAGCTGGTCGCCAGCACCACGGTCGTCGAATCGATTGTGCCTGCGCTGACGCCTTCGCGCGCCATGCCTTCGATCGTCATCCAGTTCTCGCGAAAGATCTTCGCGGCCTCGTTGGCGCTGTCCGCCTGGATCGTCAGACTGCACGCGCGTCTCGTGCCATTGCTGGCGAACTGGAAATGAAAGACATATCCCGACGAGTCCGCGCTCCGTGCGCCCAACGGTCCCTGCTGCATGAAGGCATTTCCCCAAGTTCGAAGTGTTTACGCCACCCGCGCGCAGCATTGGACCGTGATGCGGCGCAGTCGTGATTCAGGATGACGCAATCGGCGTCGTCACACATTTTGTTGCAAGGTGTTGCAGGGATTCAACACCGGATGGAACCTGGCCTGCACGGGATCGTGAAAACCGGGATCGTGCCCGCGCGTAACGCGGTCGCCGGGCGATGCGTAGACCTGCACGAACGCCGCCGATCGTGGCGGCAACGGTCATCGCAGCGAGGAAGTCACGTCAGCATGAAGCTCTCCTTCAACGTCGCGGAAAGCGGCGGTGGGTCTTATCGCCCGCTTGCCATCCTGCGCTGGGTCATGGTCGTGATCTTCGTCGCGTTCGGCATGCAGAAGTTCACGCTGCAGTCGGCGCAGGGCATTGCGCAGTTCATCACCAACAGCCCGTTCGTCTTCTGGCTCTCGCTGTTCGGCCTGCGCGGCGAGGCCTATATGCTGGGCATCGCCGAGCTCGGCATTGCCGTGCTGCTTGCCGCCGGCGCATTCAGCCCGCTGCTGTCGGCGATCGGTTCGCTGATGGGCGTGATCACGTTCGCCGTCACCTGGTCGTTCTTCTTCACGACACCGGGCGTCGTGAAATGGAGCCTGTCGACCGACCCGATGGCCTGGAACCTGACCGGTGAGTTCCTGTTCAAGGACATCGTGCTGCTCTGCGTCTGCCTGGTGCTGCTGCTGGCGTCGCTACCGCGGTCCGTCGTTCGGTTGCGAGACTTCAGTGGTTAATCCGGGCTGAACAGATGTCCTCGCTCGCGCTGACATCTGGAACCTGGGACTTGCGCGTTGGCGCGGCGTATTGATCGAATCCGAGGCGCCGTCGCAACTTTTGATTGACGAATTATTGCTATCTAGAAATATCTCTCGAGCGGGAGATGCTCTGGGTCATCGAACTTCGCCGCTGATTCAGTTGCCAGCGCCGTGGCTGGTGCGCAGGGCGGTTGCGATTGCCGGGTCGGTTCTGCTCACCGGAACGGCGGTTGCGCCGCCTTTTCCCGCCCCGGCGCCTGTGGCGCTCCACGCGCGATCGTGAATTCGGACGCGTGCGCCGTGCAGGTATGGTCGGCGCAATGTCAGCCCGGCCATCGTTTCAATGAGATTGCAGCTGCCCCTCAGGATTGCGGCCGTTCTGCTCGCCCTATGTTTCGTCACGGGCGCCCGCTCGGATTCCGACATGGACGCGCAAATCAGGGACATCGTGACGTCAGAGCTGGTGCCGACCGTGACCGAGGCCGATCCGGGCGGCCTCGCCGCAGCCGTCTATGCCGGCGGGCGGGTCACTCTCTTCAGCTTCGGCGCTGCCGACGCGGCCGCGAAGCGGCCGGTGACACCGGACACGCTGTTCAACCTCGCCTCGCTGCGCAAGCTGTTCGAGGCCACGCTGGTCGCGCTTGCCGTCGACCGCGGCGAAATGCAGCTCGACGATCTCGTCAGCAAATATCTGCCCGAGCTCAATGGCGACTATGTCAGCCGCGTCACCATCGGCGAGCTCGTCACCCATACGTCGGGCCTGCTACTGCCGACCGATCATCCGCCCTGGCCGAGCGCGACGTTCAGCCGCGACCAATTCATCGCGATGCTCAACGCATGGACGCCGAAGGCCGGCGAGGTGCCTGGCAAGCAGCGCATCTATACCCATGCCGGCTACGTGCTGCTGCAGCTCGCATTGGAGCGACGCTATGGCATGCCGATCGGCGCGCTGATCGAGAGCCGCGTGTTGCAGCCGCTCGGCATGAACGCGACGTTCATCCCGGATCGCGGCGAGGACAACCGCGCGGTCTTGCCGCCCGAGATCATGCAGCGCGTGGTGCAGGGTTATTCCGATCAGGGCACCCCGATCGGGCCGCCGGGCAATCAGCAGAGCTATTTCGACTTTCCCGGCACCGGCCAGATGTTCTCGTCCGCGCGCGATCTCGGCATCCTGCTCGGCGCTTGTCTCGACGGCGCCGTGATCGATCCGGAGCTGCGCGCGGCGCTGCAGTTGACCGAGCGCGAGCGCTTTCGCGTCGACGACACATTCGGGCAGGCGATGGCCTGGGAGAATGTGCGGCTTGATGGCGTCACCGTCGTCGACAAGCCCGGCGGTCTCAACAATGCCTCGGCCTATGTCGGCCTGGTGCCGGCGCGGAAGCTCGGCATCGTGCTGCTTGCCAATCGCGGCGAATATCCGCACGAGATCGCGCGCTACAAGATCCTGCCGGCGCTCGCGCGATTGTAGTTGCCGTCGATGCCGGGTTGATGACGTCTCGTGCGCGATCGGGGAGGGCGCATGCGAAAATTGTCATGGCGCCGCATCATGATCGGCTGTATAAGTCCGTAGCTTCTTCTCCAATTTGAAGAGGCTGACATGACCGACTTGCATCCTGATCTGCGCATTCATTTGCACACTTGGCTTTCGCAACAGCCGCACGGCTTGCGGACCTTCAGGACCTTCCAGCAAAAACTCGAGATTTTGGGCAAGGACGATCCCGATCAACGCGGCGTATGCCGGCTGTTGAGCGGTCTCGTCGGCAACTATGTCGAGGCCTTCGACGAGGAGCCGCTGCCGGTTGCGGTCGCGGACCGCGCCTATGGTCGTCTGCTCGATCTCGTCGGAAGTCTCGATCTCGCAGGGAATGCCGACCGCCGCCTCGCCGATATCAACCGCATCGCCGCCTGCGATCTCTTGAACTGATCAACGCCGCGCCGCGACCAGCTCGCGATAGAGCGCGGCATATTGGCCGGCGCGATTGTGCCAGGAGACGTCGGTTGCCATGCCGCCGTGCTGCAGCCGGCGCCAGGTCACCTGGTCGTTGAACAGGAGGTTGGCCTTGCGCAGGGCGTGCGCCAGCGCGTCCGCGGTGACGGGCGCGAACTTGATGCCGGTCGCGGCTGCGCCGAGCGTCGCGGCCTCGTCGAAGTCAAGCACGGTGTCGGCAAGGCCGCCGACATTGGCGACCACGGGCACCGCGCCATAGCGCAGCGCGCAGAGCTGGGTGAGGCCGCAGGGTTCGAAGCGCGACGGCACCGCGAGCGCGTCGGAGCCGGCCTGGATCAGATGCGCCAAGGCCTCGTCATAGCCGATCACGACGCCGATCCGCCCGGGGTGGGCCTGCGCCAGCGCGGCATAACCGTCCTGCAAGTCGCGGTCGCCGCTGCCGAGCAGCGCAAGCTGCATGCCTTCGCCGAGCAGCGTCGGCATGGTCTCGAGCAGGAGGTCGAGGCCCTTCTGCCAGGACAGCCGGCTGATCACGCCAAGCAAAAGCGCGTCCGGCGATGGGTCGAGACCGAAGCGCTGCTGCAGCGCCGCCTTGTTCGACGCACGGGCGGCAGGCGCGTCGGCGCTGAAGCGCGCGGCGATATCCGGATCGGTCAAAGGATTCCACACGGCGATGTCGATGCCGTTGAGGATGCCGCTCAGCACATCGGCGCGCGCGCGCAACAGGCCGCCGAGCCCCATTCCGACCTCGTCGCTCTGGATCTCGCGGGCGTAGGTCGGCGACACCGTGGTGATGCGGTCGGCATATTGCAGGCCAGCCTTCAGGAGGCTGATCGTGCCGTAATATTCCACGCCCTGGATGGCGTAGGATTCCGGCGGCAGGCCGAGCGTCGCAAGCATGTCCGGCGAGAACTGGCCCTGGTAGGCCAGATTGTGCACCGTCATCACGCTCGAGGGCCGCGGGTGCCTGCCATAAAAGAGATAGGCCGGCACCAGCCCGGCCTGCCAGTCATGCGCATGCACGACATCAGGCACGAAGGAAGGGATCGCGCCCAGCCCGATCTCCGCTGCCGCCCGTGACAGCGCCGCGAAGCGGATGCCGTTGTCGGGCCAGTCCCGACCATCGGGACCGACATAGGGATTGCCGGGGCGCGCATAGAGATGCGGCGCATCGAGCGCGAACAGCTCAAGCCCGTCATGCGAGCCGCTGAGCACGCGGATCGGTCCGCCGTAGAATTCCGGCCATTGCAGGACGGTCTCTGCCGAGGCGAGCGCATCGAGCACGCGGGGATAGCCCGGCACCAATGTCCGCGTCGCGACGCCGTGCTGGGCAAGCGCGGCCGGCAGCGCGCCGGCGACGTCGGCAAGCCCGCCGGTCTTGATGACGGGATAGATTTCCGAGGCGACCGCGAGGACGCGGATCGGCGTCATGTCGGAATCCTGTCGATCATCGCCTGCGTGATGAGCGTGATGCCTTGTTCGGTGGTGCGGAAGCGCTTGGCGTCGAACGCGGGGTCCTCGCCGACCACCAGGCCTTCCGGAATCTTGACGCCGCGATCGATCACGACGTTCTTCAGGCGTGCGCCGCGGCCGACGACGACATAGGGCATGATCACCGCGTTCTCGACGTAGGCGTAGGAATTGACGTGCACGCCGGTGAACAGCAGCGAGCGGCGCAGCGAAGCGCCCGAGATGATGCATGCGCCTGACACCAGCGAGGTCACCGCCTGGCCGCGCCTGCCGTCCTCGTCGTGCACGAACTTGGCCGGCGGCGTGATCTCGGCATAGGTCCAGATCGGCCATGACCGGTCGTAGAGATCGAGCTCCGGCACCACGTCGGTGAGGTCGATATTGGCGCCCCAATAGGCGTCGACGGTGCCGGCATCGCGCCAGTAGGCGCGCGGATCGTCGCCGGAGCGGACGCAGGAATCGTTGAACTGATGCGCGATCGCGCGGCCGTGCTTGACGATGTAGGGGATGATGTCCTTGCCGAAATCGTGCGCCGAGTTCGGATCCGCAGCGTCACGCTTCAGCTCTTCGAACAGGAAGTCCGAGTTGAAGACGTAGATGCCCATGCTGGCGAGCGACTTGTCGGGCTTGCCGGGCATCGGCGGTGGATCGGCCGGCTTCTCCAGGAAGGACTGGATCAGGCCGGTCTCGTCGACATGCATGATGCCGAAGCCGGAGGATTCCGCGCGCGGCATCTCGAGGCAGCCCACCGTCACGTCGGCGCCGCTTTCGACGTGCTGCTTCAGCATGATCTCGTAATCCATCTTGTAGACGTGGTCGCCGGCCAGCACCAAAATATACTTGGTGCCGTGCGCCTCGATGATGTCGATGTTCTGGTAGACCGCGTCCGCCGTGCCGACATACCACATCGTCTCGGAAACGCGCTGGCTCGCGGGCAGGATGTCGAAGCTCTCGTTTCGTTCCGGGCGGAAAAAGTTCCAGCCGCCTTGCAGATGCCGGATCAGACTATGCGCCTTGTACTGGGTCGCGACCGCGATGCGGCGGATGCCGGAGTTCACCGCGTTGGAGAGCGCGAAATCGATGATGCGCGACTTGCCGCCGAAATAGACCGCGGGCTTGGCGCGCTTGTCGGTGAGCTCCTGCAATCGGCTGCCGCGCCCGCCGGCCAGCACGAAGGCAAGGGCATGGCGGGACAGCGGTTCATTCACGACAGTTCTCATGGTCATCCTCCCGGGGCTTCAGACGCGGCCCCGCTGCCTTCTCTTGTCCGGAAGGCCTGATCGGGCGCCAACGGGACCGGCTGCAAACCTAGCAAGCGGCCCCGGTTGAGCAAAGCGGTACCGCGCGTTTCGTTCCGCGGTCCGGCATGGCAGGATTTGCATGCAACGCAGGCGCTTGCGACCATTGACGGGAGGCCGTTTCGGTATACAGCAACCCGGCCCGCCGTTTCCCCTCCAGGCCCGCTCGTCATGACCCTTCCGACCGTCACGCCCCAAAATATCCGCTCCGCGCTGCTGTTGCGGCAGGAGATCGCGCTGCTCGACGTCAGGCATGAGGCCGCCTTCGCCACCGGCCATCCGCTGTTCGCCGCCAACATGGCCGCCGACCGGATCGCGATCGAGGCCGCCCTTCGGCTGCCGCGCGCGGACGTGCCGATCGTGCTGTACGATGACGGCGAGGGGCTGGTGGACGCCGCCGGGCGCGAGCTCGCGGCCCTCGGCTACCGCGACGTTCGCGCGCTGGCCGGCGGTCTGCACGGCTGGCGGTTAGCCGGCTACGAGGTCTTCGAGGACGTCAATTCCTATGCCAAGGCGTTCGGCGAGCTGGTCGAGGCGCGCCGCCACACGCCGTCGCTCGGCGCCGACGAGGTCGCCGCGCTGATCGCGCAAAAGGCCAACATCGCGATCCTCGATGTCAGGCGTTTCGATGAATACGCCACCATGAACATCCCGGGCTCGGTCAGCGTGCCCGGCGCCGAGCTGGTGCTGCGTGCGGCAAATGCTGCGACCGATCCCGACACCACCATCATCGTCAACTGCGCCGGCCGCACCCGCTCGATCATCGGTACCCAGTCGCTGATCAATGCGGGATTGCCCAACAAGGTGCGGGCGCTGCGCAACGGCACCATCGGCTGGACGCTCGCCCGGCACGATCTCGAGCACGGCGCCGACAGGCGCGGCGATATCGCGCCATTCGAGGGCGCCGAGGAAAATGCGCGCGACGTCGCCTATCGCGCCGGCGTCCGTCACATCGGGACGAGCGAGCTTGCGGCACTGGAGCGCGAGGCGCATCGCACACTCTATCGCTTCGACGTGCGAGACGCCGCCGAATATGCGAGCGGCCATCTCGCCGGCTTCCGCCATTACGCCGGCGGCCAGTTGGTCCAGGAGATCGACATGGCCGCCCCCGTGCGCGGCGCGCGCATCGTCCTGACCGACGACAAAGGGATTCGCGCCGACATGACGGCGTCCTGGCTCGCGCAGATGGGCTGGGAGGTTTACGTGCTCGCGGGTGGCTATCACGGTGGGCTCGAGGTCGGACCGCCGCGGGTGTTGCCTAAGCCCGATCCCGCGCACCGCTACCGGCGCCCCTATGAAGGCACCGAGGTTGCCGAGCAGGCGATGCAGGCCTATCTCGACTGGGAATA
This sequence comes from Bradyrhizobium genosp. L, assembly GCF_015624485.1. Taxonomy (NCBI): domain Bacteria; kingdom Pseudomonadati; phylum Pseudomonadota; class Alphaproteobacteria; order Hyphomicrobiales; family Nitrobacteraceae; genus Bradyrhizobium; species Bradyrhizobium genosp. L. The sequence goes on from NZ_CP061378.1 coordinate 1,951,331, forward strand.
CGGCCTCGTCGAACAACTCCGCCGCGACGGCACGCACGGGTTTTATGTGATTTGATGAGCGGTGCGGGTCGCCCCGATGGACGATAATGAATTGCGCCATGGCCTATCCCCGTCATTGCGAGCGAAGCGAAGCAATCCATTGACACCGCGGATGCCGTACGATGGATCGCTTCGCTTCGCTCCTCGCAATGACGGGGCTAAAGCCCAGTTGCTGCTTACTTCGGCAATGCGACCGGCGTCAGCTTGAACGGGCCGGGGTCTTTGCCCTTGTTCTCTCCGATGATGTAGGACAGCTTGCCCTCGGCGACCCATCCGGTATCGCCGACCTGCGTCACCGACACCGGCCCGTCAAATCCGTCCTTGATGGTGTCGATCTCGGCCTCGTCACCCTTCACCGTGACCTTGTCGAGCTTGCCGTTGCCCTCGATCATCAGAAAGCCGTTGCCGAACGCGCGCATGGCGTCGCTGTGATCGAGCGGGCGCGACGTTTTCAGCTCCGTCACTGCGCCGGCCTTGCCGTCCTTCACCGCGACCCGGAACAGCTTTGCCGGAATGAAGGTGTTGACATAGAGATTGCCGTCGGCGCCGATTGCAATGCCGTCGAGCCCGACGCCGTCCTTGGCCGGCGCAAGCAGCGGGTCGGTCGCGAAGGTCGCGAGCGCCGTCGCGCCCGGCTTGAGGCTGTGGATGATCGGCGCGCCGGAATCGCTGACATAGGCGGTGCCGTCGCTGCCAACCACGATATCGTTGCAGAATGAAGTGGGTTGGCTCAGCGCGAAGCTGCCTTTCGGCGCGCCGCTCTTGAGATCGAAGGTCTTCAGCCAGGCGCCCTTGACGTCGCTGGGACCTGCGACGCCGTAGCCCGAAATGTCGTTGGAGCAGACATAGAGCGTGCCGCTCTTCTCGTCGGCGAGCACGCCGAGCGTCGATCGGCTGTCGCCGGCGCCGGGTTTGACCAGTTGCTCCGCCTTGCCGCCGGACGAGATCTTGGTCACGCCGCCGAGATTGAAGCTGCCGACATAGAGCGAACCGTCGGAGGTCGAGGTGACGCTCTCCGGAAAGCTCTTGTCGGGCACGTTGACCGGAGCCGTCTCGGCGCCGGCTGCGCCGGTGATGCCGAGCAGGATGGCCGCCGCGCTGAGCAGGGATGCGCGGCGGATCGTGAGCAGTTCTCCCTTTGCGCGCGGACGGGCCGCGGCGCTGTTCTTCTTTGTCATGATCGCGTTTCCTCGATGGACCTGGTTCGACCAGGCAGGATTTTCTTTGGACGATCGCTTCCGGTCGGCGGCTTGTTGTGGTGCAGGGTTCCCGACCGGATCGTTCACCCGCCTGCTTGTCGCCAACGATATATACGATAGTATATAACGTGAGGAAAGCAGCCGATGCGGGAGGGCGCGTCATGGAACGCGAGTTCGCCGCGCGGCAGCACTGTCTGTGCTGCGGCGGTGTGATCGATGGTTTGACCGACGATGGTGCGATCGGCCTCGATACGCGCTTCGGCTTGATTTCGGACCAATGCGGCTTCGTCTGCAACGACTGCACCGCAAGCCTGATCCAGGCTGCGTTGCTGCGCAGGCGGGAGACCGTTCACCGCAGATGGCCGACGCCGGGGCGCCGAGGCTAGAGCGTCTTCAGTCCGGGCTGAACGCGTCGTAGACCAGCTTCCTGAACACCGGCGTAATGCGCTGGCGCTCGTTCTGGGTCTGCTCCAGCATGATGTAGATCATGTCGAGTTTCGGATCGACGCCGAAATAGGTGCCGCTGCCGCTGTCCCATTTCAGTTCGCCGATCGAGCCCGGCGGCGGCGGCTTTGCGATGCCGGGATCGGTGCGCACCGCGATGCCGTAGCCATAGCCGAAACCGTCGCCGGGAAAATACCAGTAGTCGCGGCCGACGCCGGAGCCGGGGCCGATATGGTCGGTCGTCATGTCCTTGAAGGCGGCGGGCGAGAGATAGCGCTTGCCGTCGAGTTCCCCGCCATTGAGCAGCATCTGCGCGAAGCGGCCATAGTCCAGCACGGTCGAGACCAGCCCGCCGCCGCCGGATTGCCATTCCGGGTGCGCGCGCCGGTCGTGCTCGGCCGAGAGCAGGATGGTGTCCGACGGCAGCGGCTCGGCCATCCGCGCCCGCTCGTCGGCGCTGTCGAGCACGAATTTGGTGTCCTTCAGTTGCATCGGATCGAAGATGCGCTCCGTCTCGAACTGATAGAGCGTCTTGCCGGTGATGACCTCGATGACGCGGCCGAGCACGTCGGTGGAATGACCGTAGCGCCACAGCGTGCCGGGCTGCCGCGACAGCGGCAGCTTGGCCAGCCGCGCCACGAATTCCTTGTTGTCGACGGGACCATCGAACAGGTGTCCGTCCGAGTAGATTTTCTGGATCCAGTTGGCGCCGATATATTCGTAGGTGATGCCGGAGGTGTGCCGCATCAGGTCCTGGATCGTGATCGGATGGTCCGGCGGCACCAGCTTGAGGTCGCCGACCATGTTGTCGTTGGGCGGCTCGATGCCGACCTTCACGTCGGCGAACGCCGGGATGTATTTCGACAGCGGGTCCTGCGGCGACAATTTGCCTTCGTCGACCAGCATCATCGCGGCGACGCTGGTGATCGGCTTGGTCATCGAATGCAGCGCGAAGATCGTGTCCGTCGTCATCGGCGCCTTGGTGGTGACGTCGCGGTCGCCGAAGGTCTTCAGATAGATCGCCTTGCCGTGCTGCTGGATCAAAATGACGGCGCCGGGTATCTTGCCGGTGGCGACCTCCTCGTTGAAGAACGCGGTGATGCGCGCGAGCTTGTCCGGCGACGGGGCAGGGATATCGGCCGCACGCGCCGCGCCCGATGTGACGGATACAAGACACGCAAACGCCATCGTTGTCGCGCGAAGCTGGCGGGTGAGAATTTGATTCGCCCGCTCATATCCCAGTGACATGGAAGGTGCCGCCCTGCTGAAGCCTGAGTATCGCAGTATTAGCGCGCACATCTCGCGTTACCTAGTATTTTCCCGTGGCTGCAGCCATTCGTGAAAAGACACTGACTTCGACCATCAACGTTTCGATTCCATTGAGCGATGCCCGATCCTGCCCAAATCAACTTCTCGGCTGCGGCCAGCCTCTACAAATGGCCGTCGCTCGGCAACGCGCGCCGGGAAGATCGCAGCCCGTATGTGATCCTTGTCGGGACTTTGGACGAATGTCTCCAGGCCTTCATGGCCAAGCCTGAAGCGACGCGGCATCTCTACGAAGTCCGCACGGCGCCACAGCCTCCTCTCGTCACCGAAATCCTGTCGCCCGAGCACCTGGCAGAACTGGCGCGGCTGCGGGACTTTCTATGACCCGGCCCGGTCCGTCGAAGTTTACACAATTTGCGTGACGCCGACCGGCGTGCGCATGGCGTTCGAGAGCACCTGAAGCGCCTGGCTCAGCTCGGCACGGTTGCGCGCCGCGCCGAGCGAGACGCGCAGGCCACGCGGGGCGGCGTCTCCGACCGCAAAGGCATCCTCGCCGACCACGGCGAGCCCGTTGCGCATCAGATGCGACAGCAGGTCGGTGCCGCCGAAATGCCGCGGCAGCGGCATCCAGATGTGATGGCTCGCCGGGCGCGCCGCATAGGTCACGCCCTTGAGGAAGCGCGCCGCAAGCTGCTGGCGCGCGGCGGCCTCGTTGCGGATGGCGCGGATGATCTCGCTCGCGACCCCGGAGCGCAGCCATTGCGTGACGAGCGCGACCATCAGTGACGGCGGCATCTGCATGGTCGCCTGCATGCCGGCACGCATGCGCTGCTCGACGCCCGCGTCAGGTGCCACGAAATAGGCGACGCGCAACGCCGGCGCGATGCATTTGGCGATGCTCGCAGCATAATATGTGTGCTCCGGGATCAAGGTCGCGATCGCAGCCACCTGCGGCTCAAGCGGGCCGTAGACATTGTCTTCGATCAGGACGCAGCCGCGCTTCCTGATGATGTCGGCGATCGCCTTGCGCCGCGGCGCGCCCATCGTCGCCGTGGTCGGGTTCTGCTGCGTCGGCACCAGATAGACTGCCTTCGGCTTGTGCTTGCGGCAGGCCTCGTCGAGCGCGTCGGGGCGCGCGCCTTCGCTATCCATCGTGACGCCGACCAGCCGCACGTCCAGCCGCGCCGCGGCGGCCTTCACGCCGGGGAAGGTCAGCGCCTCCGTTACCACGACATCGCCCGGCGAGGTCAGCGCCAGCAGCGCGTTGAAGATAATCGCCTGCGATCCCGGAAAGATCACGATGCGGTCGGCCGCGGCCTGCGGCACGCGCGGCCGCAGCCAGGACGCCGCGACCTCGCGCTCGTCGGCGGTGCCGCCGGGACGTGCATAGCCGAGATAGGCGGAGAAGCCGGCGTCGGACCGGATGGTTGCAAGTCCCTGCGCGATGCGGAGATCGAGATTGGCCTCGACCGGCTGCGGCGGCAGGTTCATCGACAAATCGATATTGACCGGCGCGGGCAGGTCGGAGGCGGCGCGTGACGTGGTCTCCGAGACGAAGGTGCCTTGCCCGACACGGGCGTCGAGCAGGCCGCGGCGCCGCGCCTCGCCATAGGCGCGGGTCACCGTGGTGAGATCGATGTCGAGCGCGGTCGCCAGCGCGCGGTGGGTCGGCAGCCGCTCCCCGCGCACCAGCCGGCCGCTGGCGATATCGGCGGCGAGCGCGTCGACGATGCGCTGGAACATCGGGCCGTGCCACTCCGAAACTGTAGGGATCCAATCCATGCAATTCGGCCGTTTGTCTTTGATTGTATGCTTCTTGAGGCATATTGTATGGATCAACAGAACAGGTCAAGGACGACGGCCATGACGGACACGGTTTCCCTGCCAAAAGCGATGATGCGCGGTTTTGCGATGAAGTGCCCGAATTGCGGGCGCGGCCATCTGTTCGGCCGCTTCCTGAAGGTCGCCGATCATTGCGAGGTGTGCGGTGAGGATTTCACCCCGCAGCGCGCCGACGATTTCCCGGCCTATCTCGTCATCGTCGTGGTCGGCCATGTCGTGGTGCCGGCGCTGCTCTGGATGGAGATGACCTACGCGCCGCCGGCCTGGCTGCAACTCGCGATCTGGCTGCCATTCACGCTGTTCAGCGCGCTCGGCCTGCTGCAGCCGACCAAGGGCGCGATCGTCGGGTTGCAGTGGCAGCTCGGCATGGAGGGATTTGCGACGTCGCGGCAGCGGGTGGCTCCGGTGCGGGCGCGGAGCGGCGTCGGCCGAGCCAAGCAAGCCTGACGCGATCGCAGCCTGGATAGGCCAGACGATATTTAGGCGCGCCACGGCGCGCGTTGAGGACGAATACGTCAGCGGTTGGTGGCGGTGCTTGTCCCATTCCGCGGATCAAGTCCGCGGAATGGGTAGGCACGCATTGCTCTACCGCGCCGGCCCGCGCATGGATGCCGGCTGACCTGGCAGCTTCAGTCTGGGGCCGGCCTCGGTGAGCGTCCCGTTGGCGAGGTGAAACAGCTGCAAGTCCTTGTCGAAATAGTTGCCCACATAGAGGTACTCGCTGTTCGGGCTGTACGCGATGCCCTCCGGCAGTCCACCGAGCGGCGCGCGCGCGATCACCGTCAGCTTGCCGTCGGTGCCGATCGACATCACAGCGAGTTCGCCGGCCTTGGTCTTGAACCAGTCGCTGTCCTTGGCACCGGTGCCGAGCAGCAGCGGGGTGGCTGCGATCTTTCCATTGGGTGAGATCGCGAAACCTTCCGGTCCGGTGCCGGGGGACATCACGTCGACCACATGGGGATGCGGGCCGGTTGCTTCGATGATCACCTCGGCATCGGCGTTGTTGCTCTGTGCGCCGGTATTCGAGGCGATGACGTATTTGCCGTCCGGCGTGATGTCGATGTTGTAGGGATTGAATGCCGATGGAATGTCCATCGACTTGTCGTAGGTCACGTTCTGGCCGTCGATCGCGAGCACGCCGATCTTGTTCACGAGGTTCAGGCAGACGAAGGCGCGCTTGCCGTCGGGCGCGACCACAACGGCCGCAGCCTGCTGCCCCAGCGGAACCTCGCCGACGGCCTTGACCGTCATCCCCTGGATCGAGACGACGGAGACACTCTTGCCGTCCCGGTTGGCGATCAACGCAAGGTCGCCCTTCCCCGAGATCGACAGACCGGACGGCTGCCGCCCGACGGCAACCGTGTCAACCAGCTTCGGCGGGTCGGCGGTGAGGTCGATCACGTAGAGTTTGTCATCCGGGACCGATTTCCAGGTGTTGCCCTCCTGGACGTGAACCACGGAATTGGCGACGAGGCCCAGCTTGCCGTCGGGTGTGATCTGCAGATTGGTGGGCGGCCCCAGGAGCGAGTTCGTCAGCGGCAAGCTGCCGCGGATCCTGGGTTTGGCCGGGTCGGAGATGTCCACGACCAGCACCGCGTCGTTACCCGGCGCGCCATTGATCTGGCCTTCGGGTCCATAGGTGATCTTGTTGTCGATGCCGATCAGGAGATCGTTGGTTCCGGCCTGGGCCGCGCCGCCACCGACGAGGCCGGCCAGAGCCATGGCGCCCAGACACATCGCGCAAAGAGCGCTGCGTACAATCATGATGCATTTCTCCCCGACATTGCTCATTTCTTGCGAGCTGGTTCCGTCACCGTACTTCGCAGCCTTGATGACTGGCAACCATCAACGGCGCTTTGGTGCCTGGACTCTTTTGCCGGAGCGACTGCTTTCGAGGACTCTGTTCGGCTCGTTACCCGATCGACCGGATCATCAAACCGGCTGGTGATGCGGCCGGAACATGCGGCCCTTTTCGGTCACCAGCACCACCGCGAGCGCGGCCAGCGTGCAGAGGAAGAAGCCGGTCGCGAACGGCACCAGCGTGCCGTCGTAATCCTGGCCGATCGTGGTGCCGATGCCGATCCCGAGCAGCGTAGTGATCGTGCCGTAGAGCGAGGAGGCGGTGCCGGCGATCTTGCCCTGCGGCTCCATCGCGAGCGCGGTGAAGTTCGCCATCATCAGCCCGAAGGCGAACATCATCAGCGCCGCCAGCACCATGAACAGCGGCAGCGACAGCATGTCTGTTTTGACCGCGAGCAGCAGCAGGCCCGCGACCACCGCAAAGCCGGTCAGCGCCGCGTGTGAGATCACGCGCATGCCGATGCGGCCGACGATGCGGGAGTTGAGGAAGCCCGCGATCGCGACGCCGACCGCGCACGCCGCGAACGCCACCGGGAAATAATGCCCGAGCTTGAAGATCTCGGTGAACACCTGCTGGGAGGAGAACACGAAGGCGAACAGTGCGCCCTGCACGCCGCCGGCGGCGAGCGCATAGCCGAAGGTCTGGCGGTTGGTCACGGTCTGGCGGAACGCGGACAGCACCTCGGGGATCGCCAGCGATTTGCGCAGCTCGACCGGCAGCGTCTCCGGCATCCGCATCGCGCTCCAGGCCAGCGCGATCACGCCATAGATCATCAGCAGCACGAAGATGCCGTGCCAGTTGGTCAGCAGCATCACCGCCTGCCCGAATGACGGCGCGATCACGGGCACCGCGATGAACACCATCATGGCGAGCGACATCACGCTCGCCATCCGCCGTCCGGCATAGCAGTCGCGCACGATCGAGGTCGCGATCACGCGCGTCGCCGAGGTGCCGAGCCCTTGCAGCGCGCGCGCCAGGAGCAGTGTTTCGAACGAGGGCGCCATCAGCGCGAGCAGGCCGGCGATGGTGTAGACCGCCATGCCGCCGAGCAGCACCGGCCGGCGGCCGAAGCGGTCGGACAGCGGACCCATCACGAATTGGCCGACGCCGAAGCCGACCAGGAAGATCGACAGCACCATCTGCGGCCGGTTGGCGTCGGCGATGGCAAACGCCGAGCGAATGTTCGGCAGCGCCGGCAGCATCATGTCCATCGCCAGCGGGTTCAGCGCCATGATGGAAGCGATAATGACGACGAATTCGGGAAAGCCCATCGGGCGGTGGCCTGAAGAAACCCAGGCATCGGCATTGATGTCAGACACTTAGCAACCTCTTGGAAGGTCTGAATCATAGCGCCTTTGTTGCGTTGCACAATCGCCGTTTCAGGATAGGTGCCCGGCAATTGCGGCTGAGGTAGCCGGGTCCGATGCCAGCGAGCGGTCATCTAGGTGCCTACCCGGCGTTCATAGTGGTCGCGGCCGCAGAGAGCAAAATCGGCGAACTGGAATTCCGAAAACGGTGGTCTTCGCATCTGACGTGTTGAGTGAAACCGGGAATGATAGGGAAAACCGACCCGAGACGTTGCGTGAGCGATAAGTGAGCCCCACAATCGTGGCTATGACTGCTTCCGAAATTGGATTCTGGATAGCAACCGCGGCTGCAGTAGCCAGCGCGGTCTACACAGCTTTGATGTACCACCGGACAAAGGAAGCACCAGGAGCCAAAGCAGGTAAATCTGGCAAAGGCGGCCAGCGGGTCGCTGAGCAAGGTCGGCACGGATACATCATCCCGCTACTGCTTTTGGTCACAACATGGTCAGGGGTCTTATTTGGCTATGTCGATCGCCACTATTGGCCCACGTTATTGGCGGCCGAAACTTTGCTTAGCTCGGAAAACGCTCGGTTAGACGTTCGGCAATGGCAGCCAATAGTTACGCCGGAAAAACAGTACGCGATGAATATTTTCATTATCAACAATGGGAAATCAACGGCTACTGAATTGCGGCATGCGGGCGTTGTAATGCTTGCTACCGGAAGAGCGCCTAATGCAACGATTGATCAGATGTTTCCAATGCTCAAGGCGCAAATAAGCCTTTCCGAGCCGGGACCAAAACTCGACATTAACCCAAACCAATCCGACACATGGTTTAGCGTTTTTGGACCGAAATTAGACGACAAGCAAACCGCCGACATCTCGTCAGGGGCGTTGACGGTCTACGTTCTGAACATAATGCAGTATCGAGACCGAACGAATCCGGACAAATTCATCTACACGGAATCCTGTGTCTATTACGGCGGCCCTGTTCTTCATTTGTGTGAGAGTGGTCACAACCGGAGCTATGTTTCTAACTGAGTTCGGTCGATCAAGACAAACAAAGATCAAAGATACAAAGCTCAAAGATTTATGGGGGAGGCCACAATGTCCATCGAACTGTCCGCGCGCTCGCGCGGCGCTGAACTGTCGGAAGAGGAACGCAAGGTCCTCACCGCGACGCTCGTCGGCACCACCATCGAGTGGTACGACTTCTTCGTCTACGCGCAGGCTGCGGGCCTCGTGTTCGGCGCGCTGTTCTTCGCGCCGATGAACCAGAACAATCCGCTGCTGGCGCAGATCGTGTCGTTCGCGACGCTCGGCCTGTCGTTCCTGTTCCGCCCGCTCGGCGCCATCGTCTGCGGCCATCTCGGCGACCGCTTCGGGCGCAAGAACATGCTGGTGGTCACGCTGCTCCTGATGGGCGCGGCCACCGCTTTGGTCGGCCTGCTGCCGACGTATGCGCAGATCGGCGCCTGGGCGCCGGCGCTGCTTATTCTGCTCCGCATCCTGCAAGGCTTCTCGGCCGGCGGCGAATGGGGCGGGGCGGCGCTGATGTCGGTGGAGTCGGCACCTCGCGACCGCCGCAGCTTCTTCGGCTCGTTCCCGCAGATCGGCACGCCGCTCGGCATGATTCTCGCGACCGGCGTGCTGTGGGTGCTGACCACGACGCTCGGCAAGCAGGCGATGATCGAATGGGGCTGGCGGATTCCGTTTCTGCTGTCGCTGGTGCTGATTGTCGTCGGCGTCGTGATCCGCCGCACCGTGGAGGAATCGCCGGTGTTCAAGGCGATGCAGCGGCGGCACCGGGAATCGTCGGCTCCCCTGAGGGAGCTGATGCGCAACCACAGCAAGGAGATCCTGCGCACCGCGCTGATCTTCATGGCCAACAACGCGGCCGGCTACATCCTGATCGCGTTCCTGATCAGCTATGGCGCCAACACGCTGAAGATGCCCTCCGAGCAGTTGCTGCTGGTCGGCACGCTCGCCGCGGTAAGCTGGTTCATCTTCACGCTGATCGGCGGCATCCTCGGCGACAAGATCGGCCGCGTGCGCTCGTTCCAGATCGGCTACGGACTGATGGTGCTGTGGGCGGTGCCGATGTGGTTCTTGATCGACAGCAAGAATCTGCTGCTGTTCTTCATCAGCGCCGTCGGCCTCACCATCGCGCTGGGTCTCTCGTATGGCCCGCAGGCGGCGCTCTATGCCGAGCTGTTTCCCGCAAAGGTGCGCTATTCCGGTGTCTCGATCGGCTACGCGCTCGGCGCCATCTTCGGCGGCGCCTTCGCACCGATGATCGCGCAATGGATCATCGGTACCTACGGCGAATCCTGGCGTGTCGGCATCTATATCGGCGTGCTGGCGCTGATCTCGCTGATCACGGTGTCGACGATCAAGGATCCGCAGGGCGTCGATTTGAACGTGAACGAGGGCGGATGATGCGCCGGCGGATCGGCCGCAAGGCGCAATCAACCTTCGTGTCGCGATGAATTACATCAACATCTGTCATCGGGCTGCGGCACGCGCGGCCCGATATTTTTTGCATCCATCCTCCGCATTCGTGCGCTCGGGTGTGTGCGCCGATCACAAACGACAACGTGATCTCAAAGTTGTGGCATAGGTCACATGCACGCGTTCGCGGGGCGTGTAGATTATCAGCCGTTGAATGAACCGCTCATCGATACCGTGTGCTCCAGAAGGAGCCTCCGGCATGACAGCCAGGAGAACGGCGTGAGCCTGATACTGACGCCAACATTTGCGAGCAGCGACCGGGCCAAGGCGAGCACGCCTGCGTGCGTAGCCACAGCGCGGTTGGCACATGCGTCTCCGTCGCGATGACGGTCCACGTTTTCTTGGTGTGACGAGCGAAACAGCAGCTTCATCAGTCTGGAAAGGAGTGCACAATGGGTTGGGCTCCGAATTGGGTCGGCGTCAGCGGCGGCGTTGCGGCGCCCGGAACGTCAATCACCTCGATTGCCAGGTATCCGCAGCATCTCGATGTCTTCTGTGTCGGCAGCGACAACGGGATCTACAGCGCGTGGTGGGATATCTCCACGGGATGGTCGAGCTGGTTCAGGGTCGCCGGCGGCGTCGCGGCCCCAGGGACGACCATCACGGTGGTCGCCCGCAACCCCAATCATCTCGATCTGTTCGCCGTGGGATCGGACCACGGAATCTACAGCATCTGGTGGGACGCCAATGGCGGCTGGGCCAACAGCTGGTTCAGGGTCGCCGGCGGTGCCGCCGCGCCCGGCACCTCGATCGCGGCGATCGCCCGCAACCCCAATCATCTCGACCTGTTCGCGGTCGGAACGGACATGAAGATCTACAGCATCTGGTGGGATGCGAATGGCGGCTGGGCGGGAAGCTGGTTCAATGTGAGCGGCGGGGCCGCGGCTCCGGGAACGTCGATCACGGCACTGACCCGCAACCCCAACCACATCGATCTGTTTGCGGTCGGAACGGACCACGGCATCTACAGCACGTGGTGGGACGTCAACGGCGGATGGGCGCCCTGGTTCAGGGTCGCCGGCGGCGCCGCCGCGCCGAACACGTCGATTGCCGCCGTCGCAAGATATCCGACGCACATGGATCTGTTCGCCGTCGGGACCGACCACAAGATCTACAGCATCTGGTGGGATGCCAACGGCGGCTGGGCGGGAAGCTGGTTCAACGTCAGCGGCGGGGCCGCGGCTCCCAACACCTCGATCAGCGTCGTGTCCCGCTATCCCAACCATCTCGACGTCTTCGCGGTCGGCACCAATCACGGCGTCTACAGCACGTGGTGGGACGCCAGCAGCGGCTGGGCCAACTGGTTCCAGATCGCCGGCGGCGTGGTCGCCCCCAACACGTCGATCAATGCGTTGAGCCGCTATCCGGATATTTTGGACGTCTTCGTCGTCGGGACCGACGACCACGTCGACACGATCTGGTGGCTCGACGAGATGTACTTCTCGATGCAGCACCAGACGCAGCCCAACTGGTGCTGGGCGGCAACCTCGACCAGCGTCGCGCTGTTCTACAAGCCGGCAAGCGGCTGGACCCAGTGCCAGGTCGCCAACCAGGAGCTCGGCCGGACCGACTGCTGCGGCACGGGCGCATCCGGGCCCTGCAACGTGACGGGCTATCTCGATCAGGCGCTCTCCATTGTCGGTCATCTCGACCATTGGGTGGGCGGCACTGCCACCGTCGCCCAGGTCGAGACCGAGGTGACGTTCGCCCGCCCGCTCGGAATCCGGGTCGCCTGGTCTGGCGGCGGCGCGCACTTCCTGTGCATCATGGGGCACTACAACGCCGGCGGCATCGACTGGATCACCGTCGACGACCCGATCTACGGTCGCTCGAACGTCAACTACACCACGTTGCAAACCAAGTATCAGGGCAGTGGTACGTGGACACACACCTACTACACCAAATACTGAGGAGGTTTCGATGGCTGTTCTCACTCCGTCCCCCCCGCAACAGGCGACCGAGGCCGTTCAATCGATCTTCCGGGACGCCAACCACAGGGCGTTGCGGTCCCTCGCATTGCGCAAGGCTGCCGGGCCGCTCCAGGCTGTCGAACCGCTTCAAGTGTTCACGCTGGGCCTCGACGATCTCGTGGCCAAGCGAGACCTGCCGGCGGCCAAGTCGACCGGATGGCTCTTCCTCGTACAGGACAACAACCAGGCGCTTGCGTCCGCGGAGGCGGTTCCGACCGGGACCGGCGATGAACAAGTCGTGTCCGCGCTCAATGAAGGACGTGCGGTCGGTTCGACCGCCGACGCGATCCGAACGGTTCGCAGCTTGCCGGAGGTGAGCAAGGACGATTACGAGCTCCGGATTCTCCGCGTGCCCGCTCTGTATGTCACCGCGCTGTGGCTGCACAAGACCGCGGGGACCGGCGACCTCGTCGTGCCGCTTGATCCATCGCCGGTGGACGCCAAGACCGGCCAGGCGGTGCCTGCCTCGCAGCTGATCGACGAGCTCAGATACAAGGCCGGGCAGGCGAACCGCGGCGCGCCGTAACCGGAGCGGGTCTTCACGCCTAACCGACGCCGAGCAGCGCCTTGAGTTTCGTCACCGCGCTGTCCGGCGTCGTCAGCACCGGTCGGCCGGTGGCCTCAGCGACGCGCTCGGCGGCCGGCGCCATGCTGTATTGCGCGAGCGCGATCAAATCGCAATCGCGCAGGTCCCTGGATGCCTCGACCACGATACGGTCGTGCTCGGCGCGATCGCCGCGGTCGAGCGCGGCCAGCGCGCCCTCGGCGAGCTTCGGCACCAGCTCGACCTGCGACGGAAACTCCGGCGGCATCGAGACCAGCGTCGGCGGGAAGGTCGAGAGCAGGCCGATCGTCTTCCCCCTCGCGACCGCCTGCTCGATCATCGCCTCGTTCGGCTTCAACACCGGCATCGGCGCCTGCGCGCGCGCCACCGCCTCGATGCAGGGGCCGAACGCCGAGCAGGTGAAGAGAATGCCGTTGCTGCCGGTGCTCGCCGCGTAGCGGCCCATGGTGAGGAAGCGCTCGGTCATGCGCTCGGTCAGTTTGCCGTCGCGCGCGAGGTCCGCCGAGAGGGAGTCGTCGAGCAGATTCATCAGCCGCGCTTCCGGCCACAGCCGTGCAAACGACGCCTCGATCGGCACGATCGAATGCTTGAGGGCGTGGATCAGGGTGATGCGCATGGTGGCTGGTCTTTTCGTAGTCTGTAGGGTGGGCAAAGGAGCGTAGCGACGTGCCCACCATTTTTGCTCAGAGCCCGCGAAGGTGGGCACGCTTCGCTTTGCCCACCCTACGGGCTGGTGCTCGAAGCGACGATCGTTACTTGAACGGGATCGCGTACATCAGGCCGCCCTTGCCCCAGGTGGCGTTGAGGCCGCGTTCGAGCTTGAGCGGGCTCGCCTTGCCGACATTGCGCTCAAAAATCTCGCCGTAATTGCCGCCGGCCTTGATCGCCGCGACCAGCCATTTGTTGTCGAGCCCGAGCCGCGAGCCGAGGTCGCCGGAGGCGCCGAGCAGGCGCTGGATCGCCGGCACCTGCGACTTCGTCATCTCGTCGACATTGGCCTGGGTGACGCCGAGCTCCTCGGCTTCGACCAGGCCGTAATGCAGCCAGGTGATGATGTCGCTCCAGACCTCGTCGCCGTTGCGGGTGAACGGGCCGAGCGGCTCCTTGCTGATGGTGGTCGGCAGCACGACGTAGTCGTCGGCCTTGGGTGCCGCGGTCGCGACCGCGCCGGCGAGCGCCGAGGCGTCTTGCGTCATGGCATCGCAGCGGCCGCCGAAGAAGGTCTGGTACATGGTGTCGACGCGATCGAACACCAAAGGCTTCCAGTCGATGCCGTTGGCGCGGCCGTAATCGCCGAGCGTCACCTCATGCGTGGTGCCCTGCGCGACGCAGACGGTCGCTCCCTTGAGATCCTTCAGTTCCTTGACGCCGAGGTCCTTCTTCACCACGAAGCCCTGGCCGTCGTAGAAATTGACCGGGCCCTGGCGCAACCCGAGCGTGGTGCCGCGCAGATAGGTCTGCGTCGAGTTTCGGTACAGCACGTCGATCTCGCCGGACTGCAGCGCGGTGAAACGGTTCTGCGCGGTGAGTGCGACATAGCGCACCTTGCCGGCGTCGCCGAGCACGCCTGCGGCCAGCGCGCGGCAATAGTCGACATCGAGCCCCTTGAAATTGCCCTGCGAGTCCGGCGCCGAGAAGCCGGCAAAGCCGGTCGAGACGCCGCACACCAGTGTGCCGCGCTGCTTGATCGTGTCGAGCGTCGCCGCGTTTGCGGTTGAAATGCCTGCTGCGAGCAGGACAGTCGTGACAATAGCCTTGTACATTGTACTCCTCCTCCTAATGACCAACGTCCTTCAACGCGCCGTCTACCGCAGCGCCGAGCCTTTCGACGATCATGTCGATGTCGCCGGAAGATGCGATATAGGGCGGGGCGAGCAGCACGTGGTCGCCGCTCTTGCCGTCGACCGTGCCGCCGCCGGGATAACAGCCGAGCCCGCCGGCGAAGGCGATCGACTTGATCCGCTGGTTGAGCTTCAGCTTCGGATCGAACGGCTGCCGCGTGCCGCGGTCGGCGACCAGCTCGATCGCCCAGAACAGGCCGCGGCCCCTGATGTCGCCGACATGGCGGTGATTGCCGAAGCGCTCGATCAGCCGCTGCTCGAGCTGTCGGCCACGCTCCTTGACCTGGTCGAGCAGCTTTTCCTCGGCGATCGTCTTCTGCACCTCGAGCGCGGCGGCGCAGACGAGCGGATGCGCCAGGTAGGTATGGCCGTGCTGGAACGCGCCGGAGCCGTCGCGCACGGTGTCGACGATCGTGCTGCTCGCGAGCATCGCGCCGATCGGCTGGTAGCCGCCGCCGAGCCCCTTTGCGATCGCCTGGATGTCGGGCGAGATGCCTTCCTGCTCCCACGCATGCAGCGTGCCGGTGCGGCCCATGCCGCACATCACTTCGTCGAGGATCAGGAGCGCGCCGTGCCGGTTGCAGATCTCGCGCACCGCCTTGAAGTAACCGTCCGGCGCCGGCACGCAGCCAGCAGTGGCCCCGACCACGGGCTCGGCGATGAAGGCCGCCACCGTGTCGGGGCCGAGCCGCTGGAATTCGGCGTCGAGCTCGGCGGCGAGCCGGGCGACGAAGGCGGCCTCGGATTCATCGCCGCGCTTTTCGTGATAGGCGAAGGCCGGCGTGACATGAGAGAACGACGGCGACAGCAGCGGCGCATAGGGCTCGCGGCGCCAGGCATTGCCGCCGGCCGACAGCGCGCCCAGCGTGTTGCCGTGATAGCTCTGCTTGCGGGCGACGAAGCGCGCCCGCTGCGGTTCGCCGCGCTCGATGAAATATTGCCGCGCCAGCTTGATCGAGGCCTCGATCGCCTCCGAGCCGCCGCTGACGAAATAGACGTAGCCGAGGCCGCCGGGCTCATGGCCGACCAGCCGCTCGGCGAGTTCTTCGGCCGGCGCCGACGAGAAGAACGCGGTGTGGGCATAGGCGAGGGTGGAGGCCTGTTTTGCAATCGCCGCCAGCACGCGCGGATGCTGATGGCCGAGGCAGGACACCGCTGCGCCGCCGGAGGAATCGATGACGCGGCGGCCATCCTCCGCAATCAGCCAGACGCCCTCGCCGCCGATCGCCTTCGGCGGGGTCTCGCGCAGGCTGCGGTGCATCACGCGGCTCTTGTTGGCGGCCATGACACTTATCCTTTCTCGACAAAATATTGCGACATCTCGGCCAACCGGCCCTCGGTCTGCTCCAGCTTGCGCTTCGCACCGGCGCCGCCCAGCGTGAAGGCGACCGCGGCGAGCGACTGTGCCACTGCGATCGCGCCGGTGAGACTCGGGAAGAAGCCGGGCGAGGTGGCGGCTTCGAACAGCAGCAGATGATCGGCGCCCTCGGCCATCGGCGCGGTGATCGAATCTGCGATCGCGATCATGGTCGCGCCGGCATCGTGCGCCGCGCGCGCGGTCTCGACGCTCGCGGTGGAGTAGGGCGCAAATCCGATCACCACGACGGCGTCGTCGGCGCCGAAGGCACCGTGGTCGAGATCGAACGGCCCGGAGCCGCCGACCAGCAGCACCGCGCCGGGGCGGAACAGGCGAAGCTCGTAGGTCAGCAGTTCCGCCACGCTGCGGCAGCTGCGAAAGCCCGTGATCCAGATCCGCTCGGCGGCATGCAGCGCCCGCGCGGCGTCTGCGATCGCGCTGGCCGAGATCCGCGTCAGCCCGGCGGCTTCCGCCTCCAGCTTGTCGTTGACCAGCGCGACGTCGGCATTCGGTCCGCCGCGGCGGCTCTTGGCACGGCCGGAGAACGGCGCGGCCTGCACCGGGCGGCGCGCCTCGGTCAGCGCGGCGCGCAGTTCATCCCAGCCGGAATAGCCGAGCGCCTTGGCGAGGCGGGTGAAGGAGGCGGGGTCGGCGCCGGCGACGGAGGCAAGCTCGCGCATCGAGCGGGTGGTGGCGTCGTAATCATTGGCTGCGACGAAACGACCGACCTCCTGCAACCGCATTGGCAGCGACGGCAATGCGCTGCACAATTCGGCAAGGGGAGATGCAAGCGGCGATGGTTTCGGCTGAGCCTGGGCCATGAAACATATGTTGCACGGATATCAAATTGGTGCAACATATGAAGTGCGCGCCAAGATCGCTTCCCGTTGGGGTCCTTGTGCTGTGACGACATCGACGCCGAAACGCCCTCCTTCTCGGCCCTTGCGGCTCTCGCTCGACGATCCGCGCATCGCCGGCCTGTTCTGGCAGGTGCTGGTGGTCGGCATCGCGGTCGCCATCGTCGCCTTCCTGTGGTCGAACGCGGTGCACAATCTGTCGGTGCGGCGGATCTCGACCGGCTTCGCCTTCCTCGGCCGCGAAGCCGGCATGCCGATATCAGACAGCTGGATCGACTACACGCCGAAGAACACCTATTTGCGCGCCTTCATCGTCGGCCTCGTCAACACGCTGCGCGTCGCGGTGATCGGCATCATATTGGCGACGATCGTCGGCACGCTGGTCGGCATCGCGCGTCTGTCGACCAACTGGCTGCTGTCGCGGCTTGCCGCCGTCTATGTCGAGGTGCTGCGCGACCTGCCGCTGTTGCTGCAACTGTTGTTCTGGTACGTCCTGCTGCAGGGCCTTCCGGCGGCGCGCCAGGCCTGGAAGCCGGTCGAGGGCGTCTTTCTTTCCAATCGCGGCCTGATCTTGCCGGCGGTGCCGATGCACGAGGCCAATTGGTGGGTCGCGCTTGCGCTGGTCGCAGGGCTCGTGGTCCTGCATTTCGTCCGGCGCCGCCTGATCGCGCAGCAGATGCTGGATGGCAGGGCGCGGCCGGCCTGGCCCTATGCGCTCGGCCTCGTGGTCGCGCTGCCGGCGCTGGTGTCGTTTGTCTCGGGTGCAAGCTGGAGCGTCACGCTGCCCGAGCTGCGCGGCTTCAATTTCGTCGGTGGGCTGACGCTAGCGCCGGAATATTTCGCGCTGCTGATCGCGCTCGTCACCTACACCTCGGCGTTCATTGCGGAGATCGTGCGCAGCGGCATCGAGGCGGTGCCGCGCGGGCAGTGGGATGCCGCCAAGGCGCTCGGGCTGAAGCGGAGCTTTTCGCTGCAGCACATCGTGCTGCCGCAGGCGCTGCGCGTCATCATCCCGCCGATGACCAGCCAGTATCTCAACCTGACCAAGAATTCCTCGCTGGCGGTCGCGGTCGGCTACCAGGACATCGTCTCGGTCGCCAACACCACGCTGAACCAGACCGGGCAGGCGATCGAGTCGATCGCTTTGATCATGATGGTGTTCCTCACCATCAGCCTCGGCATCAGCCTGTTCATGAACTGGTACAATGCGCGGATCGCGCTGGTGGAGCGCTGAGATGAGCTCGGTCGCGCATCTCCCGCAGGATCCGCTGCCGCAAGATCCACTGTCGATCCGCCGGCCGCGCGCGCGGCGCACGCTGGGCGGCCACATCGCGGCGTGGCTGCGCGGCAATCTGTTTCCCTCGATCCCGTCCGGGATCATGACGCTGCTGCTGCTCGTCGTGCTCGGCAAGGCCTGCATCGGCTTCTGGCAATGGGGCATCGCCAACGCGGTGTGGCGCGTCCCCGGCAGCGACACCGGGGCCTGCCGCGCGCTGCATGGGCTCGGCGCGTGCTGGGCCGTGATCCCGGAAAAATACCGCTTCATCCTGTTCGGCACCTACCCGTTCGACGAGCAGTGGCGGCCGGCGGCAGCGGTGCTGATCTTCATCGCGCTGTTCGTGATCTCGAGCCGGCGCAGCTTCTGGCGCAAGGAATTGTTCCTGCTCTGGGCCGCGGCTCTGATCGCGATCGGCGTTTTGATGTGGGGCGGCCTGTTCGGCATGTCCTTTGTCTCGCAGGACCGCTGGGGCGGCCTGCCGGTGACGCTGATCCTCGCGACCTTCGGGCTCGCCCTCGGCTTCCCGCTCGGCGTTCTCGTCGCGCTCGGCCGCCGCTCCAAACTGCCGGCGATCCGCTCGCTCTGCGTGCTCTATGTCGAATTGATCCGCGGCGTGCCGCTGATCAGCCTGCTGTTCATGTCGAGCGTGATGTTTCCGTTGTTCATGCCCGACGGCGTCAACATCGACAAATTGCTGCGGGCGCAGATCGCCTTCATCCTCTACGCCGGCGCCTATCTCGCGGAAGTGGTGCGCGGCGGCCTGCAGGCGGTGCCGCGCGGGCAGTACGAGGCGGCCGACGCGCTCGGCCTGTCCTACTGGCGTAAGCACGCCCTGATCGTGCTGCCGCAGGCGATCCGCCACGTCATCCCGCCGCTGGTCAACACCTTCCTCGCCTTCTTCAAGGACACCAGCCTCGTCCTGATCATCGGCATCTTCGACCTCCTGACCACGGCGAAGACCGCGATCGTCGATCCGGCCTGGCAATCCTTCAGCGTCGAGATCTATCTGTTCGTCGGCGTGATCTATTTCGTGTTCTCCTTTGCGATGTCGCGCTACAGCCGCAGCCTCGAGGCCCGGCGCGCGGGGAATTGAGGCAGGCACCGCTGGAAGGGCTCCCTCCCCCCTTGCGGGGGAGGGTTGGGGAGAGGGGTATCACACGGGTGGTCTCTCGATGTGTGCGTACCCGACGCGCGATTTGCGAGACCGACGCTCGCATCAATCGTCTCTCCCGCGGCCACCCCTCTCCCCGGCAAGGGGAGAGGGAGCCTGACCGGCGCGCTCACATCACTTGAAGAGCACGTCATCGATTGTAGGCACGGCTCGGAACCAATCCCGCCCGCAAGACTTGTGCCGGTGGCGTTGGACGCGGAGGCTGCCATGCATCTTTCCAATCAAAGTGTGCTCGTGATCATCTTTGTCGGAATTGTCGCGGGCTGGCTCGCCGGTCGTGTCATGCAAGGCGGCGGCTTTGGCTTGATCGGCGACCTTCTTGTCGGTCTGCTCGGCGCGTTCATCGGAGACTGGTTGCTGCCTCGCCTCGGCATTCACCTCGGCGTCGGCCTCGTCGCGGCGATCCTGAACGCCTTCATCGGCGCCGTCGTCTTCCTGCTGATCCTGCGCTTGATCAACGGTGGGTTCGGCTACCGACGCCGTTGGAATTGGTGACGTCGCGCGACGGCCGCAGCCTCGCGGCGTGCTGCGAATGCGAACCGCGTTAGATTGATCTTGCCGGCTTCGCGCTTCGCCGGTCGCTCTGCATCCCATTGCAAGGCAAGCCGACCCTGTCGGCTCAATCGGCTACAAGCCGGGAACTGACCTGCTGCCGACCTGCGGCGGTGGGTCGCCTTGCTATTCGCGCAACAAGGTTGTATTTCTATTTGTTGCTCGTTGAGAATGCCGTTTGGGCGCCCGGATTGGGAGAGCATATTATGAATGTCGAATTGCAGATCAACAACGGCACAGCTCCAGAGTCACGGTTCGTGACATGGACGCCATCTCCATGCCGGATCCGCGTGAGCGACCCCACCGGCGCCAACGCTGCAACCGTGAGCGTCAAGATCGCGGGCGTCTCGGCGGCAAACGGCGGCGCAGTCGGATTCCGCAGCGGCACCAGTGGCGCCTTCGCGAGCACGCTGACGCTGACCGTCCCGACCGACGGTACCACCGTTCCGTTCTTCGCGGCCGGCAAGTTCGGCCAGCCGAGCACCAGCAATGGCGACGTCAAGATCGAGGCGCGCGTCGGCAGCACGCTGGTCGGATCAGCCGATCTGATGGTGCGCGTCCGCAAGAACGCCAACAAGCTCACCAACGCCGAGCGCGATCGGTTTGTCGCGGCATTCGCCAAGCTCAACAATCAGGGGCTCGGGCGCTACAGCGACTTCAACAACATGCACAAGGGTCCCAATTTGTCGCAGGCGCACAACGCGCCCGGCTTCCTGCCCTGGCACCGCTCCTATCTGCTCGACCTGGAGCGCGACCTCCAGGCGATCGACTCCAGCGTGACGCTGCCCTACTGGCGCTTCGACGAACCCGCGCCGAATATCTTCACGCTCGACTTCCTCGGGCAATCCGACGCGAATGGAACGGTGAAATTCCGCAACGGCAATCCGCTGGAATTCTGGAGGACCGATAACACCCTGGGGATATCCCGCACGCCGGACTTTCCGACGTCGGAGGCGCCGCCGAATCCGGCGAGCGAGGACGATACGCTGGCGCTGGGCGCGCAATTCCGGACCTTCCGCAACATGGAAGGCGATCCGCACGGGCTCGCACATACCAGCTTCGGCGGCTTCATCCACGATCCGCCGACGGCGGCGAAAGATCCGCTGTTCTTCCTGCTCCACTGCAACGTCGATCGTCTGTGGGCCAAATGGCAGCGCAAGAACGCCCGCTTCAACCCGGCGGACGCGTCATCGTTCGATGAACAACGCACCAGCAAGCCGGGTCATCGACTGAACGACACGATGTGGCCGTGGAACGGCATCACCCGCGCCACCGACCCGACCCGTCCGGTGACGGCGCCGGGCGGACCCATGTCCGCGTCGCCCTGTGTCGCGGCGCCGGGCCTGCAGCCGCGCGTGCGCGACTGCATCGACTACCACGGCGCCATCGATGCTGCGGCCAACATGGGGTTCGACTATGATGACGTCCAGTTCTAGCGCGCATCTGCGCGGGGAGACGCGATGATGGCAGCGAAGCGGAAAGTTGCAAAGAAGCGAAAAGCTGCAAAGAAGCAGAAGGCTGCAAAGAGGGGGACCATTGCAAAGAAGGCCTCGGCCCGAAAGCAGGCAGCCGCGCCGGTTCCGGTCGACGTCCGGGTGCCGAAGAACACCGATGACGTTCATCGCCAGTTGAAGGTGCTGTGCGACACCAAGAAGCCCATCGAAGTGCGGATGGGCGCGCTGCAGGCGCTCGGCGCAGCCGCGTTCAGCGTTCCCAACTTCGAATCCGTCAATGCGGACTACATCGCGGCGCTCCGGGAAGTCTCGACCGACGCCAGTGAGGAAATGCGGCGGCGCGTGCTCGGCATCCTCACCCGCAACAAGGACGGCTTTGCCCAGAAGAAGCTGCTTGCCGGCCTGAAGGATCCCGCCAAGGCGCTGCTGCCGCCGGAGAAGGCGCTTCAGTTGCTCGGCAATGATGCGCACACGGACGCCTACGCGGCCGCGCGGGCGATCGTGAAGAAGCCGCCGAGTGAAGATGCCAAGCGTGAGGCCCTGCGCCTGCTCGCGGCCGACGCCAAGTCGGCGCCGCTGTTCGAGAAGGTGCTCCGCGACAAGAAGGAATACCGCGAGAACCGGCAGCTCGCAGCTTCCGCATTGCATTCGCTGAACCCGGAGAAGCTGCAGCAGCAGGCGCTGAAAATCGTCAAGGACAAGAAGGACTTTTCGGATATCAAGGCCACCAGTCTGACCGCGCTGGAGCAATTCGGCGATGACGCCGCGCTCGGCAAGGACAAGGCGCTGATGCAGAGCGTCACGCGCTTCAAATCTTCCAAGGCGGCGCCGAAATACAAGCAGACCGCGCGGCGCTTCCTCAGCAAGTTCGACCGGTAAGATGGCGATCGCCGGCAACGCAACGCACGCGATGTCGGAAGACGCGTTCGCCGGCCTGGTCGACCGGCTGGCCGCCGATCCGGCCGGCTCGGTGCAGCTCACGGATCTACTCCGCGAGGAACATCCACTCTATGGCGGGCGGGGAGCCGCGACCGTCGTCCGGATGCGCGGCTGGATTCTGCTCGCGCTGGCGCGCGCCTCCCTCTCCGACCAGGCGCTGATCTTCGTGCTGGAAGAGCTCGATACCGGTCTCGATCCCTATCTGGTCGCCGCGGCTGCCCGGGCCTTGCGCTCCCACACGCAGCCGAACGAGAGGTTTGCGCCGTTCCTTGCGCGCGCCCTCGACCAGGTCCGATACCATGACGAGCCGATCTCGTTTGCGAGCTACGGCGAGTACGCCACGTCATCCTCCGGCACGAGCGCGGTGGCCGAATTGCTGGCGACCCTGGCCTGGCTCGGTCCGAACGCGCAAATGGTTCTGCCCGCGCTCACACGCTGGCGCGCCGAGCAGGGGCTGTCGCGCAAGCTGCGCCTCGATCTCGATCGGACCCTGCAGGCCATCCGCGCGCCTGCGACTGGCGTTCCGTCCTGCTGCGGCGGCCTGCCGGACGGCAAGACGATCCCGAGCCGAACGGCGGCGGCGCGCTCCGATCCCAAATCGATCGACGCCGTGGTGCTGCAGGATCAGGACGGCAAGCTGCTGACGTTCTCCGAATTCTTTCGCGGCTGCCCGTCCATCGTGGTGTTCTTCTATACGCGCTGCGACAATCCGATGAAGTGCTCGCTCAGCGTCACCAAGCTTGCGCGCATCCAGGCATTGCTCGGCGCGCAAGGGCTCTCGGAGCGCCTCCGCACGGCCGCGATCACCTACGATCCGGAGTTCGATCGGCCCGAACGGCTGCGTGTCTACGGCAAGGACCGCGCCGTGCGGATGGATGAAAACCACCGGATGCTGCGGGCCGTCGAGGGCCATGAGGCGCTGCGTGACTATTTCGAGCTCGGCGTCAATTACGTCGAGTCGCTGGTGAACCGCCACCGCATCGAGCTTTATGTCCTCGATGGCGCGGGGCAGGTCGCGGTGTCCTTCGAACGGCTCCACTGGGACGAGGAGCAGATCGTGGCCGCGGCGGTTGCGACGTTGAACGAGCAGGGCAGCCGCGCTCAGGCCTGACATATCGGGCGCCGACGAATCTTCGTATTTTCGGAATTCGTTCTTGACATAGACCCCAACTCAGCTGTCTAATGTTCGCGTCTCACCCGATCGAGGGGCGCTTCGCGAGTCGTCATGAGTGCGGTGTGAGATGCGGTGGACGCGGAACGCGTGAAGACGTAGCGCGCGCAACGCGGACGGTGAAATCGTGCGGGCCTGACGCCCTAGTGGCAGGTGTTGATTCCTTTGAGAAGCTAGCGCTTCTCAGGGATGACGGTGACACAAAAGCCCAGTCTCGCCGGGGCGAGCACGTATAAGCCGTAACCCATCGCGCAGGGAAAGCCGGGTTGTTCCCGGTTACACCTGTGGTCCTACTCCCGTGCTTTTTGTTGCACGGGACCCATGGGTGCAATCGGCACCCGGCTTTCCCTGCGCCCTCTATCAACGGAGAGGGCGGAACGAGAAGCAAAACTCGGACAATTCATGTCGCGAGAACGCGAAGCTATATCCCCGCCCCCGCTGTCATCGCCCGGTTTAATCGGGCGACCCAGTACGCCGCGGCCTCTCGGCTCAAGCACTGCTGCCTCTGGAATACTGGATCACCCGCATGCGCGGGTGACTACACCGTGCGGTTTGGCTGACGATGCAGATCCAAACTCGACGTCGTCTCGCTTTCGCAGGCACGATAGCCGTGGTGACATCTCACCATTCGTGGGTATTCTCGCCGCCAGACATCACCCCGACCATCGCATCCATCACATCAGCAGAGGCGCCATGACCGACACGACCGAAGCTCCCGACAGCGGCTATCGCTTCATGCCCGGCGTCAGCCAGTATTCCTGTGGCATTGGCGCGCTGCCCGGCTTTGCCGTCGAGCGCGTCAGGTTCGCCGAACCGGTGCCGCTCAGCGCAGGCTTTGCGAAAATCGCTGATATCATCAAAGCCGCCGGCCGGCCGCTCACCGCGTTCGGTGCCTGCGAACTGCGCTCGCCGGCACCGTTCACCGAGGACGGCTTCAAGGCGTTCAACGCGGCCTACATCGAGACGCTGATCGAATGGGGCGTGATGCGTGATGGCGTCAATCCGGTGGCGCGCAGCAATGTCTGTCCGAAGATCGATCCGCCGCGGGAGCCGTGCTTTCATGCGTTCTGCTACACGGTGCCGGCGCCGAGAGATACGCCCGAGAGTTTCGTGGTGGCCGGCAGCGGGGAATCCGTCGAGGGCAAGGCGAATTATCGTAACCACACCGTTGCGCCCGGCGACACCAGTCCAGCTGGCATGCAGGCGAAGGCAACCTTCGTGCTCGACGAGATGGAGCGCCGGATGCGCGCATTCGGCGGCGCGTGGGCCGACACCACCGCGGTGCAACTTTACACCGTGCACGACGCCTATCCTCTCCTCGAACGCGAACTCGGCCGCCGCGGCGTGCTGCGCAACGGCCTGACCTGGCATTTCGACCGGCCACCGGTGGTCGGGCTCGACTATGAGATGGATTGCCGCCGTGTGCATCGCGAGCGTGTGGTTTGACGTATCAAAAGCGCGTGTGGGTGCAGGCACAGGCGTGCGGCTATTCTTGACACCGCGCGCGGCAACCGTTTCCTTCTCTCAACGATGAATGCGGCTGGGTGAACGCGGGTGCACAACGGATCTCGGATCAAGCGGCGGGACTTGCTCGCGCTGATCGGCACCGTCGCCGGCAGTTCGGCGATGTATCATGCGATGACGAGCCTCGGCTTCGCATCGGAATCCGCCTACAAGGGCCCGATCAAGCTTGGCGGCAACGCCAAAGGCGCTTCGGTGCTGATCCTCGGCGCGGGGCTTGCGGGCATGACGGCGGCGCTGGAATTGCGCAAGGCCGGCTACAAGGTCGAGATCCTCGAGTACAACAGTCGCCCCGGCGGCCGCAACTGGACCATCCGCGGCGGCGACAGCTTTGTCGAGCTCGGCGGCGCCAAGCAGAAGTGCGAGTTCGCGGAGGGGCTGTACATCAATCCGGGCCCGTGGCGGATTCCCTATCACCACCGCGCGCTGCTCGATTACTGCCGCCGGCTGAACGTGACGCTGGAGCCCTTCATCCAGCTCAACCACAACGCCTATTTGCATTCGGCGCGCGCCTTCGACGGCACACCGCAACGCATTCGCAGCATCAAGGCGGATTTCCAGGGCCAGGTCTCGGAGCTGCTCGCCAAAGTCACGCAACAGGGCAAGCTCGACGAGATCGTCACCAAGGAAGATCAGGAGATCCTGCTGCAATCGCTGCGGGCCTGGGGCGCGCTCGACCGCGACTACAAGTACAATGCCAATCTGGAATCCGCCGAGTTCCGCGGCTATGCGCGCGATCCCGGCGGCGGGCTCAGCGCCGATCCGCTGCCGAGCGACCCGATCTCGCTCTCCGAGATCCTGCGCTCGCGGCTATGGCGGTATCTGCAGGCCTTCGCGCGCTACAATTTCCAGACCACCATGTTCCAGCCGGTCGGCGGCATGGACATGATCGGCAAGGCGTTTGCGCGCGAGGTCGGCGATCTCATCCGCTACGACACCAAGGTGACGCAGATCCAGCAGAACGGCTCCGGCGTCACCGTGAGCTATTACGACGCCGCGAAATCGTCGGCGCTGCAGCAGGCGACCGCCGACTGGTGCGTCTGCACCATTCCGCTGCCGATCCTGAGCCAGATGCAGCTCGACGTCAGCGCGCCGATGAAGAACGCGATCGATTCGTTGCCCTATGCCGCCGCGGTGAAGATCGGGCTGCAGTTCAAACGGCGGTTCTGGGAAGAGGACGAGGCGATCTATGGCGGCATCAGCTTCACCGACCTGCCGATCCGGCAGATCGGCTATCCGAGCTATAGCTTCAACCGCGCCGGCCGCGGCATCCTGCTCGGTGCCTATCTGTTCGAGGGCGCCAATTCCTACGAGTTCACCGCGATGTCGCCGGCCGAGCGCGTCTCGAGCGCGGTCGCATTCGGCGCCAAGATCCATCCGCAATACAAGCAGGAGTTCGAGACCGGTGTCGCGGTGGCCTGGCACCGCGTGCCCTTTACGCTCGGCTGCAGCGGCGAATGGAGCGATGCCGGGCGGGCGCAGCACTACCGCAACCTCTGCCAAATCGATGGCCGCATCGTGCTGGCGGGCGAGCATGCCTCCGATCTGCCGGCCTGGCAGGAGGGCGCGATCCTCTCCGCGCTCGACGCCATCAGCCGGCTGCACGAACGCGTGGTGAAGATATGATGATGCGGACAACGACACCGGCGGTTGCCGCGCTGTTGCTGCTTTCGGCCACCGCGGCGCTCGGGCAGGACAGCGCCGCGAGCCGCCGCACCTTCTCCTCCGGCTACCGCTTCGTCGAGATGACCGGCGAGGAGCTGTTCGCCAATGTCTGCCAGGGCTGCCACATGCCGGAGGCGACGGGTGCGACCGGCGCCGGCAGCTATCCGTCGCTGGCCGGCAACAAGAACCTCGAATCGGGCAGCTATCCGGTGTTCATGGTCGTCAACGGCCGCCGCGGCATGCCGGCGTTCGGCGACATGATGACCGATGGTCAGGTCGCCGCCGTTGTGAATTATCTGCGCACGCACTTCGGCAACGATTTTCAGGACGCGGTGACGGCGAAGGATGTGCAGGACGCCCGCCACTGAAGCGTTTTCGAGCGAAGTGGATACCGGTTCGCGTAAAGAAAACGCGTCAAAACAAGAATCCGGCCAATTGGGGAGAGCAGTGATGAAATTCCTTGGTATCGCGTTGGGCGCCGCGCTGTCCGTGGCGGCCACATCGGCCGGTGCCGATGTGGTCAGGCATCCGATCCCGAACTCGACCTTTCCGATCGCCCAGGCCGTCACCGTCACCGGCAACACCACCACCGTCTATGTCAGCGGCCAGGTGCCGCCTGTCGTCAACAAGGATGCCGATCCCTCGAGTCCGCAGGCTTATGGCGACACCAAGACGCAGACCATAGGCGCGCTCAATCGCATCAAGGCCATCCTGGAAGGGCAGGGCCTCGCCATGGGTGACGTCGTCAAGATGCAGGTCTTCCTGGTGCACAGCACAGCTGCGCCGATGGACTTCAAGGCCTTCATGGAGGGCTACACCCAGTTCTTCGGCGGCAGCCAGCCGAACCTGCCGGCGCGCTCGGTGGTCGGCGTCGCTGCGCTCGCCAATCCCGGCTTCCTGGTCGAGATCGAGGTGATCGCAGCCAAAGATAAGGACTCCAAATAGCGTGCCGAAATTGAAGGGCTCGCCGACTTGCCAAAACGCGTGCCGCCTGTTCTGAATTCACTCCCGTGGGGCGGGTGGAATTCCGGGAGCGCGCGATGTCGCACAAGATGAAGAAAATAGCCCGATCGCTGCTGTTGCCGGCCGCCTTCGGTCCGATGCTGTGGGCCGCGCCTGCCACGGCAGAAGGGTTGACCGAGCAGCAGCAATTCGCCCGCGGCCTGTATCAGGAACTGGTCGAGATCAACACCACGACCGCGACCGGCGATACCCAGAAGGCGGCGGAGGCGATGGGGGCGCGGCTCCGCGCCGCCGGCTTCCCCGAAGCCGACGTGCAGGTGTTCTCGCCGGCCCCGCACAAGGGCAACCTCGTGGCGCGGCTGCACGGCTCCGGCGCGCGCAAGCCGATCCTGTTGCTCGCCCATCTCGACGTCGTCCCCGCGCTGCGCGAGGACTGGTCGGTCGATCCGTTCAAGCTGACCGAGCAGGACGGCTATTTCTATGGCCGCGGCTCCAGCGACGACAAATACATGGCGGCCTCCTTCGTCACCAACCTGATCCGCTACAGGAAGGAAGGCTACAAGCCCGACCGCGACATCATCGTGGCGCTGGAGACCGACGAGGAGATCGGCGACACCAACGGTCTCGGCATCCAGTGGCTGATCAAGAATCACCGTGACCTGATCGACGCCGAGTTCGCGCTGAACGAAGGCGGCGGCGTCGGCCTGAAGAACGGCAAGGCGATCCGCAACAGCGTGCAGACCAGCGAGAAAATCTCGACCGGCTATCAGCTCACGGTGACCGATCGCGGCGGCCACTCGTCGCTGCCGCGCAGGGACAACGCGATCTATCGCCTCGCGGCAGGCCTGGTTCGGCTCTCCAAATACGACTTCCCGATGAACCTCAACGAGACGACGCGGATCTATTTCGCCAAGACCGCCGAGACCGAGAGCAAGCAGACCGCCGACGACATCCGCGCCATCCTGGCGCCGCAGCCAGACCCGGCGGCGCTGGCGCGGTTGTCGGAGATGCCCGGTTACAATGCGCAGCTCCGCACCACCTGCGTCGCCACGCTGTTGAAGGGCGGCCACGCCATCAACGCGCTGCCGCAGCTTGCGACCGCCGGGGTGAACTGCCGGGTGCTGCCCGGCGAGCCGATCGAGGGCGTCCAGGCCCAGATCGAGCGCGTGCTCGATGACAAGCAGATCGAGGTCAAGGGCGGCAAGGCGGTGCTGAGCCCGCCATCGCCGCTGAACGAGGAGATCATGGGGTCGATCGAGAAGCTGTCGAAAGAATACTGGCCGGATGCCGCGATCGTTCCGGTCATGAGCACCGGTGCAACCGACGGCCTGTTTCTGCGCAATGCGGGGATTCCGACCTATGGTCATTCCGGGCTGGCCGCCGACGTCGACGACAACCGGATTCACGGCAGGGATGAGCGGGTGCTGGTAAAGTCGTTCTATGAGGGCCAGGACTATCTCTATCGCCTGGTCAAGATGCTGGCAGGCGGGGCGTGATGGCGGACAACAGGACGAAGACGCGCGTTGCGGTCGCGGGCCTCGGGGCGATCGGCGCCGATGTCGTGAGGGCGCTCGATCAGGGCATCGAGGGCCTGATGCTGGTCGCGGTATCGGCGAACAGCCCGGAGAAGCACCGCGGCTGGCTCGCCGAGCTCAGGACCGCGCCGGAGATGGTGCCGATCGACGAGCTGGCCGAGGTCGCGGACATCGTGGTCGAGTGCGCGCCGAGCAAGGTCGTGCGCGCGATCGTGGCGCCGGTGGTTCAGCGTGGCAAGACCGCCGTCGTGCTCAGCGTCGGCGCGCTGCTGCAGAACGAGGACCTCGTCGATCTCGCGAGGGCCCATGGCGGGCAGATCATCGTGCCGACCGGCGCGCTGATCGGGCTCGACGCGGTGACGGCCGCGGCAATCGGGACCATCCATTCGGCGACACTCGTGACGCGGAAGCCGGTCGCGGGCCTGCTCGGTGCCCCGCATCTGGTCGAGAATGACATCCGGATCGAAGGGATCACCGAGCCGCTGCGCGTCTTCGAGGGCTCCGCGCGCGACGCCGCAAAGGGATTTCCGGCCAATCTCAACGTCGCAGTGGCGCTGTCGCTCGCCGGCATCGGCCCCGATCGCACGAGGGTCGAGATCTGGGCCGACCCGACGGTGACGCGCAACACCCACCGCATCGAGGTCGATTCCGATTCGGCGCGGTTCTCGATGATGATCGAGAACATCCCCTCCGAGAACCCAAAGACCGGCCGCATCACCGCGCTGTCGGTCATCGCCTGCCTGCGCAAGCAGCGTGCGAGCCTGCGGATCGGGACGTGACCGGCATGACGATCGGCCCCCACGACCTGTTCCTGATCATCGACGTGCAGAACGACTTCTGCCCCGGCGGCGCGCTGGCCGTGGCCGACGGCGATGCCGTGGTCGATGTCATCAACCGGCTGGCGCATCGGTTCGACCACGTGGCGCTGACGCAGGACTGGCACCCGAGCGGCCACAGTTCGTTTGCGTCATCGCATCTGGGCGCGGCGCCGTTCTCCTCCATCACGATGCCCTACGGCGCGCAGACGCTGTGGCCGGATCACTGCATCCAAGGCACGCCGGGTGCGGCGTTTCACCCCAAGCTTGCGACCGACAGAGCGGAGCTCGTGATCCGCAAGGGATTCCGGCCTGCGATCGATTCCTATTCGGCATTCTTCGAGAACGACCGCAGCACACCGACCGGGCTCGCCGGCTATCTGCGCGAGCGCGGCCTGCGGCGGGTTATCATGGCGGGGCTGGCGACGGATTTCTGCGTGCAATATTCGGCGCTCGATGCGCGGCGCCTCGGTTTCGAGACCGCTGTCGTGCTGTCCGCCTGCCGCGCCATCGATCTCGCCGGCTCGCTCGCATCGGCCACCGCGGCGATGCGCGAGGCCGGGGTCGGGCTGCTCGAGGATATTGCTTGAGCAGGCAAAAACCATTGTTTCGACTAGCCTTTTGTTCTAATCCCCGGCTGTTGACGGTATTTTCGGCGGAGACTTCGTGTCGGGACAGGTTTTACGGATAGGCACACGCAAGAGCGCGATGGCGCTGGCGCAGACCGACGAGGTCGCGCACCTGCTGCGCGCCTCTGCGCCCGACCTTGCCGTCGATGTCGTCAAGTTCGAGACCCGCGGCGACCAGGACCAGACCAGCAAGCTGTTGCGTCACGGCGGCAAGGGCGGCGCCTTCGTCGCCGAGATCCGCGAGGCGATGCGGTCAGGCACGCTGCAGGCCGCGATGCATTCACTGAAGGACGTGCCGGGCAACGAGGAAACACCCCATCTCGTCCTCGCCGCGATGCTGGCGCGCGATGCCGCGAACGACTCGCTGGTACTGCGCCCCGGCCTGTCGCTGGACACCTTTCGTGTCTCGCGCGGCAAGGGGTTCAAGATCGGCACCAATGCGGTGCGCCGCGCCGCCTATCTGCGCCGGTTGTTTCCGGAAGCTGCCGTGATCCACTATCGCGGCGCCGCCGACACCCGCCTTGCAAAGCTCGATCGCGGCGACAAGCAGCGGCTGCCTGACGGCGGCGAGGTCGGGCCGGCGGATGCGCTGGTGATGGCGCGCTCCGGGCTCGAGCGCATCGGCATGACCGCGCGCATCGCGCATGATTTCTCCGTCGACGAGATGCTGCCGGCCGTGGGCCAGGGCATCGTCGCGGTCGAATGCGTCGAGACCGACTGGGCGACGCGCGGCCATCTTGCGAGGATCGACGATGCGTCGTCGCGGCGCTGCGCCGAAGCCGAGCGCGAGGTGCTGTGGGTGCTCAACGGCCATTGCAATTCGCCGATCGCGGGCCACGCCACGCTCGCGGGCGGCGAGATCACGCTGCGCGCCTCCGTGCTCGACGAGGCCGGCGCACGCTTCATCGAGACGACGCGGCGGGGACCGGCGGATCGCCCGCGCGAACTCGGCCGCGCCGTCGGCATGGAGCTGCTCGACAAGGGCGCCGCCGAGATCATCGCCCGCACGCGGCCGGAGGAGTGAGAGGCTAACCGCGCAGCGGCCAGCTGCCGATGATTCGGAACCGCGAGGCGGCATCGGCCTGCTTGAACAGCGCGATGCGGTCGATCGCAAGCGTCGCGAGCCCGAGCGCCGCAAACCGTTCGCGCAACCACGCCACGACAGGAGCGCGGCGCTCGTCGCTCAGCCGTCCGGTCAGCGTCATGTGGAAACGAAACTCCTCCATCACGTAAGGATAGCCCCAACGATCGAGATACTCGCACTGCCGCGCCGACAGCTTGGCCGGATTGCGCCGCGCCCGATCGTCCGCCGTCAGCGGCGCGCGGAAGCCGTCGAATTCGGTGACGCAGTCGGCGGCGAGCCGTTCGAGCTCGTCGGAGCGCCTGGCCGGGATCACCGCGATGAAGCCGCTGATCGCGTCGACCACCGGCTCGATCCGCGGAATGGGGCGGCCGCGATCTGCGAAGGTGGCGCAGGCCGCGAGCAGATCGGCTTCGTGCGTGCCGTCGGCAAGCGCCATCGGCGCCTTCAGCGTGGCATGGAAACCGTATTTGCGCGGATCCCGCGTCACCTCGCGCCAGTCCGGCGCGACGCCGTCGGGGAAGGGCACGTCGGCGCCGGAGGCGGCGTCGTAGCCCAGCATTGTGGAGCCGAAGCGATGCAGCGCGCTGTCGGGCGACGGCGCGTAGTAGATCGCGTAGCGCGGAGTGCTGGCCATCGCTGCTACGCCGCCGCAACCGACTTGCGCGCCGCGAGCGAATGGACGAGGCAGCTCGCGTCAGCCAGATGCACCAGCCTCCCGGCCGCGATCACGGCGACGACGCGCGGCCGTAGCGGCAGCTTGTCGTCGACGATGATGATGTCGGCGCGGCGGCCCGCGGCGATCACACCGCGGTCGGCGAGTCCGGCAGCGCGCGCCGGTGCCGACGAGATCAGGTCCCAGGCCTTGGCGAGCGGCAGGATGCCGTCGGCAGTGAGTCGGAATGCGGCGAGCAATTGTGCCGGATAGTAGTAATCGGACGCCAGCACCGAGCAAAGGCCCTTGGCGATCATGTCGGAGGCCCTGGTCCAGCCGGTGTGGCTGCCGCCGCGCACCACATTCGGCGCGCCGAACACGATGAAGTCGCCGGCTCCCGCGGCATCGCGCGCGGTCTCCTCGTTGATCGGGAATTCCGCGATAACAGCGCCGAGCGCGCGAAACTCCTGGCGCATCGCCGGACTGTTGTCGTCATGCGAAAGCATCCGCACGTTGGCCGCACGCGCGGCCGCGGCAAGGCGCGCGATCGAAGCGGGCACGTCAGGACGCCGCGCGACGACCTGGTCGAGCAATTCGCCGACCGCCTCGGGCGAAAGCCCGGTCCGCTCGGCGAGTTGGCCGCGCTTCTTCGGCTTGACGTTGCTGTGGTCGTTGAAGGCGAACAGGTCGATACGGCCTTCGCTCAGCCACTCGATGATCTCGCCCTCCGCCTCGAGATTGTGGGTCTCGTGGCGCAGATGAAAGCGGGTATCGGCGGCAAGCTGCGGCCGCAGCGCCTCGATCGCATCGAGCAGCTTGCGCGCATTCTCGGCGCTGCGCAGGCCGGGCTCCCACGACCAGGTCGTGCCGTGGAACACGGTGGTGATGCCATTGGTGATCACCTGCCGGTCGCTGTCGATCAGGGCCACGTCGGTCGGAAAGTCGACACCGGGACGCGGCATCATCTGGCGCTCGAAGGCGTCGCCATGCAGGTCGACGATGCCGGGCAGCACCAAGAGGCCGCGAGCATCGAGATGCAGCGTGGCGCGGCCCTGCTCGGCGTCGAGCGCGCCGAGGTCGCGGCCCGCGGTGCGTAGCGAGGTCTCGACGAAGGCCCCATCAATCAACGTGCGGCCGCCCTCGATGAAAATGTCAGTCACGATGCGGCACTCCGCTGTTTGTTGTGTGATGAGGCCTCGGCCTCGTATCTGTCGAGGAAGTCTTCCACCGCAAGCTTGCGGAAATCGGGCAAGGCGCGTCGCAACGTCTCGTGATCCCAGTCCCACCAGGCAAGCGCGGTGAGGCGATCCGCGATCGCTTCGGAGAAGCGCCGCTTGATCTGCCGCGCCGGATTGCCTGCGACGATCGTATAAGCCGGCACGTCCTTGGTCACGATCGCGCCGGCGGCGATCACCGCGCCGGTTCCGACGTTACGGCCGGGCAGCAGGATGGCGCCGTGACCGATCCAGACGTCATGGCCGATATGCACGTGATGCGCACGTCGCCAGTTGAAGAAGTCGACATCGTCGCTCTCGCCGGGAAAATAGGCGCTGGCGCGGTAGGTGAAATGCGCCTGCGTCGCGCGGTGCATCGGGTGATTGCCGGGATTGATCCGGGTCATCGCCGCGATCGAGCAGAACTTTCCGATCGATGTGTAGGTGATCTGGCTGTCGTTCACGACATAGGAATAGTCGTCCATGCTGACTTCAAGCAGGATCGTGCGCGCGCCGACCTCGCTATATTTGCCGAGTTTGCTCTCGCGCACCGATGCAGTCGGGTCGACGGTCGGCACGACCGAGAGAGATTTTCCGGCCATCTTGGCCTCCGCAAATCATTGCCGTTTCGGGGGAGCGCGCTCCTCATCCGGATGCTTGGTGACAACATCATGACGTTGCGATGACGGCAAGAGGTGGGGTGTGGACGATCGCCGCACCGCGGCACTCTCGTCACATAACTGTTAAGCACCGGGGATAGCGATGGCCCAAACGCGGCGCGGTTGGAGCATTGCATGCTGGTGGTGGATGGTTTGACGTGCCGTTTCGGCGCAAAAGCCGCAGTCGACAATGCATCCTTTTCGATCGCGCCGGGCAGTTTCGTCGGCGTGATCGGCCGCTCCGGTGCCGGCAAGTCGACATTGCTGCGCATGATCAACCGTCTGGCCGATCCGACCTCCGGCCGCATCCTGTTCGAAGGCACCGACGTCACCGCGCTGCACGGCAAGGCGCTGCGGCAGTGGCGGGCGCGCTCGGCGATGATCTTCCAGCAGTTCAACCTGGTCGGCCGGCTCGACGTGTTGACCAATGTGCTGATGGGGCGGCTGGCGCAGATCCCGTCCTGGCGCTCGCTCGGCCAGATCTGGCCGGAGCACGACAGGGCGCTGGCGATGTCGGCGCTCGAGCAGTTCGATATCGCGCAGCTCGCCGCGCAACGTGCCGATCAGCTCTCGGGCGGCCAGCAGCAGCGCGTCGCGATCGCGCGTGCGCTGGTGCAGGAGCCCGACATCATCCTCGCCGACGAGCCGATCGCCTCGCTCGATCCACGCAACACCAAGATCGTGATGGATGCGCTGCTGCGCATCAACAAGCATTTCGGCATCACCGTGCTCTGCAACCTGCACTCGCTCGATCTGGCGCGCAGCTATTGCGACCGCCTGGTCGGCATGGCGGCGGGCCGGGTGGTGTTCGATGGCGCCTCGGCGGCGCTGACCGACCATGTGGCCCGCGAGCTCTACGACCTCGAGGCCAATGACGTGATGGGCGCGGCGCCGTTGCCCGCGCCTGCCGGCGTAACTGCTCCGGCGCTCGGCTCCGCCGCAGCGGCCTGAGTGTCGCATTTCTTGGAATCTGAGGGCGGCCGGGCATTTCGCCCGGTCAACAGGTACCACACTGGAGGGGTTACCATGATCACTCGTCGCATCGTGCTGGCCGGCGCTGCCGCGCTGGCCTTCGCCGGCTCGGCTTCGGCCGAGGACTGGAAGACCAAATATCCGGAGATCACTTTCGCGGTGGTCCCGGCCGAGAACGCCTCCGGCGTCTCCGACCGCTTCGCTCCGTTCGTGAGCTATCTGTCGAAGGAACTCGGCGTCAAGGTGGTCTTGCGCGTCGCCAATGACTACGCTGCCGTGATCGAGGGCCAGCGCGCCGGCAACATCCAGATCGGTTATTACGGCCCGGCGTCGTTCGCCCGCGCCCGTCTCACCGGCGTCAAGACCGACGCCTTCGTGATCGACGTCAACTCCGACGGCTCGAAGGGCTACTACTCGGTGTTCTACGTGCTCGCCAAGAGCCCGTACCACAAGATCGAGGACCTCAAGGGCAAGAACCTCGGCCTGGTCGACCCCAACTCGACCTCGGGCAACAACATGCCGCGCTTCAAGCTGAACGCGATGGGGATCGACCCGGACGCCTATTTCTCCAAGGTGGTCTTCACCGGCAGCCACGAGAACGCCGTGCTGGCGCTGGCGCAGGGCACCGTCGACGTCGCCGCCAACTGGTGGAACGCTGATGACGACTCGAACCTCACCCGCATGCTCAACAAGAACATGGTGAAGTCGGGCGACGGCACGGCGCTGAAGAAGGAAGACTTCCGCATCATCGTGAAGTCCGACCTCATCATCAACTCGCCCTACGCCTATCTCGAGAGCCTGCCCGATGACATGAAGGCCGCGATCAAAAAGGCCTTCCTCGAGGCTGACAAAAAGGATCCGGAAGCCTTCAAGAAGCTCTCCGACGGCAAGAACCAGCCGTGGGCGCCGATCACCAGCGCCGACTACGACAAGACCATCGACCTGATCAAGTTCGTCGACAATCTCCGCAAGAAGGCGTCCTGATCGCGCGACCAGTGAATGGGGCCGGGTTGGACGACCCGGCCCTTTTTCGTTGATCCCTCAACCAGATTGGTCCGCGATGGCGACGGCTGTATCCATCCTTCCGGCCCCGCAGCTTGCGGTACTCAACGACGCCTATCGCAAGGCGGTGGCGCGCAAGCGGCTGAAGGCGACGCTGGCGGCCGCCGTGTTCTGCGCGGCGCTGCTGATCGCGGCGGTCGGCGCGGAAGTGGACCTGCGCACGCTGTTCACCTATTTGGGCAATTTCGTCAGCTATTTCGACCGCATCATGACGCTGGATTCCGGCGCGCGGGTCTGGACCAATCCCGTCGAGTGGTTCTGGGGCTTGAAGAAGTGGCTGCGGCTGCTCGGTGAGACGATCCTGATCAGCTATGTCGGCACGCTGATCGGCGCGGTGTTCGCCTTTGCGCTGAATTTCCTTGCCGCGCAGAACACCTCGCCATCGTCCTGGCTGCGTTTCACGGTGCGGCGCCTGCTGGAATTCGCCCGCACGGTGCCCGGCATCGTGTTCGCGCTGATCTTCGTGATCGCGTTCGGCCTCGGGCCGATGGCCGGCGTGCTCGCGATCGCGATCCATTCGACCGGCGCGCTCGGCAAGCAGTTTTCCGAGATCGTCGAGAATGCCGACATGAAGCCGGTCGAGGGCATCCGCTCCACCGGCGCGAGCTGGCTATCCTGCATGCGTTTCGCGGTGCTGCCGCAGGTCGTGACCGGCTATGCCAGCTATGCGCTGCTGCGCTTCGAGATCAACGTCCGCGAAGCCTCCGTGATGGGATTCGTCGGCGCCGGCGGCATCGGCCAGGAGTTCATGGTCGCGATCCGCAAGTTCTACTATTCGGACGTCAGTGCCATTCTCGTCACCATCATCATCACGGTCTTCATCATCGACATCTCGACCGGCTGGCTGCGCGGCCGGCTGTTCGGCAAGGAGGCACGCCATTGAGCCAGATGCCGAAGCCGGACACCGACGAACTGCGCGCGAGATACCCTGATGTCTTTGCGCGGCCTGCCGCGGCGCGGCTGGCGACGCCGGCGATGATCGTGGCCGCGCTCGCGATCTTCGCGTTCGGTTTGGTCGACCTCGACTTCTCGCCGTCGAGGCTGATCTCGGGCGTCAGCCAGCTCGGCTGGATCAGCATGATGATGATCCCGCCGAACCCGGGCTCGTCGTTTCCACTCTACATTCAGGCGATGGGCGAGACGCTGTCGATCGCGCTGCTCGGCACCACGCTGGCCGCGGTGCTGGCGCTGCCGGTCAGCCTGCTCGCGGCACGCAACATCATCCCGTCGAACCTGATCCGCTTTCCGGTGCGACGCTTCCTGGATTCGATCCGTGGTGTCGATACGCTGATCTGGGCGCTGGTCTGGATCAACGTCGTCGGCCTCGGCCCGTTCGCCGGCGTGCTCGCGATCATGGTCTCGGATTTCGGCGCATTCGGCAAGCTGTTCTCCGAGGCGATCGAGGCCGCCGACCGCAAGCAGGTCGAGGGCATCAAGGCCTCCGGCGGCAACGCGCTGCACGAGATCCGCTTCGGCCTGCTGCCGCAGGTGCTGCCGGTGATCGCGGGACAGGTGCTCTACTTCATCGAGTCGAATACGCGCTCGGCGACGATCATCGGCATCGTCGGCGCCGGCGGCATCGGCCTGCAGCTCGCCGAGCAGATCCGGGTGCTGGAATGGCAGAAGGTGTCGTTCCTGATCCTGATGATCCTGATCGCGGTCGCCGCGATCGATTTCATCTCGAGCAAGCTGCGGTTCGCGATCATCGGCCAGCGGGCGGTGGCGTAGCCCTGTAGGGTGGGCAAAGGAGCGTAAGCGACGTGCCCACCATTCTGGCTCGGTGCTCGGGTAGGTGGGCACGCTTCGCTTTGCCCACCTACGATAGCTCGACGGTTCGTCAGCTATTCTCCACCAAGAACTCCACCCGCTCCGCGGCGAAGCGCGAGCGCTTGGTCACCAGGGGCTGGCCTGCGGGATCGACGTCGGTGGCATCGACCACCAGCACGGGACGGCCGAGCGGCAGTTCGAGCCGGGCGGCGTCGGCGGCGTCGGCGATGGCCGCGGTGATCCGGGTCGAGGCGCGCCTGTAATCCTTCACGTCGTAATGCGCCAACAGCTTGGTCATCGAGCGGACGTTGGCGAACACATTGCCGGCATCGGGAAAGCGGTCGGCTGACAGCCAGGTCGTCGAGACGCAGATCGGCGTGCGGTCGGCGAGCCGCACTGCCTCGATCCGGATCAGCGGCGCGCCGATTTTCAAGCCCAGCGTGCGCGCGATGTCGCGGTCGGCGACGTCGCTGCTCGCATCGATCAGCTGCCCGCGCGGCTCGTGGCCGCCGGCGCCGACGATCTCGGAAAATCGTGTGCGGGAGCGCAAGGGATACGCGAGCCGTTGGGTTTCGACATAGGTGCCGCTGCCGCGCTCGGCGCGGACCAGGCCGCGCTCCGCCAGCGCCGCCAGCGCCCGCCGCACGGTGTGGCGGTTGACCCGGTAGGTCTCGGCGATCTCCATCTCGCCCGGCAGCTTTTCGCCCGCAGCGAAGCGGCCGTCGGCAATGCCGCGCTCGATGCCGTCGGCGACCTGCCGCCACAAGGCGACGCCGGAACTTTCCTGCATGCTCATGGCGCCGTGATAGCCAGAAATCGTCGATTTGTCACGAAACAGTCATGGCGTTTGGCTAGTAAGTTGTCTAGTATCATAGACAACTTGAATCAGGCAAGGTTGCCATGGGTATCACCGAACGGAACAGCAAAGAGGCGCAGCGCAAGGCTGCGATGGCAGTGCTGGCGCATTCCGGCGCCGCCGACATCGCAGTCCGTCTCGCCGAGCTCGCGGTGCCCGCGCATGAGAACCTGCGCACGCCGGAAAACGGCCTCGTGATGCTGCGCGGGCGGATCGGCGGCGACGGCGCGCCGTTCAATCTCGGCGAGGCGACGGTGTCGCGCGCGGCGGTGCGGCTTTCGACCGGCGAGGTCGGGTTCGGCTACACGCTCGGTCGCGATTCACAGAAGGCGCAGATGATCGCGCTATGCGACGCCATGGCGCAATCGTCGGATTTCTCCGCCGAGGTGGAGGCGAAGGTGATCGCGCCGCTGCGCGCGGGCCTAGCCACCGAACGCAATCGCAAGGCCGAAGAGACCGCGGCGACGCGGGTCGATTTCTACACCATGGTGCGCGGCGAGGGATGATGCGATGACCACGTTCGCCGAACTGCCCGCAGGCTTTGCCGACAAGATGTTGTCGGCGCAATCGACCTTCCGCTCGGTGATGGATGCGATGGCGCGTCCCGGCAGCGTGCAGCGCGTCGCGGTGCAGGC
The DNA here is from genome assembly GCF_015624485.1 of Bradyrhizobium genosp. L. NCBI lineage: Bacteria > Pseudomonadati > Pseudomonadota > Alphaproteobacteria > Hyphomicrobiales > Nitrobacteraceae > Bradyrhizobium > Bradyrhizobium genosp. L. The sequence goes on from NZ_CP061378.1 coordinate 1,990,986, forward strand.
CGGAACGCCGTTCGGCGTGATGCGCGGTTCGGCCGCGATCGCGCTGACCCTGTTCGACCACGACACGCCGATCTGGCTCGATCCTGCGATGTCGGCAACGACTGACGTCGCGAGGTGGCTCAAATTCCACACCAGCGCGCCCGTGATTGAGGATTCCTCGGTCGCGAGCTTCGCGCTGATCGGCGATCCCGCGAATTTGCCGGCGCTCGAGCGCTTCGCGTTCGGCAGCAACGAATATCCGGATCGCTCGGCCACGCTGATCCTGCAGGTCGACAGCCTGACGCAGGGGCCGGCGTTCGAGCTGAAGGGCCCCGGCATCGACGGCACGGCGCTGCTGCAGGCGATGATCAAGCCGCGCGACCTGTTCGAGCGGCTCGTCATCAACGAGACTTTGTTTCCGCGCGGCATCGATGTCGTGCTGGTCCATGACGATGCCATTGTGGCGATCCCGCGCACCACGCGGCTGGTCGCAAGCGGAGTGTGAGCGATGTATGTAGCCGTCAAGGGAGGCGAACGCGCCATCGAGAACGCCCACCGCCTGCTCGCGCATGAGCGGCGCGGCGACCGCGACGTGGCCGAGGTGACGCTGGCGCAGATTTCCGAGCAACTCTCGCTCGGTGTCGATCGCGTCATGACCGAGGGCTCGCTGTACGACCGCGAGCTTGCGGCGCTCGCGATCAAGCAGGCGCGCGGCGACATGATCGAGGCGATCTTCCTGGTCCGCGCCTTCCGCGCCACCCTGCCGCGGTTCGGCGCCAGCGAGCCGGTCGACACCGGCGAGATGCAGGTGCGGCGGCGCATCTCCTCGACCTTCAAGGACATTCCAGGCGGCCAGATCCTGGGGCCGACCTTCGATTACACCCATCGCCTGCTCGATCCGCAGCTCGCGGAAGGCTTTGTGCCGGACGAGCCGGCGACGGCGGCGGCACCGCAGACGCTGGCGCCGCGGGTGACCGACATCCTCGGCCGCGACGGCCTGATCGAATCCTCGCCGCAGGCCGAGCCGGACGCGCCGGTCGGCGATCTCACGCGCGAACCGCTCGGCTTTCCCGCCGACCGGGACCTGCGGCTGCAGAATCTGGCGCGCGGCGACGAGGGTTTTCTGCTCGCGCTCGGCTACTCAACACAGCGTGGCTATGGCCGCAACCATCCGTTCGCCGGCGAGATCCGCTTCGGCGAGGTCGAGGTCGAGTTCTTTGCCGAGGACGCAGGCTTTGCCGTGCCGCTTGGTTCGATCGGACTGACCGAGTGCCAGATGGTCAACCAGTTCAAGGGGTCGGCGACCGAAGCGCCGTGCTTCACCCGCGGCTACGGCCTGGCCTTCGGGCAGAGCGAGCGTAAGACCATGTCGATGGCGCTGGTCGACCGCGCGTTGCGCGCCTGCGAGCTCGACGAGGAAGTGAGGTCACCGGCACAGGACGAGGAGTTCGTGATGTCGCACTCCGACAACGTGCAGGCGACCGGCTTCGTCGAGCATCTCAAGCTGCCGCATTATGTCGACTTCCAGTCCGAGCTCGGCCTGTTGCGCAAGCTGCGGCGGGAGTTCGCCGAAGCGAACGAGGCTCCGGACATGCAGGAGGCCGCGGAATGAACGCGCCGACGTACAATTTCGCCTATCTCGACGAGCAGACCAAGCGGATGATCCGTCGCGCGATCCTGAAGGCGATCGCGATCCCCGGCTATCAGGTGCCGTTCGCCAGCCGCGAGATGCCGATGCCCTACGGCTGGGGCACCGGCGGCGTGCAGGTGACCGCTGCGATCCTCGGCCCCGACGACGTCTTGAAGGTGATCGACCAGGGCTCCGACGACACCACCAATGCGATCTCGATCCGAAAATTCTTCGGCAAGACTGCCGGCGTCGCGACCACGACCTCGACCAATGATGCGACCGTGATCCAGACCCGGCACCGCATTCCCGAGGCCGAGCTGCACGCGGGACAAGTGCTGGTCTATCAGGTGCCGATCCCAGAGCCGCTGCGCTTCCTCGAGCCGCGCGAGACCGAGACGCGGCGCATGCATGCGCTCGCCGAATATGGGCTGATGCATGTCAAGCTCTACGAGGACATCGCGCGCTTCGGCCATATCGCGACCGCCTACGCCTATCCGGTGAAGGTGAACGCGCGCTATGTGATGGACCCGTCGCCGACGCCGAAATTCGACAATCCGAAGATGGACAATTGCGCGGCGCTGCAGCTGTTCGGCGCCGGCCGCGAGAAGCGGATCTATGCGATCCCCCCGTACACCACGGTGGTCTCGCTTGATTTCGAGGACCATCCGTTCACGCGCTACCGCTTCGATGCGCCCTGCGCGCTGTGCGGCGCCGACAATTCCTATCTCGACGAGATCGTCACCGATGATCAGGGCGGGCGGATGTTCGTCTGCTCCGACACCGATTTCTGCGAGCAGCGCCAGGCCGCCGGCCATCACGGCACCGAGAGCGCGGCGCCGCACAAGGAGAAGGCGCATGCCTGAGCCGTCCCACCTCGATCACGACCAGCCGCTGCTGGTCGCCGACGGGCTCGCCAAGAACTACGGCCAGTTGGTGGCCTGTCGCGACATCTCGTTCGCGCTCTATCCGGGCGAAGTGCTGGCGATCGTCGGCGAGTCCGGTTCGGGCAAGTCGACGCTGCTGCAGCTGCTGTCGGCGCAGCTCGCGCCGAGCGCGGGCCGCGTGTCGTATCGGATGCGCGACGGCGTGCTGCGCGATCTCGCCGAGCTCAGCGAAGCCGAGCGGCGCTTTTTGTATCGCACCGACTGGGGCTTCGTGCACCAGGATCCCGCGCAGGGGCTGCGTATGGCAGTTTCCGCCGGCGCCAATGTCGGCGAGCGGCTGATGGCGGTCGGTTGGAATCACTACGGCAAGATCCGCGATACCGCGTCGACCTGGCTCGATCGGGTCGAGATCGATGTCGGCCGCATCGATGATGCGCCAAAAACCTATTCCGGCGGCATGCGGCAGCGGCTGCAGATCGCGCGCAACCTGGTCACCGAGCCGCGGCTGGTGTTCATGGATGAGCCGACCGGTGGCCTCGACGTCTCGGTGCAGGCGCGCCTGCTCGACCTGATGCGCAATCTCGTCAGCGAGCTCGGCCTCGCCGCCATCGTCGTCACCCACGATCTCGCCGTCGCGCGGCTGCTGTCGCATCGGGTGATGGTGATGAAGGGCGGCCGCGTCATCGAGACCGGCCTGACCGATCAGGTGCTCGACGATCCGCGCGAGCCCTATACGCAACTGCTCGTTTCCTCGATCCTTCCGCCATGAGGCCGCCGATGACCGCGATGATCGAACTCGCCGACGCCCAGAAGACCTTCACCATGCATCTGCAGGGTGGCGTCGAGCTGCCGGTGGTGCACGGCGTCTCGTTCCATGTCGAGCCGGGCGAATGCGTGGTGCTGTCGGGTCCGTCAGGCGCCGGCAAATCGTCCATTCTCAAGATGATCTTCGGTAATTACCGCTGCGACAGCGGCCGGATCGGCATCCGCCACCATGGCACGGTGATCGACCTCGCCATCGCTGAGCCGCGCCAGGTGCTGAGCGTGCGCCGCTCGACCATCGGCTATGTCAGCCAGTTCCTGCGCGCCGTGCCGCGGGTCGCGACGATCGACGTCGTCGCGGAACCGCTGATCGCGAACGGCGTCGCACGCGAGGAGGCCCGCGCACGCGCCGGCCAATTGCTGCGCCGGCTCAACATTCCGGAGCGGCTGTGGTCGCTGCCGCCCTCGACCTTCTCCGGCGGCGAGCAGCAGCGCGTCAACATCGCGCGCGGCTTCATTTCCGACCTGCCGATCCTGCTGCTGGATGAGCCGACCGCCTCGCTCGATGCGGCCAATCGCGCCGTCGTGGTCGAGCTGATCGCCGAGAAAAAGACCAAGGGCGTCGCTGTTGTCGCGATCGTCCATGACGACGAAATCCGCCATCTGATCGCCGACCGCATCGTCGACGTGACCTCGTTCGCCGCTGCCGCCTGAAGGACCGTTTGAAATGACCGCCAAGCAAGACACCCTCATCGGCAACGCCCGGCTGGTTCTCGCCGATCGCGTCATCGAGCAGGGATGGGTCGCCATGTCGGGCGGCAAGATCGCCGAGTTCGGCGAGGGCAGGGCGCCCGAGGCTGATGAAGACGCCGGCGGCGACCTGCTGATGCCCGGGCTGATCGAGCTGCATACCGACCATCTCGAGATGCACTACGTGCCGCGGCCAAAGGTGTTCTGGAATCCGGTCGCTGCCGTGATTTCCTATGACGGGCAGCTGGCGACGTCGGGCATCACCACGGTGCTGGACTCGCTGCGGGTCTGGCGCGAGGACGGCGCCGAGGAAGTCGATGGCCGCGCCGGTGTGCTGGCGGCAGCGATCACGACGGCGCGCGAGGAGAATTTGCTGCGCGCCGATCACTTCCTGCATTTGCGCTGCGAGATCCCGATGCCCTCCGTGGTGGAGGAAGCCAAGGAGCTGATCGGCCGCCCCGATGTGCGGCTGATGTCGCTGATGGATCACACGCCGGGGCAGCGCCAGTTTCGCGACGAGGTCAAGCTGCGCGACTACTACCGCGGCAAGAGCGGCGGCCTGACCGACGCCGAGCTCGACGTGATGTTCGCACGGCGCTTCGCCTATCAGCAGCAATACGCCGTGGCCAACACCCGCGCGATCGTCGCGCTGGCGCAACAATACGGGATTCCGTTGGCGAGCCATGATGACACCACGGACGAGAACGTGACCGACGCAATTAACGACAAGGTCGCGGTCGCGGAATTCCCGACGACGCTGGAAGCTGCGCGCGGACTGCATGCGGCCGGCATCGACGTGCTGATGGGCGCGCCGAACGTGGTGCGCGGCGGCTCGCATTCCGGCAACATCGCGGCCGTCGATCTCGCCCAGGAGGGAATGCTCGACATCCTGTCCTCGGACTACATCCCCTCCAGCCTGTTGATGGCGGCACTGCAACTGCCGCAGCGCGTGCCGGCGATCGATCTCGCCGCCGCCGTCCGCACCGTGACGAAGACGCCGGCCGAGGCGGTCGGGCTCTCCGATCGCGGCGAGATCGCGGTCGGCAGGCGTGCCGATCTGATCCGCGTGCATGTCGCGCGCGACCTGCCGGTGGTGCGCAGCGTCTGGCGTGAGGGGAGCAGGGTTGCATGAGCGAAGCCCCCGTCGTCGCCGAGCAGGACGTCGCAGCGATCGGCCCGGGCCGCCTCGTGCTGGTGGTCGGCCCGAGCGGCGCCGGCAAGGATACGCTGCTCGGCCTCGCGAAGGCCGCCTGTGCCGACGACCGCAACATCCTGTTCGCGCGCCGCCTGATCACCCGCCAGGCTTCGGCATCGGAAGACAACGAGGAGATCAGCGCGGAGACCTTCCAGCGCGGTATCGTCAATGGCGACTACGCCATGCACTGGGACGCTCACGGCCATCGCTATGCGCTGTCGCGGGCGATCGACGACGAGATCCGCGCCGGCCGCACCGTGATCGCGAACGTCTCGCGCACGGTCATTGCCGCGGCGCGTCGCGCCTATGCCAATGCCGTTGTGGTCTCGATCACGGCGCCGCCGGACGTGCTCGCCGCGCGGCTCGCGGCGCGGGCGCGCACCAGCGATGGCCAGCTTGGTGCAAGGCTGGCGCGGACGGTCGATGAGACGACCTCGGTGCCTGACTTCACCATCGTCAATTCCGGCACCGCCGACTATCACGCGCGGCAACTCGTCCGCGTCATCAAGGGCGAGCGCTGGGATTGCTAGCAACAGCAGGAGAACAGCACGGATGTCGGTGATTGAGACGATCGAGCAGCTCGAGGCGATCTACGGTTTCCCGAACGACGCATCAACCGTGAAGGTCGCCGACCATGTCACGCCGCTCTATCGCATCTTGATCGAGAAATCGCCGTTCGTGTCGCTGGCGACCTGCGGGCCCGAGGGGCTCGACTGCTCGCCGCGCGGCGATCTGCCCGGCTTCGTCCGGATCCATGACGCCAAGACGCTGATGATGCCGGACCGCCGCGGCAACAACCGCTGCGATTCCCTGCGCAACATCGTGCGCGATCCCCGCGTTGGGTTGCTATTCCTGATCCCGGGCTCCGGCAGCACGCTGCGCGTCAACGGCCGCGCCCACGTCTCGGCCGAGCCGGCCCTGCTGGCATCGTTCAAGATGGACGGCAAGGCGCCGCGCACGGTGATCGTGATGACGATCGAGGAGATCTATTTCCAGTGCGCTCGCGCCATCGTGCGCTCCGATCTCTGGAATCCGGACAAGCAGGTCGATCCGAGGAGCTTGCCGACGCCGGGCCAGATCCTCGCCGAGATGAGCGAGCACACCGTCGGCGGCGAAAAATACGATCGCGAATGGCCCGAGCGCGCGCGGCAGACGATGTGGTGATGGTATTGCGCGCGTGAGCGGCGATCAGTTCTTCGACTGCTCCTCGAACGCCTTCAGCGACACCGCCGCGATCTCGCGCAGCGCATCGCGGTCGATGCCGGAGGAGGCCATCACACCCATGCCGGCGGTGACCGCGGAGAGATAGCGTGCGAGCGCGGCGGGATCGGCATTGTCACCGAGATCGTGCTCGGCCTTCGCCTGCTCGAAGCGTTCGCGCAGCTGATCTTCGGTCTGGGCCCGCCGCGCCGCCAGTTCGAACGGGACGTTGGCCGAGCCGGTGCCGCAGGCGAGGCCGCCCTGGACCAGGAGGCAGCCGGGCGGGTTGGCGGGGTCGGTGTGGGCATCTGCGGTCCCCATCAAGAACCGTGTCGCCACGTCGTAAGCGGTTGGTGCGGACAGCACCTGCTCCATCCAGGCGTCGCGCCGCTCGGTGTAGCGGTCCAGCGCGGCCTTCAGCAGGCCTTCCTTGCTGCCGAAGGCGGCATAGAGGCTGGGGGGATTGATATGCATCGCCTCGGTGAGCTGCGCGATCGTCGCACCCTCATAGCCATGGCGCCAGAACACCTCCATGGCCTGGTCCAGTGCGGCGTCCGCGTCGAAGGCGCGGGGGCGTCCCATACCCATTTTGTTGCTCCGTAAGCCGGGTGCCGTTTCTGCGACGGGGTGTTTCCCTAGCCTATCCTGTTGTTGGACGTGATGTTTTTCGTCGACTTCCCATTTCCCCAGGAATGCGATAATAAATTCATAGCATCCGCTACATAAGCATCTTGCGGAGCGACGTCCAGCGCCACATCTGTAGCGAACACTACATATGTGGAGCGCGCTAATGCCCTCAGTCAAGAATTCCCGTTCCGGCCGCCTCCGATCCATTGTCGGCGGTATCATTGTGCTCGGCGTCCTCGCGGTGGCCGGTTCGATCACGACCGGCCGTTATTTTTATGCGGCGCAGGCGACCGGCGCCGCCGCGGCGCCCGAGCAGGCCGTCCCCGTCACCGTTGCGGTGGTCAAGCCGCGTCCGACCACGCTGTTTGACGAGTTCTCCGGCCGGCTCGAGGCGGTCGACCGGGTCCAGCTGCGGCCGCGGGTGGCGGGCGCGATCCTGGAGACCAAATTCACCGAAGGCGCGCTCGTGAAAGCCGGCGACGTGCTGTTCAAGATCGATCCCGCGCCCTATGCCGCCGAGGTCGACCGCGCCCAGGCGCAGCTCGAAGCGGCCAAGGCTCGCGTCGTCTTCACCACCAGCGAGGTTGAGCGCGGCGCAGCCCTGGTCGGCAATAATATCGTGACCCGGCGTGATTTCGATCAGCGCGACAACGCCAATCGTGAGGCGATCGCCAACGTCAAGGCGGCCGAAGCCGCGCTGCAGACCGCAAAACTCAATCTCGACTACACCGAAGTGCGCGCCCCGGTCGATGGCCGGGTCGGCCGGATCGAGATCACCGTCGGCAATCTCGTCGCCGCCGGCACCTCGTCTCCGGTGCTGACGTCGCTGGTCTCGGTCAACCCGATCTATGCGAGCTTCGATGCGGACGAGGAGGTGGTGCTGCGCGCGCTGAACTCGATCGCAGACGCGTCCGGCAAGCGCGGCAATCTTGATCAGATCCCGGTCGAGATGACGACGTCGGGCGGCCTCCGCGCCAAGGGCCACATCCAGCTGATCGACAACCAGGTCAACGGCCAGAGCGGCACGATCCGCGTCCGCGCCGTGTTCAACAACGAGGACGGCCGGCTGATCCCCGGACAGTTCGCCCGCGTGCGCATGGGCCAGCCGAAAGAGCAGACGCTGGTCATGATCGACGAGCGCGCGGTCGGCACCGACCAGGACAAGAAGTTCGTGATGATCGTCGGCGACGACAGCCGCGCGGTTTACCGCCCGGTGACGCTCGGCGGCGCAGTCGATGGCCTGCGCATCGTGACGGCCGGCCTGAAATCCGGCGACCGCATCGTCGTCAACGGGCTGCAGCGCGTGCGTCCCGGCGCACTTCTGAAGATGGAAGTCGCCGAGATGGGCGCGCGGGGCACACAACAGGCGGCAGCCGAAACCAAACAGAACGTAGCGCAGCGGTAGAGCATGATCCGGAAAAGTGGAAACCGGTTTTCCGAACAGATCATGCTCAAGTAAAGCAGCTCGCGCGCACGGGGCAAAGCCATGAATCTCTCCAAATTCTTCATCGACCGGCCGATCTTCGCCGGCGTGCTCTCGATCCTGATCTTCCTGGCCGGCCTGATCTCGCTGTTTGCGATGCCGATCTCGGAATATCCCGACGTGGTGCCGCCATCTGTCGTGGTGCGCGCGACCTATCCCGGCGCCAATCCGAAGGTGATCGCCGAGACGGTGGCCACCCCGATCGAGGAGCAGATCAACGGCGTCGAGGACATGCTCTATATGTCGAGCCAGGCGACCACCGACGGCGCGATGACGCTGACGGTGACGTTCCGCCTCGGCACCGATCCCGACAAGGCGACGCAGCTGGTGCAGAACCGCGTGCAGCAGGCCGAGCCGCGCCTGCCGGCCGTGGTGCGCCAGCTCGGCATCATCACCAAGAAGAGCTCGCCCGACCTCACCATGGTCGTGCATCTGTTGTCGCCGAACAACCGCTACGACATGACTTACTTGCGCAACTACGCGGTGCTCAACGTCAAGGACCGGCTGGCGCGGATCGACGGCGTCGGCGACGTCCAGCTCTACGGCGCCGGCGATTATTCGATGCGGGTCTGGGTCGATCCGCAGAAGGCGGCGGAGCACGCGTTGACCGCAAACGACATCGTGAAGGCGATCCAGGCGCAGAACGTCGAGGCCGCCGCCGGCGTGGTCGGCTCCTCGCCGAGCGTCAAGGGCCTCGATCTGCAGCTCTCGGTCAACGCCGAGGGCCGGCTGTCGACCGAGGAGCAGTTCGGCGACATCGTGGTCAAGACCGGCTCGGCAGGCGAGGTCGTGCGGCTGCGCGACGTCGCGCGGATCGAGCTCGGCGCCTCCGAATACGGCCTGCGCTCGCTGCTCGACAACAAGCAGGCGGTTGCGATCCCGATCTTCCAGGCGCCGGGATCCAACGCGCTGCAGATCTCCGACCATGTCCGTGCGACGATGGCCGAAATCAAGAAGAACATGCCGGAAGGCGTAACCTACCAGATCGTCTACGATCCGACCCAGTTCGTGCGCTCCTCGATCGAAGCTGTCGTCCACACCCTGCTCGAAGCCGTGGTGCTGGTGGTGCTGGTGGTGATCCTGTTCCTGCAGACCTGGCGCGCCTCGATCATTCCGTTGATCGCGGTTCCGGTGTCGATCGTCGGCACCTTCGCCGTGATGCACCTGTTCGGCTTCTCGATCAACGCGCTCAGCCTGTTCGGCCTGGTGCTCGCGATCGGCATCGTGGTCGACGACGCCATCGTCGTGGTCGAGAATGTCGAGCGCAACATCGAGTCCGGCCTGACGCCGCGCGACGCCACCAATCAGGCGATGCGCGAGGTCTCCGGCCCGATCATCGCGATCGCATTGGTCTTGATTGCGGTGTTCGTGCCGCTCGCCTTCATTTCGGGGCTGACCGGCCAGTTCTACAAGCAGTTCGCGCTGACGATCGCGATCTCGACGGTGATCTCGGCCGTCAACTCGCTGACGCTGTCGCCGGCGCTGTCGGCGCTGCTGCTGAAGGGACATGACGACCCGAAGGACTGGCTGACGCGAGCCATGGACAGGTCGCTCGGCTGGTTCTTCCGCGGCTTCAACAAGGTCTTCATCCGCTCCTCGGAGAATTACGGCCGCACCGTCGGCAAGGTGATCTGGGGCAAGGCCGCGGTGATCGGCCTCTATGTGCTGCTGGTCGGCGTCACCGGGGTGCTGTTCAAGCAGGTGCCGAGCGGTTTCGTGCCGGGCCAGGACAAGCAGTATCTGGTCGGCTTCGCGCGGCTGCCCGACGGCGCCACGCTCGATCGCACCGAGGAGGTGATCCGCAAGATGAGCGACATCGCGCTGACGCAACCCGGCGTCGAAAGCTCGGTGGCGTTCCCCGGCCTGTCGATCTCCGGCTTCACCAACTCCTCCAACGCCGGCATCGTGTTCTCGACGCTGAAGCCGTTCGACGAGCGCAAGGATCCGTCGCTGAGCGGGCCTGCGATCGCCGCGGCGCTGAACAAAAAATACGCCGGCATCCAGGAAGCCTTCATCGCCATGTTCCCGCCGCCGCCGGTCAACGGCCTCGGCACCATCGGCGGCTTCAAGCTGCAGATCGAGGACCGCGCCGGGCTCGGTTACGACGCGCTGAACGACGCGACCAAGGCCTTCATGGCCGCAATCTCGAAGGCGCCGGAGATCGCCGGTGCGTTCTCGAGCTTCCAGGTCAATGTGCCGCAACTGTTCGCCGACATCGACCGCACCAAGGCACTGCAACTCGGCGTGCCCGTGACGGAGGTGTTCAACACGCTGCAGATTTATCTGGGCTCGTACTACGTCAACGACTTCAACAAATTCGGCCGCACCTATTCGGTCTATGTGCAGGCCGACGCGCCGTTCCGCGCGCGGGCCGACGACATCAGGCAGTTGAAGGTGCGTTCGTCATCCGGCGACATGGTGCCGCTGTCGGCGCTCATGAATATCCGCCAGAGTGCGGGTCCGGAGCGCGCGATCCGCTACAACGGCTTCCTGTCGTCGGACATCAACGCCGCCGCGGCGCCCGGCTATTCCTCCGGTCAGGCGCAGGAGGCGGCGACGCGGATCGCAGCTGAAGTTCTGCCGCCCGGTTTTGCTTTCGAATGGACCGACCTGACCTATCAGGAGTTCATCGCCGGCAATTCGGGACTCTGGGTCTTCCCGCTTGCGATCCTCCTGGTGTTCCTGGTGCTGGCCGCGCTCTATGAGAGCCTGGCACTGCCGCTCTCGATCATCATGATCGTGCCGATGGGGCTATTGGCCGCGATGTTCGGGGTCTGGCTGTCGAAGGGCGACAACAACGTCTTCACCCAGATCGGCCTGATCGTGCTGGTCGGACTGTCGGCCAAGAACGCGATCCTGATCGTCGAGTTCGCGCGTGAGCTCGAATTCGCCGGGCGTTCGCCGATCCGCGCCGCGATCGAGGCAAGCCGGTTGCGGCTGCGGCCGATCCTGATGACGTCGATGGCGTTCATCATGGGCGTGCTGCCGCTGGTGCTCTCCACCGGCGCGGGCTCGGAGATGCGGCGCGCGATGGGCGTCGCGGTGTTCTCCGGCATGATCGGCGTCACCGTCTTCGGCCTGTTCCTGACGCCGGTGTTCTATGTGCTGCTGCGGACCGTCACCGGCATGAAGCCGCTGACCCAGCACGGCGAAACGACCATTCCCGGAAAAGCGCACGCGGCATGATGCCGCTTGTCTAAAGCTACAAACAAAAAACGAGAGCCCCGGTTCTGACACCAGAACCGGGGCTCGCGTTCATGACATTTTGGAAAGGTTCAGGCTGCGATGTCGAGCAGCAATTGTGACGAACCGCGGATCAGCATCTTGCGGCCCGCGGGTGTCAGCTCAAACGAATCTCCCCGCAGTGCGACAAAGCCGAGCGTGACAAGGCTTTCGACCGCGAACCGGTTCAGTTTCGAGGGGTTTGCTGCGGGAGCCCGCAGCGCTTTCAACGCATCCCACTGATCTGGTCTGAGTTCGAGTTCTTCGTTCATGGGTCGAGGCACTCCAATTTCTGGAGAGCGAGATACAGAGCGCAGATGAATTTCGTGCGACCACAACGAGTCCAGAAGGGGATTTATGTGGACACGGCGTCACATCGCCGTGTCATTGGAATGTTTCAAGTTTTTCGAATCGTTGCGACGCAATGACGCGTGATGTCGTCACAGAGATTAACTGCGTGAGGTCACACAAGTTAATCGAGTCGATTAACCGGGTTAATCGCTTGGCTTAACCGCGCCGCACGCTCGATCCGCCGTCGACCGGCAACGTGACGCCGGTAATGAAATCGGCTTCATCGGAGGCGAGAAACAGCGCGGCATTGGCGACGTCCCAGCCGGTGCCCATCTTCCTGCGCAGCGGCACCTTGCTGTCGCGTTCGGCTTCGACCTCGGCGCGGCTCTTCTTGAATTCGCGGGCGCGGGTGTCGACCGCCATCGGCGTATTCATCAGGCCGGGCAGGATCACGTTGGCACGGATGCCATATTGCGCGTTCTGATAGGCGAGCTGCTCGGTGAAAGCGATCATCGCCGACTTCGTCGCCTTGTAGGCCACGTAGGGATAGGTCGTGATCGCGGCCATCGACGAGATGTTGATGATCGAACCGTGCTGCTGCTTGCGCATGATCGGGATCACATGCTTGGCAGCTAGGATGCAGCTCTTCAGGTTGATCGCGACGCAACGGTCGAAGGCTTCTTCCGTGATGTCGAGCAATTCGGCATCGCCGCCGGACAGGCTGACGCCGACATTGTTGTGCAGCACATCGACGCTGCCCCAGCGCGAATGCGCATCCGCCACCATGGCCTTGAGGTCGGCATTCTTGGTGACGTCGGCCTTGAAAGCCACCGCGGTGCCGCCCTTGGCCGCGATCAGGTCGACGGTCTCCTGCGCCGAATCCAGATGGTGATCGACGCAGAGCACCTTGGCGCCTTCGCGCGCGAAGGTCAGCGCGGTGGCGCGGCCGTTGCCGATGCCCTCACCGGGGCTCTGGCCGGCGCCGACGACGATGGCGACACGATCTTGCAGGCGCATCTCACTTCACTCCCGGGATCGGATACTGTTGCAGTACCTCTTTGTAATGCGGTTCGTTGTCGATCTTCATGGTGGCGAGCACGCGCACCACGGCACAGTAGAACGCGATGGTCAGCACCAGATCGGTCATGTGCTCGTCCGAGAGATGGCCCTTGATCTCGGCGAAGGTCTCCTCCCGCATCGCGAGCTCGCGCACCATCTCGCGGGCACCCCTGAGGATCGCTTTCGCCAGCGGCTCCAGCGTCGACGGCTTGCCTTCGGTCTCCGCCATCAGGCCTGCAATGTCGTCGTCGGTGACGCCGAACTCCCTGCCGATCTTCACATGATGGGTGAACTCGTATTCCGACTTCTCCAGCCAGCCGACCTGGAGGATCGCGAGCTCGCGCAGCCGCGGGTCGAGCTTGCTCTTGAAGCGGATATAGCCGCCGATGCCGTTGAAGGCCCGCGCCATGTCCGGCGAGTTCACCAGGAGCTTGTGCAGGTTGGTGTTGCGCTTGAGCATGTCGCGATATTCGGGGGCGACTTGCTCGGCTTCGAGATAGGGCAGGCGGGCCATTGTTGTTGTCCTTGGTTCGGCGGCTTGCGGGGAGGGGCGGCTGTCGGTTCAACCGTAGAGCGCTTTGTGCTCGGCCTCGTAGTTGGCGTAGGAATCCTTCATGCTGGCGCCGTTGAGCAGCATGGTCGCGACGACGGCATTGTCGGCGTCGAACACGGTGGTGCGCACCCACATGCTTTCGGTGCGCTTGCTGCCGGAGAGCGCGACGACCTCGCGCTCGGCCCAATAGGTCTCGCCGGGAAATAGCGGCCCACGCGAGAGCCGGATCTCCTGGTCGGCGAACAGCCCGACGGCGGGCCCGCGCACCGGCAGCCGGTCCTCGCGCGCGCGATACTGGAACAATACGCTCAGCATCTCCATCGGGATGATGGCGCGGCCCCAGGGATTATGCTCCTGCGCATAGTAGGCGTCCGAGGGCTCGGTGATCACCTTCAGCTTGTCGGCCAGCGAGAATGGATAGAGGTCGCCCATGTTCTGGTCGAAATCCATCCTGATGGCCTGGCGCGCGGTCTTCATGCCGACCTTGACGTCGGCAAGGATGACGGGATCGGTCAGCGGCTTCAATTCGCCGAGCCGGCGGGAGAGCGCCGTCTCGCTGCCGTCGCCGCCGATGGACGCCGTGCCGCGCAGGATCTCGGTGCCGTCGCGCTTGATCATCCCGATCGCGCAGACGATCTGGCCTGGCTTCGGCCTCTCGATCTGCGCTTGGACCTCCTCGCCCTCAAAGGCGGGGTTGCGGTAATGCGCGGAGATGCACCCGGTCTCGAACCAGGTCCGGCCCCAGATCCGCTCGCACAGCGGCGCGAACTGGCTGAAATGCGTCGGCCCCTCGATGGTGCCGCCGCGGAAACCGAGCTTCTGCGCGGTTGCGTCGTCATGAATCGACGCGTGGGAGTCGTAGGTTTGCGCCTGCAGCATCTGTTTCGGGCTGCGCCACGGACCCACCAGCAGATCGCCGTTCTCCACGATTTCCGTCGTGAACGCGGTTTCGAGCAGGATCATCCCACGTCTCCTCCTTAAAGGCTGCTTTTGAGCGCCTCCCTTTGCGCGCCAGCGTTTCAAAGAAGGCGCGGCTCGGCAAGGGCTCGCGAAATCAAGGGTTCGCGAAATACAGGTATGTGCTGCGGCCATGGAACGGGGCTGTTCATGCATGGCAAAATCAGTGCATGCTGATGCATGATCCTGCGCAGAAAATGAGACCGGTTCGGACCGGCGCGACAGAGACGGGACGGGAGCCTGAGACTGATGACGTTGATGGACGTTGGGCTGGACGACAAGTACCGGTTGGACGCGAAGCGAATCTTCCTCTCCGGTACCCAGGCGCTGGTCCGCTTGCCCATGCTGCAGCGCGAACGCGATCGCGCGCGGGGGCTGAACACCGCAGGTTTCATCTCCGGATACCGCGGCTCGCCGCTCGGCATGTACGACCACGCGCTATGGCGCGCGAAATCCTTCCTGAAAGAACACGACATCGCCTTCGTGCCGGGCCTCAACGAGGATCTGGCGGCGACAGCGGTATGGGGTAGCCAGCAGGTCGGCATGTTCCCCGGCGCCAAGGTCGATGGCGTGTTCGGCATCTGGTACGGCAAGGGCCCCGGCGTCGATCGCTCGCTCGATGCGCTCAAGCATGCCAATTCGGCCGGCACGTCGCCGAACGGCGGCGTGATTGCGCTCGCCGGCGACGACCATGGCTGCCAGTCCTCGACCCTGGCGCATCAGAGCGAGCAGGTGTTCGCCTCCGCGCTGATGCCGGTGGTCAATCCGGCGACATTGCAGGACTATCTCGACCTCGGCATCCTCGGCTTTGCGCTGTCGCGCTATTCCGGCTGCTGGGTCGGCTTCAAGGCGATCTCGGAGACGGTCGAGAGCTCGGCCTCGATCGTCAGCGATCCCGACCGCATCAAGATCCTCATGCCCGACGATTTCGAGATGCCGCCCGGCGGCCTCTCGATCCGCTGGCCGGATCCGTCGCTCGATGCCGAGCGGCGTCTGCATGGTCCGAAGATGGACGCAGTCGCCGCCTTCACCCGCGCCAACCGGTTCGATCGCATCGTGCTCGACTCGAAGCCCGCGCGGCTCGGCATCATGGCGACCGGCAAGGCCTATCTCGATCTGCGCCAGGCGCTGGCCGATCTCGGCATCACCGATCCCGAGGCGCAGGCGCTCGGCTTGCGCATCTACAAGGTGGCGCTGACCTGGCCGCTCGAGGCGAACGGCGCGCGCGCCTTCGCCGAAGGTTTGCAGGACGTGCTCGTGATCGAGGAGAAGCGCGGCTTCATCGAGGACCAGCTGATCCGCATCCTCTACAACATGGACGCTTCGAAGCGTCCCTCGGTGGTCGGCAAGCACGACGAGAGCGGCGCCGTGCTGCTGCCGAGCGAAGGCGAGCTGACGCCGACCATGGTCGCTGCTGCCGTAGTGGCGCGGCTGCGCAAGCTCGGCCATCGCAGCCCGATGCTGGAGCAGCGGCTCGCCAAGCTCGAAGCGTTCGACCGTCCCGCCGAAGGCACGGGGAGCGTCAAGCTGGCGCGCACGCCGTATTTCTGCTCCGGCTGCCCGCACAACACCTCGACGAAGGTCCCCGAAGGCAGCCGCGCCATGGCCGGCATCGGCTGCCACGGCATGGCGCTTTCGGTGCCGAACCGCAACACGCAGACCATCTCGCATATGGGCGCGGAGGGCGTGAACTGGATCGGCCAGGCGCCGTTCACCAGCGAAGCGCATGTGTTCCAGAATCTCGGCGACGGTACCTACACCCATTCCGGTCTTTTGGCGCTGCGCGCCGCTGGTGCGGCCGGCGTCAATATCACCTACAAGATCCTCTATAACGACGCGGTCGCGATGACCGGTGGCCAGCCGGCCGAGGGCGGCTTCACGGTGTCGCAGATCGCCCACCAGGTCGCGGCCGAGGGCACCAAACGGCTCGCGATCGTCTCTGACGATCCCGACAAATATCCGGCGAACTATTTCCCGTCCGGCGCCACCATCCATCACCGTCGCGAGCTCGATGCCGTGCAGCGCAGCCTGCGCGAGATCGAGGGCCTCACCGTCCTGATCTACGACCAGACCTGCGCCGCCGAAAAGCGCCGCCGCCGCAAGCGTGGGCTTTTTCCCGATCCGGCCAAGCGCGTCTTCATCAATGAGCGGGTCTGCGAAGGCTGCGGCGACTGCTCGCAGGTCTCGAACTGCGTCTCGGTGCAGCCGCTGGAAACCGAGCTCGGCCGCAAGCGCCGCATCGACCAGTCGAACTGCAATAAAGACTTTTCCTGCGTCGAAGGCTTTTGCCCGAGCTTCGTGATGGTGCAGGATCCCAAGCTGCGCAAGGCCGACCGCACCGCGGCCGACCCGAAGGCGCTGTTCGCCGATTTGCCGGCGCCGGCAGCGACAGAGCTCACCGGTCCCTACAACATCCTGATCACCGGCATTGGCGGTACCGGCGTCATCACCATCGGCGCGCTCCTCGGCATGGCCGCGCATGCCCAGGGGCTGGCCTGCTCGACGCTCGACTTCACTGGCCTGTCGCAGAAGAACGGCGCGGTCATGAGCCATGTCCGGCTGGCGCCGTCGGCCGACATGCTGAGCACCGTCCGCATCGCGCCCGGCAATGCCAATCTGATCCTCGGCTGCGACATCGTCGTCGCCACCAGCACGACGGCGCTGAGCCGCGCCGAGCGCGGCGTCACCCGTGCCGTCGTCAACGCCGATCTGCTGCCGACCGCGAGCTTCGTGATGGATCCGGACATCGATTTCGAGGCCGGCGCGATGCGCGAGGCACTCGACGGCGCGGTGACGGCGTCCGATCTCGACATCCTCGACGCCACCGGGCTCGCCACCGCGCTGATGGGCGACAGCATCGCCACCAACGCCTTCATGCTCGGCTTCGCCTTCCAGCGCGGTGCGATCCCGCTGTCGCTGGAAGCGATCCTCAAGGCGATCGAGCTCAACGGCGCCGCGATCGAGATGAACAAGACCGCGTTCTCCTGGGGCCGGCTCGCCGCACACGACCTACAGCGCGTCGTCAGTGCAGCCCGCTTCAAGAGCGCCGGTGCTGCGCCCGCAAAGCGCACGCTGGACGAGACGATCGCCTTCCGCGCCAAATTCCTCACCGACTATCAGGACGAGGCGTATGCGAAGCGCTATTTCGACGACGTCGCGCGCGTGCGTGCAGCCGAGACCGCGGCCGCACCGGGCTCGCAGGACCTGACCGAGGCCTTCGCAAAGGGCCTGTTCAAGCTGATGGCCTACAAGGACGAATACGAGGTCGCGCGGCTCTATTCCGACGGCGAGTTCACCAGGGCCTTGCGGGAGCAGTTCGACGGCAATCCGAAACTGAAGGTGCTGCTGGCGCCGCCGCTGCTGGCGCAGCGCGATCCCGTCACCGGGCGCTTGCAGAAGCATGAGTTCGGGCCCTGGATCTTCAAGGCATTCGGCCTGCTGGCCAGACTGAAGCGCCTGCGCGGCACCGCGTTCGACATTTTCGGCTACACCGCCGAGCGCAAGATGGAGCGCGCATTGCCGGTCGAGTATGCGGCGATGATCCTGCGCCATCTCGACGGCAAGACGCCGCTCGACCTGCCGCGGCTGGTGGCGCTGGCGAAGACGGCGGACCTCGTGCGCGGCTACGGCCACATCAAGGAGGCCAACGTCGCCCGCTATCGTGGCGAATGCGCGCGGCTGCAAGCCGCGATCGGCCGGCCGGTGGCGCAGGCCGCCGAATAGGGCTGGCCGAGCAGGGCCGGTGGCGGGAACATTCCGCCGCTGCCATGGTTGACCGGTAACCTTCCGCGCAGCATCGGCTGGATTTGCGCGGCCGGCCCCCTACATGATGTCTGTTCCTTTTTGAGTGATTTCAGGAGGCCGTGTGATGGTCCTGAAAAGCGCTTTTGTTGCAGCCGTTTGCACCGCATCCCTGGCACTGGGCGGCGTGGCGTTGGCTGACGAGTACAATCCGAGCGAATTTTTCGGGCTCGATTTGCCGAAAGCCGTGCTGTCGCCGAAGCGGCTTGGTCCGCCGGCACAATTCGAGCCGGTCCCGGTCGAAGCCAAGGCCGACCACAGTGACTCCCGCGCCAGCGCCGAGCCCAAGGTCGACGAGACGAAGGTCGCGCCGCAGAAGGCGGTGCGCACGACGCGGGTGACGGCGCCGGCCGAGAAGAAGCGTGCTGTCGCGCATATCCCGGCGCGCGCAAAGCTCGCGCGGCGCCATAGCAACCCGCTCGACGCGCAGGCCCGCGATACCAGGATCCAGACCTGGCCCTGCCGCACCGGCGGCATCTGCAATTGGCAATGAGGCCGCCCCCGCAGTCCCGTCACTGAGGTGCTCGCCAAGCGGCGCAATTGCGCCGCAGGGCTCGCGCCTTTGGATGACAGGGTTGGTCTTGTAGGCTGATCCGTCGCGCGATCTTGATGGACAGACGCTTGCTCCACGCGCCCGTTTACGGGCACACTGCCATTTGGCAGCTCTGCCAATTTCAATCCCACCAAACGATTTGCTGGCGTGACGTCGCATCGGGGCCTCACGCGTCAGGAGCCATCAATGGACCATCTGCAGACACAGGGCATCAGCCTGCCGCGGCTCGGGCTCGGCACCTTCCGCATGCAGGGCGACGCCTGCCGTGCCGCGGTCGAGAGTGCGCTCGGGCTCGGTTACCGGCATATCGACACCGCCGAGATGTACGGCAATGAGGAGCCGATCGGCGCCGCGATCGCTGCCGGCAAGGTCGCGCGCAAGGATCTGCATGTGACCACGAAAGTCTGGCACGAGAATTTGGCGCCGGACGCGATCCGGAAGGGCCTCGACGCCAGCCTGAAGAAGCTGCGTCTCGATCATGTCGACCTCTATCTGGTGCACTGGCCGTCGCGCAGCATGAAGCTGCCGGCGGTGTTCGAGACGCTGCTGAAATTGAAAGACGAGGGCCGCACCCGCGCGATCGGGGTCGCCAATTTCACCACCGCGCTGCTCAAAACCGTGGTCGAGGACATCAAGGCGCCGATCGCCTGCAACCAGGTCGAATACCACGCGATGCTGGACCAGACGCCACTGCGCACCTATCTCGCCGCGAAGTCGATCCCGCTGGTGGCCTATTGCCCGCTGGCCCAGGGTCGTTTCGCAACCGACGAGACGCTCGCGAAGATCGGCAGCAAGCACGGTGCGACCGCAGCGCAGGTGGCGCTGAAATGGCTGCTCGACCAGGACGGCGTTGCCGCGATCCCGAAGGCCTCGCGCGCCGAAAGCCAGCAAGCCAATCTCGATGCGTTGAAGCTTAAGCTCGACGATGACGACCGCAAGGCCATCGCCGCGCTGCGCAAGGATATGCGCTGCGTCAATCCGGGCTTCGCCCCGGCGTGGGATTGAAGCCGTCATTCGTCGGGTTGGTCACAAAGAAAATGGCCCCGTGAGGAGCCATTTTCCGTTGTGTCGGTCTCAGCCGTTTTTCTTTAGTAGCGGTGATGCCGCTTGATCACCACGACGCGGTCGTGATGATGGTGGTCCCAGCCGCGATGCCAGCCACGGTCGTGGCGCATCTCGGCACGGGCGCCGTAGCCGCGATCCCAGTGATGATGGCCGCCACCGTGCCTGATCACCATGGTCTCGGCGCTTGCAATCGACGGAACCGCCACCGCGAGGGCACCGATCGCCGCAATGACAAAGCCAAATTTCTTCATATCGTCCTCCTCAATTGAGCGAGGATGAAACCATACACACAATGAAACGTTCCCCGGGAAACCGAATAGTTTTCTGAACGGTTGTTCAGCAACGCCGCCGGCGTGCAACTACGCGCGCTTTTCCACATTGCTGCTGCGGGTCGGCACGCCGAACTCCTTGCGGCAGACCTCGGCCAGCGCGGCGATGCCCTCGCGGATCTGCTCGTGCGAGGGGCTGGCGAAGCAGAGCCGCAGCCGGCTGCCGGAGTGGGCGCTGTTGGTCGACCATTCCGGCCCCGGATTGATCGAGACCCCGGCGGCAAGCGCGGCCTGATAGAGCTTCATGGTGTCGACATTGTCGGGCAGCTTGACCCAGAGGAAGATGCCGCCCTTCGGCGCCTCGAACTCGGCGGCGGTGCCGAACTGCTCGTTCAGCGCCTCCATCAGCGTGTCGAGCTTGGCGCGCAGGCCGCGCGTCAGCCGCGGCACGTGGGTGGCGAAATGCGGCGCGCAATATTCTGCCAGCACCATCTGCTCCAGCGCGCCGGAGCCGGCATCGGTCTTCAGGGACAGCATCCGCGACATCATCGCCCAGGGCGCGACGATGAAGCCGACGCGTAGCGCTGGCGCGATCGACTTCGAGAACGAGCCGATATGGATCACGCCGCCATGGCTGCTCATGGCGTAGATCGCGGGCGGCCGTTCGCCGTTCCAGATCAGATCCGCATAGCAATCGTCCTCGAAGATCGGCACGCCGTAGTCTTGCGAGAGCTTCAGCATCTCGGCGCGGCGGTTCTCAGGCAGGATCGAGCCGGTCGGGTTCTGCACCGTTGGGATGGTGTAGATGTATTTCGGCGTGATGCCGCGCTTCTTGTGGTCGGCGAGCGCCGCGGCCAGCGCATCGATCCGGATGCCCTCGCCATCGAGGGGAATGCCGACCGCGTTGACGCCGAGCCGGGTCAGCCGGTTCAGCGAGCCCTGGTAGGTCTCCTGCTCGATCAGCACGGTGTCGCCCTTGGCAAGCAGGGTGTGATTGACGAGATCGAGCGCCTGCAGCGATCCCGACACGATCATGATCTCGTCCGCCGTGCAGCCGATGCCAGCGTCGCGCTTCAGCTTCTGAGCCAGGAATTCACGCAAAGGCAAATAGCCCTGCGGCCCATGCGCGAGATTGTAGGTCGCGAGATTGCGGCCCTCGCGCTTCAGCACGGCGTTCATCGCCTCCAGGAGGCCATCGACCGGGACCTGCTCGGGATCATTGTTGCCGCCGACAAAACTGTACTTGGCAAGCCCGGTCCACCGCGCGGCCGGCGCAGGCAGGCCGGCCGGGAGCA
The DNA here is from genome assembly GCF_015624485.1 of Bradyrhizobium genosp. L. Lineage (NCBI taxonomy): Bacteria > Pseudomonadati > Pseudomonadota > Alphaproteobacteria > Hyphomicrobiales > Nitrobacteraceae > Bradyrhizobium > Bradyrhizobium genosp. L. Next base: position 2,012,561 of record NZ_CP061378.1, read on the forward strand.
GGGGGCCGAAGTCGAACTGGGCTGAATTGGACATCGATGTTTCGCTCCCGTTTGTTGTCATTGAGGAGGCCGGTCGAGCGGCCTTCCCTGATTATTAGTTCTTGCCGACCAGTTTCACCGGCCGGCCCTGGGTGATGAACGCATAGTGCCCCGGGCCGACGCTGCCGACCATCAAGGCCTCCACCACCGGTTCCGCGATCTCGCCAGCGGCCGCCCAATCGACCACGAAGTTGGCGCCGGTGCCGCCTCTGACATCCGATGTGGCAATGAAGATCTCGACCGTCGCAAACGGTTTTAGCGCGACCGGCGCCTTGAGGTAGCTCTCCACCATCTTGCCTGATGTGTCGAAATAGCCGATCCGCTTCAGCACCAGCGGCCTGGTCTCGGAGGCGTTGTGCACGCTCAGCGTCACCGAGAAATCGGCCCGCAGCTTGCCCTGGCTCATCGAGACGCTGGAATAGACCGGCACGTAGAACGATCCGGAGGTGGCAAGCGGCTCCGAAGGCACCGTGGTCAGTGAATTCGCAAAATTCTGCTCAAGACCTGCCGAGGATTGTGCTAGCGCGTCGCTCACGCGCAGGACTACGAGGCAGGCGAGAACGCCCAAAAAAAGACCGCCTGCGCGGATGTGACACATTGCCTGGTTGGTCCTCACGCCCTTCCCCCTAGGTTGCGGCCACAGGAAGTCTCGAGACGCATGCACGAACTTATTCGCGATATCACGCTCTGTATCCTGTTCGCCTGGGGCGTGGGACTGTTGGCCCATTTCTCCCGGCAGCCGCTGATCCTGGCCTACCTTATCGCCGGCTTTTTCATTGGTCCATTCGGCATGGGCTGGGTCAAGTCCCAGGAATCGATCTCGGTCATCTCCGAGCTCGGCCTGATCTTCATGCTGTTCATGATCGGGCTCGAGATCGACCTCAAGAAGATCGTCCGCGCCGGCAAAATGATCCTGTTCGCCGGCGCCGGGCAATTGCTGGGCGGCTGCCTGATCGGGGCGCTGTTCTTTGCCGGAATCGGGCTCGCGATCGGCGGCGGCAAGTTCGATGCGGTCTATCTCTGCGTCGCGTGCGCGCTGTCCTCGACCGTGATCATCGTCAAGGTGCTCTACGAGAAGCGCGAGCTCGACACGCTGCCGGGCCGGATCACGCTCGGCATCCTGGTGCTGCAGGACATCTTCGCGATCCTGTTCCTGGCGGTGCAGCCGAGCCTCGACAATCTGCAGATCGGCGTGGTGCTGCTGTCGATCGTCCGCGTCGCCGTGCTGGTCGCGACCGCGCTGGTCCTGAGCCGCTACGTGCTGCCGAAGCTGTTCCACCAGATCGCGCGGCGACCGGAGCTCGTGCTGCTCGGCGCGCTCGCCTGGTGCTTCCTGATCGGCGAGATCGCCGAGCGGCTGCATCTGTCGCGCGAGATGGGCTCGCTGGTCGCCGGCGTTTCGCTGTCGACCTTCCCCTATGCGCTCGACGTCACCGCCAAGGTCACGACGCTGCGGGACTTCTTCATCACCCTGTTCTTCGTCGCGCTCGGCATGACGATCCCGATTCCGGGTCTCTCGGTGATCGGGCTCGCGCTGGTCATCGCGGCGTTCACGGTGGCAAGCCGGCTGGTGACGACGTTCACGCCGCTCTATCTGATGAAGCAGGGCCTGCGCGCCAGCCTGCTGCCGGCGATCAATCTGGCGCAGATCTCCGAGTTCTCGCTGGTGGTGATCCAGACCGGGACGGCCGCCAACCACATCGCATCGGATACCGCGAACGCCGCCTCGTTCGCCTTCGTGGTGCTGGCGGTGCTCTCGACCTTCGCGATGGGCCGCAGCGACCAGATCGTGCGCGGCCTGATCGGTCCACTGAAGCGGATCGGGCTACGCGACCTCGACCAGGAAGGTGAGGGCAAGGGTGAGGCCGGTGAGGGCGGCCATGGCGAGATCAGGCGGATCGTGATCCTCGGCTTCTTCCGCGCCGCGAGCGCGCTGCTCAGCCAGATCGAGCGGCAGAACCAGTCGCTGCTCGAGCAGATCAGCGTCGTCGACTTCAATCCGCTGGTGTTTCGCACGCTGTCCGACCGCGGCCTGCACGTGATCTATGGCGACATCAGCAACGTCGATACCCTGGTCCATGCCGGCATCGGCAAGGCCGAGATCATCATCCTGAGCGTGCCGGATTTCCTCCTGGTCGGCGCCGACAATGAGAAGCTGGTGCGCCACGTTCGCGCGCTGAACCCGGAAGCGAAGGTCGTCGCCACCGCGGACCTGCTGTCCGGTGTCGACGACCTCTACGCTGCGGGCGCCAACTACGTCACGGTGACCCGGATCAGCGACGCCGGCGAGCTCTACGCCGTGATCGAGGCCGCCGACGCAGGCCTGCTCGACGACAAGCGCGCCGAGATGGACGGCAAGCTCGCCGACCGCCGCGAGGTGCTGCCGTAAACCGCCTGGCATACCTGCCGGACGCATGGCGGGTTGCATAATGATACTGGCGCGAGGTTCGGAACCCGGCTAATCCACTGCCTGCAATCAGCGAGATGTCAGGACAATGGCCGATACGATCCAGGAAGTGCTGCAAGCTTTTGCGCGGGGCGAACTCGTCGTCGTCACCGATGATGACGACCGGGAAGGCGAGGGCGATCTGATCGTCGCGGCGTCGTTCTGCACGGCGGAAAAGATGGCCTTCATCATCCGCCACACCTCCGGCATCGTCTGCGCGCCGATCACGACCGAGGACGCGAGGCGCCTGCGGCTCGATCCGATGGTGGCGCACAACGAGTCCAACCACACCACGGCGTTCACCGTCTCGATCGACTACAAGCCCGACGGTGGCACCGGGATTTCGGCCGAGGAACGCGCCTCCTGCTGCCGCGCGCTCGCCAATCCCAATGCCGGCGCCAACGACTTCGCGCGCCCGGGCCACATCTTCCCGCTGATCGCCCGCGACGGCGGCGTGCTGCTGCGCTCCGGCCATACCGAGGCCGCGGTCGATCTGTGCAAGCTCACCGGCCTGCCGCCGGTCGGCGTCATCTCCGAGTTGATGAACGACGACGGAACCGTGATGAAGGGTGAGCAGGTCGCGAAATTTGCCGTCGCCCACAAGCTGAAGCATGTCACGATAGCGGACATGATCGCCTACCGTCAGGCGCGCGAAAAGCTGATCGAGCGGGTCGCGACCTTCACCACCGAAAGCCCGATCGGCCCGCTGCAGGGCTATGCCTATCGCTCGCCCTTCGACGAGATCATGCACGCTGCCTTCGTCTATAACGGCATCGGCGACGGCCGCGACGTGCTGACGCGGCTGCACAAGCCCAACATCGTGAAGGACCTGTTCACCGGTCCGGCGCGGATGGAAGCCGTGCTGCGCCACTTCAAGAGCGCGGGCCGCGGCGTCCTGGTTTATCTGCGCGATGGCGCGGCCGGTGTTCCGGTCCAGCCCGTCGGCGAGACGAAATCGGCAGAGGCCGATCGCAACAAGCAGTGGCGCGAGGTCGGCGTCGGCGCGCAGATCCTGCGCGATCTCGGCGTCACCTCGATCCGGCATCTCACCTCGTCAGTGCACGACTACAAGGGTCTGTCCGGTTTCGGCATCGAGATCGTGTCGAACGAAAAGCTCGATAGCTAGCGACGGTCATTCCGGAACGCCGGTGAGCGTGATCACCAATTGCGCTTTGCAGCATAGCGCTCTAGTTTATCCGCCAATTTTTGATGGACGATGCGAAAGGAAGTTTCATGAGCGTGAGCCCCAAGGCCAAGGACAAGCCGGCTGCAGCCAGCTTCCAGTGGGATGATCCGTTCCTGCTCGACGACCAGCTGACCGAGGACGAGCGCCTGATCCGCGACACCGCGCGGGCCTATGCGCAGGACAAGCTGCTGCCGCGGGTCACCAAGGCCTATCTGGAAGAGAAGACCGACCGCGAGATCTTCAACGAGATGGGCGAGCTCGGCCTGATCGGCGTCACCCTGCCCGAGGACTATGGCTGCGCGAGCGCGAGCTACGTCGCCTACGGCCTGGTGGCGCGCGAGATCGAGCGCGTCGATAGCGGCTATCGCTCGATGAATTCGGTGCAGACCTCGCTGGTGATGTATCCGATCTACGCCTATGGCGACGAGAGCCAGCGCAAGAAGTATCTGCCGAAGCTCGCGACGGGCGAGTGGGTCGGCTGCTTCGGCCTGACCGAGCCGGACGCCGGTTCCGATCCCGGCGGCATGAAGACCCGCGCCGAGAAGGTCGCCGATGGCTACAAGCTCAACGGCGCCAAGATGTGGATCTCGAACGCGCCGATCGCCGACGTCTTCGTGGTCTGGGCCAAGTCGGCCGCCCACGACAACCAGATCCGCGGCTTCATCCTGGAAAAGGGCATGAAGGGCCTGTCGGCGCCGAAGGTCGGAGGCAAGCTCTCGCTGCGCGCCTCGATCACCGGCGAAATCGTTATGGACAATGTCGTGGTGCCGGAAAGCGCGCTGCTGCCCAACGTTTCCGGCCTGAAGGGCCCGTTCGGCTGCCTCAACCGCGCCCGCTACGGCATCTCTTGGGGCGCGATGGGCGCCGCCGAGGACTGCATGCACCGCGCGCGGCAATACACGCTCGATCGCAAGCAGTTCGGCCGTCCGCTCGCCGCCACCCAATTGGTGCAGAAGAAGCTTGCCGACATGGAGACCGAGATCGCGCTCGGCCTCCAAGCCTCGCTCCGCGTCGGCCGCCTGATGGACGAGGGCAAGATGGCGCCGGAGATGATCTCGATCGTCAAGCGCAACAATTGCGGCAAGGCGCTCGACATCGCCCGGATGGCGCGCGACATGCATGGCGGCAACGGCATCCAGATCGAGTATCACGTGATGCGCCACGCCGCGAACCTCGAGACGGTGAACACCTATGAGGGCACCCACGACGTTCACGCCCTGATCCTGGGCCGCGCGATCACCGGCATCCAGGCGTTTTCGTAAGATCTTTGCTCGTCATTCCGGGGCGCGCCCATTGGTGCGAACCCGGAATCTCGCGCCGTATTCATTTCCCTCACTTCGAGATTCCGGGTTCAGCCCTGTCGGGCTGCCCCGGAATGACGCTAGGGAGTCCCCATGGCCGACAACGACGACATCCCGTTCAACCGCGATTTCCCACTCAAGCCCGGCGTGGTCGAAGAGGTCCGCCCCGGCGTTCGCCGCGTGCTCTGCAACAATCCGAGCCCGTTCACCTTTACCGGCACGGTCAGCTATATCGTGGGCAAGGGCAAGGTCGCGATCATCGATCCCGGTCCGGATGACGAGGCGCACGCGAAGGCGTTGCTCGATGCCGTGAAGGGCGAGACCGTCACGCACATCCTGGTCACCCATACCCATCGCGACCATTCGCCGAACACGCCGCGGATCAAGGCTGCGACCGGCGCGCCTGTTTATGCCGAGGGCCCGCACCGCGCCTCGCGGCCGCGCTTCGAGAGCGAGAAGCACAATCCCGAGTCGGGTGCCGACCGCGATTTCAAGCCCGATGTCGTGGTCAAGAACGGCGACGTCATCGAAGGCGCTGATTTCGTGCTGGAGGCGGTGGCGACCCCCGGCCACACCGCCAATCATCTGGCGTTTGCCTGGCCCGAACGCAGCATCAATTTCGTCGGCGACCATGTGATGGGCTGGTCCACCACCATCGTGGCACCGCCCGACGGCTCGATGATCGACTACATGGCTTCGCTGGAGCGGCTGGAGCAGCGGGGTGAGCAGCTCTATCTCTCGGGCCACGGTCCGGAGATTCCGGAAGGCCCGCGTTATGTCCGCTTCCTTGCCCGCCACCGCCGTGCGCGCGAGGCCTCGATCCTGCATCGCCTGGCGAAGGGCGAGGCAGACATCCCGACCATGGTGCGCGCGATCTATATCGGGCTCGACCCTCGGCTCGCTACCGCTGCCGGCTATTCCGTGCTGGCGCATCTGGAGGACCTGGTCGCGCGCGGCATCGTCGCGACCGACGGCGATCCCGTGATCGGCGGGACGTATCGGATGGCCTAGCTCGTCATTCCGGGTTCGCGCTACCCGGAATGACGAGGTGAGGGCTATTTCTTCACCGTCTTCGCGGGTGCCTTCGGCGCAACCGGCGGCGCTGCCTTCTTCACCGGCTTGGAATTGTCGTTCTCCGCGGCGGTGTTGAGGTCCTCGATCATCTTCCTCACCCGCGTGGCATTGCTGCCGAGATCGGTGTCGAAATAGCGCGAGGCCGAGCGGATGTCGACGCGCGAATCCTCGTCATCGGGCGTGACCCGGATCGAGACGTCCTCGCGCAAACCCATGATCGGCGTGCGCGCCACCGCCTCGATGCGGCCGATGTTGCGCGGGGGCTGCGGCGCACGTGCGTCGATCACCAGCCATTTGCGGCGGTTGACCAGCCGCAGCGACATCTCATAGGCGCGATCGGCGGGGACCTCGAGTTCGACGGTCTCGATGTCAGGGTAGGCGGTGCGTTGCCGCTCGGCCGAAGCGAGGCCGGCGTAGGCGGCGGGATTGGTGCCTTCGCCGGTGCGCAGCCGCCCCAGCGCCTCGAAGCGCGGCGGGTCGATCGGGTCGGTTGTGATGTCGTAGAGCCGCGGCAGCTTCTTGTACTGATAGGCCAGGTAGCCCGGATAGGCGAGCACGGCGGCATCGATCAGGAAGGCGAGCAGGATCCGGCCCATGCCGCGGGTGCCGTTCTGCCAGATCGCGGCAAAGGCGCCGAGCCCGATCAGGATCGACAGCGCAGCACAGCCGAGCGCGCCGAAGAACGTCGCCAGCGCCGGCTTCACTTCCAGGAACCCGAAGCGGACGATCAGGATCGAGATCAGCACCGCGACGACGGAGAAGATGGCGAGGTTGCGCGACCAGGTGGCGAAACCGGACACGGGCTCCTGCTGGTAGGGAGCGGAAAACCTGCGGGCCATCGCGAGAAATCTGCCGGTTGCTGTTCCGCCGGGCGCACCGGCTCCAAAGGCCGTGTGAGACCACGGACCTGCGGCGATTTCAAGGGATTTGGGGGCACCCAACTCGTCATGGCCGGGCTTGACCCGGCCGTCCACGTTTCATCGGCACGAACAAGTCGTGGATGCCCGGGTCAAGCCCGGGCATGACGAATAACCCAGATCACGCCGCGGCGGTCGGCAGCGTGTAGTCCTTGAACTGGTCGCGCAGTGCGGTCTTCAGGATCTTGCCGGTCGCGGTGTGCGGAATGCCGTCGACGAAGGCGACGTCGTCGGGCATCCACCATTTCGCGATCTTGCCATCCATGTATTTCAGGATGTCCTCGCGCGTGGCGCTCTGGCCCTGCTTGAGCTGCACGATCAACAGCGGCCGCTCGTCCCATTTCGGGTGATGGATGCCGATCACGGCGGCTTCCGCGACGGCGGGATGGCCGACCGCGAGGTTTTCCAGATCGATCGAGGAGATCCACTCGCCGCCGGACTTGATCACGTCCTTGGAGCGGTCGGTGATCCGCATGTAGCCGTGCTCGTCCATCGTGGAGACGTCGCCGGTGTCGAAATAGCCTTCTTCGTCGAGAATGTTGGCATCGACCCGGAAATAGGCTTTGGCGATCGCCGGACCGGAGACCTTGAGGCGGCCAAAGGTCTTGCCGTCCCACGGCAGCTCCTTGCCGGCATCGTCGGTGATCTTCATCTCGACGCCGTAGGGCGGGTAGCCCTGGGTCTGCAGGATGTCGAGCCGCTCCTCGCCGTGACGTTCGGTGAACGGCGGCTTCAGCGTGGCCAGGGTGCCGAGCGGGCTCATCTCGGTCATGCCCCAGGCGTGACGGACCTGGCTGCCCATATCGAGGAAGTTCTTGATCATCGAGCGCGGCATCGCCGAGCCGCCGCAGATCACCATCTGCAGGTGCGGCAGCTTGAGATTGTTGGCAGCCATGTATTGCAGCAGCATCAGCCACACCGTCGGCACGCCGGCGGTATGCGTGACCTTCTCGGTCGAGAGTAGCTCATAGACCGAGGCGCCGTCGAGCTTCGGGCCGGGCATCACGAGCTTGGTGCCCATCGAGGGCGCGGAGAAGGCGATGCCCCAGCTGTTGGCATGGAACAAGGGGACCACCGGGAGCATTGTATCCGCGGCGGAGGTGCCGAGTGCGTCCTTCGAATTGGCCATCAACGCGTGCAACACGTTGGACCGGTGCGAATACAGCACACCCTTGGGATCGCCCGTCGTGCCGGAGGTGTAGCACATCGCCGCCGCGGTGTTCTCGTCGAAGGTCTTCCACTTGAACTTGCCGTCGGAGGCTGCGATCCAGTCTTCATAGGCGACCGCGTTCTTCAGCGTGGTCTGCGGCATATGCGCCTTGTCGGTCAGCACGATGTAGCGCTCGACGCTCGGCAGCTGGTCGGCGATCTTCTCCAGCACCGGAACGAAGGTGAGGTCGGTGATGACGATGCGGTCCTGGGCGTGGTTGACGATCCAGGCGATCTGCTCCGGGAACAGCCGCGGATTGACGGTGTGGCAGATCGCGCCGATGCCCATCACGCCGTACCAGACCTCGAGGTGGCGCCAGGTGTTCCAGGCGATCGTGGCGACGCGGTCGCCGAGCTTGATGCCGTCGCGCTCCAGGCTTTGCGAAACCTTCAGTGCACGGGCATGGATTTCGGCGTAGTTGGTGCGATGAATCGGGCCTTCGACCGACCGCGTCACGACCTCCTGCGTGCCGTGATATTTCGCGGCGTGCTCGATAATCTTGTGACACAACAACGGCCAGTCCTGCATCAAGCCAAGCATACGCAAATCCCTCCTCGATCCTCACGCATGATCCACCGGCATCTTGGGCGGCCGGCGGTGAAATCATGGAATTGACATGAACTGTAGCGCGGAGAAAGCAAGCCGAAAATGGTCTGGTGGCGCGTTTGGCCGCGGCCGCGCGGCAATGGTTACCGCTGCCATGGCGGTGCTTTGGCTTGGCATGCAAGCCACCCCAGCCGAGGCGCGGCGTCCGCCGGTGTTCCCGTGGGATGATTTGTTCGGCACTAGGCCGCACCGTCCGCGCGCAGCTGCCCTCCGCGTCGCGGTGCCGCTGCCGAGGCCGCGCCCGGCCGAAGCCGACGAGCCGGAGCAGCCCGCAGCCACGACGCAGCCTCCCGCCAAGCCGGCCCAACCTGCGGAGGCCGCCAAGCCTGTCGAGACCGCAAAGCCGGTGGAGACGGCAAAACCGGCCGAGCCCGCCGCGCCACAGCCCTCGGCCTGCCGGCAGGCGCTGACCGAGGAGATCGCGATCGCGCCGAGCATCCCCGACATCCACGGCCCGGGTGGCTGCGGCGGCGAGGATCTGGTGCGGCTGGAGGCGATCGTGCTGCCGGACAAGCGCAGGGTCACGGTGAAGCCGGCCGCGACGCTCCGCTGCAAGATGGCGAGCGCGATCGCCGACTGGGTCCGCTCCGATATCGCCCCGCTCACGCAGGGCCTCGGCAGCCCGATCAGCGTGCTCGACAATTTCGACTCGTTCGAGTGCCGTGGCCGCAACCGCGTCGCCGGCGCGCAGCTCTCCGAACACGGCCGCGCCAATGCGCTCGACGTGCGCGCCTTCACGCTCGCCAACGGCAAGTCGATCGCGCTGACCGATCGCAGCGTGCCGCGCGAGTTGCGCGAGACCGTGCTGCATTCGGTCTGCGCGCGCTTTTCGACCGTGCTCGGCCCTGGCTCGGATTGGTACCACGAGGACCACATCCATCTTGACCTGATGGAGCGTCGCAACAACTACCGGATCTGCCAGTGGAACGTGTACGATCCGCTGCCCCAGACAGCGCCGCTGTTGCCGGCCGAGCGCCCCGAGGAAGCGCCGCCGCGCGAGGTGGCCGCCAAATCCGACGCTGGCAAGGACAGCGGCAAGCCCGATGCTGCCAAGGACGACGAGGGCGCGGCACCGCAGCCCGCGAGCGAGCCAAAGCCGCAGCCAACAAAAAAGCGCCGGCAAAGCCGGCGCCTTTGATATTCAGCGACGATCGCGCGTATCAGTAGGTGGTCGCGCCGACGCCCGTGTTGCCGCCACCGCCGCCCTGCAGCGCCATTTGCGAATTGAACGGGGAGTCGCCGTGCTTCGGCTCGAGCACCACGACGATGGTGCCGATCTTGACCCGGCTGTAGAGGTCGATGGCATCCACGTTGGTCATGCGGATGCAGCCCGAGGAGATCGACGCGCCGATATATTCCGGCTGGTTGGTGCCATGGATGCGGAACAGCGTGTCCTTGCCGTTCGCGTAGAGATACATCGCGCGCGAGCCCATCGGATTATCCGGACCCGGTGCGACAAAGGTCGGCACGCCGAGACGGGAGATTTCGCCGGGGGTCGGGTGCCAGGCCGGCCATTCGGTCATGCTGCCGACCTTGGCGATACCGGACCAAGCCATCGCCTCTTCGCCGACGGTGATGCCGTAGCGGATCGCCTTGCCGTCGTTCAGCACGTAGTAGAGGTAATGGTTGTCGGAATCGACCACGATCGAACCGGGGAGTTCCTTGCGGTGATATTCGACGATGGCACGGCGGAACGGCTCGGCGACCGGCGTCTGGGTGAAGCTGGCTTTGGCGAGCAGTTCCTTGTCGTGCGGCTTGAAGTTCGTAGTGTTGGTGGCTTCGTAGGTCGTGGCCTGCATGCAGCCCGACAACATCAGGCCCGCGGCCAGGATTCCGAAGGTAAACTTGAACGACGACATGATTACGGTCCAATCGAAAATCTGCGTCTCAAAGCGCCAAGATTGCGCCCCAAACGCCACGATTCCATTAATGGCATTATTGCCGAAACCTGCCGTTCTTCCCAGCGTTTAGATGCCTTTCCCGCATCGCGGGACGCTGCCTGTGGCTTTTTTGCCGCAGCCCTGCTGGCGCCCGGCCGATTTTTGTGCAAACAGGCAACGGTCGCCGAACAGGTGCCCAGCGGGTGCCATCTCACCGCCACCCGGGCGCCATAAACGTGGACGCCCGGTTAATGCGCCGGTCATGCAGTGCCAGCCAGAATCGCGTTAAGTCCACCCAAGTCTCTTGTAAGGCCCCCTTGCGATCCCGCCTGCCTGTTTCGTGGAGTTCTCTATGCTGTCGGTGTTCGTCCCCTCCGATCTGTCCCTCAAGAAGACCGCCGGCACCGACCTGGCGGCGCTGCCCGAGACCGCGGTCTGGATCGACTTGGTCAACCCCACCGTGGAGGAAGACCGGGCGGTCGAGAAACTCGCCGGCATCGCGGTCCCGACCCGGGAAGACATGCAGGAGATCGAGATCTCCAGCCGGCTCTATATCGAGAACAGCGCCCGCTACATGACGGCGACACTGATGTGCCAGTCCGACACGGACATGCCGCGCACCACCGCCGTCACCTTCATCCTCACCGGCCACCGCCTGGTGACGGTGCGCTACGACCTGCCGAAGCCGTTCGCGCTGGTCGAGAACAAGCTGGCGCGTTCCTGTACGCCCGGCATCACCGGCGAGCAGGTGCTGATGGAGCTGCTCGATGCAGTGATCGACCGCTGCGCCGACATCCTGGAACGCTGCGGCGCCGACATCGACCAGGTCTCGCACGACATTTTCGAGCCGGAGAGCGAACGTCATGGCAACGCCAAGCGTTATTCGCAGATCCTGATCGCGATCGGCCGCAAGGGCGACCTGACGTCGAAGGTGCGCGAAAGCCTGGTCTCGATCGGCCGCCTCGTCACCTTCCTGTCCGCGGTGGTCGAGGGCGTGAAATGGTCGAAGGACATGCGCGAACAGCTCAAGACCATGCAGCGTGACGTCGCCTCACTGACCGACCACGCCTCCTATCTGTCCAGCAAGATCACTTTCGTGCTCGACGCCATGCTCGGCGTGGTCAATCTGGAACAGAACAACATCATCAAGCTGTTCTCGGTGATGGCCGTGGTCCTGATGCCGCCGACGCTGATCGCCTCGATCTACGGCATGAACTTCAAGGTGATGCCGGAACTGGAATGGGCGCACGGCTATCCGCTCGCGCTGGTCATGATGCTGGCTGCGGCGATCGTGCCGTACTGGATATTCAAGTGGAAGAAGTGGCTGTAGCCCCTGTGTTTTGGCTGCGCGTCGCATTTTGGGATTCGGGCAGGCTGCCTCATTTCCTCCCCTAAAATTTGAGCGTTGCGCTGAACGTTTGGGCGAAACTTGTCTGCGATAACGCTCGCCTCGAAAGCCGGAGGACTGCAATGGTTGCGAAAATCATAACGCCACGGCGTAACGTCATCGACTTTGCGCGCTATCAACAGGATCGCGCTTTGGGCAAGGTGCAGGCGATCTCGCCGAAGCTTTGCCGTTACTGTGGCGCTACGATGCTTGATGGCGAGAACGAAGACGAGTGCTCCAGCGCGCTGAACACGCTCGCGCTGCAGCCGATCGAGAAGAAGCCGCGCCGTTTCTACGCGGACTGAAGGCAGAAGCCTGGTTGCCTCGCTGCGCCCTGCAATCGAAGCAATCCTTGAAACTGCGGCCGCGGCGGCGGCCGGCACCTCTCTCCCCCCAAAAAGCGACCAGCCTACCTGCTCAGCTCTTTTTCTTGAGCATGATCTCCGCGCAAACGCTTCGCGTTTGTCGCGAGGGAAAACCAGTCCCATTTTTCGGATCATGCTCAGACGTGCTGACCACCGTTAATGTGGATTTCCGCACCGTTCACGTAAGAGCTGGTTTCCGTACAGAGAACGTAAATGATCTTGGCGACCTCGTCCGGTGTGCCGAGACGATGCATCGGGATCTGCTGGTCGACGATCTTCTCGGTGCCGGGCGACAGGATCGCGGTGTCGATCTCGCCGGGCGCGATCGAATTGACGCGGACACCGACGCGGCCGAAGTCGGAGGCCATTTCCCGTGTCAGCGCAGCAAGTGCAGCCTTCGAGGTCGCATAGGCCGCGCCCGCGAACGGGTGGACGCGCGAGCCCGCGATCGAGGTGACGTTCACCACGGCGCCCTTGGCGTGCTTCAGCTCCTCGATCAGGCCGCGCGCGATCATGACCGGCGCGAAGAAGTTGACGTGGAAGACATGGGTCCAGGTCTCGATATCGGTGTCCATGGTACCGAGCCGTCCGCCGCCCGGTGCCTTCGGCGAGATTGCGGCATTGTTGACCAGCGCGTGCAGCTCGTCATTGTCGAGCCGTCTGCGGATCTCGGAGATTGCGCGCACGGTGTCGTCATGGCTGCCGAGGTCGACCTCGATATGGTCTTCCGGGCCGGCACCCCATGGGCAGACTTCCGGAAAGGCATGCCGCGACAAGGTGATGACCCGCCAGCCGGCGGACGAGAACCGGATCGCGGTGGCGTGGCCGATGCCGCGGCTGGCGCCGGTCAGGAGCAGTGTGCGGCGCGGCGCGTTGGATGGGCGTGACATCGACGGTTTCTTTCGTTGTCGTCATCCACGTCTGCAGATGTTGCGGATCAAGACGTGGATGGCCGGGGCAAGCCCGGCCATGACGGTACTTGGTTTCACGGATAGAGCCGCAGTTTCGACCACGCCTGCCCGGCGTCGTCGCGGCGGAATTCGATGCGGTCGTGCAGCCGGAACGGGCGATCGTGCCAGAATTCGAAGCGCTGCGGCGTGATGCGCCAGCCGCTCCAGCCGGTCGGCCGCGGCACTTCGCCGATGACGTATCTGGCGCCGACCTTGGCGATCGCCTGCTCAAAGGCGAAGCGGCTCTCCAGCGGCTGCGACTGCTTGCTGGCCCAAGCGCCGATCTGCGCCTGCTTCGGCCGCGTCGCGAAATAGGCATCCGCCTCGGCATCGGTGACAGGGGTCACCGGGCCGCGGATGCGCACTTGGCGGCGCAGCGATTTCCAGTGGAACAGTAAAGCCGCCTTAGGATTTGCGGCGAGCTCGCGGCCTTTGGCGCTGGCGATGTGGCTGTAGAACACGAAGCCGTCGGCATCAAAACCCTTCATCAGCACCATGCGCACGTCGGGCAGGCCGTCGGTATCGACGGTCGCGAGCGCCATCGCGTTCGGATCGTTCGGCTCCGACTTGGCGGCTTCCGCAAACCATTCCGCGAACAGGGCGAACGGCTCCTCCGCCGCGGTAAAATCACCCGATGTTAACGGTGCCGGGTGTTTGATGGAGGTCGTGTCGGTCATGTCTGAGGTCCCGATTTGCGTCCGCCCGCGTCAGAACACGCGCTCTCAGCCCTATATAGGGCATGGGAAGGCGTTGGCCTATCGGCCATCCGCCCCACGGGCGCGGTGCTTACATTGATTCTGATCGGCGTCGGCTTAAGCGGCTGCAGCGTGTCGCGCGTCGATGCCTTCGCCAAGATGGACGACAGGGATGTGACGGGCTCGATCAGTCCGACATTGGTCAGTGCTGCGGCGCCGACCGAGAGCGATCTCGCCTTCACCCGCAATGCCGCCTCCGACGTGCTGACCAAGGGCGACAAGGATGCCAGCCAGCCCTGGGAGAATCCCGAGACCGGCGCACGCGGCTCGGTGACGCCGCTGGCCCAGGCCTATTCGGGCGAGGACGGCCGGACCTGCCGGGATTTCCTCGCGAGCTACGTCAATGGCGCCACCGAGAGCTGGCTGCAGGGCGCCGCCTGCAAGTCTGGACAGGGGCGGTGGGTCATCAATAGTTTGAAGCCGTGGAGAAAGTCGTGAAGCGTCCGGCTCGCTGCGCTCTCGCAGATGAGCATTCCGGGCCCATGACCAGTTGCAAAAATGCCACTGAGCCCCCACATCAAGATAAAGTGGGCCCAGACGGGTTCCCAACTCAGATCTGATTTTCCCGTGAAGGAGACGTGACGGATGCGCGACCCCTATGAGGTCTTGGGGGTGCCGCGGAGCGCCAGCGCCGCGGCGATCAAGAGCGCCTATCGCAAGCTCGCCAAGAAGCACCACCCCGACAGCAATAAGAACGACCCGAAGGCCGCGGCCCGCTTTGCCGAGCTCAACACCGCCAACGAGATCGTCGGCGATGAGGACAAGCGCAAGCAGTTCGACCGCGGCGAAATCGACGCCGAGGGTAAGCCGCGTTTCCAGGGTTTCCCCGGCGGCGGCGCCGGAGGCCGTGCCGGCCCTGGTGGTTTCGAGTACAGCTTCCGCGGCGGTCCCGGCGGCGGCGCGGCCGGAGGCGGCAGTTTCGAGGATATCCTCAACAACATGTTCGGTGGCGCCACCCGCGGTGGCGGCCGCGCCGGGCGCAGCAGCCCGTTCGAATTCGACGGCGGCGGGGTCGGGCTCGACCTCGATCTGTCGGTCGCGATGACGGTGTCGCTCGAGGAATCCGTCAATGGCGGCGAGAAGCGGGTGCGGCTCCCGACCGGGCGCGAGCTCAACGTCAAGATTCCCGCAGGCGTCACCTCCGGCCAGCAGATCAGGCTGAAGGGGCAGGGCGAGACCGCGCAAGGTCATCCGCCCGGCGATCTCCTGATCACGATCTCGATCGCGCCGCATCCGTTCTTCAAGGTCGACGGCAACGATCTCAGGGTCGATCTGCCCATCACGCTTTACGAAGCAGTGCTCGGCGGCAAGGTCCGCGTGCCGACGCTTGGCAGCGCGGTCGAATTGTCGATCCCGAAGAATACCTCGAGCGGACGCACGTTCCGCCTCAAGGGCAAGGGCCTCTCGAAGGCGGGCGTCTCCGGCGATCTCTACGTCATCACCCGCATCATCCTTCCCGACGGGAACGATGCCGAGCTTGAGGCATTGATGCAGACGTGGCGGGACAAGCACCCCTACAATCCGCGCGGCGATCTGGGCTGATCGCCGGTAACGCGCGTCAGATGCGAAACTGGCTACCCCGGACTCTATCGGGGTAGACAACAGGCATGCGGAGCGCGTTCAAAGGCGTCACCTGCGACCTGCCAGTCCGCGGCGTGCGGGCGGGACGGGTGGCGGAAAAGGAGTGCGGCCTCGAGAGGGGGACCAGCGCGGTACCAAACCCCAATCGAGGCCGCGTGCGCCGATCGGCGGATCGAACGCGCATCATCTTCGCGTGATCATCCGGTGCGATAATGAGACGCGCTAATGACGCGATTCGAAATTTTCGATGTCCGAATTGGGACGCTGAGTGAGGCTGGATTCACTCACCGTCGGTGCGCCGCAAAACTCCCGTAGAATTACGGGCGTCATCATCCCCCAGCCTTCTCCATCTGGTCGTAGACCGCCCGCGCCACCTGGGTCAGCCGGCTGCGGTCGCTGCCGCCCGAGACGACATAGGCGACGCCGCGATCGGCCCAGAACAGCGCACCGTCGCCGCCCTCGGCGGCGTAGCGCATCTGGGTTGCTTCGGTCTTGGCCTTCGCGGTGTACACCGTGAAGCGCTCGCCGGACGTGCTTTCATACATCAGGAATGAGGCCGGCCCGCTCGGTCCGGGCAATAGCCTGCCGCCCACCAGCTTCAGCCCGGCGAGCTCGGGCGCGCGGACGTCCCAGCCGCAGCGCTTGGTCAGCCATTGCTGCAAATGGTCGCGCTCGTTGCCGGGCACCTCGACGGGATGGCGGACCTCGACGACGTAGAGCCGGTGCGCATCGAGCGCATCGAGCGTGAAGCTCTGGAAGGTCGAGGGCGTGGCCGCCGCGCCGCGCGCGACCCAGCCGGCGCCGCCGCCGGCGACGAAGGCGAGCAGCGTCGCCGCCACCGCGCCGTAGATCCAGCGCCGCGGCTGGCGCACCAGCCGTTCGAGCTCGAGCCGCTTCGGCACCGCTTCGTCGAGCACGCCATCGTAGCGCGCATGCAGCGCCTCGGCCATCGCGCGCCACGATTGCACGCGGGCGTTATCGTCGGGATGCGTCGCGAGCCATGCCTCGACATCGCCGCGGCGTTCGGCCGGCAGCTCGTTGTCGACGAAGGCGTGCAGCTCGTCTTCGGTAACGGGAATTTTCGGTTCGGTCATCGCAGTCGTCTCTGTCAAATTTCGTTTGGAAATCGTTCAGGCATCAGCCTGTCGTTGCGCACGCCAATCATTTCACCCGCCTGAGCGCCGGGCGCTCGCCCTCCAGCGACGCCCTGACATGGGCGCGGGCACGGGCGAGGCGCGACATCACGGTGCCGATCGGCACGCCCTGGATGTCGGCCACCTCGCGGTAGCTCATGCCCTCCAGCATCACCAGCAGCAGGACCGAGCGCTGCTCCTCGACCAGCGTCGACAGCGCGCGTGCGATGTCGCGTCCCTCGGCCTCGGTGCCACTGGCGTCGGCATTGTTGTCGAGCAGCGGCAGCAGCGGCGGCCGCCGCGCCAGCGAGCGCCGGCGATTCTTGTTCAGATTGGTCAGGATCGTGTAGAGCCAGCTCCGGATATCGCCGCCGAGAAACAGCCGCTCCGAGCGCAGCGCGCGCACCAGCGTATCCTGCACCAGGTCGTCGGCGATATCGCTGTCGCGCGCCAGCGCCCGCGCATAGCGGCGCAGCGCGGGAATCATGGCTTCGACACTTTGGCGAAACGCGGTCATGTATACCAAGTCTTCGATGGTCTCGGCGGCGAGCCGCCTTGCTCAACATAACACCCCAACGGCGCGGCTATTCCTGCTCGCGCCGATTTGCGCAAGGGCGCTGTCGTGCGGCGTCAATTTGGGCTGTACCGGGCATGCCGATTCCGGTTACCACCTGCGCGGCCGAGGGCCCGACATCTCGCCGAGCTAACAACAAGTCGTCACGCAATGCCATCGCCGACAATCTACTTCATCCGCCACGGCGAGACCGCGTGGAATGCCGAAGGCCGGCTGCAGGGCACGCGGGACATCGCCCTGAACGAACTCGGACGCCGGCAGGCCGCGCATGCCGGACGCGTGCTCGGCGATCTCTTGGCGCGCGACGGCCGCGACAAGACGACGCTGCCCTTCGTCGCGAGCCCGCTGATCCGGGCGCGTGCGACCATGGAGCTGGTGCGCGCCGAGCTCGGCCTTTCGCCGGGCGACTATGCGCTCGACCGCCGGCTGCGCGAGATCGGCTACGGTGTCTGGGAAGGTTCGACCTTGGCCGAGGCGCAGGCCGCCGATCCCGCGCTCTACGCCCGCCGCCAGGCCGACAAATGGACGGTAGCGCCGTCCGGCGGCGAGAGCTATGTCGAGGTGCAGGCGCGGATGACCGACTGGTACCGCTCGCTGACCTCGGACATCGTCGCGGTCGCTCACGGTGGCACGACGCGCGCGCTGATGGTCGCGCTCGGCCACGAGACGCCAGCGAGCGCCGCGGACCTCTATATCGAGCAGGGTGCGGTGTACGTGTTCGGCGAGGGTAGCTTGCGGAAATATAATTAAGGGCGCGCGACTCTCACCCTCGTCATGGCCGGGCGTGACGAAGCTGTTTGACGCTGCCGACCCCGCGCGTTACCACACGGCATGTCCTTCAACACCTTCGGCCATATGTTCCGTGTCACGACCTTTGGCGAGAGCCACGGGGTCGCGATCGGCTGCGTGATCGATGGCTGCCCGCCGCTGATCCCGCTCACTGCGGAGGAGATCCAGCGCGACCTCGACCGCCGCCGGCCCGGCCAGTCGCGCTTCACCACCCAGCGCCAGGAGCCGGATGCGGTCAAAATCCTGTCCGGTGTGATGGCGCATCCCGAGACGGGTGTGCAGGTGACGACCGGCACGCCGATCGCGCTTCTGATCGAGAACACCGACCAGCGCTCGAAGGACTATTCTGAGATCAAGGACAAGTTTCGCCCCGGCCATGCCGACTTCACCTATGAGGCGAAATACGGCCTCCGCGACTATCGCGGCGGCGGCCGGTCCTCGGCGCGCGAGACCGCAACCCGCGTCGCGGCCGGCGCGGTGGCGCGCAAGATCCTGCCCGAGGTGAAGGTGCGCGGCGCGCTGGTGCAGATGGGTCCGCACAAGATCGACCGCGACAAATGGGACTGGGACGAGATCGCCAACAATCCGTTCTTCTGCCCCGACAAGGACAAGGCGGCGTTCTTCGAAAGCTATCTCGACGGCATCAGGAAGAGCGGCTCCTCGATCGGCGCGGTGATCGAGGTCACGGCCGAAGGCGTGCCGCCGGGGCTCGGCGCGCCGATCTACGCCAAGCTCGACAGCGAGCTGGCGTCGGCGATGATGAGCATCAATGCGGTGAAGGGCGTCGAGATCGGTGCCGGCTTCGGCGCCGCCGAGCTGTCGGGCGAACAGAACGCCGACGAGATGCGTACCGGCAACAACGGCACGCGCTTCCTCTCCAACCATGCCGGCGGCATCCTCGGCGGCATCTCGACCGGCCAGCCGGTGGTGGTGCGCTTCGCGGTCAAGCCGACCTCGTCGATCCTGACCCCGCGCCAGACCGTCGATCGCAAGGGCGCCGACACCGACATCCTGACCAAGGGCCGCCACGACCCCTGCGTCGGCATCCGCGCGGTGCCGGTCGGCGAGGCGATGATGGCCTGCGTGCTGGCCGATCATTTTCTGCGCGATCGCGGGCAGATCGGGCGCTGATCCCTATATACTGGTCGTCAGATCGGGTGCTCGCGGTAAGGGACTGCCATGAACGCGTCGGAGTTGCGGGACATCATCGCATGGATGGTCGACGGCGCGCGGTCCGCCCCGACCCCGCCGCAGATGATGGCGGAATGCTGCGAGCGGCTGGTGCGGGCCGGGCTGCCGCTGTGGCGGGTCGGCGTCTTCGTCCGCACGCTGCATCCCGAAATCTATGGCCGCCACTTCTTCTGGAAGCCGGGTGCCGAAGTTGAGACCGGCACGGTCGATCACAATATCATGGAGTCGCCGGAGTTCGCCGTCAGCCCGCTGTCGATCGTGTTCCGGCAAGGGCGTGAGGTACGAGCGCGGTCGGACGATCCGGCGAGCACGCGCTTTCCGATCGTTGTCGACCTGCAGGCGGAAGGCGTCACCGACTACATCGCCGTGCCACTGGTCTATACCGACGGCTTCGTCAATGCCTCGAGCTGGACCACCAAGCGGCCCGGCGGCTTCACCGAGGAGCAGTTGGACGCGATCCGGTCGATCACGGTGCCGCTGGCGCGTTATATCGAGATCGTCACCTTGCGCCGTACCGCGACGTTGCTGCTCGACACCTATGTCGGCAACCGCGCCGGCGAGCGCATCATGGGCGGCCAGATCCGGCGCGGCAGCGCCGATACGATGGATGCGGCGATCTGGCTGTCCGACCTGCGCGGCTTCACCGCGCTGTCGGACCGGCTGCCGTCCGAGACGGTGGTCGAGATCCTCAACCTGTATTTCGATTGCCAGGTGTCGGCGATCCGCGACCATGGCGGCGAGGTGCTGAAATTCATGGGCGACGGCCTGCTCGCGGTGTTTCCGGTCGACGAGTATGTCGGCGACGAGGTGCAGGTCTGCTCGCGGGTGCTGGAGGCTGCGCGGGAATCCCGCGCCGGGGTCGCGGCGCTGCAATTTCCCAATGGCGATGATGTCGAGCGATTTCGGTTCGGCGTCGCGCTGCATCTCGGCCGCGTGCTCTACGGCAATATCGGCGGCGGCAACCGGCTCGACTTCACCTGCATCGGGCCCGCGGTCAATCTCGCCGCGCGGCTGGAGAAGATCGCCGGCCGGCTCGGCCGCACGGTGGTGGCCTCGGAGCGTTTCGCCGGCATTTGCGACGGCGGCTGGAGCGACCTCGGCGAGTTTCCGATCGCAGGATTTTCCAAGGCCGAGCGGGTCTATGGCCTGCACGACGAGGCGTCGCGCGCGGCTTCCGCGTAGGGGCGCACGACATGACCGACGCTGTCGCGCAGCATCGCAAGGGCATTGCGGTCATCGTCGCGGCGGCGGTGGCCTGGAGCACCGCGCCGTTCTTCACCCGGCTGCTGCATTTCGATTCCTGGACCATCCTGTTCTGGCGCGGTCTGTTCGGCGGTGGTGCGATCGCGTTGTTTCTTGTTGCCGCGCAAGGCGCGCGCGGCGTGCGCGACCTCATCGCGATGCCCTTGAGCGGATGGCTGGTGGCCGGCCTCTCCACCTTCGGCATGGTGACCTTCATTCCGGCGCTGCAGCTCACCAGCGTCGCCAATGTCGCGGTGATCATCGCGATGCAGCCGTTCGCCGCTGCGGCGATCGCCTGGATCTGGCTGCGCGAGCAGGCGCGGCTGGGCACGCTGCTGGCGAGCCTGATCGCGCTCGCCGGCATCACGATCACCGTGAGCGGCGCCGGCGGCATCACCGACTACCGCGGCATCGGCCTCGCCTGCCTGATGGCGCTGGCGATCGCGCTGATGACGGTGGTGATCCGCCGGCACAGGGGCACGCCGATGATCGCGGCCGCCGCGCTGTCGAATTTTCTCGGCAGTGTCGTCAGCCTGCCGTTCGCCCACGGCATCGGTGCGGTCACTGCCGCCGATCTCGGCGTACTCGCGGCGTTCGGGGTCTGCCAGGTCGGGCTCGGTCTCACCCTATTCACGGTCGGCTCCAGATATTTGCCGTCGGGGCAGGCCTCGCTGATCGCCACGCTCGAGACGCCGCTGATGCCGTTCTGGGTGTGGCTGGCCTTCGCCGAGGTGCCGTCGGTCCGCGCGCTGATCGGCGGCGCGCTGGTGATCGGCGCCGTGGTCGCCGATATTGTGGCGGGCAGGCGGGTACAACCCGCGCAGCCGACGGAACGCTGAGAGGGGTTACTCCTCCGGCTCGGTGGTGAACAGCAGCGGATAGCCCTTGGCGCGGCCGGCGTCGGTGGCGCGTGTCGCCTTGGTCTCGGCGATATCCCTGGTGAACACCGCCACCACGCAGACGCCGCGCTGGTGCGCCGTCAACATCACCTTGTAGGCCTGGTCGTCGGTCATGCGGAATTCGCCCTTCAGCACGGTGACGACGAATTCGCGCGGCGTGTAGTCGTCGTTGACCAGGATCACCTTGTGCAGGCGTGGCCGCTCGACCTTGGTCTTCGTCCTGGTTCTCGGCTTGACGACGGTATCGGGCATCGCCCGCAGCTCCCTCGCAATTGTGCCCGTAAGACTACTGCCTTCCGGTCCGCGTTGGAACCGGCCGATTTGCACGGGCTCGTTGCGGCAACATCACGGCGCAGCCGCGTCGTTGCGCGATCACGCACGTGCCTAACTCGAATGTGAAGGACAGATGATATCAGCACTTTTCGCCGCCTGATTTGCGTGTCACGATCACACGCACACGACGGGAGGGCCGCAATGCGCTGGTATGTCTCGATCGGAGCGGTGCTTGTCGCGGGCATGTTGGCCGGCGGCGACGTGGCCGGTGTTGCCGCGCCCGGCCCGGGAACACAGGGCGGCCACCGCCTTGCTGAAAAAGAAGCCAACCCGAGCGTCGACATCGAGCTGATCATCGCGGTCGATGTCTCCTATTCGATGGACATGGACGAACTCGCGGTGCAGCGCGAAGGCTATGCGCAGGCGATCGTCTCCAAGGAATTCCTGCAGGCGCTGAAGGCCGGGCCGAACGGCAAGATCTCGATCACCTATTTCGAATGGGCCGCTTCCAACGACCAGAAGGTGATCATTCCCTGGCGGGTGATCGATGGTCCCGAGAGCGCGGATGCGGTCTCGGCCGAGATCATGAAGACGCCGGTGCGCCGCGCCTCGCGCACCTCGATCTCCGGCGCGATCTATTTCGCGATCCCGATGTTCGACGAGAATCCGAACCGCGGCCTGCGCCGCGTGATCGATATTTCCGGCGACGGGCCGAACAACAGCGGCTCGCCGATCCTGCCCGCGCGCGATGCGGCGCTCGAGAAGGGCATCGTCATCAACGGCCTGCCGATCATGGTGAAGGAGCCGTCCTACTCCACGATGGATATCGAGAATCTCGACTATTACTACGAGGACTGCGTGATCGGCGGCCCCGGCTCCTTCGTCGTCTCGATCAAGGATCGCGAGAAGTTCAAGGAAGCGATCCGCACCAAGCTCCTGCTCGAAGTCGCCGGCCGCACCCCGGAGCGCCCGATCATGCGCACCGCTGACAAGGAACCGCGGGTCAGTTGCACGATCGGTGAGAAGATCTGGCAGGACAGGTGGGGGCGGTAGCGGTCATGTAGGATGGGTAGAGCGCAGCGAAACCCATCAATCGTGTTTTGCAGCGATGGGTTTCGCGGCGCTCTACCCATCCTACGGTCCGCTAGATTCAACGCGTAAACCGCGCCACCAGCTCGGCATGCGGGGTGTGACGGAACTGGTCGACCGGGGTGACGCCGACCATCCTGTAGCCGCCATCGATCAGGATCTTTGCGTCGCGCGCAAACGTCGCGGCGTTGCAGGAGACCGCGACGACGTTCGGCACCTTGCTGGCCGCTAGCTGCGTCGCCTGCGCCTGGGCGCCTTGCCTTGGTGGATCAAACACCACCGTGTCGTAGTCGCGCAATTCCTGCGGCATCAGCGGGCGGCGGAACAGGTCGCGCGCTTCGGCCTTCAGCGGCTTCAAGCCGCCCGTCGCCTGCGCGGCCTTCTGCAAGGCGGCGATCGCGCCGGCATCGCTGTCGAACGCCATCACCCGCGCCTTCTCGGCCAGACGCAGCGCGAACGGGCCGACGCCGCAGAACAGGTCGGCGATCTCTTTGGTGCGGCCGCAATGCTCAGTCGCGAGCCGCGCCAGCGTCTCCTCGCCCATCACGGTGGCCTGCAGGAACGAGCCGGGCGGCAGGACCACCTTTGCCTTGCCGATCGTGACCTCCGGCGATGCGCGCATCAGCACGAGCTCGCCGTGCCGGGTCAGCCGCACCAGCCGGTGCTTCTCGGCGATGCGCGACAGCGTGGTGATGACAGCCGTCGGCAGCGCGCCGGAGCCGCGCACGTCGATGTCGAGGCCGTTGAGCGTCGCGGTGACCTGGATATCGAGCGGCTTGCCCATCGCAGCGAGAGGCTCGGCGATTGCGCGTGCCGCCTCCAGCGCGCCGTCGAGCGCGGGATCGAGGATCGGACAGCGGTCGACCGGGACGATGTCGTGCGAGCCTGCCGCCGCGAAGCCGACCTTGAGCAAATCATGGGTGCCCGTCCGCGCATGCAGCGTGATGCGGCGGCGGCCGGCACCATGGGCGTCGATCAGGGGCGCTACGTCGCCCGCGATTTTGGCCTGCGCCAGCGTCTCGACGACGATGTTACGCTTCCAGGCCTGATAGGGCGTCTCGTTCCAGTGCTGGATCGCGCAGCCGCCGCAGACGCCGAAATGCGGGCAGAACGGCGCGATCCGCTCGGGGCTGGCGTCCACGACGCGCAGCAACTGCCGCCGGTCGGGATGGTTGCCGGGGACATCGGCGACCTCGACGGTTTCGCCGCCCAGCGTATAGGGCACGTAGACCGACTGCGCGGCGATCGCGATGCCGTCGCCGCGGTGACCGACACGGTCGATGGTGAGCGTTTCAGCCACGGCGCGCGCCGAGGAAGAACTCGATATTGCCGTCGCCGCCGGTGATGGAGGACGGGAACACCTGGATGTCGGTGCAGCCGAGCGATCCGGCAAAGGCGGCGATGTCGTCGCAGATCTCCTGATGCACCATCGCGTTGCGGATGATGCCGCGCTTGGAGTGCTTTCGCGCCGCCTCGAATTGCGGCTTGATCAGTGCCAGCAAATGCATCGGCGCCGCGGCGAGCGACAGCGCCACCGGCAGCACCAGCTTCAGTGAAATGAAGCTGACATCGATCACGACGACATCGGGCCGCGCCGGCAGGCGTTTGCCTTCGAAGCTCCTGATGTCGGTCGCCTCCATCGAGACGATCTTCGGATGATCCTGCAGCGAGGCATGCAACTGGCCATGGCCGACATCGATGGCAAACACCAAGCTCGCACCGTTGGCGAGCAGCACCTCGGTGAAGCCGCCGGTGGAGGCGCCGACGTCGAGACAGACATGGTCCTCGATATCGATCGGATAATGCTCCAGCGCGCCGGCGAGCTTGACGCCGCCGCGCGACACATAGGGATGCGCCGGCTCGGCGGTCAGCGCGGCATCGCCTGCGATGATCTCCGAAGCCTTGGTGATCGGCTTGCCGTCGGCGGCGACGAGGCCTGCGTCGATCGCGGCGCGCGCCCGGGCCCGGCTTTCGAACAGGCCACGTTCGACCAGCAGCACGTCGACGCGCTTCGCGGCCGAGGCGTCGTTGTTGCCGTTCGCGGTCAATTCACACCCGGCAATCGTTGCTTGGCGGCGAGCTGCACGCAGGTCTCGAAGCAGGCGAGATCGTGCCAGATGTCGGCTGGCGCTTCGCGTGGCGTCACCAACGGCGCGCCGTACAGCTCGAGGGCGTGGATCATCATCAGATTGTCGGGCAATCCGAACTCTTCCACCGTCAGCCCCTCCGCATCGATCAGCCGGCCGTCGGTCGCCTCGACGACCTGCTGCAGTCGCGCCACGCGGTTGGCATAGGACGCCGGATCGTTCGAATAGGCAAAGCAGCGCTTGCGCCGTCCCGCCATGTAGCCGAGTTCGTAGACGGTACCTGCGTCGGCACTGGGGCCGCGAAACGGCGTCAAGTTGGCGATGATGGCGTCGGCGGATTCCATCAGCACCGCATTGGTCCGGAAGATCGACCGCGATGCGCCGGCGGCCGCGGGATCGATGGCGTTGTCGAGCGGATAAAGCGCGGTGAGCCCGTATCTGGCGCAGATATCCGCCTTGCGGCGGCCCATCTCGACCGCATCCGGCAGGAACACGTCAGGACCTGCCAGATAGATTTTCATCGACTTACCAGCGCCGTCGAGCGCCGCCCGGAGGATTACGCGAGCTTGACCGTCTCGGTCTTATAATCCTTGCCGAGGGTTTCGAACACCTTGGCAACGATGCTTTTGGCGTCGAGACCCGCGCGCGCATACATCGCGTTGGGCGAGTCGTGATCGAGGAACACGTCGGGCAGGATCATCGAGCGGAATTTCAACATCCCGCTGTCGAGCATGCCGTGATCGGTCAGGAACTGCACCACGTGAGAGCCGAAGCCGCCGACCGAGCCTTCCTCGATGGTGATCAGGATCTCGTGGTCGCGGGCGAGCTTCAGGACCATGTCCTCGTCCAGCGGCTTCATGAATCGCGCGTCGGCGATGGTCGCGGAAAGGCCATGGGCGGCGAGCTCGTCCGCCGCCTTCTCGCATTCGCCGAGGCGGGTGCCGAACGACAGCAGGGCGACCTTCTTGCCCTCGCGGACGATGCGGCCCTTGCCGATCGGCAGGGGAACGCCGACTTCCGGCATCTCGACGCCGCGGCCTTCGCCGCGCGGATAGCGCAGCGCGCTCGGGCGGTCGTTGATCGCAACCTGGGTCGCCACCATGTGCACCATCTCGGCCTCGTCGGAGGCCGCCATGATCACGAAATTCGGCAGGCAGCCGAGATAGGCGTTGTCGAACGAGCCGGCATGGGTCGCGCCGTCGGCGCCGACCAGGCCGGCGCGGTCGATCGCGAAACGCACCGGCAGGCTCTGGATCGCGACGTCATGCACGACCTGGTCATAGCCGCGCTGCAGGAAGGTCGAGTAGATCGCGCAGAACGGCTTGTAGCCCTCGGTGGCGAGGCCGGCGGCGAATGTCACCGCATGCTGTTCGGCGATGCCGACGTCGAAGGTGCGGTCCGGGAAAGCCTTGTTGAAGATGTCGACACCGGTGCCCGACGGCATTGCCGCGGTGATGGCGACGATCTTGTCGTCCTTCTGGGCTTCCTTGACCAGGCTCTGGCCGAACACATTCTGGTAGGCCGGTGCATTCGGTTTTGCCTTGGCCTGGGTTCCCGTCGCGACGTCAAACTTGACGACGGCGTGGTACTTGTCGGCGGAGGCTTCGGCGGGGCCGTAGCCCTTGCCCTTCTGCGTCACGACATGGACCAGGATCGGCCCGGTCTCCATGTCGCGGACGTTTTTCAGCACAGGCAGCAGATGGTCGAGGTTATGGCCGTCGATCGGGCCGACATAATAGAAGCCGAGCTCCTCGAACAGCGTGCCGCCATCCATCATGAAGCCGCGGGAATATTCCTCGACGCGGTTGGCGCGGTTGGCGAGGATCTTCGGCAGGCGCTTGTTGATCTGCTTGGCCGCCTCGCGCAGCGTGCGATAGGTCTTGCCGGAATAGAGCCGCGACAGATAGGCGCTCATGGCGCCGACCGGCGGCGCGATCGACATGTCGTTGTCGTTGAGGATCACGATCAGGCGCGAGTTCATGGCGCCGGCGTTGTTCATGGCCTCATAGGCCATGCCGGCCGACATCGCGCCGTCACCGATCACGGCGATAACGTTGTTCTTGCGTCCGGAGAGGTCGCGCGCAACCGCCATGCCAAGGCCGGCCGAGATCGAGGTCGAGGAATGCGCGGCGCCGAACGGATCGTAGTCGCTCTCGGTGCGCTTGGTGAAGCCGGAGAGGCCGCCGCCCGTGCGCAGCGTGCGGATGCGGTCGCGGCGGCCGGTCAGGATCTTGTGCGGGTAGGCCTGGTGGCCGACGTCCCAGATCAGGCGGTCGCGCGGGGTGTCGAAGATATAATGGATCGCGGTGGTCAGCTCGACCACGCCGAGGCCGGCACCGAAATGTCCGCCGGTCACCGACACTGCGTCGATGGTTTCCTGACGCAGTTCGTCGGCCACCTGGCGCACCTGCTCGACCTTCAGCTTGCGCAGGTCTTCCGGCGTGCGGATGGTGTCGAGAAGCGGCGTTTTACTAAATGTGGTCACAGCGATATTCCAATTTTGCCATGTCGGAATCCAAGCCGAAGGCCTGGGCCCGACGCGAGAAGGGTTGCGCGCTCGCGCGCAGCGAAAGCCAGACACTGCTGTTGCCCCGGCAAGCCGGTGCCTGGATGTAAGCCTAGATGCACTCCGGATTGGACCTCGTGATATCAATCACGTTGGTCGCTCTTCACCCGTCCCGGTTCAGTTTTTGTCGAACCATTTGAGACGCTTGCCGCCGGAAGAATCCGGCCGCCCGCCACTCTCAAATGCCCATAGAACTGGAAGCATTACACCAAAGTTGTGGCCAAAGCCAACCCGCTCGCCGCTCCGGGTTCCCATGCCCTGCGATGAAAAGCTCAATCTTTTCAATGGACGAGACGCAGGGCGGGTTCCATCTCGCCTACTTCATGGGCAGCCGGCCGGGTCCGGAGCGGCCGATTCGATCGACACCGGTCCGCGTCTCCGGTGGAAACGCGCAGCAATAATTGCCGGCTTCGCGGCGGCCGCCGCGCCCTCGCTACTGCACGTCGAGCGGTTCGGTGCCGGTCGGCTGGCCGGAGGCGTCGGTGGTGATCTTGTCGACGCGGGCTTCGGCCTGACGCAGCAGTTCCTCGCAGCGCCGCTTCAAGGCTTCGCCGCGCTCATAGATCGTGACCGATTCCTCGAGCGGGACCTTGCCGTCCTCGAGCCGCTTGACGATCGATTCGAGTTCCTCGATCGCGCGCTCGAAGGAGAGTTTCTTGACGTCCGCTGCAGTGTTTTCGGCCATTCTTTGCGTTCCCGGTTGCGCCGATCAGATCGTGATCCGGTCTTGTCGTCCGCGCGCGGCCCGTCGCAGGCCCACGCTCGTCCCGGCGCAGAATCAATCGAAGTTTTGCGGGGGTATTGTGGCGGGGATTCAGGCGCCCATCAATGCGGTGACGTGGGAAGCCACCGACTCTTTCAGGCCCTGCAGGTCGTAGCCGCCCTCCAGCACCGAGACCACGCGGCCGCCGGCGCTCTTGTCGGCGAGATCCATCAGCTTCTGCGTCACCCAGCCGAAATCGTCGCCCGTCAGGTTGATCGAGGCCAGGGGATCGCGGTGATGCGCGTCGAAGCCGGCCGAGATGATGACGAGTTCCGGCGAGAACTTCGCGAGTTGCGGCAGGATCAGGTTCTCGAACGCGGAACGGAATTTGGCGCTGCCGTCGCCGGGGGCGAGCGGCGCGTTGACGACCGTGTCGTGCTCGCCGCGTTCGCTCATCGCGCCGGTGCCGGGAAACAGCGGCATCTGATGGGTCGAGCAGTACATCACGGTCGGATCGGCCCAGAAGATGTCCTGGGTGCCGTTGCCGTGATGGACGTCGAAATCGATTACTGCGGCGCGCTTGATGCCGTATTTGCGCTGCGCGTGGCGCGCGGCGATCGCGGCATTGTCGAAGAAGCAAAAGCCCATCGGCGTCGATTTCTCGGCGTGGTGGCCAGGCGGACGCACCGCGACGAAGGCGTTGTTGTGCTTGCCCTCCATCACCGCATCGGTCGCGGCCACCGCGCCGCCGACGCCGCGCATCACCGCTTCCCAGGTGCCGGGCGACATCGAGGTATCGCCGTCGATGTAGATCATGCCCGACGATGGCGCGATGTGGCGGAGCTCGCCGACATAATGCTCGCCGTGACACAGCATGACGCTCTCGAGGTCGCCTTCCGGCGCGAGATCGCGCGCCAGCGCCTTGAAGCGGTCCTCGCCCAGCACCTCGGCGACAGCGCGCAGCCGATCGGGGCGTTCGGGATGTCCGGGCGGGGTCAGATGGTCGAGGCAGGCGGAATGCGTCAGAAGCAGTGTCATGCGAATTCCCGGCGCAACGGATGCGCGTAACGAGGAGGGCTCAATCTAGGCCGTTACCCGCGGTCCGGAAAGGGCTGGCCCTCAATTCAGCCGCTCGATCCGCTTGCCGGCGGTTGGGCCGACCGGACTGTTGGCCTTGAAATAGGCGTAGAGCGCATCGACGTCGTAGGCGCCGAATTGCTGCGCCGTGCCGGCCTTGAACACGGTGAAGCCGTCGCCGCCGTCCGCAAGATAGTTGTTTACGGTGACGCGATAGCTCGCCGCCGGGTCGATCGGCTTGCCGTCGAGCGACATCCGCGCGGCGATGATGCGCGCACCGTCGGGCTTGCTGTTGTCCCACGCATAGGCAAACCCCTTGGAGACCTGCAGCGCGCGCGGCCGCTTCGGGTCGGCCCATTGCTGCTCGAGCACGTCCTTGAGCTGCTTGCCGGTCAACGTCATGGTCACGAGCTGGTTGCGGAACGGCTGGCTCGCGAAAATATCCGCATAGGACACCGCGCCGTCCTCGCGCTTGACGATGTCGGTGCGGACGCCGCCGGGATTGGTGAAGGCGATCACCGCGCCGCCATTCGGCTCCGCGGCGGTCGCGGCGAGCTGCGCGTCGGCGACAATGTCGCCAAGCACGCTTTCGCCGGTCTCGATCGGCGTGCGCGACAGCGTCTCGGTGACCGAGCCCGCGGCGCGGTTAGCGATCGGCGCGGCGAGGCGGTCATAGGCCTCGAGCAGCGCAGTTTGCTCGGGATCGCGATGATAGCTGCCGATCCGTACGATGGTGTTGTCGGCCTTGGCGCTGATCACGTCGTGGGTCTTCGGATCGAGCTGGAGGTCGATCGCGGTGATCAGCGTGCCGTATTTGTCGCCTGATGTGACGAGCCGTCCGTCGATCTCGCAGACATAAGCCTGGTGGGTGTGTCCGGAGATCACGACGTCGACCGCCTTGTCGAACTTCTTGACGATGTCGACGATTGGCCCGGAGATGCCGGGGCATTCATTATAGTCGCCGGTCGGGAAGCCGCCTTCGTGGATCAGCACCACGATCGCCGCGACGCCCTTCGCCTTCAACTCCGGCACCAGCGCGTTGACGGTGTCGGCTTCGTCGCGGAATTCCAGATTGGCGACGCCGGACGGCGACACCAGGTTCGGCGTGTTCTTCAGCGCCAGCCCGACGAAGGCGACCGGGATGCCGTCGAACTCCCTGATCTCGTAGGGCGGAAACACCGGCTTGCCGGTGGTCTTGTCGATCGTGCTGGCGGCGAGATAGTGGAACTTGGCGCCGGTGAACGGGTGCGGCCCCTGGCAATTGTCGACCGGATGGCAGCCGCCATTCTGCATCCGCAGCAGCTCGTCCTTGCCCTCGTCGAATTCGTGGTTGCCGACCGAGGAGATCGCAAGCCCCATCATCGACAGCGACTCGATGGTCGGCTCGTCGTGGAACATCGCCGACAGGAACGGGCTCGCGCCGATCAGGTCGCCGGCGGCGACGAAGATGTTGTTCTTGTGGCCTTCGCGCAACTGCTTGATCGCGGTCGACATCCGCTCGGCGCCGCCGGCTCCCACCATGATCTTCTTGGTCGGATCGGCCGGATCGGTGATGCGGATGCCGCCGGGCGGCGGCCTGAGATAGCCGTGGAAGTCGTTGATGGCGAGAATGCGCAAATCCACCGGCGCTGCGCTCTGCGCGAGGCAGGGGCCGGCTGCGCCAACGGCAAGCGCGAGAAGCGCGGAGGTGAGGGGCGAAAAGGGGAAGCGTCTCATGACCCGTCCATGGAGCACGCGATCATGACGCGGCGCCACTACAATTTTGCGACGAGGTCGTTCAATCCTTCGTGCGCCCGATGAATGCCTCGAAGGCGGCGACGGCTTCCTTCGAGCGCATGCGCTCGGTGAACAGATGGTTTTCCTGATCAATCCGGCGGGTGACGTCCTCCGGCGGCAGGCGGATCAGCCGCCGCGAAATCGCCACCGCCTCGGCCGGCAACGCGCAGATCTCGCGCGCCACCTTGTGCGCCTCGACCTCGGCGTGGCCGGGCGCCACCACGATGTTGACGAAGCCGGCGACGCGCGCGTCGTCGGCGGTCATGGTGCGCCCCATCACCAGCATCGCGAACGCCCGATGATGGCCCATGCTGCGCGGCATCAGCAGGCTGGAGGCGCCCTCCGGCACCAGGCCGAAACTCGAGAATGGGGTCGAGAACAGCGCGGACTTGCTGGCCAGCACATAGTCGCAGTGGAACAGCATGGTGGTGCCGATGCCCATCGCAACGCCGTCGACCGCGGCGATGATCGGCTTGACGTTGTGGGCCAGTGAATACAGGAACTTGACCAGGTTGGAGGCCACCGGGGGATCGGAATTCGCGGTGCCCTGGTTCAACAGGTCCTCGATGTCGTTGCCCGCGGTGAACACGCCGGAGCCGCCTGTGATGATCAGGCAGCGGATCTTCGGATTGTTCTGCGCCTTGTCGATGGCGTCGCTGACCGCGCGAAACATGTCCTGGGTCATCGCGTTCTTCTTCTCGGGCCGACGCAGCTTGATCAGGCGCGTAGCGCCTTCGTCGGTCACGATCACATGCGCGGTCATCACGCGGTCCCTTGCATCGGTGGGCAGCGCCATCGCCGCCGCGCGGTCCTGCCCATCGCCAGTCCTTACACAGACCTTACACGATCCGCTGTGGGCCCCAAGGGCTCTCAAGCGTTTCCGCGCGCTTTTCCCCGCTGCGCGAGCATGAGGCTGGCGCAATGCAGTTAACCGGAATTCACCATGCAGGAGCCAGGCTGCGCCGCGGGTCCGACGGACGACGCCGGCTGCATACCTGACGTCGCATCGTTCGGTCCGGCGGGCGCCGGCGGAGTACGCACCGCGCTCGCGACGCATTTAGCCGTCGTCGGCCAGAAACATTCCGCCACCCGACGCATTCACTCTCCTGCAGTCGACAGACGCGGCCCGAAGGAGTTCGGTTCCGCTGCCTGTGTGGCTGAGCGCGAGGAGAGTGACGTGCAAATCTCCGGCCGATTGGAACTATCGCGGCGCCATTTGTTGATTGCCGGAGCTGCCTCGCTGGCGGCCTCCTCCACGGCGTTGCCCACGCCTTCGGCAGCGGCGCCGCGAATTCCCCCGACAGGAGCACCTGTGATGACACGCGTGGCCTTTGACGTGAACGGCGAAACCCATCAGCTCGAGCTCGATACCAGGACCACGCTGCTCGATGCGTTGCGCGAGCATCTGCATCTGACGGGCACCAAGAAGGGTTGCGACCACGGCCAGTGCGGTGCCTGCACGGTGATCGTCGACGGACGGCGCATCAACTCCTGCCTGACGCTCGCGGTGATGCATGAGGGCGACGAGATCACGACGATCGAGGGGCTGGGCACGCCGGACGGGCTGCATCCGATGCAGGCGGCGTTTGTCAAGCACGACGGCTATCAATGCGGTTACTGCACGCCGGGACAGATCTGCTCGGCGGTCGCCGTGCTCGCCGAGATCAGGGCCGGCGTTCCGAGCCACGTCACGGACGATCTCAACGCGCCGATGCGGCTGAGCAATGCCGAGCTGCGCGAGCGGATGAGTGGCAACATCTGCCGCTGCGGTGCCTATTCCAACATTGCGGAAGCGATCGAAGAGGTCGCCGGGAGGAGCGCATGAGAGCCTTCAGTTACGAGCGGGCTCATTCGCCCGCGGAGGCGGCGAGCGCGGCGGCGCGCACGACGAATGCAAAATTCATCGCCGGCGGCACCAATCTGCTCGACCTGATGAAACTCGAGATCGAGACGCCGGCGCATCTGATCGACGTCAACGGCCTGGCGCTGGACAAGATCAAGCCGACCGGGCAAGGCGGCCTGTGGATCGGCGCGCTGGTGCGCAATACCGATCTCGCGGCCGATACGCGCATTCGGCGAGACTACGGCGTGCTGTCCCGTGCGCTACTCGCCGGCGCCTCCGGCCAGTTGCGCAACAAGGCGACGACCGCCGGCAATCTCTTGCAGCGAACCCGCTGT
Source organism: Bradyrhizobium genosp. L (assembly GCF_015624485.1). Classification (NCBI taxonomy): domain Bacteria; kingdom Pseudomonadati; phylum Pseudomonadota; class Alphaproteobacteria; order Hyphomicrobiales; family Nitrobacteraceae; genus Bradyrhizobium; species Bradyrhizobium genosp. L. Next base: position 2,045,835 of record NZ_CP061378.1, read on the forward strand.
CCTTATTTCTACGACACCAATTTGCCCTGCAACAAACGCAAGCCCGGCAGCGGCTGTGCCGCGATTGGCGGCTTCAGCCGACAGCATGCGGTGGTCGGCGCGAGCGAGGCCTGTATCGCGACCCATCCGAGCGACATGGCAGTGGCGATGCGCGCGCTCGACGCGGTGGTCGAGACCGTGCGGCCCGACGGCACCACGCGATCGATCCCGATCGCCGAGTTGCATCGACTGCCCGGCGACAGCCCCGAGCTCGAGACCACGCTCGCGTCCGGCGAACTGATCACCGCGGTGACGTTACCGAAGCCGGTCGGTGGCACCCAGGCCTATCGAAAAGTCCGTGATCGCGCCTCCTATGCGTTTGCTCTCGTGTCGGTCGCCGCGATCGTGCAGCGCGACGGCACCGGCCGCGTCGCGCTCGGCGGCGTGGCGCACAAACCCTGGCGGGTCGAGACGGCGGAGGCGGAACTGCCTGATGGCGCCAAGGCCGTCGCTGCGCGCCTGTTCGCCGATGCGCGGCCGACAAAAGACAACGCATTCAAGCTGCCGCTCGCCGAGCGAACGCTCGCAGCGGTGCTGCGCGAGGCAAGGGTCTAGATCATGCGATTTGAACATCCCGCGACCTTCAATCCGATCGACCAGCTCAAGGTGGTCGGCCGTCCGACCAGCCGGATCGAAGGTCCGTTGAAGACGACGGGCACTGCGCCCTACGCCTATGAGCGGCACGATGTGGTGGCGAACCAGGCCTATGGCTATGTGGTTGGGGCCGCGGTCGGCAAGGGACGGATCGACGCCATCGAGCTCGCTGCCGCGAAGGCGGCGCCCGGCGTGCTTGCCATCGTCACCGCGGAGAATGCGGGAAAGCTCGGCAAGGGCGCGCTCAATATCGCGCCGCTGCTCGGCGGCCCGGAGATCGCTCATTATCATCAGGCCGTCGCCGTTGTGGTTGCCGAGACGTTCGAGCAGGCGCGCGCTGCCGCGCAGCTGGTTCGGATCGACTACGCCCAACAGGACGGCCGCTTCGATCTTGCTGCGTCGAAGGACGAGGCCACGAAACCCGATCCCAAGATCGGTGGCCCGGCCGATACGTCTGCTGGCGACTTCGCCGCGGCCTTTGCCAAGGCGGCGGTGCAGTTCGACGCCACCTACACCACGCCCGATCAGGCGCATGCGATGATGGAGCCGCACGCTTCGATCGCGGCCTGGGACGGCGACCGAGTCACGATCTGGACCTCGAACCAGATGATCGCCTGGGGTGCGGAGAACATGGCGGTGACGCTTGGCATCCCGAAGGAGCATGTTCGGCTGGTGTCGCCCTATGTCGGCGGCGGCTTTGGCGGAAAGCTGTTCCTGCGCGCCGATGCATTGCTGGCCGCGCTCGGCGCTCGCGCCGCCGGCCGCCCGGTGAAAGTCGCGCTGCAGCGTCCATTGATCTTCAACAATACCACGCACCGGCCGGCCACGATCCAGCGCATCCGGATCGGCGCCGAGCGCGACGGCAAAATCACCGCGATCGGCCATGAGAGTTGGTCCGGCAACCTCAAGGGTGGCGAACCGGAGACCGCAGTCGGGCAGACGCGACTGCTCTATGCCGGAGCCAACCGGATGACCGCGATGCGGCTGTCGGAACTCGATTTGCCGGAAGGCAATGCGATGCGCGCGCCGGGCGAAGCTTCCGGCATGATGGCGCTGGAGATCGCGATCGACGAACTAGCCGAGAAGCTCGACATCGATCCGATCGCGCTGCGCATCAAGAACGACACTCGGGTCGATCCAGAGCATCCGGAGCGGAAATTCTCGCAGCGCCAGTTCGTGCAGTGCCTCGACGAGGGCGCCGCGCGGTTCGGCTGGAGCAAGCGCAATGCCGAGCCTGGCAAGGTCCGCGACGGGCGCTGGCTGGTCGGCATGGGCGTCGCCGCCGCCTTCCGCAACAATCTTCTGACCAAATCGGCCGCGCGTGTGCGGCTCGATACCCGCGGTATGGTGACGGTTGAGACTGACATGACCGATATCGGCACCGGCTCCTACACCATCATCGCGCAGACCGCGGCCGAGATGATGGGTGTGCCGCTGGACAAGGTCGCGGTCCGGCTCGGCGACTCCGACTTTCCGGTCTCCTGTGGCTCGGGCGGGCAGTGGGGCGGCAACAACTCCACCGCCGGAGTCTATGCCGCCTGCGTCAAGCTGCGCGAGGCGATCGCGCAGAAGCTCGGCTTCAATTCCGACGAGGCGGAGTTTACCGACGGCATGGTCCACGCTGGCAATCGCAGCGTGCCGCTGGCGCAAGCGGCCGGCGACGGCGGCTTGACGGCCGAGGACGCCATCGAATATGGCGACCTTGCCAAGACCTACCAGCAGTCGACCTTCGGTGCGCATTTCGTCGAAGTCGGCGTCGATGCCGACACCGCGGAGATCCGGGTGCGGCGGATGCTCGCGGTCTGCGCGGCGGGCCGCATCCTCAATCCGACCGCGGCACGCAGCCAGGTGATCGGCGCCATGACGATGGGCGTCGGCGCGGCGCTGATGGAGGACCTGGTGGTCGACAAGCGCCACGGCCTTTTCGTCAACCACGACCTCGCCGGCTACGAGGTGCCCGTGCATGCCGACATCCCGCACCAGGACATGATCTTCCTCGAAGAGACCGATCCGATGTCGTCGCCGATGAAGGCCAAGGGCGTCGCCGAGCTCGGCATCTGCGGCGTCGCCGCCGCGGTCGCCAACGCAGTCCATAACGCGACCGGCATCCGCGTGCGCGACTATCCGATCACGCTGGACAAGCTGCTCGATCGGATGCCAGACGTCAGCTGAACGGGCTATGTGCCCAATATCGGGCTTAGGCTCCGTGCAAATCCGTGATACCGCGTGATCGCTGACGCCTTGATTTGGGCGCGGCGGAGAGGGAAACTGCGGTGGAACGCTGGGATACCAGGCGGCCACTGCAGGGGGGCCCGCGATTGGCGGACCGATTCTACGAGACCTTCCAGGACGTGGACCTGCGCAACCTCGTGCGGATCATTTCCGCCTGCACGCTCGGGCTCTGGGCCTTCGCCGCGGGCCTTCTGATCGGCACCTTCCTGTTCTCCTGACCGGGCGCGTCAGCCAGCCGCGGCGCCCAGCCTGCCGACGCGCGAGAGCAAGAGCTTCAGGATCGGCGACTTGTTGGCCTTGTGGTAGGCGATCACGAGGTCGAGCGTCGGGGCCTCGCCCTTGACCGGCCGGGTGATGATCGTCTCGGGCAGATAGCGGCTGGTGTAGGCCGGCAGCATCATCACCGCGCGCCGCGAGCTGATCATCGAGATGGCGTGGACGACATTGTGCACCTCATGCTCCGGCTTGAGATCGACCCCGGCGCGACCGAGATAGGCGAGCACGGCGCGGCGCACCGCGGGCGCCGACTTCGACGGCAGATAGAACGTCTCGTTCGCGATGTCCTGCGGCGCGATCGCAGCGTGTGACGCCAGGCGATGGTCGCTCGGAAACACGAAGACCAGCGGATCGCTGCGCACCCGTGTGCAGGCCAGCTCGTCCATCTGCTCTTCCGGCCGCATGAAGGCCGCATCGAGCTTGCGCCGCATCAGGGCCTTGGCGAGCACCGGCGAATAGTCGCTCGACAGGCGGATATCGATGCCGGGAAACTCGGCGCGCAGCACGCGCTCGACCTCGGGCAATAGATCGATCTCGGCGCCCGACAAAAAACCGAGCGCAAAACTCGGCTTCGGCGGCTGCGCCGCGCGGAGCGCCGCTTCCTTGGCGGCCTCGGCTTGCAACAGCGCCATGCGGGCGTGGTCGAGAAAGGCCTTGCCCGCCGCGGTCAGCTCGATGCCCTGCGCGCCGCGGCTCATCAAGGGCACGCCGACCTCCTGCTCGAGATCGCGGATTTGCCGGCTCAGTGAAGGCTGCGAGGTATGCAGCTTCTGCTCGGCGGCGACCGTTAGGCTGCCGGCATCGGCCACCGCGACGAAGTAGCGGAGATGCCGAAGCTCCATCACGGCCTCCCATATCTCACGAGCATGGGGCCAGCCTACAAAGTCTTTTTCAAGCTCGCCAGCGTTCTCTATAGCGAGGCGCATTCGATAACGACTCCGCCTGGCGGGCAGAGCGCATCGACGCCGTGGTCTGTCCGGCTCGGCACAGCGATGGCCATTTCTGGGATCATGCAAATGTCGAAGGGGATCGGAGCCGCGCTGTTGGTCCTGCTGATGACAGGGCTCGGCAGCGCTGCGGCGCAGTCTCCCGGCGATCAATCAAGGGCAAGCGCCATGGCACAGGACGTCGCGACCATCAAGCAGGCCTTGCTCGGAGACTGGGAGAGCATCGCGCCCGAGATCCGGCCGAGCAAAAATCCGGACGGCTCGATCAAACCGTTCTATCTCAAGCGCGCCTTCAAATATCTGCCATCCGACCGCTTCGAGCTCGAAATCGTCAACTCGGCCGATCCGTACGGCAAGGTGCCGCTCGCGAAGATCAGGATCGTCGGCCACGTGACCTGGGAAGGCGCGCATCCGATCGCGCCCGGCGCGCAAAAGGTCAATTTCACCGCGGATGAGGCCTACGAGGTCACGCCGCTGGTGCAAGGCTTCGCCGATATCCTCAACAAGGTCGCCTCCGCGGGTTACGCGCCCTGGGCGGTCAACGCGTCGCAGAGCGTCTTCGGCAAGTCGTTCGCGCCCTTTGCGCTGAAGGAGGGGACCAACTTCATGGAATACGACCTGGTCTATCTCCGCGGCGATCTGTTGTTCTGGGGCGCCCGCAACGTCGACGGCCGCGGCTTCGATACCGAGCAGAACCGCCCGACCAATCTGCAGATCCCGTTGGCCCGGAAATAGCGCAACGTCATTGCGAGCGAAGCGAAGCAATCCATTCCTCCGCACACGCGGAGCGATGGATTGCTTCGTTGCTTCGCTTCTCGCAATGACGGAAGACATGCATTCTCATTCTCTCAGAACGACGTCCCGCCCCCGAACCTGAACTCCTGCACGATGTCGTATTTACCCTTGGTCAGCGGCACCGCGTAGTCGAATCGCAGCGGTCCGAACGGCGAGGCCCAGATCAGGCCGACGCCGACCGACGAGCGGATCACGCTGCTGTCGTCATATTGCAGGCCGCAATTCGGGCAGGCCGCCGTATTGACCTCGCCGGTCGCAGCCCACGAGGTCGGGCCCTTGTAGTCCCACAGCGAGCCGGCATCGGCGTAGACCGAGCCCTTCAGGCCGACTTCAGGCGGCAGGAACCAGAACGGCATCTGCAGCTCGAACGACGCGCCCCAATATTTGGTGCCGCCGAGCGCATCGCCGGCCGCGCCGAAGTCGATATAGGTGATGTCGCGCGGACCGATGCCGTTGGTGGCGAAGCCGCGCACCAGGTTGGGACCCATCTGGAAGTTGTCCAGCATGCGCAGATCGTGGTCGCCGACCTGGTTCAGGATGCCGCCCTGCAAATGCACCAGCCCGACCAGATCGGACACCAGCGGCGTGTAGTATTTCGCATCGACCGTGCTCTTGAGATAGCTGACATTGCCGCCGACGCCGGCAAAATCCTGCTTGAAATCGATCAGGAGGCCGTCGGTCGGATTCTTGGTGTTGTCGAGCGTGTTGTAGGTCAGCGTGTAGCCGACCGCCGAGGTCCACGCCGTGCCGTCGGCGAGCTCCTCGCGCACCGGAAGCGTCGTTTCGCCGTCGGCATAGCAGCCATAGCCGTAGTAGCCGGAGCTGGTGGAGTTGGTGGGATCGACGCCGCCGAGCACGTTCTTGATGTAGTTCGGCGTCGGATTGAACGCCAGCGAGGCGTTGTTCGCATTGTTGTTGCAGTTGTTGTAGGCGCTCGCCAACGTGATGTTCTGCTCATAGAGCGAATAGCGCAGCTGCAGCGTCAGGTCCTCGCGCAGCGCAATGCCGATGCGCGGCGAGAATCCCAGCGTGGTCACGCCGTAGCTCGCATAATCGCTTTGCAATTGCTGCCGGTAATACACGTCCAGCCCGAGCGCGAGCCGCTGCCCGAACAGGTAGGGCTCGACAAAGGACAGCGAGGCGCCGCGGGTGTATTGGCCATAGGTGACGGAGGCCTTCGCGTAGAGGCCGCGGCCGAGCAAATTGCGTTCGGAAATCGAGACCTCGGCCAGCGCGCCGTCGGTCGTGGAATAGCCGCCCGAGATCGAGAAGTCGCCGGTCGATTTCTCCTCGAGATCGACGTTGAGGATGACGCGGTCGCTGGACGAGCCCCGCTCGGTCGTCAGCTTGACCGATTTGAAGAAGTCGAGGTTCTTCAGCCGCCGCTCGGCCCGGTCGACCAGCGCGCGGTTGTAGGCATCGCCCTCGGAGATGTCGAACTCGCGCAGGATCACGTAATCCCGCGTCCTGGTGTTACCGCGCAGATTGATGCGCTCGATATAGGTGTGCGGGCCGTCGTCGATATTGAAGACGATGGAGACGGTATGCGCCTCGAAATTGCGGTCGCCGTTCGGACGCACCACGGCAAAGGCGAAGCCGCGGCGCGACGCCTCGATCTGCATGTCCTCGACCGACTTCTCGACTTGCTCGACATTGTACATCGCGCCGACGCCGATACGGGAATAGGGGCGCAGCACGGCGGCGTCGAAGTTCGGCACGCTCGATCGGAAATCGACCGACGTGACGCGGTATTGCTGGCCTTCCTCGATCTTGAAGGTGACCAGGAAGCCTTTGTTCCCGGGATCATATTCGGTCAGCGCCGCCACTACGACGGCGTCGGCATAGCCATGCTTCAGATAGAAGCGCCGGATCAGGTCGCGATCGGCCTCGACGCGATCGGGATCGTAGACGTCGCCGTCGCCGAGGAAGCTCAGCAAATTGTGCTGATGGGTCTTGATGGCGTCGCGCAGCCGCGCGGCGGAGAACGCGCTGTTGCCGGTGAACTCGACGGTCCTGACCACGGTTTTGGCGCCCTCATCGATGTTGAAGACGAGGTCGACGCGGCTGTTCGGCTGCTCGATGACTTCTGGCGTGACATGCACGTCGTAGCGGCCGGAGTGGCGGTAGATCTCGGCGATCCGCAGCGTGTCGGACTGCACCAGCGCGCGCGAGAAGGTGCCGCGCGGCTTGGACTGGATCTCGGCGGACAATTGCTCGTCCTTGATCTTCTTGTTGCCCTCGAAGGCGAGGCGGCCGATCACGGGGTTCTCGATCACGTTCACGACGATCTGGTTGCCGTTGCGGCTGATCCTGACGTCCTGGAACAGCCCGGTCTCGATCAGCGCCTTCAGCCCGTCATCGACCGCCGCCTGGTCGAGCCGCCCGTCGCGGTCGGTCTTGAAGTAGGAGCGCACGGTCTCCGCCTCGATGCGGCGGTTGCCATTGACGACGATGCCCTGCGCGGTCTGGGCTGTGGCCCGCGCCGGCATCAGCGTCGCAACGCATGCAGCCAACAACACGATCCCGGCAATCGCCGCGGCGAACCTCGCGCCCCGCATAAGCTCAAATCCTTCCCGACCAGTCACCCTCAGCTCTGAAGACGGGAGCGCGGTGGCGGCGGTGTGGCTTGCAGATTGCGGGCTTGTTTCAAGTGGTTCGGAATTGTCATTGCCGCTGCGGTTGGTGCAGGGCGGACGGATCTATGGCCGTGCTCAATCAACCGGTTTGCCGGCTGCGGAACGCGCGGCGTGCCGTCGTGCAAATGATTGCTGACGCAAAGTTCGGCAATCAACGCGGCGTTTACTTCGCCCCAGGGCGACGCGAGAGGCGCGATAGCACAGCTCCGCTCCTCGCCGGCGGCCCAAACCCCCTTGAAAAGGGGAGGTCACTTTGCTCGCAGAGCAAAGCGGGTGGGGATCTGGTCTATCCATGCGTACCTACGCCTGCGGCTGACCCCCATCCCGACCTTCCCCCTTTCAGGGGAACGAGAAACCGCCGGTCGGTCCCACCTGCGGCATTTTGCCCGGGCGCCCGCCCGACACGCCCCTCAGCAACGTCTGTTTACAGCCAGCAATATTCGGCTCGGCGAGTTGCCACGATCGGCATGCAAACGGCACCTGATCCGGCCTGCCGGATGCGAACCGAATTCGCCCGCCGCGCGCAAATGCCGTTCGGGCATCCCCGACCCAAGGGCGCCCGGACGATGAACCTCGACCATATCGATGCAGATCAATCCGTCGGATTAACGCATGGCCTCGACCGCGCCATGAGCCTGCAGACCATCCTCATCGTCGAGGACGATCAGGAGACCCGCAATCTGATCGCGCGCTATCTGCGCGAGAACGGATTTGCGGCCGGCATGGTGGCGAACGGCCGAGAGATGGATCGTTATCTGGCGCAGAACCGCGTCGACCTGGTCGTGCTCGACATGATGCTGCCCGGCGAGGACGGCCTCAGCCTGTGCCGCCGCATCCGCAACGAGCGCTCGACGCCGATCATCTTCCTCACGGCGAAGGGTGACGAAGTCGATCGCATCCTCGGGCTCGAGATGGGCGCGGACGATTATCTGCCGAAGCCGTTCAATCCGCGCGAGCTCCTGGCCCGCATCAACGCCGTGCTGCGACGCCAGCAGGCTGGACATTCCGAAGTCGGCAACACCTGGAAGCGGCTGAAGTTCGAGGGCTGGGCGATCGACTTCCGGATGCGCGAATTGCGCGACCCCGACGGCGCCCTGATTCCGCTGACCAGCGCCGAGTTCGACCTGCTGCAGGCCTTCTGCGAGCGGCACGGCCGCATCCTCAGCCGCGACAGCCTGCTCAATCTGACCGGGCGGCCAGGCGGTCCGTTCGGCCGCAGCGTCGACGTGCTGGTCAGCCGCCTGCGCGGCAAGCTCGACCGGACGGAAGGCGCCTCGATGATCCGGACGGTGCGGACCGGCGGCTATATCTTCACGCCGCATGTAGAAGAAGCGTGAGCTGGTTCGCCAGGCTCGCGCAGCTGTTCAGCTTCAGGCGCATCAGCGGCCAGATCGCGGCGCTGATCCTGGTTTCGCTGGTGCTGATGCATGTGCTGATGGCGGGCTACTTCCTGCTCCGGCACCGCGAGCCGCGGCTGTTGGCGGACGAACCGGTGCAGCAGTTCGTCATGATCGCCCGGATTGTCGCGCGGACGCCCGTCGCCGATCGCGCCGCACTGGTGCGCGATATCGCGCACGCACTCCCGCATCTGCAACTGCGCCTGACGGAGGCCGCCGCGGTCATCCCGGCGGTCCAGGCCGGGCCAACCCGCGTCATCGTTCGGTCGCTGGTCGAGGGCCCGCTCGAACTGGTCGAGCGGCCGCCGCCCGAGAAGACCGGCGTGCAGTTTCATCTTGCCGACGGCAGCCTGCTCGAGGCTGTCGCCGGGACGCTGCATTTGCCGCCGTTCATCACCGGCTTCTGGGCGAGCACGCTGCTGTTCCTGTTCATGAGCGTGACGCTGCTCGGGCTCTGGGCCGGCCGCGCACTGAGCCGGCCGCTCTCCGCATTCGCCCGTGCCGCGGAGAACTTCGACGTCGACCGCATTTCACCGCCGTTTCCGGAAAGCGGCCCCGAGGAGGTCAGGTCTGCCGCGCGGGCGCTGAACGCGATGCGCGAGCGGATCGCCGCGCTGATGAAGGACCGGATGCGGATGCTGGCCGCGATCAGCCACGATCTGCGCACGCCGATCACCCGGCTTCGGCTGCGCTCCGAATTCATCGCGGAGGAGGCGCAGCGAACGCAGACCCTGCGCGACCTCGACCAGATGCAATCGATGCTGGAATCGGTGCTGACGCTGCTGCGCAGCGGCAATGTCGTGGAGCCGACGCTGGTCGACGTCGCAGCCCTGGTCCAATTGGTGTGCGAGCAGTTCTCGGACTGCGGTCATGCGGTGGCCTATCTCGGCCCGAAGCGGCTCAAGCTCACCGTCAGGTCCGACGAGATCAGGCGCGCCGTCACCAATCTGGTCGAGAACGCGGCGCGCTTCGGCAACCAGGTACAGGTGTCGCTGATCGTAAGCGACGCCACCGCGACCATCGAGGTCGCGGACAATGGGCCGGGAATTCCCGAGCACAAGAAGTCCGTCATGCTCGAACCCTTTGTGCGCGGCGACGAAGCCCGCACCATGGACGAAAGCAGCGGCTTCGGCCTCGGCCTGTCGATCACGCAGACCATCGCGCAGACCCATGGCGGCTCGCTGTCGCTGCTCGACAACGTCCCGCACGGCCTGCGCGCCGTCATGCGGCTTCCGTGCGTGGCGGGGTGAGCAGTTGACCTCCAGCGTCACGGTATCCCGCGTGCGGGGGTGACGACACCGCGTGCTTGATTGCGCGACAGCGCCACAAATTCACTGCCGTCCCGGCGAAGGCCGGGACCCATAACCACCAAATGTCATTGCTGCCCGACGCCGGGACGCCGCGTCCCGATCACGGCATTCGCCGCGGAGTATGGGTCCCGGCCTTCGCCGGGACGACATGTGGAGAGAGCAGCGAACGCGTCACCCCGCCAGCACCGCATCCGCGCCGGTGACGCCCTCCGCGCTTTCCGTCACCGTTTTCTCCAGCGATGGGGCCTGCACGGAGATGTTCTCGGCAAAGAACCGCGCCAGCGCGACGTAGCGCTGCGGCTCGGCGTCGCCATTGGCCTTGGCGGCGAGCGCCGCGCCAGCCAGCATGCAGCCGCCGAGCGTGGCGCCGAACAGGCGCAGATACGGGGTGGCGCCGGCGAGCGCATCGTTCGGCGCGGAGGCGAGGCGCTCGAGCAGCCATTTGCTCGCGCGCTCCAGCGCGGCATGCGCGTCGCGCAGTTTGGTCCCCGTGGTGCCGAACGCCGGATCGTTCGAGGCCTCGACCTGCTTGATGGTGGCGGCGAGCTCGTCGAGCAGCGCCCACACCGAGGCGCCGCCATTGGCGCCGAGCTTGCGGGTGACGAGGTCGATCGACTGGATGCCGTTGGTGCCTTCATAGATCGAGGTGATGCGGGCGTCGCGATAGTGCTGAGCCGCGCCGGTCTCCTCGATAAAACCCATGCCGCCATGGATCTGGACGCCGAGATAGGCGACCTCGTTGCCGATGTCGGTGGAGAACGCTTTTGCGATCGGCGTCAGCAGCGCGCCGCGTGCGGCGGCGTCCGCGCGCACCTTGGCATCCTTGGCGCGCACGGAAACGTCGAGTGCGACCGCGGTGGCGTAGCAGATCGAGCGCGCCGCCGCCGTCATGCTGCGCATCTGCATCAGCATGCGCTTGACGTCGGGATGCACGATGATCGGATCCATGCCGTCGGCCTTGCGGCCGATCGCCTTGCCCTGCTTGCGCTCCTGCGCATAGGCCAACGCCTGCTGATAGGCGCGGTCGGCAATGCCGACGCCTTCGAGGCCGACGCCGAGCCGGGCCTGGTTCATCATCGTGAACATGCAGCGCATGCCCTGGTTCTCTTCGCCGATCAGATAGCCGATCGCGCCGCCTTGATCGCCCATGGTCATGGTGCAGGTCGGCGAAGCGTGCATGCCGAGCTTGTGCTCGACGCCGCTGGCATGGATGTCGTTGCGCGCGCCAAGCGCGCCGTCGGCATTGACCAGGAATTTCGGAACGAGAAACAGCGAGATCCCCTTGGTCCCGGCAGGCGCATCGGGCAATCGTGCGAGCACGAAATGCACGATATTGTCGGTCATGTCGTGCTCGCCATAGGTGATGAATATCTTGGTGCCCTTGATGCGGTAGGTGCCGTCGGCCTGCTTTTCCGCGCGGGTGCGCAGCGCGCCGACATCGGAGCCGGCATTGGGCTCGGTGAGTTGCATCGTGCCGGTCCATTCGCCGGTGACGAGCTTCTCCAGATAGATTTGCTTCAACTCTGCACTGCCATGGGCGTCGAGCGCCTCGATCGCCGACAGTGTCAGGAGCGGGCAGAGGCCGAACGCGACGTTCGAGGCGCTCCAGATCTCGGTGCAGGCGGCATTGATCGCCAGCGGCAGCCCCTGGCCGCCGAACGCTTCCGGTCCCGACACCGCGTTCCATCCGGCGGCGGTCCAACGCTGATAGGCGTCGGGCCAGCCGGGCGCCGTCGTCACCTTGCCGTCATCGAGCTTGATGCCGTGCTCGTCGCCGATTTTGTTCAGCGGCGCCAGCACGTCGGACGCGAACTTGCCGGCTTCTTCCAAGACCGCGGCGGTGATGTCGCCGTCGAAATCGCCGTAATGACCGGCCGCGACGGCGGCTGCGAGGCCCGCGCCATGATTGAGGGACAACAGGATGTCGTTGATCGGCGCGCGATAGGTCATGGCGATTACTCCCGAGAACGTGTTTGGAAATTGTCTTCCCATGAAACCGGCGGCCTCTCAACAGGCCGAACGGACATCACCTGGTCCGCTTCGGTCACCGCGGCGTTGCCTTAGGGGTGTCGACATTGGCCGGCGGCTTTCGCCTGAATTCGCTCGTTAGGCTGTTGAAATGGCCGTTCTCACTCTATAGACCGGCGTTGCCCTCGATCGGCGCGTTGGGGCGTAGCCAAGCGGTAAGGCAGCGGATTTTGATTCCGCCATTCGGAGGTTCGATCCCTCCCGCCCCAGCCATTGATATTACTACAGAAATCCCATTTCTGGGATCATTTGGAAATGACGGAGTTCGCTGCCCGTTGAGGAAAAGGCCGCAGTTTCATAGGAGCGTCCGGAGACCAAGCCGGAAGATCGGGGACGGCCAGATCGGTTCTGCAGGCCCAACGAGCCTAACGTCGGTTTACCTTGGTTACCCTGGCTCATAAACGCAGTTCACCAAGCGACCCGGCTGGCTCGCATGAGCGCAAGGACTACCTCGAGGAACCCGTCTTGCCGGGGGTCCGCAATCTCGATGACGAAAGATATTCCTCCATTTGCGATGTGGCCCGAAGCTGTCCAATTTTGTCCAACAGCAACTCCAGGTTCGCAATCTGCGCCTCGATAGAGGCCTTCTCGGTGGCGATTTCGGATTCTGATAAAGGAGATTTCGGTCGACGACGACGCTGCATGCTAGACGTGCTCGCGATTGCGGCTTTCGCCGTTGGGTAAACAGAGATTACCTATTTAATACGCCAGCGCGTCATTATCGGTTTCAGATCGAGCAAAAATAGCGGGTCTGCCTTAAACGCATAAGAAATCATCCAAATTTTATGTTCTGATTAAAATCTATGGGTCCATAGAACAATATTATGTGTAACGCGGCCCGGGCCAATGCAAAATGGCTGCCCGCCGATTGACGTGGTTTCCGGCGGACGCGCATCGGGCAATGACTTCAGATGCCAGATATGGCTTTCCGGCCGAGCGTCAACGCAGGAACGATGCCGGTCATCGGCTTGAGCGCGGGGCTCCGGGATATCGATCGACCGCTGCGGAGCAGGCGTCTTGTGGCCTACCGCATGATGCGACCTTTTCATCCAACTCGCCGCCGCATCCCGTTGCAGAACCGTGCTACCAGATCGAGAGTGTTGTGCGCTTCAACGAGTACCTGATTGGCCCGTGCTCGTTCGCTTGACCCTTCTTGAAAGCCATTTCGCCAGGCGCGGAGCTCTTCAACGCGACGTCGATATCTCGCCAACACGTCCTCTGCGAAGGCTACCTGCTCGGAGCTTCGGTCCAGCTTGCCCTGTTCTTCGATCAGGAGTTGATTGAGAGCCGTTCTTCTCTCGAAAGGGAGATCGCGGTCTTGCAGCCTGTCCAGGAGGTTCCGAATATTCTCGCGTGCGATCGACTGTTGCTGTTCAGGCGCCGGTCCATGCGATGAAGCTCTCTCGTCAAGGGAAGCGACTTGAAGCCGACCTATCGCGTCCAACGCCACGTCGAGGTTTGCAATCCTGGTTTCGAGCTTAATCCTTTCTGCTTGTTTCCGAGCCTTCGACTTTCCGGAATGCGGCATCCTTGCCCTCGAGTTCTGAATCAACCTCAGTTGTTTTGGTTCAAAAGGATAAACCCTGCTGTTGGAGAAAATTCCCGCGGCAACAAAGATATCTGGTTCTACAATCAGTCAATAATGCACGGACGAGCAGCCATATAATTTAGTGCAAGTAATTCCGCTGAAGATATCCGGCCTTCTACGGCGTAGGTGCCATGAAAGTACGTGGAACTACGGACAACATACTGTCCTTCGCCGCGCGTCATCCGACGGCCACCGGTCGAAGGTGCCACAATCCGCAAGTGCCCTTTTTGCTGAAGCTCGAGCACCGCCGCGTTGCCGGCCTTGGAAGTCGCGGTCGCGGTCGAGTTGGGCGCTGCATTCGCGAAATTGACGATATTCATTGTCCTGCAAATATATGGCATTGAATAATAATTAAAACCGACATAATGTTTAAATTACGAATTAAATGTTAAGTTTGTTATTTTGGCGTTTGTGTGAGGGCCATATTATGGTGTGCATTGATGATTCGCTCGATAGAATTCGAGCTGAAGTCACCAACCTGACCCCCTTTTCGCGGGTTGCGTCGAACCCCCGTGCATTGGAAACGCAGATCAGGGCCCGCAAGAATATCCTAAATGAAATAGAGGCGATCCATCGCCGATTCAATTCTTGGCTGTCCCAACGGGAGGTCTCATCAGCGATGGCGACCACGGGAGAGTCAGGGCGGCGCCGCTCTCCAGGCGTGAGGGGGCGTCGGAATGCGTCGCGCCGCAAACGGCAGCGAAACGGGGGCGTCTCATGACAGTTGGATGTGGTCATGATTGATCTGACGCCTCACTATCGCATATTTGAGGCCGAAAAGAATGCGCGGGAATGTCAGGCGTCAACGTTGAGCCAAATGAGCGCCGTCATAATAAGCAACAAAATATCCGAATATATGGTGTTTAAATGTCTGTGCGATGACGCCGGGTCACTTGTGCGCCGACTGCCGGAATAGTATGTGTTGAGATAGCGAAGCAACGGGAATGCCGAAGGCGAACGATGTCTCTAAAGAAACTCGACCTGGAAAGCATGGCAGTAGATGAGCTGTGGTCTCTGCATGAGCAGGTCACGAGAGTCCTGTCGGCGAGGATCAACGCAGAGAAGATCGAACTCGAAAAGCGCCTTGTGATCCTCAATCGGGGCAGGGATGCCGTCGAGGGAGGCGATGACTGGCAGGCAACGAGCGGTAGCGGGAAGGCGAGGCGCAAATATCCGAGAGTGCTTCCGAAGTACCGCAATCCAGACGTGCCTTCGGAGACTTGGTCGGGGCGCGGGAAGTTGCCGCGCTGGCTGGCTGCTGCAATGAAGTCTGGGCATAAGATCGAAGAGTTTCGCATCGGCGAGACGGGCCGTGCGAAGGGCCGGCGCTAAAACAGCGATCTAACGGCAATTCCTGGTTGGCGCGTCGGGCCGATTTCAGGCTGCAAGCAGCTAAATCTCGCGTCTCCGGGTCATTTTTGGATCCGGGCGGGCGATCCGTAGGCTTTGGATCGCGCAGGGATATCCCGGTTTACCAGAGAGTTTGCGCCAATAATGGCTCCGTCACCGATGGTGACCCCCATCTGCACGATCGCGTTCGGTCCGATGTATACGCCGTGTCCGATCTTTGTCGGCGCGTAGTCAATCGGCTCGACGCCCAGCGAGACCGAGCGCCTGACAGTGTTGTGCGTGTAGATCTGGGTGCCGGCCGAGATCGAGCACCAATCCCCGATATCGAGACCTTGTCCTGAGCCGTCCAGGATGCAGCCGGGGCCAATCCACGTGTTGCGTCCCACCCGGACGTTGCCCAAAACGAGGACGCTGTCATACATTGTCGTTCCCTCGCCGAAGCCGCATTCGGCTGCGTTTTCGGACCGTTCCGTAAGAAGGTCGGCCAGGGAAACTCTGCGGTTAAATTGCTGCTTCTTTCGCTTTGCCAGTATTTTTAGGAAATGGCGAATAATGCCCAACCAGCGCGCCGATCGGTCAAATTCGAGCGTTTCGGCATCGCGCATTGGTGCCATGGGCAGGGGCCTCGTGCGCCGGTCATAGCGATGCGCAGCCGGTCTCTGCCGGCAAACTCGCAACAAATCAGATCCTCGCGGCTCGGCTCAGTGATAAGCTTTCCGGCTGGCCCTCGACCGCCTGTCGCCCGGCATCGCGGCATTGCAGGGCTGCAGTCTTCCCCGGCATTGTCCTCGCCGTGATTGCTCTACAAGAAGAGTGGCGGCCCGGAGCTCCGCGCGCAACTGGCTTACGCTCCTTAGCTGCGCGATGAAATCATCCAGGAATTCCAGGCGCCGGTCAAAAACGGTCGTCCCTTGAATATCCGATACTTTAATTGTCGACCTCGAACCCACGGAGTTGGTCATTAACCTGCCCTCGCAAAATCCGTTAAACAACACACTTGCCGCCGTCGTCGCTGCAATGGGCTGACGGTGATAATCTAACGTACCTCGCGGACGGCAAAGTCGCCAGTAAATTCGATTCGGCTGCGTCGAAATGCCCATAAAGATAAATGGGTTAAATGGAACTTGGTATCCCAGGCTCCGTCAAGTCCACACCGCGGAATGACGTCAGCGTGGAGTTCCTTCGGCGCCCTTGGGGTGGTTTCTCGGCCACCCATTGCAATGGGCCTCCTCATGCTCCCGCAACAGCTGTTGAGTTCTCGGGGCGACTCCGCCCTTTCCGACGACGGGCAAGTAGATGAAGCATTTGTCGCCGGCATGGGCGGGATAAAACAGCGTGCAGGCGAGTGCATCCTTGTTTCTGCAGTACTTCTGGACGTCCGCCGCCGTCATGACCGTCTCGATGACCGGGCCGTCATAGGGATGAAGATAGGCTTGCGGAGGGGTTTCAATCATTAATGCAATCTCCGTCTCGATTAAATAATACAATATTTAATACCGGACTTTAAATCAGATTTAAATAACTAATTTAATTCGCGTCGGGCAAGCGGGCTTGGGCGAGCGAAAGCCCGGCCCCACCAGCGCATGCTCGCGGCGCGCCGGGAGCCATGCCGACGCGACGATGGCGCGTTCAGCCTCGTTTCAGCGTGGTGTCTGGTCGGTGAGTGATGAGGTCCGGGCGGCGGGCTGTTGACCGCGCTTGCGATGCTGATTTGGTAGCGCAATGGCGCTTGCAGCAGGGCGGCATGTCAGGAGCGCCGCCGTCGTTCGTGATGAGGCATGCTCGTCAGCGTCGGTCGTAAAGCGACCTCAGGCAATCTCGTAAAGTTCACGGCGTCCTAACAGGCACCTCTCCTTGAGAGATGCCCTTACGCCGATGCATAAGGCGAAGAACAGCCATACGGTATTCCAGAACGTGACCGTGATCGAAATGAACATGATCGCGCCAAGAATGATCGAAAATGATGTGCACATGCGATCGAGAAATGGTTGCCCCTCACGAATGATGGCCTGATGCCTGATCGGCGTCATCGCACCGATCGCCGACAGGTAGAGCAGAGTCGTCATCGGAATGCCGAAAATGATCGACTTCGCGAGCCAGAGACTGTCTGTCGAAAAATCGAGGATACGGCTACCGCTGGGATTGAATCCGATCCCGAGAAGCAGATTCTTCCCGATGACGTCGAGGCCCGCCTCCCAGATCAGAAGCCGGAAATAGGCGGTTTGCGGATCGAGAGTTAGATTGCGAAATAGAAAGCCGAGCGGATTGTCGGACGCGAGGCTAAAGGCCGCGACGCAGGCGAACATCGCCGACAAGATAAACTTCCAGCGCCAGGCATATTTCCGCATGAGCATATCGTATGCGCAGAGCGACGTTGCCATGGTTAGCGCGAGCAAAGGTGCTGACGACAATGCTATCAGGCTGCCAAGGATGCACGTCAGGACCAGCAACACGCGACGTCCCCGGCTTTCCGGCGCGTACAGATGCAAGGGAAGAACCGTCGCGCAAAAGGTTCCGAACAGGATGGGATGGTCGAATGTTGACACGGCTCTCAGGCTGCTGAATCCCATCACGATTCGATGAAGCTGCGGATCGCTGGTATCGAACTCGCGCCCGGATGTGGTGAAGACGCTCCAAACGGCTTCCTGCGCGACGTAGCGCTGAAAGACGATATCGAGAAGACCCAGGGCCACGACCACGATGGTCATGATCTGCAGGCCCTTTGCCAAGCTTCGCAGCGAGCCGTCGTCGAACACAAGTGCCCGGGTGATGACATACATGCCGAAGAACTCAAACGCCTGAGAGAGGGCCGACACGAAGTCTCGCGTCCCCGATATCGCGACCGGTCCTGCGAACATCAATATGAAGACGCCCAATACGCAGGCGTCCGAGAGCAACAGGCGGCGTTGCCCTCTGCTTGCTGCACCGATCAGCTTGGCGGTTGCCGGGAAAATCAGGCAGACAATCAGAAATTTTATGGGCGTAAGCTTGAGAGTTCCGAGGTAGAACGCCGTTGAGTAGGGAATAAAAAGCGCGCCCACGATGAGATAGAGCAGCGCATTGCGGTTGGTTCCGCCGGCGTACGGGAGCGCGGCGATTTCCGAGTGATCAAGCGACAGAGCAGCGCTGCGCAAGGATAGTTGATCTGACGTCATTATCCGATCCGTCTCGCATCGAGAATTATGAACATGCCAACTAATCGCCGGAATTAACTGTACGCCGGCGCGCGAGGGCAGGCCGTCGGGCGCTCGGCACGTGGCCGCTCTTCAGAGACAGAGCTGGGTGCTCCACAAACATCCAGCTAAGGAAGGCCAAAGCGCACGCGCTTGCCGCGGCGACGACGATCAACGCAGGGGGAGTAATTGCCGGAAAATATCGGATCGCGAGCATCTGAACGGGCCACGCGTAGAGATACACTCCATACGAGATGTCGGTTGTTGAGTTCACTGCGTTCAGTCGTGGGGTGCTCGGCAAGAAGGCAAACCAGAAGATCAGATATGATCCAAAAATCGCCACGCCCGCGCCGGCGGTCAGATCGGTGAAAAGGCTGAAGGCGAGGGCGACGGCCGCGAACACCGCGTAGTCTGCCCGGTAGACGATGCGATCCCGGTACAGGAAGAACGAGGCTCCCGTCATGAAGAAGACGGTGAGCCTGAGCGTCTCGTGGAGGTTGCCGAATGCGGCTTCGAATCCAGGCCTCGGCCAGTCAGGCGTTGTGAGGACGGAGCCGATCCACGACAGCATAGCGAGCGAAGGGATTGTGATGCGGCGGATGAGCCCGATCGTTCCGAGGAGCATCACGACGAGATAGCAACGGAATTCGTAGGCAATCGTCCACATCGATCCGTTAAGCGACGGATAGGGCTGCCCTTCGAAGATATTTGAAAGCTTGGGGATTTGAAGGGTCACCATCCGGATGAGGATGCGGACCCAATCTGTGATCGATAGTCCGGCGAGATTTGCTCCCGCGAGCGGACCCACCAACAAGATGCAAAACAGGGACGCTGCGATAAACGCCGGATAGATCCGCAATAGCCGCTTCGAGATGTAGGAAAGGTTCGATCTGGATCCCACGTAGCTCTGGGTTACCAGGTAGCCGCTCACGATGAAGAAGCCGGCTACCGCGAGCTCCGCCACAGAGAGCGTGCCGAAGATGCGGGTCAACGGCTCACGTATGCGATTTCCGTCGATCAGCTCGAACGAATGCGAGATGATAACCAGCGACGCAAGCACCAGGCGCAGGATACCGAAGTTGTTGTGGTGCACCGCGCTATGTGAATAGGACAATCGTGTCCCCAATGTCAGTAAACTCAAAAATCGACAGCCGCAGCCTGCGACCGTCGAACATGACTATAAATAATATCTTTTATATCCGAGTTATTATACGGTGACAATTAAATATTTTATTTAAATCGAGGTCTAAAAATGCCCGATCTGATTTCGGAGTTCCGTGGGGTTTGCCTCGCCGCGAAGGCGGCTACGTGTGTCGGTTTAACGCTGGCGCTCGCGGCGCTGCCCAGTTGGCCCGCGACGGCCGGCGATGGTTCAGCCGGTGCTCAAGCCGGCGTGGCGCAGTTTTCAGGCATCCTGGACCGGTATGCGGTTCGTCCGGACTGGAAGGTCGCCGGGGTTGATTATTATGTGGGGACGCCGGGCGGGACGGCCCTGAAAGATCCGGCGTCGATCTCGATGGCTGGGGTGTCGGTGGACAGATCGGGCCACACCGTCACCGTAAGTCGTTCGGGCATCACGCTGAGCGGATACGATTTCGGGCTCAATGGGGGCTGGAAAGTCGACGTCGTCAACGACGCCAACGATGTCACGATCACGAATAGCCAGTTTAAGGTGGGCGCAAATAACCTGATGCCGGTCGAGGCTCATTATGGCGGCACCATCAACGTGTTGAATTGCACCTTTGACGGCGGAGCATCAGAGGGCAGCAGCGTCAAGGCGATGGTGTTTGCAGGCGCGGGTGGTGCGACCATCGAATACAACAGGTTCGCCAATTTTCCGGACGACGGCATCGATATCACACACGATGGCGATTATGTCATCCGCTACAACGTGTTCGACGCGATGGGCGCCGGCAATTTTCACACTGACGCGATCCAGACCTATTTCAGCGCCATCTCGAGCCTGTCGATCCAGTACAACACGATGTACGAGCCGCCGAGCATGTCGAACGGCGGGATAAATTCCTTCGTGCGGATCGGCGACCAGCGGGGCAATGTCGTGCACCACCCGGTTGCGGCCTACAACACCATCATCATGGCGAGCACGAGCGCCAACGCGGCGAATGTCTTTCAGTGGGACTCGGGCGGCACGGGCACGCTGGTCAACCCCGAGATCCATGACAATTTCATCGACCCGAGGGGCGTTCTCTACGCGGTGATTTCGCCGACCCTCCATCATTTGGATGGGGTTGTTAATCCAACAAGTTACGGCAACTACAACCTGCGGACGGCCAAGCTCATTCTGTCGGGTCCATATAACAGCCTGTCATCGGTGCCAATGCGGCCGCCCATGCCGCCAGCCATCATCGGCGCAGAGGTCGGATCTGGCGCCACCGTCAGTGGCAGATCGGTGCCGCACCTCCGGGTCGACATCTATGACGGTCGCAATTTGATGGGCTCGCTGCGAGCGAGTGCGTCTGGCGAGTGGTCGCTGCCCGCGCCCTGGGCTCTGAAAGAATCCGTAATCAGTGCAAGGGTTACCGATGCATATGCGAATTCAAGTTCGCCGTCGCCAAGCTTCATTCCGATAAAATAGCCCGAATCAATCAAAAAATGATATTTATCCATTGAATCTTGAAAATGGCGGGACATAAATCGCCGCAGGCCGATGTTTTTGTTCGCATTATTCTGTCTGCGATCCACACGGTGACTTGAGTAGGGCGCGTCAAACCAAGAAAGACCCCGGCCGAGCCAATAAATGGTCGCAAAAAAGACGCCGCTGGCCGGCCAAGTCCGGCGCGTTGGGGGTAGGCAGGGCAAACTGCCGATGCGGGTGGGTAAATTGTCCCATTTAAATGGGGGATTACCCCGGATGGCGTGACATGTGCGTGGCCCGGTTGGCCGCACAATTCGGTGGAAAATAAGATAAGGGGATCGGAATTGGCGCAGCTATTGAATGACGGCTCTGCGAATGCTCCTGCCGGAGTGGCGCAGTTTTCAAGCATCCTGAACGGGTATGCGGTTCGTCCGGACTGGAAAGTCGCCGGGGTCGACTATTACGTGGGGACGCCCAGCGGGACGGCCCTGAAGGACCCGGCAACGATTTCGATGGCCGGAGTGTCGGTCGACAAATCGAACCATATCGTCACCGTGAGCAACTCGAACGTCACGTTGAACGGTTACGATTTCGGGCTCAGCGGCGGCTGGCAGGTCAACGTCGTCAACAACGCCAACAACGTCACGATCGAGAACAGTTCGTTCAAGGTCGGCGCGAACAATTTGATGCCGATCCAGGCCTATTATGGCGGCACCATCAACGTGTTGAATAACACGTTCGACGGCGGTGCGTCGGGGGGCAGCAGCGTCAATGCGATGGTGTTTACCGGTAACGGCGGTGCGACCATCGAGTACAACAGGTTCACGAACTTTCCGGACGACGGCGTCGATATCACGCACGACGGCAACTACGTGGTGCAGTACAACGTGTTCGACTCGATGGGCGCCGGCAGTTTCCACACCGACGCGATCCAGACATATTTCAGCGCCGTCTCCAGCCTGTCGATCCAGTACAACACGATGTACGAGCCGCCGAGCATGTCGAACGGCGGGATGAATTCCTTCGTTCGGATCGGCGACCAGCAGGGCAACGTCGTCCACAACCCGGTTGCTGCCTACAACACCGTCATCATGGCAAGCACGAACGCCGAGACGGCGAATGTCTTTCAGTGGGACCAGGGTGGTGCGGGTACTCTGGTCAATCCCTCGATCCACGACAATTTCATCGATCCCAAGGGCGTCATGTATGCGGTGGTTTCGCCGACGCTCCAGAATGCAAGTGGGATCATCAATCCGGTCACGTACAACAACGTGGATTTGACGACCGGAAAGCCGCTGCTGTCCGGGCTTTACAACAACAACACGTCGGGCGTCCCGACGAAGGCGCCTGCCGCTCCGGCCATTACGGGCGAGAGCGCGCTCAGCGCGACGCAAGTGAAGCTGAGCGGCACCGCCGCTGCAGGGACCACGGTCGATATCTATGATCAGGGATCTCTGCTGGGCTCCGTCAAGGCGGGGACGACGGGCAGCTGGACGTTCTCGACACCTCAGCTCACCAGCGGCGATCACTCGTTCACCGCGCGAGCGACGGATTCCTACGCCAACAGCAGCGCTGCCTCTGCGGCCTTCTTGCTCAGCGTGACCGGATCGGGTCCAACCACTCCGACCGGACCGGGCACCCCGACGATCGCGTCCTACACCAACGACAGCGGCGTCGTTGGCGACGGAATCACAAATGACAATACCCTGACCCTCACGGGATCGGCTGCAGCCAATAGTACGGTGAAGGTGTTCGACGGCGCTTCCCAGATCGGGACTGCGACCGCGAGCAGCACCGGCACCTGGAGCTATACAACGACAGCTCTGGCCGACGGCGTACACAGCCTCACCGTTAAGGTTACCGATACGTCAGGACAGACCAGCGCGGCGTCGACGGTCCTTGCCGTCAAGATCGATACCGTGGCGCCGAGCGCGCCGTCGATTGCCGGGTCGACCGTCAACGCGAATGCCGAGGCCACTCTGACGGGTACGGCCGAAGCCAACAGCACTGTGAAGGTGTTCGACGGCGCAACCCAGATCGGAGTTGCGACAGCGAACGGAAGCGGAGCCTGGAGTTTGGTCACCCCTGGACTGGCAACGGGGACCCATACTCTCACCGCCAAGGCCACCGACGCAGCCGGCAACACCAGCGCCGCGTCCGGGCCGGTCTACGTGTCGTCCACAAATAACGCGCCCACCGCGCCAAAGATCGTTTCGTTCTCGAACGACAGCGGCGTGGCAAATGACGGCATCACCAACGACAGTACGTTGGCCATTTCGGGCACGGCGGCGGCGAACGCCACCGTCAAGGTGTTCGATGGCACGACCCAGATTGGGACGGCAACTACGGGTTCGAGCGGGACCTGGACGTTCACCACCGGCGTCCTCGCCGACGGCAACCACAGCTTCACGGCGAAAGCCACCAACGCATCCGGGAGCACCAGTACGGCGTCTGCCGCGTTGGCGGTCAAGATCGACACGACGCCTCCGGCGGCTCCGACCATGACGGAGTCGGCGAACGCGGCCGCGTCTGCGGCAGCGAGCACGAAGACCGTTTCGCTGACAGGACATGCCGAGGCCGACAGCACGGTGAAGGTGTTCGACGGGACGACCCAGATCGGGACCGTGATCGCGAACAGCAGCGGAGCGTGGACCTTCACGACCGGCACTCTGGCTAGCGGCAATCACTCATTTACGTCCAAGGCGATGGACGTCGCTGGCAATACCAGCGCGGCATCTTCCGCGCTCGTGGTCAACGTGCCTCCGTCAACGTCCGATCTGTCCGCCCCCAAGATCGTCAAGTTCTCCAATGACAGTGGGGTCGTTGGTGACGGTGTCACGAACGACAACACGTTGGCGATCTCGGGTACCGCCGCGGCCTATGCGACGGTCAAGCTGTTCGACGGTACGACCCAGGTCGGGACCGCGAAGGCCAATGGTAGTGGCGCGTGGAGCATCACGACGCAGGCTCTGAAGGACGGCTCCCACGACTTCACCGCGAAGGCGAGCGATTCGGCTGGGCACACCAGTGCCGCGTCGTCCGTGCTCGCCGTCAAAATCGACACGACCGCGCCGATCGCCCCGAAAATCTCGGCGTTCTCCGCTGACCACGACGCGGCAAACGGCGGCGCCACGCATGCGAACCACGGCATCCTGACCGGGACCGCCGAGGCCAGCAGCACGGTCAGTCTGTTTGACGGTGCAAAGCAGATCGGCACGGCCGTAACGAACGATAAGGGTGTGTGGAGCTACGCGACCAGCACGCTGCTGGACGGCAATCACACGTTCACGGCCAAGGCGATGGACGCGGCTGGCAACATCAGTGCCGCGTCATCAGCCATGGCACTCAAGGTCGACACGCTCGCCCCAAAGGCCGCGTTCTCCCAGGTTACGCAAAACTGGAACGACACGGTGACCTTCAAGGGAGTGGGCGAGCCGAACAGCTCGATATCGATCTACGACAACGGCAGCACGAAGCCGATTGGAATCACCAAGGTCGGAAGTGACGGCACCTGGAGCTTCAAAACCTCTTCGCCGGTTTCAGACGTGGCCCACAATTTCACGGCCAGCGTTACGGACAGCGCGGGCAATAGCAGCCCGCTTTCCGGGCGTGCCTCGTTGGGTACCAACGGCAACGATGTTCTGAAGGCGACGTCGGGCAATGACGTGTTCAATGGCAACGGAGGCCACGACACCTTTCAATTTGCCTCGAACTTCGGCGCAGACGTCATCAAGAACTTCGGGGCTTCCGGCCGTAGCCATGATGTCGTGGAATTCAGCAAAAGTGTCTTCGACAGTTTTGCCGAGGTGTTATCGCACGCGAGCCAACACGGGAATGATGTCGTCATCGACGCGGGCGCCGGCAACTCGCTGACGCTGAAGAACATAAAGTTGGGAGCGCTGGACAAAACTGACTTCCATTTCGTCTAGCATCATCGAGTAACACGTTCGATACCAGCACATTCAAGAGGTGAAGAATTCAGCTCTTGAGTGTGGCTACGTTCTAATCGCGGGGCCAAAATGACAGAAGTCAAACGGCGGGATTCGCTCCCGCCGCAGAAACGCGAGCGGGGAGTACCGAACACCGGAGCTGCGACGGACTCTCGGCAACAGGTCGATTCCGGGGCCAGATATCGTCGGCCTCCTCGTTCCCTTACAGTGGCGCCGCGCGCGTTGTTCGATGCGATCACGTCAGGCGGTGCTTTTTTCCGGGCCCGCCGCGGCTTGGACCATGCAGTCGATCGCGCCAGGTCGATGGCCTTTCCAACGGCGTCTCGATCCGCTTTTGCAGGTTTCGGAGAGACTCAGTCCGAGATCCGCGACTTTCTCGCTTCGTGCCGCCGTGCCTTCTGGGGCGTGGCGCTTTTCAGCGGCTTGAGCAACATCCTGATGTTGACCGGGTCGTTCTTCATGCTGCAAGTCTATGATCGCGTCCTGCCGAGCCGCAGCATTCCGACCCTGATCGCGCTGCTATTGCTGGCGACGATCCTCTACACTTTCCAGGGCGCGCTCGATCTGGTTCGGACGCGGATCAGCGGCCGTATCGGACGCTATCTCGAGGAGACGCTGGGCCTTCGGGTATATGACGCCGTGGTGCGGCTTCCCTTGAAGACCCGGGGAGATGGCGACGGTCTCCAACCGCTCCGTGACAGCGACGCGGTGCGCGGCTTCCT
Organism: Bradyrhizobium genosp. L; assembly: GCF_015624485.1. Taxonomy (NCBI): domain Bacteria; kingdom Pseudomonadati; phylum Pseudomonadota; class Alphaproteobacteria; order Hyphomicrobiales; family Nitrobacteraceae; genus Bradyrhizobium; species Bradyrhizobium genosp. L. Next base: position 2,071,468 of record NZ_CP061378.1, read on the forward strand.
GACCAGCGGCGGTCCAGCCGCGCTGTTCGACCTGCCGTGGATGCCGCTTTATCTGGGCATCTGCTTTTACTTCCATTTCTGGATCGGTGTAACGGCGTTGGCCGGCGCTTGCGTGCTGGTACTCTTCACGCTGTTGACCGAGATACGAACGCGGGGACCGTCAAAGGCTTCGGCGAACTTCGCAAAGGCGCGCCATGCGCTCGCGGCTGAGGCGCGGCGCAATGCGGAAGTGCTGCACGCGATGGGCATGAGGCGTCGGGCCGCAGAACGGTGGTACCACGTCAACAAGCACTACCTGGCTGCCACCGAGGCAGCCAACGACGTCGGTACCGGCCTCGGCGGAGCATCGAAGGTGTTCCGCATGATCCTGCAATCGGGAGTTCTGGCGGTCGGGGCCTATCTGGTCATTCATCAGGAGGCGACCGCGGGCATCATCATCGCAAGTTCGATTCTGACGGCACGTGCCCTTGCCCCGGTGGAGCTTGCCATCGCCAACTGGAAAGGCTTTGTGAGCGCGCGGCAGGCCGGGCGGCGGCTTGACCAACTGCTCGGGCTCCTTCCCAAGGAGGAGGAGCCGCTGGCGCTCCCGCCGCCGGAGCGGTCCCTGACCGTCGATCGGGTGCATGTGGTGCCCCCAGGCGGCGAAAGGCCGGTACTGCGCGACATAACGTTCACGCTCGCGAGCGGGCAGGGCTTGGGAATCATAGGCCCGAGCGGATCAGGCAAGTCGTCGCTTGCACGCGCGCTTGTCGGGGTCTGGCCTCAGCTGCACGGCAAGATCCGCATGGATGGAGCTGCGCTCGACCAATGGTCTCCCGAGCAATTGGGCCGACACATCGGCTACCTTCCGCAGGACGTGGAGCTATTCGACGGCAGCGTGGCGGTGAACATTGCCCGCTTCGACCCGAAGGCGACCGCCGGTTCGGTCCTGGCCGCCGCTCGTGCGGCCGGCGTGCATGAGCTGATCCTGTCGTTCCCCGAGGGATACGGGACCAGGATTGGCGAAGGTGGGCTGGCTCTATCGGCCGGCCAGCGGCAACGCATAGCGCTCGCTCGCGCATTCTACGGCGATCCATTTCTTATCGTGCTCGATGAGCCGAGTTCGAATTTGGATGCCGATGGTGAAGCCGCTCTGGCCCAGGCTGTGCTCAACGCACGGCAGCGCGGCGCGATCATCGTCGTCGTCACGCACCGGCCAAAATCGCTCGACGGCGTGGACCACGTTCTCGTGATTGCCGACGGAGCAATAAAGGCGTTTGGCGACAAGGATGAAGTATTGAACGCCGTGCTGCGCAAATCGTCGCCGGTTCCGCTGCGGGTTGCCGCCGATGGAGGAAGGTCCCGATGAACGCCGAGCTGGAGCAGGCGGACCGCGCGATTGGGCGCTATCTGGCCGTCGGAATGGCGCTGGTTGCGCTCGTTGTCTTCGGGATCGGCGGCTGGGCCACCACCGCCGAACTGTCCAGCGCGGTGATCGCGCCCGGCGTGATTGTTGTCGATTCCAGCGTCAAGAAGGTTCAGCACCTGACAGGCGGCGTCGTCGGCGAACTGCGCGTCCGCGACGGCGATCGAGTCCGAGCCGGAGATATTCTGGTTCGCCTGGATGAAACTCAAACCCGCGCGGCAGCAAGCATCGTCACGAAGAACGTCGATGAGCTGCTTGCGCGCCAAGCACGTCTCGAGACAGAGCGCGACAACCTGACCGAGATCTCCTTTCCATCCAATCTGCTCGACCGGGCGCGCGATCCAAGCTCGGACGCCGGGCGTGCCGTCGCGGCAGAACGCAGCCTTTTCGATTTGCGGCGCCAATCCAGAGACGGACAGAAATCGCAGTTGAAGGAGCGCAGCGTCCAACTCCAGGAAGAAATCAAGGGTTATCAGGGACAGCTCGAGGCCAAAGCCAAAGAAGTTGATTTTGTGCAAAAGGAGCTCGGAGGCGTACGCAGCCTTTGGGAAAAGAACCTGGTGCCCATCAGTCGATTGACGGCGCTCGAACGCGATGCGGCGCGGATCGAAGGCGAGCGCAGCCAGCTCACCGGGATGATCGCGCAGGCAAGAGGCAAGATCGCCGAAATCCAGCTTCAGATCATCCAGATCGAACAGGATCTCCGTACCGAAGTGGGCAAGGATCTCGTGGAGACGCGCTCGAAGATTTCAGAGCTGTCCGATCGAAAGGTCGCCGCGGTTGATCAGCTCAATCGCACCGAGATCCGGGCGCCCCAGAATGGAATCGTGCACCAGCTCTCGGTACATACGGTTGGCGGGGTGATCGCTCCGGGCGAGCAAATCATGTTGATTGTGCCCGACGCCGACGTGCTGGCGGTGGAAGTCAAGATTGCACCGCAGGACATCGATCATGTACATGTCGGCCAGCCTGCCATCCTGAGGCTGTCAGCGTTCAACCAGCGCACGACGCCGGAAATTACGGGTGGGGTGAGTGTCGTTTCCCCGGATCTCACGCAGGATCAACGTACGGGCACGAGTTTCTACATGGCTCGCATCGCTCTCAGGCCCGAAGAGCTTGAAAAGCTCGGCGGCGCCAAGCTGATTCCTGGAATGCCCGCCGACGCGTTCATTCAAACGGGCGGCCGGACGGCCCTTTCGTACCTGATCAAGCCGCTCCGCGATCAGGCTGCGCGGGCGCTCAAGGAGCCTTGATAGACGTTCAAATCTTCCCCACCCGAGGGTGTCTCGACAGGGCCAGAACGGCGCGCAACCTTTCCCATCCGGGAAACATCGGTAGATCTCGGCTGATTGACGCGGCTGGGTCTTTCCGTATCGACGCTGCTGACGCGCGTCGATACGCCCGGAAATTCCGGCAATCGAGCAAAGCAGAGGGCAAGAGGACGTAGCGAAGCCCGGGGAAGCGAGCCTGCAGCAGTCGCCGGCGAAGCTGCAGTTTGGGGATCACGCGCGCGGACGCAGGAGGCGGGATTTTTACCTTCAGCAGAGTGGTCAGCGTAAGAAACTGGGTCTCGATGGCATTTTTCGTCAGGTCATGAGGAGCGAGAGCCTCCAACGTGTCCCAGTCGATGGACTCAGGTGCTGCGACAAGCATGCTGAGATCGAGCAGGTGACGCAAATCCACATTGCCAAGCCAGTAGTCAGAGTCCTGAAACTGGTCATGGATCGTCAAGATGAAGGCTTGGTAGGTCGGCGTCGGGACATACGCTTCGCCTGGCCCAACTTTGATCAATCGCCAAATCTCGCTTGAATCCACCGGTGTGCGGTAAAAGAAGGCCGGTCCCGGCAGTGTCCGATGCAGGTCGATCATGCCAGCATCGTCCGCTCGTCCCAGATCCACATGCCATTTTTCGGCATCCGCGGGCGTCTGATTGTGGACGATATAATCTGACGCAAGAAGCGCTTCCAACGCAGCGCTCACTTCGGACGGAGACACCATGATATCCAAATCGGTCAGAATCCGGCTGCCGCGAAACGCCGGGATCGTCGCGAGCATCGCAGTTCCCTTGAGCAACCGCGGTGTTATGCCTCGCTTGTTCAACGCCACGATCGCGTCGATCAATTGGCTAGAAAGCCGTTCATTGCGCAACAGATTGCGGTTGAACGTCTCCCGGATCAGAATGCTCACGTCCTCTGGAATGCGGTCGCTGAACCGATTTGCAAAGTCCATCAGCGCCGGGGTCGTAAGCGTTTGGTTGGCGAGGCCGACGAACGGCAGCCAGTTGATCTGCTCGGGCAGGGAGCCTTGGAGGCATTGGCACAATTGAAGGAATGATTGGCTCCGGCCAGTGGCTCGCCTGAGCAAACGGTTCAGTCGGGTTCGAGGCGTGTCGTCTCTGCGCCCCGCCGGCGGCGGACTTCGCGAACCTATGCTCGATTCCAGCCTCATGGGAGATGTCTGCTCATCAGTTTCGGGCGTCACATAGCTGACGCAGGACGTTGCTGGCGTCGGCTGCATCTGAATATTGCAACTCGAATGATTGAGCGAGGGCCGTTGATCGGCTTAGCGACGCGAAGGTCTGGCTGGTCATCCGGCCATCTGACGAGCACGAGCTGTCAATCAGTCTCCGCATCGTCTCGAGCTGGCCGAGCGGATTCAATTGAGTGGGCGTATCGGGCGATCGATTGATGAAGACAATCCATCCCAAGGGCAGGTCGGGGCTGTCCTTGCAATCGGGAATTGGTAGATACCGTACATCCTGGCCATCCGGACGCCGGCTGATTTGCGACTTGGCGAAATCAGGGAAAAGTCGCTCAATGATTGGCCACGCCCCCGTCTTGATCGACGGTGGGAAAGCGACCCCCGTTGCCCGGCCGTCGGGTGCGATCAGAACGATGTCGTCGCCGGCGTACTGGAAGCCGGCTTTCATCAGATGGACCGCCAGCGTGGACTTGCCGGAGCCAGGCATACCGCTCACGACGAGATACTTTCCATTCAAGGCGAGACAGCCTGCGTGAAGCGCGATGTCGTTTGGATTTGCCCGCATCACCAACTCGGTGACGCGTGCCTTGAACACTGGAGCAAGCTCCGCAGGCACGCAATGATCGACACAAGCTCCATTTCTGAAGATGTGAACGTCGCCGTCGATCTCGATGACCTGGAAGCGATGGGCAACATCGAGCAACGGCCCCATGCGTTCGAATAGCGGAGCCAATATGCCGGCGATGCGTGCACTCGACGTCTGAACATCGAAAGCCACGCGGCCTAGCTCGACAGAGAACGCGTGGGCAGCGTTCAGCGTCCAGTCTACGTCCAGCAGTTCGAGGTCAAGCCAGGCTTGCAGGGCCTGATTCAGATGACGTCGAGCCGTCGCGTAGTCCAGCCCGGAATCCGTCAATTCGCGACAGATCGTTCCAACCGACTTGTTGTCCAGGATGCTGCACCAAATGTACGCGGCGGTTTGGTTGAGCTCGTAGATCTTCTGCAAGTGTTCGCTAAAAAGGACCGGCCGCTCATCGAGCAACGAGAATGACACTCCCTTTGCCGGACGCAGCGAACCGGTCAGGTCCCAGATGCGAGCGCTTGCGGAGTCCGTGGTCTCCATAAGATGCCGATGCTGAAATCGTGCCAAAACAGTATCTGCCACTAAACAATCGTCGCGCTCGGCCGATCTGTCCACATTTTATTTACCGGAGATTGCCCGTTCAACGTTTGACGATTTAATTTATTTTAACTAAGGTGTTTAAATGCAGTTAATCTATAGGTGATATAATGGAAAAATCACAACAAAACCAGACGCCTGACGAGGCTGCGGTGGAAGATCGCCGGAAATTCCTCGCTGCATGCGGCAAGTTTGCTGTCGTCACACCGCCCGCCATTACAATGCTCCTGTCGACATCGCTGACGTCCGATGCGATCGCTCGCTCCGGTGGGTCGGAGCCCGGACCAAAGCCGCCCCCCGATGGCATCGTGGGGTGGCTTGAATCGCTGCTCGATCGATTATTTTGACAGGCGCGAAGACCGTCGCGACGTTCAGGGCCTGTCTGTTCGATTTCAGATCGAGGCCGGCCCCTATTTCGCGTTCGGATCGAGCCCCTGGTGGCCTCCCGTCTCCGTCTGCAAGGCCTGACTGATATGATCCAGGACCTCGACGTCCGGATCGTCACTCGGGAGCGGAGATGGATCGGGGTCGCGGCGAGGGGATGCATCATTTCTTCCGCCGATGGCTCTGATGGCGTCTACAATCTGCTCGCGAGGATGCGTGCCGGCTGCGAGCAGGCCTTTCGCATAGATCATCCAAAGATGCGCGCCTCCTGCCGTCTCCAGCACCGGGTGATTGCCGGCGATGGTCGCGATGGCGGTCTCGCTGAACGTGGCGATCTGCTGATCCAGTGTATCTGCGGCAATTTCCCTGGCGGATCGCCATCGGTGAAGCAGCCAGATGACGGCGACTTCGGTCATGCTGGCCTGAACCGCCGTTGGTAAGTCTGTCGCAACCAATGTGGGGCGTGGCCGATCAGGCTCCTCGATAAGCTTGCGTTCACCAAGCCTCTTGAAGATGTCCTGGGGGCGGTCGTCGTCCGTACTCACCTCGTGACCTCCAGGGCGCAATACCCGTGGTCGGATGCCGAACCGGCCGGCGGCCGCCTCTGGGAAGCCCATATACCCGGATGCGTCGGTGGGATAATCGTGGCGCAGCACACCTATCTACCTCGTCCTGCAATTGTTTTTCTCAAATCATTATTTGTTCTGGCTCGACTTGAGCTGGATGCATTTAATGTGATACAACTAGAGAGGGTGATCATTTAACTGGGATTTATGGGCGAGCGATGGAAAAGCTTGAATTGGAAAGAATGTCGATCGATGCGCTCTGGCACCTGCACGAAGAGGCCAGCAGAATACTTGCCGCGCGAATTGCCGCCGAAATGCACGAATTGGAGAAGCGGCTGACATACCTCAACAGGGATACGAGCAGACTCGCGGGAGAAATGCCGCCGGAGGATGGATATAAGCTCCGTCGCGCATATCCCGTCGTTCTGCCCAAATATCAAAATCCATCGTCTCCCTCCGAGACCTGGTCGGGTCGCGGAAAGCGACCACGTTGGCTGGCAACTGCCATCACTTCCGGCCACACGATCGAGGAGTTCAGAATCGACGGGGATGCACGTCGAAAATCGCTTCGCAAGGGCTGAGCTGCTGCGAACTGCCGTCGCCGCTGAAAGTATTGAACCACGCCTGTTTCCCTCCTCTATCGCGGCCTGCCTGAATTCCAGCGGTTGGTCTCCCGATCGACCAAGCCCCACCGACGGAATCTCATCTCCCCTTGTTCAAGGTCGGCAAATTCAACAACGAACCGCTCAGTACGCATTTCGACAGCGCAGGACCTCGACAATCGTTCGAAGCAAGATGGTGAGGTCGAGACGAAGGCTCCAATTGTCGATGTACCAGAGATCGTATTCGACCCTGCGCTGAACGTCTGACGAAGTCGGGGTTGGCCCGCGGCATCCGTGCACTTGCGCCCAACCGGTCAGGCCGGGTTTCATGCGATGCCGGGACGCGTAATTGCTGACAGCCTGGTCGAACTGCTGGTCGTGAGCAATTGCATGGGGCCGGGGTCCGACGATCGACATGCTGCCATTCAGCACGTTGAGGAGCTGAGGCAACTCGTCGATGCTGGTCATGCGGAGAATGCGGCCAAGGCGCGTGACCCTGGGATCCCGACGTGTCGCCTGCGCAATCGTCGTGCCGTTTTCCTGAACGGACATTGTCCGGAATTTGTAGATATCGAAGCGTCTGCCGTTGAATCCGCAGCGTGCTTGTCGAAAGAAGATCGGGCCGGGCGAGTCGAGTTTGATCGCAAGTGCGACCACCGCAAGCGGGATCGAAAGCACGATCAGGGATACCAGCGCGATCGCAACGTCGAGGGCTCGCTTGGTGCCGCACTCGAACGGTGTCAGCGGTCCACGCTGAAGCTCGATGGTGACGGAGTTTCCGATCTGCTCGACGGGTTGGCTAAAGATCGCCGCCGTTGGCCCTAGCGGAATCAGCTTGACGGGGAGGGGCAGCACCCGGAGGCCCATAACTAGCTCGCGGATGCTCGACAGACGCGTCATATCGGTTCCGACGATGATTTCCTCGATGTCGGAGCCGCGAACGCGCCGTATCGTGCTGGCGACGATTTCCTCTCTGCTCGGCGATCCTTCTTGCGAGGTGACCGCGAGATGCCAGCCCACCGAAAATCCGAGGCCGTCCAGGGTGCGCGTGAGGTTGTCTGCGGCCGCTGGCGGGCAATCGGTGATCAGGACAATCTTGCGGCGCAGGCGGCCCGACGACAAGCCGCTGCGAATAGCGTTCGTCCAGCTCATCCGACGGGCGACCAGTGCTCCAACGCCGATCACCGCAAACGAGATATTCGCGTCGCGTAACAAGTCTGCGTCAGCCTTGAGAGCGAACATCGCACCCGCTAGCAGCAGAAAGATCGCAATCCAAATCAACAAAATGGTTCGGATCTGACCTGACAGCCCGGCCGTCGCGTTCGAGCCGTACATCCCGCAATTCTTCATCAACGAAACGAAGAGAGCTGCCACCAGGATGCCCGATCCTGCATGTTGGACGATGTCGCCCGCGGTCCCGTATTCGCGCACGTGATGGATCGCTCCGGTGAGGATGCTCGCCAACAGGATCACCGCCGCATCACCCGCAACGGACAGCGGCTCGGTAGATCCGTATCCCAGTGGCCATCTCAGCCCTCGGCTGGGGCCGGAATGGTCGAGCAATTCAGCTGTGTGACGAGCTGCCGCGGCGTGACGCTTGCCAAAAGCCATCGAAAACTCCAGCAGGTCGCAAAATGAAATGATTTGAATTAATCGAATTAAATTGCATTAACCAAGTATTAATCAATTTAAATATTAAATCAACATTTAAATCGCCATGGAGCGCGGGTCTCGCGTCAGGCGAGTAGGGCACGGCCGCTCTCGCGGCCAGACAGGCCGGCCCAGGCCCGCCGCTGGCTCCACGCAACGTCGACCGCCCCCGGCGTACATAGACGAAGGACGTTGCTCGGAATCTCGGTGGCAGAAATCGAAGCGGCTTATTCTCCGGCTGCGTGACCGTAACGCGTGTAGTTCTCATTGCAGTAGTAGTCGCTGTGGTAGCTTTGGTACCGCTTCATCGCGTTCATGTCGGTCTTGTTCAGGATCGTGCCGAGCAGGGTCTCATGTACGTTCGGCGAATCCCGCAAAGCCTGCTGAATGACGCTGATATTCGTTCGGCCCCACTCAACGACGAGGACAAACGTGTCGACGAGTTGAGTTGTCGCTCGAGCATCGATGATGGGGGCGAGCGGTGGAAGATCTACGATGACATAGTCGTAGGTGGCCCGGAGCTGATCGAATAGCGTCCTGGTCCGGTCCGCCATGAGAAGCTCGCTCGACTGGTGAATGGGGAGATTGCTGGCGGCCGGCAGGACAGCCATTTTCGTCTTTGGATCGATCCAGACCGCGTCTTCGAGCGTCTTCGATCCCGACAGGATATCGACGATGCCGAGACCTGCATTCGGGGTCAGGTTGGCCGACAAGGACGGGTTCCGCAGGTCGCAGTCGACGACAATGACGCGCTTGCCGCCGTAGGCGATTAGTTGAGCCAGGGAGGCCGCGATCGTGGATTTGCCTTCGTTCGGGAGCGCCGAGGTGATGCCGATGACCTTGTTGGAGGTCTTGGTGGGATTGTGGTCGATTGCAAGCCTTATCGCACGGATCGACTCTGCAAAACGTGACAAGGGTGCTGCGCTGGCGGCCCAGTAGATTCCGGAGTTTCTCGCGATCGTTCGCTGATCGAATAATGCCGTTGTTTTCACCGCGGTCTGACGGATCGCGGGAGCATTCCATTTCGGCGTCCGTAGCAGCGGGACCAGCGAAAGGCACGGCAATTTCAGCGCCGCTTCGATCTGTGCCGTGGTGCGGAAGGCCCGGTCCATCAGGTCCCGGAATACCCCGAGAGCCGTCCCAAACGCGATCCCCCCGAACAATCCCATCGCCAGAATCAGCAGCGACTTGGGTTTGCTCTTGGAGTGCGGGGGTGAGGCCGGTGAGACAATTCGAGCTTCTGCGATCGGGAACGATTCCTGCTGAACCGATCCCATGTAGCGCTGCAGGAACACCTCATGGAGATTGCGGTACTCCTTGGCGTTGGTCTCCAGTTCCCTCATGGTGACCTCGGCGGAATTCGTCGAGCGCGACTGTGAGATGGCGGTAGCCAGCTGTTTCTCGATGGCTTCCTGACGCTGTTTGGCGACGCCCAATTCCGATCGGCTGGTTTCTGCGAGTCGACGCGCTTCATCGAGGATCGAGGCTCGCAGCCCCTTCATCTTCGTGCGCAGCTCGATCACCGCCATATGGTCCTTGCCGAAACGTACCGACCAGTCGGCCTCGCGACGTGCATTCTCCAGATATTGGCTGCGAAGGCTGTTGATGATGGGATTGCTCAACGCGTCCGATCCCGTCGCATCGAGATTCCCGATCGCCATCGAACTCGCGGAATTTTCATCGACAATCGACTGCAACTGCCTGTATCGCGCAAGAGTTTCGGCGGTCTGGGCTCGGGCTGCGACGAGGCGGCTGTTGATCTCGCTGACCTGCTGGTCGTCCATCAACTTGCCGCTGGCCGCGACGATATTGTTCTTGGATTTGTACTCGTCGACGGCGCGTTCGGCCGAAAGCGCCTGCTGGCCGAGTTCGTTGAGCCGTTCCCGCAGCCAGTTTGTCGCCACGCGATTTGCTTCGTATTTGGCGCCGATCTGATCGGCAATGTAGGCTTTGGCAACCGCGTTCGCGATTTCGGCCGCCTTTATCGGATTACTGGCATTGAAGCTGATCTCGATCATATTGCTGTAACCGAGGCGCGACGACGAAAGCCGTGCCAGGAAAGCGGTCACGGGTTCGTCGTTCTGATGATCCTTCGGCTCCGCCTCCTGGTCCGTCGGAGCTTCAGGGGCCGGCAGGCCAAGCCATGCGCGAATGGCGCGCAGTCGCGCACCGAGCCGCCGCTCCGGCGCCTTGAAGTCCGGATCGTCGGACAATTGAAGCTTGTCAATCACCGTCGTCGCGATGGCCTTGGATCGAAGCATCTGCATCTGCGTTTCGATCTGTGAATTGTCGATCGGAATTTCCGCGAGCACGGATTGCTGCTGCAGGGCCTGGCTCTTCGGATTGCCGAACAGGACGGTGACCTGGCCCGTGTAGGTCGGGGGAGTGATCCGCAGGTAGGCCAGGCTGCCGGTCGTTGCGAGAACGGTCATCAGGAGGATGATCTTGTACCGCCGCTTCACAAAGCCGAATGCGGCTTCGATAATCTGGGCGATGCCCCCGTCGGCCGATCCCTGTAACCGCGCGCTATCGAGAAGTGCCCGAGTTCGATCATTCGGCAAATTGCTGTGCAGCATCAGATGTCCATCAATTGAGCAGAAAGCCAGCGGTCGGCTTCGACCGTGAAAAGGGTTAATTAATTATCCCGATTATTATGCACGGAATAAATCGATTGCGCAAATTAAATAGCTATGATTTAATTTTGAATAATCGGTATTTAAGTCGGATAATTGTTTCTGTCGAGCAGAGGCTCAGGATTTCTCGCATTTGCAGGCGTTGCCGTTCCGGCATTCGCGCGAGGGCGCCAGGGCGAGCCGACCAAATTTACGAGGGCTGTAATGGGAATCGACGTATGTTCGTTGGCTCTGTCGAGCGTGAAGTTGATCAACATTCCCCGATTTGGCGACGGCCGAGGGTATTTCTCCGAAACATTCAAGCGGTCCGAGTTCGCAGCGATGGGCATCGACTGCGACTTCATCCAGGACAACCAGTCCAGTTCGACATCGGCCGGCACCGTCCGCGGCCTGCACTTCCAGCGTCCTCCATACGCCCAGGCCAAGCTGGTGCGCGTGCTTCGCGGGAGCATCCTGGACGTCGCCGTCGATCTCCGGTGGTCTTCGCCGAGCTTTGGACGGTCCGTCGCGGTGACGCTGACCGCCGACGGGGGTGAGCAGGCATTCATCCCAGCCGGCTTTGCGCATGGCTTCTGTACTCTCGAGCCCGATACCGTCGTGCTCTACAAGGTCGACCAGGTCTATTCGCCGAAGCACGAAGGCGGGATCAAATGGGACGATCCCAGTCTGCGGATCGAGTGGCCGAGCGTCGTGGACACGCCGGTCCTGTCGGAGAAGGATCAGCGCCTTCCACGGCTTTCCGAAGTCGGCCAGATCTTCGAATAGTCGGGGCGATCAGTCATGCGCGTATTGGTCACGGGTGGCGCCGGATTCATCGGCTCGGCGGTGTGTCGTCGCCTCGTCCTGAACGCCGGGGTGCCGGTCGTCAACATCGACAAGTTGACCTATGCGGCCAATCGGCGCGCATTGGAGCCTCTTGTCCATCATCCGGCCTATGCATTCGAGCAGGTCGATATCTGTGACCGGGCGGCGCTCGACGAGATCTATGCGAAATATCGGCCCGATGCGACCATTCACCTGGCAGCGGAGAGCCACGTCGATCGCTCGATTACCGGACCGGCGGACTTCATCAATACGAATATCGTCGGGACCTATAATCTGCTCGAGGCGACACGCAGCTATCTCGACGAATTGTCGATCCAGCGACGCAGGGCATTCCGCTTCGTCCACGTTTCGACCGACGAAGTGTATGGCTCTCTCGGACCAACTGGTCTGTTCACCGAGCGGACGTCGTACGATCCGAGTTCACCGTATTCCGCCAGCAAGGCTGCGTCCGACCATTTGGCGCTGGCATGGCACACGACCTACGATTTGCCGGTCATCGTGTCGAACTGCTCCAACAATTACGGTCCGTTCCAGTTTCCCGAGAAGCTCATTCCGTTGACGATCCTCAATGCGATCGATGGGCTGCCGATCTCGGTGTATGGCGACGGTTCCAACATCCGGGACTGGCTCCACGTCGATGACCACGCGGACGGGTTGATCAGCCTTCTCACCAAGGGAAGACCTGGAGAGAAGTACAATTTCGGCGGCAGTAGCGAGCGAAGCAACATCGAGGTCGTGTGTGCGATCTGCGACGTCGTCGACGAGATACTGCCGGGGCGCCGGAGCGGTTCACTGATCAAGTTTGTGAAGGACCGGCCGGGACATGATCTTCGCTATGCGATCGACGCGTCGAAGGCTCGGTTGGAATTGGGATGGGTGCCCCTAAGGAGCTTCGAGACCGGGATTGCCGACACCGTACGCTGGTATTTCCAAACGCGCGCCTGGTGGAGAGATACCAGAGAGAACGTTTATGACGGAGCTCGGCTCGGATTGCTTGAAACGCAGGCGTGAGGTCAATCCATGTCAAATTCAATCCTTGTCGCTGGTCGGAACGGCCAGTTGGCGCAATGCCTGCGGGATACCGCAACTGCCTGGACGGTGCCGTTGGTGACGGTGGGACGTCCCGAGCTCGACTTCGAATCCGCCGGGAGTGTCGAGCGCCTGGTTGATCGGCTGAAGCCATCGGCGATCATCAATGCCGCCGCTTACACGGCCGTCGATCGTGCCGAGGCGGAGCAAGAGCGCGCTTTCAAGGTCAACAGCGACGGCGCAATGCGGCTTGCCGTCGCGGCTGCACGTCGCGGCATACCGTTCATCCACACGTCAACAGACTACGTCTTCGACGGCAGCAAGCCTCACGCCTATCTGGAAGATGACCTGCCGGCGCCGATCAACGTCTATGGCGCCTCGAAGCTGTCTTCCGAAATCGATGTGCTCAGAGCCTGTCCGTGGGCCGTGATTATCCGGACATCCTGGGTCTACAGTCCGTACGGCGCCAACTTCGTGCGCACGATGGTACGTCTCGCGCAGACCCAGCCGGTCGTCAACGTCGTCGACGATCAGCGCGGTAGACCGACATCGGCCGCGGATTTGTCCGAGGCGATGCTCGTGATCGCCATGCGGTCGATGTCGGAAAATGGTTTCGACAATGCTGGAATATACCACCTTGCAGGAGGGGGAGAGGCAACTTGGTACGAGTTCGCTTCCGCGATCTTTGCAAGCGTCGCCCGGACCGGACGGCGGGTCGCGAAACTCAACCCGACGACAACGGCGAACTACCCGACTCCAGCTCGTCGCCCGATGAATTCATGTCTGGATTCGTCGAAGGCGGAGCGCGTGTTTAATCTGAGGTTGCCACCATGGCGCCGGTCGCTTGAGGACTGCATGGCCCGGCTCGACGAAATGAAGGAAATGGTCGCATGAAGGGGATTGTGCTCGCCGGCGGAAGCGGAACGCGGCTCCATCCGATCACGCGGGGCGTCAGCAAGCAGCTGCTGCCCATCTACGACAAGCCAATGATCTATTACCCGCTCTCGACGCTGATGCTCGCCGGGATCCGCGATATCCTGATCATCACCACGCCCGAGGACCAACGCGCGTTCGAGCGCCTGCTGGGGAATGGTGCGCAATGGGGCATCCGGCTCAGCTACGCGGTGCAGCCCAAGCCGGCCGGCCTGGCCGAGGCGTTCATCATCGGCGCTGATTTCATCGGCCCCGATCGCGTGGCCCTGGTGCTCGGCGATAATATTTTCTTCGGCCATGGATTGTCGGAGCTGCTCTCAAGAGCGGTCGAGCGCCCGAATGGCGCGACCGTTTTTGCGTATCATGTGCGGGACCCGGAGCGCTATGGAGTGGTGTCGTTCGACGAGCACGATCGCCCCGTCAGCATCGAAGAGAAGCCCGCACGCCCTGCGTCGAACTGGGCCGTTACAGGCCTGTACTTCTTCGACAATGAAGTCGTACGCCTTGCCTCTCAGGTCAAGCCGTCGGCTCGGGGCGAGCTCGAAATAACCGATCTGCAGCTGGCCTACCTCATGGCCGGCACCTTGCATGTCGAAAAGATGGGCCGCGGCTTCGCCTGGCTCGACACCGGAACGTTTGAGTCGCTGATCAGCGCGGCGAATTTCGTTCAGACCGTCGAAATGCGCCAGGGCATGAAGATCGCCTGTCTGGAAGAAATCGCCTTCCGGCAGGGATTCATCAATCGCGAATGCGCCGCTCTGCTTGCCAAGTCGATGGAGAAGAGCGGATACGGCAATTACGTGGGCAACGCGATCCGCTCGCTATAGGTGCTGAGGCAGCCGGAAGCTGCCTCGCGAGCGGATCACCGATTAGGGTGCAGGAAACGTCAAGACCGTCCGTTCCGAGTTTAACGTCAAGACCGTCCGTTCCGAGTTTACCGGAACGGAGACGCTTAAGACCAAAAGTCGTCAATCCTCATCGTACGCTCGAAAGCTCGACGTCGCTCATGGCCGCCATGTCCAGCCGTCGCGGCGGGCGGGTGAGCTGTTTCAAGGCTGTCACAACCGTGTTTTGGTCGGCTTCGGTCATTTGCGCATAGATGGGCAACAGAATGCAGTGATCCTGCGCGTGCTCCGATTGCGGCAGTGACCGGACGTGCGCCTCGAGATAGGGAGCCTCGCGATGCGCGCACATGATACCGCGCCTGGTCGAGATGCCGAGGTCGAGCAGGGCCTGCATCAGCGAGGCCTGGTCGACATGCCCAGGCAGCCTGACGCAGTAGCTCTGCCAATTGGATCTTGCCCAGTCGGGCTCGACCGGTAGCTCCAGGCCCGCGACGTCGGCCAGCATCGCATGATAGCGGGCGGCAATCGCGCGACGTCGGGCGACCAACGCCGGAAGCTTCTCCAATTGCTTGCGGCCGATCGCGGCCTGGATATCGGTCATCCGATAATTGAAGCCAACAGTGACGTATTCCTCGAACAGAACCTTCGACGAGCCATGCCGCACGGTATCGGGAATACTCATGCCATGTTGCCGAAGCAGGCGAAACTTCCGATCGAGCTCCGGATCGTTCGTCGTCAGCATGCCGCCTTCGCCGGTCGTGATGACTTTGCGGGGATGAAAGGAGAAGCAGCTCACGTGTCCGCGCGGCCGTCCGATCGGTTCCCAGCCGCCGTCGATCGAGATGGTGCTGCCTGCCGCGCAGGCGGCATCTTCGATCAGGATCAGATCGTGCCGGCGTGCCAGTTCGCAGAGACGCGAAAGATCGCAGGGCATTCCCATCTGATGGACAACGATAATTGCGCGGGTACGCGGCGTGATGGCGGCCGCCACGCTCTCGGGATCGAGGTTGTAGGTCGCCAGATCGATATCCGCGAACACGGGCGTGGCGCCGCAATAGCGGATGCAATTCGCCGTGGCGATGAAGGAATGGCTGGCCGTGATGACCTCATCGCCGGCGCCGATGCCGGTGCCCACCAGCGCGAGGTGAAGGGCCGTCGTGCAATTCGAAACGGCGCACCCATGCGCCGCTCCGACGAACGACGCGAACTCGCGCTCGAAGGCGGCGACTTGCGGACCTTGCGAGACCCATCCGGAGAGCACCGCCTCACGCGCGGCATCCGCGTCGGCCGCCTCGAGCACCGGCAGGGCGATCGGGATCATGACGCCACCGATGCGGCTGATGGCTGCGAGAGGACGCGCAATTCCCGGCGCCACCATTCAACCAGATCGCGCAGGCCGTCCTGCAGGGAGATGGTCGTCTGGAATGCCAGCAGACGCTCGGCCTTCTCCGTCGAAGCCAATCGACGCGGAACCGGATTGACGGCTCGTTCGGGAGCGAATTCCGGCGTCAGCTGTTCATGTCCCATCGCATCGGCAGTCAGGGCGGCGAGTTCGGCCAGGCTCGTCTCGATGCCGCTTGCGACGTTGAAGACCTCGTCAGTGACGTCGGCCTTGGCGCCGAGAATGTTGGCCCTCGCGACGTCCCGCACATGGACGAAGTCCATCGTCTGCTTTCCATCGCCGAAAATGATCGGCGGCTGGCCGGCTTCGAGGCGCTCCATCCACCGGATCAGGACTTCGGTATACTTTCCGTGGAGGTCCATGCGGTCGCCATAGACGTTGAAATATCTGAACGCGACATAGTCGAGACCGTGCATGTCATTGAACGTGCGGAACAGGCCCTCGTTGAAAGCCTTGGCTGCGCCGTAGAGCGTGCGGTTATCATAGGGATTCTGATGTTCCGTCGTCGGGAACGTATCGGCCATCCCGTACACCGATGCGGACGAGGCCGCGATGACCTTTTCGACGTCGTATTTGACACAGGCCTCGAGGAGGTCGAAGGTCGATTGCACCATGACCTCCATGGCTAGTCGCGGTTCGGCGGCGCAGTGCGTGATCCGCAGCGCCGCCTGATGAAACACGATGTCCGCTTCACGCACGAGCGACGTAACGAGCTTCTGGTCGCGAATGTCGCCGGTGACCAGGCGAACGGGATGGGACGACAGTGCGTGGCGCAGGTTTTCGGGCCTGCCACGCACCAGATTGTCCAACGCAACGATCTCTGCGCAATCCTCCTGGCATAGCAGGTCGATGATGTGAGAGCCGATAAAGCCGGCACCGCCGGTTACAAGAATTCGCTTTCCCTTCAACTCGGTCACTGCGACCTCCGGGCTTTGGGTTGAAAACTGTCAAATGAGTTGGACGACGATCAGGCCGTCTCGAGCGCGTTCGCCATCTCCAGGGCGTCGACGACTTCCTTCACCTGCGCCGGCTGCAACTCGGCGTACATCGGAAGAGAGAGCAGGCGCTTCGCCAGCAGCTCCGTTACCGGGAGGGGCGCGGGCCGATCGCCAAGTCCGGCATAGGCCTTCTGGAGATGGACCGGGATGGGGTAGTGGATTCCGGTGCCAATTCCGGCCGCCGTCAGGGTCTTCTGGACCTCCTCGCGGCGCTCCAGTGCGACCGCGTAGACGTGGAAGACGTGCCGGCCGTCCGGGGACGGGGCGGGGCGCTGATAGCCGGCGTTCGACAGGAGTTCATCGTAGAGCACGGCATTGGCTCGGCGTGCCTCGGTCCAGTCCTCGATGTACTTCATCTTGACGTTCAGCACGGCCGCCTGGATTCCGTCCATGCGATAATTGTAGCCGGGAAGCACGTGATTGTACTTCGATTGCTGTCCCCAATCCCGCAGCATGGCGATGCGTTCGGCAAGGTGATCGTTGCTGCAAACGACGGCACCGCCTTCGCCGTAGGCGCCGAGATTCTTGCCGGGGTAGAAGCTGAAGCACCCGAGATCTCCGATCGACCCTGCGCGGCGCCCCTTATACTCGGCCCCGTGCGCCTGTGCGGCATCCTCGATCACCACTAGGCCGTGCCGGCGGGCGATCTCCATGATCGGATCCATGTCGGCCATGCGCCCATGCAGGTGTACCGGCACGATAGCTTTCGTGCGCGGCGTGATCGCTGCCTCGATGAGGCCGGGATCCATTGTCCAGCGCTTGGCGTCGACGTCGACGAATACCGGCCTGGCGCCTGAGTAGAGGATGGCGGCCGTCGTTGCGACGAACGTCATCGATACGGTGATGACCTCGTCGCCCGCGCCGATGCCCGCCGCCAGCAGCGCCAAATGCAGCGCGGACGTCCCGCTGTTGACGGCAAGACAGTGTTTGGACTGGGCATACGCGGCGAACCGCGTTTCGAAAGCCGAAACTTCCGGCCCGAGAACGAATTGTGTGCTCTCGATGACCCGGGCCACCGCAGCACCAACCTCGGACTTGATCTGCGCGTGCTGGGCCTTCAAATCGATAAAGGGGATCAAATCAGTTCCTTTCAAATTATCCGGCCGCAGCAATGGTGTCCGGCGGCTGCATAAGTTATTTAATTCTAGCGACGCAATATTTAAATCGCAATGGATTTAAATTATTAATATTGAGCGGCCTCCGGGTGCTAACGCCGGGAAAACTGCCGTCGGTCATGGGCCTTCCCGCGGAAGTCGGATGCCGAGACATCCCCGGCGCATTTCGCCACCACGCGGGCCGGCACTCCGGCGACGACGGTGTGGGGAGCCACGTCTTTCGTGACGACCGAGCCGGCACCGATCGTGGCGCCTTCGCCGATCGTGATGCCGCAGAGGATGGTGGCGTTGGATCCGATCGATGCCCTTCGGCCGACCCGGGTCAACTCGACCTTCCAGTCGTCGGATGTTTGCAGTTCGCCGGCTTCGGTGGTCGCGCGCGGAAACTTGTCGTTGGTGAACATCACGCCGTGACCGAGGAACACTTCGTCTTCGATCGTGACACCCTCGCAGATGAAGCTGTGCGAGGATATCTTGCAGCGCGATCCGATGGCCGCTCCGGCCTGAATCTCGACGAAGGCGCCTATCCGCGTTTGCGCGCCGATCGAGCAGCCGTAGAGGTTGACGAGATCGGGCTGGAAGATCTTGACGTCCGGACCGAGTTCGACGTCGTTCTTGATCGGCATAAACTGCTCCTGCAATGATTGAAGTTTAGGTCAACGGATTGTGGGCGGCCCGGGATGCGGGCCGCAGGGCGTTGGTCAGGGACTTGGTGTGCTCGAGAAGAGGGTGTCGGCTCACCAGGAGGCTCGCGATCCAGGCCACGGCGCAGAGCGCTGCTGAGATCCCGACGACAACCGGTGCGGTACAGTGGCCGGCCTCGGCCAATGCCATGCCGCCGGCTGCCGCGACCGTGCTGCAGATCGTAACTGCGGCGCTTTTCCAGAGCGCTCTGGCGAAATCCCACGGCTTCAGCCCGATTTGACGTGCCACGAGATAGTTGGCGACGGCGGCTTGAAACGGAAACGTCAGCAGGGTCGACGCCGCAACGGCGTTCACACCATGAAAGGAGGCAATGAATACAACGAGGAGGGAGGGGGGAAGCGAGATGACCGACGCCAGAAGGCCGTCCTTGATGCGCCCAACGGCAACCAGCGTCGGGTAGATCAGCGTGGCCGAAAAAAGGGCCATCGAAGCGATGCAGAGCAGCCGGATCAGCGGAGCGACATCAGTCCAGGATGGACCCAGCCAGACCAGAATGATAGGGCCGGCAAGCAAGGCCAGGAATGCAAGAAACGGCCACTGCAGGGCTGTGATCAATTCGATCGTGCGGAGGAAAGGACGCCTTAAATCGCCGCCGGCGCGGGCGTGCGCAAAAATTGCGGGCCCCACCACCGGAGTCGTGACCTGGAGGATCAGGCGGTCAAAGACCTGCGTCATGCTCACGGCGCGGCTGTAAATGCCGACCGAGGTGAAATCCAGCACGCGCGCCAGAATGAGCGAGGGCGATAGATTGTAGACGACGTTGATCAGCGCCCCAGCACTGGAATACGCACCAAAATGCAGCACGTCTCGAAATCCCGACAGCGAGGGACGAAAAATCCGCATGTCACCGCGGGTCAGCAGCAGCGAGGTGGTCGTTGCGATGTTGCCCGCGATGATGCCGATGACCGGCGCCATAAAGCTGTAACCGCGGGCAGCGAGCCCGATCGACGTGGCCGCGGTCGTGAAGCTGCCGACCAGGTTGCTTCGGGTCAACGCGCCGAACGAGAGATCCCGCCGCAGGAGCGCTGCTATCGTGAGCGAAAACGGTGAGAGCAGGAAGTTGAAACAGGAGACGGCGAGTGCGGTTTGCAGTCCGTCCTGAGAGAAGAAACTGGCGACCTCACCGCGGAGCAGAAAGATCGTTGCGGTAAAGACGGCAGATATTCCGAAGATGACCGTGAAGGCCGTCCGGATACTCTGTTCCGATAGCGACGGCTTCTGTAGAAGATAATTGGAGCCGCCGAACTCCTGGAACGACGTCGACACGATTGTGGTCAGCGCGTTCGCCACGGCATAGATACCGAACTCGGCGGGCGTGAGGAGGCGTGCGAGTATTGCCGTCGAGACGACGAAGAACAACAGGCTGCCGTAGCGGTCGATCGCCGAAAGCAGGATTGAACGATACACGCTCTTCACTTGCGATCGAGCCCCAGTGGCCGCTTGCTCTCGAACAGGCGCGACGTCGCGTCGCTCGCGATCGCGCTCATGACCCTCCCGAGCCGAGGGGTCCGCAACAATTGCCCGAGGGGCGGGAGATAGTAGAGCGTGGTGTCGAGGTTGGTCGCGAACCGCAACAGCGCCGTCGCGTTGACGGTGTGTCCGCGCAGCAATTGACCCACACCCGACCAATACGCCAGCCGTGCCAGCTTCTGATCGGCCTTGACGCGCAAGGCATCGGAATCGGAGGATAAGCCGTCGGTGGTCAGGAAGAAACTGTCGAATGCGGCCTTGCGCTGCTGATAATCGAGAAGCTTTCTGGCGTAGTACGCTTCCGACATGTTCGACGCATGACGTCGGTAGATTGCCTGCGCGGCGTGAATTTTCGCGATAGCGCCGTGAGCCGCAAACTTCAGCCACAGCGCCATATCTGCGCTGTGCGGCAACGCGATGTCATAGTCACCGACGGCAAGCTGGGCCGACGTTCGCACGACAGCCGTAGCCGTCACGACCAGATTGGCGCCGCAGCCGCACATGTCTCGCAGGAGGTCCTGACGAACCCAGTTGCCCTCGCTGGGGAGGATGGCCGGAAGCGGGAACGCATCGTTCCACTCGATCCCGTCACCGTAAGTCATGACCACATCCGGATTGTCATCCATGATGCGGATCGCGCGTTCGAGCGTTCCCGGTACCAGGAGGTCGTCGGCGGACAGCAACAAGAAGTAGTCGGATTCCAGCCAGGCGATGCCCTCGTTGTAGGTCTTGATGTGTCCCATGTTCTGTGGATGGGCCAGGAGGGACACGCGCCGGTCGCATGCCGCAATGGATTCGGCAACAGCCTGCGAATTATCGGTCGAGGCGTCGTCGATGATCAGAATGCGGACGTCGGCGATCGATTGCGACAAGACGCTGTTGACGCAACTCTCGAGGTATCGGCCATAATTGTAGCACGGTATGACGACGTCGACGGTGGCCACTAGTCTGTCTCTCGCGCTGTTGAGGGCTGATATGCAACGAACCAGGACATCATCGACCTACCGCCGTCGTCATCGGCATCAGACAATCTCGGCGTCGCCGAGCGTTGGGAGCGGGCGTTCGCGCAAGAGCCCGCCCGAGCTAGCCGGCGAGCTTCTGGAGCGGTGGGTGTCCGTCCAGGTAGATTGGCTTGCCCTGGGTTGCGATCGAGCGGGAGGCCGCCTCGAGAACTTGCACGGCCTTCAACCCCGTCAATCCGCTGGTCCTCGGCTCGGTGCCGTTCACGATGCAATCGCAGAAGTGCCGGGCTTCTGCACTGAGGGCCTCGCTTGCCGGCAGGTGCGGTGCCCACATATCCCCGGCTCGATATCCGACACGGAGCTGATGGGCTTTCTCGCCGGACACATCGACCACGATGCCCTTGTCGTAGACCTTGACCTTCTCGGTCGGCTCCATGTCGTCGTAGACGATCATCTTGCGGCTGCCGCCGATAAATGTCTGGCGGACCTTGATCGGCGATAGCCAGCTGACGCTGATATGGGCCACGCGGCTGCCGGCGAAAAACAGCGTCAGATGCGCCATGTTTTCCGGTGTTCCCGGCACATGGGTGGCCGCTGTCGCCGAAACCGCGACCGGCATTTCGTCCAGGATATACTGGATGATCGAGATGTCGTGGACCGCGAGATCCCAGATGACGTTGACGTCTTTCTGGAACAATCCGAGGCTCGCACGCGTGCTGTTATAGTAGAAGATGTCGCCCAGCGCGCCTTCCGTGACGAGCTGGCGGATTTTCTGAACCGCCGGCGTATAGACGAAGGTGTGGTCGACCATGATCGTGAGCTTGCGCAACGCCGCCTCGTCGATCAGCCGGCGAACCTGGTCCGACGTCTGCGCAAGCGGTTTTTCGACCAGGACATGCTTGCCCGCCCGCAGCGCGGCCATTGCAAGTTCAAAATGGCTATGCGCCGGCGTTGCAATTGCAACGGCGCTCACGCTTCGGTCCTCGATGACGTCGTGAAAGTTCGAGGTCACCGCCGTCGTCGGGTACGCCCGGGCGCAGGCTGCAAGATTGGCAGGGGAGAGGTCGCAAACCTGGCCGACCCGGCAGCCCTCGAGATTGGAGAAGTTCCTGACGAGGTTGGGGCCCCAATAGCCATATCCAACCACTGCGATATTCAAATTTTCGCTCAACATACCCTGCGCCTGTTTCAATATTAACGTGCAGACAATTCTGCTTATATTTGGACGATATATTTAATTATTAAATCAAGCAACATTTAATTTAGATAATTAGGTTGGGATTAACCGGCGGCCCGATCCGTGGCGCCAAGCGATCGTTTGGTGCCCGTGCCGAACGAGCGCACGACACGCGCGATGTGCTGCATATGGCGCTGCTCGAGATCCTGATGGACTGGCAACAGAATGAGCTCTTTCTTGAGTTTGAGGGCTTCGGGATACTGGTTCCAGTCCAGTCCCTTGTGGCAGCCCCACCACCAAGGCGACACGGGGACGCCGGACGCGTTCAGCTTGGCGCACCATTGCGGCTTGTCCCGCACAAGGATCGGCAGCCCGAGCGGGCAGGTCTTGCGATTCTCGATCGGCCTGTCCCAGAGCAAGGTGTAGTCTCCACCGTCTGACAAGAGGCGATGCAGATCGTTATAATTGTTCCGGCGTTTACTCGCGACGTCAGCGGCGTTGGTTCGCCGCACCGCGCCCAACGTTGCCCGGAATGCCTGGGTCGCGCTCGTGCCAGCTCTGCAATAATAGGAGGCCGGGATATCGGGCAGCGACTGCGCGTCATGGGCGGCTTCTTGGCTCGCAATGGTGGAGAGGGTTCGCGGCGGCAGTCCGAGCGACGTTCCGACCCATTTCTTGACCAGCGAGAGCGTTTCGCGGGAATTGCGCTTCCATTCGGACGGCGCGAGAGAATGGACATTGGACTGCGGCGCATCGCGAAGAACGAGGGCGCCGCCGGTGCAGACCGGCAATGTCTTGTAAAAGCTGTAGACCGCCGCATCGCCCGTTTCGCCGGTACCGCCGCTGAACAGCGAAAGTGCGCAGTCCTCTAGCAGCCGGATCTGCCGCTCGCGACACAACGCCGCCAGTTCCTCGAGGTCAGTGGGCCGGCCGAAATAGTGCGTGACATGAATAAGCCGGGTCCGCGGGGTTAGCCTGCGGCGCAGGTCGGCCATATCGATCTGGGCCCGGCTGTCGATGCGATACATCGAAACCCGGGCGCCGGCTGCAATGAGCGGGCTTATTTCCGATCCGCAATTATATGCAGGTACGAGCACGTCGTCGGCTTCGGAGATGTTCCACAACCGTGCGGCCAGTTGGACCGCCGCGCGCCCCGACTGAGTGAAGATCGACGTGGCGCTGCGGTTCTGGAACCACGAGGGGGGATGGCCGCCAGCGAACCAATCGGCACATAGCTGGACGGGGCTGCGGACCATCTCGGCGCATTGCATGGCCATTCACATCCGAGCGCGAATCCAGGTTCGCCAAAGTGAGCCGTAGCGAAGTGGCTGGCGCGGCGCGAGCTTCAATCGCCAGATGCGATAGTAAAGCAGATGAACGAGGTCGGACAACGCAAGGAACAGGCTGACGCGCCGCGACGAGCCAGCGCGTGTGCTTTTGACCAGGATCGAGAGGAAATCGCTCTCCTCGCCGCCATACTGAACTTTGTAGTCGTAGCGGCCGGGACCGGCGTCGACATAGCGAATGCCTTCGCCGGTCATCTGCTCGAGCAACTGCATCAGCCCTAGCACGCCCAGGCCGTAGCGGCCCATTTCTCGTTCTGTGGACCGGGCAGGGAGCCGCCAATGGCAGTTCGGCCCGAAGGTGAGGGCATACTGACTGGCAACGGAGCGCCCGTCAGCATTCAACGTCATCAAGCGCACCTGTCCGGTTTGCGCGAGACGTGAGACGAGATCGCGGTTGAACGCGCGGGAGCCAGGCCAATCACCAAAATAGCCTGGCCTTCGATCGGCCAGCCACTGCTCGGTGTGCGCCTCCTCGAAGGTCAGGAACGCGGCGGCTGCGTCGTCCGGCTCACTGACGAGACATGACTCGACGGTGAACGACTTGTTCAAAAGATTAAGTTGGCGCCGGTAATTCTGGCGGGCGCGCTTCTCCAGCCCTGCAACATATGTGTCGAAACGGTCGGGTAATTGAAAGGAAACCTCGACGCCCGTCGCCATGTCGCGAGCCAAGGCGACTGACCCGCCAGGGTGGCCGGCGACGGCTCGTAGTGCCGCAAGTGTGGGGTCTCCCGCGGGCAGGTAGCCGAACCAAACCGCGTCGCATTGCTCGACATCGACGAAGTTCGTCAAGATCTGCCGGTAGATGATGCCGGCCCATTGTGGAGACACAGGCAGCGCGAACACGGCCGATACAAAGTCGGCACTCAGCCGTTTGGCAATGCGAATGGTGACAGGCCCGAGCCAAAGGCGTTCGATGAACATCGGGGCCAGGCCGACGAGCCGCTCTCCCTTTCTGAAAACGAAGAGACGGAGCTCGCGACCCCGTCCGTAGTGATGCCACCAGATGCGGCACCAGTCGTAGCTCGAGTACAGGCGCCCACCGACGCTTAGGACGAAGCTGTCCCATTCTTCCGGCGAGATCCCCGCCTGTTCGAACGAGTTCGCCACGGAAGCGACGATCGGTGTGTCTTCCCTTGCGGAAGACCTCGCCGCGACTGCGAAATCAAGCATGGTCATGTCGGGTCAACACCAAAGATATGAAAGCGCAACGCCGCCGTCGCCGCGGCGGCCTTGCTGCGTGCAACGGGGTCTCGCGTGACGACGGACGGAAGCAGCCAGCCGACCAATCTTGCCGCATTCGAAAACAGGAAGAGTGTCTTCGCCGCGATCCACTGACCGAGCCCGAGGTTCTTCCTGAAATAGATCAGCATGCTCTTCTGTAGCTGGACCAGCATCTTGACGTTGACCTGCCCGGTGCTCTTTCCTCCGCCGTCGACGTGGATGATCTGCGCGCCGGGGAAAAAAACGCGGCGCCAGCCGGCCTTGCTGAAGCGGAAGCACCAATCGGCCTCCTCGGCGTAGATGAAATAGCTCTCGTCCATCACACCGACCTGCTTGATCGCCTCGTGACGGACCAGCATGAACATGCCGGAGATGACGTCGATGTCCTCCAGGGTGTCGCGTCGCCACCAGCCGAGTTGGGGCTTCGCGAATATCGAGGAGTGCGGGAACAGGCGAGGCAGCCCGGTGAGGGTGAGAAAGAGGATCCAGGCCGAGGGAAACGAGAAGCCGGTCTGCTGAATCTGGCCGTCGCGTTCCAGGACCTGGCAGCCCACCACGCCGATGTCGGGATGGGAATCGGCGTATGCCACGCATCGGTCTATTGCGGTGTCCAGCACCACCGTATCCGGGTTCAGCAGCAGGTAATAACGCCCGGATGCGACCTGCATCGCCTGGTTGTTCGCCGCGGCGAAGCCGCGGTTGCGATCGTTGGCGATCAGCTTCACCGTAGGGAAATCCCGCTCGCACATGCTGACCGAACCATCGTGGCTGGCATTGTCCACCACGATGATTTCGTAAGACGTGTCGCGGCTTTGGCTGATGACCGAAGCCAGGCAGTTGCGCAGAAGTTCTCGCGTGTTCCAATTGACGATGATGACAGAGACGTCCATGTCAGTTGCTTTTCACCTTCTGTTTGACAACGTTCCTGGCCCGCTCGGCGAGGCTGATGATTTGCTTGCGAAGGAAGCTCGGGGCGAGTTCATAGGGGCCGACTTCAGTGACAATCCGGCCGCTCATCCTTTGCTTGAAGCGATAAACATCGGGATTTCGCTCCTGATCGACGCCTCCGAGGTCGTAGTGGAGGTTGCCGACGGACTTGGCGTGCACGATCGCGTTCCATTGCAGTAGATAGGACGCACGTAAATCACGTCCCTGTGCGGTGGTGGCTCCAAGCAGGTAAACGCTGGTGTCGCCCACGTAACTGCCAAGATGTCCGGCGATGAGCTCTCCATCGTGCCAGGCGAGATGGAGGACGAGCTTCTGCTCTTTCGGGCTTGCGGTCTGGACGCGCTTGAAGAAACGCACGTCCTGGCTCGGCATGAAGCCTTTCTTTTCGGTCAGCGTCAGGAATATCCGCTCGAAGGCATCGAAATCGTTCAACTCGACCGAGCGAGTGACTTCGACGCCAGCGCTCTGTGCCCTTTTGAGGTCGCTACGCCACTTGGCGTGGAGACGGCGATGGACGTCGTCGAGGGGGTCGGCGAGGTCGACGACCATGGTCTTCCGGGACGACTGGTGCTGACTCGGGCGGAATCCTCGCGACTCCAGGCAGGAGGTCTGATCCTCCTGATGCAATCCAGCATCAAGCGCGGGAGTAATGCGCAGCATCAGGCGTCGGCGATCGACATACTCTTCCTTCAGGGCATCCAGGCAATGACCGAATTGCTCTTTGCAGAAGCTTTCGTCGTGCCTGATCATGGGCGCGTGATTGAGATACGCAATCCCCATCGACGTCATGGGAAGCTTCTTGACCCTGATGTCGGCGAGGCCAATGAGGCGCTGGTTCTGCGCCAGACCCCTCAGTTCCGATTTTGCTCCGACGTGAGCCGCTGCCGCGACGGCGTAACTGCTGCATTGACGATAGGACGCATCCCGGAATGTGGATGTCAGTTCGTCCCACGTCTCGCTCGCGAGAGGATTAACCGATAGTCCGGTCGTCATGGATGCATCAAGCCTTCAATAGGGACCTGCAAAGCACAAAGCCGCGCTTCCACAAGCGGCGGCGCGGGCATCCGCGTTACGCAGAAAATTACGTTCAGCTCATGCTTTGATTATTTTAATTCCTGTGCAATATAAGCATACTATTTAATACGAGAATATGTGCAAGCATTAAATATAGAAGATATTTAATCCGATGGTCGGAGGCGTCTTGACGCAGCGGAAATTCATTCTGAATCTGCACGGCGTGGGAACCGCGTCGCGGGCATATGAGCCTGGTGAGCAGCCCTATTGGCTCAGCCAGCAGGAGTTGGACGGGGTTCTCGACCTCGTTCGAGCGAAAGCGGGCGGGGCCGCGATCGCGGTGACCGTCGACGACGGGAACAGTTCCGATTACGACATCCTTGCTCCGGCGCTTCGCGAGCGGGGAATCAGTGCTACCTTTTTCGTTTTGGCTGCAAAGCTCGGCGAGCGCGGATATTTGACCGAATGGCAGGTTCGGGCTCTCGCTAACGAGGGCTTCGGGATCGGTTCGCATGGGCTTGACCATGTCGATTGGAGCCGCGCTGACGACACGTGCCTGGCTCGTGAGCTGAAGGAATCGAAGACAATCCTCGAGGCGGTGACGGACCGACCGGTCATCGCAGCCGCAGCACCGTTTGGGCGATATGACCGTCGCGTGCTGCGTGCGCTCGCCAAGGCCGGGTATCGCCGGGTGTTCAGCAGCGACGGAGGACCCCGGCTGACCGCGGCGTGGCCGACGCCGCGACTATCGCTCCAGTCGGGTGTCGATATTGGTGCGTTGGCGGGCCAGATCGATGCGTGGTCTTTGACGGACCAAACGCGCGCGGAGTTGCGCGGTTTGCTCAAATCGTCGGTTCCGGGCTCCGCCCTTCGGCTGCGACGGAGTGTCCGGCGCCTGGTCCAGCCGCGTGCGGCAACATCGGCGCGTTAGGCTCGCCGCAATCGGGAACTCTGGTCGTGCGTCCATTTCGGAGATTTCCGATAGGCTCTCGCTTTGGCGAGGCAGCGGGCCGCCGCGTTGACGCCGAAATAGATCGCGATCGCCGGCCACATCGTTGGCCGCTTCAGCAACCTCATCAATGCGCGATTGTTGCTGGCATCGGCATTCGCCATCATGGCTGGAAACCGGCGCGCAAGCTCGTCAGTGCCGTAGTAAACGCGTGTGCGTATTGCCGTAAGGCTCTTGAGGGTCCGCGGCGCGTAAACGGTTGACGTCACGGTCGGCAGCGTTGCGCGTTCGCCGGGTGAAAACTGCAGGCGGACGAAGGCATCGTCGGCCGTGATCGCCGGAAACTTGGCAAATCGCGAGCGGCCTGCGCTCGACAGCGCATAAACACCGGAACCGCCGATGCCTTGCCGGGACGAGGGCAGTCGCGAACGGATCATGTAATAGGCGCGGACCGGAATTGAGCAGCCATCGACGTCGATGCGCGGTGTCGGAGCGACGGCCAAAACCTCGCCCTTGGCAAGAGATCCCGCGAGACTGCGAGCCGTATCGGCCGTGATGATGACGTCGGCATCGAGGTAGATGCGGGGAAACGCCCGCACGACGGCATCGCCCAAATTCAATGCGTTCGCTTTTCCTGGCACGTCGGTCTCGAGGACGCGGACAGGGAAACGTCTCGCGATGTCGACCGTGTCGTCCGAGCAGGCATTGCAAACGACGGCGATCTCAAGTTCTCCGGGGGCTGTTCCGGCCAGCAACGTCTCGAGGCTACGCCCGATCACGGCGGCTTCGTTGTGCGCTGGAATGATAATGGAGATCATCGTCGCTCTGTCCGTCTTGCGTGAAGCATGTTGATGCCGTATTCGTTGGGCATGAAAGTTAGGCTGCACCGATCGGGCGTTCTGCCACGGTGGTCTCATGCGATGAGATGAGGCCTGCAAGAGCCTGTGAAAGGTCCGATGACTCGGCATGCGGCTCCAGCCGGTCCACGATCTGCGTCTTTCTGCGCGCGCTGACGGCCTCCCAGCGATAGTCGTCCGCGCTGGCGAGCGCGGCTTCGGCCATGAGGCTGCGCTTGGAAACGTCAGTCGCCAGCTCCTGGATCGCCGCGACCCAGCCTGCCGCGTCATAGGGATCCAGCACATAACCTTCGCGGCCATCGTTGACGACGCGACCTGCGCCCATCGGGCTGGTGATGACGGGAAGCCCGCAGCCGCAAGCTTCGTAGGTGACCTGGGGACCACCTTCCTCGATCGTGGGAAACGCGAAGATGTCTGCCGAGCGGTAAAGCGCTCCAGCGTCCGAAACGTAGTCGAGCACGGTGACGTCGGGACGTGCAAGCAAGCTGCCGCACTGCTCCTTGATCGCAGCTTCCATCGCGCCGGCCAATACGAGCTCGCCACGTACCTTGCTGCGCGCCCAGTAGTCCAGAATGAGATGGGCTCCCTTGCGGACACCAATTGTGCCGACAAAAGCGATCCTGACTCCGTCGATCGGGGGCAGCAGCCGTGTGGCTCCGGCGAAGCGCTGCGGGTCCCAGCCGTAGCTTGCCTCGAGGATCTTTGTCGGAGGCAGCCCCGTCTCCTGCAATGATTTCGTCACCATGCCGTTCGGGGAAAACACGTAGTCCGCGGCGTGTAGTGCGTCACGCTCGACCTCGGCGGAGGTGTCGTCCAGGCCGTGCGTCGGGCGCGCTGCAAGACGCTTGTAAGCGTCGTCGAGCAGTTGCTTGGCTCTCCAGCGAGGGCCGTTAATCATTTCGCGAAAGACCGTGATGCCCCTGGACTTCAGCTCGTTGATGGTCGAGACGGATGCATTGGGCCAGATATAGGCGCCGCGATTGTCAGCGGTAACCTCGCGAACGATCCGCAAGAATGCGGTGTCGATCGTGGCAAGGGCGAGCGGCCGAGACACCCGATAGGGCAATCGTCGCGCCCAGATCGGCAGTGCCTCGGTTACGCCGACCGACGGAATCGTAAACGAGCTTGCCCGGGGCGTGACAATGTTTACGTTCAGCGGCCTATCGTCGATCTCGCGGCTCACCAATCCCTTCGCAATCATGCCGCACGTGTAGCTCGGACCACGCGCGATAAATTCCGAAGGCAAGAATATATCCAGGCGGCTGGTCAAGAATGCTCCTTGATGTGGCGACAGGGCCCCCCGCCGGGGATGCGGCTATATCTGTGCGCGCCATCGGCTGTCTGTGGGACCGGCCGGCCGTGCGTGTAATGGGTCAGCGATGGTTCGCGTGGTTCTCGTCACCGGCGAGGTGCCCGTATCGATGAAGCGTCGCAATGTTGCAATCAGGGCAGGCGATGCCGACGTGCTGATCGGATCGACATTGTTGGGGCCGGCCAGTTGCGAAAGTTTGTCGAAGAGTTGCTGCCGGTCTTCGGCGACCAGGATGCGGCCCTGGCCGGAGAAGTACTGCGCCGTGCCCAACTGATGATCGTTGCGATGTTCTCCGAGGTCGCTCCTGCGCGGCATGACGATCATGCGCTTGCCGAACTCGAGCGCGGTCAGGATCGAGCCCATCCCCGCGTGACCGATGATGACCCGCGCCTTGAGCGCACGCTCACGGAACTCTTGCGGCGTGATGAAGCGTTCCGTCTGGATATGCTTTGCAACATACGCCGAAGGGCCGACTTGGGCGAACACGTCCGTTTCATTCGTTGTGCCCGCCCAGTCGTCGAGCGCGGCGATGAGACGGTCGAAGTGAATCTGTGTGCCCACGGTGGCAAAAATCATAACACCGACCCTCCAAAATGCGGGCCCTGCGGCCTCACGAGATGTGGCCACTGGGTCAGCCACAGATCCACATGACGGCCGATCTTCGCGCCGGAGAGGGACAGCTGGTCGACATTGGCGATGCTGTCCAGCCAGACGGTCCTGGCGCCGGTCAGCCTGGCCAGCCGCAACGCGATATATCCCGGCGCCGCGCCCGTCGAGACGACGACATCGGGCCTTTCGGCCCAGATGATACGCGCGAGCTGCAGTGTCGTCTTGATCAGGCCGAGCTTGGTCGACCGGCTGGCATCGTTGACGGAATAGAATTTGTAATCCGCAACCTGGGGCCGGTACGAGGCGTGCGTGCTGACAAAGGTCACGTCGCAATCCCTGAACGCCTCCATGACGCGCAGCAGCTGGATCCAGTGGCCGCCTCCCGAGGCGACCGCCAACACTTTCTTGCGACGCTGCCGGGGTCTGTCGTGATTTTCGATTTGAGAGCGCTTCGCCGAAGCTTCTGCCATGCGGGCAATCCCTCCCATTCTTCAAATTAATAGCGGAAATAATATTAATTAAAGCGATTTAAATATCAAATTAACAGATAGTCAATATTAAATGTTGATTTATCGGCCCGGCGATTTAATGTCGCGGTGCTGGAAGCGTTCCGGTTGCCTCAAGCGGGGGAAGTGCGTGGGCTATTCGCCTGTAAGGACTGCGACGCGGCCGAAGATCGCGGTCTGCTGCTTCATTCCCGATTACGGCCATCTGCAGCCGTTGCTGAAGATCGCGGACGCGCTGCGGGAGCAGGGTTTCGAGATCAAATGTTATATTGCCGAGGAATGCAGACCTCTCCTGCAGCGATTCCAGTTCGACTGTTTCACGTTGAACAGCACGGATCGGTTGAAGCGGCGGAAGGAAATGACCCGGGCGTTCGGCCGCTCGACATTCTTCAACAGCGTCTGCCTCTATCTGCATTATCTCATGATGTATCCGCGGATCGTCGCCGAGGTCGGCAACTCCGCGGCAAGCCTCAGCGACGAATTGACCCGACAGCAGCCGGATCTGATCATCTGCGATACGCTCTGGTTCACCGATTGGTACGCGCGGATCGCCCAGTCGCTGGGCATCAACATCGTCCTGAACAGCTTCGACGGCAGCCTGGCCTATAACCAGCGGCCTTTCGTCCAGACCTACGGCATCACCGATGCCCCGCAGTTCGTTCAGTCGGCCTTTGAGGTGGTTTCGGCTATCTCGACGAAGCTGTGTGCGTCCTATTATCGGCTCCGCTTCCTCCGGACCTGGCTCGGAGTACGCCGGCGCCGGCGGGCGGCGAAGGCCCAATTCGACGCGGCCTTTCCGCTTGACGGAGCGCCGCCGATAAAAACGCCGGACTGGCTGGTTGTTGGGACGGCGAGCACTGAACGGCAGCGGCTCGGTACGGTTCTACGCCTCGATGGTGCCGATCGGAGTGAGATCCCGGCGCTGCGGTTTCGGTCTTCCGCTCCTATCCCCCCTGAACTCGAGGGTTGGATCGACTCCGGCGATCATCCTGTCGTTTACGTATCCTTTGGCTCTGCCGTCGACCTCGACGCGACTTTTGTCAGGGCGATCTACCAAGGCCTTCGCGGCTTGGACGCGAGGGTCTTGTGGAGCCTGCCCGACAGTCAGCGAGGCTTTCTGTCCGGCGTTCCTGAAGCAGACAACATACGGATTGAGCGCTTCGTGCCTCAGCCGGAGATCCTGGCGATGGCCAAGGTTCGATGCTTTGTCACACAGGGGGGGCCGCATAGCATTCAGGAGGCGCTGTTCGGTGCCACGCCGATGCTGTGCATCCCGTTCTTCGTCGACCAGGCCTACAACAGCTCCGTCGTGGAGCGGCTGGGGGTCGGAAGGCGGCTTTGGCGCAAGGACGTGTCCGCGAAAACTATAGGCGATGCAGTCAAAGGCATTCTGGCGGACGCGAGCTGCAGCAGGAATATCATCGAGATAAGTGAAGATCTCAGTCGCCATGAAGGCGGTGAGGCCGTCGCAACATACGTCGCACAATTCATTAAGAGGCAGCCGACGCTCCGGCAAACACCAATTGAGGTGTTCGACGCAAGCCGCAACATTGCCTGGACCTAGTATTATTTCGATGAAGCGAGGTGGCTGCCTCGACGTAATGAAGACGGATCGAGAATTTCGAGGGGGAGATTGCCGATGAACATTGCAGGAATCGCCAACAGAATTCGCAAAGGTGATCTCGAATACGCGCTCGGGCGCTTCAAGACGGTGCGCGTTGCTTATGGCGCGATGCGACGCGTGATTGATCCGCCGGCGCCGATCTTAGCAGAGGACGATATGCGCCGAACTTTGTTCCCTGGTTCAGATGTCGGCGAGATCGTCCGGACCATTCGGCAAGAGGCTGTCTTCGTCGGCTTGACGCTTCCGGCGGATACTGTCGCCGAGATCGACGCGTTCGGTCGTTCGGAGCCACTCTTCGCGGGGTACGATCCCAACGGCCCGACCTTTCGATATGGCGATGTTGTTCGAGGCAAGGCGCCCGACGGGAGAGCCGTCCCGATCGGCGGCATCCGCAATCCGGCGCGCTGCCCGGCGATCCAGGCTGTGATCGATGATCCGATGCTTCGGGCAATCGTGCGCGGTTATCTCGGTCACGAACCGCATCGGATCATGACCATTCTGGATTGGAGTTTTGCATCCGACTTCTCAGACGAAGAGCGCCGGCGGCTGCGGCACCACGTCATCGACTATCATTACGACGTCGGCGGCTACAACTTCCTCTATGCGAGCTTTTATATCACGCCGACGGATCGGAATTCCGGCGCGCACAGGATGATGAAGCGCTCACACGATCGGAAGCCAATGCGAATGCTGCTGGGCTCGGCGGTCGCGTCGGAAACCACCGTCAGGCAGCTCTATGGAATTGAAAACGAGATCACGATCGAAGGTCCGGCCGGAATGGGGTTCGTGCAAGATACGTCCTGCTATCATCGCGCGACGCCTCCGACACACGGCGACCGGCTGATGCTGGCGGTTCGATTCATCAATTGAGGCGGTATCAATCCATGACGCAGAGATCACAGAATAGACATTCCCGCGCCTGTGAATTGCCATCGGCATCGGTAACTGCTTTCGATTTGGTGCGCGGGAGCGTCGATGACGGCGCCTCCCAAAGTCGCCGAGCGATTGGAACCCAATATCGCTCGGACGTTATGGTGCTTATGCCTACAACTCCAAAAGACCAGCTCGAACGCCTCGAGCGCGACATCGAGGCCCATTTGCAAGCCGACGAGGCCGCGCTGGCGCGGCGCGACCGTGAGCTCTATCTGTGGACGGCCGAGGACAGGCTTGAATGGCAGGAGACCCGTGCTGGCAACCTGGAGCGCCTTAACGAGCTGTTCGAAGAGCGTGACGCGCTTCAGCGAAAGCTTGGGATAGCCTCTAGCGAAGCGGGGCAATCGAGGAAGCAGTCGACCGGCACCGCGTTTGCCGCGGCGCTTTCGCTCAAGTGAGCCGAGGCGATCTCTGCTCGAGTTCTGGAGTTCGGCCCGCAGCTCAGCCGCTGCTTGTGCAGGGTATTCACGATGGCCGGATGCATGAATTCCGGGCACTCCCGTGTTAATACCGGTTTATATATTTAATATTTAATTGACGTGCAATTAAACTTTAAATAGCGTGTCGACGAGCAGGCCGCATTTTTTATCTCTCGAGATTTTCTGACGGAGTTGCATTATGCAAGATGACAACTCGCTTTTCGATGTCGCACCGTCGCGAACCGATACGACAAGCAAGAAGAGAAACCGCAATCAGGCACCGACAACCGGCAGCCCCCCGAGCGAACTGGCCCCTCAACGCCTGAATGCCTCGCTATTGGCGCGGCTGCCGGCCGACATCAATCTCGCGGACGTTCCCTGCGGCGGAGCCGGGGCGCTCGGTGATGGGGCTTCGCAGGACGGTTCGGGAGAACCGCTGCCGCAGAACGGCCGAACCGGTATCGAATTCGTAAAGGTGGCTTCGGCCGTTGATCAGCCGATATTGGTGTCCGATACGGAGAATCCCGACAGCGGCGCAAAGCCGATCGCGCCGAGCAGCACGCAGAACAATTCGCCACTCGCCGCCGACCCGTCGAATCCGAGCGACCCTGTCGGCAGCAGGCAGGCGTCAATCGTCGTTTCGGATGCAGGATCGATTACACCGGTATCTGCGACCCCGCTATCGACGACCTCGCTTTCCGCATCGCTGCCGATGACTTCGAATGCCAGCGCTTGCTGCGGCACCTGCGGTTATGTCAATTGCCCCCTGCAGCCGCTCGCGCTCAAATCCAGCCAGCACAGTGCGCTGGCTGGACAGGGTTCCGGCACCGGGACACCCGGGACGGCCGATTATATCGTCACCAGCGCGTTAGGCCTGCCGAAGGCCTCGATCAGCGATCAATTGTCGGTCAAAAATATTGTGCCGTTGGCGAATTGGGATCGCGCGTCGTCGGTGGGGACCACGAACGGCTCCCTGCCGGGCGGCGGCAACGCGCCTCAAGTTGGAGGCCGGGTCGGGATTTTGTCCGGACCTGTTTCGACCACGACGACGGCCGCGCCCCCGGTCACGCCCACGGCGATCAATCCGATCGTGCTGGAGAACGAGAAGCCCGGTAATCCCGAAAGCGAGTGGGGCATCGACGGCGACGGTGACGACAACATCGAAGGCTTTGCGACCGACATCAGCGTCAATGTCGGCACAACGGTCAGCTTCAAGATCAATACGGATTCCAGTCACTACAGGATCGATATCTATCGCCTCGGCTATTACGGCGGACTCGGCGCCCGGAAAGTAGCGACCATCGACCATACGGGCGTCCAAGATCAGCCGGCCCCCCTCACTGACCCGACGACCGGCCTGGTCGATGCAGGGAATTGGTCCGTCTCTGCATCATGGGACGTCCCTGCCGACGCGGTTTCCGGCGTCTACTTCGCCAAGCTGACGCGCGAGGATGGTACGTCGGGTGAAAATCAGATTCCGTTCATCGTGCGCGACGACAGCAGTCACAGCGACGTCGTGTTCCAGACATCGGATGAAACCTGGCAGGCCTATAATGGCTGGGGCGGCGCCAATCTCTACGGCGGCGATGGACCCGCGACGGGGCAGGGTGCCGGACGCGCCTATGCCGTGAGCTATAATCGTCCCATCGACACGCGTGGCGACGTCGGCACCTACGCAGGGCCGCAAGACTATCTGTTCGGTGCCGAATATTCCGCAATCTCATGGCTCGAAGAGAACGGCTACGACGTCTCCTACATGGCGGGCGTCGACACCGATCGTTACGGCAGCCTCCTGCTGAACCACAAGGTGTTCCTGGACGCCGGTCACGATGAGTATTGGTCGGGGCAGCAGCGCGCGAATGTCGAGGCTGCACGCGATGCCGGCGTCAATCTGGAGTTCTGGAGCGGCAACGAAGTCTATTGGCGGACACGCTGGGGCGACAGCATCAGCAGCGATTCGACGGCGTATCGCACGCTGATCACCTACAAGGACACCTGGGCCGGCGCACAGATCGACCCATCCGGTCAATGGACCGGGACGTTCCGCGACCCTCGTTTCGGCGCGACCGCCGATGGCGGCGGCATTCCGGAAAATTCGCTGACCGGCCAGCTATTCCAGGTCGACGACGTCGGCGCAAACCTGGGCACGATCCAAATTCCCTATTCTGACGCCGATTTGCGTTTCTGGAGAAACACCAGCGTCGCCAACCTGCAGCCGGGTCAGACCGCGTCGTTGACGACGAACTATCTCGGCTATGAATGGGACGAGGCGCCCGACAATGGCTTCGATCCAGCCGGGCTGGTCAAGCTCTCGTCGACGACAGTCAATGTCGACTCCTACCTGCTCGATTACGGAAACACCACCGGCGCGGGGACGGCAACGCACAACCTGACACTGTATCGCGCGCCCAGCGGTGCCTTGGTGTTTGGCGCGGGCACGGTCTATTGGCCTTGGGCCTTGAGTGCCAACCACGACAACGAAGCGACGCCATCGGATCCCACGGTCCAGCAGGCGATGGTCAATCTGTTCGCCGACATGGGCGTTCAGCCAGGAACGCTCCAATCAGGATTGATCAAGGGGCAGGCTTCGACCGATCACACAGCGCCGGTTTCGATCATCAGCAATCCCGGCACCGTAACGGCCGGCAGCCCCGTCACGATTACGGGCACCGCGAGCGATGTGGGTGGCGTCGTCGCCGGCGTCGAGATTTCGACAGACGACGGCGCGAGCTGGCATCCGGTCACCGGCGACAATACATGGAGCTATACTTGGTCCCCGCAGGTCGCCGGCAGTTACACGATTCTCTCGCGTGCCGTCGACGACAGCATCAACCTGGAAACCCCGTCTTCCGGACTGACGATCAACGTCGCTCCGGCCCCTTATCTCACCCTGTTTTCCGGAAGTGCGACGCCGGCGACCCTCAACACGCTCGACGCCGGCGCGGTCGAGCTCGGCGTGAAGTTCGTTGCCTCGGTGTCGGGCACCGTGACCGGTGTTCGCTTTTACAAGAGCAGCCAGGACACCGGAGTACATACCGGGGAACTGTGGTCGAGCACCGGCACGCAACTGGCGACCGTCACTTTCACCAACGAAACAGCCAGCGGATGGCAATCCGCCATCTTCTCCAACCCCGTAACGATCACGCCAGGCGCGACCTACACCGTCTCGTATCACACCAATGTTGGCCATTATTCCAATACGGGCGAATACTTCACCTCCGACGTCGTCAACGGTCCGCTGACGGCACCAGCCACCGGCAACGGCGTCTTCGTCTACGGCAATGGAGGTGTTGCCCCGACCAATACCTACCAATCCACCAACTTCTGGGTGGATGTCGAGTTCAAGCCTTCGGGCGGAACGACCAATGTTGCGCCGGTCGCCGTCGATGATTCCGGCCTGGTGGCCACGCAGAACACCGCCGCGGTCATCGCGGCCGCGGCGCTGATCGCCAACGATAGCGATGCCAACGGTGACGCACTTACGGTCACCGCGGTGAGCGCGGCGGTTCACGGCACGGTCGTGCTCAACACACAAGCCAATCCAGCCAATAATACGATCACGTTCACGCCCGACGCGGGCTATACGGGGCCAGCTTCCTTCAAGTACACGATCTCGGACGGCCGGGGCGGCACTGCGACCGCGAATGTCAGCTTGAATGTTGCGGCGCCGGGAACACAGCCGGTGAGCTTGTTCAACGCTAGCAATACACCGCAGCAAGTTGGCTTGAACGACGGCACCCCGCTCGAAGTCGGTGTCAAGTTCAGCTCGTCGGCGGCGGGCAGCATCACCGCGTTGAAGTTCTACCGCAGCGCCGGCGATACCGGGTCGGACCTGCTCGATCTCTGGAGTTCGACCGGTACCAAGCTTGCCAGCGTCACATTCTCCAACACCTCGGCGACCGGCTGGCAGACGGTGCAATTGACGACACCGGTCGCGATCACGGCCAACACCACCTACGTCGCCTCGTACCACACCAATGGTACCTATGTGGCGACCAACAATTACTTCACATCAGCGGTGACCAGCGGCAGCCTGACCGCGCCTTCCGGAACGAACGGCGTCTACGCCTATGGCGGCACCAGCACGGCCGGCATCTTCCCGACCAGTACCTACAGCTCGGGGAATTATTTCGCCGACGTTGTCTTCACCCCGTCGGGCGGCAGCTCGCCCGGCAACACGCCGCCGACGGCGGTCGCCGACACCGGCAATGCGACCGAGAAGGGCGGCATTGCCAACGGATCGGGTGGCTCGCCTGCGAGCGGCAACGTGCTGACCAACGATACCGATCCCGACACCGGCGACACCAAGGCGGTGTCCGCGGTGAGCTTCGGCAGCACCAACGGCACGTTGGGCACGGCCCTGGCCGGCGCGCATGGCAGCCTCGTCCTCAATGCCGACGGCACCTATACCTACACGGTCAATGAGAACGACGCGACCGTGCAAGCTTTGCGGCTATCGACCGACACGGTGTCCGACGTCTTCAACTACACCATGCGGGATACCGCCGGCGCCACGTCGTCGACGACGCTGACGATCGCGATCCACGGCGCCAACGACGCGCCGGTGCTGGCAAGCCAGACCGCCACGCAGAATGCGGTAGTCGGATCGCCGTTCTCGCTGGCGCTGCCGGCCGGCACCTTCACCGATGTCGATACCGGCGACAGCCTGACCTATGCGGCAACGAAAGCCGACGGCACGGCGCTTCCGGCCTGGCTGACGTTCAACCCGACCACGCGGACCTTCAGCGGCACCCCCGGCTCGACCAACGTCGGCACACTGAGCGTCAAGACGACTGTGACGGATCTCGGCGGTCTGACCGCCGGCGAGACCTTCAACATCGGGGTCACGACGACGGCGCAGGTGAGCCTGTTCAACAGCACGAGCACGCCGCAGCTGACCGGCTTGAACGATGGCACACCGCTCGAAGTCGGTGTCAAGTTCAGCTCGTCGGCGGCGGGCAGCATCACCGCGTTGAAGTTCTACCGCAGCGCCGGCGATACCGGGTCGGACCTGCTCGATCTCTGGAGTTCGACCGGTACCAAGCTTGCCAGCGTCACATTCTCCAACACCTCGGCGACCGGCTGGCAGACGGTGCAATTGACGACACCGGTCGCGATCACGGCCAACACCACCTACGTCGCCTCGTACCACACCAATGGTACCTATGTGGCGACCAACAATTACTTCACATCAGCGGTGACCAGCGGCAGCCTGACCGCGCCTTCCGGAACGAACGGCGTCTACGCCTATGGCGGCACCAGCACGGCCGGCATCTTCCCGACCAGTACCTACAGCTCGGGGAATTATTTCGCCGACGTTGTCTTCACCCCGTCGGGCGGCAGCTCGCCCGGCAACACGCCGCCGACGGCGGTCGCCGACACCGGCAATGCGACCGAGAAGGGCGGCATTGCCAATGGATCGGGTGGCTCGCCTGCGAGCGGCAACGTGCTGACCAACGACACCGATCCTGACACCGGAGATACCAAGGCGGTGGCCGCGGTGAGCTTCGGCAGCACCAACGGCACGTTGGGCACGGCCCTGGCCGGTGCGCATGGCAGCCTCGTTCTCAATGCCGACGGAACCTATACCTACACGGTCAATGAGAACGACGCGACCGTGCAAGCTTTGCGGCTATCGACCGACACGGTGTCCGACGTCTTCAACTACACCATGCGCGACACGGCCGGCGCCACCTCGTCGACGACGCTGACGATCGCGATCCATGGCGCCAACGACGCGCCGGTGCTGGCGAGCCAGACCGCCACGCAGAATGCGGTAGTCGGATCGCCGTTCTCGCTCGCGCTGCCGGCCGGCACCTTCACCGATGTCGATGCCGGCGACAGCCTGACCTATGCCGCAACGAAAGCCGACGGCACGGCGCTTCCGGCCTGGCTGACGTTCAATCCGACCACGCGGACCTTCAGCGGCACCCCAGGCTCGACCGATGTCGGCACCCTGAGCTTGAAGACCTCCGTGACCGATCTCGGCGGCCTGACGACCAGCGAAACCTTCAACGTCGGCGTCACGGCGACAGCGCAGGTGAGCTTGTTCAACAGCACGAGCACGCCGCAGCTCGTCGGATTGAACGACGGCACGCCGCTTGAGGTCGGCGTCAAGTTCAGCTCGTCGACGGCAGGCGACATCATCGCGCTGAAGTTCTACCGCAGCACGGGCGACACGGGCCCGGACCTGCTCGATCTCTGGAGCTCGACCGGTACCAAGCTTGCCAGCGCCACGTTCACCAACACCTCGGCGACCGGCTGGCAGACGGTACAGCTTGCGACACCGGTGACGATTGCGGCCAACACGACCTACGTCGCCTCCTATCACACCAACGGTGCCTACGCTGCGACCAGCAACTTCTTCAACTCCGCGGTGACCAGCGGCAGCTTGACCGCGCCGTCTTCCGCATCCGCCGGTGGCAATGGCGTCTACGCCTATGGTGGCACCGGTACCGACGGGTTGTTCCCAACGAACAGTTTCAACGCAGGAAATTACTGGGCTGACGTCGTGTTCCGGCCGGCACTTGCCTAGGCCGTCTTAAACGCAACTCGAAGCATAGGAAAAAGACGATGCATACCGAAATATATACTGACGGCATCGATGAAATCACGGTGGGTGGCTCGATCGTCCGGGTCGATCTGGTCAGTCTTTCGCCGACCGAGCGCGACGCCAATAACGCACCTGTAAAAGTGTTCCGCCAGAGACTGATCTTTTCGCTCGAAGCGTTCGCGAATTCGGTGGACGTCATGCAGAAGGCGCTGCAGGGATTGGTCGACGCCGGCGCGGTCACGCGCTCGCAGCCGAGGGCAACGGTCAATGCGTCGCCTGTCGCCGGCGAACGCGGCGTCGTCAAAACTCTGGATTCTGCACGGTCTCCGAATGTCTCTGCAAACTTCGGTTGAGGCGGACGAGGTCCGGAGCGAACTCGTCGAGCCGGCGCGTGCTGCACCGGAACCGTCAGGCACTGAAACACAGACCGCGCTCGAATGCCTGTCCCGGGTGGCCGTCCTTCACGGGGTGGACCTGCCGGTCGAGCGGCTCAGGCACGCCTACGCCCTGGATAACACACCGGTTTCGCAAGCCTTGCTGCTTCGCATGATGCAGGAAGCGGGGCTTCGGGCGCAGCAATTGCACCTCGATTGGAATACGCTCTGCGGCCTGGGCGAGGCATACCCCGCGCTGGTCCGCCTCGCGAACGGCAACTGGATCCTCGTCCTGGGTGCAGAAGACGGAATGGACGGTGAGGGCGCCGTCAGAATGATCGATCCGCTTGCCGAGCGGTGGGACGAGCCGCTGATTGTTGCCAAGGCGCGGTTCTGCGCCAATTGGGATGGCGAAACCGTCCTGGTGAAGCGCGGTCAGGCTTCATCGAGCGCGCAAACGCCTTTTGGATTCCGATGGTTCTTCCCCGAACTGCGGCGGGAGTGGCGGCTGTTCGCGGACGTGGCCATGGCCGCGCTCCTGCTCTACGCATTGGGGTTGGCGATCCCGATGTTTTTCCAGCTCGTGATCGACAAGGTTCTCGTTCACGAAAGTTTCACGACGCTCTACGTGCTGGCCGGATGTGCCGCCGTCGCGCTGATCTTCGATGCGACCTTCAATTTCCTGCGCCGGTTCCTGCTGCTGTATGCAACCAACAAGATCGACATCCGTGTTGCCACGAAGACGTTTGGCCACCTTCTGGGCTTGCCCATCACGTTCTTCGAACACATGTCGGCGGGTGTGCTCATCAAGCACATGCAGCAGGCGACCCGTGTCCGCGAGTTCTTGACCGGCCGGCTGTTCCTGACCGCGCTTGATGGATTGTCGCTGTTCGTCTTTCTGCCGGTTCTGGCGCTCTACAGCATCAAGCTGACCGGCCTCGTGCTGGCGTTCACGGCGCTGAGCGGCATCGTGATCCTGCTCCTGATCGGACCATTTCGGCGTCGGCTGTACGACCTCTACCAGGCGGAGGGAGCTCGCCAGGCTTTGCTCGTCGAGACCGTTCACGGGATGCGAACCGTGAAGGCGTTGGCGATGGAGCCGATGCAGGGGCGGACATGGGACGATCGTTGCGCACAATCGGTCTCAACGCGTTTCAGCGTGGAGAAGATCTCGGCCATGGCGCAATCCGTGACCGGGCTGCTCGAAAAGGCCATGACCGTCGGGATCATCGCGCTCGGTGCCCTCGATGTGTTCTCCGGCGAGATGACCATCGGAGTGCTCGTTGCGTTCAACATGCTGGCGGGACGCGTCTCGGGACCGCTGGTCCAGATCGTGACGACGGTGCACGAGTATCAGGAAGTCGCGCTGGCGGTAAAAATGCTCGGCGAGGTGATGAACCAGACGCCGGAGAGTCGCGGCAATACTGGCGGATTGCGGCCTGAGATCACCGGCAAGATCGAATTCGAGAACGTCTCGTTTCGTTACGGTCCCGACGGTGCGCCCGCACTGGACAACGTGTCTCTCGCGATCGAGCCGGGCAAGGTGTTCGGCGTCGTGGGTCGAAGCGGATCGGGCAAATCGACGCTGACGCGCCTCATTGCAGGCCTGTACCCGATACAACAAGGGTTGCTGCGGATCGATGGATACGATTCGCGCGAGCTCGATCTGGCTCACCTGCGCAAAAGCCTCGGGCTTGTCCTGCAGGACAACTTCCTGTTCCGCGGCACCGTGCGCGAGAACATTGCCTGCGCCAAGCGCGACGCGACCTTTGCCGAGGTGGTACAGGCGGCTCAATTGGCGGGCGCAGACGAGTTCATCGAGCGGCTGCCGCGCGGCTTCGACACGATGCTCGAGGAAGATGCCTCGAACCTGTCGGGTGGCCAGAAGCAGCGTCTGGCCATCGCAAGGGCGCTCATTGTCAAGCCGCGCGTGCTGATTTTCGACGAGGCGACCAGCGCGCTCGACGCCGAAAGCGAAATGATCATCCGGCGCAATTTGCGCAGATTGGCGCAAGGCCGGACGGTGATCATCGTGTCGCACCGGCTGTCGATGCTGACGGAAGCCAACGCAATTGCGGTGATCGATCAGGGGCGCGTGGTGGACGTCGATCGTCACGACCAGCTCCTGGGCCGGTGCCACATCTATCGCTATCTTTGGAACCAGCAGACGAAGCAGGTCGCATGAGCGTCTCTGAAAGTCGATCGCGCCGCCTGGCCGCGCGATTATTCCCCGCGCGGCGAAATGCGCGTCGCTCGTCATCGCTCCGCTCGGCGCCTCCGTCGCGTCCCGCAGCGGTCACCCAATTCCAATCCGACGCAATGGAGGTTGGCGGCCGTACGCCACCGCACATTGCGCGTCTTACCCTGTACGGCATTGCGGCGTTGATCGTGACGGCCGTGACCTTGGCATCCGTGTCGCATGTCGACACCATCGTCATGGCGCAGGGAAGGGTGACCACGGTCAGCCCCAACCTGGTGGTCCAGCCGCTGGAGACGTCGGTCATTCGAGAGATTCATGTGAAGGTCGGCGACGTTGTCGCAAAGGGCGCTCCTTTGGCAACGCTCGATCCGACTTTCTCGCAGGCCGATCTGGATGCGTCGCGCATCCGTGTTCGGGCGTTTGACGCGACGATCGATCGCCTCAAGGCCGAACTGGGCGGACACGATTTCGTGGCTGCGAGCGGCGCAAATGCCGATGAGGTGCTGCAGGGAAATCTGTTCGCCCAGCGCCAGAGATTCTACCAATCTCAGATGCGCAATTTCGATGCCCAGATCGCGAGCGCGCAGGCCAATCTCAAGACCAGCCAGGAGGAAGAGGCCGTCCTGGTCGAGCGTCTCGATACGATGGCCGCGATCGAGAAGATGCGCAGCAATCTGATGGCAAAGGAGGTCGGCTCGCAGCTGAATCTCCTGTTGTCGCGCGACGCACGGCTCGACGTTCAAACCAGCCTGGCGAGGGTTCGCGGCAGCATTGCCGATTACGAACACAAGGTTGATAAGGCTCAGGCGGATCGCGACGTCTTTGCCGAGGACTTCCGCAAGACCGCCTACCAGGAGCTTGTCGAGACGGTAGCGAAACGCAACGGCGCTGCAGAGGATCTGAAAAAGGTCGAACTTCGCCGGGAGCTGATCATGTTGACGGCGCCCGCGGATGCCATTGTGCTCGAGATCGCCAATCGAACCGTAGGTTCGGTCGTCCGGGAGGCGGAAACGCTTTTCATCCTGGTGCCGCGAGATGTTCCGCTGCAAGCCGAAGTCAATGTCGAGGGCAAGGATATCGGGCGATTGGAGGTCGGTCAGCCGGTCCGGATCAAGTTCGAGGCGTTTCCCTTCCAGAAATTCGGAACGGCAGCGGGCACGGTCCGCGTCGTGAGCAATGACGCGTTCGCGCCGGATCAAAAAGCCGAAACCTCGCACCGGACGCAGGTTCCTTATTTCCGGGTGCTCGTGGACATTGTCGACCTGAAGCACCTTCGCTCCGATCGAATTCAGATTACGCCCGGAATGGCAGTCACAGCTGAACTGAAAACGGGCACACGCAGCGTCATCTCGTATTTCCTGTACCCCATCCTTCGCGGATTGGATGAAAGCATTCGCGAGCCCTAGCGAAAATCCGCGGACGCGAGGCAGAGGTCGTCGACCCCCGCATCGGTTTCCGGACGGAAGCTGGTGGCCAAAGGTGCGCTTGCTAGATCATGCGCGCGCTGGACAATGCCTGTTGAGCTTCCGCGCGATTTCGGGCGGGGGTCAAAGCCAGTAACCCGCCCCCCAGCCAACGATTCCAGCGTGCGGGATCATTCGCCTCGGCGGAGGTTGGAATCTGTCGTCA
Organism: Bradyrhizobium genosp. L; assembly: GCF_015624485.1. Lineage (NCBI taxonomy): Bacteria > Pseudomonadati > Pseudomonadota > Alphaproteobacteria > Hyphomicrobiales > Nitrobacteraceae > Bradyrhizobium > Bradyrhizobium genosp. L. The sequence goes on from NZ_CP061378.1 coordinate 2,116,324, forward strand.
TCGAGCGCTTGCGGAGAATAAAGCAATCGTGCGCGCGCCTGGCGCGGGGTCAACATTAGGGGCGCGAGCTTTGCCCGAATCCCTGCAACAGAATCGCGCACAGCGTGTGGTCGACAAACCACGACGGATCGCGCAATCGCTGCGTCGAACGCCGCTATGTCGTTCATGCGGCGGTATTTTTTGCATGGAAACGGGAATTGCCGATCGGAATCGCCAGGACCGGAATCGGTGCCGGCGGCTCATCTCCTCCGTAGGATTACGCGTTTTGCACACCGTTCCGGCCCCTGTTGCCCAATTCCACATCGGTCGCCGGTATTGTAAATATTACGCTTATATTTCAATTGGTTGCCGAGGGTCCAGGTCTCACGCGCCCGTGATATTTGTGCAACATTTGCCCGAAAACAGCCGTATGTGGGCCGAAACGGAGCGGTCTTTTGTTGCGTGATCGGGGGCCTTCTGTCTCTTATGGAACTGCGACGGAGGGGGGCATCCCGAGGTCGTCCCGTTCTAGGTGGTTCGCTTAAGTCCCTCGCGTTCATGCGGGTGTGTCCGAAGGCGCGAAGCGACTAAGCGGGGTTAAGGGATAAAGGGAACCAACCTGAGGGTGTCTCACCCGGCGGATCCGGAACCTTCCCAGAGATAGAGCAACTTGGAGGTTTAACATGAAGATGGTTAAGAGCCTTATCCTCGGCTCGGCGGCGGCTCTGGTCGCGGTCGGCGGAGCTCAGGCAGCCGATCTTCCCGTCAAGGCCAAAGCGGTCGAGTACGTGAAGGTTTGCTCCCTGTATGGTCCCGGATTCTACTACATCCCGGGCACCGACACCTGTATCAAGCTGGGCGGCTACCTGCGCGTTGACGTTCTCGCGAACACCAACAACGACGCCGGCGGCAACATGTACGGCGCTGGTGGCGCCAACAACCGCTTCACCAACGGCTACACCTGGCGCTCGCGCGAAGACCTGAACCTCGATACGCGCACCGCGACCGAGTACGGCGTGGTCCGCACATTCTTCGACGCGACCTTCTCCTGGACGTCGGACAACTACTCCGCCAACGGCGCAGCGCCTGGCACGACCATCTACAACGCACTCGGCGGTGGCGGCACCGTTGCTCCGGGCAGCGTGGGTGCCAACGGCGGCGGCGGCAACATCGCTTACGGCGGCGTCGGCGTGTACTACGCCTTCATCCAGTTCGCCGGTTTCACCATCGGTAAGGCGGTCTCGCAGTTCTCGACCCCCTGGACCAACTATCCGGGCAACAGCTCGGACATGCTCGTCGGCGGCGGCGGCACGGTCACTGGTGTGAACCAGTTCACCTACACCGCTCAGTTCGGCAACGGCGTATCGCTGTCTCTGTCGGCTCAAGACCAGACGCAGTACTACCAGTCGGGCGTCAACAACCTGGGTGCTCTCGGCACCGCTTCCGGTACCAACGGCGCCAGCGACTATGCCGGCACGATCGCGCCGGACCTCGTCGCCATGCTGCGCGTCGACCAGGCTTGGGGTCTGTTCCAGGCGTCGTTCGCGGCGCATGACAACCACGCTGCCTACTACGGCGCCACCGAAGTCACCGGTCATCCGGACGACAAGTGGGGCTGGGCTGGTCAGCTGGCCTTGTCGATCAAGAACATCCCGACCGGACCTGGCGACACCATCAACGTCCAGGGCGTCTACACCAACGGTGCGACCCGCTACAACATCCAGGACCTCGCCGCCTCGAGCAGCGCTGGTGCGGCGGTGTTCAGCGGCACCAACGTGGCCGGTGCCTACCAGAGCGTCGGCTTCGGCTTCGCGCCTGACTCGGTGTTCGTCACCGGCGGTCAGCAGCAGCTGATCACGACCTACGGTATGCGCGGTGCGTATGTCCACAACTGGAACCCGAACTGGAACACCAGCATCTACGGTGCTTGGGCTGCAGTTAGCTACAACGGCACGGCCAAGTCCTACATCTGCGGTCCGACCGGTACCGGAGCGGGTGGTTCGTTCGGCGCTGCCTTCGGCACCGCTGGCCTGACCTCCTGCAACCCCGACTACCAGGTTGCGCAGATCGGTACCCAGACCCAGTGGACCCCGGTCAAGAACCTGACCTTCTCGGCCGATCTGACCTACATGCTTCTCGATCAGAAGTATGCCGGTACGATTACGTTCCCCGGCTCCGGCAGCATCGGCAAGCCGGCTGCGGTGTACGAGCTCAAGGATCAGGGCCAGGTCTCGCTGCTGCTCCGCGCTCAGCGCAACTGGTAATCCGGTTGATCTGACCACGACTAACAGAACCCCCGGCGGTCACCCGTCGGGGGTTTTGCTTTTCAGCACATCCGGTAGCGCGTCAGGCCGCCAGCATCTCCCGCACCATCGGCACCACCTTGCTGCCGTAGAGCTCGATGCTCTTCATCAGCCTGTCGTGCGGCAGCGGCCCGGCCGAGTATTTCAGCTGGAAGCGCGCCAGTCCGAGCGCCTGCACCGTCGCCGCGATCTTGCGCGCCACGGTTTCCGGGCTGCCGACATAGAGCGAGCCGTGCTCGGCCTCGGCCACGAATTCGTCGCGGCCCATCGGCGGCCAGCCGCGCTCCTTGCCGATGCGGTCGCGCATCACCTTGTAGTCGGGCCACAGCTCCTCCCGCGCCTGGGTGTCGGTCTCGGCGACATAGCCGGGCGAGTGCACGCCGATCGGCTGCGGCTCGCGGCCGAGCTGGTCGTAGGCGCGCTGATGCAGCTCGACATAGGGCGCAAACCGCCTGGGATCGCCGCCGATGATCGCGAGCATCAGCGGCAGGTCGTAATGCGCCGCCCGCACCACCGATTCGGGGCTGCCACCGACGCCGATCCAGGTTTTCAGCCGGCCATGCTCGACCGGCGGATAGACCGACTGATCGGTGAGCGGCGGCCGCAGCTTGCCCTGCCAGCTCACCGGCTCCTGCTTCAAGAGCGCGGTGAACAAATCGAGCTTTTCCTCGAACAGCTCGCTGTATTGCCGCAAGTCGAAGCCGAACAGCGGGAACGATTCGGTAAACGAGCCGCGGCCGAGAATCACCTCGGCGCGGCCGCCTGAGACAGCGTCGACGGTGGCAAAGCGCTGAAACACCCGGATCGGATCGTCCGAGCTCAGCACGGTGACCGCCGAGCCGAGGCGGATGTTGCTGGTGCGCGCGGCGATCGCCGCCAGCACGGTCTCGGGCGAGGAGATCGCGAAGTCGGCGCGGTGGTGCTCGCCGAGCCCGATGAAATCGATGCCGAGCGCATCGGCCAGCACCGCCTCGTCGACGACGTTGCGGATCACCTGGGCATGCGGCAGCGGGGCGCCGGCAGCGTCTTTGGTGACATCGCCAAAAGTATCGAGCCCGAATTCGAGGGAAGTCGTCATCAGTCAGTCCGGTTGTCGGCGCAGCGGAGGGATCCGCCGCGGGCTACCCATCGCACGCAGGCCGCGAAATGCGTGTTGCCGCGGAGTTACCGGCAAAACCTGCGCTGTGGAGCCTTCGGTTGGAGATACCGAGCAATTGGCTGCGGTTCGCGGCCGGACAAGGCCGTGCCGCGAAACGCTGGGTTTCCATCCCGATCAATCGCTGGATGGGGCAGGGCGCCCTCAGAACTGCTCCGCCCAGGGCCGCAAATCGAGCTCGAGCGTCCAGGCGCTGCGATGCTGGTGGTGCAGCACCCAATAGGCCTCCGCGATCGCCGCGATGTTGAGCAGCCCGTCCGGTCCGCGCTCGTCCTTCAGTTGCGGGCGCAGGCTCAACAGACGATCGCCCCCGATGCCGCCATCGACCACGACGTGACCGACATGAATGCCCTGCGGCCCGAACTCACGCGCCACGCTCTGCGCCAGCGCGCGCAGCGCCGCCTTGGCCGCGGCGAACGGCGCGTAATTGGCCTTGCCGCGCAGCGAGCCGGAGGCGCCCGTGAACACCAGCGTGCCGCCGCCGCGCGCAAGCAGCGCAGGGATCGCGGCCTGTGCCAGCTGGAAGCCGCCGAGCGCGTGCTCGCGCCAGTGCTCCTCGAAGCGCTGCTCGCTCACCTTCAGGAACGGTGCGGGCCGGTTTGAGCCGGCATTGTGCACGGCCATCGCGAGCGGCGCGAGCGTCTCGGCCGCGGCGACGAAGCGCGCAACGTCCGCGGCGATGGAGGCGTCGCCAACGACATGCGTGACCTGCGCGCCCGTTGCGCCGAGTTCGGCCGCGGTGGCGGCGAGCTTGTCGGCATTACGGCCGGCGATCGCTACCGGATAGCCACCTGCCACGAACCGTCGCGCGATCGCGGCGCCGAGGCCGTTCGATGCGCCGACGCCTGATATCAGCACGCTGCCCTGCACGGCGGTCGGCTCGAGCGTGGATCGATCGTTCATCGCTTGCTCCATCAACGGCATGGGCCCGCATCGCAGGCAGAGATCATTGGTCCGACGCCATCGCGATGATGCCGTCGTGCACGGTGCGCAGCACCGCATCCGACCTTCTCGAGTCGGTCAGCACCCGCGAGATCGCGAGCGCGCCGACCATGGCGCTGACCACCACCATGGCGCGGCCATCGTCATCGTCGCCGAAGGTCTCGGCGACGTTGGCGATGAAGGCTTCGATGTGCGGCTCCATCACCGCACGGCATTCGGCATCGGCGCGGCCGACGTCCGAGATCAGCGCGGCGATCGCGCAGCCGGTCTTGCGGGAATCGCGATGGGTGCGGCTGAGATAGCTTCGCGCCATCGCATTGACGCTGACCGGCTTGCCGGGGTCGCGCGCCGCGTGCGCGGCTGCTTCGCCCGCGGTCAGCGCCTGCGCGAGCGCCGCGGCGATCAGGTCCGAACGGGAGGCGAAGTGCCCGTAGAAGCCGCCATGGGTGAGATTCACGCGCTGCATCAGGCCGCCGATGCTGACCGCGTCGATCCCCTTGTCGCGGATCTCGGCCGCAGCTTCGTTCAGAATGCGTTCGCGGCTCCTGGCCTTGTCGGCCTGAGAATGGCCCATGTCATGCAGCCCCTGTTTGACTCTCGTTCAGGATTATGACCATCATTTCTGGATGACAAGTATCATCCACAAAATAACGGTCACAAGGATGGGAGAAACAGATGTCCGGCAGCGCGAGCGAGGGGCGGGTCCGTCACGAACGCCATGACCGCATCCTGAAGGTCGTCATCGACAATCCCGCGAAGAAGAACGCGTTCAGTCCCGACATGATGGAGCAGCTGTCGGACGCGCTGACGCTGCTCGACGACGACGACAGCCTCTGGGTCGGCGTGCTCTGCGCCGCCGGCGACAGTTTTACGGCGGGCCTCGACATGCCGAAATTCTTCGGCCCGACCGCAACGCGCAAGCCGCTGCCGGAGGGCAATGTCGATCCGTTCGGGTTGGCGAAGCGGTGCCGGAAGCCGATCGTCACCGCCGTGCAGGGCATCGTGTTCACGGTCGGCATCGAGATGATGCTGGCCGGCGACATCGTCGTTGCCGCGGATAACTCCCGCTTCTGCCAGATGGAAGCCAAGCGCGGCATCGCACCGCTGGCCGGTGCGCATTTCCGCTACATCAGCCGCGCCGGCTGGGGCGATGCGATGTACCACCTGCTGCTGTGCGACGAGTTCTCGGCGGCGGAGGCGCACCGGATCGGTCTCGTGCAGGAGGTCGTGCCGGCAGGGCAGCAGATCGAGCGCGCGATGGCGCTGGCCGCGATCATCGCAGGCAACGCGCCACTCGGCATCCAGGTCACCAAGGAGGCGGGTCGCAAGTTCATCGAACCCGGCGAGCAGGCCGCGATCGCGGTCATTCCAGAGATCCGTAAGCGCGTGCTCAACACCGCCGACGCGGCCGAGGGCATCAAATCGTTCGTCGAGCGCCGCGCCGCCGTCTTCCAGGGCCGCTGATCGAAACGGCACTGCGCGCGGCGCGCTCGTCGCGCTGCAACGGCGTTCACGATACGTGCACCTGCGGTTGTGGCCATGATGTCGCAACCACTCAATTTAGATCGCGACGATGCCGTGATGACTCTTGTCGAGATTCGTCGAATCAGGGAGATTCGATTCCATTCCACGTCAAGCCAACTTTCACTTAGTCAATTTTCGTCCTGCTTTGACTCAAGCGTCCGGTCTGGAATCGCATGACAAACGCACGTGTAATTGTCGTAGGAAACAACAAGGGCGGCTCGGGCAAATCGACAATTGCCATGCATGTCGCCATCGCATTGATCAAGGCGGGTCAGCGTGTCGCCACCATTGATCTCGACAACAAGCAGAAGACGCTGACCCACTACGTCGACAACCGGCGGGACTGGGCGCGAGAGACTTCGCAGGAGCTCGGCATCCCGACGCATATGTGCTTCGAGACGCTGGGCGGCAGGGGCAGCGAGGTCGAGACGCTCGGACGCAGCGCGCTCGCCGAGATTGTCGAGCGGCTCAGCCGCTCCCACGATTTTGTCGTCATCGACTGCCCCGGTCACGATACCTATCTGACCTCGTTCACGCATTCGCTGGCGAATACGCTGATCACGCCGCTCAACGACAGCTTCCTCGATTTCGACGTGCTCGGCACCGTCGATCCGAGCGACTTCAGGGTGACCGGCATCAGCCATTATTCGAGCATGGTGGAGACGGCGCGCCGCGAGCGCAGCGGCCACGACCAGCCGGCGTTCGAGTGGGTGGTGCTGCGCAATCGCCTGTCGATGCTCGGCTCGCGCAACAAGCGTCTGGTCGGCGAGGCCCTCAGCGAGCTGTCGAAGACGCTGAACTTCCGCCTGGTCGACGGATTGGCCGAGCGGGTGATCTTCCGCGAATTCTATCCGCGCGGGCTCACGGCCCTCGATGACATCAGCCAGCTCGCGCCGGCTGCGCGACCGACCATGTCGCATGTCACCGCGCGCCTCGAGATGGAGCGGCTGATGACCGCGATCATGCTCGGCCATCTGGTTGCGCGGCCGGCCGAGCCATCCGACGCCAGCCGCGACGCGGCGTAAGATACCCGAGCGCTACCGGCAATTGGCGTTGCCGGCGTCGGCAACGACCAGGAAGGTGATCGTTGCCGGCGCGAAGGTGATCGTTCCGGCTGCGGACGCCTTGCCTGCGACCTCAGGGATCTGGTCTGCGTCCGCAAGCGCCAGCGTCTTGCCATTGAGCTGAACCGTGCCGTCCTCGGGCGCTGCGCTCGCGAGCGTGTAGCGTTGCGCAGCGGCCGGCAGCGCGAAAGCGCGCGGCGCCTCGCGATCATTGTTGATGACGAGCAGGGTAACCGCGCCCGGCACGCCCCGCGCGCAATGGGCATAGACATGGAGATTGGGCCGCGGCGCGAGGCCCGCATCCAGCACGGTCGTTCCCATCAAGCGCCGCCACAGCAGCGCGGCCCAATAGTTCGGCCGCGGCAAATGGGTTCGCTCGTCGAGCAGGCCATAGTCGCTGGCGGCGAGCGTGTTGTGCATCACCACCGCGACGCCCGTCTTTGCCAGCCGTCCGAGCTGGTCGAGATAACGGAACGTATCGACGAAGCTCGCGGCCCAGCGATTGCCGCCGCAGGCGGTCTCCGCAGTCTCCGTCAGCCAGATCGGCTTGCCCGGCGCGAGGCGATCGCGCAGCGCCTGATAGAAGGCGAGGGTCTTGTCGGTTCGGGCCAACCATTCGTCCGATAGCGCGATCGCCGGCGTGCGATCGCCGTCGCAGCGCGCCGAGAGCGCGCCGTAGTGATGATAGGAGATCGCATCGACGCCTCGCGCCGTCGCGGTGAGAAGGGCTGCGGCATCCGCGCCGGTGCTGGCCGTGCTCGGGCCGAGGATCATCACGCTGGGCGCCGCGCGCTGCATGAAGGCGCGAAACGCGGCGGTGTCGCGGCCATAGGCCGCAGCGTCGTAGCCCTCCGGCGCGCTGCCGATCGCCGGAAGATCAGGCTCGTTCATGAATTCGGCTGCGGCGATATCCCCACCGATCGATTGCGTGAAGGCGAGCAGGCGTTCGGCCTGCTGCGGCGTCCAGCGCCCAGCCGCGTCACGCGTGCCGGCGCTGATCGCAAATGACGTCACGATTGGCGCGTCGACGGCGTGTGAGAAGTCGATCACGCTTCGCCATTGTTGCCGGCTCAGGACGCCCTTGAATCCCGCCGGCGGTGTGGCTGGGGGCGTATCGGAATCCGCAAAGAAGGTGCTGTTGGCCCAGGTCCCGCTGACGCGCAAATAGGCCGGCGCGAGGGCCGCGGCGAGCTTGCGCAGCCTGCCATCGCCGAGATCGATCGGGGCGCGCATCGCGAAGCGGTCGGCTTTTGTATCGGTTGCGGCATAGGGCTTCCAGAAACGGCCGCCGGTCACCTCGACCATCTCGATGTTGTAGGACTGGAAGCGCGGGTCGATGGTCGCAACACGCGGCATGGTGTTAAGCGCGAGCTCTGCAGCGGGCGCGTTAGTGCAAACGAAAATCGACGTCGTTGAGGCAACGACCCATGCGAGGCAACGTAAGGTGAGCACGCGGCTCAGGCTCCCTCCCCCCTTGCGGGGGAGGGTTGGGGAGAGGGGTGAGCCCCGGGCGAGATGAGTGACGGGACCGTCACCTTGGCAATCCTGATGCATCACTGAAATCATATCGAGAGAGCACGTCGTGTGGCACCCCTCTCCCTAACCCTCCCCCGCAAGGGGGGAGGGAACCCTTCCGTCTGTGCCTTCCTTACGTGTCGTGCGGCTCACGCCCGCGCCGGCATCACCGCAGGCAGTTCATCCGCCGTCGTGTTGTCGGCCGCGATATTCTCTTGATAGGTCTCCGGGCCGATCCAGATCGCGACGACGGTGCAGGCGGAGAGGAACATCGCGTAGCAGGCGACCGGCCACCAGGTGCCGTAGGCTGCGACCAGCGCAGTCGCGACGAACGGGGCCGGGCCGCCCGAGAGCAGCGAGCCGAGCTCGCGCGCGAAGGCGAAGCCGGCGAAGCGGCGCTGCGGCGGGAACAGCTCGGCGAAATAAGCCGCTTGCGGCCCGAACATCGCCGCCGTCACCACCGCGCGGGCGAGGATGAAGGCGAGCGCGATCATGATCCACTGCTTGGTGCCGACCATCCAGAAGAACGGGAACGACAGCGCCACGCCGGCCAGCGCGCCGAACATGTAGACCGGCCGCCGCCCGATCCGATCCGATAGCGCCGCGAAGCCGAGGATCGCGAACAGCTCGACCGTGAACGCCAGCATCAGCGCGCTGAGCGCATCGGCCTTTGGCACGCCCAGCGTGGTGATGATGTAGCTCAGGCCGAACACCGGGAAGAAATAGCCGAGCCCGTTCTCGGCCATCCGCGCCCCGAGCACGACGAAGAAATTGCGCGGATGCCGCCGCAACGCTTCCATCGCGGGGTTGCTCTCGATCTTGCCGCGCTTGACCACCGCTTCGGTATAGACGGGCGTCTCGGTGACGCGCAGGCGGACGAGGATACCGACCACGATCAGCAGGAAGCTCGCCAGGAAGGGCAGGCGCCAGCCCCAGTCCATCAGATCCTCGCGCGGCAGCGTCGTCACCAGCGCGAAGGCGCCGGCCGCGAGCAGGTTGCCGACGGAGACGCCGAGCGGCGCGAAGCCGCCCCAGAAGCCGCGATGCTTCGGCGGGGCATTCTCGACCAGATAGATCACCGCGCCGCCATATTCGGCACCGGCGCCGAGGCCCTGGATGACGCGCATCGCAACGAGCAGGACCGGCGCCCAGATGCCGATCTGCGCGTAGGTCGGCAGCACGCCGATCGCGGTGGTGCCGATGCCGATCATCAGCAATGTTGCGACCAGCACCGGCTTGCGGCCATAGCGATCGCCGAGGATGCCGAACAGGAGGCCGCCGAACGGCCGCACCACGAAGCCGACCCCGAAAGTCAGGAACGACAGCAGCGTGCCGACGACCGGATCGCTCTTCGGGAAGAACAGCTCGCCGAACACCAGCGCCGCGGCGGTGCCGTAGAGGAAGAAGTCATACCATTCGAGCGCGGAGCCGACGCTTGCGGCCAGGATCACGCGCAGGCGCGCCCTGGCGCCATTTGCCATCTCGGTCATTCGTTTCCCCGTTATGTATGTTTTTATGGTCGTTTTGTTTGAGCATGATCTATTCGGAAAACCGGTGCCCACTTTTCCGGATCATGCTCGAAGCTGCGATGCCCGCTGGCGTTGGCCGCGGGTATCGTCGTCGGTGGTTACGCAGCGCGCGTAAAATAGGATTTCTTCGACGCCGACTGGGTCTCGTAGATCGAGCCCTGCCGCTTCGCCGGCGGCAGCGGCATCCGCACCGGCACGTCGGTGAGCCGCGGCGTGAGGACCGGCGGCCCCGCCAGCAGGCGGCTGTTGAACTCGTCAAAATCCTTGACGCCCATCAGCGGCCAGGCGTCGCTGGCGGCGACTTCGTAGAGCAAGAGGTTGCGCGGCCGGTTCGAGGTGTTGGTCGCAGAGCCGTGCAGCGCGCGCACATGGTGGAACGACATGCTGCCGGCCTTGCCCATGCAGGGCACCGCGCGCTCGATCTCGGGCTGGATCTGATCGGGGTCGATCAGGCCGGCGAAGTGGCCGTCGTCGCCGTGATGGTCCCACATCGTGTCGCCGGTGTGCGAGCGCGGCGTCACCAGCATCGGGCCGTTCTCGAGATCGCAGTCGTCGAGCAGCACGCCGATGGCAAGGATGTCGTCATTGGTGTGCGGATAGAACGCCCAGTCCTGATGCCACTCGACCGGCGAGCCGTACTGCGCCGACTTCATGTTGAGTTTCGAGCCGTGCAGGCGAAGGCTGGGGCCGATCAGCCTGGTGAGGATCGAGATCACGGCCTCGCTGCGCACGATCTCGTCGAAGATCGGATGCACTTTTTGCGGCGCCTTGATGCGGCGGACGCGCGGGGTCTCCGGCGTATGGCCGGGCTCGAGATCGTAGACGTCGTTATGTTCGGTCACGTTGGCCGCGCCGGCGACCAGCTCCGCGAGCACCGTGCGCACCGTCGCGAGCGTCTCCTGGTCGAGCACCTCGGGGACCACGATCACCCCGTCGCGCTTGTAGGCCTCCACCTGCTGGTCCGAAATCATGCTGTTTTTCTCCCTTCCATTGATCGCATTGGCGCTATGTTAGCGCTAACATTCGGTCATGCTAGCGCTAACATCATGGCTTGGCAACCCGGAATCGTGCACCCTCCGTCCATGAGCTCCGAATTGCCCGCCCCCCAAACCGGCCCGGCCGAGGCCGTGCCGACGCTGTCGGCGGTGGCCAAGCGCGCCGGGGTCTCCTCGATCACGGTGAGCCGAGTGGTGCGGATGCCCGACCTGGTCGCGCCGGAGACCCGCGCCCGGGTCGAGCTCGCGATGCGCGAGCTCGGCTATGTGCCGAACCTGGTGGCCGGCGCGCTGGCCAGCGCACGGACCAATTCGGTCGGCGTGCTGGTGCCGACCATCGCCAATTCGATCTTCGCCGACACCGTGCAGGGGCTGTCCGACAAGCTCGAGCCGCTCGGGTTCTCCGTGATCCTGGCGCAGTCGCGCTACGACGCTGTACGCGAGGATCGCATGCTGGCGGCGCTGCTGTCGCGGCGGCCGGAGGCGATCATCATGGTCGGCTCGCCCGCGACCGAGGAGGGCAGCCGCCTGTTGCGCAATGCGCGGATCCCGATCGTCGAGACCTGGGAGCTGCCTGCGATGCCGGTCGACGCGGTTGCGGGGTTCGACAATTACAAGGCCGGCACCGCGGTCGCCAAACATCTCGTCGCGCAGGGACGCCGGCAGCTCGCCTTCATCGGCGGCGACGATCCGCGCGCGACGCGGCGCTGGCTCGGTTTCAGGGAAGAGATTGTGGCCAGCGGCCTTGCCGAGCCGCGCCGGCTGATCCTCGACCGCAATGCCTCGGGCAGCGTCGTGGCGCATGCGCGTCTGCCGGGCGTCGATGCGGTGTTCGCCGCCAACGATGCGCATGCGATCGGCTTCATGGCGGGGCTGCGCAACGCCGGCCTGCTGCGCGACGGGCCGGCGTCAGCCCAACCGGTCGCCGTGATCGGGCTCGGCGATCTCGAGATGGGCCGGCTGATCTCGCCGACGCTGAGCACGATCAGCGTGCATGGCGACGCGATCGGCCGTACCGCGGCGACGCTGACCCTGGAGCGCGGCGGCGAGCGCCGCATCGATCTCGGCTTCGAGCTGGTGCTGCGCGACAGCGGCTAGCGCATGATCCGGAAAAGTGTGAAGCGGTTTTCCGAAAAGATCATGCTCAAACAAAGAGCTAAAGCGCGATGACGATTCAACCCAATCTCATCGCGCTTTAGCGTGCGCCTCGCCGCCACCGGTCGACGCCGGCCAACAGCGCGGCGACCAGACATCCAGTGACGATGCCGAACGTCAGGTCCTCGAATACGGTCAGGCCAAACGTCGGGATCAGCACCGCGGCGCTGCGCCAATCCGTGATCAGATGCAGGAACGCCTCTTTCTCCGCCATGTACCAGCAGACCACGACCAGCACGCCGGCCAGCGCCGAGAGCGGGATGTAGCTCGCAAGCGGTGCGGCAAGGATCATGAACGACAGCAGGAAGGCCGAATGCATCATGCCCGAGAGCGGGCTGCGCGCTCCGGCGCGGATGTTGGTCGCGGTGCGCGCGATCGTGCCGGTGACGCTGATTCCGCCGAACAGGGCGGACGCGATATTGGCGATGCCTTGCGCCACCAGCTCCATGTTGGAGCGGTGCTTGCGGCCGGTCATGCCGTCGGCGACCTTGGCCGAGAGCAGGCTTTCGACGCCGCCGAGCAGCGTGAAGGAAAGTGCCGACGGCAGGATCTGCAGCAGCAGACCTGACGAGATCCCGGGTAGATGCGGCACCGGCAGGCCGCGGGGAATCTCGCCGAAGCGGCTGCCGATGGTTTCGACCGGCAGATGCAGGGCGAGCGCTGCGATCGCGGCCAGCACGATCGCGATCAGCATCGCCGGCCATGCCGGCCGCCAGGCGCGCAGCGCGAAGATCAGCGCGGCCGAGCCGGCACCGACCGCGAGCGCCGGCCAGTTCAGCGTCGGCAGCGCATGGCCGAGGGCTGCAAGCTTGGGCAGAAACGGGCCGGGCTCTGCGCCTGCCAGGGTCAGTCCGCCGAGGTCGCGCAGCTGGCTCGCCAGGATGGTCACCGCGATGCCGCAGGTGAAGCCGACGGTCACCGGATGCGGGATGTAGCGGATCAGCGATCCCAGTCCCGACGCGCCGATCAGCGTCAGCAGCAGGCCGGACACCAGCACGGCGAGCACCAGGCCCTCGATCCCGAACTGCGCGACGGTTGCCGCGACCAGCACGATGAACGCGCCGGCCGGTCCGCCGATCTGAAACCGGCTGCCGCCGAGCGCCGAGACCAGGAAGCCGCCGACGATCGCCGTGAACAGTCCGCGCTCCGGCGTCACGCCCGAGGCCACCGCGATCGCCATCGACAGCGGCAGCGCCACCACCGCGACCGTCAACCCGGCGATGACATCGTGCCGGAACGCGGCGAGGCCGTAACCTTCGGTCAGCGTGGTGACGAGCTTGGGGCGATAGAGATGTGCCGTGGAAGAACCGTCAGGCATGCGTGTCACCGCGTGGACAGATTTTGAAGCGAGGCCGGCCCGCGCTGCGGGCTGCGGGACGAGGATGCAAAGGTGGGCGGCTGGAGGTCATCCGGCGATCTTCCGGTAGACCGCCGCGGCCTGGCGCAGCAGCTGGCTCTTGCGCTTGCGCTCATGCTCCTTGCGGCGCTTCGCCTTGCGGCGGCGCTTCTGCAGCTCGCGCTCGTCGGCGTTCTCGACGAGCTCGCGGCGAACCTCGTCGTCGTTCAACTCGCCGAGCAGCTGCTGTCCCTTGCGCAGATGCTTCAGCACGGTCCGCCACGACGCGTAGACATCTTCGGGCAGGCCGCCTTCGGAGAATTCGATGGCATAGCGCAACCGCTTGCTGGCGAGCCTGACGCGGTGCCGCTTGGTCTTGCCCATGCCCTGCAGCCCGCGGCTCTTGCGGCGCAGCTTCTCGTGCCAGCGCGCCAGTCGCTGCGCATGAAACGCCGCCACCGGCACGGCCCGCCGCTGCGCGGCGTGGCGGTCCTGGCGCGCGGTCCAGGGGCCGCTGCCGACCCAGTCCCACATGCCCTCGAACCATTGCCGGTAACGCTCGCTCTGCAGCGCCTCCTTCAGCGCCTCGAAGGCATCGGCCCGCGCCGTCCTGAACATCGGCTCTTCGGGCGAGCCCTTGCTGTTGTCGATCGCGACGTCGAGATCGCGCGTTGCGCCGAGATGGGCGCTCAGCCATTTCAGCTCGGTGCGCAGCCGCGTCCATTCGGTATCCGCCACCATCGGGCCGTAGAAGGCGATCGTGGCCTTCAGCCGCGTCAGCGCGATGCGGGTGTGGTGGAGCGCGGTGGGGTCGCCGGCCTGGACACCCGGATGATTGGTCGCGACCTCCTCGAGACAGTCCGACAGGATCAGCCGAAACGCGGTTTCGCAACGCATGGCCTGGCTCAGTTGGCGCGGCCGTTTCGGGCGGACAGCACGCTCCTTGGCCGGACTTGCCGCTAACGTCATCACTCTCTCTTGAACCTAAATCGGTAAGCCAAGTCGGGTAAGCCAAGTCGGTAAGCAAGTCGGCACCGCAGCGCAACACGCGGCATCCCAGGCGGGAACATTTCCCGTTTGATCGATCCGGATCAAGCGCTTTCTGACATCGATCCGCTCAACGCCAGTGCAGCGGCCAAAATCTCGCAACCGGGACGAGCAGTTGCGGCGAAAACCTGGCGAGTGCACAGGGCGCGATGGCGTTGGCGCCCATCGTCGCATCGGCTATTTCGGCGGTCGGTCCGCGCCCGCCTGTGTCAGCGCCTCGCTGCTCCTGCGTCGCGGCAGTGCTGCGGCGATATTGCGTTCGGTCAAGTCGATCAGCCGGTGCATGGCCGCGCGTGCGCCGGCGGGATTGCGCGCCCAGATCTCGTCGAGCACGGCGCGGTGATAGGGCAGGCCGCGGCGCGGCGCGGCGGGATTGTGCATCGACAGTTCCAGCGACACCCGGATGCCGGCTTCCATCGTTGCGGCGAACGCCACCAGGAAGTCGTTTCCGGTCGCCATCAGGATGGCACGGTGAAAGCGCAGGTCCGGCTCGGCATAGGCCGAGCGGTCCATTCCGGCGGCTTCCATCTCGCGATAGGCGCGCTCGATCCGCGCGAGATCGGAATCGGTCGCGCGCTCGGCGGAGATTGCGGACGCCTCGGGCTCGACGATGCGGCGCATCTGCATCAACTGCCGGGCGAACTCCTCGCGCGGCTGGTCCGCCCAGGTCCATTCCAGCAGCTCGGCATCCATCATGTTCCAGTTGAGCCGCTCGCGCACATGCGTGCCGGCCTTCTGCCGCGCGGCGATCAGGCCCTTGGCCTTCAGCACCGACAATGACTCGCGGATCGAGGTGCGGCTGACATCGAATTGCGCGGCGAGCTCGATTTCGCGCGGCAGCGTCCAGCCTTCCCGCCAGGTGCCCGTCACGATCAGCCGCGCGATCTCGCGGGCGACATGGGGGTTGGACGGGCGCGCTTCAGCCGCTTTGGGCAAATCGGGGTCCTCAGCTTTGAGGCAATATTGTCTGCTTTATTGTGATGCGATGTCAATTATCCATTGAAACAAGCTTCAAAACGTATCGCACGTGCTTTTGACAGATGATTTTATGTCGGTCATATTCTCCAAAAATCTTATCGGGAGGGCGTACCCATGACCGGCCTGAAACCGCGCCAAGCCTCGACCGTCAGCCGCCGGACGCTGCTGCAGGCTGGCGCCGCCTCACTCGGCGCTGCGGCTTTTCCGGCGCCGCTGATCGCCCAGAGCAAGCCGTTCGCCGGGATCACACTGCATGGCGCCTCGTTCCAGCATCGCTTCTTCACGCTGCTGCAGGACTACATTCCCGAATTCGAGGCGCAGACCGGCATGAAGGTCGATCTTCAGCTCTCGGCCTTTCCGGTCTACAACCAGCAGGCCAATCTCGAATTGTCGTCGGGCGGATCGGCGTTCGATTTCGTCAACGTCACCTTCATCCTCGCCGCGCGCTGGGTGGCGGCCGGGCTGCTCGCCAATCTCGACGAGTTCACCGGCGATCCGAACCTGACGCCGGCGGAGTGGAATCCGAAGGATTTCGTCGACGGCGCGCAGGTGCCGTATCGCGACGCCAAGGGCGCGACCTACGGCTATTCCTGGGAAGGCGGCGCCATGCTGATGGGCCTGTCGCGCATGGACCTGATGGAGAAGAAGGGGCTCAAGATCCCGAAGACTTTCGCCGAGCTGCAACAGGTGACCAGCGAGATCAACGGCACCGACGGGGTCAACGGCATCGTCTCGTTCCAGCTCCATCACTGGTGCTTGCCGCCCTACATCCAGGGTTTTGGCGGCAACATCTTCAAGAACCCGCCGGCCGACATCATGCCGACGCTGAACACGCCGGAGACGATCCAGGGCATCGAATATTACGCCAACCTCCTGAAGAACGCGCCGCGCGGCGTGCTGACCTACACCGAGGACCAGGCCCGGCAGTCGCTGCTGACCGGGCGCTCCAACATCTTCATCCATTCCAGCGCGTGGGTGACGCCGATCCTGCTGTCCGACGAGAGCAAGGTGAAGGACACCTCGCGCGTGGTGCGGATGCCGGCCGGGCCCGTGCACGACCATCCGGCGTCGAACAGCCAGGGGCTCGGCATTCCCAGGAACGCCAAGAACAAGAAGGCCGCCTGGGAATTCATCAAATGGGCGCTCAGCCCCGAAATATCGCTGCGCATCGTCAAGGAACACGGCCATTCGTCGGTGTGCCGGCGCTCAATCATCACCAGCGAGGCCTATCGCAAGCTCAACACCGTCAACGGCCAGGATCTCGGCGCGCTCTATCTCGATGTACTGGAGCTGCCGGCGAAGGGCGACAATTACATGGCCTATCGCACGGTGAAGGAGTTTCCGATCGTCGGCGACGTCCTCAACAAGGCGTTCGAACAGGTCGCGACCGGCCAGGCCAGCGCGCCTGACGCGATGAATGCAGCGCAGGAGCAGGCAATCGCCAATCTGCGCCGCGGCGGAGCCAAACTTTGAGGAGCGTCGGGATCGACGCCGAGCGCCGCAGCTTCCAGCGCTGGGCGCTGGCGCCGAGCCTGATCGTGCTGTTCGTCGTGGCGGTGTTGCCGGCGCTGTATCTGCTGATCACGAGTCTGACGCCATTCCAACTCGCCGAGCCCGGAACGGCTACGGACTTCAGCGCGCCATTCCGCAATTATGCCCTGCTGCCCGGCGATCCGCGCTTCGTCAATTCGCTGTGGGTGCAGGCCAAGCTGTCGTTCTGGAGCGTGCTGTTCCAGGTCGTGCTCGGCATGTTGCTGGCGCTGCTGCTCAATGCGCAGTCACGCTTCGTCGAACTCGCGCGCAGCTTGTTCCTGATTCCGATGGTGTTGCCGCCGATCGTGGTCGCCGTGATCTGGAAGCTGATCTACTCCCCCGACATCAGCCCGCTTTATTATGCGGCAAGCCTCCTCAATTTTGCGATGCCGTCGCTGACCTCGAGCGTCCGGTTCGCGCTGACGTCGATCGTCATTGCCGACAGCTGGGAATGGCTGCCCTTCACCTTCCTGATGGTGTTGGCGGCGCTGCAAACCATCCCGGACGAA
This sequence comes from Bradyrhizobium genosp. L, assembly GCF_015624485.1. Taxonomy (NCBI): domain Bacteria; kingdom Pseudomonadati; phylum Pseudomonadota; class Alphaproteobacteria; order Hyphomicrobiales; family Nitrobacteraceae; genus Bradyrhizobium; species Bradyrhizobium genosp. L. Next base: position 2,133,889 of record NZ_CP061378.1, read on the forward strand.
TATTCCGAAGCCGCGCTGGTCGATGGCGCCAACCGGCTGCAGGTCTTCTGGTACGTCACGCTGCCCTTCATCACGCCGATCCTGGTGATCTCGGGCATGTTCCGCCTGATCGACAGCGTGAAGGCGTTTCCGCTGATCTTCCTGTTGACCGGCGGCGGGCCGGGCACCGTCACCGAGGTGACGAACTACTATGCCTATCTGCTGGCATTCGATAGCAACGAGATCGGCTATTCGAGCGCGGTGACGATCGTCATGCTGCTGCTGGTGGCCTCGATCAGCCTCGGCCTGGTCTGGATGGGCCGCCGCCGCGAGGCGATGGCATGAGCGGAGTGGCCGGACGTAAGCCGGGCGCGGCACGGCTGGTCGCGATCGGCGTCACGCTGCTGGTGATGCTGTTGCCGTTCCTGTGGCTGTTGCAGATGAGCTTGAAGTCCAACGACCAGATCCTCGAATTCCCGCCGCCTCTGATCTTTACGCCGACGCTTTCGAATTACAGCTCGCTGTGGCACAGTACGTTCCCGGCGTCGTTCCTCAACAGCCTGCTCAGCGCATCGTTCTCGACCGCACTGGCGCTGCTGCTCGGGGTTCCTGCGGCCTACGCGCTGTCGCGCTGGGCCGGGCGCGGCAAGCACGCGCTCGGTTTTGCGATCCTGGTGACGCGGATGGCGCCGCCGATCGCGTTCACGATTCCGTTCTTCCTGTTCTATCGCTGGATCGGCCTGCTCGACACCGTGACCGGGCTGGTGCTGGTTTACACCAGCTTCAACCTGCCGCTGACGATCTGGATGATGCAGCCGTTCTTCGACACCGTGCCATCGTCGCTGGAGGAGGCGGCCCTTGTGGACGGGGCGCGGACCCGCGTGGTGTTCACCAAAATCGTGCTGCCGATGGTCGCGCCCGGGATCGCGGCGACCGCGATCCTGTGCTTTCTCTATGCCTGGAACGATTTCTTCTTTGCGCTGATCCTGACCCGCACCCATGCGCGCACCGCGCCGGTGGCGGTCGTCAATTTCATGAACTATGAAGGCTGGGAATGGGGCAAGATCGCCGCCGGCGGATCGCTGGTGATGGCACCGGTGCTGATCTTCTCGCTCGCGGTGCGCCGCTATCTCGTCAGCGGGCTGACGGCGGGCGCGGTGAAAGGATGAGATGATGAACGCATTTTGGCGAGGCCGGCCATGAGCGACAGTCACACGCTGCGCGGTGAGGCGATCGCCGCCACGATTTCGGCGCAGGGTGCAGAACTGGTGTCACTGCGCAATGTCGAGGGCGTGGAGCTGTTGTGGCAGGCCGGTCCGCAATGGCCGCGCCACGCGCCGATCCTGTTCCCGATCGTCGGCAAGTTGAAGAACGACACACTGCGCCACAACGGCAAGACCTATCCGATGATGCAGCACGGCTTTGCGCGCGACCGCCGCTTCGCGTGGCTGGAGCAGGGACCGCGTTCCTGCAAGCTTGCTCTGTCCGACGACGGCGAGACCCGCGCGCGCTATCCATTCGCGTTCCGGCTCGAGGTCACCTACAGCGTCGATGGCCCCGATCTCGACGTCGCCTTCGACATCATCAACAGCGGCGATGAGATGCTGCCGGCGTCGCTCGGTGGACATCCCGCCTTCAACTGGCCGCTGCACGCGGGCGTGCCGAAGGACGCCTACGCGCTGGCCTTCGCGCATGATGAGCCCGCGCCGATCCGGCGGCTTGAGGGTGGACTGATGCGGCGGCAAGGCGAACCGAGCCCCGTCAGGGGCCGGACGCTCGCATTGTCGGAGGCGCTGTTCGATGCCGACGCGATCATCCTCGATCATGTCGCCAGCAGATCGGTCCGCTTCGCGGCCGCCGATGACCCGGCGATCGAGATGTCCTGGAGCGGCTTTCGCGAGCTCGGCATCTGGTCGAAGCCCGGCGGCGCGCCGTTCCTCTGCATCGAGCCATGGCACGGCTTTGCCAGTCCGATCGAATTCGATGGCGAGTTTGCCGACAAGCCCGGCCTGATGCACATCGCTCCCGGCGCGCGGCAGTCGCTCAACTATCGTATACGGGTGCGCTGACCGGTCGCGGCCGCGAGTAGGTCAATGCGCCCCGCGCGTGCTCAGCACGCTGGTGATCCCGCTCATTGAGGGCGGGTTCTCATGTGCCCAGGCTTCATGCGCGGCCAGATCGCGGTAGTGCTCGGCCATGCGCAGCAGCCGCTCGCGGATGCCGGGTTCTTCCTCGCCCTTGGCCTGCTCGGCCAGTTGCGCGGCGCGTTCGAGCAGCACTTTCGGATCGATCACGACAAGCTCCAAATCGGGTTTTCGCCTGACGGATAACGGCCGCAGGCAAGCACAGTTCCCCGCACGGTTTGATGACAGCGCCGGAATATGCCGCGCTTGTCGCGATCAGTTGAACGCCATGCCGCCGCTCATCGCGATGGTCTGCCCGGTCATGTAGGGATTGCCGACCAGGAGCATCACGGCCTGCGCGACCTCGTCGGCGGTGCCGAAGCGTCCGATCGGGATCCGGCTGACCAGCGAGCTTTGTCCCTTCATCATGTCGGTCTCGATCAGCGACGGCGCCACCGCGTTCACCGTGATGCCCTCCTTGACGAGACGCGCGGCATAGCCGCGGGTCAGGCCCTCGATGCCGGCTTTCGAGGCATTATAATGCGGCCCGATCGAGCCGGCGCCGCGCGCAGCACCGGAGGAGATGTTGACGATGCGGCCCCATTGCTTGGTGCGCATCATCGGCAGCACGGCCTGCGTGCACAGGAACGCCGATTTGAGATTGACGGTGATGGTGCGGTCGAAATCGTCTTCGGTGAGATCGTCGACGCCCTTGACGATCGCGATCCCGGCGTTGTTGACGAGGATGTCGATCGGGCCGAGCTCGGACTTTGCGCGCTCGACCAGATCGGCGACAGCGGCGGTCTCTGAGACGTCGGCCGTGATCGCGATCGCCCGGCCGCCGGCTGCGATGATGCCCTTCGCCAGCGTCTCGGCCTCTGCGGCGCGCTCGCGATAATTGATCGCGACGGCGGCGCCGGCTTCCGCGAGCATCTTGACGATGGCGGCGCCAATGCCGCGCGAGCCTCCGGTCACCAGGGCGACATGTCCGTGCAGGCTGCTTGTCGTCATCGCGATCTCCTTCTTTCTGTCAGGTTCGCAAAGGGCGGCGCGCGACGCAACGCAACCCCGCTCAAATCTGCGTTGCCGGGGACGCCCGGCGACGAAAACCGGTCGAAAAACCGCAAGTAATCGCCGAAATCGGCCTTGCGTCCGGCGCGGGCCGGCGGCAATGGTGGGGTATCATTCCTGCCAAGCCCACCCACGAGAGATCGATGAGCAAACTGATTGTCCATGCCGGCGACTTCACCTTTGACGCCCGTTTCGAGGAGCAGCTGGCGCCGAAGACGGTCGCCGCGTTCCGCAAGGCGATGCCGTTCGAGAGCCAGGCGATCCATGTGCGCTGGAGCGGCGAGGGCGTCTGGATGCCGCTCGGCGATCTCGATTTCGGCGTCTCCTACGAGAACCACACCAGCTATCCGGCGCCGGGCCAGATCATCCTCTATCCCGGCGGCATCAGCGAGACCGAGATCCTGCTCGCCTATGGCGGCGTGCATTTTGCCAGCAAGATGGGCCAGCTCGCCGGCAACCATTTCATCACCCTGACGTCGGGGCTGGAGAACCTCACCGCGTTCGGCAAGGCCGTGCTGTGGAAGGGCGCGCAAAAAATCCGCTTCGAGGAAGTCTGATGTGAGCGAGAACGGCTACCCGCGCGATCTCCGCGGCTACGGCCGCAATCCGCCCGACCCGAAATGGCCGGGGCAGGCGCGTGTCGCGGTGCAGTTCGTGGTCAATTTCGAGGAAGGCGGCGAGAACAACATCCTGCACGGCGACCGTGCCTCGGAGGCGTTTCTGTCGGACGTGCTGGGCGCGCAGCCCTGGGTCGGCAAGCGTCACGCCAATATCGAATCGATGTTCGAATATGGCTCGCGCGCCGGCTTCTGGCGGCTGTGGCGGATATTCACCGAACGCAAGCTGCCGACGACGGTGTTCGGCGTCGCGATGGCGCTGAAGCGCAATCCGGACGTGGTCGCCGCGATGCAGGAGGCGGGCTGGGATATCGCCAGCCACAGCTTGCGTTGGGTCGAGCACAAGGACATGACGGAGGCCGAGGAGCGCGAGGAGATCGCGCGCGCCATCGCCGTCCATACCGAGGCGACCGGCGCGCGGCCGCTCGGCTGGTACACCGGCCGCTCCTCGATCAACACGCTGAGGCTTTTGATGGAGGCCGGCGGCCTGCGCTATCTCTGCGACTCCTATGCCGACGATCTGCCATATTGGATCAAGTCTGCCGGCACCGAGCCGCATCTCGTGATCCCCTATACGCTCGATGCCAACGACATGCGCTTCATCAACCCGCAAGGTTTTCCCGGCGGCGACGAGTTCTACACCTATCTGAAGGACAGCTTTGACGTTCTGTACGCCGAGGGCGCGACGCGGCCTGCGATGATGTCGGTCGGCCTGCATTGCCGCGTGGTCGGCCGTCCCGGCCGCGCCGCCGCGCTGATGCGGTTCCTCGATTACATCCAGAAGCACGAGCACGTCTGGATCCCGACGCGCCTCGCGATCGCCGAGCACTGGCACGCCAATCTGAAGCATCTCGCGGAACAGGCGTTCGAGATCGGCTGACCTTGGACCCATTTGTGTCGCCCGCACGGTTCCACTGCATCTCGGGATGCGCCGGCTGAATTGCTGCGTTGCACAGACGTCAGAAGCGATCCCGGACTCCACGCGTTAGCAGCGCTGGAGCAGGCGGGATCGCATGCAAGACATCATTGCCGAATTGGAACATACCTTTCGCTGGGTGCCGGACTGGGTTGTCGGCCTCGGCCTGATCACGGGCGCGATCGTCGTCGCGCTCGTCATCCACTCGATCGCGCAGCGCCTGGGACGCCGCATGTTCAGCCCGAGCAACGCGGTGGCGCCGCTGCTGCTCGACCGGATATCCGGCCCGTCGCGGCTGGCGCTGTGTCTTGCGGCCGTCGCACTGGTGCTGCCATTGGCGCCGCTCAATGACATGCTGCGTCAGGCGTTGAGCCATTTCTTCGGCATCGCCGTCATCGCGCTGGTCGGCTGGATCTCGATCCGCGTCACCGAAATGGTGTCTGCCCGATATCTGGATAAATTCCGTCTCGACGTCGCCGAGAATTTCCTGGCGCGCAAGCACGTCACCCAGGTCCGTGTCTTCAAGCGGGTCGCCGACACGTTGATTGTCGTCATCGCAGTCTCCACCGCGCTGATGACGTTCGATTCTGTGAAGCAATATGGCGTCAGCCTGTTCGCCTCTGCCGGCGCTGCCGGCTTGATCGTCGGTCTTGCGGCAAGGCCATTGCTCAGCAATCTGATCGCCGGCGTGCAGATCGCGGTGACGCAGCCGATCCGGATCGAGGATGCCGTGATCATCGAGAACGAATGGGGCTGGGTCGAGGACATCGCCTCGACCTATGTCGTGATCCGTCTGTGGGATTGGCGGCGCATGGTGGTGCCGCTGTCCTACTTCATCGAGCGACCGTTCCAGAACTGGACCCGCGACGCGCAGTCGCTGATCGGCGCCATCGCGCTGCATGTCGACTACAGCGCCGACGTGCCGGGAATCCGGAAACGGCTGGAGCAGGTGGCGAAGGAATCCCGGCTGTGGGACGGCGCGGTGGTCAATCTGCAGGTGATCGATACGCATCCGCGCACCATCGAGCTGCGCGCGCTGGTCAGTGCACGCAACGCGCCGCAATCCTGGGACCTGCGCTGTGAAATCCGCGAAAAGCTGCTGGCGTTCATCCGCGACGAGATGCCCGATGCGCTGCCGCGCGACCGCGCCATTCTTGCGCCGGCCGCCGACGGCTTTGGCAAAGCATTCCTGCGCGGCGGTCCACCGCGCGAACGGGCAGCCGCATCGTCGCCGAATTGATCAGCGCCTTGCCTAATGCCCCGCCATGTGCCGGCCGATCTCGGTAAGGTCGGCCTCGCTGGCGCGGGCTTCGTGGACGAACTGGCCGTGGAACATCACCACCAGCCGATCCGATAGTTCCAGCAGCTCGTCGAGGTCCTCGCTGACCAAGAGCACCGCGGCGCCGCGATTGCGTGCGGCCATGACCTCGGCGTGGATCTGCGCCACCGCGGCGAAGTCGAGGCCGAAGCAGGGGTTGGCGGCGATCAAGACCTCGACGTCGCCGGAGAGCTCGCGCGCCAGCACCGCACGCTGCACATTGCCGCCCGATAGCGCCGCGATCGGCGTCTCCGGCGTGCGGGTCTTGATCTTGTAGCGGCCGATCTTTCGTTCGGCATCCCTGCGAAACGCGGATCTATTCAGCCACCAGCCGCCGCGCGCGAACGGGGCGCGGTCGAATTCGCGGAACGCGATGTTGTCGGCAACGCTCATGCCGCCGACGCAGGCATTTTTCAGCGGCTCCTCCGGCAACAGTGACATCTTGTGTCGCCGCATCTCCTCGCGGCGGGCCGAATAGGCCTCGCCTTGGACGCGGATGACGCCGCTCTCGGCCTCGCGCTGGCCGGCCAGCACCTCGACCAGCTGGCGCTGGCCGTTGCCGGAGACGCCGGCGATGCCGACGATCTCGCCGCTCTTCACCGTCAGCGACACGCCATGCACCGCGATCGCGCCGGCATCGTCGAGCGCGGTCAGCTTGTCGAGCTCGAGCCGTGGCGCGCCGGCGTCACCGGTGCGCGGCGGCTGCACCGTCAGTTGCTCGGCGCCGATCATGGTGCGCGCCATTTCGTCCGGCGTCAGCTCTGAGACCTTGCCGGTGCCGGCAAGCTTGCCGCGGCGCAGGATCGTGACCTCGTCGGCAAACGCCATCACCTCGCGGAACTTGTGGGTGATCATCAGAATGGTCAATTCGCCCGCCACCACCATGGCGCGCAGCATGCCGAGCACCTCGTCGGCTTCGCCCGGCGTCAGCACCGAGGTCGGCTCGTCCAGGATCAGGAAGCGGCGCTTCAGATAGAGCTGCTTGAGGATCTCGCATTTCTGCCGCTCGCCGGCCGAGATGTCGGAGACCCTTGCGTCGAGCGGCACCTTGAACGGCATCCGCGCCAGGAACGCTTCGAGCTCCTGCTTCTCCTTGCGCCAGTCGACCATGGCGGGCACGTCGTCGCGCGCCAGCACCAGGTTCTCGGCGACCGTCATCGCCGGCACCAAAGTGAAATGCTGGTAGACCATGCCGAGCCCGAGCGCATGCGCGTCCTTCGGGTTGGCGATGGTCTGCTGGCGATCGCCGACGATGATCTCGCCTTCGGTGGCGTGGTAATAGCCCATGATGCATTTCACGAGCGTGCTTTTGCCGGCGCCGTTCTCGCCGAGCAGGGCATGGAACGAACCGGGGCGCACCTTCAGTTCGACATTGTCGAGCGCTGCGAAATCACCGAATTTCATCGTCATGGCGATAGCGTCGACGCCGAACGCGCCAGACGGGGCGGGCGGCTCGCCGACGATCACGACAGCGCCCCGATCAGGTCGGCCGACGTCGCCACCGCGCCGAACACGCCGCCCTGCATCTTGATCATCTTCAGCGCGTGGTCGTGGTTGCTGCGATCGGTCGCGCCGCAGCAATCCTCGATCAGCACGCATTCGAAGCCGCGGTCGTTGGCCTCGCGCATCGTGGTGTGGACGCAGACGTCGGTGGTGATGCCGGTCAACACGATGTTCTCGATGCCGCGCAGCCGCAGCATCAGCTCGAGATCGGTGGCGCAGAACGAGCCCTTGCCGGGCTTGTCGATGATGGGCTCGCCCGGGAGCGGCGCCAGTTCGGAGATGATCTCCCAGCCGGGCTCGCCGCGCACCAGGATGCGGCCGCACGGCCCGGGATCGCCGATCCCGGCGCCGATCTGCCGCGAGCGCCAGCGCTTGTTGTCGGGCAGGTCGGCGAGGTCCGGCCGGTGGCCCTCGCGGGTGTGGATGATGTGGAAGCCCTGCGCGCGCATCACGGCAAGCAGCTTCTTGATCGGCTCGATCGGCGCTCGGGTCAGCGACAAATCGTAGCCCATCTTGTCGACATAGCCGCCGACGCCGCAGAAATCGGTCTGCATGTCGATGATGATCAACGCGGTGTTTTGCGGACGCAGGTCGCCATTGTAGGGCCAGGCGTAGGGTTCGGACTTGAGGGTGCGCTCGGGCATGGACGATCTCGCAAACCTATCGGGTGATGGACAATTCGGCCGGCGCGCCGGTCAGCGTGCGCTTCGGCGAGCAGGTGATGATCATGATCGCCAGGGTCAGGATGTAGGGCGCGGCGTTGAACAGGTGATAACCGGAGGTGATGCCGACTGATTGCAGGGCAGGGCCGAGTGCCGCGGCGCCGCCGAAGGCGAGCGAGGCCCACAGGCAGAGCATCGGATTCCAGCGCGCGAAGATCACCAGCGCCACCGCGGTGATGCCCTGTCCTGAGGAGAGGCCCTCGTTCCAGCTGCCGGGATAGAACAGCGACAGGAACGAGCCGCCGATGCCGGCGAGGAAGCCGCCGACCATGGTGGCGCGCAAGCGAATCAGCAGCACCGAATGGCCCATCGCGCGCGCCGCGTCGGCGCTTTCGCCGGCGGTGCGGATCAAGAGGCCCCAGCGCGTAGTCCGGAACGCCCAGGTGAGCAGCGGCGCGATCGCGACGCCGATCAGGAACAGCACGTTGATGCGCAGCGCCGCGCGCACCTGCGGGATGTCGCTCCACCAGCCGAAATCGATCGCCGGCAATCTTGCCGCGGTCGGCTCGATCAGCGGCTTGCCGAGGAAGAAGGCCAGCCCGGTGCCGAGCAGCATCAACGCGATGCCGACTGCGATATCGTTGACCCGCGGCAGCGAGCAGATGCCGGCATGCAGCGCGCCGAACAGCGCACCGGTGATGCCGGCGGCAAGCACGCCGAGCCACGGCGAGCCGGACAGGTAGGAGATGCCATAGGCGCTCATCGCGCCCATCACCAGCGTGCCTTCGAGGCCGAGATTGATGCGGCCGCTTCGCTCTGTGATGCATTCGCCGAGGCTGACGAACAAAAACGGCGTCGAGACGCGGATGGCGCCGCCGAACACGGCGAGCGGAACGGTCCAGAGCCCGAGCGATGCATCCGCCATGTCAGCTCTTTCCCTTCAGGAAGCCGATCCGCCCGTAGAGTGCATCGCTTGCGAGCACGAACACGAAGATGATGCCTTGCAGCACCAGCACCGAGGCGTCGGGCAGGCCGAGCCGGCGCTGCAGCAGCCCGCCGGAGGCTGAGATGCCGCCGAGCAGGATCGCCACCGGAATGATCGCGAGCGGATTGTGCCGCGCCAGGAAGGCGACGAGGATGCCGGTGAAGCCGTAACCCGCCGCAAGGTTGGCATTGGTGCGGCCCTGTACGGCCGCGACCTCGATCATGCCGGCGAGCCCGGCGCAGCCGCCGGCGAGGAAGCAGATCGTCAGGATCAGTTTGCTGACGCCGAGGCCCACGATCTTCGCGGCGCGGATGTTGCCGCCGGCGACGCGCGCGGCGAAGCCGAAGGTGGTGTGGAAGATCAGGATGTAGGCTGCGATCGCGGCGACCAGGCCGAACACCAGGCCCCAATGCACGTCGGTGCCGGGAATGCTGCCGATCATATTGGCGGCGCCGATCTCCCGCGTCGACGGCTTGTTGAGGCTCGCCGGATCGCGCATCGGCCCCTCGACCAGATGGTTGAGGATCGCGAGCGCGATGTAGACCAGCAGCAGGCTCGAGATCGTCTCGTTGACGCCGCGATACTGTCGCAGGCCTCCTGACAGCGCGATCCAGAGCCCGCCGCCGATTACGCCCGCGACCACCATCGCGATCTGCACCACGATCGGCGCCGCGCCTTGCACGGCCAGCGCTGCCGCGGTTGCCGACAGCGCGCCGATCAGCAGCGCGCCTTCGCCGCCGATGATCACCATGCCGAGCTGCGCCGGCAGCGCGGTGCACAGTGCGGTCAGGATCAAGGGTGCAGCCCGGGTCAGCGTGTTCTGCCAGGAGAACCAGGTGCCGAACGCGCCGTAATACATGTAGAAATACAGATCGAGCGGGTTCTTGCCATAGACAGCGACGAACGCCCCGAACACCGCGAGCGCGCCGACCAGCGCCGCGCCCGGGATCAGGATGTATTCGATACCAGCGCCGTAGCGCTGGAGGAATCCGGGATCGGCGGCCGGCGCGACGGCGACTGCGTCGACCGATTCCGCCGTGTCCGTGGTCACGCGGTGGCTCCGATCACGCCCTCGACCAGATAGTCCATCTTCTCGAGTTCGGGATCCTGCTGGCCGCGGTCGGTGCCGGCCGCGATCACGGTCTTGCCCTTGTTATCGACCAGCGGCCCCTTGAAGATCGTGTAGCCGTTGGCCATGAACTTGGCCTTGACCTCGTCGGCGTGCTTGCGCGCCTCCGCCGAGACCATGTCGCCATAGGGCGAGACCTTGACGATCTCCTCCTTGAGGCCGCCGCGATAGAAGTTCGGGATCGGTTCTCCCGCGGTGATCATCTTGACGAACTTCGGATAGAGCGCTTCCCAATTCCATTCGGCGCCGGTGAGATAGGCCTTCGGCGCCAGCGGCGACTGGTTGACGTGATAGCCGCACACCATCGCGCCGCGGCGCGCGGCGTTCTCGACCATGGTCTTGGGGCCGTCGACATGGCAGGTCAGCACGTCGATGCCCTGGTCGATCAGGCTGTTGGTGGCTTCGGCCTCCTTGACCGGCATCGACCAGTCGCCGGTGAAGATCACCTGCGTGGTGGCCTTCGGATTGGCGAGCTTGGCCCCTAACGTGAAGGCGTTGATGTTGCGCAGCACCTGCGGGATCGGCTTGGCCGCGACGAAACCGAGCTTGCCGCTCTTGGTCGAATAGCCGGCGACGATGCCGGAGATGAATTGCGCCTCGTCGATGTAGCCGAAATAGCTGCCGGCGTTCTTCGGGTCCTTGTCGGACCACAGGCCGCCGCAATGCTCGAAATGCATCTTGGGAAACTTGGCCGCCATCTTGAGGACGTGCGGATTGTAGTAGCCGAAAGAGGTCGGAAACAGCAGCGAGGCGCCGTCGAGGTTGATCATGGACTCGATGGTCTTCTCGACCGCATCGGTCTCCGCCACCTTCTCTTCCTCGACCACCTTGATGCCGGGCAGCTTCTTCACGGCAGCCGCGCCCTGCGCGTGCGCCTGGTTGTAGCCGTAGTCGTCGCGCGAGCCGACATAGATGAAGCCGACCGTGGTCTCCGCCGCGGCCGCGCCGCGGATCCCGAGCCCGCTGCCCAATGCCAGCGCCGCGCTTCCCTGCAACAAATGCCTTCGTGAAATCCTGCCGAAATCCATCGCCTGCTCCCCTCCGGCGGTCCAGCCGCCTGTCGTTTTCGCCAGCCGCCGCAACGGCGGCGCGAATAGGGATGTCGCAAGCTTCGTGCCAAAGCGCATTCGGTGGTCATGGGGACCTAATGGGCTGGAGAATAACGACAATCTCGACTGCTCGGAATTGGGGCAAGAAGTAATTGCTTAAATATTAGGCGATCAAGCGCCGTTGTATGCAATGCCGTTAAGCAGCCGCTAACCGGCGGCTGGGCGAGCGCTGGCCGGTTGCGCGCGACCCGCGACGGCGTGATTTGCCGGCTGGTGAATCGGGGTGGGCCTGCTACGAGTGAGGGGCGTTGCGGGACCGTATTTGCAAGCGGCCCACGCACTGGAAGAGCATGAGCGAGATGGAAACAGCAGCCGGCCCCAAGCAACCGTCGCTCGGCCATGAGATCGTGGCGCGGATCAACGAGCTGGCCGCGATCTCCGAGACGCCGGAGCATCTGGCGCGCGTGTTCCTCACGACGGAGCATCGCAGGGCCGCCGATCTCATCCTGTCCTGGATGCGCGAGGCCGGCATGAGCGCGCATCTCGATGCGATCGGCAATGTCTGTGGCCGCTACGAGGGCGAGCGGCCGGGCCTGCCGGCGCTGATGCTCGGCTCGCATTACGACACCGTGCGCGATGCCGGCAGATGGGACGGCCCGCTCGGCGTCCTCACCGCGATCGCCTGCGTCGCCGATCTCAATCGGCGCGGCAAGCGATTGCCGTTCGCGATCGAGATCGCGGGCTTTGCCGACGAGGAGGGCGTCCGCTTCGCCTCGACCCTGCTCGGCAGCCGCGCCATCGCCGGCACCTTTGACGAAAGCGTGCTCGCGACCCGCGACCGCCAGGGCATCTCGATGCGCGGCGCGCTGCTCGCCTTCGGGCTCGATCCCGATCATATCGGCAAAGCCGCGCGCGCCCGCCGCGAGCTCTCCGGCTATGTCGAGCTGCACATCGAACAGGGCCCGGTGCTCGAGGAAAAGGGCCTGCCGGTCGGCGTCGTCAGCGCGATCGCCGGCGCGACGCGGCTTGCGGCCAATCTCACCGGCATGGCCGGCCATGCCGGCACCGTGCCGATGCCGCTGCGGCGCGACGCGCTCGCGGGCGCCGCCGAATGCATCGTGGCGATCGAGGCGTTCTGCAAGACCGATGAAGCGGGCCTTGTCGGCACCGTCGGCTACATCACCGCGATGCCCGGCGCCACCAATGTGATCCCGGGCAAGGTCTCGTTCACGATGGACATCCGCTCGCAGAGCGACATGCATCGCAAGCGCGCGGTCGCCGACATCGTGCGGCGGATCGAGGCGATCGCCAGGCGCCGCGAGCTCGCGTTGCAGATCGACGTCACCCACGAGAACCGCAGCGTGCCTTGCGCGCCCTGGCTGAAAGCGCAGATCGCGGACGCCGTCGCGGGCGAGGGATTCCCCGTCTTCGAGCTGCCGAGCGGGGCCGGGCATGATGGCATGGCGATGGTCGACGTCGCCGACATCGGCATGATCTTCGTGCGCTGCCGCGGCGGGATCAGCCACAATCCGGCCGAGCATGTCGAGCTCGCCGACGCCGACACCGGCGCGCGGGTGCTGTTGCGGTTTGTCGAGAATTTCCGGCCGCAGGCGGCCTGAGCGGCGTGGCGATTCCGCCATCCGTCATTGCGAGGAGCGAAGCGACGAAGCAATCCATCCATCCGCGTGTGCGGGGCGATGGATTGCTTCGCTTCGCTCGCAATGACGGGAGAGGCAGGGATTCAGGCCCTGTAGGATGGGTAGAGCGAAGCGAAACCCATCACCGCACGGCCGCAAAATGATAGGTTTCGCTACGCTCTACCCATCCGACCGACGATCGAGATTTTCGCGCTCGGGTGAGTTGCTGTCCGGGCAAAAGAAGAAAACTCTCCCCCGACCGCCTACCGGAAAATGCCGTTCCAATCCGGCGTTACAAAAGGCAGTCCGCTACCCTTGCTTCCGGCCCCCGCATCGCGACATCTTGGACACGTTCCAAAAGGTCCCCACGATGAGCCAATCCGCCTACGATCCCTTCGGTGAGCCGGTCCCCGCGGCCGAGCCTTCGGGTGCGAACGCGCGCGCGTCGCAATGGCTGAAGACGGCGGGCACCAGCGTGTTCTGGGTGCTGGTCGTGGGCATCGTGCTGGCGCGGGCGGTTTATTTCGAGCCCGGCGTGTTCAGCTTCGAGCGTGCCGTTGCCTGGGCGCAGGGTCTGTTCGCCGCGATCTAGCCGCGGGCTTCGTGCCGCGCGTCTCCCGGATAATCCCCTCGAATGCAACCGCGGCCGGAACGTCCAGTCGTCCCGGCGATTTCAGTTGCCAGAGCGTGCGCTCGATCTGCACGTTCTTGATCGGGATCACCTTCAATTTCCCCAGGCTGACCTGATCATCGATCGTCGCGATCGACACGATCGCGACCCCGACGCCGGCGGCCACCGCCTGCTTGATCGCCTCGGTGCTGCCGATCTCGAGTGTGCGCTGCGGCTCGACGCGGTGGCTGGCGAGTGCCTGCGCGACCACCTCGCGGGTGCCCGAGCCGGGCTCGCGCACGATCAGGATCTCGTCGGCCAGCAGTCGGATGTCGATCGGGCCGGCCGCCGCAAAACGATGATCGGGAGCCGCGATCAGCGCCATCACGTCGGTGCGCCAGGCGGTGCTGACCAGATTCTCGTCCTCCACCGGCCCCTCGACCAGCGCGATTTCGATCTCGTGCCCCAGCATCAGGCTGGCGATATCGCTGGTGTTGGCGCTGACCACATGGAGATCGATGCCGGGAAAGGCGCGATGAAACACGCCGAGATATTCCGGGATCATGTAGGTCGCGATGGTCGTGCTGGCGCCGATCCGCAGCGAGCCGCTGTCGAGATTGCGCAATGCCTGCAATTCGTCCTCGGCAGCGCGTTCGGCCGCGAACAGCGCCTCGGCGTGGCGAGCGAGCGCGGCGCCTTCCCGCGTCGGCCGCACTCCCTTCGACGTGCGGTCGAGCAGGCGGCAGCCGACCTGCAGCTCGAAATCCCGCACGCCCTTGGAGATCGCCGGCTGGCTGATGTGCAACAGCTCGGCGGCGCGGGAGAAGCTTCCAGTCCGCGCCACGGCAGCGAACAGGCGGAGCAGATGCAGGTTGAGGGACATAACTTCTCTTCATTGGGGCAGTTCGAAAAGATATTAGCCAATCGGGCCGGTCTGGCGCATAAAATCTTCTCTGAAAAGAGGATTTCGTGCCGGAACCAGCCAAAGGCCAAGGGGGCAAGCAAGCGCAGAAGCAGGGGGCGCTGAAGCGCGCCTTTCTGCTCATTCCAGGCATCCTGCTCTGCGGGGTGATCACGGTCATCGCGCTCGGCATCCAGGCCGCCGAGGAGCGCGTCTTCGACCACCCCTACATCGAGGCGCTGGTGGTCGCGATCCTGCTCGGCATGGCCGTGCGCACCGCCTGGCAGCCGTCGGAGCGCTGGCGCTCCGGGATCGCGTTCAGCGCCAAGCAGCTGCTCGAGGTCGCCGTGATGCTGCTCGGCGCCTCGATCAGCTTTGCGGCGATCGTGGCGTCGGGCGGGCTCCTGATCGGCGCAATTGTGGTGACGGTCGTGATCATGCTGGCGGTAAGCTATGGTCTCAGCCGGATGCTCGGGCTGAAGGCAAAACTCTCGATCCTGATCGCGTGCGGCAATTCGATCTGCGGCAACTCGGCGATCGCAGCCGTGGCGCCGGTGATCGACGCCGACGGCGACGACATCGTCTCGTCGATCTCGTTCACCGCGATCCTGGGTGTGCTGATGGTGCTCGGCCTGCCGCTGCTGATCCCGTTGCTCAAACTGACGGCGACGCAATACGGCATCCTCGCCGGCCTTACGGTTTATGCCGTGCCGCAGGTGCTGGCAGCGACGGTGCCGGCCGGCATCGTCTCGACTCAGATCGGCACGCTGGTGAAGCTGGTGCGGGTCCTGATGCTGGGCCCGATCGTGCTCGGCCTCTCGCTGTTCGTGGCACGCCGCAAGCGCGAGGCCGGCACCGCGAAGGCCGCGCCCATCAGCCCGTTCAAGCTGGTGCCCTGGTTCATCATCGGCTTCCTGCTGCTGGCCGCGCTGCGCTCGTTCCAGCTCGTGCCTGACGTGGCGATCACGCCGGTGACGAAGATTGCCGCTGTTCTCACCGTGGTCTCGATGGCGGCGCTCGGACTCGGCGTCGACGTGCGGGTTCTGTCGACGGTCGGAGGGCGCGTGACGGCGGCCGTCACGCTGTCGCTCATGTTGCTGCTGGGCTTGAGCATCGGACTGGTGCACGTCTTCAAATAGCAGTGACGATTTGCAGGGTAGGCATTGGCGCGCCAGTGCCCGCCGCATCTTGTATTCGTCGTGATGGCGGGTTCGCTGCGCCTTACCAAAATTGCGCAACCGGCCTCACTCCACAACCTTTGCCATCTTGACGACATTCTGTCCGATCGCGCTCGAAGGGACTATGTAATCGAAACAACCTGTGATAGAATGATCCCGTTGATGTATTCCGCCGATTTGGCTTTCGTCGGAGTGGCACCGTGTCGCTTGAATGGATAGCACTTACAGTTGTCGGGCTCTTGGTTTCCCACACGTCGGCCGCCTTGCTCGGATCGACGATCAAGGATTTCTTCCGGAACCGCTTGCAAAAGAAACCGACCGTTGTCCTCCGGAGCAAGATTGGCGGTCGGGACACGTTTAAGTTCGACCACTGGGTTTCCGATCTGCCGCACGACCTCGCCAAACAGCTTGAAACGCTCGGCACAGATTTTCTCATCAAGAAGGACGGACCGGATCCCGATCTCCTTGATGGCGCTCCCCCGAAGGCTCCGGTCGTGCCCAAGCTCAAGCCCCGTACGATCGACGCGAATTTCGTGACGGAGAAGTTCGAGCCGGGCGCCGTCGGGACGTTGACCATTACCATTCGACTTCCAACCAGCGCCGTGAAGGGGAAGTGGCAGGGGCAGGCGTTGCTGCAGCCGGATGGCGGCGCGATCGATGTCATCCTGGAGACCCAGGGTTTCACGCTGGTGTCGGAGCGTCCGCCGCCGGTCGAGGTGTCCGATGAGCGGGATACTCCGCCGATGGCTTTCGAACTGCGCATCGAAGAGAGCAATCCGCGCTGGATACATGTTCTTCTGGTGCAAGGCGGTTCGCCGGTCGGTGAACTGACGATCAACGATTTCTCCCAATTGGGGGCGGACGCGGCCCACCGGGCCAGCACAGACTTTCGGCCGAGCAGCGAAGCCGACCTGACCCTCGTCATACGCTCGACGGACGGTCGGATCGAAGTTTCGAGTCCTCGCGGGAGAGCGTCTCTCGACCACGTCACCATTTCCGGCTTTCGGTATCCTCAAATGCCGTTCCGCAAGTTGCTGGCCGGGCGCCTCAAGGACCTCTACGATTCGAAATCAAATCCCGAAGACACCGAGCGCGAGATGAAACTCGTCGGTGCCGAGCTTGCAGGGTGCCTGCCGCCGGATTTGATCAAGCTGTTGCGCCGTGACGACATCAAATCGATCATGCTGCGTCACGAGGAGGATTTTGATTTCCCCCTCGAGCTGGTGTTCCTGGACGACGCGAAGGATCCGTTCTTCATTGGCGATCGAATCGCGATCTGCCGGTGGTTCCTTGGGGTGACGAATCCACCGGATATCGTGGCAAAGAAACTTGCGAGGGTTGCCTTCCTCAAGGGCACCGACGCGGCGTTCGCCGCCGACGAACGGCTTCTGCAAGGCTTGTTCGGTCAGCAGGCTGAGACGTTCGGCGCGCGAGGAGAGGTCGTCGAAAAGATCTTCAAGACCGCGAATTTCGACCTGATTCACTTCACCGGCCATTGCCGCCAGAAGGACGATACCCAGGGCGGCCTTGAATTGGCCGATGGCTCGTTCCTGCGTCTCGGCGACGTCGGGCAACTCGAGGCCGAGCGCAAATTTGCCGCGTCGTATCCTTTCGTGCTCTTGAATGCCTGCGCCAGCGCCACGCCCTTTTTGGGGCTGACGCAGCGCGACAGCTTCGGACACCGCTTCGTCATGAGCCAGGCCTGCGCCGTCGTCGGGACGCTGTGGCCGGTCTCGGGACCGATTGCCAATGATTTCGCCCAGCGCTTCTACGCGGCGCTTTCGGCCGAGACGATTGGCCGCGCACTACTCACGGCGAAAAAGGCGCTGGCGGATGGCACCGATGCAGGCGGCGCCGACGAGCGACAGAAGGCCTTGCGCAAGCTCGCGCGGCAGGTTGCGGCGCGCAGCTATTGCCTGTTTGCAAATCCCGATCTTCGTGTGTCTGGTCTCAAGCAGTTGGAGAAAATCAATGTCGTCAGCTGACAAAGTCATCATCTTCACCAAGAACGCCGACGAATTCGAGCTTCTTGGCGAGAAGAGCAAGGTGGAGCTTCCGGTCGATGATCTTCGTCGAAACCTCGAAGAGTTCATGAGCGCCTTCAAGGATATCCTGCCAGCGGCCGAGAAGCCTGCGGCGGGGCTTGGCCTCAAGACGATCTCCGTTGCGCTCGGCATCAACGGCAAAGGCCAGGTCGGTTTTCTCGGAACCGGTGTCGAAGTCGGCGGCAGCGCGACGTTGACGCTGACCTTCGATCGCAGTTGATGCAGTCGCGACGTCGGTCCGGCGTCCGGGCGCAAACCGCCGACCTCACTCCGCCGCCTTCGCCGTCGTGCCGAACATCCGCGTCGGCGCGGCAAAGCCGCAAGATGTGCCGTCGGTGATTTTGACCTGATCCTCCCACGGCAGGCGGAAGCGGCCGGACACCATGTCCTGCATGAAGGTGTAGGGGCAGTCCATCGCGCCGCCCTTCACCGCGACGTAGCCGCGGTGCCAGAGCTGATAGATGTTGTTCTCGACGCCCCAGTTGATCCGCGCCTCGCGCACGAGGTCGGGCCGGACCTCGGCGGTGATGATCTCGTCGACGCGCCCCGTGGTGCCGTGCGCCATGATGCTGCCGTCGAAATTGACGATCATGCCTTCGCCCATCGAGTCGAACGAGCCGTCGGAGCCGCACATGCAGACATTGGCCGTCACCATCAGGTTCTGGAATGCATTGGCCTGGTTGGTGAAGCGCCAGCTCTCGCGGATCGGCGCGGTGTAGCCGGCGGTGCGGATCATGATCTCCGCGCCCTTGTAGGCGCATTCGCGCGCCATCTCCGGGAACATGCCGTCGTGGCAGATGATCAGCGCGATCTTGGCGCCCTTCGGGCCCTCGATCACGGGAATGCCGACGTCGCCTGGCTCCCACGGTTCGACCGGAATCCAGGGATGGAATTTGCGGTAGTAGAGCTTGATCTCGCCGTGATCGTCGATGATCAGGCCGGAATTGTAGGGATTGCCGTGCGGGTTGAACTCCATGATGGAGAAGCAGCCCCAGATCCTGTTGTCGACGCATGCCTTCTTGAACGCTGCGACCTCCGGCCCGTCGAGCCGGCACATGATTTCCGGATTGGTGTCCATCGACAGCCCGTGCAGGGCGTATTCGGGGAACACAACGAGGTCCATGGTGCCGAGATTGCGCCGGGCCTTGCCGACCATCCAGACGATGCGTTCGGTCTGCCGCGCCAGATCGGCCTTGGTCGCGACCACGGGCAATTGCAGCTGCACCAGCCCGATCACCACCCCATTGGGTGATTTGTTGAGACCACCAAGCCCGTTCATGCCTTCCTCCCGATTGTCTGACGCGCGGTGATGCGCGAGTTCTTGCTGTGCGATCGTCGACGCAGCAATCATCATGCCAAGACGGCCGAAAATCCATTGTGTACAATGGCACGTCAATTGCTTGCCATGCATGACAATGTTTCGTTGGGTGGGGGTGTCATGATGACCTCAAGCGGCACGATCGCGGCGGAGCCGGAACCGATCACGCTCGACTGGAGCGGGACCGCGCTCGTCATCATCGACATGCAGCGCGATTTCCTCGAGCCCGGCGGGTTCGGCGAGACGCTCGGCAATGACGTGAGCCAGCTCGCCCGCGCGGTCGAGCCGATTGCCGCCGTGCTGCAGGCGGCGCGCGATGCCGGATTGCTGGTGATCCACACCCGCGAAGGCCATCTGCCCGATCTCTCCGACGCGCCGCCGGCGAAGCTCGAGCGCGGCGCGCCGTCATTGCGGATCGGCGATCCTGGCCCGATGGGCCGGATCCTGATCCGCGGCGAGGAGGGGCACGACATCATTGCCGAGCTCTATCCGCGCACCGACGAGATCGTGATCGACAAGCCCGGCAAGGGCGCGTTCTACGCCACCGAGCTCGGCGATATCCTGCAGAAATACGGCATCGAGAATCTCCTGGTGTGCGGCGTCACCACCGAGGTCTGCGTCAACACCACGGTGCGCGAGGCGAACGATCGCGGCTACCGCTGCGTCGTGATCTCCGACGGCTGCGCGTCCTATTTCCCTGAATTCCACGAGATGGGCCTGAAGATGATCAAGGCCCAGGGCGGCATCTTCGGCTGGGTTGCCGATTCCGCCGCGGTGCTGGAGGCGCTCGCTGGCTAGAGCAAGATGAGATTGGGACGCGGACTCATCGCGCAGCCATAGCCGGATCGAAATGCCTAGCCCCTCGCCGCGGGCACGGGCGGCACCGGCAGAATGATTTCGGAAGCGACCTTCCAGTCCTTTCCGACGCGAAGCCAATTGATGATCATGAGAAACGGCCTGGCTGTTCCATCCTGCCCCGCATAAGAGACCGTGATGTTCATCGGCACGTAGGACTCGGCGACGTCACGTGTCAGGCCGACAACCCTGAGCTTCGAATAATCTGGCTCGAGCACGACCGGACCGGAGCTGCCGATATCATGCAGCTTTTGATCAATTGCCTCGTTGCCCCAAAAACCGGCCCAGTTCCCCTCGGACTGGATCGCGCTCTTGGCCACCAACAGTGTCGAGGACGATTGCCAGAACATCCCATGCAGAGCCTTGAAATCGTGCTTGTTGGCCAATTCCATCAACCTGCCGAACTTCGATCTTATCGCGCTGAGCGTGGCAGCATCCAGCGGCTCTTCCTTGACGGCGGGAGCAGCCGCGACGGCCCCGATGGCAAGAGCCGAGGCAGCGAGAGTGGCAAGAAGCGTCTTGTACATGCTGGAGTTTCCCTTCGAACGTCTGGCTCGCGCCATGACAAGACCCGTTGCGTTCCGCGATTGGCCATCGCGGTCCGAGGCGCTCCGCATTCCCTGAGTGAGCGTGCGTGCTCCCGGCGCGAAAGCGCCGGGAGCGGTACCGTCACTTCACGAGCGCCGCCTTTTCGATGACTTCAGCGACTTGCTTCGCATGAACGACGAGCGAGGCGTGGCTGCCGGCGACTTCCGTCGTCTGAGCCTTGATCCTGGCTGCGAACGACTTCTGCGCCTCGGGCGCGAGGACTTTGTCTTTGGTGCTGATGACATAGAACGTCGGCTTGTCACGCCAGGCCGCGATGTCGACGGGAGCTTCGAACGCAACGTGGTTTAGCGGAAGCTGCGAGTTGGCCAGGTGCTCGGCGATTTCCGGAGGAAGGTCAGCCGCGACGGCTGACGGAAACACCTTGGGGTCGATGTACAGATTGCCCTTCGCATCGGGATGGATCGCATTGCCGCCTTCGGTCGGCGGGCCTGCTTTGGCCAGCGACGCCAGGGATTCACCGATATCCGGCGCGAAAGCGGAAACATAGACCAGCGCCGACACCTTTGGATCGCTGCCGGCTTGCGTGATCACCACGCCGCCCCAGGAGTGGCCGACCAGAACGGTCTTGCCGTTCTGCTTCGCGAGCGCCTGTTTGGCGGCGTCGACGTCAGCGGCAAGGGAGGTGAGCGGATTTTCGACGAGCGTAACGTTGTAGCCCTTCTTCGTGAGAATATCGGCAACGGGCTGCCAGCTCGTCTGGTCCACGAAAGCGCCGTGCACGAGTACGATGTTGTGGGCCGCTCCGTTGGGCAGCTCGGCGGAATGGACGGAGCCGGCCAATGTCGTTCCGGCCAGAAGTACGGTGGCGGCTGAGAGCAAGATATTTCGCATCGATTGTTCCTGTTGGCGTATCGGACGAACACGGTCCGGGGAATGGACAGGCGTTTCCAGCAAGGTCGCGGTTCTTCCATGTGCCATCGGCGAAATGGTTGCCGTACGTGACGTCGGCCCGCCGCGGCATGACCTAGTGCGCGGACCTTTTGGACGATAGGGAGCAATCGTCCGGATGTTGTGTCCGATCGTCCGCCGGCCTAGTCTCGGCGACATGGACATACTCGCCCAGGTGCTCGATCGCGTTCGTCTCGGCGGGACGCTGCTCTTTCATTTCGAGCTCGGCCATCCCTGGAATCTGGAGTTGCCGGCGCGCCCTTACGCCCTGTTTCACTATCTCAGCCGTGGCTCGGCGACCCTTGCGCTCGGACAGGGACCGGAGATCCAGATGACGGAGGGCGATTTTGTCGTCATCACGCGCGGCGAGCCCCATGTGTTTTATTCGGATCGCCGGGCCAAGCCTTTGCAGATCATCGATATCGATCGATCGTCGCCGCGGCTTGGCGTTGTTCGTCACGGCAGTCGTGCAAAACCGCTCTCGACCATGATCTGCGGCAATTTCACCGTCTCACGGCCGCTGTTCGGGAGCGTGCTGGAGCTGCTTCCGCCCGTGCTGCTGCTGAAGCCGACGGCGGACGGTGAGTGGCTTGAAGCGATCCTGCGTCGCATGGTCAGCGAGTCCGCGCTTGAGCGTCCCGGCCAACGCGTCGCGCTCTCACGATTGACGGAAGTGCTCTTTGTCGAGGTGTTGCGAAACTGGATCAAGTCTCTCGGTCCCGGAGAAGGCGGATGGCTCGGGGCGATATCGGACCCGCATATCGGGCCCGCACTCAAGCTGATCCACGAAAACCCGGAGCGGCCCTGGGCGCTGAGCGACCTCGGCCAGCACGTGGGGCTCGGCCGCTCGGCATTCTCGGCCCGTTTCACCAGGCTCGTCGGCCAGTCCATGCATCGCTATGTCATCGGGCGACGGATGGCAGAAGCGGCGTTCCTGCTCGAAACCAGCGACGAGCCGATCGCACGAATTGCGAGCCGGGTCGGTTACGAGACGGCGGCGGCGTTTTCGAAGCTGTTCCAACGGCATCACGGACTGTCGCCTGGCCGGTACCGAGCGGCTCGACGATCTGACGGCGGAGGAAGGCAAGGGGACGTTCGGGAAGCAGAAGTTGCCGAATGACCCTGCCCCTGGTGTGATGGGCGCGGTCGCGCGCGGCACGCTGAACAACGGCGGCAAGGTCGGCGCGATCATTCCGAGATTTCTCACAAACTGGGAAACGACGATCGATGCGCTGAAGATGGCGCGTCCGATGGCGGTGTTTCGTCGATCATCGACACGATGTAGATGTCGGTGTCCTCAGACGTCATGGTGCCGAGGCACGCGTTCTAGCCACCCTTCACTGCGCCCGCGGTGAGACCGGCGACGATCTGCCGCTGCGCCAGCACCGTGAGCAGCAGCACTGGCGCGGTCACGATCAATGCCGCGGCGGCGAGTGGGCCCCAGCTCAGCTGGTCGAACGAGATCATGTTGTAGACCGCGACCGGCAGCGTGCGGGTCTCGCGCCCGGCCAGCACGATGCCGAACACGAAGTTGTTCCAGGAGAAGATCACCGCGAGGATGAAGGCGACCGCGAGTCCCGGCTTGGCGATCGGCAGCGCGACGTGGCGGAACACCTGCCAGCGCGTGGCGCCGTCGATCAGCGCGGCTTCCTCGAGCTCCAGCGGCGTGGTCTCGAAATAGCCGATCATGATCCAGATCACGATCGGCACCGTGACCACGAGATGGATGATGATCTGCGGCACCAGCGTGCCGAGCAGGCCGAGCCACTGGAACAGCAGGAACAGCGGGATCAGATAGGACAGGCCCGGCGTAATGCGCGCGATCAGGATCACGATCGCCGATTTGTGCGCGGCCATCCGCGCGATGCCGTAGCCGGCGGGCACGCCGACCAGCATTGCAAGACCCGTCGCGCTTCCGGTGACGATCAGGCTGTTCATGAAATAGGTCAGGAAGCGGTTCGAGGCGAACACGTCGGCATAGTTCTTCCAGGCGATGTTCTCCGGGATGAACACCGGCGGATAGGACGCGTTGTCGATCTCGAATTTCAGCGACAGCGAAGCCATCCAGAGGAAGAACAGGATCGCCGGCGAGACGATCACGAGCACGCTCAGCCACAGCCCGATCCGGCCCAGGATCTGACGCACGCTCATGCGCCGCTCCCGAGCTCTGATGTCCACAGCATGCGCTTGCGCAAATAAAGCAGCAGCGCCGCGAGCGCGACGATCAAGAGGAAGAATACGACTGCGATCGCGGAGCCGTAGCCGAGGTCGTAATAGACGAAGGCGACGCTGTAGAGATAGACGTTGATGGTCTCCGACGCCGAGCCGGGGCCGCCCTGCGTGATCGCGAAGATGATGTCAAAACTCTTCACCGCGTCGATCATGCGGATCATGCCGGCGATGAACAGGAACGGCATGATCAGCGGCAGGGTGATGAAGCGGAAGACCTGCCAGAAACTGGCGCCGTCGATCTGCGCGCTCTCATAGGGTTCGGTCGGGATCGCCGCGAGGCCGCCGAGCACGATCAGCATCACCAGCGGCGTCCATTGCCAGGTCTCGACCAGCACCAGCGAGGGGATCACGGTCGCCGGGTTGAACACCCAGAGCTGCGGCGGAATGCCGACCAGCGACAGCAGATAATTCAGCACGCCGAGCTGCGGGTGGAACATCATGGTCCAGACCAGCGCGATCGCCACGGGAGTGGCCATCATCGGCATGATGAAGATGCCGCGCCAGAAGCCGCGCGCGGCGAATTTCTGATGAAACACGATCGCCGCCAGCGTGCCGAACACCAGCGGCAGCAGCACCGACAGCGCGGTGTAGACCAGCGTGTGCCCGACCGCCTCGACGAAGCGCGGATCGGTCGGCAACCGCAGATAATTGGCGAGGCCTACGAAGGTGGTCGGCGAGCCCACCTTCCATTCCTGGAAACTCATCCAGATCGTGAACGCCCAGGGAAAGATGATCACCGCCAGCACCACGACCAGCGCCGGGATCACGAACGGCCAGTACGATGGCGGCCGCCATTCACGTTCCGGCGCGGAGCCCTGCACCGCGGCCGGAGTATCCTGCGTCACCACGCTCACGCTTTTTCACTGCGCTCCAGGATCGGGCGGAACTGGTCGTGCGCCTTCTTCATCTCGGTGGCGGGATCGGCGCCGGACAGCGTCGCGGTCAGCGCCGCGCCGACGATGTCGCGATATTCGGCGACCGGGATCACGACCGGCAGGCCGAGCTTCGAGATCTTCGAGGAATCGATCACCGATTGCAGCCATTCCTTGGTCTTGACGCCCTTGGCGACTTCGGGGTCGTCGACGATGGAGCTGCGGAACGGCACGCCGCCGCCGGCCTGGATCAGGCGCGTGCCCTGGCCGCGCGAGGCCACCCACTGGCAGAGCAGGTAGGCGGCTTCCTTGTTCTTGCTGGCAGCCGCGATGCCGATGCCGTCGCCATAGGTCGAGGAGAAATGGCCCTTGGGGCCACCTGGCACCACGGTGTAGCCGACCTTGCCGGGCACACGCGAGGCGGTCGGATCTTCGATCGGCGGCGCCCAGCCGGTGGCGTCGATCCACATCGCGGCGCGGCCTTGCGTGAAGGAGGCCATCGACTCCATCCAGTTGAAGCCGGCGACGCCGGGAGGCGCCGACTTTGTCAGCAGGCGCTGGTACAGCTTGGTCGCTTCGATGCCCTCGGGGCCGTCGGACAGGATGTTGCCCTTGGCGTCGAGGAATTCGCCGCCATAGTTCAGGTAGAAGTTGCTCCACATCGCCATGTTGGCGTTGCGCAGGCCGCGGCCGACGAAGCCGTAGATGCCGTCCTTCGGGTCGGTCAGCTTCTCGGCAGCGACCGCCATCTCGTCGAGCGTCTTCGGCACCTCGACGCCCTTCTTCTGGAACAGCTCCTTGTTGTAATAGAGGATGAAGTAATCGACCGACCACGGCAGCGACAGCATCTGCCCCTTGTCGTTACGCGCATATTGCAGGCCGGCCGCCGAGAAATCGCTCTCGACCAGGTCCGACGGCGTCAGGCTGGGATCCTTCAGATAGCCGGACATGTCGGCGAGCCAGCCGGCTTTCTCGAACTGCCGCTTCTGCACGTGGTAGCTGATGTGAACGAGGTCGAAGCTCGGCTTGCCCGACGACAGCTCGATCACGCATTTCTGGCGCTGCTGCTGCTCGGGGATCTGCTCGGACTCGACCTGAATGCCGGAGAGCTGGGTGAATTCCTTGATGTATTTTTGCAGATTGTCGCCGCGCGGCCCCTTGGCCAGGATCACCTCGAGCGTGGTACCGGAATATTTCTTCCAGTTCACCTCGGCGTAGGCCGGAAATCCGCTCAGCGACAACGCGCCGGCGGCGGCCGTGCCGGCCAGCATCTGGCGGCGCGAGATCAGGTGATGCGTCATGGTTCTCTCCCCTGGGACGGTTCTTGTTTGGGAGAGATACTAACCTGTGAGGCTGGTCTGCCTAGCCCCCATGCGCGGCGGCGCCGCATGGCGCAGCGCCGCGCATGGTAGATCCGCTATGCCTTGACGAAGGCGAGCAGGGTGCCGTTGGCCGCCGCCGGTGGCACGCAGATGTTGCCGCCGCTCTTCACGCCGGTTGCACCGAGCGCCTTCTCCGTCGCGGCGAGATCGGCTGCGATCACGAGACCGGCGCCGCCGCGATCGGGCAGGCCGTCCAGCGCCACGCCGGGATAACGCTTGCCGAGTTGCGCCCTGGTCAGGAATACGAAGTCGGCGCGGTCGCCGCCCGACGGCACCGCGGTCGCGCCGTCGGCCTCGGTCCTGGTCGCGATGTCGATCATCTCAGAGAGGTGCGCCGCATCGGTGGCCGGGTCCGGCGAGACGATCAGCACCTGCTCGAGCCGTTTTGCCCCATTGGCGTGGGTCATCAATTCGGGGATCCACACCGTCTCGCGGGTCTTGTGCTGGCAGGCGAAGATGCGGACGCCGCCCGGCGCCTCCGCGGTCGGCCACATGAAGGTGCGGAATTTCGCCGCGGAGACCGTGCCGCCGGGGAGCGTCACCGGGCGCTCGAAATCGGTCGGGCCGATTGGCGTGTAGCCGCGGGCGCGGATCTCTTCGGCGCCGGCCGCCGAATCGACCGCGGTGAACGCGATCCGCTCGATGCCCTCGCCGCGGCTCTCCAGCAGCGCGCGGGTCGGCGCGTTGTGCTCGGTCGGCGCCAGCACGCCGAGCAGCTCCATATAATCGGGGTCGAACATGATCGTATAATTGCCCGTTCCCATATGCGCGCTGTGGGTGCCGCGCGGCGAGAGGATGAAGCCGAGCCGCCGGTAGGTCTCGGCCGCCCTGTCGAGATCCTTCACCACGACCACGGCGTGATCGATGCCAATGATGTTCTTGAGTGCCACGTGTTGTCTTCCCCGGCTGGACTGCGGCGAAAGCTAGCCGGAACGAGCGCGGCGCCGCAACAAGAGGATGGCGCTCGCGGCGGCGCCATGCGCGAGACAGATGTGTCGGTGCGGCGCAACTGATTCGCTTTGGTGGCCGGTTTTTCGCCGCTCGGAGGCGCGCAAACCCTGTAAATTCAGGGGTCGCAAGCGACTTGACTTGGAAAAACCCTGAAAAAATCGCTGATTCGGAG
Source organism: Bradyrhizobium genosp. L (assembly GCF_015624485.1). Lineage (NCBI taxonomy): Bacteria > Pseudomonadati > Pseudomonadota > Alphaproteobacteria > Hyphomicrobiales > Nitrobacteraceae > Bradyrhizobium > Bradyrhizobium genosp. L. Next base: position 2,160,891 of record NZ_CP061378.1, read on the forward strand.
GCTTTCCACAGCGATATTGCTGTGGGGAGTGCAGAAAACCCTGTTTTTTTCGGCGTTTTCAGCCATATCGTGACCGCTCCAGAATCAATGGAGCAACCATGGCTACCCAATTGTCGAAGTCGCAAGTGATCGAGAAGATCGCGACCACCACCGAACTCTCCAAGCGTGACGTCAAGAACGTCTTGGACTCACTGGTCGATGTCGGCCACAAGGAGCTGAAGAAGAGCGGGGTGTTCCTCGTCCCCGGCTTCGCCAAGTTCGTCGTGGTCAAGAAGCCTGCGACCAAGGCGCGCAAGGGCACCAACCCCTTCACCGGCGAAGAGATGATGTTCAAGGCCAAGCCGGCCCGGAAGATCGTCCGCGCCCGGCCGGTCAAGGCCGCCAAGGACGCGGTCTAAGACGAAAGAAAAGGCCTCCGGTGACGGAGGCCTTTTGCTTTCGGGCCTGCGAGTCTCCGCCTTGGATTGCTATACCACCGGCGATCGGCCGCCATCGACGTTGATGGCGGTGCCGGTGATGTAGGAGCCCTGCTCGGAGGCGAGGAAGCAGGCGAGGTTGGCGAACTCCTCCGCCGTGCCGATCCGGCCCATTGGCGTGCCCTTGGCCAGGCTCTTCGCGAATTCCTCGAAATCCGTGTTCGGCGATTGCGAGGCGTGGCGCTTGACCCACTGATCGCTCATGATCAGGCCGACCAAGAGCGCATTCACCAGGATGTTGTGCTCGCCGCCTTCATTGGCCATCACCTTGGTCAGCGCCATGCCGGCGGCGCGCGACACCGAGGTCGGTGCGGAATTGCCGGCCGGCGCCTTGGCAAAGGTGTTGAGCACGTTGATGATGCGGCCCCATTTGCGCGCCTTCATGCCGCCCCAGACCAGCCGGCTGAACCGGATCGCCGCGAACAGCTTCAGGTCGAGATCCTCCTGCCAGGCCTCGTCGCTGATGCTCTCGAAGGCCAGCGTCCGCGCCGTGCCGGCATTGTTGACGAGCACATCGATCTTGCCGAGATCGGCGATGATCCTGTCGTGTGTGGCCTTGATGTCGGCCGCCTTCGAGACGTCGCAGACATAGTCGCGCACCACCAGCCCGTCTTTGGCGAGCGCCTCGCGCGCCGCGGCGAGATCAGCGGCACCGCGGGCGAGGATCGCCACTTTGGCGCCGGACTCCGCAAACCGCCGCGCCACCGCGATCCCGATGCCCTTGCTGCCGCCGGTGACCACCGCGACGCGGTCCTTCATTGATAGTTGCATTGTCGTGCTCCCTGGCAAGGTCCCTGGGAGAGAAAGCTATCAAACCGAGAGAATGACCAACAAGGTCATGCAAAGCAGGTGTGCTGTGACAATCAGTGAGAGGTGGAGCGGACCGGACATCAGATGTCTCCGTATGGCGCAGTGAGGTGAGCAGCGCTTTTCGGCTCCCTCACCCTGAAAGGGGGAGGGTGGGGTGGGGGTTGCTCTCCACGAACGCCGGCGTTTGTGGAGGCAGGATCCCCACCCGGTCTGCGCTTGCGCGCAGTCCGACCTCCCCTTTTCAAGGGGAGGTGGAGACCGCCGCTAGTTCAAGCTCGCGCCGGCGGCAAAGCTGCGGTCGACGGCCTTGCCGACATCGAGCGCAATATCTCCGAATGCACAGGTAAGATGAGCACTGCTGTTCGGCTCCCTCACCCTGAAAGGGGGAGGGTGGGGTGGGGGGTTGCTCTCCGCGAACGCTGGCGTTTGTAGAGGCAGGATCCCCACCCGGTCTGCGCTTGCGCGCCGTCCGACCTCCCCTTTTCAAGGGGAGGTGAAGAAAGCGCGCGCCTAGTTCAAGCTCGCGCTGGCGGCAAAGCTGCGGTCGACGGCCTTGCCGACATCGAGCGTCTTGGAAAGAATCCCGTACCGCGCGGCGCGATCCGACGCCGCTTGCACTTCCTTCACCACGGCCTCATCGATCGCGATCGGGCTGGTCTTCTGCGCGGTATACGCCGCGAGCAGCACGTCCTCCGGCAGTTTGGTCAGCTCCGCCGTGCTCTTGGCATACTCCGCGAGATGGTCGAGCGACCACAGCCGCGCCCTGTTCAGCCGCTGCACCAGATCCTGCACCGCCGCGCGCTTGGTCGCGATCGCGTTGTCGGAGGCGACGATGAAGGTGATGGTCGGCGTCAGGCCCTCGCCATCGGCGACGACACGGGCCTTGTCCTTCAGCGTCGCGTAGGAGACGTAGGGCTCCCACACCGCCCAGCCGTCGATCGAGCCGGCGACCAGCGCGATCTTGGCGTCGACCGGGCCGAGCGGCGCGAAGGTCGCGTCCTCGACCCTGTTGCCGGTCTTCTCCAGCGTCGCGTCGATCAGGAACTGGCCCCAGCCGCCGCGGGTGCCGGCGAGCCGCTTGCCCTTCAGATCATCAGCGGTCTTGATCGGCGAATCCGCGCGCACCAGGATCGCCTGGGTCTTGGGGTCGGCACGCGTTCCGCCGATCGCCTTGATCGGCGCGCCGGCGGCGTAGACCGAGAGGAACGCGAGATCGCCGGTATAGCCGACATCGAGCGCGCCGGCGTTGAGCGCCTCGAGGATCGGTGCCGCCGCCGGGAATTCCGACCATTCGATCTTGTAAGGCAGGTCCTTGGCAAGCCCGGAGATCTCCAGCAGCGAGCGGTTGCCGCCCTTCTGGTCGCCGACTTTCAGCACGATCGCGTCAGCGGCGAAGGCCGCGGCCGATGTCGACAGTGTGATCGCCGCCGCAATCAGCACGGCGGCGGTGCGGCGGGTGAGGGAGTGAGAACTTGGGCGGGTGAGTTTGCGCATATCCGTTTCTTTCTGATTCATTCGCTGCTCGGCGGGAAGCGCGTCAGCGTTCGACAAGGTTGATGAGCAGATTGTGCGCCGTCAACGAAACGGAAAACTGAATTGTTGCGCTGCGCGGCAAGGATCGCCTCGTTGCGCATGGTGTTCGTAGAACGCCTCACGCGCACACTGGCGAAACGCTCAAACGTGATGCAATCGATGCCGCTGCGGCGTGTCCCGTTGCAGAAATCACGGCGAAAATCCTTTCATCGTCGCGCGTTGCGATCGTGGAGATATCAGCTGCCTCGCCGACAACATTCGAAATTCCATTTCATTGACGATGAACTTATCGCGCCGCATCATTTGCGCGTTGCCGAGAGAGCAATAGCGCCGGAGAGATCGGCTTTTTCTAGACCATGAGCTTCGAACGACGGGGCGTGCAGACGGCGACGTCTGCGCGCAGGGCGCGGAGCGTTGCCGAAATGCAGGAGTGATTGATGTCGCGAAATAACAAGACGGTGATGGATCGCCGCACCTTGCTGCGCGCGGGTGCCGCCGCAGCCCTTGCCGCGCCGATCGGGACGATGGGTGCGCAAGCTTTCTCGCCCCGTGCGGTGCGGCCTGCGATCGACCTCACGGAATTCCCGATCTGCAAGACGGCCTCCGACGCGTCGCCATTGTCGGGGGCGCCGCGCAAGCTGAAGCTGTCGTGGAACGCCGGCGCGGTCTGCCTCGCGCCGCTGCCGGTCGCGATCGACTACGGCTTCTTCCAGAAGCAGAACCTCGACGTCGAGCTCGTCAACTATTCCGGCTCGACTGACCAGCTCTTGGAGGCGATCGCCACCGGCAAGAGCGACGCCGGTCTCGGCATGGCGCTGCGCTGGCTCAAGCCGCTGGAGCAGGGTTTCGACGTCAAGATCGCCGCCGGCACCCATGGCGGCTGCATGCGGGTCTTGACCCGCGGCGATTCCGGCGTCGGCAAGCTCGCCGACCTCAAGGGCAAGGTCGTTGCGGTCGGCGACCTCGCCGGTCCCGACAAGAACTTCTTCTCGATCCAGCTTGCCAAGCTCGGCATCGACCCGGTGAGGGATGTCGACTGGCGCGCCTATCCCGGCAATCTGCTCAACGTCGCGGTCGAGAAGGGCGAGGTGCAGGCCTTCCTGTCGTCGGATCCGCTGGCCTATCTCTGGCTCAAGGATATCAAATACAAGGAGGTCGCCTCCAATCTCGACGGCGAGTACCGTGACAAGAGCTGCTGCATCGTCGGTCTGCGCGGCAGTTTGGTACGGGAAGAACCCAACGTCGCGCGCGCCATCACCCAGGCGCTGCTCGATGCCGCGATGTTCACCGCGCAGAATCCGGACAAGGCGGCGAAATCGTTCCAGCCCTATGCGCCGAAGGCGGCGAGCCTCGCCGATCTCGAGGCGATGGCGCGCTACCACACCCATCACCATCATCCGACCGGCGAGGTGCTCAAGCGCGAGCTGAAGGCTTACGCCGACGATCTGAAATCGGTTCAGGTGTTCAAGCAGAGCACCGATACGGCCAAATTCGCGGAGCGGATCTATGTCGACGTATTCAGTGTCTGACACGGCGGCCGCGCCGCGCGCCGCCTTCATCGTCTCGAACATTTCCGGCAGCTACGGTGTCGGCCTCGCGGCGAGCCTCACCTGGCTCGCTTTCGGGCTGTCATGCCTGTACTGGCCTGATCTCGGCGACTGGTCGCGCACCTCCTCGCTCGGCATCGGCGCCATCGTCGTCGCCGCCTTCATCCTGTTCGGCACGTTTGGCGCCGACTATCTCGGCAGCGCCGGCGAGGCGTTGCGCAAGCGCGCGCCGTGGCTTACTGCGCTCGGCGTCGTCTTCACATTGTGGGAAGTCGCCACCGCAAAATTTGCCTGGCTGCCGTTGCCGTTCTTTCCGCCGCCGCAGGCGATCCTCGAGGTCTACACCGACGATCTGCCGAAACTGCTCGATAGCGTGTTCGCCTCGATCAAGCTGCAGCTCGGCGGCTATATCGTCGGCGCGGCCGTCGGCTTCCTGACCGGTGTCTCGATCGGCTGGTCGCAAAGGATCGGCTACTGGGTGCATCCGGTGCTGCGCTTCATCGGCCCGTTGCCGGCGACCGCCTGGCTGCCGATCGCCTTCTTCAGCTTTCCGTCGAGCTGGAGCGCCTCGACCTTCCTGATCGCGCTCGCCACCGGCTTCCCGGTGACGGTATTGACCTGGTCGGGCGTCGCAAGCGTCAGCAGTGCCTATTACGACGTCGCGCGCACGCTCGGTGCAAAACCGTCGTTCCTGGTGCTGAAGGTCGCGATCCCCGCAGCGCTGCCGCATGTGTTCGTCGGCTTGTTCATGGGGCTTGGCTCGTCGTTTGCCGTGCTCGTCGTCGCCGAGATGATCGGCGTCAAGGCCGGGCTCGGCTGGTATTTGCAATGGGCGCAGGGCTGGGCGGCCTATGCCAACATGTACGCGGCGCTGATCGTGATGTCGCTGCTCTGCTCCGGCGCGATCACGCTGCTGTTCCGCACCCGCGACCGCCTGCTGGTCTGGCAGAAAGGCGTCGTCAAATGGTAGCGCAAGCCGCCGCTGAAGCGATTGCCTATCCGGCGGTCGGCGCCGAGCTCGATGTCGAGGGCGTCAGCCACGCCTTCGATATCGACGGCGTGGCCTTGCCGGTGCTCGACAATGTCAATCTCGCGATCGCGCCGGGCGAATTCGTTGCGCTGCTCGGCCCGTCCGGCTGCGGCAAGTCGACCTTGCTGCGGCTGGTCGCTGGGCTGGAGAAGCCGCGTGCCGGTACGTTGCGCGAGGATGACGTCCGCATCGCCGGCCCGCATCCGTCGCGTGTCGTCGTGTTCCAGGATCCGACCTTGTTTCCATGGCGTTCGGTCTGGGACAATGTCGCGCTCGGGCTGGAGGCGCAGGGCATCCTGAAGGCGCAGCGCCATCGGGTCGATGACGTCATCGAGCTGGTCGGTTTGTCCTCGTTCCGCAACGCTTATCCGCACCAGCTCTCCGGCGGCATGGCGCAGCGCGTGGCGCTGGCCCGCGCGCTGGTCAACGATCCCAAGATCCTGGTGCTCGATGAGCCGCTCGGCAAGCTCGACTCGCTGACGCGGATCGCGATGCAGGCCGAACTCGTGGCGCTGTGGCAGCGCAAGGGCTTTACCACGCTGCTCGTCACCCACGACGTCGAGGAGGCGCTGGTGCTCGCCAACCGCGTCATCGTGCTGTCGGATCGCCCGGCGCGGATCAAGGCTGACATCGCGGTGGCGCGGCCGTATCCGCGACATCGCGGCGATCCCCATCTGGCCGAACTGCGCAAGCAGATCCTCAGCCTGCTCGGACTGGAGGCGACATGGTGACGACCTTGGCCAAGGAGCTGCCGCAGGCCTACGAGCCCGAGCATATCGCGCGCGCCTTGCAGCTTGCCGACGCGATTGCCGCGCGGGCGCCCGCGTATGACCGCGACGCCAGCTTCCCGTTCGAGAACTTTGCCGATCTCTCGCGCGAGGGCCTGCTGGCCTTGACCGTCCCGGCGGCGCTCGGTGGCGTCGGGGTTGGCGCCCGCGATGCCGCGCGCGTGCTCGGCATCATCGGCAAGGCCGATCCGTCGACCGCGCTGGTGCTGTCGATGCACTACATCCAGCATCTGGTGATGGCGCGCTCTACGCGCTGGCCCGGCCGTCTCTCGCGCAAGCTCGCCAGGGAGGCGGTCGAGGGCGTGTCGCTGATCAACGCGTTGCGGGTCGAGCCGGAGCTCGGCTCGCCTGCGCGCGGCGGCTTGCCGGCGACGACGGCGCGGCGTACCGAGACCGGCTGGCGGCTCTCGGGAAAGAAGATCTATTCGACCGGCGCGCCGATCCTGAAATGGTACGCGGTCTGGGCCAAGACCGATGAGGCCGAGACGCGTGTCGGATTGTTTCTGGTGCCGGCCGGATTGCCGGGTACCCGGATCGAGGAAAGCTGGGATCACCTCGGCCTGCGCGCCAGCGGCAGCCACACCGTGATCTTCGACGACGTCGTGTTTCCGCTGGATTACGAGATCGACGTCCGCAAGCCCGACGACTGGGCGGTTCCGGATTTCACCCAGGCCACCGTGCACGCGATCTTCGTCGCCGCGATCTATGACGGCATCGCCCGCGCCGCCCGCGACTGGCTGGTCGGCTTCCTCAGGGAGCGCGTGCCCGCCAATCTCGGCGCGCCGCTCGCGACCCTGCCGCGCATGCAGGAAGTGGTCGGCGGCATCGAGGCGCGGTTAGCCGTCAATGCCCGGCTGATCGAGAGCTTTGCCGCCGATTTCGATAACGGCTTCCAGCTCTCGGCGATCGAGTCTAACATCATCAAGCTGACGGTGACCAATAATTCCGTCAAAGCGGTGGAGGACGCCTTGCAGCTGACCAGCAATCACGGTCTGTCGCGAACCAATCCGCTGGAGCGGCATTATCGCGACGTGCTGTGCGGCCGCGTCCACACCCCGCAAGACGATTCCACCCGTATCTCCGCCGGACGTCTGGCGCTGGGCGTCTGAAAAAAACAGTCAACAAACCGGAGCTTTCTGTCATGTCCGTCGAGTTCATCGGCTTCGTCACCAACAACAATTCCTCCGAGATCATCGTGCGCTCGGGTCCGATCCTCAATCCGCCCTATATCGAGACGGTCGCGAAAGCCCATGAGCTCGCCGGCTTCGACCGCGCGCTGCTGGCGTTCCATTCGACGACGCCCGACGCACTGCAGGTCGCGCAGCATGTGCTGACCATCACCAAGACGCTGAAGGTGATGATCGCACAGCGCCCGGGCTTCACGGCGCCGACGCTCTTGGCGAGGCAACTCGCGACGCTCGACCAGTTCTATGGCGGCCGCGTCTCGCTGCATGTCATCACCGGGGGCAACGCCATCGAGCTGCGCCAGGACGGCAACACACTCGACGACAAGGACGAGCGCTACGCCCGCACCGACGAGTTCCTCGACGTGGTGAGGCTGGAATGGACCAGCGAGAAGCCGTTCAACTACAGCGGAAAATACTACAACGTCGAGAACGGTTTCTCGCAGGTGAAGCCGCTGCAGAAGGGCGGCATCTACACCTTCGTCGGCGGTGGCTCGGACGCTGCGATCGAGGTCGCCGGCAAGCATGCCGATACGTTCGCGCTGTGGGGCGAATCCTACGCCCAGGTGCGCGACGTCACCGCACGGGTGCGTGCCGCCGCGGCCAAGCACGGCCGGCCGACGCCGCGCTTCAGCCTCTCGGTGCGGCCGATCCTCGCGGATACCGAGGAGAAGGCCTGGAAGAAGGCCGACGCCATCCTCGAGCGCGCCACCGCGTTGCAGGACCAGACCGGTTATCGCCGCCCCAATCACGCCACCGACGGCGCCAAGCGGCTGCTCGCGCTCGCCGACCAGGGGGCGCGCATCGACAAGCGGCTGTGGACCGAGATCGCGAAATTGACCGGCGCCAACAGCAACACCACGGCACTGGTCGGCACGCCCGAGCAGGTCGCCGAAGTGTTCGCCGACTATTACGACCTCGGCGTCAGCCATTTCCTGATCCGCGGCTTCGATCCACTGGTCGACGCCATCGACTATGGCCGTGAGCTGATCCCGCTGACGCGCAAGCTGATCGCGGCGCGCGACGAGCAGCGCGGGATTGCGGCAGAATGATCCGTCCTCTCGTCGCGGCGGCGCTCGCGCTCGCCGACGAACACAGGACCATCGACCTCTACGACCGGCAGAAGATCAACGCGGCTGATATCGTGGACAGGTCGTTTGGCGCAGCGGTCGAGACGGGCGCCGGGCTGTAGGCATTTTTTGCAAGCGTCGTCCTGGCGAAAGCCAGGACCCATTACCCCGGATGGCGGTTGTTGTACGACGCTGGGGGCCGCGATTCCGCTCACCACCAAATTCGGTGGTAATGGGTCCTGGCTTTCGCCAGGACGACGGGTGTAAAAGATTTCGGAATAATGGAAGAATACCTCTGATTTGCCCGACGTGTCAAGTTGCCGTGTCGAACGGTGTCGGTAGCACACGATATGTCCGGTTTACGTAGCACACGATCTGTCCGGTAATTCTCGTGCCCTTTGGAGGGGCATGTGATGCGCCGGACGGAAGCCCTTCAGGGTGTGCGCATGATCAAGTTTCTGGACATTTTGGGCCGGTACGAGGCTTTGGAGTTCAACCAGTTGGAAGCAGCGGAGCTTTTGGGTGTCGGTGAACGGACGTTTCGGCGGTGGTGTCAGCGCTACGAAGAGGACGGCGAGGCGGGGTTGCTGGATCGTCGGCTCGGCAAGGCTTCCGGCCGGCGGGTTCCGGTTGACTGTGCAGACGAGGTGGAAGCGCTTTATCGCACGCGCTACGCCGGCTTCACGGCGAAGCATTTTCACGAGCATCTGGTGAAGGATCATCGCTTCAATTGGAGCTACACCTGGACCAAGACCTTCCTGCAGTCGAAGGGGCTTCTGAAGAAGGCCCGCCGCCGCGGCGCACACCGACGCAAGCGTCCGCGCCGGCCGTTACCGGGGATGCTTCTGCATCAGGACGGATCGCGGCATCAATGGCTCGAAGGGCAGCCGATGTTCGATCTGATCGTGACCCTGGATGACGCGACGAGCGCAATCTATTCGGCGTTCCTCGTCGAGGAAGAAGGTACCGGCTCGACCTTCCGCGCGCTGGAGGAAGTGTTTGGCCGGCATGGCCTGCCATTGAGCCTCTACACCGATCGGGGCTCGCATTACTTTCAGACGGCGACGGCTGGCGGCGCGGTCGATCGCGTGGCGCTGACCCAGGTCGGCCGGGCGCTGGCACATCTGGGTGTCGAACATATCGCGGCTTATTCGCCGCAAGCGCGGGGCCGTTCCGAGCGTGTCTTTCAGACGCTGCAAGACCGGCTGACCAAGGAGCTGGCATTGGCCGGGATCGCCACGGTGGAGGCCGCCAATTTATTTATTCGCGAGGTCTACCTGCCGGCCCACAACGCCCGTTTTGCCGTCAAGCCCGAGCAGGACGGCAGCGCTTTCGTCGCGATTGCGGGTATCGATCTCGGCGAGATTCTTTGCGTGCAGGAGGAGAGGCAGGTCGGCAACGACAATTGCGTGTCGTTCAACCGCTTGAAGTTGCAGATCCCGGAGAGTCCTTTGCGCGCGCATTTCGTCAAGGCGCGGGTCAAGGTCCGTCAGTACCACGACGGCACCCACGCCATCTTCCACGGCCCGCGTTGTCTCGGTCGCTATGACCGCAGCGGCGCGGCCGTGGACATACCGATTGCCGCTTAAATCCGCTCGGCGGCGAGCCTGTGGACGGCATGGACAAGTCTGCGACTTGCCCACCCCGCCCACAGGAGAACAAAAGCAGACGAAGCGGACATTTGATGTGCTACCAAAACCGGCCAACTCAATTAGCTATCGACAGTTGCCGTGTCGAACGGCGGCGGCGGCACCTTTGCATGGGGTTGTTTTCGACATTTTGGCAGCGCCGCCGTCTTGTTGCCGCTAACGAAGCCGTGATCCCAAAATATCCGTTCACTCGGCGTCGGGCGCCGGCAAGGATTTTCTTCGTTTCCGGCCCGCGGAAGCCACAACATTGCTATTTTTGCCGCGCCCTTGCCGACCTCTCCCGCACCGCCAGATCAAATAAACCAACAATCGAGTCCGGGAGATCACCGTGGGCCTTCAAGAAACTCGCATCGAGTCGCTGCCGTTCGTTACCGCCGAACTCAATTACCTCGCACCGACGCCGGGCAAGCCCCGGACCTACGCTTTCGATCCGCCGCCCGGCGAACCCAGATCCACCGCGCTGCCCGAACCGCACAATGTCCCGATCTTCGACGGCCGCCTGATCGCGGACGGCTTCTCGCTGGATCGCGAGGGCTTTGCGCTGGTCAAGCATCCGACCGCGGTCAGGGATTTCTACGACGACAATGAAGTCCGCAAGGTCTACTACCCGGCGGTCGAGGCCTTCCTGAAGGCGACGCTGAAGGCCGACCGGGTCTTCATCTTCGATCACACCGTGCGCAAGCGCGTCGAGGGTGCGGCGGATATCCGCGGCGCCGGTCCGCGCCAGCCCGCGACCCGGGTCCACGTCGACCAGACCGCGGTCTCCGGCCATAACCGCGTGTTCGAGCATCTGCCCGGTGAGGCCGAGCAGTTGATCAAGGGCCGCGTCCAGGTGATCAATCTGTGGCGGCCGATCCGCGGGCCGTTGCGCGATTCACCACTGGCGATGGCCGACGGCACGACGGTGGCACCCGAGGATCTGATCGCCTCCGATTTGATCTATCGGAACCGCAGCGGCGAGACCTATTCGGTGAAGTACAATCCGAACCATCGCTGGTTCTACATCCCCGAGATGATGCCGGACGAGGCGATCCTGTTGAAGTGCTACGACTCGGCGACCGACGGCCGCACCCGCTTCGGACCGCATACGGCGTTCATCGATCCGACCACGCCGGCCGACGCCGCCCCGCGCGAAAGCATCGAGCTGCGCACGCTGGTGTTCCACAAGCAATAGACGCCACCTCACCCCGCACCAATGATCGTCATGCCCGGGGCAAGCCCGGCCATGACGGGGCGGGCTGCTCTGCGCGCATCAGCGCTGGTTGGCACCGTCCGCCCGATAGTGCTACGCCCTCCCCAAAGACGCTCGGGGGAGAGGCGATTCGTGGACGGCGTGGCGGCGACGGAAGAAGCGGGGCTCGGTTTCCGCGCCCTGGTTCTTGCACTCCTGGCATTGGCTTGCGGCCACATGCTGTCGACACTGCTGCGGACCATCCCGGCGATCAGCCTCGATCTGATGGCGCGAGATTTCGGCACTTCGCCGCAGGCGCTCGCAAGCCTCACCTCGATCTATCATTTCTCCTTTGCCGCTTCGCAGGTGCCGGTCGGCGCGGCGATGGATCGCTTTGGCGTGCGTCCGGTGTCGCTGAGCCTGTTGGCCGGAACCGTGGGCGGGACGCTGGTCTCGGCGCTTGCCACAGGTCCGGCAAGCTTTGTGTTCGGGCAACTCCTGCTCGGTGTCGCTACCTCCGGCATGCTGATGTGCCCGATGACGCTGGCGGCCAAGCAGATGTCGGCCGCAAAATTCGGCCTGTGGTCCGGCCTGATCCTGTCGATCGGCAATATCGGCATGCTGCTGTCGGCGAGCCCGCTCGCCTTCGTGGTCGATCAGTTCGGCTGGCGCGCCGGGTTCTGGGTCTCGGCCGGATTCGGCGTCGCGGTGCTGTTCGCGGTATTCGCGCTGGTGCCGCGGCAACCGGCCGCGCATGCCGACGATTCCTCGCCACTGCAGCAGATGGGTGAGGTGCTGCGGCTCGGCCTGTCGCGCGGCCTGCGCGGGCTGATCGCGCTGTCGCTGGTCTCGCTCGGCGCCTCGCTGGTGTTGCGCGGCCTCTGGGGCGGGCCGTGGCTGATGGACGTCAAATCGCTGAGCCGCATCGAGGCCGGCAATGTCCTCGGCGTGTTCACACTGGCGCAGATCATCGGCCCGATCTGCGTCGGCATGCTCGATCGCAGGTTCGGACATCGCCGCACCATGGTGGCGGTCGCGCATATGCTTGCCGCGCTGCTGCTCGCGCTGATGGCAGCCGGAGCGCCGCATTTCCCGGTCTCGAACCTGTTCGGCGTCGCCGTGATGCCGTCGCAATACGACCTTCTGCTGCTGATCCTGATTGGCCTTGCCACCTCGGCGCAACCGCTGATCTTCGGCATGACGCGGCAACTGGTCGATGCCCAGAACACCGGCAAGGCGCTGTCGGCCGTCAACCTCGCCTTCTTCCTCGGCGCCGCGCTGATGCAGTCGACCACCGCCGGCGTCGCGGCGCTGTTCGGCCTGCCCGCCGTGCTGCTGTTCATGGCGGCTGCGCTGCTGATCGGGACCGCGCTGTTCCTGATCTATACGCGAAGCTAGATGGTCCGCGCCTGCTTGCGGATCTCGTTGGCCAGCGGTCTCAGGGAGTCCGCGGCCTTCGGTCCCACAAGGCTATAGCCCATGCCGCCATCGGCCCAGGCGAAACCCGCGACACCGCCGCTCGTATGCGGCGCCATCGGCGCGTTCTGATCCGTCGCCATCGGGCGCGTCAGCATCACCAGCCGGTCGCCATGGTCGTCGTCATACATGAACATCGCCGCGGGGCCGTGCGCGGTCGGCACCACGCGACCGCCCATGAAGCGGTAGCCGGACTGCGACAGGTCCGGCAGCTTGACCGGCTGACGCAGCCGGCTCGAGACCCACGCGGCGAGCTCGGTCGAGTCGCGCAGCTCGACCGGGCGGCTGCGATCGGAAGCGTAGACATGGTAGGAATCGCTTGCTTCCTGCGCGAGCGCGGCCAGTCCGCCGGCCGGTGGCAGCGTTTCACCGCGGATCACCCATCCACTGACGCCGCCGATCGCGAGCATCAGCATCGCCGCGATCGCCCAGCGGATTGAGGAGGGGCGCCGGCGCCGGCTCTCGATGATCCTGGACAGGTTGAGCTGCGGCGGCAGCGGCTCTTCCGCGATCGGCGCCAACGCCGAACGCAACAGGCGACGCTGCTCGGAATAATCGGCGATGCGCTTTGCGACATCCGGATGGCCCTCGAGATAGGCAGCGACCTCGGCCTCGCGTTCTGGCTCGAGGGCCCGATCGACGTAGGCGTGCAGATCGTCTTCCGCGATCGGGCGATTGCTCATGAATTGCTCCGCAACTGCACGACATTGCTTGGCTGGATTCCGGCGGACCTTTCGAGCTCCTGCTGCAATCTCTCGCGCGCCCGCGACAAGCGCGACATCACGGTGCCGACGGGAATGTTGAGGACGTTGGCCGCCTCGGCATAGCTCAGGTCCTCGACGGCAACCAGCAGCAGCACCGCGCGCTGCTCGTCGGGCAGCCTGGAAAGCTTCCCCATCACGTCCTGATACATCAGCTTCTGTTCCTGCTCCGCATTCTGCCCGATCGCGTGTTCGGGCGCCTCGTCGATGGTGACATGCTGGCCACGCGTTGCCGCGCGGCGGAACTGGTTGACCGCGAGATTGTGCAGGATCGCAAACAGCCACGGCCGTGGATTGCCGTCCTCGCGCCGCTGGTGCCAATGCCCAACGGCGCGCTCGAGGCAGTCCTGCACCAGATCGTCGGCGGCCGCGTGGTTGCGGACCAGCGCGCGCGCATAGCGGCGCAACGCTGGAATCACCGGCTCGATCTGGCGCAGCATGTCGCTCATGGGGCCTGAACCTGGACGACCGCGCCGAGCTTCGATGGCTCTCCGGCCGCGATCACGAGATAGCGCTTTTCGGCCTTCACCGAGCTTTGCACGATCTGCCGGATCGGACCAGCGGCGTTGACGATCGCAGACCCCGCAGGGTTGGTCATGAACGCCGCGAGCGGCTCCACCATGCCGCCGCCGTCGGCATGCTCGGCGAGCCCCAGCACGTAGCGCTGCTTCGGCTCGAGGCCGGTGACGGAGGCCTGCACGATCTGGATCAGGCCCTGGTCGAACAGCGAGACGCTGGTCGGCGACGTCGCGCCCTTGACCTCCTGTTTCGGCGCGAGCGCGAGGTGCGCGACCTGGCCGGCGACGCCGAGGCTTTGCAGGTTCGTCCGGTCGTCCGGATTGGGCGCGGCCTCAGGCACATAGGCGATCGCCTGCGGCGCCTGGCCGATCGGGATGTTTGATATCACCTTGTTGGTCGCGGTGTCGATCGCAGCCAGCGCGTCGGCATTCTCGAGGCCGACATAGATCCGTGTGCCGTCGCCGGACGGCCAGATGCCGTGCGGGAGATTGCCCACGGGAATGGTGGCGACTTGCGAGAAGTCGTCGGTCCTGAACACCTTGACCTGGTTGGTGCCGCCGATCGTCACATAGGCGAAGGTGCCCTTGGGGGTCCTCGCGAAGTTGACGTGGTTGGTGATCGGCCCGGTGTCGATGGTCTTGATCGGATTGAACGGCGGCTTGGCGTTGAACACCTGGGTCTTGCCGATATCCTTCAGCGTGAACCAGACCTGCTCGCCATCGGGCGTCGCCGCGATGTTCGGGCAGAACGGGCTTTCCTGCTTCACCTTTGCGACGATCTGGTGGTCGGCAACCGAGACGACATCGGTCTCCGGATTGAACGACGAGCAGATGTAGCCGTATTTGCCGTCGGGTGAGAAGATCTGCATGCCCGGCCCGGGTGGCACCTCGATGCGTGTCGTTTCCTTGAAGCTCTGCGCGTCGATCACCGAGATGTAGTTCTCGCCGCGCACGGTGACCCAGACCTCCTTGCCGTCGGGGGTGAAGAACGCCTCATGCGGCGAACGCCCGACATAGGTGACGTGCTTGACCGTGTTGGTCGTCGTATCGATGAAGCTCACCGAGTTCGAGCCGATCGAGACGATGGCAAGGGTGCGGTGGTCGGGGGAATAGCCCATGCCGTGCACCAGCACCTGGCCCTTGTAGAGCGGGCTGAAATTGCCCGGCTGCGGGTCGCCGAGCCTGATCACGCCGAGCAGTTTGTTGTCGACGGGATCGGTGACCGACACCGTGTTCGAGAACTGCTCCGCGGCATAGACGCGGTCGTGATGGCTGATCGGGATATCGGCCGCGGATGCGGCGCCGGGCGCCTGTCCGGCGAAGGCGGTGGTCGACATCGCGACCACGGTCGAGGCCAACAGGGCCTTACGGAATTGACGGTTCATCACTTGCTCTCCTGCATCTTCATCTCGTGGGACATGTTCATGTGATCGTGCGCGGGCGGTGCCGCCGGAGCGGCTTGCGTCGGGGCCGGCGCGGAGGCGGTGACCGGCTCGCCGATCGCGAGCTTCATGGCGTCGATCTCCTGCTGCTGCTCGACGATGATCTCCTGCGCGATGCGGCGCAGCTGCTCGTTCTTGCCGTAGCGCAGCTCGATCACGGCCATGTCGATCGCGCCCTGATGGTGCGGCGTCATCATCGCGACGAAATCGCGATCGACGTCGCCGACAGGCTTCGCGGCCATGTCGTTCATCATCTTGGTCATCGCGGTTTCGTTCTCGGCGAGGAAGGCGCTTTCCTCGGCGGAAGTCGGCGCGTTTTGAGCCGGATGATGCTCGTCATGTGCCAGCACCACCGAGGGTGCGGCAAAGGCGAGCAGCACGCGCATGCCGAGCAGCGCGAGGCCGGGTCGGATCAATCGAAAATTCATTGTGTCCACCTGGTCGAAGGGAGCCGGCCCGGGGCCGGCTTGCATGGGTGGGACGCAGTGAGGCGTGTTCTATTCCGTCGCGGTGATCACGACTTGCTGATCGATGGAATCGCCGGCTCGGGCTGATACGGGCCGGTTTGCGATCCGGAGACCTCTGGCTATAAAAGAAGAATCCCGGTTCCGATCGGCCGCATCGCGGCCGCCACCCTGCGCGATCGACGCGCCAACAAGGCAAAAATGTCCCCCAGGATCGATCCGATCACCCGTTCCGTCGTCCAGCATCGCCTGACGTCGATCGTGCGGGAAATGGGCGAAGCCATGCTTCGCACCTCCTATTCGCAAATCCTCAACTCCAGCCGCGATTTTTCGCTCGGCATCTGCGACACAAGCGGACGGCTGATCGCGCAGGCCGATCACATCCCGGTCCATGTCGGCGCGCTGCCTTGGGCAACACTGGCGGTCGAGGAGCGGTTCAAGGATGTTGCGCCGGGCGACGTCATCCTGCTCAACGATCCCTATCAGGGTGGCAGCCATCTGCCTGACCTGACCGCGTTCGTGCCTGTGTTCGACGGCGGCAAGCGGCTGCTCTGGACCATCGTGCGCGCACATCAGAGCGACATCGGCGGCGCCACCCACGGCGCCTACAATCCCGCCGCCACCGAGATCTATCAGGAAGGCATCCGCATTCCGCCGATTAAATTGTATGAAGCGGGCAAGCCGCGCGAAGACCTGCTCGACCTGTTGGCGCTGAACATCCGCAACCCCCGGGAATTCCGCGGCGACCTCGCGGCGATGCTTGGCGCCGCGCATCTCGGCGAGCGGCGGGTGTCGAAATTATTCAGCGAGTTCGGCGCCGAGACCGTCGAGGCCGCGATCGAGGCGATTCTCGACGCCACCGAGCAGCAGACCCGCGCCGTGGTCTCGACCTGGAAGGACGGTGTGTTCCATGGCGAGGCGCTGCTCGATGATGACGGCCACGGCCGCACCGACATCAAGATCGCGGCCAAGGTGACCAAGAAGGGCAGTGACATCGAGGTCGATCTCACTGGCTCCGATCCGCAGTCGACCAGTTTTGTCAATTCATCGCATGCCAACATGCAGGCCGCGGTCGCGATGGCATTCGCCTATCTGATCGACGCCGACATCCCGAAGAACACCGGCGCGCTGCGGCCGCTGAAGGTGGTGGCCAAGCAAGGCACCATCGTCTGGGCCGATCCCGGCCGCCCCGTGACGCTGTGCACCAGCCATCCCTCCAACGAGATCGTCGAAGCGATCATCAAGGCGATGTCGGCATCGTGCCCGGATCGCGTGATGGGCGGCTGGGGCCGTCGCTTCCGCATCGCGATCCAGGGCGAGGACCCGCGCAACGGCCGCAACTTCATCTGGCACATGTTCCAGGCGCGGCCCGGCGGCGGCGCCTCGCCGGGAGGTGATGGCTATTCGTCGATCGGCGAATGGCACTCGGTCGGCGGGCTCAAATTCGGCAGCATCGAGGTCGCCGAGGTGCGCTTTCCCCTGTATTTCCGCCAGCATGAATTCCGCCCGAATTCCGGCGGCGATGGCCAGCATCGCGGCGGCCTCGGCGTCGCGCTCGACATGATGCTGGAGACGGCGAAGCCGGCGAAAGGCAACACCGCCGGCGACGGCGCGCGGCACGGCCCCTGCGGCATGCTCGGCGGAAAAGATGGCGAGCCGCATCACTATCGGCTGCTGTCGGAAGGCCGCGCGCCGCGGGTGCTGAAGACCAAGGAGGTCGGCATCGAGCTCCGCCCCGGCGACTGCCTGGAAGTTCGTTCTTCCGGCGGCGGCGGCTGGGGACCGCCTGAGAAACGTTCCGCGGAGGCGCGCTCGCGCGACGTAGCGCAGGGTCTGGTTTCGAAAGCGGTATAGGGCAGCATGTACACGATTGGCGTAGACGTCGGCGGCACCTACACCGACCTGGTTGCCACGGATCAATCCGGGCGTACCGTGTTCGCGAAATCACCCTCCACGCCGGCCGATCAGTCGATCGGCGTGATGGCGGGATTGGAGGAACTGGCGCGCCGTCTCGGCGTGACGCGCGCCGCGATGCTGGCCGCGACCGATCGGCTGGTGCACGGCACGACGGTTGCGACCAACGCGCTCTTGGAGCGCAAGGGTGCAAGAGTCGCGCTGCTCACCACCGAAGGCCATCGCGACGTGGTCGAGATGCGCGAGGGACTGAAGCCGGATCGCTACGATCTGCGCACGCCGCCGCCGGAGCCGCTGGTGCCGCGCGAGCGCCGTTTTGGTGTCCGCGAGCGGCTGAAGGCCGACGGCAGCGCGGCCATTCCGCTCGATGATGGCGCGCTCGGCGATCTCATCGCCGAGGTGAGGCGGTCCGGCGCGAGTTCGATCGCGGTCTGCTTCCTGCACGCCTATCTCAATCCGGCGCACGAGATGGCCGCAGTCGAACGGCTGACGAAGGAGCTGCCTGAAGTCAGCATCTCGCGCTCCAGTGACGTGCTGCCGCAGATCAAGGAATATGAACGGGTCTCGACCACGATCGTGAACGCCTATGTTCAGCCTACGGTGCAGCGCTATCTCACCAATCTGGAGATGAGCCTCACTGAGGCCGGCTTTGCCGGCTCGCTGTTCGTCGTGCTGTCGCATGGCGGCATGGCACCGGTGGAGGAGGCCTCGCGGCTTGCCGCGGGCACGGTGCTATCGGGGCCGGCCGGCGGCATTTCCGGGAGCCGCCGCTGCGCGGATCTCCTCGGCATTCCCGATCTGGTGCCGTTCGACATGGGCGGCACCTCGACCGACATTTCCCTCATTGCCGACGGCCAGGCCTCGCTCTCCGCCGATGGCATGCTGGCCGGCCAGCGCATCGCGTTGCGCAGCCTCGATATCGCCAGCATCGCTGCCGGCGGCGGCTCGATCGCCAGTGTCGATGGCGGCCGCACGCTGCGGGTGGGACCGGAAAGCGCGGGCTCGGTGCCGGGCCCCGCCTGCTACGGCAATGGCGGCCTGGCTGCCACCGTCACCGACGCCAATGTCGTGCTCGGCTATCTCGATGCGAGTGCCTTCATGGGCGGCGCGCGGCCGCTCGATCGTGCGGCGTCGGAAGCCGCGGTTGATCGGATCGCGCAAGCGCTCGAGCTGTCGCGGATCGAGGCAGCCGCCGGCATCTACAAGATGATCAACCTGAAGATGGCCGACGGCATCCGCCTGATGACATTGCGCCGCGGCGTCGATCCGCGAAAGTTCGCGCTGCTGAGCTTTGGCGGCGCCGCCGGCATGCACGCCGCCGAAGTCGCGCGCGAGCTCGAGATCAGGCGCATCATCGTGCCGACGGTCGCCTCGGTGCTGTCGGCCTGGGGCATGCTGACCAGCGACCTGCGCTACGAGGTCAGCCGCACCCATTATGGTGCGGGCCGGATTTCCGCCGACGAGGTCCGGACGCTGTTCGCGGCCCTGGAGGAACAGGCCGCCGGCCGGCTGCGGTCCTGGTTCAAGGGCGAACTCGCGATCGAGCGTTCGGCCGAGATGCGCTATGGCGAGCAGGTGTTCGAGATCGACGTGCCGCTCGGCGACCTCGATCTCGGCGCCGCAGATCTGGTCGCGCAAATCGAGGACCGCTTCCATCGCCGTCACGAGGAGTTGTACACCTATGCCTCGCGCGGGCAGGAGGTGGTGTTCGTCAACGCCCGCGTCGCCGCGGTCGGCAAGGTTGCCCCGCAGGGCAGCGATGTCGGTGCGGTCACGTCGACCGCCCCATGCGCGCCGCGCGGCAAGCGGCAGGCCTGGCTCGGTGCCTGGCGCGAGGTGCCGGTCTATGCGCTCGACGATCTCAGGCCGGGCCATACGCTCGCCGGTCCTGCGATCATCGAAGCGGAGACCACGACGGTGCTGGTCGACACTGGCGACCGGGTCACGGTCAATCCGCTGGGCTGGCTCGACATAACATTGCGCTGAGGCGGAACTCTGCCATCAACATTTCATTTTTCCGGCGTTGCCTTGGGCGATAAGGTCGGATCGCGCGGGAGGAGCGCCGGCACGCGCCGGCGTTTGTGGCGATGTTGATGCAAACAAGACAACAAACGACGCTTTCGATCATCCTCGTCTTCGCCGCGCTGCTGGCAGCTGCGCCTTTGCGCGCGCAACAGGCCGCGGAGGCCGCCACCGGCGAAATCCGTGTCGGCAATGTCATGCCCTACACCGGTCCGCTCGCGGCATTCGCGACCATCGGGCGTGCGGAAGCCGCCTATTTCGACATGATCAACGAGCGCGGCGGCATCAATGGCCGCAAGATCAAGTTCGTCTCGGTCGATGACAGCTCCAATCCGAACACCGCGATGGAGCAGACCCGCGATCTCGTCGAGAAGCAGAACGTGGCGCTGATGTTCGGCTCGTTCGGCACGCCGAGCAATCTCGCCGTGCGAAAATACCTCAACGAGAAGAAGATCCCGCAGCTGTTCGTCGCCTCCGGCGACGAGGAGTGGGCACATCCGAAGACCTACCCCTGGACCATGGGCTGGCAACCGACCTTCCGCGCCGAGGGGCGGATCTACGCCAACTACATCCAGGCCGCCTATCCCGGCCGCAAGATCGCGGTGCTCTGGCAGAACGACCAGTTCGGCCGCGACCTGTTCCGCGGATTGCAGGAAGGGCTCGGCGACACCGCCGGCATGATCGTCGCCGATCTCGCCTTCGACGCCTCCGAGACCAGGATCGAGAACGAGCTCAGCATCCTGAAGAACTCCGGCGCCGAGATACTGGTGTTCGACGGCGCGCCGGCGATCGCGGCGCGCGCGATCCGCGTCGTCGCCGAGATGGACTGGCACCCGGTGTTCATCCTCGACAATGCGTCGGCCTCGATCGCCAGCGCCTTGCAGCCGGCAGGCCTTCAGAATTCGCTCGGCGTGATCTCGACCTCGTTCCTCAAGGACGCCGGCGACGCCTCCTGGCGGAACGATCCGCAGATCAAGGCGTGGGACGCCTTCATGGACCGATACTTCCCCGATGGCGACAAGGACGACATCTACGCCGTGTTCGGCTACGCCGCGGCCGACACCCTGTTCCAGGTGCTTCGGCAATGCGGCGCCGATTTCTCGCGCGACAACATCATGCGGCAGGCGGCATCGCTGAAGGACTACCACAGCCCGATCGCGCTGCCGGGGATCGTGATCAACACCGGCCCGCAGGATTTCCGTCCGATCAAGCAGATGCGGCTGGTGCAGTTCGACGGCAATGCCTGGCAGCCGATCGGCGACGTGATCGAGAGCGCATTCACGCCGGTGCGGGAGGATAATTAGGGGCGCAATGTGTGGGTTATGCGTCGTCCCGGCGAAGGCCGGGACCCATTACCCCGAATGACAATTGTTGCGCCATGCTGGGGCCACAGCCTGCCTCAACGACGCAATCCTGTGTTATGGGTCCCGGCCTTCGCCGGGACGACGATGGGGTTGGCGGCGTCGCCATAACCGCTACTTCTTCGACCCATAGTTCAACAGCCCGCCCTTGTTCTTCGGCGGATGCGCGCGCAGGCCTTCCTCGTTCGGCTCGGTGCCCCAGCCCGGGCGATCCGGGATCACGAGATGGCCGTCGACGAATTCGGGTACATGGGTGAACAGCTCGTGGTCCCAGGCCAGCCGGTCGATGTCGGTCTCCATGATCCGCAGATTCGGCACCGCCGCGCAGAAATGCGCATTCATCATGCTGCAGAGGTGGCCGTAGAAATTATGCGGCGCGACGTTGACCTCGAAATGTTCGGCGGCGGCCGCGATCTTCATCGACTGCCACACCCCGTTCCACGGCGTGTCGATGATCGCGACGTCCATCGCCTGCTCGCTGAAATAGGGCAGGAATTCGCGCAGGCCCAGGAGCGTCTCGCAGGAAGAGATCGGATGCGGGCTCTGGCGGCGGATGTAGCCGAGCGCTTGCGGGTTGAAGGTGTCGATCTCGACCCAGAACATGTCCATGTCGGCGATGGCGCGCAGGATCTTCAGGTAGCCCTCGGTCTTGGCGTTGAAGTTGAGGTCGAGTAGCAGATCTACATCCGGCCCCGCGCCGTCGCGGATCGCCTCCAGATGCATGCAGAGATTGCGCAGCACTGCACGATCGACATTGATCTCCGGCATGAACGGCGAGCCGAAGCCGGGGCGCCAGCCCTGTGGCTTGCCGTCGGCGTAGACGAAGATGTTGGTCTTCATCGCCGAGAACTTCTTCTCGCGCACCTCAGCCCCGATCGCCTTGACCCCGTCGAGATCGGTGATGGCGGGCTTGTACCAATCCGGATGATTGATGCGCCAGGTCGCGCAATGCGACCAGTAGACCCGGACACGATCGCGGATCTTGCCGCCGAGCAGCTCATAGCAGGGCACGCCGAGCGCCTTGGCCTTGACGTCGAGCAGCGCGTTCTCGATCGCGCCGAGCGCCAGCGCGACCACGCCGCCGGCAGCCGGCCGTGTCGCCGCGAACAACTCGACATAGATCCGCTCATGCTCGAACGCATTCTTGCCGACCACCCGCGCCGACAGCCGTTCGATTGCCGCGGTGACGCCGGGCGCGCCAAAGCCCTCATCATATTCGCTCCAGCCGACCAGTCCGTCCGCGGTCGTCACCTTGACGAAGTGATAGTTTCGCCAGCCGGCATCGCAGGCGAGCGTTTCGACGCTTTTGATCGTGGTGGCCTTGGTCATGGTTTCCGCCCGGTCCGTTGTTCGTTGAGGAAGTAGAATAGCGCATCGGCGCGCGGGTCAATCTGCATAGCGTGCAGGCCCGCGCGCAAATTCCGCAAGCCGGAAGGTCGCGGCGCCGGCAGAGAAGCCCTTGCGTCGCGGCCGCGATCCGACCATGAAGGATCGTTGAGCCAAACCGGAACCGCCGATGTCCTTCACAAAATTGCTGATTGCCAACCGCGGCGAGATCGCGATCCGCATCGCCCGTGCCGCGAGCGAGAGCGGCATCGCCACGGTCGCGATCTATCCGGCCGATGACGCCGCGTCGCTGCATGTCCGCGCAGCCGACGAAGCCCGCGAGATCCCCGGCCACGGCGCACGGGCCTATCTCGACATCGAGGAGGTGGTCGCAGCCGCCAAGGCCGCGGGCTGCGATGCGCTGCATCCGGGTTATGGCTTCCTCAGCGAGAACGCAGGCCTTGCGCGGCGCTGCGCTGCGGAGAAGATCGTTTTTGTCGGTCCGTCGCCGGAGGCGCTCGATCTGTTCGGCGACAAGGCCAGGGCGAAGGCGCTGGCGAAGACATGCGGCGTGCCGATCATTGCCGGCAGCTCGGGCACAACCTCGCTTGACGAGGCGAAGGCCTTCTTCGCTTCGCTCGGTGCCAACGCTGCCGTGATGATCAAGGCGATTGCCGGAGGCGGCGGCCGAGGCATGCGCGTGGTCGACGACGCAGGGAAGCTCGCGGAGGCCTATGCGCGCTGCCAGTCGGAGACCAAGGCCGCGTTCGGCAACGACGCTGTTTATGTCGAGCGGCTGATCCGCAAGGCACGCCATATCGAGGTGCAGATCATCGGCGATCGTCATGGCGCGATCTCTCATCTCTGGGAACGCGAATGCACCATCCAGCGCCGCAACCAGAAACTGATCGAGGTGGCGCCGAGCCCATCGCTGAACGATGCCTTGCGTGCGCGCATCATCGAGGCCGCGAAGCAGCTCGCCAGCGCCGCGCGCTACAACAATCTCGGCACCTTCGAATTCCTGGTCGATGACGAGGCGGACGATGGCGAGGGCGCCTTCGCCTTCATCGAGGCCAATCCGCGGTTGCAGGTCGAGCACACCGTCACCGAAGCGGTGCTCGGCGTCGACCTGGTACGCGCACAGCTTGCGGTGGCGGCCGGCGCGACGCTTTCCTCGCTTGGGCTGGCGCAATCGGCCGTGCCGTTGCCGCGCGGCTACGCGATGCAGCTCCGCGTCAATATGGAGGTGATGGACGAGACCGGCGCCACCAGGCCGACCGGCGGCACGCTCAGCGTGTTCGACCTGCCGTCCGGACCCGGCGTCCGCGTCGATACTTTCGGCTATTCCGGCTATCGCACCAGTGCCGCGTTCGACTCGCTGCTGGCAAAAGTCATCGTGCATTCGCCGAGCCCAAAATGGCCTGACGTGGTGCATAAGGCGGCGCGCGCCTTGCGGGAATTCCGCATCGGCGGCGTTGCCACCAACATCCCGTTGCTCGGCGCGGTGCTCGCGCATCAGAGCTTTGTCCGGAACAAGATCAACACGAGCTTCATCGATACCCATGTTGCAGCGCTGGTTGGCGCAGCCAGCGAGCATGTCGCGCCATTGATCGCGGTGAGTGAGGCGGCCGCATCCAGGGCCGCTGCGGAGGCGGCGCCGGAAGGATCGCTCCCGGTGCCGGCGCCGCTGCAGGGCACGATTGTCGAGATCGAGGTCGCGGAGGGTGATCTGGTCCGTCCGGGCCAGCAGATCGCCGTGCTGGAATCCATGAAGATGGAGCATCTGGTCATCGCACCGCAGGGCGGCCGGGTGACGAAGATCGCGGGCGGGCCTGGCGTCACGCTGATGCATGGCGAGCCGATCCTGTTCCTGGAGCCGGCCGAGGTCGACGGCCACACCGCGGAGCAGGAGGCCGCAATCGACCTCGATCACATCCGGCCTGACCTTGCCGAGCTCGTCGCGCGCAAGGCGATCACCCTGGACGAGAACCGCCCGGCCTCGGTCGAGCGCCGCCGCAAGACCAACCAGCGCACCGCGCGCGAGAACGTCGCTCATCTGGTCGACGACGGCTCGTTCGTCGAATACGGCTCGCTCGCGATCGCAGCCCAACGCCGCCGCCGTAAGGTCGAAGACCTCATCAAGAACACGCCGGCCGACGGCCTGATCGCCGGCGTCGCAACCGTCAATGCGAAAGACTTCGGCCCCGAAGGCGCGCGCTGCATGGTGATTGCGTACGACTACACCGTGCTGGCGGGCACCCAGGGCCACATGAACCACAAGAAGATCGACCGCATGCTCACGCTGGCGGAACAGTGGCGGCTTCCGCTGGTGTTCTACGCCGAGGGCGGCGGCGGCCGTCCCGGCGATACCGATCGGCTCGGGATGACCGGGCTCGACGGTCCGTCCTTCGTGCAGTTCGCAAAGCTTTCCGGCCTGGTGCCCGTGATCGGCATCGTTTCCGGCTATTGCTTCGCCGGCAACGCCGCGATGCTCGGCGTCTGCGACGTCATCATCGCGACCAAAAATGCCTCGATCGGCATGGGCGGACCCGCGATGATCGAGGGCGGCGGGCTTGGCGTCTATCATGCGGCCGAGGTCGGCCCTGTCAGTTTCCAGTCACCGAACGGCGTGATCGACATCCTGGTCGAGGACGAAGCCGAGGCGACCACGATGGCGCAGAAATACCTCGCCTACTTCCAGGGCGCGGTGCAGGGCTGGAAAGCGCCGGACCAGCGGCTGCTGCGCCGCGCGATCCCGGAGAATCGGCTGCGCGTCTACGACATCCGCAACGTCATCGATCTCCTCGCCGACGAGGGCTCGGTGCTGGAGCTCCGCCGCGAGTTCGGCGTCGGCATGATCACCGCCTTGATCCGCATCGAGGGCAAGCCATTCGGCCTGATCGCCAACAATCCAAAACATCTCGGCGGCGCGATCGATGCCGCGGCCGGCGACAAGGCGGCGCGCTTCATGCAGCTCTGCGACGCCTTCGACATCCCGCTGATCTCGCTGTGCGACACGCCGGGCTTCATGGTTGGCCCCGAGGCCGAAAAGACCGCGATCGTGCGCCACGTCGCGCGCATGTTCGTGACCGGCGCGAGCCTGACCGTGCCGTTGTTCGGCATCGTGCTGCGCAAGGGCTACGGCCTCGGCGCACAATCGATGATCGGCGGCGGCTTCCACGCCTCGTTCTTCACGGTGGCCTGGCCGACCGGCGAATTCGGCGGCATGGGCCTGGAAGGCTACGTCCGCCTCGGCTTCCGCAAGGAGATGGAGGCGATCGAGGATCCGGTCGAGCGGGAGAAATATTTCCAGACCAAGGTCGCCGAACTCTACGCCAACGGCAAGGCGGTCTCGATCGCCTCCGTGCTCGAGATCGACGAGGTGATCGACCCCGCCGAGACCAGGCACTGGATCATGAGCGGCCTGCGCTCGGTGCCGAAGCCCGAGCCGCGCACGACGCGCAAGCGGCCGTGCATCGATGCGTGGTGAGGTGACGGCGCAACATACTCCGTGTCGTCCCGGCGAAGGCCGGGACCCATAACCACCGAAGGTGATTGTTCGGCGACGCTGGGGCCACAGCTTTCCTCAACGACTAAGACCTGTGGTTATGGGTCCCGGCCTTCGCCGGGACGACGGCGGTGATGCGGTCCGCGTTTCGCGTCAATACGAACGTTACCCCACCCTCAACTCCACATACCCCTTCGCCGCAACCGCGTCGCATCTTGCCCGATACGCCGGCGCGCTGCCGCTGTAGCGGGCGACGATGCGGGTTTGCTTGCCGTCGACGTTGCGGTTGATGCCGGTCATCCAGGAGTCGATCTCGTTGGAGAGCAGGCCGACGCCGAGCGCCTTGACGTGATCTGTCCAGTCAGCGGTGCCCTCCGGCGTCGCGTCGAGGAAGGTCAGGCCCTTCGCTTGGGCAAACCGCATCAGGCCGGTGACCCAGTCGACGCTGTATTCGATGCTGCGCGGGATGTTGCCGAGTGCGGTGTGCGGGCCCATCAGCATCATCATGTTGGGGAAGCCGTCGACCATCAGTCCGAGATAGGTTTCCGGGCCGTGTTGCCACTTCTCCTTCAATCGCGTGCCGCGCGCGCCTCTGAAGTCGATCTTGTCGAAGCTGCCGGTGATGGCGTCGAACCCGGTGGCATAGATGATGATGTCGAACGCGTAGTCCTTCTCGCTGGTTCGGATACCCTCGGGCGTGACCCGTTCGATCGGCGTCTCCTTGAGATCGACCAGCTCGACATTGTCGCGGTTGTAGACCTCGTAATAGAAGGTCTCGAGCGGCACGCGCCGCGTGCCAAAGCCGTGATTCCTGGGGATCAGCTTTTCCGCGACCGCCTGGTCCTTGACGCGCTCGCGGATTTTTCGGGCCACGAAATCGCTGATCGTGGCGTTCGCCTTGCGGTCGATCAGGATGTCCTTGAAATTGCCCTGCCAGATGCCGAAGCCGCGTTCGCCATATAGCCGCTCGTAATTCGCCTCGCGCTCCTCGTCGGAGACCTCGAATGCGCCGCGGGTATCGGGCGTATGGACGAAGCAAGCAAAGGTCTCCTGGCAGCGCGCGAACATCTCGGGATAGCCGGCCTTGATCCTGGCCTGCATCTCCGCGTCGATCTTGCCGTTGTGCAGCGGCGCGGCCCAGTTCGGCGTGCGCTGGAACACGGTGAGGTGCCCAACCTCGCTCGCGATGGTCTGGATGGTCTGGATCCCGGTCGCGCCGGTGCCGATCACCGCGACGCGCTTGCCGGCAAAATCCACTTTCTGCTTCGGCCAGCGCGCGGTGTGGAAGGACTGGCCCTTGAAGCTGTCGAGGCCCTCGATGCGCGGCAAGGTCGGCGTCGACAGCGGCCCGATCGCGGTGATCAGGAAGCGGCAACTGTGGCGCGCGCCGCTTTCAAGCGTGACCTCCCAGCTCCGCGTCGCGTCCTGGTAGCTTGCGGCGGTGACGCGGCTCTCGAACTGGATATCGCGGCGCAGATCGAACTTGTCGGCGACAAAATTGCAGTAGCGCAAGGTTTCCGGCTGGCCGGCGAAATGCTCGGACCACTCCCATTCCTGCAGCAATTCCTTCGAGAAGGAGTAGCCGTAGGAATAGCTTTCGGAATCGAAACGCGCGCCGGGATACCTGTTCCAGTACCAGGTGCCGCCGACGCCGGTGCCGGCCTCGAACACGCGCGTCCTGAGGCCGAGCTCGCGCAGCCGGTAGAGCTGGTACATGCCAGACAACCCGGCGCCGATGATGATGACGTCGTAGTCCGGCGCAGCCGTCTCGATCTGATCCTGGCGCGGTGCGGCCACCTGTCGTTGCTCCCCGGTCTGTTGATTTCCGACAAGGCTAGCCGGAATGCCGGTGCAGACCAAACGTTGAAAAGCGGGGCTGGTATCGCAATTTGCGGGGTGCGCGGCGATTGGTCGCCGAATCGCCAATGCCGGCTCTCGGCTGACTTTACTCCGCGTCCGGATTCACCTTATCGTCGCGAAGACCATTCGTGACGCCTGCCGGGACGACGGGCGCGCTCGCCGAGAACAAGAACAACAAGGAATCCGAATGAACGATCCCGTTGACGTCCTGATCATCGGCGCCGGCGCCTCGGGCGCGGCGGTGGCCTGGAGCCTCGCCGATACCAAGATGCACATCCTTTGCCTGGATCAGGGCGGCTGGATGAATCCCGCCGAATATCCGAGCACCGGCCGCGACTGGGAAGCCAAATTCTTCGGCGAGTGGTCGTCGAGCCCGAACATCCGCCGCCGGCCCGAGGACTATCCGATCAACGACGACCACTCGCCGATCAAGGTGGTCAATTTCAACGCCGTCGGCGGCTCGACCGTGATGTACACCGCGCACTGGCCGCGGCTGCATCCCTCCGACTTCAAGGTGAAGACGCTCGATGGCGTCGCCGACGACTGGCCGATCGATTATGACGCGCTGACGCCGTTCTTCGAGGAGAACGACCGCATCATGGGCACGTCGGGACTGTCGGGCGATCCGCTGTCGCCACTGTCGCATCCGCCGATGCCGCCGCAGCCGTTCGGGTTGTCGGGCCCGATCGTGGCCAAGGCGATGAACAAGCTCGGCTGGCACTGGTGGCCGTCCGACACCACGGTCGCGACGACCGACTA
Organism: Bradyrhizobium genosp. L; assembly: GCF_015624485.1. NCBI lineage: Bacteria > Pseudomonadati > Pseudomonadota > Alphaproteobacteria > Hyphomicrobiales > Nitrobacteraceae > Bradyrhizobium > Bradyrhizobium genosp. L. Next base: position 2,189,560 of record NZ_CP061378.1, read on the forward strand.
TGAGGGCAGGGCACGCTGCATCAATCTCGGCCACTGCACGCCGGCTTGCGCGCAAGGCGCGAAGTCCTCGACCGATATCACCTATTGGCCGCAGGCGATCCGCGCCGGCGTCGAGGTCAAGACCCATTGCCGGGTGCGCGAGATCCTGACCAACGAGCACGGCATGGCCTCCGGCGTCGTCTATTACGACAAGGACGGCGTCGAGCAGTTTCAGCCGGCCGAAGTCGTGATCATCGCCTGTAACGGCGTCGGCACGCCGCGGCTGCTCTTGAACTCGGTGTCGGGCAAATTCCCGAACGGGCTGGCCAATTCGTCCGGCCTCGTCGGCAAGAACCTGATGTTCCACCCGTACGCGCAGATCTATGGCTATGTGGAGGAGCCGACCGACTCCAACCGCGCGCCACCGACCTGCCTGTGGAGCAAGGAATGGTACGACACCGACCTGTCGCGCGGCTTCGTGCGCGGCTACGGCGTCCAGTTCGTGCGCGGTGCCGGGCCGGTGTTCGAGGCCGTCACGAGCGAGCAGAAGGGCATTTTGCCCTGGGGCGCCGATCATCACCGCGTCTTCCGCAAGCTGAACGGTCACCGCATCGGCTTCTCTGCGATCTGCGAGGATCTGCCGGAGGAGCACAACCGGGTCACACTCGATCCCGTGCTGAAGGACGGCCACGGCATCCCCGCACCGCGGATCGACTACACGATCAGCGAGAACAGCCGCAAGATGATGGATCATGCGCTGGCGCGCGGCCGCGAGATGCTCGAAGCGGCCGGCGCCACTGACCTCTGCACCAACGCGCCGATTCCGTGGGGTGGCTGGCATCTGCTCGGTACCGCGCGGATGGGCACCGATCCATCGCGCTCGGTCGTCAACGAATGGGGCCGCTCGCACGACGTGAAAAACCTCTTCATCGTCGACGGCAGCATCTTCGTCACCTCCGGCGGCGTCAACCCGACCTCCACCATCCAGGCCCTTGCGCTCTACATCGCCGATCAGATGAAGAGCCGCCTCGCCAATCTGTTCGACTGAGATTGCCAAAGGTTGACAATGTCCGAAGCCAACGAACTGACTGCCGCCCAGCGCGCCGACCTCCGCACCGTCGCCGCGATGATCGTTCCCGAAAGCTCCGAGTACAAGGTGCCCGGCGCCGACGATCCCGCTGTTCAGGCCGACATGCTGGCGACGCTCGGCCGCGACACCGCGCTGGTGCGGCAGGCGCTCGACCATCTGGCGAAGCTCGCCGGCAGGCCGCTCGCCGAGCTCGACGATGCGAAGCGCGACGCGGTGGCGCAGGAGTTTCGCACCGGCGGCGGCGCGGCGGCGGCGACGCTCGTTCGCGTCGTGCTGCAATGCTACTACCGCGACGACCGCGTGCTGCGCTCGCTCGGGCTCGAGCTGCGCGCGCCGTTTCCAAAGGGTTATGTGCTGCCGGAGGGGGACTGGTCGCTGCTCGATCCGGTCAAGGCGCGTGGCGGCGCGCTGCGGCGGGCACCATAGCCAGGCCGGGCCTAACCACTTGCAGGGGCAGGAACCGGTCACCATCTGAGGGGACCAAAGGATTCTCGCCATGCTGGATTTTACCTCAGTTACCGCCGTCGACACGCCGTCGACGCGGACGGCCGATGCTGCCCCGGACGACCGGGCCTTGCTGGACGCCTATTCCAATGCCGTCATCGACGTCACCGAACGCGTCGGCCCCGCCGTGGTCCGGGTCGAGACCGGGCCGAAGGTGCGCAATGCGCGCGAGCGCGGTGGCATGGGCTCGGGCATTGTGATCTCGCCCGACGGCTTCGTGCTGACCAACCATCATGTGGTTGGCTCCTCGAAGGAGATCCGGCTGCGCGACACCGAAGGCTTCGTCACCGACGCCCATGTGCTCGGCGTCGATCCCGATACCGATCTGGCGCTGCTGCGCGCAGATGGCGCACGCGACCTGCCCTACGCCTCGCTCGGCAACTCCAAGTCGCTGCGGCGCGGCCAGCTCGTGGTCGCGATCGGCAATCCGCTGGGCTTTGAGTCGACGGTCACCGCCGGCGTGGTGTCGGCGCTCGGTCGCTCGATCCGCTCGGTCAGCGGGCGCACCATCGAGGACGTGATCCAGACCGATGCGGCGCTCAACCCCGGCAATTCCGGCGGGCCGCTGGTGTCGTCGCGGGGAGAGGTGATCGGCATCAACACCGCGATCATCAACGGCGCGCAGGGCATCTGCTTTGCGGTCGCCAGCAACACCGCGCAGTTCGTGCTGTCGGAGATCATCCGCCATGGCTATGTCCGTCGTGCCTATATCGGCGTCGCCGGCCAGACCGCGCCGGTGCCAAGGCGCCATGCGGTGCTCGCCGGCGTCGAGAACAAGATGGGCGCGCTGCTGATGCAGATCGAGCCGGACAGCCCGGCGTCGCGCGCGGCGTTGTTGCCGGGCGATGTCGCGGTCAGGCTCGACGGCGTCGAGATCAACGGCGTCGACGATCTGATCCGCGCGCTGGATCACAGCCGGATCGACCGCACGCTGTCGATGGACGTGCTGCGGCTCGGCCGCCTGCGCGCGATCGAGATCCATCCGATCGAGCGGAAGCCGGCGAAGCAGTGATCGGGACGATGCCGCACATGCGGTGCACCCTCTCCCCTTGTGGGAGAGGGTGGCGCAATCGAGCGGAGCGAGATGAAGCCGGGTGAGCGGTCTCTTTCCGCGAGCTCATCTGTGGAGAGAGACCCCTCATCCGGCGCTTCGCGCCACCTTCTCCCACAAGGGGAGAAGGGGAGTGGAGTCCGCGGCAGACTACCGCAGCGCCGCCAGCAGCTCGTCGGGCTGCTCCACCATCATCATGTGCCCCGCACCGGCGAGCACGATCGTCCGCGCATTCGGCGTCGCTGCGGCGAGCGCCTTGCCGGCCTTGGCAGGCGTCATCATGTCGCGCTCGCCGATGACGAACGTCGCCGGCACCTTGACCGCGGCCGCAGCAGCGAGCGCGTTCTGATACGCATTGCAGGCGTTGAGGTCGTTGTAGAGCACGCCCGGCCGCGCCTCCTGCAGCACCCGCTGCGCGCCCTGGTGCATCCACAGGCCCGGCGCGAGGCTGCCGCCGAGCTCGGCCTTGAAGCCGAGGCCCCAGATCGAGACCATGTCGATCGCGGCGGGATCGTTGGCCTCGGCGGCCTTCAGGAGATCGGGACCGACCGTCATCGTCGCGGCGGTGCCGATCAGCGCGAGACCGGACACCTTGTCTGGATGCCGCGCCGAGGTTTCGAGCGCGATCAGCGAGCCCATGGAGTGCCCGATCAGCCGGGCCTTCGAGGCGCCAGCGGCGGTGATGAGTGCCGCAGTCCAGTCGGCCATCTCGGCGATATCATGCAGCGGCTTGCCGGACGAGCGGCCGTGACCGGGCAGATCGGGCGCCAGCACCGCAAAGCCATGATGGGCGAACCAGCGGCTGTGCAGCGCCCAGGTCGAAGAGTCGAAGCCGGCGCCGTGCAGCATCACCACCGTGGCGAGCTGCGCATCGAACGGCTTGCCGCCGGTGGCGATGAAGGTGTCGATCCCGTTGACGGACAGCTGCATGGCTCAAGCCCTTTGCGAGGCGCGCAGCGCCTGGGCGAGATCGTCGATGATGTCCTGCGCGGCTTCGATGCCGACCGACAGCCGTACCAGCTCTTCGCCGATGCCGGCGGCCTTGAGCTGGTCGGTGTCCATCTGCTGATGCGTGGTCGAGGCAGGATGGATCACCAATGTCTTGGCATCGCCGACATTGGCGAGATGGCTGATCAGTTTCAGGGACTCGATGAATTTCTTGCCGGCAGCGCGGCCGCCCTTGATGCCGAAGCTGACGATCGATCCGGCGCCGCGCGGCAGCAGCTTCTTGGCGAGCGCGTAGTCCGGATGCGTCTCCAGCGACGGATGCAGCACCCAGTCGACCGCCTTGTTCGCGGCGAGGGCGTCCAGCACCGCATGGGTGTTGCTGACATGGCGGTCCATGCGGACGCCGAGCGTCTCGATGCCCTGCAACAGCTGGAACGCGTTGGTCGGCGACAGGCAGGCGCCGAAATCGCGCAGGCCCTCGGTGCGGGCGCGCATGATGAAGGCGGCCTTGCCGAACTGCTCGTCGAAGACGATGCCGTGATAGCCGGCGTAAGGCTCGGTCAACTGCGGGAATTTGCCCGACGCACGCCAGTCGAACCGGCCGCCATCGACGATGACGCCCCCGATCGCGATGCCGTGGCCGCCGATCCATTTGGTGGCCGAGTTCATCGTGATGTCGGCGCCGAGCTCGATCGGCTGGCTCAGATAGGGCGTGGCAAAGGTGTTGTCGATCAGCAGCGGAATCTTCGCGTCATGCGCGATTCCAGCAACCGCGGGGATATCCAGCACCTCGAGGCCGGGATTGCCGATGGTCTCGCCGATCACGAGCCGCGTGTTCGGCTTGATCGCGGCGCGGAACTCATCGAGCGCACGCGGTTTGACGAAGCTCGTGGTGATGCCGAAGCGCGGCAGCGTGTGCGCCAGCAGGTTGATGGTGCCGCCATAGAGCGACGCGGAGGCGACGATATGGTCGCCGGCATTGAGCAGCGTCGCGATCGCCAGATGCATCGCGGCCATGCCGCTGGCGATGCAGATAGCGCCGACGCCGCATTCGAGCGCGGCGATGCGCTCCTCCAGCACTGATGTCGTCGGGTTGGAGATGCGGGTGTAGATGTGGCCGGTGCGTTCCAGATTGAACAGCGCCGCGGCGTGATCGGCATCCTGGAAGACGTAGGACGTGGTCTGATAGATCGGTACCGCGCGGGCGCCGGTTGTGGGATCGGGGCGCTGGCCGGCGTGCAGGCTCAGGGTTTCGAAGGCAGGCGGCTTGGGTGCAGGCATGCGAAACTCGTCAGGTCAGTCGATGAAGGGATCAAGCCGCCAGCTTAAACGTGAACTGCGGTGCGAACGCGGCCGGCATTGCCGAACACGCGCAAATAGCGCTCGACTTCGGCCGGGTTGCCGGTCGCCTTCTCCGGATTGTCGGAGAGCTTTACGGCGGGGCGGCCGTCGACCGACGTCACCTTGCAGACGATCGAGATCGGATCGAGCTCGGTCGAGCCGTCGGGCGCGCAGCCGACGAAATCATTGGTGAGGTTGGTGCCCCAGCCGAAGCTGACGCGGACGCGGCCCTTGAAGTGATGGAACGTCTCCTCGATCGAGCCGACATCCATCGCGTCGGAGAACACCAGCAGCTTCTCCCGGGGATCGCGACCCTTCTCCTTCCACCATTTGATGATGTCTTCGCCGGCCGAGATCGGCGGCGCGCTGTCGGGACGAAAGCCGGTCCAGTCGGCGACCCAGTCCGGCGCATCGCGCAGGAACGGCTTGGTGCCGAAAGCGTCGGGCAGCGCGATCAGCAGGTTGCCGCCGTAGGTGTGGCGCCACTGGTCGAGGATGCGATAGGGCGCCCAGCGCAGCTCCTCGTCGGAATTGGCGAGCGCCGCGGCCACCATCGGCAGCTCATGCGCGTTGGTGCCGATCGCCTCGAGGTCGTTGTCCATCGCGAGCAGCACGTTCGACGTGCCCGTGAAGGATGGCCCGAGGCCTTCCTTGACTGCCTCGACGCACCAGCGCTGCCACAGGAAACCGTGGCGGCGACGCGTGCCGAAATCGGACAGCCGCAGGCCGTCCAGCTTGCGCAGCCGCTCGACCTTGGCCCACAGCTTGGCCTTGGCGCGGGCATAGATCACGTCGAGCGCGAAGCGGCCGTAGTCCTTGGTCGCCGCGCGCGAGCGCAATTCGTTGAGGATCCCGAGTGCCGGAATCTCCCACATCGTGGTGTGGGTCCAGGGCCCGTGGAAATGCAGCTCATACTGGCCGTCGACCTTGTGCAGCTCGTATTCGGGCAGGCGGAAGGCGGCGAGCCAGTTGATGAAGTCGGGCGAGAACATCTGGGTCTTGCCGTAGAACGTGTTGCCGGCGAGCCAGATCAGCTCGTTCTTGCTGAAGCGGATGGTGCGGGCGTGGTCGAGCTGGGCACGCAGCTCGCCCTCGTCGATGACCTCGGCGAGCTTGATGTGGGTCGACCGGTTGATCACCGAAAAGGTGGTGCGCGTGTCCGGATAGCATTCCCGGATCATCTGCTGCATCAGCAGCTTGTAGAAATCGGTATCCAGCAGGCTGCGCACGATCGGGTCGAGCCGCCAGCCGTGGTTGTAGGTCCGGGTTGCAATATCGGTCAACGTCATGCGGGAACTCTAGCGTGCCGGATGCCGCCCGCCCAGTGGGTTTTGAGCGGAACATGGCAGGTCAGCGCGCGATATCCTGGCGGATACGGCCGACGGTTGCGGCAACATCGGTCCAGCCGGGCTTGTCGGGCGCGAATTGCCGCCGGAGGAACGAAACGAGCTCAGTGACCTGGCCATCGCTCATGCTGTCCTTGAACGCAGGCATATAGCCGAGATCGGTGACCGCGGGCCTGGCGATGCCGTGCAGGATCACCTGGATCAGATTGTCGGGGGCTTCGCTGTGCAGATTGCTGTTGAGCGCCAGCGACGGCCGGCTGCCGAACAGCGGCGGACCACCGACCTCGTGGCACACCGCGCAGGCGCCCTGGTAGATCCGCGCACCCGCCGATGCGGCCGTGGTCGCGGCGGTCGCGGCTTCGAGCTTCCCGGCCAGAGCATCGTGGGCCGCCCGATCGTCGGCTTCGTTGAACGAGGCGAGATAGACCGCCATCGCGCGGATGTCCTGGTCGGGCAGGGCGGCGAGCTCGTTGACGACCGGCGCCATCGGCCCCGCGGCGACGCCGTGATAGCGGGACTCGCCCGTGCGCAAATAGGCGTAAAGCTCGTTCTCGCTCCAGGGGATCGGCGCCTTCGACAGCGAGGTCAGCGCCGGCGCCTCCCAGCCTTCGGCCAAGCCGCCGGCGAGATAGGCGCCCTGCCGTTCGGCGCCGAGCGCGTTGCGTGGCGAATGGCAGGCGCTGCAATGGCCGAGCCCTTCCACCAAATAGGCGCCGCGATTCCAGATCTCCGACCTCGAGGCATCAGGCTGGAATGGTCCAGGCTGATGGAACAGCGCATTCCATCCCGCCAGCAGCGGCCGCAGGTTGAACGGGAAGGCCAGCGTGTTCGGCGGCGTCTCTGCGTGTACCGGCGTCTGCGCCATCAGATAGGCGTAGAGCGCCTGCAGGTCGGCTTCGCTGGTCCGGGCGAAATGCGTGTAAGGAAATGCCGGGTAAAGATGGCGCCCATCGCGATGGATGCCCTCGCGCATCGCGCGCTCGAAGGCGGGATAGGACCACACGCCGATCCCGGTATCGATGTCGGGCGTGATGTTGGTGGTGTAGATCGTGCCGAACGGCGTTTCGAGCGGCCGGCCGCCGGCATTGACGACGCCATGCTCGGACGTGTGGCAGACCGCGCAGGCGCCGAGCGCCGCGAGCGCCCTGCCGCGGGCGATGGTGGCGGCCGAATAAACCGATGCATCCGGCCGTGCGATCGGCGCAATCGCGCGCCAGGGCAGGATCGCTGCGCCGACACCGATCGCGGCGGCGCACAGCGCGGCCAGGCCCGCGAGCATGCCGCCGCGCTTTACGAACGGATTGTGCCATCTATCACTTGGCACTGTTGGCGCAGGGGACGGAAGCGGCGTCGCCGGCTGCTCGCCGCGCAAACCCTTCAGGATTCGCTCCGGCGTGAACGGCAATTCGCGGAAGCGCACGCCGGTCGCATCATAGATGGCGTTGGCGATCGCGGCCGCGCTCGGCACCGAGGCGGATTCGCCGACGCCGAGCGGCGGCTGGTCCTGCCGCGGCAGCATCAGGACGTCGATCTCCGGCAGGTCGGGGAATTGGATGATGGGATAGGCGCCCCATTCCCGCGCCGTCACCGCGCCGCGCTCGAACGAGACCTCCTCCATCAGCGCCCGGCTGGTCGACTGGATGACGTTGCCCTCGATCTGGTGCCGCACGCCCTCCGGATTGATCATCAATCCGGAATCCTGCCCGGCGACGACGCGCGTCACGCTGACATCGCCGGTCGCCTTGTTCACCGCGACGTCGGCGATCCAGGCCGACCACGCCGCGCCATAACCGGGAAACTTGCTGTGGACGTAGAGCGCATAGGCAAAGCCGCGGCCGCGGACGATGTCGCCTTCGGCCTCCGGCTCCCGCCGCACGGGACGGGGACTCCAGCCGGCGCGCTCGGCGACCGCGTTGACGAGATCGATCGCACGCTTGTCTTTCAGATAGCGCAGCCGGTATTCGATCGGGTCGATCTCGGCCTCAGTGGCGAGCTCGTCGATGTAGGATTCGTGCGCAAAGGTGTTCGGCAGCGCCGACACGCCGCGAAACCAGGAGGCGCGCACGATCGGCGGCATGTCGTTGGCGACCACGCGCATGTTGTCGTAGTCATAGGGCGGGATCGCGGTGCGGTCGCCCATCTCGATTACGGCCGCTTCAGGTGAGATCCGCCCTGTGAGCAGCAGCGCCAGGGTCGGCGCGCCGTTCGAGGGATAGCGCGTGGAGAAGTCGTAAGCAGCGACGCTGCCGTCGGCGTTGAGCCCGCCATTGACGTCCATCAGCTGCGCGGTGCCCTTCGGCTCCCAGGCATGCTCCTGCTCGCGGGTGAGCTGGACGCGCACGGGGCGGCCGACCGCGCGCGACAGCAGCAGCGCATCGGCGCAGACGTCGTCGGCGCAGTTGCGGCCGTAGCAGCCGGCGGCCTCCATCCTGATGATGTCGATCTCGGTCTCCGGCCGTTCGATCAATAGCGCCAGATCGCCGCGCAAAATGTGCGGGTTCTGCGTGCCGGACCAGATGCGGATCGCGCCGTCGCTGTAATCGGCGACCGCGCAGGACGGGCCGACCGAGCCGTGCATCTGGTACGGCCAAACATAGGTCCGCTGCATCGGCTTGGCCGCCGCCGCGATCGCCGCATCGACATCGCCCTTGTCGATCAGTTGCCGCGGCGTCGACGGATTGGCGCGCAGCGCCCGCTCGATATCGCTGAGATCGGTCAACGCCGGCCCCGGCTTCCAGCTTAGCTTGAGCTGCGCCGCGGCCTTGATCGCGTTCTCCTCGCGTTCGGCCACGACGCCGACGAAATCGCCGATCCGCACCACCGCGACGAGACCCGGAATATCGCGCACCGAGGCTTCGTCCACGGCGAGCAGGCTGGTGCCGACAAACGGGCCGGCATCGACGCCGGCATAGGGCGGACGGACCACACGGCCGTGCAGCATGCCGGGCACGCGAACATCGTGGACATAGACCAGCTCGCCAGTGGCCTTCGCCGGCAGGTCGATGCGCGGCTGGGATTTGCCGACGATCGCGTAGGCGTTCACCGCCTTGACCGGAACGTCGTCGGCAAGCTCGAGCCGGATGGTCTCGTCTGCGATCAGCTCGCCATAGCTGACGCTGCGATTGTCATGGCCGCGGATCAGGCCGTCCTCGACCGTGAGATCGCCGACCGGCAGCTCCAGTCGTTCTGCCGCGCGCGCCACCAGAAAATGCCGCGCTTGCGCTGAGGCCTTGCGCAGCGGCACGGCGGTGACCTGGATGGTCTCGCTCGCGATCGTGGCGCCCTGGTTCGGCACCACGGCGGTGTCACCGAGGATCACGACGACGCGGGCAAAGGAGACGTCGAGTTCTTCGGCGACGATCTGCCCGAGCGCGGTGCGGATGCCGGTGCCGAGATCGACATGGCCATTATAGGCATTGACCGCGCCGTCGGCGGTGATGGTGATGAAGGTCTCGAACGCGCCTTCCGCGCCGAGCACGGCGGGGCGGACGACCGACAGCGAGCCGCGCGGGCTTTGCTCCGAACCTGCCATCAATCGCGCGCCTCGAGCGCGTGGCCGGCCGCGCGCATCGCCGCACGGATGATTTCGATGTGCGCGCCGCAGCGACAGAGATTGTAGCGCAGCGCTTCCTTCACCTCGTGCTCGGACGGCGTTGGATTGCGCGTCAGCAGCGCCTTGGTGGTGATGATCATGCCGTTGAGGCAATAGCCGCATTGCGCGGCCTGCTCGCGGATGAAGGCGTCCTGCACCGGATCGGGATGCTCGCGGCTGCCGAGGCCTTCCAGCGTCACGATACTGCGGTTAGCGCAACCCTCGATCGGAACGACGCAGGAGCGCGCGGCGACGCCATCGATCAGCACGGCGCAAGCACCGCATTCGCCGAGCCCGCAGCCATATTTCGGTCCGTTCAATGCGAGATCGTTGCGCAGCACGTAAAGCAATGCGGTGTCGGGAGCGGCATCGACATCATGGTTCCTGCCGTTCACGGTCAGGCGCATCGCCCTGGTTCTCCCTCGTGTTTGCGCTGCAACGTCGGCGTCAATTCGCAGGGCGAGGATAACGTTTGTATACAAACGTGCAAGCGGCGGCATGCCGCGCTGCAGCGCGTGCCCGCTTTATGAACAGGCTGCGCAAGCGAATGGCAGCTTTTGATTGCAAAGGCCGCTTGACAGGATTTGGGTCCGCGCGCAGGATCATTCGTATACGAACGATATGAGCGGGCGGCCGGATGCGCAGTATGATCGACCGCCGCCACAAGTCCAGGCTGGGTCACGATGGCTGACACTATGACCGTCGCCGCCGGCGACAAGATCCGCTGCGATGCCTGCCCGGTGATGTGCTACATCAAGCCGGGCGCCGCGGGCGCCTGCGACCGCTATGCCAATCATGACGGCACGCTGGTGCGGGTCGATCCGCACGTCGTGCTGGAGCGCACGGTGTCGCATGGCGGCAGACTGGTGCCGTTCCAGGCGAGCGGCGATTGGGACGGCAAGCTCGTCCACCAGCCCGACATCTTCGTCACCGCGATCGGCGCGGGCACCACCTATCCGGACTACAAGCCGGCGCCCTTCATCGTGTCGTCGGAGGTCGACGGCGTCGACATGGTCACGGTGGTCACCGAGGGCATCTTCTCCTATTGCGGCGTCAAGGTGAAGATCGACACCGACCGCTATCTCGGCCCCGAAACGGCCGTGGTGCGCGCCGATGGTGAGGCGGTCGGCCACGTCACGACAAGCGAATACGGCTCGCAGATGCTCTCGCTCGGCGGCGTGCACCATCTGACGGGCGGCTCGAAGAAGGAGGGCCGCGTCACCTGCGACACGCTGATGGATCTCTCCAACTGCAAGGCCGTGGAGCTTGTCATCGACGGCGGCGCCACCGTGGTGGTGCAGGCGGGCAGGGCGCCGATCGTCAACGGCGCAGCGGAAGAGCGGATGCGGGTCGGCTGCGGCTCGGCGACCATCGGCATGTTCGCCAAGCAGTGGCACGGCAAGGTCGACGAGGTCGTGGTGGTCGACGATCACATCACCGGCGTGCTGAGTGAGCACCAGGCCGGCAAGCTGCTCGATATCGCCGACACCGGCATCAAGATGAAGGGCCGGCGCTCGACACCCGGCCGCTATTTCCAGGTCGCGGAGCCCGGCACGGGCTGGGGCGGTACCAACATCTCGGACCCGCTGTCGATCCTCGGCCCCTTCAACGCGAAGGAGGCGCGCGCCGGGCTGACCATGTTGATGGTCTCAACCACGGGCGAGCATGCCTCCTATTACGTGCTCGACGAGGCGCTGCGGCCGGTCGAGACCGAGATGCCGGCGGACCTGAAATTCTCGGTCGAGCGCATCCAGGAGAATTGCGAGCCGGCGCTGTGCACCGTGCTGTTCATGGGCGGCGCGGGCGGTTCGCTGCGCGCCGGCGTCACCGACAATCCGGTGCGGCTGACCCGCTCGGTGAAGGATGCGCTGACCCGGGTGACCTCTGGCGGCGCGCCGGTTTACGTCTGGCCTGGCGGCGGCATCACCTTCATGGTCGACGTGACGCAGATGCCGGCCGGCGCCTTCGGCTATGTGCCGACGCCGGCGCTGGTGGCGCCGATCGAGTTCACGATGCGGCTGTCGGACTACGCGGCGCTCGGCGGCCATATGGACTACGTCCGGCCGCTGTCCTCGCTGCGGGACAGCGCCGAGATCCGGCCGATGCCGTACATTCCCGGGCGGCGCGCATGAGCCGGCTGCCGCAAATCGCGCTTCTTCCTGATGGCAAGCGGCTGCATTTGCAGGACGGTCCGATTGATCTGGTCATTGAAGCCACGGGCAGGGACGCAGATGTTCGTGCCGCCTACGAGGCCGCGGCGCAGCGCTTCACCGGCTTGCTCGATGATCTCTGTGCGGAGCTGCCGCTGTTGCGCAGCACGGCCGATCCACGGCACTGCGCGCTGAAGGGCGCGGTCGCGCGGCGCATGCATGCCGCGGTCGCGCCGTTTGCGGGCGATTGCTTCATCACGCCGATGGCCGCCGTCGCAGGTTCGGTGGCCGAGGAAATCCTGGGCGCGATGCTCAAGGCGGCAATGCTCGACCGCGCCTATGTCAACAATGGCGGCGACATCGCGCTGTATCTCGCCGCCGGCGAACAGTTCAGCGTCGGCCTGATGGACCGGCCGGACCGTCATGGCGTGATGCGCACCATAACCGTCGATGCCAACATGCCGGTGCGCGGCATCGCCACCAGCGGCCGCCACGGCCGCAGTTTTTCGCTCGGCATTGCCGATGCCGTCACCGTGCTGGCGCGCACCGCGTCGCAGGCCGATGCCGCCGCGACCGTCATCGCCAATGCCGTCGATCTGCCCGGCCATCCCGGCATCGTCCGGCTTCCGGCCAATGAATTGCAGCCGGACAGCGATCTCGGGGCGCGCCTGGTCACCCGCGATGTCGGTCCCCTGGCAGAACACGAGATCGAACAGGCGCTCGAGACCGGGGCGGCGCGGGCGCGCATGCTCCTGACGTCGGGATTGATCGAGGGCGCGGCATTGCGTCTACTGGGCGAAACGCGGTTGGTCGGTGCAACTGGGCACGAGGCGCCGGCATCGCACGCGTTTCAAACAACAAGACTAGAAAAGCATGCCGCAGGCATGACCGGGAGCGAGGCCAGATGAGCGCCGTCATTCGCAAGATCGTCACCGTGGTCGAGGAAACCCATCTGGAGATGGGCAAGACCATCGCGCCGCCGACCCGGCGCGCCGCCGCGATCGCCGTGATCGAAAATCCCTTCGCCGGACGCTATGTCGAGGACCTCTCGCCGCTGATCGCGATCGGCGAGGAACTCGGCGAGTTGCTCTCCAGGCGGGCAGTCGCCGCGCTCGGCATCGACGGCGCCAGGGCGCAGAGCTACGGCAAGGCCGCCGTCGTTGGCGAAAATGGCGAGCTGGAGCACGCGGCCGCGATCTTGCATCCGAAGATGGGCGCGCCGGTGCGCAAAGTGCTGAGCAAGGGCGCGGCGCTGATCCCGTCGTCGAAGAAGCGCTCGGGTCCCGGCACCACGCTGGACATTCCGCTCGGCCACAAGGACGCGGCTTTCGTGCGCAGCCATTTCGACGGCATGGAGGTGCAGATCAACGACGCGCCGCGCGCCAACGAAATCATGGTCGCGGTCGCGGTTACCGACAGCGGCCGGCCGTTGCCGCGGGTCGGTGGGCTGACGGTATCTGAGGTCAAGGGCGAAGACGGATTGCGATAATCTCTTTGAAGGCAAACTGGAGGTACGGGATGCGTGGTTATTTCGTAGGGGTGGGATTGGCGATTGCGGTCGCGGGCATGGCCGGCAGCGCCATGACAAGACAGGCCTTGGCACAGAGCGGTGAGATCAAGATCGGCGAGATCAACTCTTATTCGCTGCTGCCGGCATTCACCGAGCCCTACCGCAAGGGCTGGCAGCTCGCGGTGGAGGAGATCAATGCGGCCGGCGGCATCAACGGCAAGAAGCTCGTCGTCGTCTCCAAGGATGACGGCGGCAAGCCGGCGGACGCGCAGACCGCGGCGAACGAACTGGTCTCGAGCGAGAACGTCGCGATGCTCACGGGCACGTTCCTGTCCAACATCGGCCTCGCCGTCAGCGACTTCGCCAACCAGAAGAAGGTGTTCTTCCTCGCCGCCGAGCCTTTGACCGACGCCATCACCTGGTCGAAGGGTAACCGCTACACCTTCCGCCTGCGTCCCTCCAACTACATGCAGGCCGCGATGCTGGTGGAGGAGGCCGCAAAGCTTCCCGCAAAGCGCTGGGCGACGATCGCGCCGAACTATGAATACGGCCAGTCGGCGGTCGCGGTGTTCAAGAAGTTGATGTCGGAGAAGCGGCCCGACATCCAGTGGGTCGACGAGCAGTGGCCGCCGCAGGGCAAGATCGATGCGGGCCCGGTGGTGCAGGCGGTTGCCGCGGCCAACCCGGAAGCCATCCTGAACGTCGAGTTCGGCGCCGACCTGGTCAAACTCGTGCGCGAAGGCAACACGCGTGGTCTGTTCAAGGACCGCAAGGTGGTGAGCTTCCTCACGGGTGAGCCGGAATACCTCGATCCGCTGAAGGACGAGACGCCGGAGGGCTGGATCGTCACCGGCTATCCCTGGTACTCGATCAAGACGCCCGAGCACGAGACGTTCCTGAAGGCCTATCAAGCCAAGTACAACGACTATCCGCGGCTCGGCTCGATCGTCGGCTACGAGACCATCAAGTCGGCGGCCGCGATCCTCGCCAAGGCCAATTCGACCGATCCGGAAAAACTGATTGCGGCCGCCGAAGGCATTTCGGTGCCGTCGCCGTTCGGCGAGATCACCTTCCGCAAGATCGATCACCAGTCGACGCTGGGGGCCTTCGTCGGCAAGACCGCGCTGAAGGACGGCAAGGGCATCATGGTCGACACGTCCTATCGCAAGGGTTCGGACTATCTGCCCGGCGACGCCGAAGTCGAGAAGATGCGGCCGAAGGACTAAGAACCTCCCCCTCTCCCCGTTCTTACGGGGAGAGGGTTGGGGTGAGGGGCGCTTTCCACGAGTTCAGCTTGTGGAGAGTCCCCCTCACCCGAATTCAAGCTGGCGCTTGAATTCGACCTCTCCCCGCAGGCGGGGCGAGGTGAACGACAACTCCAACGCGGACCGCCTATGGCCTTCTACATCGTCCAGTTCCTGACCGGTCTTGCCAGCGCGGCGTCGCTGTTCCTGGTCGCGTCCGGCCTGTCGATCATCTTCGGCGTGACGCGGATCGTGAATTTCGCCCATGGCGCGTTCTATATGCTCGGCGCCTATGTCGCGTTCACGCTGACCGAGCGCCTCTCCGGGACGCTCGGCTTCTGGGGCGGAATCGTCGCCGCGGCCCTGATCGTCGCTGCGATCGGCGTGCTGGTCGAGATGGTGCTGCTGCGCCGGATCTATCATTCGCCGGAGCTGTTCCAACTGCTTGCGACGTTCGGCCTGACGCTGATGGTCGAGGATCTCGTGGTCCTGATCTGGGGCCCGGACGATCTGGTCGGCCGCCGCGCGCCGGGATTTAGGGGCGCGATCGATTTCTTCGGCCAGAACATTCCAAGCTACGACCTGCTTCTGATCGCACTCGGACCGGTCGTGCTCGGCGTTTTGTGGCTCTTGTTCCAGCGCACCCGCTGGGGCGTGCTGGTGCGCGCGGCGACGCAAGACCGTGACATGGTCGCAGCGCTCGGCGTCAACCAGAAATGGCTGTTCACCAGCGTGTTCGCGCTCGGCGTCTTCCTTGCCGCGCTCGGCGGCGCGCTGCAGATCCCGCGCGATGCCGTCAATCATGCGATGGATCTGCGCGTCATCGTCGAGGTCTTCGTCGTGGTGGTGATCGGCGGCCTTGGCAGCATCATCGGCGCCTTCGTCGCGGCGGTGCTGGTGTCGGAGCTCAACGCGTTCGGCATCCTGATCTTCCCGAAGATCTCGATCATCCTGGTGTTCCTGGTGATGGCGGTGGTCTTGATCGTCCGTCCCTGGGGTCTGTTCGGCAAGCCGGAGGCGCCGGCGCGCCGCACGCCGGGCCTCACCGTCAATCCGTGGCGGCCGCTGACCTCGAACGAGCGGTTTGCGGCGCTCGCCGCGCTGATCGTCGCCGGCGCGCTGCCGTTGTTCGCCGGCAATTACGTCCTCACCGTCGGCTCGGAGATCGCAATCTTCGTGATCTTCGCGATCAGCCTGCATTTCCTGATGTCGGTCGGCGGGCTCGCCTCGTTCGGCCATGCCGCCTATTTCGGCCTCGGCACCTATGGCGTGGCGCTGCTCGCCAAGATGGCCGGCCTGCCGATGATCGCCTGCCTGCTGCTCGGCCCATTGTTGGGGTTGTTGGGGGCAGCCGTGTTCGGCTTCTTCGCGGTGCAGCTCTCCGGCGTCTATTTCGCGATGCTGACGTTGGCCTTCGCGCAGATCGTCTGGTCGATCGCGTTTCAGTGGGTCTCGGTGACCGGCGGCGACAACGGCATTCTGGGCGTCTGGCCGGAGAAATGGGCGGCGAGCCCGTCGCATTTCTACTGGCTCTCGCTTGGCGTTGCCGCGCTCGCGGTCGTAATCCTGCGCATCATCGTGTTCTCGCCGTTCGGTTTTGCGTTGCGCGCGACGCGCGACTCGCCGCTGCGCAGCGAAGCCATCGGCATCAACGGCAAGCGCATCCAGTGGACCGCCTTCGTGATCGCGGGCACCGTCGCCGGCCTCGCCGGCGCGCTGTTCGCCTATCTGAAGGGCAGCGTCTTCCCCGACAATATGGGCATCTCGCTGTCGGTCGATGCGCTGGTCATGGTGCTGCTCGGCGGGGTCGAGACGGTGTCGGGCGCGGTGGTCGGCGCCATCGTCTACAAGGCACTCAACATCTGGCTGGTCAGCCAGACCGACTGGTCGAAACTCGTGCTCGGTGCCTTCGTCGTGCTGATCGTGGTGGCATTCCCGAAGGGTATCGTCGGCACGATCGAAGCGTTGATGCATCGCCGCCGCAAATCCGGATCGTCGTCGTCACCGCTGCTCACCTCCCGTGTCGAGACTGCCGAATGAGCATGGTTCCCACATTGCTGTCGGTCGAGGGGCTGACCAAATCCTATGGCGGCGTGCATGCCATGCGCGGCGTCTCGTTCGAGCTGCGCTCAGGCGAGATCCTGGCGCTGATCGGGCCGAACGGTGCGGGCAAGAGCACCTGCTTCAACGTGCTCAACGGCCAGATTGTGCCGGACTCCGGCCGTGTGCGCGTGCTGGGCGAGGACACCACCGGCAAGAAGCCGCGCGCGATCTGGCGTATGGGCGTCGGGCGCACCTTCCAGATCACGGCCACGTTCCCGACCATGACGGTGCGCGAGAACGTGCAAGTTGCGCTGGTCTCGCATGGTGGCCAGCTGTTCAACCTGTGGACCTCGACCGCGGCTTACGCGCGCGACGAGGCCGGACGACTGCTCGATCTGGTCGGCATGGGCGCCTATGCCGAGCGGCCCTGCGGCGAGCTCGCCTATGGCGACCTCAAGCGGCTCGAGCTTGCGATCGCGCTCGCCAACCAGCCGAAGCTGCTGCTGATGGACGAGCCGACCGCCGGCATGGCGCCGCGCGAGCGCGTCGAGCTGATGCGCCTGACGGCACGGATCGCCCGTGAGCAATCGATTGGCGTGCTCTTCACCGAGCACGACATGGACGTGGTGTTCGAGCATGCCGACCGCATCCTGGTGCTCAACCGCGGCAGCCTGATCGCCGAGGGCTCGCCGGCCGAGGTTCGCGGCAATGCCGAGGTGCGCGCGATCTATCTCGGCGACGGCCTGCTCTATGACGCACGGCACCGCGAGGGAGCGCCGGCATGAAGCTCACGGTGAAGGACCTCAACAGCTTCTACGGCCCCGCGCATATCCTGTTCGACATTGCCCTCGAAGTCGGTGAGGGCGAGGTGGTGGCGCTGCTCGGGCGCAATGGTGCCGGCAAGTCGACCACGTTCCGCTCGATCGTCGGCCTGGTCGAGAACCGCTCCGGCCGCATCGTGTTCGAGGGCAGGGACGTCTCGCGCGAGCCGACACACGCGATCGTGCGCGGCGGCCTCGGCTATGTGCCGGAGGAGCGGCGTATCTTCACCGACCTGACGGTCGAGGAAAATCTCGAGGTCGGCCGCCAGCCGAAACGATCAGGCGCGCCGCAATGGGACCGCGACAAACTGTTCAAGCTGTTCCCCAACCTCGGCGAGATGCGCGGACGGCCCGGCGGCCGCATGAGCGGCGGCGAGCAGCAGATGCTGACGATCGCGCGCACGCTGATGGGCAATCCGTCGCTGGTGCTGCTGGATGAACCCTCCGAGGGGCTGTCGCCAAAGATCGTCGAGCAGATGGTCGACGCGATCCTGAAAATGAAGAAGGAAGGCGTCTCTATCGTGGTCTCCGAGCAGAATTTGCATTTTGCCCGGCTGATCTCGGATCGCGCCTATATCATCGAGCGCGGCCGGATCTGCTTCGGCGGCACCATGGCCGAACTCGATGCGCGTCCGGACATCCGCGACGCGCATCTGTCGCTGTAGGGACGGACGGGACCATGGCGAAGAGCGCGGTACAGAAGCGAAGCGCGAAGGCGGCGAAGCCGCTTTACGTGCTGGACGAGCAGATCGGTTTCATCCTGCGCCAGGTGTCGCAGCGCCACGCCGTGATCTTCGCCCGCGAGATCGGCATCAATCTGACGCCGACGCAGTGGGCCGCGCTGTCGAAACTGTCCGAGGTCGGCCCATGCTCGCAGAACCAGCTGGGACGGCTGACCTCGATGGATGTCGCGACCATCAAGGGCGTGATCGACCGCCTCACCGCGCGCGGGCTGACGGAGACTGCACCCGATCCCGACGACGGCCGCCGGCTGATGGTGAGCCTGACGCGCGCCGGCGTGCAGATGGCCGAGAAAGCCGCGCCGAATGCGCTGACGATCTCGAAGGAAACGCTGGCCCCGCTCGACGCCAAGGAGCGCGAGACGCTGATGGCGCTGCTGGGCAGGTTGCGCTAGCACAAATCCATCACCGTCGTCCTGAGCTACGAAAGTCGCCACACGCTCCACCGTCGTCCCGGCGAAGGCCGGGACCCATACTCCGCAGCGGATGTAGTGGGCGGGACTCGTCGTTCCACCGGCGCGCAACAATGATCTTCGGTGGTTATGGGTCCCGGCCTTCGCCGGGACGACGCTGAATGTTTGGTGCGGCTCGCCTTCCGCAAGCTACTTCGCCACGATCTCCGGCACCTTGCCCGCAGGCGGCGTATTGCGGCTGCGCTGGGTGCGGACGATGCCGTCGATGATGGTCATGCCGATGCCGGGGAGGTCGCCGAGCTGCACGCTCTCCAGGATGTTCTTGCCCGGCGAGTGCTGCGCCTTGTCCATCAGCACGAAATCGGCGGAGCGGCCGACCTCGATCAGGCCGCAATCGAGCTCGCGCATCCGCGCGGTGTTGCCGGTGGCGAGGCAGAATGCGAGCTCCGCCGGCAGGTCGCCGAGCGAAGACAAGAGCGACACCATCCGCAAGATGCCGAGCGGCTGCACGCCGGAGCCGGCCGGGGCGTCGGTGCCGAGGATGACGCGATGCAGGTCGCCCATCTCGCGCGCGGTGCGCAAGGTGAACAGCGCGGAGCGCTCGTTGCCGTTGTGCACCAATTCCAGCCCGCGCTTGCAGCCCTCGCAGATGCAGCGGATCTGGTCGTCGGGTAGCGCCGTGTGACCGCCGTTGATGTGGCCGACCACGTCGGTGTCGGCTTCGAGCACCACGTCCTTGTCGATCAGGCCGGAGCCGGGGATGGAGGGCCCGCCGGTGTGGATCGTGCTCTGAATGCCGTATTTGCGCGCCCAGCCGACCATCTTGCGCGCCGTCGGGCCGTCCTTGACGCCGCCGAGCCCGACTTCGCCGAGCAGCTTGACGCCAGCCGCCGCCATTTCCTTGAAATCGTCCTCGACCATCTCGCATTCGATCACCGGCGCGCCGGCATGCACCTTCACGCCGCCGGGCCGCAGCGTCCAGAACGCCCGCTGCGCGAAGATCGCCATCGCCTTCAGCCCGACCACGTCGCGCGGTCGGCCGGGCATGTGCACCTCGCCGGCTGATATCATGGTGGTGACGCCGCCGTGCAGATAGCTGTCGATCCAGTTGATCTGGTTCTGCCGCGGCGTCCAGTCGCCGGCGACGGGGTGGACGTGGCTGTCGATCAGGCCGGGCGCGACCGTGGTGCCGTTGGCGTCGACGATGGTCGTCGCGCCGTCGGTATTGACGTCCTTGAGGCGGCCGATCGCAGTGATCTTGCCGTTCTCGGCTGTGATGGTGTCGGCGTCCAGGATCGGCTTCTCCAGGGCCCCCGACAGCAACAGCCCGATATTGCGGATCACCAGCTTGCTGGGGCCGGTGGCCTGGGGCGCGTCATGAGCCATGGGATGGTTTCCTTCCGATTCTGCCGAAATTGCCCGCGAATTTGAGCCCGCCTTGACTTTCCGATCAAGCCGGATTATTCGTTTGTATACGAATGATCGTATACAAACGATCCGGCCGGTCAACGGGTTTCGAGCCCTTCCCGCCGCAGCACAGATCAGGGATTGGTGCGATGAGCAATTTCAACCAGGAAAGCGTCCTCAGCGTTCATCACTGGACCGACACGCTGTTCTCCTTCAAGACCACCCGCAATCCCTCGTTCCGCTTCCGCAATGGCGAGTTCACCATGATCGGGCTCAAGGTCGGCGAGAAGCCGCTGCTGCGCGCCTACAGCGTCGCCAGCGCCAATTACGAGGACACGCTCGAATTCTTCTCGATCAAGGTTCCCGACGGCCCGCTGACCTCGCGCCTCCAGCATCTCAAGCAAGGCGACGAGATCATCGTCAGCCGCAAGGCCACCGGCACGCTCGTCATCGACAACCTCGAGGACGGCCGCAACCTCTATCTGGTCGGAACCGGCACCGGGCTCGCGCCGTTCCTCAGCGTGATCAAGGATCCCGAGACCTACGACCGCTTCGAGAAGGTCGTGCTGCTGCATGGCTGCCGCAAGGTGAGGGAGCTCGCCTATGGCGAGATGATCACCGAGACGCTGCCGAAGGACGAATTGATCGGCGACCTCGTGCGCGAGCAGCTGATCTATTACCCGACCGTGACCCGCGATCCTTTCCGCAACCGCGGCCGCATCACCGACCTCATCACATCGGGGAAGCTGTTCGCCGATATCGGCCTGCCGGCGCTCGACGCCGCGCATGACCGCGTCATGATCTGCGGCTCGCCGGCGCTGGTCGCCGACACCCGCACGCTGCTCAATGGCCGCGGTTTCGTCGAAGGTAACCACGGCGAGCCGGCGCAGTTCGTGGTCGAGAAGGCGTTCGCCGAGCGCTAGGGCCTGACCGCCGGCGTCTCGATGGGCATGCCGCGCGCCCGTGTCATCAGATAGAGCTCCAGCTCGACCAGCTCCGGCGAGCCATAGTCGTATGGCTGCGCGCGGATGCCGGTGATGCAGGCGCGCAAGCGCCGCTGCAACGATCCGAGCGATTGCCATTCCAGCCGGTAGAGCGGGTAGCCCGTCGGCTGTCCCTGCGTGATCGGGGAACCGGCGAGCTTCTTGTCCCAATTATCATCATGGCAATTGGCGCAGGCGAGATTGAGCTGGCCTTGCCGCTGGGTGAACAGCTGATGCCCCTTCGCGATGAACGGCGTGAGCTCCGGATCGTCGCCGGTCTCGATCGGCATGCCCCGCGATTGCTCCGCGACATAGGCCGTCAGCGCCAATAGCTCGCGGCTCTCATAGGCAAATGGCGTCGCGTGCTGATGGTTGCTGCGGCAGAGGTTGATGCGGCCTTCGAGATCGAGCGGCTTGCCGAGCGTTTGCTCGAACGCCGGATAGTGCGCCGCGACGCCCTTCATGCCGGCGCGCGCGTCGCCATGGCAATCGGCGCAAGCCTTGTCCGCGGCGCCGGCCCTGCGTTTCCACAGCGCTTCGCCGTCGAGCACAAAGAGCATACCGGGATTGGCGGTATCCTCGTCCTGCATGGCCCTGCTGTCCGGGCCCATGAAGCTGGAACCGGAGCGGCGCTCGGCCTGCGGGATTTCAGTGGCAAGCGCCGCGCTTGCGACCGCCGTCAAAACCACGATGCAGCCGAAAAGCTTCATTCGACCGTGATCGAAGCCTGTGCGGTCTCCGAAAATCCCTTGTCGCCGATCCATTCGAACTCGAACTTGCCGCTCTCCGTCACCGTCGTGAAGAAGGTGATGAACGGGTTGGCCGCAATCGCCGGATAGAGATCGGCGCGAAAGATCTCCGCGCCTTTGAAGCGGCAGCTAAAGCTCGTGATGATGTCGCGCGGCACCACGTCGCCGGAGGCGGTGTGGCGATAGCCGGTCTCCATGATGTGCGACATCAGCGTCTTGATCTCGATGATGTCGCCGCGTTTGGCCTTCGCCGGCACGTTGATCAGGGCCGACGGCATCAGATCGCCTCCTCGGTGCAGGCGGCGAGCGTCACCACGACGTCTGCGGTCGCCGACCAGAAGGTGTCGTCGGAGAGCCGGGCGATCGCGGTCACCTTCTGGCTGTCGGCCAGCCTGATGCGAGTCGAGACCTGGGCGCGGCCGGCACGCGGGTTCAGATAGAAATTGCCGACGTTCGGCTGCGGGTTCTTCTCGTTGAAGACGTGGATGCTCTTGACGTGGTCGTCCGCCGTCATTGGGCTGGCGACGCTGACCGTCAGCGGCACGGTGTTGCCGTTCTCGACCAGCGGCGGGATCTCGAGCTTGACCTTGCCGGTCCGCACATTGGCTTCGCCGACGACATTGCGGATCGCGGCCGATAGCATCGCCGGCGTCGCTTCGGCCGGCCGCATGATCACGACCGGGATAGCGCCCGCCACGACGGCGCCACCGGTCAGGCCCAGGAACGTCCGGCGCGTGCTGTGATCGGAATTCGCCATGTCTTATCCTAGTTCCGCAACGTCACCAGATAGGCCACGATATCCTCGATCTGCTCCGCCGACAGGATCGGCTTGCCGCGCCATGCGGTGCCGACGCGCGTCAGCCCATCGAGACGATAGTAGGACGGCATGATCGTCGCCGCATTGAGCCGCGACGCATCCACCAGCCGGAGCCGCAACTGCCCCTCCGACCAGCGGCTGCCGCTGCCGGCGAGGTTCGGCGCGAGGTCGCCCTGGAAGGCCTGTTCGGGAAATGGGCCGCTGTGGCAGAGGATGCAAGTGGAGGAACGCTCGACGACCAGCGCGCGGCCGCGGCTTGCGTCGCCTTTGGTTCCCGTCAGGGAATCCGCGATCGCATCGCCGGCCACCGCATAGGGACGCAGGCCCTCCGCCGCTGCCATCGCGCAGGTTGCGAACGAGGCCGCGGCGAGCAGCGTCACCAGGAAGGGTCTAGCCAAAGGCGTCCCCCGTGATCGTCTTGAACCAGTCCAGCGCCCGTTCGGCCTCGCGCCGGCGCATCTCGGGCGAGGCGTCGACCGGGCTCGTGGTCACCTCCGCCTCGGCGTATTGATCCTCCTTCGGCTGATAGATGCCCTTCAGCGAGAACGCATAGCCCGGTGCCACCGTGTTGTAGCAGGCACCGTCGAGCCGCGGCGTCTCGGGCGGTTTGCCCGCGAGCGCATTCACGATCGCCGCCGCGCAGGCACGGCCCTGCGCGGCCGCGGCGGAGGCGGATTTCGGGATGCCGCCGGCGATGCAGGCATCGCCGATGACGTGGATATTGGGCACGCGTTTGGAGGCGAATGTGACCGGATCGATCGGGCACCAGCCGGTATGGTCGGCGGCGCCTGCGATCTCGGCAATGCGGCCGGCGCGCTGCGGCGGAATCACATTGGCGACCGCGGCGCTGTAGTTACCGAAATCGGTGACGATCTCGTTGGTCGCCGGATTGACGGACGTTACGCGGCCACCCTGCGACAGCGCGATCCGCTCGATCATGCCGGGATAGAGCTCCTTCCAGGCGGCCTCGAACAGCTTCTGCTGCGAATAATTGTCCTTGGCATCGAGCACCAGGATCTTCGAACGCGGCTTGTTCGCCTGCAGGTAATGCGCGATCAGGCTGGCGCGCTCGTAGGGCGCGGGCGGGCAGCGCATCGGCGCGGCGGGGACGGCAATCACAACCAGGCCGCCGTCGTCCATGGCTTCGAGCTGCCTGCGCAACAGCGCCGTCTGCTCGCCGGCCTTCCAGGCATGCGGCATCTGGACCGACGCCGCCTCGTCATAGCCTGACAGGGCGTCGAAACGCAGCTCGATGCCCGGCGCGAGCACCAGCCGGTCGTAGGACAGCGTCGTGCCGTCGCCGAAGCCGATCGTGCGCGCCTGCGCATCGACCTTGGTGGCGGCCTGCGCGGCGACCGTGATGCCGTCGGCCGCAACCTTGTCGTAGGTGAATTGCTGCGCGCGAAGCTCGCGCAGGCCGGCGATCACCTCGTTGCTGAACGGGCAGGCGGTGAACGTCGTGTTCGGCTCGATCAGCGTGATCTGCAATTTCGGATCGAGCCGCCGCAGCGCCCGCGCGCAGGACGCGCCGCCAAAGCCGCCGCCGATCACCGCGATCCGCGCGGCGCCTTGCGCCAATGACGGACGCGCCAGCGCCGCGGCTGCGATGGCAGCCGCGCCACGGACGACATCCCTGCGCGTCTGAAGACGCGTGACGGTCATGCGGGACAATCCGGAAAATGAAGCGGCGGCCGGTGAGCCGCCGCCTCTCGCTTCATCAGGCGAAGGTGATGTTCTGGGTGCGCAGCGGGAAGGTCCTGACGCGCTTGCCCGTCGCGGCGAAATAGGCGTTAAGCACGGCAGGCGCGGCAACGCCGATGGTCGGCTCGCCGACGCCGCCCCAGAATCCACCGCTCGGCACCATCACCGCTTCGACCTTCGGCATCTCGTTGATCCGCATCGAGTTGTAGGTGTCGAAATTGCTCTGCTCGATGCGGCCGTCCTTCACGGTGCAGCCGCCATAGAACAGCGCGCTGAGGCCGTAGACGAAGGAGCCCGCGATCTGCCGCTCCACCTGCGCCGGATTGACGACGTAGCCCGGATCGGTGGAAGCGACGATGCGATGCACCTTGATCTTGCTGCCGTCGGTCACCGAGATCTCGGCGGCGCCGGCAACATAGCTGCCATAGCCCATCACCTGCGCGATGCCGCGATACACGCCCTGCGGGGCCGGCGTGCCCCAGCCGATCTTCTCGGCCACGGCATTGAGCACCGCGAGATGTTTCGGGTGCTTGCCCATCAGCTTGCGGCGGAATGCGAGCGGGTCCTGGCCTGCCGCAAGCGCCAGCTCGTCCATGAAGCATTCCATGTAGATCGCGTTGTGATTGACGTTGACGCCGCGCCAGAAGCCCGGTGGCACGTGCGGGTTGCGCATCGCATGCTCGACCAGCAAATTCGGCACCGAATAGCCGATCGCGGCCTCGCCGGTTGCAGCGACGCCCTGGAACGCAGCCGGATCCATGCCGTTCTGCAATGCTTCGGGACGCACCGAGAACAGGATGGACTGGCCGGACAGCCGGTAATGCAGGCCGACCAGGTTGTTGTCGGCATCGAACGCACCGGTCAGCTTGCATTGCGTGATCGGATGATACTTGCCGTGCTGCATGTCCTCTTCGCGCGACCACAGCAGCTTGATCGGGGTGCCCGGCATCTGCTTGGCGATCGCCACCGCCTGGCGGACATAGTCGGTCATGCCGCGCCGGCCGAAGCCGCCGCCGAGCATCAGCTTGTGCACGTCGACCTTCTCCGGCGGCAGGCCGGAGGCCTCCAGCGCCGCGGCGTAGGCGGCCTCGCCATTCTGCGTGCCGCACCACACCTCGCATTTGTCCGATGTGTAGAGCACGGTGGCGTTCATCGGCTCCATCGTGGCGTGGTTCTGGTAGGGATAGCTGTAGACAGCTTCCACCTTCTTCGCTGCGCCTGCGATCGCGGCTTTCACGTCGCCATTCTGCTGGCCGACATAGGCCGGCTGCGCATCGTCGAGGCCCTCGGCGAGCCATTTTGCGATCGTCTCGCTGGAGACTTTCGCGTTGTCGCCCTCGTCCCAGACGATCGGCAGCGCGTCGAGCGCGGTCTTGGCGTGCCACCAGGTGTCGGCGACGACGGCAACTGCGCTGTCGCCGACCGGCACCACCTTCTTGACGCCCTTCATGCCGGCGATCTTGGCTTCGTCAAAGCTCTTCACCTTGCCGCCGAACACCGGGCAATCCTTGATCGCGGCGTTGAGCAAGCCGGGCAATTTGACGTCGATGCCGTAGATCATCTTGCCGGTGGTCTTGTCTGCGGTGTCGAGCCGCTTCAGGCCTTTGCCGGCGATGGTCCAGTCCTTCGGGTCCTTGAGCTTGACGTCCGTGGGCGGCGCGAGCTTGCCGGCGGCTTCCGCGACCTTGCCGTAGGTCGTGGTCTTGCCCGACGGCGTGTGGGTGATGACGCTGTGGGCGGCCGTGCACTCCGCGGCCGGCACCTTCCAGTCGTTGGCTGCGGCCTGGATCAGCATCATGCGCGCCGCCGCGCCGCCCTTGCGCACATAGTCCTGCGAGGTGCGGATGCCGCGGCTGCCGCCGGTCGAGAAATCGCCCCAGGCGCGCTTGCGGGCGACGCTCTGGCCGGGCGTCGGGAATTCGGTCGTCACCTTCGACCAGTCGCATTGCAGCTCCTCGGCGACGAGCTGGGCGAGACCGGTCAGCGTGCCCTGGCCCATCTCGGAGCGGGCGATGCGGATCACCACGGTGTCGTCGGGTTTGATCACGACCCAAGCGTTGACTTCAGGTGCGTTGACTTCAGGTGCGTTGACCTCGGGCGTAACGTCGGCCGCGTGTGCTTGCCGTGGCCCGAACGGAAGGTCGAAGCCGATCGCAAGGCCGGCGCCGGCGCTTGCGGTGCCGATCACGAAGGCGCGACGGTTCAGTCTGACGTGCTGATTCATGGCTGCCTCCTCATGCGTTCGCGGCAGCATGGATCGCCTCGCGCACCTGCTGGAAGGTGCCGCAGCGGCAGATATTGGTGATGGCGTCGTTGATGTCGTCGTCGGATGGTTTCGGATTGTCCTTCAGCAGCGCCGCCACCGCCATGATCATGCCGCTCTGGCAATAGCCGCATTGCGGCACGTCGTTGGCGATCCAGGCCTGCTGCACCTTGTGCAGTGCGCCGTTGACCGCGAGCCCTTCGATCGTGGTGATCTCCTTGCCGGCGGCCTCACTGACCGTGACGCCGCAGGAGCGCATCGCGACGCCGTCGACATGCACGGTGCAGGCGCCGCACTGCGCGATGCCGCAGCCATATTTGGTCCCGGTCAGTCCAATATTTTCACGTATCGCCCACAGCAGCGGCGTGTCGTCCTCGACATCCACATTGATTGTCTTGCCGTTGATCTTGAGGTTTGCCATCGCTTTCCCCTGAATGGTCCAATCCTCCGATTGGACTTCAGCGCGATGTTGGCCTCGAAACTGGAACGGTTCAAATCAAGAAAATGCGTTTGCAGCGCGCAAGAAAGGTGATGCTGCGGTGTTGAGCCGCAGCATCCCGCGCCACATGCCTGTCATGCTTTTTTCGGCGAGGCGACCACCAGCCGCAGGAAGCTCATGACGGCGCCGAGCGCGGCAAAGCCGGCACCCAGCGCCAGTGCCACCGTCGCGCCTTCGCGGTCGGCCAGCGCAAAGCACAGCGCGGCGAGCGCGGCACCGGTGGTCTGTCCCACCAGCCGGGCGGTTGCGACGATGCCGCTGGCGCTGCCGCTCCGATGCGGCGGAGCGCTCGACATGATCGCCTTCATGTTGGGGGTCTGGAAGAAGCCGAATCCGAAGCCGCAGATCATGGTGCGCCAGACGATGTTGGCGACGCTGGGCTCGGCCGGCAGGGTCGCCAGCAGCACCATGCCGATCCCGAGCAGCAGCATGCCGATGCCGCCGAGGATGCCGGCCGGATAGCGATCCGACAGCCGCCCGCCGATCGGCGCCATGAAGGCGACCACCAGCGGCCAGGGCGTCATGAAGAAGCCGGTCTCGACCTGAGAGCGATGCAATATGTCCTCGAAGTAGAACGGCAGCGAGACGAAGCCGAGCCCTTGCACGGCGAATGAGCAGACCGCGGTGGCGGCGGAGAGCGCGAACACCGGCCGCCGGAACAGGTCGATCGGCAGCATCGGCGCCGGATGATCGGCATGCCGCCGGGTCAGGATCCAGCCGAACAGCAGCGCGCCGACCAGTTCGGCGATGACGAGCGCCGGCGCCGCCTTGTGCGCGGCGCTGCCGATGCCGATGATGAAGAGGCCGAGGCAGGCCGAGGTCAGCGCCGCGCCGAGGAAGTCGAACGAGTGGGTGGCGCGCGGCGTCGACGGCAGCGTCTTCAGGCCGATCAGGAGCGCGATCACGCCGAACGGGATATTGACGGCGAACAGCCAGGGCCATGGGCCGAGCGCGAGGATGCCCGAGGCGATCGTCGGCCCCAGCGTGAAGGCGGTCGCGACGACCAGCGCGTTGTGGCCGAAGCCGCGGCCGTGCATCCGGCTCGGATAGACGAAACGCACCAGCGCGGTGTTGACGCTCATCAGCCCGCTGGCGCCGAGCCCCTGCAACGTACGCGCCACCAGCAGGCTCGGCAGCGACCAGGCCAGCGCACAGCCGAGTGACGCCACCGTGAACAGCAGCAGGCCGCACAGATAGATCCGCTGGTGGCCGACGATCTCGCCGAGTGCGCCGAGCGGCAACAGGGTGGCGACCAGCGCGATCTGATAGACGTTGACGACCCATACCACTTCGGCGGGGCTGACATGCAGATCGTTGGCGATCGCCGGCAGCGCGATGTTGGCGATCGCCGTATCGAGCGAGGCCATCGCCAGCGCGGTGAAGATCGCGGCCACCGCCCAGCGTCGCCGTTCCCAAGGCAATCCATCGGATGTTGGCGCCGAGGTTGCGGCGGCGATCGGGGTCTTGTCGAGCATGCCTGAAAGTGTCTCCAGGCCGCCATGTACACCGTCAGCTCGGCCTTCCCCAGCCGTTCCGCTGCATGCTGCGTATGCGATGCGGCTGGGCCCCGTCATCCCTGTCATTCCGGGTTCGCGTCAAGAGGCGCGCCCCAGAATGACGACGCTTCGTTTTTTCGGAATTCTCTCTTGACGTGGACCCCAACTCAGATGTTTAATGTCTGCGTCTCACCCGATCGAGGGGCGCTGCGCATCGTCACAGACGCGGTGTGAGATGCGGTGGACGCCGAGCGTGTCAGTGACGACAGCACGCGAGGCGAACGGCGAAATCGTGCAGGCCTGACGTCCTAGTGGTAGATGTCTCCCAGTGAGAGATCGCTGGCGACGGTGACACAAAAGCCCAGTCTCGCCGGGGCGAGCACGTATAAGCCGTAACCCATCGCGCAGGGAAAGCCGGGTTGTTCCCGGTTACACCTGTGGTCCTACTCCCGTGCTTTTTGTTGCACGGGACCCATGGGTGCAATCGGCACCCGGCTTTCCCTGCGCCCTCTGTTCTCAGAGCGGCGGAACGAACAGCAAGACTCGGGCAATTCATGTCGCGAGAATACGAACATATGTCCCCGATACCGCAACATATTCAGTGTCGTCCCGGCGCAGGCCGGGACCCATAACCACCGAAGGTCATTATTGCGCGACGCTGGGGCCACAGCTCACTTCGACGACTCCACCCTGTGGTAACGGGTCCCGGCCTGCGCCGGGACGACGATGTGGTGAGAGCCGTGCGCAAGACCCCGCGTTGTCCTGGCCTTCGCCAGGACGACAACGGATCTGGTCGTCGGCGTGTCACACAACCGCACGCGGGCGACTTTCGGATAGCTTGCTTCATCGTCGCGATCGATTACCCTTGGTATACAAGCTGGCCGCCACGTCAGAATGGGCGGCAAAGGGGAAGCGCATTGCACGGACAGGCCGACCGGCGCAGCGAGGTTATCCGTGGCGCCAGCGATGGCGTGCGTCGCCGTGCGTTCACCGGCCTCTGGGTTGCCTCGCTGCTGGTGATCCTGGCGTTCCTGGTCGTCTATCCCGTCATCATGCTGCTGCTCGGCGCGCTCACCGATACCAATCCGGTGGTCGACGGCCTGACGCGCAGCCTGAGCCACCTCTCGGTCGCGAACTTCCTCACCGTGCTCGCCAATCCCAATGTCGGCGATGCCCTGCTCAACACGCTGCTCGCCTGCGGCGGAGGGACTGCGATCGCGGTCGCGATCGGGCTGTTGTTCTCATGGATCGTCGTGCGCACCAACACGCCGTTCAAGGGCTTCATCGCCGCCGCCAGCATCCTGCCGCTGTTCGCCCCGCCGCTGGTGGCGGGCGTGGCCTGGGCGATCCTCGGCTCACCGAAGACCGGGCTGATCAACACGGTGTTCAAGTGGATGGGCTCCGACTTCCGCGTCGATCTCTATTCGATGTGGGGCCTGGTGTTCGTGTTCGGCATCTACTACGCGCCCTACGTCTACATGTTCACCTCGTCCGCGCTACGCAACATGGACCCGAGCCTGGAGGAGGCCGCGGAGATTTCCGGCGCCAGCGCGTTCGCGACCCTGTTCACGGTGACGTTCCCGCTGATCATGCCGGCGATCGTCTCGGGCATGCTGCTGTCGTTCATCGTGATGCTCGGCATCTACGGCATCCCCGCGGTGCTGGGCGCGCCGACCAACATCAACGTGCTCACCACCTATATCTTCAAGCTCACCAACTGGTCGCCGCCGCTCTACAACACCGCGGCCGCGGTCGCGATCCTGCTGATGGTGGTGACGGGGCTCCTGGTCTATCTGCAACAGCGGGTGCTGAGCGGGCGCAGCTACACGACGGTCGCCGGCAAGGCGTTCCGTCCGCGCAGCCTCGATCTCGGGCCGTGGCGCTGGCTCACCTTCGCGCTCGGCGTGGTCTATCTCCTCGTCGTCGTGGTGCTGCCGTCGCTGGCGATGATCGTGGCGGCGTTCCGAAAATTCATGTTCATCCGCGACGTCGCCAGCCTGTTCGACATGCGGCAATATTCGCTGATGCATTTCCAGAGCATTTTCGACAACCCGCTGACACTGAAGTCGATCTACAACGCCCTCGAGGTCGGCATCATCACGGCCGTTGTCGGCGGCGCGCTGGCGTTTGCGATCGGCTACACCATCCATCGCACCCGCGTCCCCGGACGCCGCACCATCGATTTGATCTCGACCGTGCCGGTCGCCATTCCCGGGCTCGTGGTCGGCGTCGCCTATCTCTGGGCCTGGATCGGCGTGCCCGGCGGGCTCTACGGCACGATCTGGATCCTGGCGCTCGCCTTCATCGCGCGCTTCATGCCCGACACCGTGAAGGCGCTGTCGACCTCGTTCCTGCAGATCCATCGAGAGCTCGAGGAGGCCGCCTGGGTCTGCGGCAGGGGTATGCTCTCGACCATCATGACGATCGTGCTGCCGCTGGCGCGGCCGGGTGTGCTGGCGTCGATGACGCTGCTGTTTGTGCTGGCGATCCGCGAGCTCGGCTCGTCGCTGTTCCTTTACACCAGCAACACCATGGTGATGTCGGTGTTGCTGCTCGACTATTACGAGGGCGGCAATGTCGGCAAGACCGCCGCCTTCAGCCTGGTGCAGACCGTGCTGCTCGGCGTCCTGATCGGCGGCGCCAACTGGCTGTCGCGCGGCGCCGCGCAGCGCAACGTGGCGCGGACCGGATAACAACAAGCGAGGGGAGGATTGACGATGGATAGACGAACCTTCACCAGATTGGCCTTGGCGAGTGCTGCGACAGTCGCGTTGGCGCCGCGCGCGCGGGCCGACGAGTTCGGCTCGCCCGAGCTCGTCGCCGCGGCCAAGGCCGAAGGCAAGCTCGTCTTCTACACCGCGAACTATGCCGAGATCGAGCAGCAGGTGATCAAGGCCTTCAACAAGCGCTTTCCCGGCATCGAGGTCGAGATGGTCCGCGCCCCCGGCGGCCAGCTCATCACGCGGGTGAAGACCGAGGCCGCCGCCGGCAAGCTGATCGCCGACATCGTCGATCATTCCGACCGCGCGCTGATGCAGCCGCTGGAAGATCTGTTCCAGGACTATGCGCCGCCGAACGCGGCCGACTACAGCAAGGACGCGCTGATCTCGCCAAAGTTCTGGCCGCGCGCGACGATCGCCTGGTCGATCGCCTACAACACCGAACTGGTGAAGAACCCGCCGAAGAGCTGGATGGACCTGACCAAGCCGGAATACGACAAGCTGACCGGCCAGGTGTTCGCACAGTCCGGCGGCACCACCTGGACCCGGATCATGTTCGAGCGCCAGGTGCTCGGCGAGGACTACTGGGCCAAGCAGGCCGCGACCCATCCGGTGCTCTATCCCTCGGGCGCGCCGATGGCCGACGCGCTGGTCCGTGGCGAGATCGCAATGGGCCCGCTGCTCTACAACGTGATCTACCAGAAGCAGAAGGACGGTGCGCCGATCGAGATCTTCTTTCCGCCGGAGGGATCGCCGGTCAATCCTTACGCCACCGGCATTCCCAAGACCGCCGCGCATCCGAACGCGGCCAAGCTGTTCCTGAACTGGTGCCTGTCCAAGGAAGGCCAGGGGTTCATGATCAAGGAGTTCGGCAACCTCACGTCGCTGAAGGAGCCGCCGGCGTTTCCGGTGGGCTTCGATCCCAAGACGGTCAAGCTCTGGTATCCGAATTTCGACCAGTACGTGAAGCTGCACGCGGCATGGGTCGCGGACTGGGACAAGACGTTCGGCTATCGGCAGTAGGGGCGGTGCGGGAATGACGGCGACGCTCGAGGTCACCGAGCTCAGAAAACAGTTTGCGATCGGCCGCCCGGCGATCGACGGTGTCAGCTTCACGGTGCCGGCCGGCGAGATCGTGGTGCTGCTCGGCCCTTCCGGCTGCGGCAAGACCACGACCTTGCGCTGCGTCGCCGGGCTGGAGCATCCGACCGGCGGCGAGATCGCGATCGCCGGTCGCGTGGTGTCGCAGCCTTCGCGTGGCATTCTGGTGCCGCCGCGTGCGCGCAATCTCGGCATGGTGTTCCAGTCCTATGCGGTGTGGCCGCACATGACGGTGCGGCAGAACGTGGTCTATCCGTTGAAGCACCGCAAGATCAGCCGCACGGACGCCGGTCGCATGGTGGAGGAGGCGCTCGCGCTGGTCGGGCTATCCGAATATGGCGACCGTCCGGTGGTTGCGCTGTCGGGTGGCCAGATGCAGCGCGTCGCGCTGGCGCGCAGCATGGTGTACCGGCCGCAATTGCTGCTGCTCGATGAGCCGCTGTCGAATCTCGACGCCAAATTGCGGTTGCGGCTGCGCGACGATCTCCGCGTCATCCTCAAGCAGACCGGCATGACCGCACTCTACGTCACCCATGACCAGGCCGAGGCGGTCGTGCTCGGCGACCGCATCGGCGTGATGCGCGACGGCAAGCTGTTGCAGATGGACACGCCCGACGCGATCTACAATCGCCCGGCGGATCTGTTCGTCGCCAATTTCACCGGCGCCACCAACGAGCTCGCCGGTACGCTGGTGGCGTGCAACGGCGATTATGGCGTGGTCGATTTCGGCGATGGCCGTCAAGGCGAGGTCGCGCTGTTCCATGCGCTTGCGCCCGACGAGAAGGTGCGCGTCGCGCTGCGACCGGAGAACATCGCGATCGGCGGGAGCGATGGCGCCAACACCTTCGCGGCAAAGGTGGTGGACCGCCGCTATCAGGGCACCCAGACCGCCTATGGCATCGAGCTGTTCGGCAAACGGCTGGAGGCGGTCGAACTCGGCACCGCCGCGCGCCACCAGGTCGGCGTCGAGGTCCCGGTCTCGCTGCCGCGCGAATGCCTGTGGGCCTATCGCGACAGCGGGTCGGTGTCGCATGAATAGGGCATGATCCGGACTTGCTAGGTACTCAATCCCAGGCGCGCATAGATTCGCCGCGCATAGGCACCGAACGCGTCAGTGGTCTTGATCGGCAAGTCGCGCGGAAAGGGCAGCTCGATCGGGAAGTACTCGGCCATCCTGGCCGGACCCGCCGTCAGCACGGCGCAATGCGAGGCCAGGAATACGGCCTCCTGGATCGAGTGGGTGACGAAGATGATGGTCTTGCCGCTCTCGCGCCAGATCCGCAGCATCTCAAGATTCATCTGCTCGCGGGTCAGTGCATCCAGCGCGCCGAACGGCTCGTCCATCAGGATCAGCTTCGGATCATGGACGAAGGCGCGCGCAATCGCCGTGCGCTGCTGCATGCCGCCGGAGAGCTGCTGCGGATATTTGTCCTCATAGCCGGCGAGCCCGACCAGCCTGAGCAGGTCGCGCGCACGCTCCCGCGCCGCCTTCATCGGCAGGCCGACGATCTCGGCGGGCAGCAGCACGTTGTCGAGGATGGTGCGCCACTTCAGCAGCAGCGCCTGCTGGAACACCATGCCGATGTCGCGCGCGGGATTGAACGGCGTGGTGGCGTTGCCGATCTTCACCGTGCCGCCATCGGCAGCGTGCAGGCCGGCCAAAATCTTCAGCACCGTGGTCTTGCCGCAGCCGGACGGGCCAACCAGCGACACCAGCTCGCCTTCCTGCACGTCCATCGTGACGTCGGACACCGCGAGGAATTCGGCGCCTTTGGACCGGTAGACCTTGCGGACGTTGCGCAGGCTGATGAAGGGCTCGCCCGTCATGCCAGCCATTTCTGCAAATTCTCGGCGACGAACGCGTCGTCCGAGAGATCGGCATGCGCGCGGCAGACGCGGTCGATCTCGGCCATCTGGCCGGGGCTGAGGCCCTCATTGGGATCGAGACACCAGATTCCCTGCATCAACCCCTGGCGGCGGAGGATCTCGTGACAGCCGGCGATACAGCCGTGGAAATTGTTGGCGACGTCGAAGAGGGCGCTGTTGCAATCGGTGACGCGGGCGTCGAGCGCAAGCAGGTCGGCCGGCACGGTCTCCTTGTGGCGGGCCGCCTTGCACATCTCGAACTGCCTGATCGCGCTCGCGGTCCACACCGACCAGTGGCCGAGCAGGCCGCCCTTGAAATAGGTCCGCGTGGTGACGCCGTTGTCGCGCAGGTCGAACGGAAGGGTGAGGTCGAGCAGGATATGGTCGTCATTGCCGGTATAAAGCGCGACGCGGTCGAGCGCGCCGGCCGCCGCGACGCCGCGCAGCACGTCGAGCGTGCGATAGCGGTTGAACGGCGCGATCTTGATCGCGATGACGTTATCGATTGCGGCAAAGCGCCGCCAGAAATCGGCACTGAGGATCACGCCGCCGACCGCCGGCTGCAGATAGAAGCCGACCAGCGGAATCTCCCGCGCCACCGACACGCAATGCGCGATGATCTCGTCCTCGGACGCCGATTTCATCGCGGCGAGACTGAGCAGGCCGGCGTGATAGCCGATGCCGCGGGCGATCTTCGCCTCGGCAACGGCCTGGCTGGTCGGGCCGGCGAGGCCCGCGACCATCGCGAGCGGTCGTTTCGTCCATGCGGTGGCCGTTTCGGTGGCCAATTCCAGCACCGGCTTGTACAGGCCGACGTCGCGGATCGCGAACTGGGTGGTGTGGACACCGACGGCGAGACCGCCGGAACCGGCGTCGATGTAGTAGCGCGTCAGCGCGCGCTGATGCTTCGCGTCAAGCCGGCGGTTGGCATCGAGCGCCAGCGGATGCGCGGGCAGCACGGTGCCGTCGGCGATCAGCTTGCGTATCTCGGGCTTGATCTCGCTATGGTGCATGGCGTGTCCTATCCAAATTCCGGGCCGGCGACGGCGAAGGGCAATTCCGCGCCCGGTGCGGTCCGCGGGCCGAACCGCATCCGCTGGAACGGTCGCTCGATGGTCCAGCCCGCCGCGGTCAGGCCTCTGACGAAGTCGGCCTGCGACTGCACGGCATCGACGATCAGCGGTCGCGTCTCTGACCCTGCGATCGCGTCGACCAGCGCCAGCGCGCTCGCGGCGTTGTCGGCGTACAACGGGCCGATATGGCGCGCGACGCGGCCGTCGCGAACCAACGCGATGACACCACCATCGGAAGCGAGACGCGA
Source organism: Bradyrhizobium genosp. L (assembly GCF_015624485.1). Taxonomy (NCBI): domain Bacteria; kingdom Pseudomonadati; phylum Pseudomonadota; class Alphaproteobacteria; order Hyphomicrobiales; family Nitrobacteraceae; genus Bradyrhizobium; species Bradyrhizobium genosp. L. The sequence continues at coordinate 2,225,255 of NZ_CP061378.1, forward strand.
TCGGGGGCGATCGCAGAACTCGTGCAGCAGCGCGTCGCGCGCAAAGCCGTACGCGGCGCGGTCGCGCGCGATCAATTCATTCGGACTTCCCGCCCTCACTTCCGCACGCGGGGCTTGCGAAGGATTGATCAGGCGAAGCCGCCGCAACTCGAACGTCGGCGTGAAGCCGAGCGGTCCGTACACGGCAGCCCCGGCCGGCGTCGCGTCGAGCCACGTCGTCAGGTCCAGCCTGCGCGCAGCCGCGAGGCAGGCATCGACCAGTCGGGTCGCGAGGCCGCGCCGTTGCCGGCTTGCGGTTACCAGCACCATGCTGATCCATGCGTTGCCGTCGGAATACGGCAACAGCGCTGCGGTCGCGATCAGGTGGTCACCGTCACGGATGCCGAACACGATGCCGTGCTCAAGGAAAAAGCGCCAGTCGGCCTCGTTCTGGTTCCAATGCGCCTCGGTCGACAGCAGCAGTGCCGCCGGCGCGTCATCGATCCCGAGCTCGACGATCGCCGGCCCGTCAGTAACGGCCATCGCGCACCTCGTATTTGGTGGGCTTGCCGAGGCTCGGCATCGACCGCGCCACCCAGTCGGCAGTCCACGTAATGAGCTGATCGGTGTCGACGATCGGCAGGCCGAACAGTTTGAGCGCTTGCGACGTGTTGGTGAGCCACGCGGTCGGCTCCTCCTTGCCCACGATCAGCGGCGCGCGGCCGAAGCGCTGGCCGAATTTAGCAGCGAGGTCGCGCACCGCGAGGATCTCGTGGCCGCTGACATTGATCGGCGAGGTCGGCGTGTCGCAATGCGCGAGACAGCGCAGCGCCTGCGCGGCCGCGTCGCCCTGCCAGATGAAATTGACATGGCCAAGGCTGACATCGATCGGTTTGCCGGTCAGCACCTTGGAGGCGATGTCATGCAGCACGCCGTAGCGCATGTCGATCGCATAATTGAGCCGGAACAGACGGCCGGGCGTGGAGAATTTGCGGGAGAAATATTCGAACATCCGCTCGCGCCCGACGCACGACTGCGCGTATTCGCCGGGCGGGTTCGGCGCCATGCCCTCGTCGGAGCCTTTGCCGTCGGTCGGCACGAAGGGATAGACGCAGCCGGTCGAGAACGCGACGATTCTGGACTTGGTAAAGGCCTGCGCGACGAGGGCCGGCACATGGGCATTCATCGCCCAGGTCAGCGACAGATCGCCCTCGGCGCCGAACTTGCGGCCGGCCATGAAGATGACATTGGGGCTCTTCGGCAGTGCCTCGATCGCGACCGCGTCCAGCAGGTCGCAGTTGATGGTCTCGATGCCGCGCGCCTCGAGCCAGCCCTTGACGCTCGCGTCGCTGAAGCGCGCGACGCCGATCACGCGACGATCGGGCAGCGCGCGCTTGGCGAGGGCCGCCAGGGTCGGGCCCATCTTGCCGGCGACGCCGAGGATCATGATGTCGCCGTCGACCTTGCCGAGATCGTCGATCAGCGCCTGGCTCGGCCGGCACAGCAATTCGTCGAGCGCTGCGATATCGGGGATCGCATCAGGAAGGGTGTCGCGGCTGAGCAGCATGACTTGTCCTTGTTATTGCAGCCTGACGTCGCGGACCACGAACAGCCGTTCGAGGCCGAGCACGAGGCCGTAGAGGGCGACGCCGAGCAAAGTGAGCAGCACCACGGCCATCACCATCGCCGGCGTATCGAGCGAGGACTGCACCTGGATCATCAAATAACCGAGCCCGCGCTCGGAGGCGATGAACTCACCGACGATGGCGCCGGCCACGGCGAGGATCGCGCCGACCTTCATCCCGGAGAACACGTAAGGCAGCGAGCCCGGCAGCTGGATCTTCCGGAACAGCGTCCAGCGCGAGCCGCGCAGCGACTTGACGAGATCGAGCAGATCGGGCTCGACCTCGCTCAAGCCCCGCGCGGTGGTCAAAAGAATCGGGAAGAAGCAGATCGAGAACGCGATCAGGATATTCGGCAGGATGCCGTAGCTGAACCAGACGATGAACAGCGGTCCCAGCGCGACCTTCGGGATCATGTTGAGGGTGACGAACAGCGGCAGCAGCACCACGCTGACCAGCGGCGCCCAGCTGAACACCACGGCCAGCGCGACACCGACCAGCGCGCCGAGACAGAAGCCGCCGAGGATTTCGGCCGCCGTCACCAGCAGGTTCGGCAGCCAGGCGTATTTGGCGGCGCCCAATGTGGCGATGGTCGCGAGCGGAGAGGGCAGGATGAACTTCGGGATATGGAAGGCATCGACGGCGACCTGCCAGAGCAGGATCACGGCGAGATGAACGATCAGGATGATCGCGATCGTTCGGGTCGATCGTCCGCCGTCGGTGGACACCTGGATACTCCGTGGCTGCGCCTGTTCCGTCGGCGCCGAGCGAGGCTAGCTCGGCCTGCGGCAACTTTCAACCATCTGGTTGATTATTGTAGGTTGCTCCAAAGTCGCGGTGTCGTCCCTGCGAAAGCAGGGACCCATAACCACGAGGAGGCGTTGTTCCAAGGACTGCGGCCCCAACAGTGCAAACCAACTCCCATTCGTGGTTATGGGTCCCGGCTCAAGGCCGGGACGACAGCGAGCATGTGGCGCGGCCTTCGACTACATCTACGCCGTAATGGACTACGGCCGCAGCGATTGCATCACGAGGTCGACGACGTGCTTGCGTCGCGCGCGCTTCGCGACGGCGCTGGAGAGGTCCTTGCCGAAGATCGCCGACAGCGTCGGGGTGTTGGAGAAGAAGAAATAGCTCAGGCCGGCGATCGAGATATAGAGGTGCACGGGGTTGACGCCCTTGCGGAAGGTTCCGGCGCGGACGCCCTCGGCCAGGATCGTCGAGACCATGCTGACCAGCGGCGAATGCATCGCCTCGAGCTTGCGGGAGCCGCGCACATGGCGCGCGCCGCCGCGGTTCTCGTCGTTCAGCAGCACGATGAAATCTGGATGGGCGTCGAGATGGTCGAACGAGGCCTCGATCAGCGTCTTGATCGCCTTCTCGGGCGGCAGGCCCTCGAGATTGAGCTTGCGCTCCTGGGCCCGGATCTCCTCATAGACCCATTCGAGCACGGCGAGGTAGAGCGCGTCCTTGTCGCCGAAATAGTGGTAGACAAGCTGCTTGTTGACGCCGGCGCGGGCCGCGATCTCGTCGACCCGGGCGCCGGCCAGGCCATTCCGCGCGAACTCGCGCCGCGCGGCCGTCAGGAGCTTCCGTTGCGTCGCGGCAGGGTCGCGCCGCTGCGGCCTTGTGTCGTCCGTTCTCTTCCGGGGCATTTCCAACCAGACAGTTGACAACGCGTGTCGTCCTCTGTTGCATTGGTAGCGTCGGGGACGCGCAACGACAAGGCCCGCCTCGCGATATGAGGAGCTGATCATGAGGGGTTTGAGAGCCGCGGCTGCCGCGATCGCGCTGGCGATGACGGCGGGGCCGTGCGTCGCCGGCGAGGCGGTCAATCTGATCCTGAACTGGACGCCGACCGCGGACCATTCGCCGTTCTACTACGCCAAGGCGCAGGGCTGGTACGAGAAGGCCGGCATCGATCTCACCATCGAAGTCGGCAAGGGCTCCGGCGTCTCGGCCCTGAAGGTCGGCTCCGGCGGCTCGCCGTTCGGCATCGCCGATCTCGCGACCATGCTGGTGGCCAAGAGCAAGGGCGCGGACGACGTGGCGCTGATGAGCATCTACGCCAACACCGGCCAGACCTTCTACTGGCTGAAGAGCTACGGCGTGAACGGGCCGAAGGATTTTGCCGGCCACAGGATCGGCAACCCGCCCGGCGATGCCTCGCGGGTGATGTGGCCGGCCTTCGCGAAGGCCGCCGGCCTTGCGCCTGATTCCGTGACCTTCGTGAATGTCGGTCCGACCGCCAAGATCGCGGCGCTGAAGAGCCATACCGTCGACATCATCAGCGACTTCTACAATGAGCACGATCTCAAGGTGATCGAGTTCGGCAGCGACCTCGGTTACCTCAACTGGAAGGACATCGGCCTCAACCCCTACGGCAACTCGCTGATCGTCAACGGCGCCTACCTGGCCAAGAACCCGAAGCTGGTCGAGGAGTTCGTGCGGATCACGCAGAAGGCCTATGCCGCCTGCGTTGCCGACGCCGCGCCGTGCCTGAAGGCGCTGCTCGATCAGGTCTCCGGGCTCGACAAGGAGAACCAGCAGCGGCAGTGGGAGCGGATCAAATATCTGATGACCGACGAGTTCACCACCTCCAAGGCGCTCGGCTGGATCGATGGCGAGCGGATGAAGAAGGATTACGAGCTGGTGCAGACCTATCTCGGCATGGAAAAACCGTTCGACGTCACCACGGCGTTCTCGACCAAGATGCTCGACGGCAGCATCAAGATGGATGCGAGCAAGGTGAAGAAGTGACCGGTTGACCGCATCGGTTGGCAATCCTGATCGCGAGGATGCGCGGACCGCCTGGATTTGCTAATCGTGTCGATGTCGGCTTAGCTGCCGTCGACCAACGATAAGAGAATCCTTCAGCGAGGCGCCCACCGATGACGATGACCGACCAGTCCCGGGACGCGAAGCCTGTCGCGATCGACAAGGAGCGGCTGCGTCAGAAATATCTCGCGGAACGAAATAAGCGGCTGCGCGCCGACGGCAACGACCAGTATCTCCAGATCAAGGGCCAGCTGGCGCATTATCTCGACGATCCCTACACGCCGGTCACGGCGCGGGCGCCGAAGACCGACCATGTCAGCTTCGCCTTCATCGGCGGCGGCTTCGCCGGGCTTGCTACCGCCGCGCGGCTGACGGAGGTGGGCATCAAGGATGTCCGCATCGTCGAGAAGGGCGGCGATTTCGGCGGCACCTGGTACTGGAATCGCTATCCCGGCGCGCAGTGCGACACGGCCTCGATGGTCTACATGCCGCTGCTGGAGGAGACCGGCCACATGCCGTCGGAGAAATACGCGCATGCGCCGGAGATCCTGGCGCATTGCCAGCGCATCGGCAAACATTTCGGCCTCTACGGCAACGCGGTGTTTCATACCGAAGTGACGAGCCTCGACTGGGACGAGGCGCAGTCGCGCTGGATGATCCGCACCACCAGGGGCGACGCCTTCACCGCACAATATGTCGGCATCGGTACCGGACCGCTGCATGTGCCGAAACTGCCCGGCATTGCCGGCATCGAGAATTTCAAAGGGCACTCGTTCCACACCAGCCGCTGGGATTACGACTACACCGGAGACGATCCCCGGGGCGCGCCGATGGACAGACTGGCCGACAAGCGGATCGGCATCATCGGCACCGGCGCGACCTCGGTGCAGTGCATTCCCCATTTGGCGCGCGCGGCCAAGGAGCTCTACGTGTTTCAGCGCACGCCGTCTTCGGTCGATGTGCGCGCCAATGCACCGATCGATCCCAGCTGGTTCGCCGACATCGCAACGCCCGGCTGGCAGCTGCGCTGGTTGGAGAATTTCACCGCCAATCAGGCTGGCGGCTCGGCCGAGGAAGACCTGGTGCAGGACGGCTGGACCGATCTGTCGAAGCGGATCCGCGCCAAGGTGATGCTGCTGCCGCGCGAGCAGCGGACCGTGGAGAACATGCGGGCGGCCTTCGAGGATTCCGACTTCGAGAAGATGGAAGAAATCCGCAACCGCGTCGACGGCATCGTTCGCGATCGCGAGACGGCCGGGAAACTCAAGGCGTGGTACGGCCAGCTCTGCAAGCGGCCGTGTTTCCACGATGCGTATCTTCAGGCGTTCAACACGCCCGGTACACATCTGGTCGACACCGATGGCAAGGGCGTCGAAGAGATCACCGCGAACGGAATTGTCGTCGCGGGGAAGGAATATCCGCTCGACTGCATCATCTACGCTTCGGGCTTCGAGGTCGGCACCGAATACAAGCGCCGCGCCGGGTTCGACCTGACCGGCCGCGGCGGCGTCAAGCTGTCGGACTATTGGTCCGAGGGCATGCGCACCAAGCACGGCATCCATGTGCATGGATTCCCCAACGTGTTCTTCGTGCAACCGACGCAGGGCGCCAATTTGATCTCCAACGTGCCGCACAATCTGACCGAGGCCGCGCGAACCATCGCGCTGCTGGTCGGCCACGCGCAGGCCAACGGCTTCAAGGAAATCGAGGTTGCCAAGGAGGCCGAGGATCGCTGGGTCGAATTGCTGCTCACCAGCGTCGGCCGCATGATCGGCGGCCCCGATTGCACGCCGGGCTACTACAACAATGAGGGACGGGAGCCGGGTCCGGCCGCGCGGCTCAACGTCGGCTATCCCGCGGGCGCCTCCGCCTACTTCAAATATATCGACGGCTGGCGCCGCAGCGGCCAGTTCGAAGGCGTGCAGTTTCGCTGAGCGCAGCGACCCGTTGCGTGAGGGAGAAAAGCGATGACAAGCAGCGACATGTCACATCAGGCGCCGAAGCCAGCGTCCCCGTCGGTGACCGCCCGGCACCAGGCCACGCTGCAGGCGCTGCCGTTCTCCGACACGCGTGATTTCGACGACGCCGCGCGCGGCTTCCTCGGCACCATCGAGAACGCGAAGATCAGCTCCGCGCAGGGCCGGACGGTCTGGAGCCTCGAGCCTTACGGCTTCTTGTCGGAGGAGACCGCGCCGCCGACGGTCGATCCCAGCCTGTGGCGGCAGTCGCGGCTCAACATGCATCATGGCCTGTTCGAGGTAGTGCCGGCCGTCTACCAGGTGCGCGGGCTCGACATCGCCAACATGACGCTGATCGAAGGCGACACGGGTGTCATCGTGGTCGACACGCTGACCTCGATCGAGGGCGCGCGGGCCGCAATGGAGCTGTACTTCGAGCATCGCGGCAGGAAGCCGGTCGTCGCCGTGATCTTCTCCCACACCCACACCGACCATTGGGGCGGCGCGCGCGGCGTGGTCGATGACGCGATGCTGGCGGCCGGCGTGCCGGTCATCGCGCCGAACTTCTTCATGGAGCACGCGGTCTCGGAGAACATCATCGCAGGGCCCGCGATGCTGCGTCGCGCGCAGTACCAGTTCGGCCCGTTCCTCGCCAAGGGCGTGCGTGGCCACGTCGATTGCGGGCTCGGCAAGACCATGGCGGCCGGCGGCGTGGCGCTGTTGCGGCCGACCGATCTGATCGTCGCGACCGGCGACGTCAGGGTGATCGACGGCGTCGAATTCGAATTCCAGATGGCGCCGAACAGCGAGGCGCCGGCGGAGATGCATTTCTTCATCCCGCGCTACAGGCTGTTGAACCTCGCGGAGAACTGCACGCACAACTTCCACAATCTGCTGCCGTTCCGCGGCGCCGACGTCCGTGATGCGCTGGCCTGGTCGAAATATCTCGGCGAAGCCCTGCAGATGTGGGGCGGCAGGGCCGAGGCGATGTGCGGCCAGCATCACTGGCCGGTGTGGGGCAGGGAGCGGATCGATACCATGATCCGCCAGCAGCGCGACCTCTACAAATACGCGCATGACCAGACCATTCGGCTGATGAACCACGGGCTCAACGCCGCTGAGATCGCCGAGGCGATCCGGCTGCCGCAGAGCCTCGAGGGCGCCTGGCACGGCCGCGGCTATTACGGCCATATCCGGCACAATGTGAAGGCGATCTACCAGAAATATCTCGGCTGGTACGACGCCAATCCGGTCAACCTCGATCCATTGCCGCCGGTCGAGGCCGGGAAAAAGTATGTCGAGTACATGGGCGGGGCGGATGCGATCCTGAAGCGGGCTACTGCGGATTTCGCCAAGGGCGAATTCCGCTTCGTGGCGCAGGCGCTGAGCCATCTGGTGTTTGCCGAGCCTGACAACCAGGCGGTGCGCGCGTTGCTGGCCGATACGTTCGAGCAGCTCGGCTACGCCTCGGAAAGCTCGACCTGGCGCAACGCCTATCTGTTCGGCGCCCAGGAGTTGCGACAGGGCATGCCGAAGACGCCGCCGCGCTCCCCGATGCCGCGCGAGACGCTGGCTGCGCTGCGCACCGAGCAGCTCTGGGACGTGCTCGGCATCCGCCTCAATGGCCCCAAGGCCGAAGGCGAGCGCATCGTGCTGAACTGGAATTTTACCGATACCGGCGAAAGCTTCATCCTCAATCTGGAGAACTCGGCGCTGACCTATGTGAAGGGCGCGCAGGCTTCCGATGCGCAGGCCGGCTTTACGCTCGCGCGCGGCGTGCTCGATGAAGTCATCGCCAAGCTGACCACGTTTCCGGAGGCGGTCGCTGCAGGCAAGATCAAGGTGACCGGCGACCCGATGCAGCTCGCGGAGCTGATGGCGCTGATGGATGAATTCCCGCGGATGTTCGAGATCGTCGAGCCGAAGCGGGCGGTGGTGACCTGAAGGACGTAGGGTGGGCAAAGGCGCGAGCGCCGTGCCCACCATCCACGACGTGCTCGTGAGGGTGGGCACGCTGCGCTTTGCCCACCCTACGGCCTTAGGATGACGGGGGACTGGCGGCCTCAAATCCCCAGATACGCCGCCTGCACCTGCTTGTTGTCGGCGAGTTCGGCGCTCGAGCCCTGCATGATGACATTGCCGCTTTCGAGCACATAGGCGCGCTGCACCAGCGACAGCGCGCGGCTGACATTCTGCTCGACCAGGAGGATCGCGGTGCCCATCTTGTGGATCTCGCCGATCTTCTCGAAGGTCACGTCGGTCATGACGGGCGCGAGCCCTAGCGAGGGCTCGTCGAGCATCAAGAGCCGCGGCTTCAGCATCAGGCCGCGGCCGACCGCGACCATCTGCTGCTCGCCGCCGCTCATGGTGCCGGCGAGTTGCTTCCTGCGGTCGGCGAGGCGGGGGAAGATGCTGTAGACCAGCTCCATCGTGCGCGCGCGGTCCGCCTTGGCCTTCGGCGTGTAGGCGCCGATCTCGAGGTTCTCCTGCACGGACATTTCGGGAAAGACCTGCCGCCCTTCCGGGACGTGCGCGATGCCGAGCTCCGGGATGCGGTAGGGCGGCAGCGCGGCCAGATCGACGCCGTCGAACGTGACCCTGCCGGCGAACAGTTTGACCAGCCCGGAGACGGCGCGCAGCGTCGTGCTCTTGCCGGCGCCGTTGGCCCCCAGCAGGCCGACGGCTTCACCTTCGGCAATGGAGATGCTGACATCGGTGATGGCCGGCACCGCGCCGTAGCTGGCGCTGACGCGGGAGAGCTCAAGCATGTGCGTCTCCCTGGGCCGGCGGATGCACGTAGGAGCCGAGATAGGCGCGGATCACTTCCGGGTTCTCCACGATCTCCTTCGGCGCGCCCTCGGCGATCTTCTGACCGTGATCGAGCACCACGATGTGGCGTGCCACCGCCATGATCGCGCGCATCACGTGCTCGACGATCACGATGGTGAGGCCGCTGGCGGAGAGCTTCTTCACCAACGCCACCGCCTGGTCGATCTCGGCCGGGTTGAGCCCGGCCATCACCTCGTCGAGCAGCAGGATCCTTGGCTGCGTCGCCAGCGCGCGGGCCATCTCCAGCCGACGCTGGTCGATGGTGGTGAGGTCTTTTGCCCGCGTCTGCTCCCTGGCGCCGAGGCCGACGAATTCGATCGCCTCGCGCGCCTTCTTTTGCGCGGCGGCGATGTGGCGGTCGCGCAGGAAGGCGCCGGTCATCACGTTGTCCAACACCGTCATCGCGCCGAACGGCTTTGCCACCTGGAAGGTGCGCGCCATGCCGAGCGCGCAGACATCGTGCGGCTTGAGGCCGACGACTTCCTGGCCGAAGGCCAGCACCGAGCCGGAGTCGGGACGATGAAATCCGGTGATCAGATGAAAGCTTGTGGTCTTGCCGGCGCCGTTCGGCCCGATCAGCGCCACCGTCTCGTTCTCCTGCACCGTGAAGCTGACGTCCTGCACGGCGCGCAGGCCGCCGAAGCGCTTGCTGAGACCCTTGATGACCAATGCTTCAGCCATCGCCGTCCCTCAGGCGCGTGCCGGCTGGCGCCGGGTGGTGCGGTGATAGACGTCGGTGGCAAAGCCGATCAGCCCGGTCGGCCGCCACAGGATCACGGCCATCAGGATCAGGCTGTACACGGTCAGCTGGATGCCGCCGACCGAACTGCCGAGCCAGCTCTGCAGCAGCGCCGAGGTGGTCTCCAGCAGCACAGTGCCGATCACCGGTCCCCACAGCGTGCCGATGCCGCCGACGATCGAGACCAGCGCGGCCTCGATCGAGACGTTGAAGCTAAAGGCGGTCGCGGGATCGATGAAGTAGATGTATTGCGTATAGAAGGTGCCGGCGAGCGCGGTCAGGAAGGCGCTGATCAGATAGATGTCGCGCTTGATCTTCGGTGCGTTGACGCCGATCGCCTCCGCCGCGTCCTCGTCCTCGCCGATCGCGACGAGGTAGTAGCCCATCCAGGATTTCTCGATCAGATGGGTGATCCACAGCCCCACGACCAGCAGGCCGAGCACCACGTAATAGTACGACGACTTCTCCTCGAACTGCATCATCAGCGGCGCGCTGCCGAGGTTCGGGATCGTGGTGCCCTCGGCGCCCCAGGCGAAGTCGCGGAATTTGAGGAAGATCAGCATCAGCACCTGCGCGGTCGCGATGGTCGCGATGGTGAAATACGGGCCGCGCAGGCGGAAGCAGAGCCAGCCGATCGGCAGGCTCGCCAGCATCGCCACCACGCCGCCGGCGATCATGCCGATCCAGGGCGAGATGCCGTAGTTCACCTGCATGATCGTGGAGGTGTAGGCACCGAGCCCGAAATAGGCGGCGTGTCCGAGCGAGAGTTGCTTGGCGTAGCCGCCCATCAGGTTCCAGGCGACGCCGATGAAGGAGAACAGCAGGATGCGGATGAAGATGTCGATCGCAAACGATGAGGTGACGAAGTGGGGCAAAGCGAGCATGACGAGGCCCGCCAGCGCAAGCCACAGCCATTTCATCTTGGCGAGCGTTTCCATCAGCGGCCCCTCCTGGCACCGAGGCCGCTTGGCCTGAAGGCCAGCGTCAGCAGCAGCAGCGCAAACACCACGATCAGGCCGGAATCGGCGCCGACGAACTGGATGCCGAGCGATTCCGCGACCCCCATCATCAGGCTCGCGACCAGCGCGCCGATCACATTTCCCAGCGTGCCCATCACCACGGCGACGAACGCCATCAGCACGAACACCTGACCGACGAACGGATAGGCCGAATAGAACGGCATCAGCAACGAGCCGGCCGCGCCTGCGAGCGCCAGCGCGGTGCCGAAGGCGACCGCGAACACCCGGTTGGGATTGATCCCCATCAGCATCGCAACGTCGCGGTTCTGCGACGCCGCGCGCATCGCCTTGCCGAGATCGGTGGTGTGCAGGAACACCCAGAGCAGGCCGCTCAGCGCCATCGCGACGCCGAAGGCGATCAGTTTCGCCACCGGAATATAGAGCCCGCCGAAATGCAGCGCCTCATCCGAATAGGAGGTGTGCACGGTGCGATAGTTCGCGGTGAAGAACATCAGCGAGAGGTTCAGCAGCAGCAGCGACAGCGCAAAGGTCAGGAAGATCTGCGGCATGTCGTTCGGCCCGAGCACCCGGCGGATCAGGAAATGCTGGATCAGGACGCCGGCCAGGAACAGCACCGGCATCGAGACGACCAGCGAAACCAGCGGATCGATGCCGAACTGGGTGGCGAGGAAGAACGAGATGTACATCCCGATCATCACGAATTCGCCCTGGGCGAAGTTGACGATCTTGACCACGCCGAAGATCAGCGTGACGCCGATGCTGACAAGCGCGTAGATGCCGCCGATGAGCAGGCCGTTGATGACGGCCTGGGCCAGTGTCTCCCACATGCGAGGCGACCGCCGTTCTTAGGTCTTCATCAGCGGCGCGCGGGCGTCTTCCTTGGGGAAGACGCTGACCAGGTCGGTCTTCTGCCACTGCACCCCGACCGGCTTGCCGTAGATGTTCTTGCCGTCGGGCCCGAACTTCACCTTGCCGCCCGGCGCCATCGCCGCATAGCCCGAGGAGACGTCGAGGGTCGAGAGCGCTTCGCGCACCTTCTTCGGATCGGCGGAGGCGGCGCGCTCCAGCGCGTCGGCCAGCATGAAGGTCTGCGCCACCAGGCCGCCGGCATATTCGAAGGCGAAGTCGCCGGTGCGCTTCTTGAACTCGACGTTGACCTTCTGTGCCTCGTCGCTGACGTCGTGGTTCCAGTGCGCCACGCCTTGCAGGCCTTCGGCCAGTTGACCGACATTCTTGTAGAAGTCCGGCATCACGAAGCCGCCCGAGCCGCCGTTGATGGCGACGTTGAGCCCGACCTGCTTCACGGTGCGCACGATCAGGATCAGGTCGTTGAGATAGGAGATCGAGAACAGCGTGTTGGCGCCGGAGGCCTTGACCTTGTTGATCAGCGGGCTCGCATCGGTGAAGCCGGCTGAATAAGGCTCGAACATCACGATCTCGACGCCTTCGCCCGGCGCCTGCTCCTTCAGGCCGTTCGAGGTCGAGGTGCCGAACGCAGTGTTTTCGAAGATCACCGCGACCTTGGCCTGGTCGCTGACCAGCTTGGCCATCTGCAGCTGCGCCTTGGCGAATTGCGAGGCGCGCGCGAACGGCGTGAACGTGTAGCTGCGTCCCTTGTTGAGCTGGTCGGAGCTGGAGCCGGTGATGATCGGCACCCTGGCGCGCTCGCAGACTTCGCTCGCGATCAGGGTCAGTGCGCTGGCGTAGCAGCCGTGGATTGCCGAAAGCTTGTTGCCCGTGATCAGGCGGTCGGTCTCGGTGCGCGTCACCGTGGTGTCGCTCTGCACGTCGGAAATGATCAGATTGAGCTTGGCGCCGCCGAGCGACTTGATGCCGCCGGCCTCGTTGACCATGTCGACCGCGAGCTTGGCGGCCGCGACGCAGCCGGTGCCGATCTGCGCCATGCTGCCGGTGGTCGGATAGAGCGCGCCGATGTTGATGGGGTCGGCGGCCCAGCCGCGCAGCGGCACCGCGCCGAACGCACCTGCGGCCAGCACGCCGCCGGTCTTGGCGAGGAATTTGCGCCGATTGAGCTTTCGTTGTCCGGCCTTGCCCGCAGCGGTATTATTAATGGCCGACGGCTTGCGGTCCCCTGTCATGGCGTTCCCCCTGCGCGACCACGGCACGGCTGCCCCGTCCGCTCGCTTTTTATTCTTGATCAAGCGGGGCGCATAAGAGCACGTAATTCAGCAATCGCAAAGGCGATATCCGCAGATGGCGGGGTCGGGGCGTGCGTCGCAACAATCGCGCAACGCGCGCGCATGTCGAGCGGATCGCGGAATGGTGGTTGCCGTCGGCGATGGCGATATTATTGATAATCGAATGACCCGACGGACCGGTTACGCACCGGCCCGCCGGGCCATCCGATCGGCCGCTGCAACTTACTCCGCGCTGGCCACCAGCTTGAAGCGCGGCTTGGCTTCCATCAGGCCGCGATAGGCGGCGAGATAGTCAAGCGCCATGCGGCGCGCGGTGAAGCGGGTCTCGAACTGCTTGCGGATCGCGCCGCGATCGAGCGTCTCCAGCCGCCCGACCGACGACACGGCGCTGATCTCGTCCTCGACGATGAAGCCGGTGACGCCGTCCTCGATGATCTCAGGTACCGAACCGCGGTTATAGGCGATCACAGGCGTGCCGCAGGCCATCGCCTCGATCATCACTAGGCCGAACGGCTCCGGCCAGTCGATCGGAACCAGCAGGCCGAGCGCGCCGCTGAGGAAATCCGGCTTCTCGCGGTCACTGATCTCGCCGATGAACTCGACCAGCGGGTTGTTCGTGATCAGCGGCTTGATCAGCTCGTCGTAATATTCCTGGTCGGCGCGGTCGACCTTGGCGGCGATCTTCAGCGGAATGCCGCAGCGGCCCGCGATCTTGATCGCGCGATCGACGCCCTTTTCCGGCGCGATGCGGCCAAGCACGGCGAGATAGGACTGCCGCGCCGGCTGCGGTGTCAGCAGGTTCTCGGGCAGGCCATGATGGATGGTGCGCACCCAATGCGCTTGCGGCACCGGTCGTCGCTGAGCGTTCGAGATCGAGATCACGGGAATCTTGGAGAAGGTGTTGAAGACGGGCTGATGCTCCGGCAGGTCGAGCCGGCCATGCAGCGTGGTCACGAACGGCGTCGGCTGCCGCGAGAACAGCGACCAGGGATAATAGTCGAGATGGCAGTGCAGGAAGTCGAACTCGTCGTCGTCGGCTTTCTGCCGCACGCGTTCCAGCATCACCATATGCAGCGCGTTGGGATCGCGGACGGAGCCGTCGAGGCGCAGCGCCTTCGGCCAGGTCGCATCGAGTTTCGCGGAGGTCTGTGAATCACCGCTGGCGAACAGCGTTACGTCATGTCCGAGGGCAACGAGTTCTTCGGTCAGCCAGTGCACGACCCGTTCGGTGCCGCCGTAGAGTTTGGGGGGAACAGCCTCCGTCAGCGGGGCAACCTGCGCGATGCGCATTTCTCCGTCTCCATGTATGTGAATGGTGGATGAACAAGACCCTCAGCCCTCTGATGGCGCCGACGCGTTGTTGAACTACGACGTGCCGAAGACGGGAACGTTCTCGCACGTGCGAGGTTCCTTATGGGCGTGTGAACTGCCGCTTCTTTCTTCCATCACACTGTGGTCTTGCTGATGCCATCCCGCTCCAACAGCCTTTCGCCGACGCCAGCGTTGCAAGCTTGTTGTGCAGTGATGGCTGCACCCACGAACCCCTCCGCCGCCCTTCGCGTCATCGTGGACGAGAGTTTCGACTAAAAATTTCTCGTTCACCCTCAACAGCTTTGCAGGACGTCATGGACCATCTGTCAGGATATGCGCATCGCCCCTTTCCCTTCGTGCTGCGCTATCTGCGTAGGCGCCTTCCCTCGCACGTCGTCATCCTGTCGGCGGTGCTGGCGGCGGTTGCCTGCTCGGTGGGCACGCAATATGGCGTGAAGAATATGGTCGATGCCTTGTCGGCCGGACCGTCGTCCGCGAATGGCGTATGGCTGGCATTCGCTCTGCTCATGTCGCTGATCGCGGCCGACAACTTCATGTGGCGGATTGCCAGTTGGACCGCGAGCTACACCTTCGTCAGCGTCACCGGCGATCTGCGCCGTGACATGTTCCGCCATCTCACCGGCCACGCCCCGAGCTACTTCACTGACCGGTTACCCGGCATGTTGACCAGCCGCATCACCGCGACGTCGAACGCCGTGTTCACGGTCGAGAACATGTTCGTATGGAACGTGTTACCGCCCTGCATCGCGACCATTGCGGCGATCACGCTGGTTGGAACCGTCAGCGTGACAATGTCAGCGGTGCTGATCCTGATTTCGGGAACCATGGTGGCCGTCATGTTCCGCATTGCCGCCGCCGGCAAGCCGCTGCACGACGACTTCGCCAACCGCGCTGCGGCGGTCGACGGCGAGATGGTCGACGTCATCAACAATCTGCCGCTGGTGCGCGCGTTCTGCGGGCTCGGCTATGAGCACGAGCGCTTCGACGCGACGGTGAACCGGGAACTCATCGCCCGCGGCCGTTCCCTGCGCTATCTCGAGAAGCTGCGCCTCATTCACGCGGCCGTGACCGTGATCCTGACGATTGCAATGCTCGCCTGGGCGGTCAATCTCTGGCAGCAGGGCACGGCGACCACCGGCGACGTCGTGCTGGTCTGCACCCTCGGCATCTCGATCCTCAGCGCCACCCGCGATCTCGCGGTTGCGCTGGTCGACGTCACCCAGCATGTCGCGCGGCTCACCGAAGCGCTGGCGACGCTGCTGCAGCCGCACGAACTGAACGACCATCCGGAGGCCGAACCGCTGGTGAAGAGCGGCGCCGCGATCGCGTTCAACAATGTCTCGTTCCGCTATCCCGGCGGCCTGCAGGTGTTCGAACGCTTCAGTTTGCGCATCCAGCCCGGCCAGCGGGTCGGTCTGGTCGGCCAGTCCGGTGGCGGCAAGTCGACGCTGTTTACACTGCTGCAGCGCTTCTACGACGTCGAGAACGGCAGCATCACCGTCGACGGCCAGGACATCGCTCGCGTCACCCAGCAGAGCCTGCGCGCGGCGATCTCGGTGGTGCCGCAGGACATCTCGCTGTTCCATCGCTCGATCATGGAGAACATCCGCTACGGCCGGCCCGACGCCACCGACGACGAGGTGCTGCGCGCGGCGATCGCAGCGCGATGCGACTTCATCGAGACCCTGCCGGAAGGCATGGACACGATCGTCGGCGACCGCGGCATCAAGGTGTCCGGCGGCCAGCGCCAGCGCATCGCGATCGCGCGCGCCTTCCTGAAGGATGCGCCGATCCTGCTGCTCGACGAGGCCACCGCGGCGCTCGACGCCGAATCGGAGGAGGCGATCCGCGAGGCGTTGTCGCGGCTGATGCGCGGGCGTACGGTGGTTGCGATCGCGCATCGCCTTGCGACGCTGCGCAGCTTCGATCGGGTCGTGATGCTGCAGGGTGGCCGGATCGTCGAGGATGGTTCGCCGGATATCCTGGTGAAGGGGAAGGGCCCTTACCGCGACCTGGTGGCCCGCGAAATGGGCCGTCTCTCTCCCAGCGCGGCCTGATCCCGCGTCAGTTCCAGTCGTCGTGCGTTCCGATGCGTTGAACCAGAAGAATCGCGAACCTACAAGCATCGCCTGAGGTCGAGATGGCAGCCGACGTCGTTACGCAGATCACTGCCCGCATCACCGAGCAGATCGTGGTGGAGTCGTCGTTTTATATTCCAATGACGGGCCCCGCGGCGCGGCCGCGGCGCTCGCTCAAGCACGACGACACCTTCATCGTGCTCGACAGCCATGGCGACATCGGCGCCTCGGCGGGCGGGCCGGACGGCCTGTTCAACGCAGATACCCGCTACCTCGCGCGGCTCGAGATGGTGCTGGAAGAGGTGCAGCCGCTGCTGCTCGGCTCCAATCTGCGCGACGACAATTCGTCGCTGACGGTCGACCTCACCAATTCCGACGTCTACCGCAACGACCGGCTGGTGCTGCAAAAGGACACGCTGCACATCGTGCGGTCGATCTTCCTGTGGCGCGGCACCGCCTATCAGCGCATCGGGCTGCAGAACCACGGCGAGCACGCCGCGAGCTTCGATCTCACGCTGCTGTTCGACAACGACTTCGCCGACCTGTTCGAGGTCCGCGGCGAGCGCCGACCGCATCGTGGCACGGGCACGAGCCGGCTCCTGGGGCCGACCGATGTCATGCTGGAATATTGCGGCCTCGACGATCAGACGCGGATCACCGCGCTGCATTTCGACCCGCGCCCGACGCGGCTGTCGGTGGGCGCTGCGACCTATCATTTCGAGCTCGCGCCGGCGCAGGCGACGTCGCTGTTCGTTGCGGTGTCCTGCAACAAGCCGATTATGCACAAGCCGGTGCCGTTCTTCCGCGGACTGCTGGCGCACCGCCGCGAGATGCGGAATTCGTCGGCCGGCGCGGCCTCGATCGAGACCTCCAACAACATCTTCAACGAGGTGTTGTGCCAGGCGATGGCCGACCTCAACATGCTGATGACCGAGACGCCGCAGGGCCGCTATCCCTATGCCGGCATCCCCTGGTATTCGACCACGTTCGGCCGCGACGGCCTGATCACCGCGCTGCAGATGCTGTGGGTCGATCCACGCATCGCGTGCGGCGTGCTGAAACGGCTCGCGGTGTTCCAGGCCAAGGCGGTCGATCCGCGCGCGGACGCCGCGCCGGGCAAGATCCTGCACGAGATGCGCGGCGGCGAGATGGCGGCGCTGCGCGAGGTGCCGTTCGCGCAATATTACGGCAGCGTCGATTCGACGCCGCTGTTCGTGCTGCTCGCCGGGCTCTATCTGGAGCGCACCGGCGATGTCGACACGCTGCGCGAATTGTGGCCCGCGGTCGAGGCCGGATTGCAATGGATCGACGGCCCGGGCGATCCCGACCGCGACGGCTTCATCGAGTATCAGCGCGCCACCGAGCAGGGCCTGCAGAACCAGGGCTGGAAGGATTCGTTCGACGCCATCTTCCATGCCGACGGCAGGCTCGCCGAGGGAAATATCGCGCTGGCCGAAGTGCAGGGCTACGTGTTCGCCGGCAAGCATTTCGCCGCGCGCGCGGCGCGCCAGCTCGGCTTTGCGGAGAGGGCAGCGAAGCTGGACGCCGAGGCCGAAAAGCTGCGCGAGCAGTTCGAAGCGGCGTTCTGGTGCGAGGAGCTCGGTACCTATGCGGTCGCGCTCGACGGCGCCAAGCAGCAGTGCAAGGTGCGCACGTCGAATGCCGGCCAGACGCTGTTCTCCGGCATGGTGCGGGAAGACCGCGCCCGGCGGGTCGCCGCAGACCTGATGAGCCCAAAATTCTTCTCGGGCTGGGGCATCCGCACCGTCGCGACCGGCGAAGCGCGCTACAATCCGATGTCCTATCACGACGGCTCGATCTGGCCGCACGACAATGCGCTGATCGCGCTCGGCTTCGCCCGCTACGGGCTGAAGCACTCGGTGGCGCATCTGTTCAAGGGGCTGTTCGACGCCGCGAGCTACATGGAGCTGCGGCGGTTGCCGGAGCTATTCTGTGGCTTCCGCCGCGAACGCCGGCGCGGCCCGGTGCTCTATCCCGTGGCCTGCGCGCCGCAGGCCTGGGCCAGCGCGACGCCGTTCACCTTGCTCGAGGCGGCGCTCGGACTCGAATTCGATGTTGCCCGCGGCGAGATTCGCCTGCGCGATCCCCGCCTGCCGGACTTCCTCAACGAGGTGGTGTTGCGCGACCTCAGGTTAGGTGCTTCCAGCGTCGATTTGCGGGTGCGCCGTCACAACGGCGAGGTGTCGCTCGAAGTGTTGCGCACGCGCGGGCAGATCCAGGTTTCGATCGTGCTGACGCATTAGCGCGTCGCCGCATATCGCTTCCGCGCGGAGCGACATCATCGTGGGAGAGTTTCATGCGTTCGAGGATCATAGTCACACTGGCGGCGGCGCTGCTGCTGAGCTGCGCCGGTGTCCGCGCCGCCGACGATTCGTCACCGTCGCCCGCACCATCGGCGCCGTCGACCACCGGTTCGAAGGAGCCGGCCAAGGAACCTGCAAAGGAGCCGGCGCCGCCACCGTCGGTCACCGTGATCGGTGCGCGCGATGCGCACGGCATTCTCGGACGCGACGTCCGCAGCACCGCCAATGAGGATATGGGCCGGATCGTCGACGTCATCGTCGACCGCGACGGCAAAGTCCGCGCTGCCGTGATCGATTTCGGCGGCTTCCTCGGCGTCGGCAGCCGCAAGATCGTGGTCGATTGGAACGCGCTACGCTTTGCAGGCGTTTCCAACAAGAGCGACAGCATCACGCTGGATTTGACCAAGCAGCAGGTCAGCGCTGCGCCCGAATACAAGGAAGATACGCCGCTGATCGTGCTGGGCGCGGCCGGCAGCCTCCACCCATGGGATTATGAACATTAGGGGACTGAAGCTGGTCGCGCGTCCGAACTCTTCCTTCGAGACGGTTGGCGACGATCGTGGCGAACGATCAGCCGGCGACACCCATGTTGTGCCGTTGGCTCAGGATCCGCCGAAGAGTTCGCCCAGGCCGGAAGAGCCGCACACACCATCGCGCGAAAGCCAGCGCGGGCTCGACTGGTTCATCTTCTTCCTGGCCGACGTGCAGACCGGGTTCGGCCCGTTCATTGCGGTCTATCTGACGACGCAGAAATGGACCCAGGTCGAGATCGGCTTCGTGCTCTCGATCGGCGGTATCATCGGCCTGCTCGGCCAGATGCCGGGCGGCGCGATCGTCGATGCCGCACGATCCGAGCGGATCGTCGCGGGGTGCGCGGTCGCGACCATCGGCACCTGCGCGCTGGCCTATGCGGTCTGGCCGATCCTGCCCGTGGTGATGGTGGCCGCGGCATTCCACGCGCTCGCAAGCTGCGTGCTGGGACCCGCGATCGCCGCCATCAGCCTCGGCCTGGTCGGGCCGCATGCGATCGGGGAACGGCTCGGCCGCAACGCGCGCTTCGCTTCGCTCGGCAATGGCTCGGCTGCGGCACTGATGGGCGCCTGCGGCTATCTGCTGTCGAGCCGCTCGGTGTTCCTGGTCACTTTCATCCTGGCAATCCCGACCCTGTTGTCGCTGTCGCAGATCCGCGAGCGCGAGATCGACATCGCGCAGGCCCATGGCGAGGTGAAGCGGGAGGTGCCCGACAAGAAGGCGACCAGCGTGCTCAGCCTGGTGCGGCATCGGTCGCTGCTGATCTTCGCCGGTGCCATGATGCTATTCCAGCTCGCCAACGCCGCGATGTTGCCGCTGATGGCGGGCGTGGTCACGACGCGGTCGAGCCAGTGGGCGCCGGTGCTGATCGCGGCCTGCATCATCGTGCCGCAGGCGATCGTCGCGCTGTCCTCGCCGTCGGTCGGCCGCAGGGCGCAGATTTGGGGCCGACGACCGCTGCTCCTGATCGCGTTCGGCGCGCTCGTGATTCGCGGCCTGCTGTTCGCGACGGTGCGCGATCCCTATTTGCTCGTCGCGGTGCAGGTCTTCGACGGCATCACTGCGGCG
The DNA here is from genome assembly GCF_015624485.1 of Bradyrhizobium genosp. L. Lineage (NCBI taxonomy): Bacteria > Pseudomonadati > Pseudomonadota > Alphaproteobacteria > Hyphomicrobiales > Nitrobacteraceae > Bradyrhizobium > Bradyrhizobium genosp. L. The sequence continues at coordinate 2,245,632 of NZ_CP061378.1, forward strand.
ATCTTCAGCGTGATGGTGCCGCTGGTGGTGGCCGACGTCGCCTTCGGCAGTGGCCACTTCAATCTTGCGCAGGGCATCGTCGGCACCGCGGTCGGCATCGGCGCCTCGCTCAGCACGGTGCTGGCCGGCTATGTCAGCGACAAGCTCGGCAGCGGCACGGCCTTCCTCGGGCTCGCCGGCGTCGCTGGCCTCGGTCTCCTCATGATCTGGATGGTGATGCCGGAGACGCGGCGGACAGTGTGACGGCGAGGTGACACAGGGCATGCCGTTGGGTCGATCGCCAAGGCGCAGTGGCGCGGCACTCTTTCTCCCATGCATGCTCTCGTATATGAGTGATTTGCTGCCGCAAAGTGCCGAGGATCCGATTGGCGATTTGGAAGGTGGCGATGGCGGTTAGCTAATTTTAACATCGTGATCCGAAACTCCAGCGACGCGAGCACGTATCAGGCATTTGGGCCGGGGCAGGGCATGGCAAATCAATATTCGATGGCGCAATCCAAGGTAGCGCAGCGGTACTGGCGGCACCCCGCCATTGTGATTTTGGCGGCGTTCGTCACACTGACGGCGCTGACCGGCGAGGTTGCCGCGAAACAGGCCCGTAAGCCAGCCAACGTCGAGGCGACCGCGCCGCGCGAGGCCGGCGATCCGATCATGGCGATCGTGTCGATCAAGAGCCAGCGGGTTACCTTCTACGACGCCGAAGGCTGGATTTACCGCGCGCCGGTGTCGACCGGCATCAAGGGGCGCGAGACGCCCGCCGGCGTCTTTGCGCTGCTCGAGAAGGATAAGGACCATCACTCCAGCCTTTATGACGATGCCTGGATGCCGAACATGCAGCGCATCACCTGGAACGGCGTCGCGCTGCACGGTGGGCCGCTGCCCGGCTATGCCGCCTCGCATGGCTGCGTCCGGATGCCCTACGACTTTGCCGAAAAGCTGTTCGACAAGACCGATATCGGGATGCGGGTGATCATCGCGCCGAACGACGCCGAGCCGGTGGACTTCTCGCATCCGGCGCTGTTCGTGCCGAATGCCGATGCCATCAAGGCTGCCCCGGGGCGGGTCCAGACGGCCAGCCGCGATGCCGAGGACGCGGCCAAGGCCGCCGACGATGCCAAGAAGGCGGCCGTGACGACGGCGCGCGAGTCGACCGCGCTCACGGCCTCGTTGCGCAGGCTGGAGCAGGCGAAGACCCGCGCCGACGCCGAGCTCAAATTTGCCGACAGGACGCTCGCCGCGGCCAAGACCGACGAGGCCAAGGCAAAGGCCGAGGAACTCCAGCAGAAGGCCACGACCAAGGTTACCGACAGCGCGTCTCAACTTGAGACCGCCAAGACCGACGCCAAGGCCAAGACCGACGCTGCCGCCGCCGCAAAGGAGGCCGTCAAGGCGGCCGAGGCGAAAAAAGTGGAAACCGCGAAGGCGGCGATCCAGGCCAAACTCGCCCTCGAGCCGGTCTCGGTCTATATCAGCCGCGCGACGCAGAAGATCTACGTCCGGCGCAACACGCACAAGGCGTGGCCCGACGGCGGCGAGGTGTTCGATTCCTCGATCGAGGCGCCCGTCACGATCCGCGATCCCGACAAGCCGATCGGCACGCACATTTTCACGGCGGTGGCGCGCGACGGCGCGGGCCTGCGCTGGACCGAGGTCACGATCGACGAAGGGGACAACGCCAAGGATGCGCTCGACCGCATCACCATTCCGCAGGATGTGCTCGATCGCATCGCGCCGACCGCAGCCCCACGGTCCTCGATCATCGTCTCGGACGAGCCGCTGAGCACCGAGACCAATTATCGCACCGAGTTCGTCGCGGTGCTGAGCAACCAGCCCCAGGGCGGCTTCATCACCCGCAAGCCGAGCGAGGTCCGTGTCGCGCGCCGCGACAATCCGGATGACGACGGCGGCTTCTTCTCCTCGTTCCAGCGTAGCTGGGGGCCGCAGCCGGCACCGCAGCAGCGCGGTTGGGATGATTCCCAGCGCAGCTGGGATCCCCAAAACGGCTTCGGCTGGAATCAGCAGCCGAGCCCCCCGCCCCAGAACGGCAATCCTCGTCGGCGCGGCGGCCAGACCTATCGTCAGGTGCAACAGCCCGTTCAACAGCAGGGCGGCTGGTTTCAACCGTCCTGGTAGCGAATGCCGAGCTGCGGGCTACGCGGCCACCCGCGGCATGATCAGTCGTTTGTAGAGCGCGCCGTAGCAGGCGGCTGACAGGTCCCAGCTGTAGGACTTCGCCATCGCGCTCGCGCGCATGGCGTTGAGGCGATCCTTCCTGTGATACGCGTCGAAGGCGCGCCTGACGCCACTGAGGAAGGATTCCGCCGACGGCTGCGGGAACAGGAAGCCGGTCTCGCCGTCGGCGATGGTCTCGGCCAGCCCACCGGTCTGGTGGCCGATCGGCAGCGAGCCGAAGCGCTGGGCATACATCTGGCTGAGCCCGCAGGGCTCGAAGCGCGACGGCATCAAGGTGAAATCGCTGCCGGCGAAGATCCGGCGCGCCTGGGCGTCGTTGAAGCCGATCACGACGCCGATCGCCTCCGGCCGGCGCCGGTGCGCGGCCACCAGCGCGTCCTCGATCGCAGCTTCACCGGTGCCGACGACGACGAGCTGCCCGCCGTCTCTGATGATCTCGTCGGCGGCCGACAGCACGAGGTCGACGCCCTTCTGGTGCACGAGGCGGGCGACCAGGCCGAAGATCGGGCCACGCGAGATCGCAAGGCCGAACTGGCGGCGGACGTAATCGGCGTTGGCCTGCTTGCCTTTCCAGTCGCCGGCGCCGAACGGCTTTGCGAGCTGCGCGCAGGTGCGCGGGTCCCAGCTCTCGTCGATGCCGTTGAGGATGCCGGTGAGCTCGTTGGCATCGGAGCGGATGCGCAGCAGGCCCTCCAGCCCGCAGCCGAGCTCCGCGGTCGTGATCTCCCGCGCATAGGTCGCGCTGACCGTGGTCAGATGCGTGGCGTAGACAAGGCCGCCCTTGAGGAAGGAGAGTTGGTCGTAGAATTCCAGCCCGTCGATGTGGAAGGAGCTTTCCGGCGCGCCGATCCGCCGCAGCGCTTGCTTCGAGAACAGGCCCTGATAGGCGAGGTTGTGGATGGTCAGGATCGAGGGAATCTGCGCGCCGCGCCAGGCGAGGTAAGCCGGTGTGAGCGCCGCCTGCCAATCGTTGACATGCACCAGGTCCGCTGCCCAATTCTTGTCCAGCATGCCCATTGCAAGTTCGGCGGCGGCAGACGCGAAGCGGGCGAAGCGGATGTCGTTGTCGGGCCAGTCGCGGCCGGACTCGTCGCCATAGGGATTGCCCGGCCGCTCGTAGAGTTCTGGGCACAACAGCACGTAGACCGGCAGCCCGTCTTTGGTCGACGCGCGCCCGAGCGTGCAGGCCGGCATCTCGGCCAGCGCAGCGCAGTGCCCGACTATCTCAATATGGGTGAATTGCTCGACCACGTCCCGGTAGCCGGGAAGCATGATCCTGGTGTCGCTCCAGGGGCGCAGCGCCCGCGGCAGTGCCGCAGAAACGGCAGCGAGCCCGCCCACGCGGACGAAATCGTCCATCTCCGTCGTGACGAACAAGACCTTCAACAAGCGCCCTCGTTCCAGCCCGTGACAGGGCTATGCAAGATCGGGTCCAATCTGCTGTTGAGTAAAATGCAACGCGGCCCGTGGCCTGGTCTGGACGAGACGCTTTCCTGTCAGCACGGCTCACTTTAGGGTCGACGCAGCATCGAGCAAAAGAACCGCGCGTGGAGGGAGCCTTGGACAAGACAATAGCCGGCAACGATGAGGGGAATTTGACAGGCAGCTTCGCCGGGCTCCGCGTGCTCGATTTTTCGACCACGATTGCCGGCCCGCATTGCACGCGGATGCTCGCCGACATGGGCGCTGAGGTGATCAAGATCGAACCGGCCGAAGGCGAGACGATGCGCACCCGCCCGCCGGTGCGCAACAACTGCTCGACGGTGTTCGGCCAGCTCAACGTCGGCAAACACAGCGTGGTGCTCGACCTGAAGTCTCCGGCCGGCGTCGAGGCGGTGCGCCGGCTGATTGCGACGGCCGATGTGCTGGTGGAGAATTATCGGCCCGGCGTGATGCGGCGGCTGAAGCTCGACTACGCCGCGATCCGCGACATCAATCCGAGGCTGGTCTATTGCTCGATCTCCGGCTATGGCCAGACCGGTCCGTCGGCGGAACTGCCGGCCTATGCGCCGGTGATCCATGCCGCGTCCGGCTACGAAATGGCGCATCTCGCCTATCAGCCGGGCCGCAGCCGGCCCGATTATTGCGGCATCTATCATGCCGACGTGGTGACCGGCACCTACGCTTTCGGTGCGATCTCGGCCGCGCTCTATCAGCGCAGCACGAGCGGCAAGGGTCAGCACATCGATGTCTCGATGCTGGAATCGATGTTGAGCCTCACTTTGAACGAAGTGCAGGGGACACAATTCGAGATCAAGCCACCGCAGCGCCCGATGTTCGGGCCGACTGCAACCAGCGACGGCTATGTGATGATGGCGATCGCCAGCGAGAAGACGTTCCAGAACCTGATGCAGGTGATCGGCCGTCCCGAATGGATCTCCGATTCGCGCTTCGCGAGATATGCCGACCGGCGCGCCAATTGGGGCGTCCTGATGGATGGCGTCGAAGCCTGGTCGCGCACGCAGACGACGCAAGCGTGTCTTGCGGCACTCAATGAGCATGGCGTGCCGTCGTCGGCCTACCGCACCGTGCGCGAAGCGCTGGCCGATCCGCAAGTAGCGCATCGTGATGCGCTGGCCGAGGTCGAGGACGGCGGCGGCATGTTCAAGGTGCTCAATCAGCCGTTCCGCATGTCAGGCGCGACCGTCGCGGCCGGCAAGCGCATGTCGACGCTCGGCGAGCACACGCTGTCTTACCTGAAGGAGATCGGCCTCTCCGAGCGGGAGATCGCAAGCTTCTCGAGCCTGCGACCGAAATCGGCACAAGGTTAGCCCTGCGGCCTTTCATCCGTATTGCGGCCTTGTCGTGCGCGGCTTTTCCGGACAATGTGCGCGCCATCACATGACGATCCGGAACGCCGGACGTTGCGCATCTCGGGAGGGAGCACGGATGAAGCGGAACGGCCGCGCGCATGCGGTTGCGCGTTTATTTCTTGTCGCGGGATTTGTTGCGGCAGCGTCAGCAACGCCTGCCAGCGCGCAGAAGCAGGGCGGCACGCTCAATGTCGGTCTCGAGCTCGACATCCCCGGTTTTGATCCGCTGAAGGTCGGCGTGTTCGACACTGCGGCGCTGACCGCGGCATCGGCGATTTTCGACACGCTCACCTATCTCGACGACAAGGGCGAGCCGCAGCCGAAGCTTGCGCTGTCCTGGACCCACTCGGATGATTTCAAGACCTGGACTTTCAAGCTGCGTCCGGGCGTGAAATTCCACGACGGCACGCCGTTCAATGCCGAAGCCTACAAGGCGAATTTCGATCGGCAGAAGGATCCCGCCAACAAGTGCCGCTGTGCCTTCTACATCGCTGCCGTCAAGGACGTGCAGGCGACCGACGAACTGACGCTGGTCGTCCACCTCAGCGACCCCGCGCTGAACTATCCGGCACTGGTATCGTACCCCAACCAGAACGCCGCGGTGCAGTCGCCGACGGCCTGGAAGACCAAGGGCGACGACTACAATCGCAATCCGGTCGGCACCGGACCCTACGTTCTCAAATCGTGGACCGCCGGCGACCGCATGGTGCTGGAGAAGAACCCGGATTACTGGGACAAGGACAAGGTCTATTTCGACCGCATCACCTTGAAGCCGCTGCCCGACGCGCAGTCGCGCTTTGCCAGCCTGCAATCCGGCGAGGTCGACCTGATCTGGGATGACGAAGCCGATTCCGACAACATCAAGAAGGCGCAAAAGGACTCCAAGCTCACCGTGCACACCTACACCGGTTCGGGCGCGTCGGTTTATGCCTTCAACACCAAGACCCCGCCGTTCGACGATGTGCGCGTGCGGCAGGCGCTGGTGATGGCGCTCGATCGCAAGAAGTGGTCGCAGGCCACCGCCGGCGGGCTGGCGCGTCCCGCCAGCAATCCTTACGGCGACGGTTCCTGGGTCAAGTGCAAGGACGACGGCGCGTTGCCAGAGGATCCCGAGAAGGCGAAGGCACTGATCAAGGATTACGGCAAGCCCGTCGAGTTCAAGATGCTGGTCACGGCGACGCCGCGCGGCCGCACCAGCGGACAGGTGCTGCAGCAATTCTGGAAGCGCATCGGTGCCAACATGGAGATCGAGCAGGTCGATCAGGCCACCATTCCGCCGCGCGCCTTCATGCGCCAGTTCCAGCTGACGCCGTGGCGCATCGTCGATCTCGCCGATCCCGATCCGCAGATGTACGCCAATTTCCACACCGGCAGCCCGGTCGCACTGGCCAATTACTCAAATCCGGAGCTCGACAAGCTGCTTGAGCACGCCCGCACCACGGCGGACACCGCCCAGCGCATCGAGGACTATTGCGCGATCAGCCGCCTGATCAACAAGGAGGCGATCTGGTTCTGGACCTATCAAAACACCTACTACGCGATATCGAGCGCGAAGGTGAAAGGCCTGCCCAACATGTACAGCGGAATGATCGACGTCTCGCGCACCTGGAAGGACTAGCGCTGCATGCTGTTCTTCGTCGCGCGCAGGCTCGTGTATCTCGTGCCGGTGCTGATCGCCGTCTCGGTCCTGACCTTTGCGATCGCGTCCCTGCTGCCGGGCGATCTTGCCTATGTGATCCTCGGCGACCAGGCGACGCCGGAGAACGTCGCGGCGCTGCGCCACGATATGGGGCTCGATCAACCGGTGTGGCTGCGCTATTTCGGCTGGCTCTGGCACATCCTGCAGGGTGATTTCGGCCGCTCGTTCCGCACCGGGCAGACCGTGCTGCAGGCGGTCAGCGAGCGCATCCCGGTGTCGTTCGAGCTGATGATCTTCGCCGAGTTGATAGGGCTTGCGATCGGCGTGCCGCTGGCGATCGCCTGCGCGGCCAAGGCCGGCAGCGCGTTCGATCGCTTCATGACCGGCACGGCGTTCGGCATGCTGTCGGTGCCGACCTTCCTGTCCGCAATCCTCTTGATCTATCTGTTCGCGGTGCAGCTCGGCCTGTTGCCGGCGACCGGCTACGTGCCGTTCACCGAGGAGCCGCTCGCCAATCTGCGCTTCATGGTGCTGCCGGCGCTGACGTTGGGTCTCGCGGAATGGCCGGGCATCATGCGCGTGCTGCGCTCCGACATGATCGCGGCACTTCAGGAGGACTACATCGCGCTCGCCAAGGCCAAGGGCCTGAAGCCGTCGCGTATCCTGTTCGTGCATGCGCTGAAGCCGTCGTCGCTGACGCTCGTCACCATCACCGGCATCAATATCGGCCGCTTGATCGGCGGCGCGGTCATCGTCGAATCGATCTTCGCCCTGCCGGGGATCGGCCGCCTGCTGGTCGGCGCGATCTACACCCGCGACCTCATCATCCTGCAGGGCGTGGTGCTGCTGGTCGCGGCCGGCTTCGTGATCATGAACTTCATCGTCGACCTGCTCTATGCCGTGCTCGACCCGAGGATCCGCCATGGCCACGCTTGAGCTCGACGTTGCGGAGGTCACGGTGGCACCGACCCGGCGTTCGCGCCGGCTCGGGCTGCTGTTCTGGTTTGCGATCGGCTGGGTGACGCTGGTGTTCGCGGTTGCGATCCTTGCCGACGTGCTGCCGCTGCCGAGCCCGACCGACATGGACATGCTGGAGCGCCGCGGCCCCATCTCGGCCGAGCACTGGCTCGGCACCGACGGTCTTGGCCGTGACGAGCTGTCGCGGCTGGTCTATGGGGCGCGGATCTCGCTGATCGTCGGCCTCTGCGCGCCTGTCATCGGGCTGGTGTTCGGCGGCGCGCTCGGCATGCTCGCGGGCTATTTCCGCGGCCGCTTCGAATCCCTCATCGTCGGCGGCATGGACGTGCTGCTGGCGTTTCCGCCGCTGATCCTCGCGCTGGCGGTGACCGCTTATCTTGGCCAGTCGATCTTCAACCTGACCTGCATTCTCGGCGTGCTCGGCATTCCCGCCTTCATGCGGGTGGCGCGTGCCGCGACATTGACGCTGGCGCGCCGCGAATTCGTGATCGCGGCACAGGCGCTCGGGGCCAGTCATGCCCGCATCCTGCTGCGCGAATTGCTGCCGAACGTGCTGCTGCCGCTGCTGGCGTTCTTCCTGCTGGCGGTGGCCGTCATCATCGTCGCCGAAGGCTCGCTGTCGTTTCTCGGCCTCGGCGTGCCGCCGCCGATCTCGAGCTGGGGCAGCATGATCGGGGAGGGACGTGAAAGCCTCGACGTCGCCCCGATGCTCGCCTTCCTGCCCGCGATCGCGATGTTCCTGACCGTACTGGCGTTCAATCTGATCGGCGACACGGCGCGCGCCCTCACCGACCCAAGGCAGGGCGCGTTGTGAGCGGCGCCTTGCTCTCGGTGGAAGACGCCGTGGTCGACTTGCCGACCCCGCGCGGCAATCTGCGCGCCGTCGATCACGTCGATCTCTCCGTCGACGCGGGCCGGACGCTCGGCATCGTCGGCGAATCCGGCTGCGGCAAGACCATGCTGTCGCGGGCGATCCTGCAATTGCTGCCGAAGAAGGCGAAGCCATCCGGTCGGGTGATGTTCGACGGGCAGGATCTGTTGAAACTGCCGGCGGAGAAATTACGCAAGCTGCGCGGCCGCTCGCTGGCGGTGGTGTTCCAGGACCCGATGACCTCGCTCAATCCGGTGCTGACCATCGGTACCCAGCTGATCGAGACCATTCAGGAACATCTCGCGCTCGATCTCGCGAAGGCGAGGCAGCGCAGCATCGAGCTGCTCGCTGCCGTCGGCATTCCGGCGCCGGAGCAGCGTCTCGCGCAATATCCGCATCAGCTCTCCGGCGGCATGCGCCAACGCGTGGCGATCGCGATCGCCCTGTCCTGCGAGCCGAAGCTCCTGATCGCGGACGAGCCGACCACGGCGCTCGATGTCACGATCCAGGCCCAGATCCTCGATCTCCTGGCGCGCGAACAGCAGCGCCGCCACATGGCGATGATCATCATCACCCATGATCTCGGCGTCGTCGCCGGCCGCACCGACGAGGTCGCGGTGATGTATGCCGGCCGCGTGGTCGAGCGCGCGACGACGCCTGTGCTGTTCAAAGAGATGCGGATGCCCTACACCGAGGCGCTGCTTGCAGCGCTTCCGCGGCTCGACGCCGCGCCACATACGCCACTGCCCGCGATCTCCGGCCGCCCGCCCGATCCGACCCGGCCGCTGAGGGGCTGCTCGTTCGCGCCGCGTTGCCGCTATGCCGCCGGCCGCTGCAGCACCGAGAAGCCATCGTTGAGCGCGGCGGCGACGCCGGGGCATCTCTATGCCTGCTTCCACCCGATCGAGAACGGCGGGAGGCTCGGCGCTTGATGCTGCAGTCGTCTCCCAATCCACTGCTGAAGGTGGAGAATCTCGTCGTCGAATATGCGGTGGGCAACAAGACCGTCCACGCTGTTTCCGGTGTCTCGCTCGAGATCGCCCGCGGCGAAACGCTGGGCCTGGTCGGCGAATCCGGCTGCGGCAAATCCACGCTCGGCCGTGCCGTGCTGCAATTGCGGCCCGCCGTTTCCGGCAAGGTGCTGTTCGACGGCAATGACCTCACCACCATGCAAGGCGAGGCACTGCGCAGGATGCGCCGACGGGTGCAACTGATCTTTCAGGACCCGATCGCCTCGCTCAATCCGCGCCGGCGGATCGGTGATATCGTCGCCGAGCCGCTGGTGATTGCGGGAGTGAAGGATGCCGAAGAACGCCGGCGGCGCGTCGGCGAGGTGCTGTCGGCGGTCGGGCTCGATCCGGCGCTGGTGAGCGGACGACTGCCCCATGAATTTTCCGGCGGCCAGTGCCAGCGCATCTGCATCGCCCGCTCGCTGGTGCTCAATCCGGAATTCGTGATCTGCGACGAGCCGGTGTCCGCGCTCGACGTCTCGATCCGCGCCCAGATCCTCAATCTGCTAGAGGAGATGAAGGCGCGCTACGGGCTGACGCTGCTGTTCATCGCCCACGATCTCGCGGTCGTGAAGGCGGTCAGCGACCGCGTCGCGGTGATGTATCTCGGTCGGCTCTGCGAGGTCGGCCCGTCTGAGCAACTGTTCGCCCGGCCGGCGCATCCCTACACGGCGCTGCTGATCGAGGCGATCCCGATGCCTGATCCGGACGTTCGCCCGACCCAGAGCGTTCCGACCGGCGAGCCGCCGTCACCGATCTCCCCGCCCTCGGGCTGCCGCTTCCGTACCCGCTGCCCGCGAGCGGATGCGCGCTGTGCCAGCGAGGTGCCGGAACTGCACTCCGTCGCGGCGGGCCAGTTCGCGGCATGCCATCATCCTCTGGTTTGAATGGCGGGGCATCGACGGCGCATTTGTCCCGAACGGACAGGCATGGCAAGGTCGGCCGCAACAACACGTCTCCGGGAGAACAGCGATGAAGAGCTTTCAGGTCGTCGATTTCAACGCGCCGCTGCAGGAAGTCGATCATCCGACGCCGCAACCGTCGGGCAGCCAGGTGCTGATCAAGGTCAAGGCCGCCGGCGTCTGCCATAGCGACCTGCACATCTGGGAGGGCGGCTACGATCTCGGCCACGGCCGCAAGCCGCTGTCGCTGAAGGATCGCGGCGTCTCGCTGCCGCGCACGATGGGGCATGAGACGGTCGGCGAGGTCGTGGCGTTCGGGCCCGACGTGAAGGATGCCGACAAAGGCGATCTCAAGGTCGGCGACGTCGCGCTGGCCTATCCCTGGCTCGGCTGCGGCAAATGCCCGACCTGCCTCGGCGGCGACGAGAACATGTGCGCGGTCAAGCCGAATGCACTCGGCGTCTATTGCGACGGCGGCTACGCCGATCACATGACGGTGCCGCATCCGAAGTATCTGTTGAACCTGAAGGGGCTCGATCCCGTCACCGCTGCGCCCTATGCCTGTTCCGGCGTCACGACCTATAGCGCGCTGAAGAAGGTGGAGAAGGATTTCGACACCCCGATCGTGATCTTCGGTGCCGGCGGCCTCGGCCTGATGGCGCTGTCGCTGCTGAAAGCGATGGGCGGCAAGGGCGCCATCGTCGTCGATATCGATGCCCGGAAGCGCGAGGCGGCCGAGGCTGCCGGCGCGCTTGCGACCGTCGACGGCAAGGCGCCCGACGCGCTGGAGCAGCTGATCAAGAAGGCCGGCCAGCCGATCCGCGCCGTAATCGACCTGGTCGGCAACGCCCAGAGCTCGCAGCTCGGGTTCGATTGCCTGACCAAGGGCGGCAAGCTGGTGATCGTCGGCCTGTTCGGCGGCGGCGCGCCCTGGGCGCTGCCGCTGATCCCGATCAAGGCGGTCACGATCCAGGGCAGCTATGTCGGCAATTTGCGCGAGACGCAGGAGTTGCTCGATCTGGTGCGCGCGAAGAAGATCCCGGCGATCCCGGTGACGCCGATGCCGCTTGCCAAGGCCAACGAGGCGCTGACCAATCTGCAGAAGGGCCAGCTCGTCGGCCGCGCCGTGCTGACGCCGTAATTCGCAGCCGTCATTGCGAGGAGCGTAGCGACGAAGCAATCCATCTCTCCCCGTGCCGAGACATGGATTGCTTCGCTTCGCTCGCAATGACGACCAAAACCCCCTGATCTTGACCTCTTGAGGAAATCCCCATGTCCGCCAACAATGCATTCCACATCGCCGTGCTCGGCGGCGACGGTATCGGCCCTGAGGTGATGGCGCCTGCGCTCGAAGTGCTGCGCAAGATCGAGGCGTCGACCGACCTCCGATTCCGCTTCACCGAGGCACCGGCCGGCGCCAACAATTACAGGGAGACCGGCAAGTCGATGCCGGAATCGACCGTGCGGTTGTGCGACGAGGCGGACGCGATCCTGCTCGGCGCCTGCGGTCTGCCGTCGGTGCGCTACCCCGACAACACCGAGATCATGCCGCAAGTCGAGCTGCGCTTTCATTTCGATCTTTATGCCGGCGTGCGTCCGGCACGGCTGATCCCGGGCGTGCCGAGTCCGATCGTCGGCGCCGACCAGAAGGGCATCGACCTCGTCGTGATCAGGGAATCCACCGAAGGCCTGTTCGCCTCGATGGGCAAGGGCGTGGTCACCGACAGCGAGGCGCGCGAGACGCTGGTGATCACGCGCAAGACCTCGGAGCGGCTGTTCGAATTCTCCTTCCGCCTCGCCGAGCGGCGCAAGGCGCGCGGCCGCGTCGGCGGCGGATTGACCTGCGTCGACAAGGCGAATGTGTTCAAGGCGTTTGCATTCTTCCGCGAGATGTTCGACGACGCGGCCAAGCATCATCCCGGCGTCAAGACCGATCGTCTCTACGTCGATGCGTGCTCGGCGCTGCTGGTCAAGCGCCCCTGGGATTTCGACGTCATGGTGATGGAGAACATGTTCGGCGACATCCTCTCCGACATGACGGCCGGCCTGATCGGCGGCATGGGCATGGCGCCGTCGGCCGATATCGGCGATCGCCACGCCGTATTCCAGCCCTGCCATGGCACTGCACCCGACATCATGGGGCAGGGCAAGGCCAACCCGACGGCGATGATTCTCTCCGCCGCGATGATGCTGGACTGGCTTGCCGACAAGCATGGTGTCGAGAGCGCCACCGAGGCCGCTGAGCGCATCGAGCGCGCCGTCGACAAAGCCTATGCCGACGGCATCAAGCCGATGGAGTTCGGCGGCAGCAACGGCACCGCTGACGTCACGAAGGCGGTGCTGGCGGCGCTGTAGGAGAGGTCGAGGGGGCCACGGCCCCCTCGCTCAGCATCAACGGCGATGGCCGCCATGATGATGTCCGCCGTGGTGCCCACCGTGGCGATGCCCGCCATGGACGCGCGGCCCGTGATGGTGATGGCGCTGGATATGCGGACGATGATGCCATCCATGATGGCGTGGTCCGGAATAGCCGTAGGCACCGTAAGCGCTGGGCCGCCAGTGGCAGCCCCAGCGATCGCAGACGTAGCGCACCTGGTCGATATTGGACGTCGCGGCTGCGCTGTGGCTGGCGGTCGGAATGCCGTTCGGCATCGCCGCCGCCGCGCCCGATGTCAGCGCAGCGCTGCCGAGCGCGGCCAGTCCAATCACGGCAAGCTTGATGTTCATCGAGATCTCCTTGGTTGAAGCCTGAAAACGTCCGTGCAGCGGCGTGGTTGCTGCGACAAAACGACAGGCGTTGCGCTTGTGTTCGCGCAACGTCGCTTCAACGCTGATAATGCGGAGTTCGAAAGCCACTTCGCGTCGCAGGCGGCAATTGGCCGCGCGACAGAATGGCGGCGCCTACTGCGCGAGATGCGCGGTCAGCGGATGTTCGGCGGCCTTGTTGAAGAAGGCTGCTTCCTCGCTGGTGGCTTCCAGCAATTGCTGGTCCTGGTCGTAGATGTCGTTGCGGAATTGAACCGTGCCGTCCTTGGTCATCCACGCCGTCAGGTAGATCCAGGCGACCGGGACTTTCTTCAGCATCCTGACATCCTGATGCTGGCCGGTCGCGACCGCGGCATCGATCGCGGAACGCGTCCACTGCGGCTGATCCTTGAGCAACCACGCCGCGAGATCGCGGACATTGTCGACCCGCGTGCAGCCATGCGAATCGAAGCGATAGTCGTCGCTGAACAAATTGCGCTGATTGGTGTCGTGCATGTAGACCGAATAGGCGTTCGGCATGTCGATCTTCACCGCGCCGAGCGCGTTCCACGCGCCGCTCTGCTGCCGCACCGTGACGTCGGGCGCGTGGCTGCCGGACCAGTCCACCGACTGCGGGTCGATCGGGGCGTCGTGGCCATCGAGCACGTCCATGTGCATGCGCGACAGGTAGCTCGGGTCCTTGCGCATATGCGCCGCGATCTCGGTCTTGGTGATCGACGAGGGCACCGTCCAGGTCGGGTTGAGATTGACGCTGGTGATCTCCGAGGTCACCGTCGGGGAGGGCTTCTCGGTCTTGCCGACGATGACGCGATAGCGCCGCACCACTTTGTCGTCCTCGACGGCTTCGGCGAAGGCAGCCGGAATGTTGACGACGACGTAGCGCGGCCCGAACGCAAAATCGAGCTGGCCGATCCGCTCCCGCGAGGCCTCGAGCTGCTTGATCCGCTTCTCGACGGGAACGTTGAGCGCCGCCAGCGTCCGCGGCGTCACCGTGCCGGTCGCGGCGAGGCCAAGGCGTGACTGGAAGCGCCTCACCGCCTCCGCCAGCGCCTCGTCATAGGCGCCGCTGGCCTTGTCCGCCGCGAGGTCGCCGGTGATGATCAGGCGCTTGCGCAGGAGATCGTCGTTGGCACCCTGGACGCCCGGCGCGAACTTCGCGTCGGCCGGGATGGCCGGCCATCCGCCGCGGGCCGCGAGATCGGAATAGTGCTGGATCGCATCGCGTATCCGTTGCGCGCTGCCCTGGTCGTAAGTCGGATCATGGGAGAGGGCGAGCGCGGTAGCGGAGCGTGTTTCGGCGGTGGAGGCGGGCGTGGCCTGCCTCGGCTGGCCTGCCGGCGCAGCCGCGGCCGGGGCGGCGGCATGGTGCGGCGGGGCCGCTGCGGCCGTCCCGGGGGCGCCGGAGTTCTCCGCGAATGCCGGCAGCACGGCAAGCATCGTGGCCATGGCAACGAGTGTCACTCTCTGCATGTCGCATGTCCTCGGAAGCGCGTGGCGTCGGCAATGCAAGCCTGGTCCTGCGCCGGACAATCGAGCGGCTGCAGGTTCGTGCGGTCGTAAGCGTCTAACCCATGAGGGTTGCGTCTTGGTTAAGTTTCGGTAGCGGCGGCGTGGGTCTCGCCGCCATCAAGCTCGCGGCGAGACGGCGCGAGCGCGGACCGACAACGAAAAAGCGCTGCCATGGCGGATGGCAGCGCTTCGATAGTTTGCCGGCTCGCCAGCGCATGGTTGTCGCACTGACCGGCCAACGGCCGGTCGGTTCGCATGGTCGATCGCGTTCGCGGCTCCGCGATCGCGCCGATGACGCCGCTCAGTCTTCGTTGGCGGCGATCGATTCCATCAGCGACACCAGCTGACGTTGCACGGTCTGATCCTTGATCTTGCTGTAGGCGCGCAGCAACCGCAGGCTGAATGCGCTGTCGAGGAACAGCAGGCTCTCGACCTCGCGGGCCTTGTTGTCGCCGTCGTAGAAGAAGGTGACCGGCACGTCGAGCGCGGTTGCGATCTGCTGCAGGCGAGCGGCGCCGACGCGGTTGACACCCTTCTCGTATTTCTGGACCTGCTGGAAGCTGACGCCGAGCTTGTCGCCGAGTTCGGCCTGCGAGATCTTCTGCTCGACGCGCCGGAGGCGAATACGCTTGCCCAACTCAATGTCCGGCTTGCCGGCACTGCGCTGTTTCATCTTCTTTGCTGCTGATCTGTTCATTCTTGTGACCCGTCCTTCAATCGGGAATCCCTGGCCCGGGAGAGGTCAGGGACTCGGCCATGATGTACCGCGTTATGCTCGAGTGGATCGTCAGTTCGAATGCGTGAACGACGAAAATCCAAGATGATCGCGGGATGGTATCCAAACGCTTGCGCGCATTGGAAGCACCCATATACCGACACGGCCGACTACCTGAAGTCGATCGCGCCAAGGTGTCGATCGACACCCCGCCCTCCACATTTGGCAAAATATTGACCAAACCACAACTAGCGCGAGTTTGATCGTCACAGATTTTGCGCGCATGCTTACCGGCGGCACAGGCACCACCCGCATCGCTACGGGCACCGGTATTTTACGGGCATCCAAATATAGATGCAACCCCTGCTGGTGCATCCAGAGGTCGCGAGGCCCGGGGACGGCACGGCCAGGGGGCCCGGAACCCAGCGAAAGTTTGACGTAAGTCCAAGTCAGGCTTTCGGAATGTTGCTGGACAATTGCCCAAAAGTTCTCGATCATCAGGGACAAGCATGTGCCTACCACAAGCCGGCAAACCCTGGCGGGAGAGGCCAATGAAGCGAAAGAGGGGCAAGAGGGACGCGCCTCGACCAGCCCTCGCGGCTTCGGGAGTGGAGAATATGCCGGTCGCAAGTACGGAAGAACGGTTGTTGTCGCTGCTTGCGACCCTGGAGGAGTGCCAGGCCTTTCTGCAGGACAGGGCAAGTGCCGAGACCGCGCGCCTGCTGTCGCTGGCGATCCTCGAGCTCCGCATGGAGCTGCACAAGGTGACCGATTCCGAGCTGAAGGCGCTGTGTGACATGGTGGCGTCGGGCGAGCCGGTGGAAGACCCGGCCACGGCGAGCCGCTTCCCGTCCTATCTGAAGCTCGTCAAGTAGACCTTTCTCATCCAGCGCACGGATCGCCGTGGCCCGCCGCGCATGCGGCGCGCCCGCTGTTGCCCGGGCAACCATCCCTCAGCCCGCCGTCACATCCACCGTTTCGGCGCCCTCGAGCACACGGCGGGCCTGGTCGCGGTCGAGATCCCCCTCCCAGGCGGCGACCACCACGGTGGCCACGCAATTGCCGATCAGATTGCCGACCGCGCGCGCCATACCGATGAACCAGTCGACCGACAGCACCAGCACGAGGCCGATCGCGGGAATGCTCGGCACCGCATTCAGCGTCGCCGCCAGGATCACGATCGCCGAGCCCGGCACGCCATGGGCACCCTTCGAGGTGATCAGGGAAACGCCGAGCACCAGCAGCAGGTCGCCGAACGACAGCGGCGTGTTGGTCGCCTGGGCGATGAACACCACGGCCAGCGTCAGGTAGATCGAGAAGGCGTCGAGGTTGAAGGAGTAGCCGGTCGGGATCACGAGGCCGACCACCGATTTCTTGACGCCCAGCGCCTCCAGCTTGCGCATGATCTGCGGCAGCACCGCGTCGGAAGATGCGGTCGCCAGCACGATCGTCAGCTCCTCGCGCAGGTAGCCGAGAAACTTGAAGATGTTCACGCCGGCGAGCGCCATCACGGAGCCGAGCACGCCGAGCACGAAGATCGCGACCGAGACGTAGAACAGCGCGACCAGCGACACCAGTTGCTTCAGCGAACCGACGCCGTATTTGCCGACCGTATAGGCGACCGCGCCGAGCACGCCGATCGGCGCAACCCGAACGATCAGGCCCATGGCGCGGAACAGCACGGTCGACACCGCGTCGATGAAAGAGGTGATCTTCTCGCCCTTCTCGCCGCCGACCAGCGCCAGGCTGGTGCCGAAGATGATCGCGAAGAACAGCACCTGCAGCACGTCGTTGCGCGACAGCGCGTCGAACGAGGTGGTCGGGATGATGTTGAGCAGGAAGCTGCCGATGCCTTCGCCCTTCAGCTTCTGTGCGTTGCCGGCATAGTTGCCGAGCGCCTTGGCGTCCAGCGTCGAGGTGTCGATGTTCATGCCGTGGCCGGGCCCGAACAGATAGGCGAGCAGGAGGCCGACCACGAGCGCGACCGTCGTCATCGCCTCGAAATAGGCCAGCGCCTTGACGCCGACGCGGCCGACCTTCTTGAGGTCGCCGGCGCCTGCGATGCCGTGCACTACGACGCAGAACACGATCGGGGCCACGATCATCGAGATCAGCTTCAGGAAGGCGTCGCTGAGGATCTTCAGCCCGGTGGCGAAATCGGGGGCGGCCACGCCGACGACGATGCCGAGCAGGAGCGCGATCAGCACCTGCACGAACAGCGACGTGTAAAGCGGCTTGCGTGTCGCGGTGGCTTCCGCTGCGATGGTCGTCATGAGTCCCCCTGATGTCGGCTGGCCCGAACCTGCTCCAGCTTAGCAATCTGCGTGCCAAAATGCCGCAGGATTGGGCAGCACAGCAAGCTCAGCCGTCGTCCTCCAGCGCGCCGGTCACGGTGTAGACGACCCCGCCGGGCAGGAAATCGACCGTGGCCTCGCCGCCGAGCTGGTCGCGGGCGCTGCGCTCGATCAGCCGGGAGCCGAAGCCGCGCTGCACCGGCGCGGTGACCAGCGGGCCGCCGGCCTCCGTCCAGATCATCCGGAGCGTCCGGCCCGGGCGGTCGTCGCGGAGCTCCCAGTCGAGCGCCACCGTGCCGGCCTCGTTGGACAGCGCGCCGTATTTGGCGGCATTGGTCGCCATCTCGTGGACGATCATCGACAGCACCAGGGAGAGCCGCGGTGACAGCGGTACCCGTGGTCCGAACATCCTGACCCGCTCGGGGGCGTTGAGCAGATAGGGCTGCAGCACGCGCCCGAGCACGTCCTGCAGGTCGGAGCCCTGCCATTTCGCCGTGCTGAGCAGATTGTGGGCCTCGGCGAGCGCGCCGAGCCGTCCCTCGAATTTCTCGCGCTCGGCGCGGCTGGCGCTGCGGAAGGTTTGCGTGGCGATCGACTGCAGGATCGCCAGCGTGTTCTTGACGCGGTGGTTGAGCTCCTCGATCAGCAGATCATGCAGCGCCTCGCCGCGCGCAATCGTGGTCGCCATTCGCACGGCAAAGCCGAGCCCGACCATGAGCAGCACGCCGCCAATCACGCTGGTGATCGCAAGTGAGCGCCACAATGGACCCACCAGCGAGCTTTCGGCGATCCCCGAGGCGACGGTCCAGCCGGTGATGCGCGATCGGGTCAGCCCGGTGATCAGCGAGACGCCTTCGAGCGATATCGTCGCCAGCGTCGCCTCGTTCTGGCGGAACATCTCTGCATATAGCGAGGGCGAGGCGCGCTGACCGATGGTCGCCTGCGGGTTCGGCACCCGCGCCAGGTTGACGCCGTCGCTGTCGAAGATCGAGATGGTCCAGTCCTGGTTGAGGCGCTGCTTCTCGATGATGGCCTGAAACACGTCGAGTGGCGGGCTGAAGGAGATGTCGTAGACCACCTCGCCATCGCGCAGCACCGGCACCTCGACGGTGATGATCAGGCGCCGCTTCACCGCGCCGAAGAACAAATTCGAGTAAACCGGCTGCCTGGTCGAAAACACCTTCTCGACGATATCGAGATTGTTGCGCGGCGGCAGGCTCGCAGTATCCGGCGTGATCGACGAGAACAGCTGCCGGCCGGTGCGGTCGGCCACCAGCACCACGCCGTCCTTGCCGTATTGGTCGAGGAAGCCGAGCGCGACGCGGCGGAAACTGTTGAAATCGCCATTGCGCAGCGAGTTGGTCAGCGCCAGCACCTGTAGCCCGCCGGTCATGCGCTGCATCTCGGAGTCGAGCACGAGGCGGATGTTGCGGGCGGTCTCGAGCACGCGCTGGGTGGCGTCGGCGCGATCCTGTCGGTAGTTGTGGAAGACGATTCCGATCGCGAACACGATCAGCGGCAACATCGTCCCCGCGACCAGCAGCGCGAGACGGACTGGCAATGTCAGTTTCGGCACGAAGTCCCCGGATCGGTGCCCATTTGCCGCGAGCTTAGGAGAAGGCGGGAAATTTCGCCAAAAAATTCGTCAAGGAACGGCCGATCCGGGCCAGGTTCCGCGGCGCCCTGGTTGCGCCGCGGAATGGCATCGCGTCAGAGGTTGCTCTCAGTGATCGCCGCGTAGACCATGGTCCGCAACTCGCGCCGCAGCGGATAGGCGCTCGACGGCAGCACCTGGGTCATGAAGATCGTGATCAGCTCCTCGGCGGGATCGATGAAGAACGAGGTGGTCGCAGCACCCCCCCAGTTGAACTCGCCCGGGCTGCCGGCGATCAGCGTCTGCGATGGGTACATGGTGACGGCGAAGCCGAGGCCGAAGCCGATGCCGTTGTAGGCGGCTTCGCTGAACAACGAGCGTGACATCGCAGGCAGGTCGACGCCGCCGGGCAGGTGGTTCGAGGTCATCAGCTTCAGCGTCTTCGGGCCGAGCAGCCTCACTCCGCCGAGCTCGCCGCCATTGATCAGCGCACGGCAGAAGGTGAGGTAGTCACCCGCGGTCGAACACAGCCCGCCGCCGCCCGAGACCAGCGAGGGCGGTGACAGGAACGAACTGGTCGTCGGATCGTCCTGCAAGGTCAGCGTGCCCTTACGGTCGGTGGCCAGCGGGTTGAAGCCGCCTTGCGGATCGGCCGAATAGCAGGCGGCAAACCGATGCGCCTTGTCCGCCGGCACGAAGAAATCGGTGTCGTTCATGCCGAGCGGCTTGAAGATGCGCTCCTTCAAGAACTGCTCGAACGGCATGCCCGAAATCTTGCCGACGAGATAGCCGAGCACGTCGGTGGCGACCGAGTAGTTCCAGGCCTCGCCCGGCGAGAACTCCAGCGGAATCTTCGCCAGGTCCTCGATCATGCCGTCGAGCGTGCCGGCCTTGATGACTTCGCCGATCTTCTTCTCGCGATAGGCCGCGTCCACGTTGGAGCGCTGCTGGAAGCCGTAAGTGAGGCCCGAGGTGTGGCGCAGCAGGTCTACGATCAGCATCGGCCGGGTCGGTGGGCGGGTCAGGAAGGCCGGCGCGGTGCCGGCGGCGAACACGCCGAGATTTTTCCATTCCGGGATGTATTTTGCGACCGGCTCGTCGATCGCGACGCGGCCTTCCTCGACCAGCATCATGAAGGCGACCGAGGTGATCGGCTTGGTCATCGAATAGATGCGGAAGATGGTGTCGTCCTTGACCGGCACCTTGCGCTCGAGATCGGCAAAGCCCTGCACTGCGGAATGGACGATCTTGCCGCGGCGATAGATCAGCAGCTGCGTCCCGGGAAAGCGGCCGGCATCGATATAGCGGCTCTTCAGATGCGCTTCGAGGCGGTTGAGCGCTGCGGTCGACATGCCCGCGGATTCGGGCGAGGCGGGGGTGGGGGCTAACATCTGATATCCTCCGGCTTGGCGAGGGGGTCTTGATAGCCGAAAAGTGTGCTCCGCACCAATCCGCCGCCGCTTACCGGCACTGCGCTTGTGGTGTACGCTCGTGCCTGCAATCGCGCTCCACGGGAGCTCAAGGGAAACGCCGAGATGACCCAGTTCAACGACACCGAGCTCACCGCCGCCGTCATCAAGAGCTTCGAGGAGACGCCGAATCCGCGGGCCAAATTCCTGCTGCAGGAGCTGGTGAAGTCGCTGCACGATTATGTGCGCAAGACCGACCTCACCTTCGAGGAATGGGACTACGCGATCGATTTCCTCACCCGCACCGGGCAGAAGTGCACCGACATCCGCCAGGAGTTCATCCTGCTCTCCGACGTGCTCGGCGTGTCGATGCTGGTCGATGCCGTCAACCACAGGGATCGCGACGGCGCCACCGAGACCACCGTGCTCGGCCCGTTCTACGTCGGCGAGCACAAGGTGACGCCGCACGGCACCGACGTCTCGGCAAACCTGGCGGGCGAGCGCATGTTCGTGCAGAGCCGCGTCACCGACCTCAAGGGCAGGCCGCTCGCCGGCGTGCCGGTCGATATCTGGCACGCGGATGACGCAGGCTTCTACGACTCCCAGAAGGCGAATTTCGCCACCGAGGGCGCCTCGTCGCGTGCACGCTTCATCACCGATGCCGACGGCCGCTTCTATTTCCGCACCATCCTGCCATGCAGCTATCCGATCCCGACCGACGGCCCGGTCGGTCAGATGATCACGCAAACCAACCGTCATCCGATGCGCCCGGCGCATGTGCACTTCCTGGTTAACGCCAAGGGCCATGAGCCGCTGATCACCCACGTCTTCATCGAGGGCGACAAGTATATCGACTCCGATGTCGTGTTCGGCGTGAAGGACGAATTGATCGCCAAGGTGGAGAGGCGCTCCGATCCGGTGATGCCGGACGGCAAGCCGGCCGACGGTCCCTGGCACCTGATGACCTACGAATTCCACGTCAAGCCCGGCGGCGGGTTGGCGCCGGCACCGCTCGGGACCAAGGTCCCCGAGCACGCCTGATCGCGCCAACGGCGTCGACTGCTGATGGCGCGTGGCGCGCGTTGCTGCGCCTCGCGCCATTGCCTTGCTCAATTCATGAGCGGCATGATTACAGTTTGTGCGTCGCACAACGAATGAGCGAATCGCCATTTTTCGATGCGGTGCGCGAGGCGCCCAAGGAATCGCGCTATCGGTCTATATAGCTGTATTTGCTTGTACTTTTCGTGATGTGCGATTTGGCACGAAGCTTGAATTGTTCAAGCTGACGCCATCGACGCCGTCCTTCGCAAACCAATCATCCGAACTTTGACGCTGCCAAGCCGGGGCCTCCCTGGAGTGCGCCTCCGTGGCTCCTCGCGATCGCAGCCCGAAAGGAATTTGTAATGAGCAAGGAGAACCCGACCTGGATTTCCGAGTGGAATCCCGAGGACGAGGTGTTCTGGAATTCCAAGGGCAAGCTGATCGCCCGGCGCAATCTGATCTGGTCGATCGTGGCTGAGCATATCGGGTTCTCCGTCTGGCTGATCTGGAGCATCGTCGCGACGAAATTGCCGGCGGCCGGTTTCCACTACACCACGGACGAGTTGTTCCAGCTGGTCGCCATTCCCGGGCTGATCGGCGCGCTGATGCGCTTTCCCTACACCTTCGCGGTGACGATGTTCGGCGGCCGCAACTGGACGATCTTCAGCGCGTCGGTGCTGTTCATCCCGACCTTCGGCCTGGCCTATTTCGTCAGCCAGCCCGACACGCCGTTCTGGCTGATGCTGCTGGCCGCGTCCACCGCCGGCCTCGGCGGCGGCAATTTCGCCTCGAGCATGACCAACATCTCGTTCTTCTACCCGGACCGCATGAAGGGCTGGGCGCTCGGCCTCAACGCGGCCGGCGGCAATATCGGCGTCAGCAGCGTGCAGCTGCTCACGCCGATCCTGATGGGCATCGGTCTGATCAATCTCTATCAGGCGACGCCGGTGTCGGGCGTCTATCTGCAAAACGCCGGCCTGATGTGGGTGCTGCCGATCTGCATCGCGGTGTTCGGCGCCGTCTACTTCATGAACAACCTGACCTCGGCGAAATCCTCGTTCAAGAACCAGCTCGCGATCGTCGGTCGTAAGCACACCTGGATCATGGCTTTCATCTATATCGGGACGTTCGGCTCCTTCATCGGCTACTCGGCGGCGTTTCCGCTGCTGATCAAGACGCAGTTTCCGGCGGTCACGATTGCCATCGCGTTCCTCGGACCGCTGGTGGGCTCGCTGTCGCGCCCGCTCGGCGGTCTGCTGGCCGACAAGATCGGCGGCGCGATCATCACGTTCTGGAACTTCATCGCCATGGGCGCGGCGACGATCGGCGTTCTCTACTTCGTCGGAACCAAGGATTTCACCGGCTTCCTGGCGATGTTCCTGATCCTGTTCGTCACCACGGGCATCGGCAACGGCTCCACCTATCGGATGATCCCGTCGATCTTCCGCGAGGAGAATCTGCAGAAAGCAAAAGGCAAGGGCGATGCCGGCAGGGCAATGGCGCTGAAGACGGCGAGCATCGAGAGCGGTGCTGCGCTCGGCTTCATCGGCGCGATCGGCGCCTGCGGCGGTTACCTGATCCCGAGCGGATTCGGCAAGTCGATCGCCGTGACCGGCGGCCCGCAGCTCGCGCTGGAAATCTACCTGGCGTTCTACGCGGTCTGCCTGGCCCTGACGTGGTGGCACTACCTGCGCCGCAGCTCTGCCTCGTCGAGCGTCTCGACCCTCGCCGAAGCGCGGATCTGACGCCGGCGCGACGCCACGCCACCAATACCGTTCTCCTCTCCCCGCTGGTCGGGAGAGGAGCGGCAAACCGCAGGAGGACGTGATGACACCCGACCAAGTGACGCTCGTGCAGGAGTCTTTTGCCAAGGTCGCGCCGATCTCGGAGCAGGCGGCGGTGCTGTTCTATGACCGCCTGTTCGAGGTCGCGCCCGGCGTGAAGGCGATGTTTCCCGCCGACATGGCCGAGCAACGCAAGAAGCTGATGGCGACGCTCGCGGTCGTCGTCAACGGACTGGGCAATCTGTCGTCGGTGCTTCCGGCGGCACGCGCGCTGGCGAAGCGCCATGTCGGATATGGCGCCAAGCCCGAGCATTATCCGGTCGTCGGCAGCACGCTGCTGTGGACGCTGGAGAAGGGGCTCGGCGAAGCCTGGACTCCCGAGGTCGCCGCCGCCTGGACCGCCGCCTATGGCACGCTGTCCGGCTACATGATTTCCGAAGCCTATGGCAGCGCGCAGGCGGCCGAATAGGAGCGTTTTGAGTGAGCGAACCACTGGTCATCATTGGCAATGGCATGGCGGCCGCGCGCCTGGTCGACGAATTGTCGAAGGTCGCGCTCGGCCGCTATGCCATCGCCGTGATCGGCGACGAGCCGCGGCTCGCTTACAACCGCGTGCTGCTGTCCTCGGTGCTCGCCGGCGAGACCGGGTCGCATGAAATCGAGCTGAAACCGGCCACCTGGTGGCGCGAGCGCGGCGTCACGCTGAAATACAATTGCATGGCGACCGAGATCGACGTCGGCCGCCACGAGGTCAAGATCGCCAACGAGGAGAGCGTCGGCTTCTCGAAACTGGTGCTGGCGGTTGGATCGTCGGCGCTGCGGCTCAACGTGCCGGGCGCCGATCTCGCCGGCGTCCATACCTTTCGCGACACCCGCGACGTCGACCTCCTGCTGACGCTTGCCGCGCAGAAGAAGCGCGTCGTCGTGGTCGGCGGCGGCCTGCTCGGGCTCGAGGCCGCCTATGGCCTCGCCAAGGCCGGCGCGACCGTAATGCTGTTGCATCTGATGGACCGCCTGATGGAGCGTCAGCTCGACGCGCCGGCGGCGGCGCTGCTGAAATCGCTGGTCGAGCGCAAGGGCATCGAGATCTTGCTCGAGGCGTCGACCGCGCGCATCCACGGCGAGCGTCGGGTGAGTGGCGTCGAGCTCACGGACGGCCGGCAGATCGCGGCCGATGCCGTGATCTTTGCCGCCGGCATCCGGCCGAACACGGCGCTGGCGCGCGAAGCCGGCATCCCGATCAACCGCGGCATCGTGGTCGACGACCATTTGCAGGCCGGCGGCGCAGACGTGTTCGCGATCGGCGAATGCGCCGAGCACCGCGGCACCTGTTACGGCCTGGTCGAGCCGGCCTACGAGCAGGCGCGTGTGCTGGCGAGGCATCTCGCCGGCGCCGATGCGGTCTACACCGGCAGCGTCGTCGCCACCAATCTGAAGGTGTCCGGTGTCGGCGTGTTCTCGGCCGGCGATTTCCTCGGCGCCGACGGCAGCGAAAGCCTGGTCCTGCGCGACGTCGGCCACGGCACCTACAAGAAGCTCGTCATTGCCGAGGGGCGGCTGACTGGGGCGGTGCTGATCGGCAATACCTCCGACGCACTCTGGTATCTCGATCTGATCCGCACGCGGCGCCCGATTGCATCGATCCGTGCCGACATGATCTTCGGCCGCGCGCTCGCGGAGGCGGCGTGACATGACCGCCGTCGATCCCGCCCTCCGCGCCGTCAGAACCACCTGCGCTTATTGCGGCGTCGGCTGCGGCGTGCTGGCGACGCCGGATGGGCAGGGTGGTGCCGCGATCTCCGGCGATCCCGAGCATCCCGCCAATTTCGGCCGGCTGTGCTCCAAGGGCTCGGCGCTCGGCGAGACGTTGGGAGTGAGCGACCGGCTGCTGCATCCGATGATCCGCTGCGGCGAGGCGATGCAGCGGGTCGACTGGAGCGATGCGCTCGATCATGTCGCGCACCGCTTCCAGCACATCATCGCGCGCGACGGTCCCGGCGCGGTGGCGTTCTATCTCTCCGGCCAGCTTCTGACCGAGGATTATTACGTCGCCAACAAGCTGATGAAGGGATTTGTCGGCAGCGCCAATGTCGATACCAATTCGCGGCTGTGCATGGCCTCCTCGGTCGCCGGCCATCGCCGCGCCTTCGGCGCCGACACCGTGCCCGGCTGCTACGAGGATCTCGACGAGGCGGACTTGCTGGTGTTCGTCGGCTCCAATGCGGCGTGGTGCCATCCGGTGCTGTTCCAGCGCATGCTGGCCAACAAGCAAAAGCGCGGCGCCCGCTTCGTCGTGATCGATCCGCGCCGCACCGACACGGCAGAGGACGCTGATCTCTTCCTCGGCGTGAGGCCCGGCACCGACAGCGCGCTGTTCAACGGCCTCTTGGTCCACCTCGCCGACAACGGCGCGCTCGATCGGGATTACATCGAACGGTACACTTCCGGCTTCGACGACGTGCTGGCGCGGGCGCGCGGCATGGCCAGCAGCGTCGCTGCGACCGCGCTCGCGACCGGCCTCACCGAGCAGGATGTCGCGGCGTTCTTCAAGATGTTCGCGGCAACACCGCGCGTGGTTACCCTGTATTCGCAGGGCGTCAATCAATCGGCACAGGGCACCGACAAGGTCAACGCCATCGTCAACTGCCATCTGGCCACGGGGCGGATCGGCAAGGTCGGTGCCTCGCCTTTCTCGCTGACCGGCCAGCCCAACGCGATGGGCGGCCGCGAGGTCGGCGGCCTCGCCAACCAGCTTGCTGCCCATATGGGCTTCACGCCGCCCGACATCGACCGCGTCAGGCGGTTCTGGAAGGCGCCGCGGATCGCGACCCATGAAGGGTTGAAGGCGGTGCAGATGTTCGAGGCGATCGGCCGTGGCGAGATCAAGGCGCTGTGGGTGATGGGCACCAATCCGGTGGTGTCGTTGCCGGACGCAGACGCCGTGCGCGAGGCACTGAAGAAGCTCGATCTGTTCGTCGTCTCCGAGAATGTGCTCGCCAACGACACCGTCGCGGCGGGGCCGCATGTGCTGCTGCCGGCGCACGCCTGGGGCGAGAAATCGGGCACCGTGACCAATTCCGAGCGGCGGATCTCGCGGCAGCGCGCCTTCCTGCCCGGGGCCGGGGAAGCCAAGCCCGACTGGTGGATATTGAGCGAGGTCGCCAAGCGGCTCGGCTTCGGCGCGGCGTTCGCTTATCAGTCGGCCGCGGATATCTTCCGCGAGCATGCCGCGCTCTCGGCGTTCGAGAATAATGGCGCGCGCGATTTCGACATCGGCGGATTGAAAGCGGTCTCCGACGACGGCTTCGATGCAATGGCCCCGGTGCAATGGCCGTTGCGGCTGAACGCGCAGCCGCAAGAGCGCTTCTTCGCCGAGGGCGGCTTCTACGCCGCCGACCGCAAGGCGCGCTTCGTCGCACCCGAGATTCCGGCGCTGCGCAGCGAGACCAATCCGGCGCGGCCGCTGCGGCTCAATACCGGCCGCATCCGCGACCAGTGGCACACCATGACGCGCACCGGCATGAGCCCGCGGCTGGGCGCGCATCTGCCCGAGCCGTTCGTCGAGGTGCATCCCGACGACGCGTTGAAATACGGCGTCGCCGACGGCGGCTTCGCGCGCATCACCACGGACTATGGCCAGTGCACGCTGCGCGTCGTCATCAGCGAGCGCCAGCAGCGCGGCATGCTGTTCGCGCCGATCCACTGGAGCGCGGCGACCGCGACCGGCGCGCGTGTCGGCGCGCTGGTCGCGCCGTTCACCGATCCGTTCTCGGGCCAACCCGAAACCAAGGCGACGCCGGCTGCGATCGCGCCCTATGAATACGTGTTCCGCGGCTTCGTGCTGTCGCGCACACCGCTCGAATTGCCGGAGCATGCCTGGGTCGCACGCGTCGCGGTCACCGGCGGCTACGGCTATCTGTTCGCCGACAATGCCGACTTGAAGAGCTGGCAGGCATGGATGCACCGAGCCGTCGGCGATGAGGTTGCCGAGTACAATGATTTCGGCGGCGGCGTCTATCGCGCCGCGGCCTTCGCGGAGGACCGTATCGCGGCGTGCCTTTTCATCGGTCCCGCGGGCGATGCCGGCGACTGGAACGTGGTGAAGAATCTGTTCGCATCGGATGCACTCGATGACAGCCAGCGCCGTATGCTGCTGTCGGGCAAGGCGGCGGACGGCGTGGCGAGCACGGGTCCCATCGTCTGCGCCTGCTTCGGTGTCGGCCGCGACACGATCTGCAACGCAATCGCGGCAGGTGCGCGGTCGCCGGCCGAGATCGGCGCGAAGCTCAAGGCCGGTACCAATTGCGGCTCCTGCATTCCCGAGATGAAGCGGCTGATCGCGCAGGTGCCGGCCGATGCTGCCGAGCCGGCGCTGGCTGCGGCGAACTGAGCGCGTTCCACGCCATTGCGACCCGACGGCTCGCAATGATGGAGGGAAGCTATTATGGTCCACCCCGCTCCGCCAACGGGTGAACCAACAAAATGATGTATCTGGAAGCACCGCCCCAACTGATCCCGACCGAACTCTTCTCCGCCATGCCAGCCGAATTCCGCCGCAAGGTGGCGAGCGAATGGGCCGATGCCAACCGACCCGGCGCAGTGACGGATTGCTTCATCGAAGGCCCGTCGTTCGATTCAGCGGGCAATCTCTATATCGTCGACATTCCGTTCGGCCGCATCTTCAGGATCGCGCTCGACAAGTCCTGGTCGCTGGCCGCAGAATATGACGGCTGGCCGAACGGGCTGAAGATCGACGCCAGGGGCCGCATCCTGATCGCCGACTACCGGCACGGGCTCATGGAGCTCGATGCGGGGTCCGGCAAGGTCACGCCGGTGCTGCGCTCGCGCAATTCGGAATCGTTCCGCGGCTGCAACGATCTGCATATTGCATCCAATGGCGACATCTATTTCACCGACCAGGGCCAGACCGGCCTGCACGATCCGACCGGCCGGGTCTACCGGTTGCGCGCGAGCGGCCAGCTCGACTGCCTGATCGACACCGGCATCAGCCCGAACGGCCTGGTGCTCGATCCGCACGAGAAGGTGCTGTTCGTCGCGATGACCCGTGACAACGCGGTCTGGCGTATGCCCTTGATGAAGGACGGCAGCGTCTCCAAGGTCGGACGTTTCTGCTCGCTGTTTGGACCGAGCGGGCCCGACGGCATGACGATGGACAGTGCGGGGCGGCTGTTCGTGGCGCACGCCTCGCTCGGCCATGTCTTCGTGTTCGCGCCGAACGGCGAATGCATCGCGCGGATCGAGTCCTGCGCCGGGCAGAGCTGCACCAATGTCGCGATCGGCGGCGACAAGCGCGACCGGCTTTACATCACGGAGTCGGTAACGGGCTCGGTGCTGGTGGCTGATATCGGCGGGCTGGATCGATAGCGGCCGTTGATCCTCGCGTGTCATCCCCGCGAAAGCGGGGATCCAGTACGCCGCGGCTTCTCGTATCAAATGCAGGTCTCTGGAATACTGGGTCGCCCGGTCAAGCCGGGCGATGACAGTGGAGGGGAGGCAATTAGGCTTCATCCCTTCCGGTTCTTCGCATTCACCGCGATCGCCGCGGCGGCGGTGCGGTTCTCGACGCCGAGCTTGGAATAGATCTGCTCCAGATGCTTGTCGACGGTGCGTGGGCTCAAGCCCAGGATCTGCGCGATGTCGCGGTTGGTCTTGCCCTTGGAAAGCCAGGACAGCACCTCGCCCTCGCGGGTGGTGAGGCCGAGCTCGCTGGAGAATTCGGCGGGCATGTCGCCGGAGGTGTCCTTGGCGAGCCGTAGCAGGAATTCGTTGGGGCCGAGCTTGCCCATATACTGCAGGCGCAACTGCTCGTTGCCGGGAAACGACGCCATGGTCGCGGTCTTCGCCGCCGCCTTGCCCTTCTGCGCCTGGTCGAGCCATTGCGGCATCGGATCGGGCAGCACGAAATCGTCGTCGGCGTCCGCCAGCGTCTCCGAGAGCAGGCGCTGCGCCTGCGGCGTCGCCCATAGCAGCTTGCCGGTGCTGTTGACGGCCAGCAGATAGCGGCCGGAGACGTCGAGCGCGGCGCGCGCGCTCTGCGTCATCCGGGCGTTGGCAAGGTGGACGCGGATGCGCGCCAGCATCTCCTCAACCACGATCGGCTTGGTAACATAGTCGACGCCGCCGGCCTCCAGTCCGCGCACGATGTGCTCGGTCTCGGCGAGCCCGGTCATGAAGATGATCGGCACGCCGTCGAGCCCGGCGTCGCGCTTCAGCCGCCGGCAGGTCTCGAAGCCGTCGATGCCGGGCATCACGGCGTCGAGCAGCACGATGTCGGGCGTGATCTGCTCGACGATCCGCATCGCCGACGCGCCGTCGAGCGCGACCATGACGGTCATGCCGGCGCCGTCGAGAGCGTCGGTCAGAAGCCGCAGCGTCTCGGGAGAGTCGTCGACGACAAGCGCGACGTCGCGTTTCTTGGGGTCAATGGTCATAGCTGTGCAATGTCTTCAGCGTCGCCATGTACTGGTCGAGATCGAAGCGGTCGATCAGGGCCCGCATCTCGGCGACGAATTCGGCCTGCTCCGGCAGCTCGTTTCCGATCTCGTCGAGCTTGAGCTGGATCGCCCTGACATAGCCGAGCTGGCCGAGCGCGATCAGCTCCTCGACATGTTTCACCGGCGGGCGCGAGGCGGCATCCGGTTTCCATGGCGGCAATGGCGTCTGATCCGCTTCGTATTGCCATTCGATCTTCAGCAGCTGCCGGATGGTTTCCAGGAGCCGCGGGATATCGATCGGCTTCATGAGATAGCCGTCATGGAACGGCTGCGCCAGCGGCGCGCCATGGGCTTCCAGCGCGCTCGCCGAGATCATCAGGATGCGCGCCTGGTGATGCCCGGCCGAGCGCAGGGTCTCGGCGACGGTCCAGCCGTCCATGCCGGCCATGGAGATGTCGAGCAGGAACAGATCGGGCCGGCAGTGCTGCGCCAGCGCCAGGCAGCCGGGGCCGTCGGGTGCGCTGAGCAGGATGAAGCCGAGCGGCGCCAGCACCTCGCGCAAGAGATCACGATGGGTCGGGTCGTCGTCGGTGATCAGAATGGTCTTGCGCGGGCCGTGATAGCCGTAGACCGGAGCGTCGACCGGCGCATCGCGGCGCGGGTTGGTCACTTCCGACAGCAGCAGCTTGACGCGGAATGTCGAGCCGGTCCCGACGGTCGAGGTCACCTTGATGTCGCCGCCCATCACGCCCGCGAGCAGGCGGCTGATGGTGAGGCCGAGGCCGGTGCCGGTCTGTGGCTGCGTGACGCCGAGCGCGCCGCGCTCGAAGGGCGCGAAGATGCGTTCGAGATCGTCGGGCTGGATGCCCGGTCCGGTGTCGATCACCTCGAACTCGGCGACCGGGCTGCGGTAATGCACCACGAATTGCACGCATCCGGCCTGCGTGAACTTGATCGCGTTGGAGAGCAGATTGATCAGGATCTGCCGCAGCCGCTTCTCGTCGGCATAGACCACGACCGGCAGCACCGGCGGCCGCTTGAACACGAAGTCGATGCCTTTGGCTGCCGCCTGCAGGCGGAACATGCCGACCAGCTGATCGAGGAAATCGTTCAGCCGCACCTCGTCGCGTGACAAATACAGGCGTCCGGCCTCGATCTTGGAGATATCTAGGATGCCGTCGATCAGCCCGGACAGATGATCGGCGCTGCGGCGGACCACGCGGACCTGATCGCGCGGCCGTGTCGGCAGGCTGTTGTCCTGCTCCAGCAATTGCGCATAGCCGGAGATCGCGTTCAGCGGCGAGCGCAGCTCGTGGCTGAGGCCGACGACATAGCGGCTCTTGGCGAGGTTGGCGGATTCCGCGACTTCTTTTGCGCGCTGGAGCGCGGCGTCGGTGCGCTTGTGGGCGTCGATCTCCTGGATCAGCAGCGTGGTCTGCCGCCGTGTTTCCTGCTCCGCCGCGCGCCGGCTCTGCTGCGCCAGCACGAACAGCCACGCGACCACCCCGATGATCAGGGTCAGCGCAAAGAACACCTTCAGCAGCACGGCACTCAGCCATGGACCGGCGTGCGTGGTGGTCGACGTCTGCAGATAGATCAAGCCGAGCACCAGCCCGACGAGGCCGGCCGAGACCACGAACACGCCGAGATAATGCCCAAGCTGGGAGTTGATGCGGGCGTAGATCGGCTGCGGCAATACTTTGCCCAGCGCGTCCGACACCTGTGCGCCGACCCGCGCATGCGGCTTGCAGAGATCGTGGCAGCGTGCGTCCAGCGAGCAGCACAGCGAGCAGATCGGGCCGGCATAGGCCGGGCAGGAGGCCATGTCCTCCGGTTCGAACGAATGCTCGCAGATACAGCACTGGATCTGCTCGAGGTTCTGCCAGCTCCGCTTCGGCTTGCGCGCGATGTAGTATTTGCCGTCGGTCGCCCACGCGATCAGCGGTGCCGTGATGAAGGCGACCGCGAGCGCGACGAACGCCGACAGCGCCTTCGCGGTCGGGCCGAACAGGCCATAGAACGCGCTGATCGATACGATGGTGGCGATCGTCATCGCGCCAACGCCGACCGGGTTGATGTCGTAGAGATGCGCGCGCTTGAACTCGATATGTTGCGGCCGCAAGCCCAGCGGCTTGTTGATGACGAGGTCGGCGACCAGCGCACCGACCCAGGCGATCGCGACGTTGGAATAGAGCGCGAGCGTCTGCTCCAGCGCCTTGTAGACCCCGATCTCCATCAACAGCAGCGCGACGACGACGTTGAACACCAGCCACACCACGCGGCCCGGATGCGAGTGGGTGAGACGCGAGAAGAAGTTCGACCAGGCGATCGAGCCGGCATAGGCGTTGGTGACGTTGATCTTGACCTGCGACAGGATGACGAAAGTGCCGGTCAGCGACAGCGCGAGTTCAGGCTGAGACAGCACGTAGCGAAACGCCTCGAGATACATGCTGGCGGGCTCGGCGGCATGCTCCGGCGAGACGCCGTGGCTGAGCGCGAAGAAGGCGAGGAACGAGCCCGCGAGCAGTTTCAGCGCGCCGAGCACGATCCAGCCGGGCCCGGCGCCGAGCAGGGCGATCCACCACGCCTTGCGCGAGGTGCGGCGGTCGCGCGGCAGGAAGCGCAGGAAGTCGACCTGCTCGCCGATCTGCGCCACCAGCGCAAACACCACGGAGGCCGCAGTGCCGAACAGCAGGAGGTCGAGATGGCCGGTGGTGTCGCCGTGATCGCCGGCGAATTTGCGCCACTCAGAAAAGGAGTGTGGATTGGCCCAGGCGATCGCCGCGAACGGCATGATGTGGAGGATGATCCACAGCGGCTGGGTCCAGAGCTGGAAGCGGCTGATCAGCGTGATGCCGTAGATCACCAGCGGGATGATCACGACCGCGCTGATCAGATAGCCGATCGGGCGCGGAATCCCGAAGCACATGTCGAGCGCGCTCGCCAGGATCACGGCCTCGATCGCGAAGAAGATGAAGGTGAAGGAGGCGTAGATCAGCGAGGTGATGGTCGAGCCGATATAGCCGAAGCCGGCGCCGCGGGTCAGGAGATCGATGTCGATGCCGCATTTCGCGGCGTGGTAGGCGATCGGCAGTCCGCACAGGAAGATGATGACGCTGACGACCAGGATCGCGGCGGAAGCGTTCACGGCGCCGTAGTTCAGCGTGATGGTGCCGCCGATCGCCTCCAGCGCCAGGAACGAGATCGCGCCGAGCGCGGTATTGGCGACGCGGGCGGCGGACCAGCGCCGCGCGCTCTTGGCGGTGAAGCGCAGCGCGTAGTCTTCCAGCGTCTGGTTGGCGACCCACTGATTGTACTGGCGCCTGACGCGGTCTATCCGCTGCCGCCCTGCCACTCGTTTGAACTCCTGGTCCGCGATGCCTGATGCTGTCGCGGGCAAATCCTGTACCAAAATCTACGTCGCTATTTTGCGGTGCAGTATACGCGATCTCACGTATCAGTGCGCTGCACAAAACTGAGCAATCCTCGCCTCATCCGTAAGCGTTCTCGAACCAGATGGGGTGCTCATGTCAGACGAACCGAAACCAGGCCTCAAGTCTCCGCTCCGCCGCAAGCTCCTGATGGGAATGGCCGCGTTGCCGGCTATTTCAATGTTGCCGCGCCCCTCCTTTGCGGACGTTCCCGCAACCTCCGCGGTCAACACGACGGGCCTTGCAGTCACTGATAGCGAAGTCACCGTCGGCATCCTCCACTCCGTCACCGGCACCATGGCGATCTCCGAGACCGGATCGGTGGAGGCCGAGAAGCTCGCGATCGAGCAGATCAACGCCGCCGGCGGCGTGCTCGGCCGCAAGATCAAGTTCATCCAGGAAGACGGCGCCAGCGACTGGCCGACCTTCGCGGAAAAGGCCAAGAAGCTCTTGGTCAACGACAAGTGCGCCGCCGTGATGGGCTGCTGGACCTCGGCCTCGCGCAAGGCGGTGCTGCCGGTGTTCGAGCAGTACAACGGCATGCTGTACTACCCGACCTTCTACGAAGGCCTCGAGCAGTCCAAGAACGTGATCTACACCGGCCAGGAGGCGACCCAGCAGATCATCGCCGGCCTCGATTGGGTCAACAAGACCAAAGGCGCCAAGAGCTTCTATCTGCTCGGCTCCGACTACATCTGGCCGCGCACCTCGAACAAGATCGCGCGCAAGCACATCGAAGGCCATCTGCAAGGCTGCAAGGTGGTCGGCGAAGAGTACTTCCCGCTCGGCTCGACCCAGTTCAATTCGGTCATCAACAAGATCAAGCTGACCAAGCCCGACGTGATCTACGCGATCATCGTCGGCGGCTCCAACGTCGCCTTTTACAAGCAGCTCAAGGCGGCCGGCATCGATTTGTCGAAGCAGACGCTGCTGACGATCTCGGTCACCGAGGACGAGATCGACGGCATCGGCGGCGAGAACATCGCGGGCGCCTATGCCTGCATGAAGTACTTCCAGTCGCTCGACAACCCGAACAACAAGGCCTTCGTGCCCGCCTTCAAGAAGATGTGGGGCGAGAAGACCGTGATCGGCGACGTCACCCAGGCTGCCTATCTCGGCCCGTGGCTGTGGAAGTTGACCGCGGAGAAGGCGGGCTCCTTCGACATCGACAAGATCGCGGCGGCCTCGCCCGGCGTCGAGTTCAAGGGCGCGCCGGAAGGCTATGTGCGGATCCACGAGAACCATCATCTGTGGTCGAAGACCCGCGTCGGCCGCGCCAAGGCCGACGGCCAGTACGAGCTGATCTACGAGACCGCCGACCTGGTCGAGCCGGATCCGTTCCCCAAGGGTTACCAGTGAGACTGCGCGGCTAAGCCGCGCTCCTCTCAACGCATCGCGGCGTGGACGTCCCTGTCCACGCCCACGATCCGGCGTCGCGGCATCGCCGCGGCGCATGCTCCCTGGAATGACGGAGGACCACAATGTTCGGCGACTATTCGCTCAGCGATCTCGGCGCCATCCTTGCGATGCAGGGATTTGCCGGGCTCATCCTGTTCTCCGTCTACGTGCTGATGGCGCTCGGACTTGCCATCATCTTCGGCCAGATGGGCGTCATCAACATGGCCCATGGCGAGTTCATGATCCTCGGCGCCTACGTCACCTGGATGACCTCGACCACGGTGCAGCATTACGCACCCTCGCTGTTTCCCGGCTATTTCTTCATCGCGATGATCCTGGCGTTCATCGCCTCCGGCGCGCTCGGCATGCTGGTCGAGTGGGCGCTGATCCGCCATCTCTACAAGCGCCCGCTCGATACGCTGCTGGCGACCTGGGGCCTCAGCCTGATCCTGCAGCAGGCCTATCGCTCGATCTTCGGCGCACGCGAGGTCGGCGTCGAGCTGCCCGACTGGATGATGGGTTCCTGGCAGGCGACGGATTCAATCCAGATTCCGATCAACGGCATGTTCGTGATGGCGCTGACCATCCTGATCACGATCGCGGTCGCCTATGTGCTGTTCTGGTCGAAATGGGGCAAGCAGGTCCGCGCCGTGGTGCAGAACCGCGTGATGGCGGGCGCCGTCGGCATCAACACCGAGAAGGTCGACTGCTACACGTTCGGCCTCGGCTGCGGCATCGCCGGCATCGCCGGAAGTGCCTTCACCATGATCGGCTCGACCGGGCCGACCGCGGGCCAGCTCTACATCGTCGACACCTTCCTGGTCGTCGTGTTCGGCGGCGCCGCCTCGCTGCTCGGCACCATCGCCTCCGCCTTCTCGATCTCGCAGACCCAGTCGACCCTGGAGTTCTTCCTGTCGGGCTCGATGGCCAAGGTGATCACGCTGCTCACGATCGTCGGGATCCTGATGGTGCGGCCGCAGGGGCTGTTCGCGCTCAAGGTCCGCAAATAAGAACAGGCAGGCGACAAAAATCATGGTCATCAACTCGCGCTTCTTCAATCGCTCCGAACTGATCGGCTTCCTCGCGCTCGCAGCCCTGCTGTTCGTCATCCTGCCGCTGTCGCTGGATATCTTCCGCCTCAATCTGGTCGCCAAATATCTGACCTACGCCTTCGTCGGCATCGGGCTCGTGCTGTGCTGGGGCTATGGCGGCATCCTGAGCCTCGGGCAGGGCGTGTTCTTCGGCCTCGGCGGCTACTGCATGGCGATGTATCTCAAGCTCGAGGCATCCAGCGTCGCCAACACCAAGATCCAGTCGACGCCGGGGATCCCCGACTTCATGGACTGGAACCAGATCACGCAAGTGCCACTGTTCTGGAAGCCGTTTCACAGCTTTCCACTGACGATCCTCGCGATCCTGCTGGTGCCGGCGCTGTTCTCCTTCATCATCGGCGCCGCGATGTTCAAGCGCCGGGTCGGCGGCGTCTACTTCGCGATCATCACCCAGGCGATTGCGGCGATCCTCAC
The DNA here is from genome assembly GCF_015624485.1 of Bradyrhizobium genosp. L. Taxonomy (NCBI): domain Bacteria; kingdom Pseudomonadati; phylum Pseudomonadota; class Alphaproteobacteria; order Hyphomicrobiales; family Nitrobacteraceae; genus Bradyrhizobium; species Bradyrhizobium genosp. L. Next base: position 2,281,960 of record NZ_CP061378.1, read on the forward strand.
CATCCTGATCGTGGGGCAGCAGGGTTACACCGGCGGCATCAATGGGATCACCGATCTCCGCACCTTGCACGGCTGGGATATCCGCACCGATCACGCCAAGTTCATCCTGTACTTCGTCGAAGTGGTCCTACTGTTCGGCTGCATCGTCGCCGCGCAGTTCATCCGCCTGACGAAACTCGGGCGCATCCTGGTGGCGATGAGGGAGCAGGAGGACCGCGTGCGCTTCTCCGGTTACAGCGTCGCCAACTTCAAGATTTTCGCGTTCTGCGCCGCGGCGGTGTTCGCCGCGATCGGCGGCGCCATGTTCACGCTCGAGGTCGGCTTCATGTCGCCGTCCTTTGTCGGCATCGTGCCGTCGATCGAGATGGTGATCTACACGGCGCTCGGCGGCCGGATGTCGATCTTCGGCGCGGTATGGGGCTCGCTGCTCGTGAACTTCGCCAAGACATCGCTCTCGGAATCCTTCCCGCAACTCTGGCTGTTCGGCCTCGGCGCGCTGTTCATCGCGGTGGTGCTGGCGTTCCCGAACGGCCTGTCCGGGATCTGGGCCGACCACGTCCAGCCGCGCATCGATCGACTATTGGCGTCGCGCAAGCCGAAATCGGGCAACGGCTATGTCGCCGACGGCGCACCGGCCGAGTGAGGAGGGATCATCATGCTCGTCGGTCATCAGCCCAAGGACTTCCTGCTCGCCGTCTCTGGCCTCACCGTCTCGTTTGACGGCTTCAAGGCGGTCAACGATCTCTCCTTCTATGTCGAGGAGAACGAGATCCGCGTCATCATCGGCCCGAACGGCGCCGGAAAGACCACGGTGCTCGATCTGATCTGCGGCAAGACCCGCGCCACCTCGGGCTCGATCCAGTTCCGCGGCCAGGAGCTGACCAGGCTCCGCGAGAACGAGATCGTGCAGGCCGGCGTCGGCCGCAAGTTCCAGACGCCGTCGGTGTTCGAGGATCTCACCGTGTTCGAGAACCTCGAAATCTCCTATCCGCGCGGCCGCACCGTATTCGGCTCGCTGACCTTCCAGCGCGACGATGCGGTGAAGCAGCGGGTCGAAGAGGTCGCCGAGATGATCTTCCTGAAGGATCGCCTCAATACCTATGCCGACCAGCTCAGCCATGGCCAGAAGCAATGGCTCGAGATCGGCATGCTGTTGATCCAGGATCCGGACCTGCTGATGCTCGACGAGCCCGTTGCCGGCATGAGCGTGTCCGAGCGTGCCAAGACCGCCGAACTGCTCAATCGCATCATCAAGGACCGCTCGGTCTTGGTGATCGAGCACGACATGAAGTTCGTCGAGGACATCGCCCACAAGGTCACCGTGCTGCATCAGGGCCAGATCCTGTCGGAGGGGACGATGGAGCACGTCAAGAACGATCCGAAAGTGATCGAAGTCTATCTGGGCCATTGATGATGAGGTGCGTCAACCGAGCCACAAACTCGCTGCACCTCTCCCCTTGTGGGAGAGGTCGGATCGCATCGTCAGATGCGATCCGGGTGAGGGGTCTCTCTCCGCGCGTCAAATCGCCTGCCGCGCCTGTGGACAGGTACCCCTCATCCGTCGCGGACTTCGTCCGCGCCACCTTCTCCCACAAGGGGAGAAGGGAATTCAAGAAAGCGCGACCCCATCAAGGTCACACGGACTCAGGAAGCGATCATGCTGGCAATCTCTGATCTTCACGTCGCTTACGGCCAGAGCGAGGTGCTGCACGGCCTCAACGTCAATGTCGCGGCCAACGAGATCGTCGCGATCATGGGCCGCAACGGCATGGGCAAGACCACGCTGATGAAGTCGCTGATGGGCATCCTGCCCGCGAAAAGTGGCTCGGTGACCATGGACGGCGCCGAGCTCGGCGCGATGAAGAGCTACGAGCGGGTGGCGAAAGGTCTCGCTTATGTACCGCAGGGCCGCATGATCTTCTCTACCATGACGGTGAAGGAGAACATCGAGACCGGGCTTGTGGTGTCCGGCGGCTCGGAAGTGCCCGGCGATATCTACGAGCTTTTCCCGGTGCTGCTGGAGATGAAGGGCCGCCGCGGCGGCAATCTCTCCGGCGGGCAGCAGCAGCAGCTCGCGATCGCGCGTGCGCTCGCGACCAAGCCGAAGGTGCTGCTGCTGGATGAGCCGACCGAAGGCATCCAGCCCTCGATCATCAAGGACATGGCGCGCACGCTGAAGCGGATTCGCGACGAGCGCGGCCTGTCGATCGTGGTCTCCGAGCAGGTGCTGAGCTTTGCGCTCGACATCGCCGACCGCGTGCTCGTGATCGAGAACGGCGAGATCGTCCGCGACGATCCGCGCGACAGCGTCGATGCCGCGCAGATCTCGAAATATCTGTCTGTCTAACCAACCACGCGTAGAAAGGGGAGCATCTCGATGCCTGATACACTGATCAAGGTCGATCTCAGCAAGTCGGCCTATGAAAACGACAAGATCCACAACCGATGGCATCCCGAGGTTCCGATCGTCGAATGGGTCAGCCCGGGCGACGACTTCATCATCGAGACCGTCGACTGGACCGGCGGCTTCATCAAGAACAACGACTCGGCCGACGACGTGCGCGACATCGACCTCTCGATCGTGCATTTCCTGTCCGGTCCGATCGGCGTCAAGGGCGCCGAGCCCGGCGATCTCCTGGTTGTCGATCTGCTTGACGTCGGCCCGCTGAAGGAGAGCCTGTGGGGCTTCAACGGCTTCTTCTCCAAGCAGAACGGCGGCGGTTTCCTCACCGACCACTTCCCGCTGGCGCAGAAGTCGATCTGGGACATCAAGGGCCTCTACACCTCGTCGCGCCATATCCCCGGCGTCAACTTCGCGGGCCTGATCCATCCCGGCCTGATCGGCTGCCTCCCCGATGCCAAGATGCTCGCGGCCTGGAACGCGCGCGAAGCCGAGCTGATCGCGACCAATCCGACCCGGGTGCCGGGTCTCGCCAATCCGCCGTTCGCGCCGACCGCGCATGCCGGCCAGGCCAAGGGCGACGTCAAGGCCAAGATCGGTCTCGAAGGTGCCCGCACCGTGCCGCCGCGCGAGCATGGCGGCAATTGCGACATCAAGGATCTGTCGCGCGGCTCGAAGATCTACTTCCCGGTCTATGTGCCGGGTGGAGGGCTCTCGATGGGCGACCTGCATTTCAGCCAGGGCGACGGCGAGATCACCTTCTGCGGCGCCATCGAAATGGCCGGCTGGCTGCACATCAAGGTCGACATCATCAAGGACGGCGTGTCGAAATACGGCATCAAGAATCCCGTGTTCAAGCCGTCGCCGATTACGCCGAACTACAAGGACTACCTGATCTTCGAAGGCATCTCGGTCGACGAGGCCGGCAAGCAGCACTACCTCGACGTCCACATCGCCTATCGCCAGGCCTGCCTGAACGCGATCGAATATCTGAAGAAGTTCGGCTACTCCGGCGCGCAGGCTTATTCGATCCTCGGCACCGCGCCGTGCCAGGGCCACATCTCCGGCGTGGTCGACGTGCCCAACGCCTGCGCCACGCTGTGGCTGCCGACCGAGATCTTCGACTTCGACGTGATGCCGTCGTCGGCGGGGCCGATCAAGCACATCAAGGGCGACATCCAGATGCCGATCTCGCCCGACAAGTGATCCCGGCGCGAAGGATGCGGGACGGCTGCGTATTGGCCGCCCCGCATCCATCGCCGGAAATTTCACGCAAGCATCGCGCAAGGATACCAAGATGCCGATCTATGAATATCTCTGCAACGACTGCGGCCCGTTCACCGACATGCGTCCGATGGCCGAGTGCGACCTGCCGCAGGACTGTCCACACTGCGAAGAAAGCGCGCCACGCGTCATCCTGACCGCGCCGGCGTTCTTCTGCATGCCCGCGGACAAGCGCAAGGCCCACGCCACCAACGAGCAGAGCCGCCACGCGCCGAAGACGCTCGACCAGTACAAGGCCGCGCACGGCCCCGGCTGCGGCTGCTGCGCGACGACGGGGAAGAAAAAGAAGCCGGGGCGGCTGGTGACAAAGACCGCGAGCGGCGCGGTCGGCTTTCCGACGGCAAGGCCCTGGATGATCAGCCATTAGTTGCGGTCAGGGGCCGCGCCAAAAGCTCCGCCGTCGTCCCGGGCTTGACCCGGGACCCATAACCACAACTGCGTGTTGTTTGCCGTGCTGAGGCCGCATCGCGCCTCCACAACGCGACCCTGTGGTAATGGGTCCCGGCCTTCGCCGGGACGACGATGTGGATCGCCACAGATCAGCGGTCCGAATGCATCTTCTCCAAAAATTCCTTCACCCCGCTGACGGCGCCGGTGCTGGAGGCCACGTAGCCGGGCAGGGCGCCCACCGCCTTGTGAAACGCGCCGCTCTTGATGATGTCGAGCACGCGCTGCATCGGCTCGGTCTCCAGGAAGGCGCGCTTGCACACGAAGAAGTAATCTTCCGTGAGCAGGCGGATGAAATCGAGCCCGAACTGCCGCGCCGCCGCCTCGACGCCGAAACTCGCATCCGCCATGCCGCTCGCGACATAGGCGGCGACCGCGGCGTGGGTGAATTCCATGTGCTGGGCGCCGTTGATCTTGCCTTGCGGAATCCGGTGCAGCGCCAGCAATTGGTCGAACAGCAGCCGCGTGCCGGAATCGTGATCGCGGTGGACGAAGCGGGCCTTGCTGTCCACCAGGTCCTTCAGGGTGGTGATTTTCAGCGGGTTGCCGCGCTTCACCATCAGGCCCATCTCGCGGGTGACGAAATTGATCACGCGGTCCTCGCGCGGGTCGAGCCATTCGCGGCAGGCCTTGATGCCCTGCGCCCGCAATTCGCCGTGCGGCAGATGCACGCCGGAGAGATCGCAGGCGCCCTGCGCCAGCGAGACCAGCGAATTCTGGTTCGAGACATAACGCAGGTCGACGCCCATGCCGCTCTCGCGATCCAGGAACTCGCGCAATTTCGACACGGCGAAGCCATGGCTGGCATGCACGCGGATCACCTGCGGCCGCTGTTCCAGGAACGGCTTGATCTCGGTCACCAGTTCCTGCGCGAGGTTTTCCAGCTGCAACCCGAGCCGCGCCTGCATGCGCTCGCCGGCCCACACCAGCTTCTCGCCGAACGGCGTCAGCTTCGAGCCCTTGCCGCGCTGCGTCTCGACCAGCGGCACGCCGAAGAAATCGGACCATTGCTCGATCAGGTTCCAGACATGGCGATAGGACAGATGCGCGTCGCTGGCGGCGCTGGTGATCTTCCCGGTTTTCCGGATCTCGTTGAGGATGCCGAGCATCACGACCACGGTGTGTGGCGAGTTCTCCTTGCGAAAGCGCCAGACGGTTTCGATCTCGATCTGCAGCATCGTGGCATCCCAGTTATGAAGTTGAATTCATATCCTGGTATACCAATAGGCACAAGATATCATATTTACTGCTGGTCAAAGCCTCCTACGTTGAAGGTAACACTGGGAGGAAATATGATGTCAGTTGCATATGACTATGAACACGATGCCCGCCATGCCGTGCGGAACGAATTGCTGCTGATCGACGGCGCCCGCGTCCGCTCGCTGTCCGGAAAAACCTTCAAATCCTTCAACCCGGCCACCGAGCAGGTGATCGCGACGATCGCCGAAGGCAATGAGGCCGATGTCGACCGCGCCGTCGCCGCTGCCCGCCGCGCCTTCGAAGGGCCATGGCGCACCATGCGCGCCGCCGAGCGTGGCCACATCCTGTTGAAATGGGCCGAGCTGCTGAAGCAGCACACAGACGAGATCGCAGCGCTCGAGAGCCACGATGCCGGCAAGCCGATCGCGGCGGTGCTGCGCCAGGATTTTCCGGCAGCCATCGATACCCTGATCTATTACGCCGGCTGGGCCGACAAGATCAGCGGCGAGGTGGTCTCGGCGCGCGACGACGCGTTGACCTATACGGTGCGCGAGCCGGTCGGCGTCGTCGCCGCGATCGTGCCGTGGAATTTCCCGCTGATGATCGGCATGTGGAAGCTCGCGCCGGCGCTGGCCTGCGGCTGCACCGTGGTGATGAAGCCGGCCGAGCTGACCTCGCTGTCGGCGCTGCGGATCGCCGAGCTCGCGCTGGAGGCGGGATTGCCCGAGGGCGTGCTCAACATCGTCACCGGCCCCGGCCGCGTCGTCGGCGATGCGCTGGTCAACCATCCCGATGTCGACAAGGTCACCTTCACCGGTTCGCCCGGCGTCGGCCGCGGCATCATGAAGGGCGCCGCCGGTAACTTCAAACGCGTCTCGCTCGAACTCGGCGGCAAGTCCGCCAACGTGATCTTCGACGACGCCAATCTCGAAGCCGCGTCCAAGGCCGCGGCCGCCGGCATCTTCTTCAACGCCGGCCAGGTCTGCTCCGCGGGCTCGCGGGTGCTGGTGCAGGAGAAGGCCTATGACGAGGTGGTCGAGCGGCTGGTCGCCCGCGCCGAGGCCTTGCGGATCGGCGATCCCGCGGATCGCGCCACCGCGCTCGGTCCCGTCATCTCCGAGAAGCAGATGCGCTCGATCCTCGATTACGTCGAGATCGGCAGAGGCGAGGGTGCGCAGCTTGCGACCGGCGGCGAACGCGTCGGCGACCGCGGCTATTTCATCAGGCCTACGGTGTTCGCCAATGTCGCGCACGAGATGCGGATCTCGCAGGAGGAGATTTTCGGTCCCGTCGTCAGCGTGATCAAGTTCAAGGACGAGGCCGATGCGCTGCGCATCGCCAACGGCACCGCCTACAGCCTCGCCGCCGGCGTCTGGAGCGCCGACATCGGCCGTGTGCAGCGGTTCGCGAAGAAGGCCCGCGCCGGCACGGTGTGGATCAACACCTATGGCTACACCGACGTGCGGCTGCCCTGGGGCGGCGAACGCGACTCCGGCCTCGGCCGCGAACACGGCACCGCCGCGATCGACAACTTCACCGAGCCCAAGGCGGTGTGGATGAACCTCAACGTTTGAGGTAGCGGCACCGTCTTTCACGGTCGCGCAACACACTCAGCGTCGTCCCGGGCTTGACCCGGGACCCATAACCACGAATGTCAGTTATGCGCGATGCTGTGGCCCCAGCTCGCTTCAACAACACAACCTTGTGGTTATGGGTCCCTGCTTTCGCAGGGACGACGATGTGGAGACATGGGTACGCGTTTGCCTTATCATTCCGTGTGGGACCACAAACCGACCACGCACAACGAGACGACCATGCAAACAAAACCATTCGGCAAAAGCGGTCCGCAGGCCTCCGTGATCGGGCAGGGCACCTGGTATCTCGACCGCGGTGACCGTAGGTCGGCGATATCGGCCTTGCAGCGCGGCATCGATGCCGGCATGACCCATATCGACACCGCGGAGATGTATGGCGACGCCGAGCTTGTGATCGCGGATGCCATTGCGGGCCGGCGCGATGAACTGTTCCTGGTCTCGAAGGTGCTGCCCAGCAATGCCTCGCGGCGCGGCACCATCACTGCTTGCGAGCGTTCGCTGAAGAGGTTGAAGACCGATCGGCTCGATTGCTATCTGCTGCACTGGCGCGGCTCGTATCCGCTTGCCGACACCGTCGCGGCGTTCGACGAATTGATCGCGGCCGGCAAGATCCGCTCCTGGGGCGTCAGCAATTTCGACGCTGAGGATCTCGACGAGCTGCTCGACGTCGCTGGGGCGGGCAAGATCGCCTGCAACCAGGTGCTCTATCATTTGCAGGAGCGCGCGATCGAGCATGCCGTGATCCCGTGGTGCGAACGGCACGGCGTCGCCGTCGTCGCCTACTCGCCGTTCGGTCACAATGATTTCCCGTCGCCATCGAGCAAGGCTGGCGCGGTGCTGCAAGGAATCGCGCAGGCGCGCAAGGCAACGCCGCGCCAGGTCGCGCTGAGCTTTCTCACGCGCCTGCGGTCGGTGCTTGCGATTCCGAAAGCGTCGAGCCCGGAGCACGCGGCGGAAAATGCGGCAGCAGGAGATCTCACGCTCAGCGACGGCGAGCTCGCCGCGCTCGACAAGGCATTTCCGCGCGGACCGAAGCCGCGTTCGCTGCCGATGTTGTGAGTGTGACGTCACAGAATTCGCGGCGCATTCTTTGATGCGTCCACACAATTCCTAACAATCTGTTTCAATCGCGGCGCTTTGCGGTCTGCGGCAGGCCGCCGCGCGCACTGACGCATATCGGAGTCCCGTTTTCGGGCATTGTTCTCGCGGCGGAATTGGCGTTTTGTCAATCAACAGATTCGCTTATTTTTGCCACCGAGATTGCCGTGACTCCGCCCCCCGCCGCAGCCGCCCGGCTGGACAGCGCCCTGCTTCCGTTGCCCGAGAAGACCATCGCCGCACGCAAGCCCGTTGCGCGCGCTGCCGCGCCGGCACGGACCGATCGCCCGTTCAAAGGCATCGCGCTGATCCTGCTGTCGACCGTGTTCCTCGGCACCTCGGACGTGACGGCGAAATATCTGTCGAAGACGCTGCCCTCGATCGAGATCACCTGGATCCGCTTCGTGGTGTTCGCGCTGATCATGCTGCCGACGATGCTGCCGGGCACGCCGCTGTTCGCATTGCGGAGCAAGCGGCCGGCCTTGCACGTGCTGCGCGGCTCCGCGCTGCTCGGCTCCTCGCTGCTGTTCATCACCGGCCTCGGCTTCCTGCCGATCGCCGAAGCGTCCGCCACGAGCTTCGTCTCGCCGCTGTTCGTCACGGCGCTGTCGATCCTGTTCCTCGGTGAGAAGGTGGGCCTGCGGCGCTGGATCGCGACCGCGGTCGGCCTCGTCGGCGTCTTCGTCATCCTGCGGCCGGGCACCGCCGCATTTCATCCGGCGGCATTCTTCCCGATCGTCTCCGCCTTCGCCTGGGCCGGCACGCTGATTATGACGCGGATGATGAGCGGCAGCGAACGCCCGCTCACGGTGATGGCCTATTCGGCGATGACAGGCGTCGTCATCGTCTCCGCGCTGGTGCCATTCGTCTGGGTGGCGCCAAGCTGGCATGACATCATGTTCGGCATCCTCGTCGGCGTCGCCTCGACCGCGGGACAGTGGATCGTGGTGCTGGCGTTCCGCTATGGCGACGCCTCGGTGCTGGCGCCGTTCTCCTACACCCAGCTGGTGTGGGTCAGCATCCTCGGATTCCTGGTGTTCGGCGAGTTGCCTGATGGCTGGACCGTTCTCGGTGCGGGCTTCATCGTCGCAAGTGGCCTCTACACCGCCCACCGCGAGCGCGTTCGCCGCTCGCAACTGCTGGCCGTCGCGAACGAGCCGTCGCCGAACGCCTGACCGCGCGTTTGACCACGTGCACCCTGCCGGGGTGGACGCCGCGATCCTCCGTGCTATGACTGAACAAACAGTCGGAGGAACCATGCGCGCAGCGATCTTCAGGAACGGCGAGATTGTCGTCGACACCATGCCCGAGCCGCAGCCGGGCGCCGGCCAGGTGCTGGTCAAATCGCTCGCCTGCGGCATCTGCGGCTCCGATCTGCACGCGCGCAAGCACGCCCACCGCATGGTCGAGCTGAGCAAGTTCCTTCCCGGCCGCAAACCGATGGACCTTTCGCGCGACGTCGTGTTCGGTCACGAGTTCTGCTGTGAGATCCTCGACTATGGTCCGGACACCGCGCGCAAGTTCAAGCCTGGCACAAGGGTATGCTCGTTGCCGGCGCTGCTGACGCCGCAGGGGCCGCAGGGCATCGGCTATTCCAACGACAATCCCGGCGCCTATGCCGAACAGATGCTGCTGTCCGAGCCGCTGCTGCTCGAAGTGCCGAACGGGCTCGCCTCCGAGCACGCCGCGCTGACCGAGCCGCTCGCGGTCGGTGTGCATGCGGTGGCGATGGCCAATATCAGGGGCGGCGAGGTGCCGCTGGTGATCGGCTGCGGGCCGGTCGGCCTCGCCGTGATTGCGGCGCTGAAGATCAAGGGCATCGGCCCGATCGTCGCCGCCGACTATTCGCCGGCGCGGCGCCGGCTTGCCGAGATGATGGGCGCCGACGTCGTGGTCGATCCGGCGAAGACCCAGCCCTATGCGAGCTGGGCCGAGCACGCCCAGATGACGGACGCGGAAAAGGCGGCGCGACCGCCGTTGCAGGCGCTGCTGCCGCCGCTGAAGCCCGCGCTGATCTTCGAATGCGTCGGCGTGCCCGGCGTGCTGCAGCAGGTGTTCGAGGGCGCGCCGCGCAGCGCCCGCATCGTCGTGGTCGGCGTCTGCATGGAGACCGACAAGTCGGAGCCGATGCTCGGCATCGTCAAGGAGCTCAACGTCCAGTACGTGCTCGGCTACACCCCGGAGGAGTTTGCCTACTCGCTGCGGCTGATCGCGGAAGGCCAGGTCGATGCCGCCTCGCTGGTGACCGGCCGCGTCGGCATCGACGGCGTCGCGCAGGCCTTTGCCGACCTCGCCAATCCCGAGGCGCATACCAAGATCCTGGTCGAGCCGTGGCGGTGAATCTGTCGGGTGGGCAAAGCGCAGCGTGCCCACCCTTCTCGGCGTGCTCGTGATAGTGGGCACGACGCTGCGCGCCTTTGCCCGCCCTACGAATTGGCGGCGGACGCTAGTTTGCATTTCATGACACCGAACCTATAGTTCGCTGTCCTCGAAAGACTCAACGCGGTTCATGCGAGTTTCAATCATCACGGGAGGCGGCTCCGGCATTGGCGCCGCAGTTGCGCGTCGCGTCGCCGGCCCGGAGCAATGCCTGATGCTGCACGGGCAGGGCGCCGAGGCCGCCGGCCGCGAGCGGCTGAGTTCGGTCGCGGAGGAATGCCGCGGCAAGGGCGCAAAGGTCGGGATCCAGACCGGCGATCTCGCCCAGGCCGGCGCGGGCACCGAACTCGTCAAGGCAACGCGCGCCGCGTTCGGCCCGATCGACAGCATCGTGCACGCCGCGGGCTTCGCCGACCGCCGCGATTTTGCCAGCGTGCCGCGCGAGGCGCTGGAACGCGCTTTCGCGGTGATGGCTGCCGCTTTCCACGAGATCGCGGCCGCGGCGCTGCCCGATCTCACGCGCGGCGCGCAGGCGCGCGTCGTCGCCGTCTCGAGCTTTGGGCCGCATCGTTTCGTGCCCGGCGCCACCTATCCGGGATCGGCCGCGGCGAAGGCCGCGCTCGAAGTGCTGGTGAAGTCGCTGGCCGTCGAGCTCGCTACGTCGGGCGGCACCGCCAATGCCGTGATGCCCGGCTATACGCGCAAGGATCCCGGCCTGTTCGGCGCGCTGGACGCGTCGACCTGGGAGCGCGTGGCCAAGGCCAATCCGATGCAGCGGCTTGCCGAGTCCGACGAGGTCGCCGCCGCGGTCGCGTTCTTGCTCTCGCCGGAAGCCGGCCACATCACCGGCGGCACGCTGCCGGTCGATGGCGGCCTGACCTTGATGTAACCGCATGGGCGAGGACGCAGCAGCACGAGAGGCCGATGTCGTCGTGCTCGGCGCCGGCATGGTTGGCGTCTCGGCCGCGCTCTCGGCGCGGCAGCGCGGCCGGTCCGTCATCCTGGTCGACCGCCGCGAGCCCGGCAGCGAAACCTCCTACGGCAATGCCGGCATCATCTCCTCCGGCTCGATCCTGCCGCTCAACACGCCCTCGCTCTGGAAGAACCTGCCGAACTATCTGACCAACACCCACCCGGCGCTGCGCTGGAATATTCCGTGGGCGATCGCCAATGCCGGCTGGGTGATCCGCTTCCTCGCCAGCGCCTCGCCCTCGCAAACCAAACCGCGCGCCGCCGCGCTGCATGGCCTGATCGGAACGTCGCTCGGGCTGCATCGCGACTGGATCGTGCAGGCGGGCGCCGGCCATCGTATCCGTGAGACCGGCTGGTTGAAGGCATGGCGCGGCGACGGCCTGCCGGCCGCGAAAGCGGAGCAGGCGGCGCTCGCCGAATTCGGCATCAAGAGCGAGGTGCTCGACCGCCAGGCGATCTCGGCGCTGGAGCCGAACATCATTCCGGCCTACAGCACAGGCCTGTTGCACACCCAGACCGCGTCAGTCGATTCACCGGGCGCGGTGGTCAAGGCCTACGCAAGACACTTCGCCGATGGCGGCGGTGCGATCCGGTCCTCCGAGGTCGGGCGGATCGAGCCGCTCGCCGATGGCTGGCGCGTGCTGCTCGCCGACGGCACCATCAACGCGCGCCATGTCGTGGTCGCGCTCGGCCCGTGGTCGGCCGAGCTGTTGCAGCCGCTCGGCTATCGCGTGCCGCTGGCGTTCGAGCGCGGCTATCACCAGCATTTCGTGCCGAACCCGGCGCGCAAATTGCTGCGTCCGATCCATGATGCGGAAGGCAGCTTCCTGATGACGCCGATGGAGCAGGGCATTCGCGTCACCAGCGGCGTCGAGCTCACCGCGCGCGATGCGCCGTCGAATTTCGCGCAGCTCGAGGCGGTGGTGCCGATGGCGCGCAGCGTGGTCGAGTTCGGCGATGCCACAGGCGAGCGCTGGCGCGGCGCGCGGCCGACCCTGCCCGACAGCCTGCCGATGATCGGCGCGGCGCCGCGGCATCGCGGCCTCTGGCTCGCCTTCGGCAACCAGCACATCGGCTTCACCACCGGCCCCGGCACGGGCGCCGCAATCGCGGCGATGATCGACGGCGCCGCGCCGCCGTTCGATGCGCGCGCATTCGCGCCCTCCCGCTATATCGCGTGACTCGCGTTCGTCCGCCTGCGATGCTGGCGCATCACATGGGCCGGGATTCCGAGAGCAGAGGGGCAGGATGAACTACGTCTGGGATTTTGGAATCCTCACGAAGTACAGCCATCTGTTCTGGCTCGGGCTCGGCTGGACCATCGCCTACACGATCGGCACCATCATCCTCGGCACATTGATCGGCCTGGTCGTCGGCATGCTGCGGCTGCGCCGCATTCCCGTCATCGACTGGCTGCTGATCGGCTATATCGAGACGTTCCGCTGCACGCCGCTCTTGGTGCAGATCATCTGGTTCTACTACGCGTTTCCGGTCGTGATCGGCGTCAACATCCCCGCGCACGTCGCGGCGGTCAGCGTGCTCTCGCTCTATGGCGGCGCGTTCTATGCCGAGATCGTGCGCGGCTCGATCGAGAGCGTGCCGATCGGGCAGTGGGATGCCGCGAAGGCACTCGGCTTCCGCGGCTGGCGCCTGATGCGGCTCGTGATCCTGCCGCAAGCGCTGAAGCCGATGATGGCGCCCTATGTCAACCAGTCGGTGACCCAGCTGAAGAACACCTCGCTGGTCTCGATCATCGCGGTGCCTGACCTCGTCTACAACGCGACCCTGATCAATGCGGATACCTACCGGCCGCTCGAGGTCTACACCATCGTCGCGCTGATCTATTTCGCGATCCTGTTCCCGTCGACCTTGGTGGCAAGGCGGCTGGAGCGCGGGCTGACGTATGACAAGGTGTGATCTCTCCTCTCCCTCTCCCCGTTCTTACGGGGAGAGGGTTGGGGTGAGGGGCCTCGATCCGGTGAGCAGTTCGCGGTTGTTGAGCCGTGTGCCTCGCCCCTCGCCCGGATCGCGATGCGATCCGACCTCTCCCCGCAGAAGGACGGGGAGAGGTGAAGAGCGCGGCTAGATACTCAACTCCACCGGCACATCCTCCGGCTTGACGCCCGCAAGCCCCAATCCCTTGACGAACCATTCGCGCATCTGGCCGATGCCGCGGTTGTAGTCGATCCACACCGAGAGGAAATCGCGCCAGCGCTTGTCCTGCTCGCGCCGCACCGCGGTGCCGCTCGCGATCGTCACCGAGGGCGAGGCGAGGATCTTGTAGGTGCCGAGGTTCGGATTCTTGGCGATCGCGGTCAGCCCGAGCACCAGCGCGTTGACGACGCAATCGACCCGCCCCGACGACATCTCCAGCATCACCTCGTCGCGCGACTTCAGCGACTTGATGGTCGCGTTCGGCGCAAAGCGCCGCGCCACCGCCTCGTTGGCCGAGCCGACGTCGACCGCGATCTTGACCTCGGGCTTGTTGATGTCGGCCCAGGTCTTGGCCTCCAGGCCCTTCTTCAGCATCGCGCCGAACGGATGCGGGAACACGAGGCTGGTGAAGTCGACCACCAGCGCGCGTTGCGGTGTCGGGTTGAGCGCGAAGCCGAGATCGATCTTGTTGGCCTGCAAGTCGAGGATGGAATTGCCGTAGGTCGATTCGACATATTCCAGCTTGACGTCGAGCAGCTTGGCGAGGTCGTTGGCCATCTCGATCGAGAAGCCTGACCAGGTGCCGGTGGCGAGGTCCTTGTTGAAATAGGGCAGCTCACCCGGCAGCACCGCGATCCGCAGCACCTTGTTGGCGCGGATGCGGTCGAGCGTGTTGTCGGCCTGCGCTTGTGCTGCGGCCGGCGTCGCCATCGCGGCCGCCAGCGCCGCGCCGCTGCCGATCCCGAGCGCATAACGCAGCGCATCGCGGCGATCTTCGGAAATTTTTACATCGTCGGATTGAGTCAAGAGAGGCCTCCCTGCAGCAAATCGGGCAAGCCTAGCGTCGGCGTTCGGTGGCAGCAATACCGCCGGCCTGCGCCATTAGTAGGCGAGGCGGGGGTACGATTGCCTGTCCCTGCACCGTCGTCATGGCCGGGCTCGTCCCGGCCATCCACGTCTTCCCCGTGCGGCACACGAAGACGTGGATGCCCGGGACAAGCCCGGGCATGACGCGTGACAGGAGCGCAGATCGCGTACGCCTCGATCAATACCTTCCCGGCACATACATCTCCGGCGGGATCGGGCCGCGGTGGTAGTCGGGATTGTGCACCCGCGGCGGCAGCACCACCGGCGTGTGGGTGACCGGCTGATAGGGGACCTGGCTCAGCAGATGCGAGATGCAGTTGAGCCGGGCGCGCTTCTTGTCGACGGCGTCGACGATCCACCAAGGCGAGTCCTGCAGGTGCGTGCGCTCCAGCATCGTCTCCTTGGCCTTGGTGTACTGCTCCCAGCGGCTGCGCGCCTGCACGTCCATCGGGCTCAGCTTCCACTGCTTCAGCGGATCCTGGATCCGCATCGTGAAGCGGAACTGCTGCTCGTCGTCGGTGATCGAGAACCAGTATTTTAAGAGGATGGTGCCGGAGCGGATCAGCATGCGCTCGAATTCCGGCACCGACTTGAAGAACTCCTCGTACTGCTCGTCGTTGCAGAACCCCATCACCTTCTCGACGCCGGCGCGGTTGTACCAGGAGCGGTCGAACAGCACGATCTCGCCGCCGGCCGGCAGATGCGAGACGTAGCGCTGGAAATACCATTGCGTGCGCTCGCGCTCGTTCGGCGCCGGCAGCGCAGCGATGCGGCAGATCCGCGGGTTGAGCCGCTGGGTGATGCGCTTGATGACGCCGCCCTTGCCGGCGGAATCGCGGCCCTCGAACAGCACCACGACCTTCTTCTTCTCGTGCTGCACCCAGTCTTGCAGTTTCACCAGCTCGCCCTGCAGCCGCAGCAGCTCGTGGAAATAGAACTTGCGGTCGAGCGCCGGCTTGCCGGTGCCTGTCTCGTGCTCGAGCTCGTCGAGGCGCATGTCGTCGAGCTCCAGCTCGAGCTCCTCGTCGAGGCTGTCGGCCATTTCCTGGTGGATGCGGGCGCGCAGCGCTTCGTCACGGGCGGCTTCGTCGGTCGGATTGGAGGCAGTCATGGAAGGTCCGTCTTTCAGTGTGTTAGATGGAGCGGACGGGAGCATTGACGGCCCATGTTACCCGTGTGTGACATTGTCATGACGGGTGTTTCACGCAGGCCGCAGGACTGTGCTAACAAGCGCTAACAAGATCAAAAGGAGACGCCGATGATTTCGCTCACGCCCCAAGATGTCCTGCCGGAAGACGGCGCCAGCGGCACGCTGGTCGGGCGGGTCTGGCTGCCGCAGGCTGGCGGCCCGGCCGTTGTGGCGGTGCGCAATGACGGCGTGTTCGACGTCACCGCCCGGTTCCCGACTGTCAGCGCGCTCTGCGAGGAGGCGGACCCCGCCGCCGCGCTGCGCGCGACCAGGGGCGAACGGATCGGCGATCTCGCCGGCATCCTCGCCAACACGCCGCCCGACAGTCGCGACGCATCGAAACCGCATCTGCTTGCCCCGGTCGATCTTCAGGTGCTGAAGGCTGCGGGCGTCACCTTCGCGATCTCGATGCTGGAGCGCGTGATCGAGGAGCGGGCGCGCGGCAATCCGTCCTCGGCGGAAGCGATCCGCGCCGAGGTGGTGCGGCTGGTCGGCGACGATCTGTCGAAGCTGAAGCCCGGCTCCGACCAGGCGATGAAGCTGAAGCAGGTGCTGATCGAGCAGAACGCCTGGAGCCAGTATCTCGAGGTCGGCATCGGCCCCGACGCCGAGGTCTTCACCAAGGCGCCGACGCTGTCGTCGGTCGGCACGGGCATGGACGCCGGGCTGCATCCGAAGTCGACCTGGAACAATCCGGAGCCGGAGGTCGTGATGATCGTCTCGTCGGCCGGCAAGATCGTCGGCGCCGCGCTCGGCAACGACGTCAACCTCCGCGACTTCGAGGGCCGCTCGGCGCTGTTGCTGTCGAAGGCCAAGGACAACAACGCCTCCTGCGCGATCGGCCCGCTGCTGCGGCTGTTCGATGCGACCTTCTCGCTCGACGACGTCAGGAAGATGGATGTCGGCCTCACGGTGAAGGGCGCCGACGGCTTCGTGCTCGAAGGCCATTCCTCGATCTCCAAGATCAGCCGCGACCCGACCGACCTGGTCGCCCAGACCATCGGCCCCGTGCACCAATACCCCGACGGATTTGCCCTCTTCCTCGGCACGATGTTCGCGCCGGTGAAGGACCGCGACGCCAAGGGCGAAGGCTTCACCCACAAGCGCGACGACATCGTCACCATCGCAGCCCCGCAGCTCGGCAAGCTCGTCAACCGCATGCGCAGCAGCGACGAATGCGAGCATTGGACGTTTGGGGTGGGGGCGCTGATGAAGAATCTGGCGCAGCGGAAGCTGCTGTGATCGATTGCCCGCCGGTCGCAGGGGCGCTCTGCCAAAATATCGAAAAACAACCCCATGCAAAGGAGCCGGCGGCTGTCGGCGTTCGAGATGGCGGCTTGACACGTCGGGCAACTCAGCGCTACTATTCCATTATTCCGAAGTTGTGCGGTACCCGCGCCGGTGATGACGGCGGTTGCCTCGCGAGCGGCTGACAACAATCTCGCCTTCGCCGGGACGACGGCTAAATTTTGGCGCGTGCGAATCTGCCAACGAACGCCATTCACACCGGCAGCGCCGTCGAATATTTCACCTGGCTCAGCGCAAAGCTCGACTCGATCGAGGCAATCCCGTCGAGCCTCGTCAGCTTGTTTTTCAGAAACGCCTCATACGACGAGAGGTCGGCGGCGACGACGCGCAGCAAATAGTCGCGGTTGCCGGTCATCAGGTAGCACTCCAGCACCTCGTCCCATTTGGAGATCGCGCGCGCGAAGCGGTTGAGGTCCTCCTCCTTCTGCCGGGCGAGCTTGATCGAGATGAAGACGCTCACATGCAGTCCGAGCGATTTCTGGTCGACGGTCGCGATGTAGCGCGAGATCACGCCGCGCTCTTCGAGCAGCTTCACCCGGCGATGGCAGGGCGACACCGATAGCCCGACCTTGTCGGCGAGCTCCTGCATGGTCATGCGGCTGTCGGTCTGCAGCAGGCTCAGGATCTTGCGGTCGATGGCGTCGAGGGCAGGCATTGGGATGAACTCGCTGGTGGAGGCGGGATCATGGGAATTTATCCCAATTTTTCCTGTGCTGTCGCGTGAAATTGAGATTTTCGCCGGCCCCCGCGGCTGTAACATCCGGCATTCCGCCTCGGAGCACCGCCATGGCTATCGCGCCTGAACGCCTCGACATGCTGTCCGCTTTGGCCCGCAAGGTGCTGTGGCTGTCGTCATGGACCATCCATCACGCCAACCATGTCCGGCAAAACTCCGACGGACTGAAGGTCGGCGGCCATCAGGCCTCGTCGGCCTCGCTCGCCAACATCATGTCGGCGCTTTATTTCTCGGTGCTGCGCCCGCAGGACCGCGTCGCGGTGAAACCGCATGCGAGCCCGGTGTTCCACGCGATCCAGTATCTGTACGGCCACCAGACCCGCGACAAGCTGGAAAACTTCCGCGGCTACAAGGGCGCGCAGTCCTATCCGTCGCGCACCAAGGATGTCGACGACGTCGATTTCTCCACCGGCTCGGTCGGCCTCGGTGTCGCGCAGACGCTGTTCGCTTCGCTGGTGCAGGACTACGTCAAGGCGCATGGCTGGATGAACGACCGGCCCGAGGGCCGCATGATCGCGCTGGTCGGCGATGCCGAGATGGACGAGGGCAACATCTTCGAGGCGCTGCTCGAGGGCTGGAAGCACGGTCTGCGCAACACCTGGTGGGTGGTGGACTACAACCGCCAGTCGCTCGACGCCGTGGTGCGCGAGGGACTGTGGTCGAAGTTCGAGACCATGTTCCGCAATTTCGGCTGGGACGTGGTGATCGTGAAGTATGGCCGGCTGATGGATCAGGCGTTTGCCGAGCCCGGCGGCGAGGCGCTCAAGCGCTGGATCGACAATTGCCCGAACCAGATGTACGCGGCGCTGTGTTTTCAGGGCGGCGCCGCCTTCCGCAAACGCCTGCACGACGAGATCGGCGACCAGGGCCCGGTCACCGCGCTGATCGATCGCCGCAGCGACGACGAATTGCTGGCGCTGATGTCGAACCTCGGCGGCCACGACATGGCGAGCATGATCGAGGCGTTCGAGAAGATCGATCACGATCGTCCGGTCTGCTTCATCGCCTACACCATCAAGGGCGTCGGCCTGCCGATGCAGGGCCACAAGGACAACCACGCCGGCCTGATGACCGTTGCGCAGATGGAGAAGTGGCGCGCCAGCCAGGACATCCGCCCCGGTCACGAGTGGGACAAGTTCGAGGGCCTGGCGCAGGATCCCGCGAAGCTCGAAGCGTTCCTGAAGGACGCGCCGTTCAACCGCGAGGGACGCCGCCGGCTGTCGGCGCCCGAGATCGAGGTGCCGGAGCGGCTCGCATTCAAGGCCTCGGCGCAGATGTCGACCCAGCAGGGCTTTGGCCTCGTGCTGCACGAGCTCGCGCGCGGCGACAGCGCGCTGGCCTCGCGCATCGTCACGGTGTCGCCCGACGTCACTGTCTCGACCAATCTCGGCGCCTGGGTCAACCGCCGCGGCCTGTTTGCGAAAGCGGAGAACCACGACCTTTTCCGGCAGGAGAAGATCCCGTCGGCCTACACCTGGGAATATTCGCCGAAGGGCCAGCACCTCGAGCTCGGCATCGCCGAGATGAACCTGTTCATCGTGCTCTCGGCGCTCGGCCTGTCGCAGCAGATCAATGGCGCGCGGCTGCTGCCGGTCGGCACGCTCTACGATCCCTTCATCGAGCGCGGTCTCGATGCGCTCAACTACGCGTGCTACCAGGACGCCCGCTTCATGGTGGCGGCGACGCCGTCCGGCATCTCGTTGGCGCCGGAGGGCGGCGCGCATCAGTCGATCAAGACGCCCCTGATCGGGATGGGCCAGGACGGGCTCGCCTCGTTCGACCCGGCCTTCGTCGATGAACTTGCCGTGATCATGGGCTGGGGATTCCAGCACATGCAGCGGGACGGCGCCGAGGGCGGCTCGGTGTATCTCAGGCTCTCGACCCGCACGCTGGAGCAGCCGCAGCGGATCATGACGCCGGATTTGCAGCGCGACATCACCGACGGCGCCTACTGGATGCGCAAGCCGGGCCCGAATTGCGACCTGGTGATCGCCTATACCGGCACCGTCGCGCCGGAGGCGATCGAGGCGGTCGGGCTGATCGGCGAGAGCCATCGCGATGTCGGTTTACTGGCGGTGACCTCGGCCGACCGGCTCTATGCCGGTTGGTCCGCGGCGCGGAATTTGCGCCGGGATCGCCGCGGCGCGCAGCATTTGAGTCATATCGAACAGATGCTGGCGCCGCTCGGCCGCGACTGCGGCATCGTGACCGTGATCGACGGCCACCCGGGCGCGCTCGGCTGGCTCGGCAGCGTGCGCGGCCACAGGCTCGAGGCGCTCGGCGTCGAGCATTTCGGCCAGACCGGCACCATCGGCGACCTCTACCGCCATTACGGCATCGACGCCAACGCCATCATCGATGCGGCCGAAAGCCTCACCGTCGGCGCGCCGGTGCGGCACCGGAAGATGGCGGTGTGAGATCGTCATTCCGGGGCGCGCGAAGCGCGAGCCCGGAATCCATCGGGCCGCGCAAACGGTGGTGAAATGGATTCCGGGCCTGCGCCAAGAGGCGCATCCCGGAATGACGGGGGAGCCTTGCCAGCCCCGCGCCTGCGACCTTATATCCCGTGGGTGCGCACGAGCCGCGCCCCGCATATGGCGGGTTCAATTCGCCCTGCTTTCGTGCAAGGATGCCTGCCGAACGCTTCCGTTCCCCTTATCCATACGCCCCGTACAAGAGGTTTCCGATGGTCAATCGCATGCAATTCTACATCGACGGCGCCTGGGTCGATCCCGTCGTCAAAGGCAAGTCCACCCCCGTCGTCAATCCGGCGACCGAAGATGCGATGTATGAGGTTGCGCTCGGCTCCAAGGCCGATGTCGACAAGGCGGTCGCCGCTGCCAAGCGCGCGTTCGAGACCTTCTCCCAGACCAGCCGCGAAGAGCGCGTCGCGCTGCTCACCAAGATCGTCGAGGTCTACAAGGGCCGCATGAAGGAGATCGGCGCCGCCGTCTCCGACGAGATGGGCGCTCCGCTGCCGATGGCCGAGAAGCTGCAGGCCGGCGCCGGCCTCGGGCACCTCATGAACACCCTCGAAGTGCTGAAGAAGTACGAGTTCGAAGAGACCATGGGCACCGCCGTGATCGTGCGCGAGCCGGTCGGCGTGATCGGCATGATCACCCCCTGGAACTGGCCGCTCAACCAGATCGCCTGCAAGGTCGCGCCCGCGCTCGCCGCCGGCTGCACCATGATCCTGAAGCCCTCGGAGTTCACGCCGACCTCGGCGCTGATCTTCGCGGAAATCCTCCATGAAGCCGGCGTGCCGAAGGGCGTGTTCAACCTCCTCAACGGCCTCGGCCCGGAGGTCGGTGCCGCCATGAGCGAGCATCCCGATATCGACATGATCTCGTTCACCGGCTCGACCCGCGCCGGCGTCGATGTCGCGAAGCGCGCTGCTCCGACCGTGAAGCGCGTCAGCCAGGAGCTCGGTGGCAAGTCGCCGAACGTCATCCTCGACGGCGCCGACCTGACCAAGGCGGTGACCGGTGGCGTGATGCACATGTTCAACAACTCCGGCCAGTCCTGCAACGCGCCGTCGCGCATGATCGTGCCGCTCTCCAAGATGAAGGAAGTGGCCGCCATCGCGAAGGGCGTCGCCGACAAGACCAAGGCGGGTGATCCGCGCGCCGACGGCACCACCATCGGCCCGGTGGTCAACCGCGGCCAGTGGGACAAGATCCAGGCGCTGATCCAGAAGGGCATCGACGAGGGCGCGACGCTCGTCGCCGGCGGTCCGGGGCTGCCCGAGGGCGTCAACAAGGGTTTCTACGTTCGTCCGACCATCTTCGCCGACGTCACCAACGACATGACGATCGCCCGCGAGGAAATCTTCGGACCGGTGCTGACCATCCTCGGCGCCAAGGACGAAGCTGAAGCCGTGAAGATCGCCAACGACACGCCCTATGGTCTCGCCGGTTACGTCTCGGCCGACACCGTGGAAACCGCGCGCCGCGTCGGCCGCCAGATCCGCGCCGGCAACGTCAACCTGCAGGGCGTGCCGAACGAGCGCTCCGCGCCGTTCGGCGGCTACAAGCAGTCCGGCAACGGCCGCGAATGGGGCCGCTACGGTCTGGAAGAATATCTCGAGGCCAAGGCGGTCGCCGGCTTCAACGCCGCGTAAGCCAAGCCGCGAGAGACGAATTACTGGCGCCGGGGCGGATCACCGCTCCGGCGTCAGGCGTTTTGGAAGTCGCAATTTCAACCGTCGTCCCGGCGAAGGCCGGGACCCATTACCACGGGCGCGGGTTTTGCGAAGATTGCGGCCCCAGCTTGTCAAGCCAACATGCGATGGTGGTTATGGGTCCCGGCCTTCGCCGGGACGACGAAGAGAGTTAGCCACCCAATGCGCCTTGCGTGTTGACGTAGAGCGCGTAGATCGACTGGCTCGCGGCCATGAACAGGCGGTTGCGCTTCACGCCGCCGAAGCAAAGGTTGGCGCAGCGTTCGGGCAGCGCGATGCGGCCGATCATGACGCCGTCGGGCGCGAACACCACGACGCCGTCGAGCTCGGGATCGCCCATGCCCCAGCCGCACCACAGATTGCCGTCGATGTCGCAGCGCATGCCGTCGGGCGTGCCGGGGCCGGCATCGATGAAGATGCGCTTGTTGGTAACAGTCTTGCCGTCGGCGGAGACATCGTAAGCAAGAATCTTGCGGTTCGGCACGCCGCGGGATTCCACGACGTAGAGAATCTTTTCGTCCGGCGAGAAGCACAGCCCGTTCGGTCCGAGCACGCCTTCGGCGACGATGGTCGCTTTCCCCGTCGCGCCGTCGATCCGGTAGACATTGGCATCGATCTCGGGCGCGGCCTTGTAGCCTTCGTAATTGCCGAGCAGGCCGAAGGTCGGATCGGTGAACCAGATCGCGCCGTCGGATTTCACCACGACGTCGTTCGGCGAGTTCAAGCGCTTGCCGTCGAAGGAATCGATCAACACCGTAATCGAACCGTCATATTCGGTGCGCACCACGCGCCGACCGCCATGCTCGCAGGTGACGAGCCGCCCCTGGCGGTCGCGGGTGTTGCCGTTGGCGAAGTTCGAGGGCTTGCGGAAGATGCTGACCGCGCCGGTCTCTTCCTCCCATTTGAGGATACGCTGGTTCGGGATGTCGCTGCACAAGAGATAGCGGCCGTCGCCGAACCAGACCGGGCCCTCGGCCCAGCGCAGGCCGGTGGCGAGGCGTTCCACCGCGGAAAGTTTCAGCCAGTATTTCTCGAAGCGCGGGTCGAGTGCATGAATCGCGGGATCGGGGTAATAGGTCGCGGGACGCCAGCCGGCGGAATGGACATCGGACATTTGCTGTTCTCGTTGTTGTGTTTCCTCGGTGGTTGGTTTGCTATCATTGTCGGCCTGCGACCGCAATTCGGTCGCGGCAATCAGCACAGACGAGGGATGGAATGGCACGCATTTTGATGACCGGCGCAGCGGGTGGAATCGGCACGAGCCTGCGGAAATTGCTGCCACCGATCTATCCGGATCTGCTGTTGAGCGACATCAAGCAGCCCTCCGATCTCGGCGCGCACGAAAAATTCAAGGCGGCCGATCTCGCCGACCTCGCGCAGGTCGAGGCGATCTGCGAGGGCGTCGACGGCATTTTGCATTTCGGCGGCTATTCGGTCGAAGGCTCCTGGGACCAGATCCATCAGGCCAATATCATCGGCGGCTATAATCTGTTCGAGGCGGCGCGGAAGCAGGGCGTCAAGCGCGTGATTTTCGCCTCGTCGAACCACGCCGTCGGCTTCTATCCGCGCCACCACCGCATCGGCACCGACGTCACGCCGCGGCCGGACAGCCGCTACGGCGTCAGCAAGGTGTTCGGCGAGGCGGTCGGCGCGCTCTATGCCGACAAGCACGGGCTCAAGGTGACTTGTCTGCGGATCGGCAATTTCGGCGAGGCGCCGCTCGACCATCGCAGGCTCTCGATCTGGCTCAAGCCGGAGGATCTGGTGCAGCTCTGCCGGATCGGGCTCGAGCATCCCGACATCCATTTCGAGGTGCTCTACGGCGCCTCCTACAACGAACGCTCCTGGTGGGACAATCACCGCGCCTACGATCTCGGCTATCGCCCGACAGGAAGGGGTGAAGATTTCCGCGAGCACGCGATGGCCGAGCAGGCCAAGCTGTCACCCGATCCGGTCGGCGATTTCTACCAGGGCGGCGCGTTCTGCAGCATGGAGTTCGACGGCAACACGCGCGGCATCATCGACTGGAAGAAGTGATCAATCGTCGCACTGCGGAAGCTGCTTCACGGCCTCCATGTGCTGCTTCTGCGCATCCTGCGAGCCCTGGCCGGATGCTTTGGGCTCGCTTCCGGGCCCATCGAAGGTCTGGGCGAAATGAGTGAGCGGAAAGGAAAGGCTGATCGTCTGACCGGTCAGGTTCCTGGCTTCCATCGTGATCGTCTGCGCATGCTTCAACCGCTCGATCAGCTCGCCATCGGCCTGCACCGTGCCGCCGCAGCCGAGCGTATAACAATGCGGGTTGGCGATCCGGATCGGCTCGTCCTGGTCGATGCGCAGGCCGATGGTGCCTTCCAGCATGGTCCGCGTGCCGACATTCGCGGTGATCAGCGCGCGCTTGCTGGTCTGCGGCGAGACGCTGATGGTGCCGCCCGACGGCGCGCATTGGCCGTGCGCGGCGGCGCCGACGAAGCAGCTCGCCTGGGTCAGGCAGGTCTTGGTCCAGGGCTCGTAGGTCAGCTGGGTCGCGCGCGGATCGGCTGCTTCGCAGGCGCCGGCAAGCGCGAGCTGTGCAGCGAGCGACCCGAACAGGATAACCACATGGCGCATCGCCGCCTCCTTCACGATCGGAGCCGCGTATCGCGCGCTATTGCGGCTTTTTGTCGTTGGCGATGCGGTCGAGATAGTCCGCCTTGCTGTATTGCATGTGATCGACGCAGAGCTGTGCCAGCGCCCAGCTATCGCGGCCCTTCAAGAGCTCGATCATCAGTTCGTGCTGACGGCGCGACAGCGCGAGGCCGTCGCTGTCGGCAAGGTTTTTCGCGCGCATCGGCAGGGTCAGGTTCATGTAGTCCTGCAGCGAGCGGACCAGATAGGGATTGCCGCAGGCCGAAAACAGCGCGATGTGGAACGCATCGTTGGTCTCGTGGATGCCGCGCATGTCCTGCGCATCCGCCTTGACGCAATACTGCCGCTGCAGCTCGCTCAGATGATCGATCAGGCCCGACGGCGCGGGCAGGGCGATCATCAGCGCCGCCTGCCGCGTCAGCATCTCGCGCACCTCGTAGATCTGCCGCACCTCGTCCGACGAATAGAACCGCACCGTGGCGCCGACATTCTTCTCGCGCAGCACGATGCCCTGCCGCTCGAGCTGGAACAGCGCCTGCCGCACGAAGTGCCGGCTGGCGCTGTAGCGCTGCATCAGCGTGTCCTCGACCAGCCGCAAACCGGGGGAGAACCGGCCGAAGATGATATCCTCCTCCAGCCGGCGGATCACGACGGCCTGCTCCTCCTCCCGCGAGAGGGGCTGGACGACATCTGGCGGTGCGGGCTGGGCTTTCATGCGTCTTGGCTTGGGACTGATGCCTGACGTCAGCACGCGGTGGCGGCTATTGTCAATAATGGGGGTGATTTTGCCTCGATTCGGCGACCGATTCCGGTCGGATTATCTTGTATTGACAATAATTCGTGCCGCTCCTTAAGTGCCCCTGAACAACCCAAGGGAACCAAGAAAATGGCCGACGGACTGCGCAAGGGACTGACCAGCTACGGCGATGCGGGCTTCTCGCTGTTCCTGCGCAAGGCCTTCATCAAGGCGATGGGCTATTCGGACGACGCGCTCAACCGCCCCATCGTCGGCATCACCAACACCTATAGCGACTACAACCCCTGCCACGGCAACGTCCCGCAGATCATCGAGGCGGTGAAGCGCGGCGTGATGCTGTCGGGCGCGATGCCATTCGTGTTCCCGACCATCTCGATCGCCGAGAGCTTCGCGCATCCGACCTCGATGTATCTGCGCAATCTGATGGCGATGGACACCGAGGAGATGATCCGCGCCCAGCCGATGGACTCGATCATCGTGATCGGCGGCTGCGACAAGACCTTGCCGGCGCAGATCATGGCCGCCGTCAGCGCCGATCTGCCGACGGTGGTGATCCCGGTCGGGCCGATGGTGGTCGGCCATCACAAGGGCGAGGTGCTCGGCGCCTGCACCGACTGCCGCCGGCTGTGGGGCAAGTATCGCGCCGGCGAGATCGACGACCAGGAGATCGAGGCGGTGAACGGTCGGCTCGCGCCTTCCGTGGGCACGTGCATGGTGATGGGCACGGCCTCGACCATGGCCTGCGTCACCGAGGCGCTCGGGCTGTCGCTGCCGATGAGCGCGACGATTCCGGCGCCGCATGCCGAGCGCTTCCGCCTCGCCGAGGCGAGCGGCCGTGTGGCAGCCGAGATGGCGAAGGTGAAGGGCCCGAAGCCGAGCGAAATCCTGACGCCGTCCTCGTTCCGCAACGCGCAGATCGTGATGCAGGCGATCGGCGGCTCGACCAACGGGCTCATTCATCTGACCGCGATCGCCAACCGCTCGCCTCACAAGATCGATCTTGCCGCGTTCGACAAGCTCGGCCGCGAGGTGCCGGTGCTGGTCGATCTCAAGCCGTCGGGCGAGCATTACATGGAGCATTTCCATCATGCCGGCGGCGTGCCGAAGCTGATGGCGCAACTCGGCGATCTGCTCGATCTCGACGCCAGGACGATCACCGGCCAGACCTTGCGCGACATCGTTGCCGGCGCCGAGGAGGTGCCTGGTCAGGACGCGATCCGCTCCAAGGCTAACCCGATCAAGGCCGAAGGCGCGATGGCGATCCTGCACGGCAACCTCGCGCCGCGCGGCGCCGTCATCAAGCAGTCGGCGGCGAGCCCCAAGCTGCTGCAGCACACCGGGCGCGCGGTGGTGTTCGAGTCGGTCGAGGACATGACCTTGCGGGTCGACGATCCCGCGCTCGATGTCACCGCCGACGACGTGCTGGTGTTGCGCAATGCCGGCCCCAAGGGCGCGCCGGGCATGCCGGAGGCCGGCTATCTGCCGATCCCGAAGAAGCTTGCGCGTACCGGCGTCAAGGACATGGTGCGCATCTCGGACGCTAGGATGAGCGGCACCGCGTTCGGCACCATCGTGCTGCACATCACGCCGGAGTCCGCCGTCGGCGGCCCGCTGGGGCTGGTAAAGAGCGGCGACATGATCCGGCTCGATGTCGCCAAGCGCAGCATCGATCTGTTGGTCGACGAGGCCGAGTTGCAGAAGCGCCGCGCCGCGCTGGCGCCGGCGAAGACGCCGGACTGGGCGAAGCGCGGCTACGCCCATCTCTTCAACGAGACCATCCTGCAGGCCGACGAGGGCTGCGACTTCGATTTCATGCGCGAGAAGGGCAAGTAGCTGGTGTGCAATTGTCGATAATCCTTGTAGTGCAATCGGTTTATCGAGGCGCGAACGGCTTCATACCTCTGTTTTATTGACAATCCCGCAGGACTGATGGGATGATCCGGTCAAATAAAAACAGGGGGAACGTCGCGATGGGCACTTCAGCCAGGATCGTCGGGATCGCCATGGCCGCGGCAGCGCTGCTGCTGCCGGCGAAAGTCGGCGCGCAGGAGGTCAAGCACTTCCGCTTCGCCTACGACCAGCCGCGCAACACCGGATATTCGATCGCCGGCGATCTGTTTGCCGAGAAGCTCAAGGAATTGAGCAAGGGCACCATGATCGTCGATCAATATCCCGGCGCCCAGCTCGGCCAGGAGCCGCAGCTGCTGCAACTCGTCAAGTCGGGCGATATCGAGTTCGCGATCATCTCCTCCGCCAACACTGCGACGATCTCGCCGCAGGCCGGCGTGATGTCGCTGCATTTCCTGTTCCGCAACGAGGCCCATGTCATCAAGGCGCTGGCGGACCCGCAGGTGTACGACGCGATCAAGACCATGATCGACGAGACCGCGCAGGGCCTGCATGTGATCGGCACCGGCTCGCAGGGCGTGCGGCACATCTACGGCAAGAAGGAGATCCACAACGTCGGCGACCTCAAGGGCATGAAGGTCCGCGTGCAGGCCACAGCGACCGAGGACACCATGTTCCCGGCCTACGGTGCGCAGACGGTGCATATGCCGTTCGGCAGCGTCTATACGTCGCTGCAGACCGGCGTGGTCGATGCCGCCGAGAACAGCATCAACGTCTACCTCGTCAACAAGCACTACGAGGTGGCACCGGTGCTCAACATCACCGAGCACGAAGCCAACAACGCGCTGGTGTTCGTCTCCGACAAGCTGTGGCAGAGCCTCACCGCCGAGCAGAAGCAGTGGGTGCAGACGGCCGCAAACGAGGTCAGCGCCAAGGAGCCGGCCAAGGCATTTGACCTGGAGCGGACCGCGCTGACCAAGCTGAAATCGCTGGGGGTCAAGGTGGTCGATGACGTGGACAAGAAGAGCTTCACCGCGATCGCCGATCCCTATCTCGACAAGCTCGCCAAGGAGCTCGGCCCGCACGCCGAGAAGATCGAGAAACTGATCCGCGCGATCAACTAGGGGCCGATCGACGGAGCGGGTGCGATGGCCATCGCCGACCGACTGGTGCTGCAACGGCAGCGGCATCTGAAATGGCGGGCGCTGGATCGGCTCGAACTGATCCTGATGATGCTGTGCGGGCTGTTGTGCTTCGGCTTTTCGCTCTCGGTCACCGCCGACATCGTCACCCGCACCATCGGCCATCCCTGGCTGTGGCTGCAGGAGGTGACCTCGACGCTGTTCATCTACGCGATCTTCATCGGCGCTGCGGCCGCGACGCGGCGCAACGATCATCTCTATCTCACCGCGCTCTCGGAGGCGATGCACGGCACGCCGCGGCTGATCGTCGAGATCGTGATCCGGCTCGTGGTGCTCGGCGTCGCGTTCTGCCTGGTCTGGTACGGCTATCAGAATTACCTGCGCGGCTTCGGCAGCTTCCGGCTGCCGTCGGGCACGCCGATCGCCTCGCTCTACGCCATCATCCCGCTGTCCGGCATCCTGATCGGCCTGTTCACGATCGAGCAACTCGTCAACGGCATCCGCAACGGCTTTGATCATCCGGAGCCGCCGGACGAGGACCTCCCGATTCCCGTGATCGACAGCAGCGTGACGGGAGCGCAGCCGTGAGCGCGCCGGTCGTGCTGGCGCTGATGTCGTTCTGCTTCCTGTTCTTCGGCTATCTCGGCGTGCCGGTGCCGTTCTCGCTGATGGCCGGCGTGTTCGTCGGCGCCATGCTGTCGGATGTCTCGCTGGCTGCGATCATCCAGAAGATTTTCGATGGCGTCGATTCCGAGGCGTTGCTGGCGATCCCGTTCTTCCTCTTGGTCGGCGAGCTCATGAGCTCGGCCAATGTCGTGGTCCGGATCGCCAATCTGTCGGTGTCGCTGGTCGGCCATATCAGGGGCGGGCTGTCGCAGGTCGTGGTCGTCTTCAGCATGTTCTTCTCGGAGATGTCGGGCTCGACCACGGCCGACGTCGCGGTGATGAGCCGGGCGCTCGGCGGACCGATGAAGCGGGAAGGCTACGAGCCGGCCTTCATCGCCGCAATCATCGCCTCCGCCTCGACCATCGCGGCGCTGGTGCCGCCGAGCATCACGGCGGTGGTCTATGGCGCGGTCGGCAACGTCTCGATCGCCGGCCTGTTCATGGCCGGCGTGGTGCCCGGGTTGATGATCGGCTTCGGGCTGATGATCTACTGCTATTTCTTCGGCCCATCCGGCCTGCGCAAACCGCGCGCGCCGCTGCGCCAAGTCGTTTTCGCCGCCGGCGACGCCGCGCTGCCGCTGATGATCCCGGTGATCCTGCTCGGCGGCATCCTGACCGGCTGGTTCACGCCGACCGAAGCCGGCGTGGTCGCGGTGGTCTACATCATCCTGGTCGTGATCCCCGCGCTCAATCGCGGACACCTGAAGAAGATCCCGTACGACTTCTGCCTCGCCGGCCTGATCTTCTCGCTGCCGCTGATCACGATCGGCGCCGCGAACGCATTCGGCTGGATGCTCGCCTATCTCCGGGGCGCGATGGTCATCGCCGACTGGATCACCTCGATCGCGGGCAACGATCCGCATCTCATCATGCTGCTGATGGTGCTGCTGTTCACCGTGGTCGGCGATTTCATCGAGCCGGTGCCGACCATCATCATCTTCATGCCGCTGGTCAACGCGCTGACCCAGGCCGGCGACATCAATGGCGTCCATATGGGCGTGGTGCTGATCGCAACTTTGGCCTTCGGCCTGATCACGCCGCCCTATGGACTTGTGCTGCTGATGGCCTCGAAATTCGTCGGCGTCAGCTTTGCAAAAGCCTTGCGTGCGGCACTCCCGATCTACGTCGTGTTCCTGGTCACGATCTGCTTCACGATCTATTTCCCGAAGGTCGTGCTGTGGCTGCCCAAACAGGTGATCCCGGAATCGGTCGGCTGCTTCAAGGCGCCGGGCGGCAAGGGCTACATCTGTCCGAATTAGCCGATCTGCTACTTCGATTTGCTGGTGAACTTCTTCACCGCGACGCGGAACTCGTCGGTGTCCATGCAGGCGATGATCGCGTCGCGCTCGGCATCGAGCTGAGCCTCGATCGGCGTGGTCGGCGCCTGATGGATCAGCGCCTTGGTGGCCGCGAGGCCGGCGGGGGCGTTGTGCGCGAGCCGCAATGCGAACTCGCGGGTTGCCGCCTTCAGCTCGGCGGCCGGCACCACCTTGGCGACGAGGCCCCATTGCTGGGCCTGCTGCGCGGTAAAGCCGTCCTCGGCGAGGAAGATCTGCAGCGCGCGGCGCGAGCCGACGCTGGCGGCAAGTCCCACGGTGCCGCCGCCATCGGGCGAGACGCCGATCTTGGCGTAGGCCGGCGTGAAGCGGGCGTCCTCGGCGGCGATGCAGAGATCGGCGACGAAGGCGAGCGACAGGCCGGCGCCGGCTGCGGAGCCGTGCACGCTGGCCAGCACCAGCTTCGGCATCCGCCGCAGCGACGTGATGAAGGCATGGTAATGCCTGAGCAGCTCGCCGACCACTGGCGGAATGTTGTTGGCCTCGGCGGCGGCGCCGATGGTTTGCAGGTCGCCGCCGGCGCAGAAGGCACGGCCGGCGCCCTCGATGACGAGAACGCGGATATTCTTGTCGGCTTCGATTTGGGCGCCGAGCTGCTCGAGCTTCTTCGCAATCGCCAGGTCGATGGCATTGAACGCGGCGGGCCGGTTCAGTGTGATGGTCGCGACGGGACCGTCGACCCGGAGCAGGGCGGGGTCATTGGCTGAGGCGGTTTCTGGCATATTGAAGACCTTGGGCTTGTTGTTTGCGGTCATTTAAGGCCCTGTCGGCACGGCTGGCAATCCAGCCTGCCTCAGGGCCGGGCGTTTCAGGCACGGACCCCCTTGCGCCGACGCGGGCCATGAGGCCAAATGGCACCCGCCTTCGGTACGCAGACACGAGCGCTGCGGGGACGGGGCAAGCAAGCTAAACATCAACAAAGAGGAAACAGCATGGGTCACTCCTGCTTGCTCGTATCTGGGTTGTTGCGATGACGGGTGCAGTCATCATCGTCGGCGCCGGACACGCCGGCTTCCAGCTCGCGGCGTCGCTGCGCCAGGCCGGCTTTGCCGAGCGCATTGCGCTGCTCAACGACGAGGGGCATCTGCCGTATCAGCGGCCGCCTTTGTCGAAGGCCTATCTGAAGGGAACCGGCGGGCCCGAAAGCCTGATGTTCCGACCTGAGAAGTTCTACCAGGACAACAAGATCGAGCTGATCACCGATCGCGCCCATGCAATCGACCGCAACGCGCGCAAGGTGACGCTCGCCTCCGGCGGTACGCTCGACTACGGTCATCTGGTGTTCGCGACCGGCGCGCGGAACCGGCTGCTCGATATTCCCAATGCGAAACTCGACGGGGTGCGCTATTTGCGCATCCTCGACGAGAGCCAGGCGCTGCGCGACCTGATCGCGCCAGGCATGCGCGTCGTCGTGATCGGCGCCGGCTTCATCGGGCTCGAATTTGCCGCCACCGCGCGCGGCAAGGGGCTCGAGGTCGACGTGGTCGAGCTCGCGCCGCGGGTGATGGCGCGAGCGGTGACTGCTGAAATCTCCGAGTTCTCGCAGGCCCGGCACACAGCTGCCGGCATCCGCATCCATCTCGGCGTTCAGGTCACGGCGATCGAGGCCAGTGGCGCCAAGGTCACCGGCGTCAGCCTGAGCAATGGCACGCATATCCCGGCCGACCTCGTCGTGGTCGGCGTCGGCGTGCTGCCGAATGTGGAGCTCGCGGGCGAGGCCGGCTTGCCGGTGGCATCCGGCATCATCGTCGACGAGCATCTGTCGACCGCCGATCCGAATGTATCAGCGATCGGCGATTGTGCGCTCTATACCAGCAAGCGCTTCGGCGGATCGCTGCGGCTGGAATCGGTGCAGAACGCGACCGACCATGCGCGCTGCGTGGCCGCGCGCTTGACCGGCAAGACCGAGGTCTATGACGGCCTGCCCTGGTTCTGGAGCGACCAGGGCCCCGACAAGCTGCAGATGGCCGGCCTCACCACCGGCTACGACCGCGTCGTGGTGCGCGGCGACCGCGCACAGGGGGCGTTCTCGGCGTTCTGCTACCAGGGCGACACACTGCTCGGCATCGAGTCGGTCAACCGCGCCGGCGATCACATGTTCGGCCGCAGGCTGCTCGGCGCCGGCGGCTCGATCACGCCGGAGCAGGCGGCGGATTCGAGCTTCGATCTGAAGAGCGCGCTGGGTTGATCTTGTAGGGTGGGCAAAGCTCGTAGGATGGGTAGAGCGAAGCGAAACCCATCAGCTTCGTTCCGTAGCAAAGATGGTGGGTTTCGCTACGCTCTACCCACCCTACGAATTGAGGACAGCGTTCACCTCTTCCGCCGTCGGCATCGACGGCGCGGCGCCCATCCGCTGCACGCAGATCGAGGCGGCGGCGTTGGCGTAGCTGAGCGCGTCGCGCAGCTTGCTGCCGGAGGCGAGCTGTGCGGCGAGCGCGCCGACGAAGCAGTCGCCGGCGCCGGTGGTGTCGACGGCCTTCACCTCGCGACCGGGCACCAGCAGCTGCTCGCCATCCACCAGCGCCAGCACGCCGCGCTTGCCGAGGGTGACGCAGACGATCCTGCCTTGCGCCAAGGTTCGTGCGGCGTCGGCATAGCGGCCCGCGGCGTCGGTCACGGACAGCTCCGTGCCGGTGAGCTGGCCGAGCTCGGTCTCGTTGAGGATCAGGATGTCGACGAGATCGAGCAGCGCGGTATTGGCCGGTTTCATCGGCGCCGGATTGAGCACGGTGGTGGCGCCGGCGGCGCGGGCGCGCTTGAAGAAGGCTGTGATCGTCGGCAGCGGGATCTCGAACTGGCTCACGGCCACGTCGCCCTTCGCGAGGCCAGGCGCGGCAATGTCGTCGCCGTCGACCAGCGCGTTGGCGCCCGGCACGACCACGATGGTGTTGTCGGCGTTTGCGACGGTGATGATCGCGGTGCCGGAATGCGTGCCGGGACTGTCCTTGACGAAGCTGAGGTCCACGCCCTGCGCAGCTAGAAACGTCTTCAGCCCTTGCCCGAAAGCGTCGGCGCCTAGCCGGCCGACCAGCGTGGTCGGCACGCCCTGCTTGGCCGACGCCACCGCCTGATTGGCGCCCTTGCCGCCGGGAAAATACAGCACGGAATCGCCGGCGACGGTTTCGCCGATCCGCGGATGGCGCTCGGCGGTCGCCACCACGTCCATGTTGATGCTGCCTGCGACGAAGACGCGCCCCATGCCTTAACCCCGATCAGGCGTCCGCCCGAAACTCCTGCTTGACGGCCGCGATATCGGCCAGCGTCGGCAGGCCGGCCTCGTTACCGAGCTTCTGGATCTTGAAGGTCGATGCCGCGCGGGCGAACTTGAAATGCTCCTGCCAGCCTTTGCTCGGGTTGGCGAGGTAGGAATAGATGTAGGCGCCGTGGAAGACGTCGCCGGCGCCGTTGGTGTCGATCACGCGCTCGCGCGGGATCGGGAACGCCGGCAGCGTGCGCACCGCGCCAGCCTCGTCATACCAGAGCAGGCCGCGCTCGCCCATGGTGATGCCACCGACCTTGCAGCCGCGCTCCTTAAGGTAGTCGAGCATCTGCTCGGGCGTCTTGTCCATCTGCTCGCAGAGCCGTTCGGCGACGATCGCGACATCGATGTATGCGAGCAGTTCATGGGTGTTGGTGCGCAATCCGCCGCCGTCGAGCGAGGTCAAGATGCCGTCTTCGCGGCAGAGTTTCGCGTAGTGGATCGCGGCGTCCGGCTGGTGGCCGTCGATATGCAGCGCGCGGCAGCCCTGCAGATTGAGCAGCGGGAAGGGGTGGATGTGCTGGTCGTCACGGCAGCGCACGATGGCGCGCTTGCCGTCCTTGGGCATGATGAAGGACAGCGAGGAGGAGTTCACCTTGCGCGGATGCATCGAGATGCTGTAGCGGTCGGCCATGTCCCAGAACATCCGCCCGAGCCAGTCATTGGCCATGGTGGCGATCAGGTCCGGCACGACGCCGAGCTTGGCACAGCAGAAGGCCGCGGTGACGGCGTTGCCGCCGAACGACACCGCGTAGGCGTCCGCGACGTGCTTCTCGTCGCCAACTGGCATGTGATCTGTGATGAAGGTGACGTCGATATAGGTCTGTCCGATGAAGAGAGCCTGCATTCGCTTTCCGTCGTGGCTTGGTGTGGTCCCGGCCGGCGCGGCAGAGTAGCACCGCTGGTCGGCCGAGTTCGCTGAAAATATTCGCAACTCTGCCTGGTTTGCGGCTAGAGATGATCGCGCCAGAGCGCCGGGCTTGGCATCGTCCCCTGGCATCCGGCATAACGGCTGCCCGCCGCCCGCGGTTCCGACTGCAACAGATGGAGAGCACAATGACGGCAGATTCGCGGAAGCGCCAGCCATGATCACCGGTCTCGATCACGTCGTCGTTCTGACCTCCGACATTGCCGCCGCCGGCGCCGCCTATGAGACGCTGTTTGCGCGCAGCCCCGCCTGGCGCAACAGCGGCGACGGCGCCGACCGGGTGCTGTTCACGCTCGACAACACCACGCTGGAGCTGATGGCGCCGCGCGGCGACGATGCGGCCGCGCGGCGGGTGCGTACCGCGCTGGCAACGCAGGGCGAGGGGCTGGCGAGCCTCTGCTTCCGTTGCAGCGATATTGCGAAAATGCATCGCCGCCTCGACCGGCTGGCGCTGAAGCCCGAGCCGGTCGCCGAGGTCGAGAGCCGCGACGAGGCGAGCGGCGCCGCGCTGTCGTGGAAGCGCACCCGCGCAGCGACCGATGCGACGCGGGGCATCCGCATGTTCTTCATGGAGCGCGACCAGGAGCGGCCGCTTTCGGTGCGCACCATGCCCGCCTCGATCACGGCAATGGATCACGTCGTGGTGTCGACCGTCGACCCCGAACGCACAGCAGCACTCTATGGGGCGCGGCTCGGCCTCGACATGGCGCTCGACCGTTCGCACCCCGAATGGGGGCGGCTGATGTTCTTCCGCTGCGGCGACCTCGTCGTCGAAGTCACGCACAAGCCGGGCAAAGCGGACGCCGACGCGCCGGATCGTCTCCGCGGCATCTGCTGGCGCGTCGCCGACATCGAGGCGACCCATGCGCGGCTGGCCGCGGCCGGCGTCGACGTCTCCGATATCAGAACCGGCCGCAAGCCCGGCACGCGGGTGATGACGGTGCGCAACGGAACGTGTGGGGTGCCGACGCTGCTGGTGCAGCCGTCGCCGGAGAAGGGCAAGTAGGCCCGTCCTCCAGAGACAATGGTGATCGAACCGAGAGGCCGCGGCTTACTGGGTCGCCCGGTCCATGTGCGCATTGCGCACAGGCCGGGCGATGACAGCGGTGGATGAGGACATACTTCCGTCGTTCCCGTGAAATGACGGAGATCGTCACCATCACAACATTCGTTCTCAAATCGCGCATGCCGTGCTACATTCGCCAATCCCGCATCACCGAGCGACCAGTTTGGCCAAGGCAAAGCGAATATTGAAATGGCAGCGCGATCCCGAGGGGATGCGGCTGCGCATTCTCGAGGCGGCCAAGCAGGAGTTTGCCGCCTACGGCCTTGCCGGCGCGCGCGTCGACCGCATCGCGGCCAATGCCGGCGCCAACAAGCGGATGCTGTACTACCACGTCGGCAACAAGGAGGATCTCTATCTCGAGGTGCTGGAAGGCGCCTATGAGAAGATCCGCGCCGAGGAGCGCACGCTCGATCTCGAACACCTCGATCCGCCCGAGGCGATCGGGCGCCTGATCGACTTCACCTGGAATTATTTTCTGCGCAATCCCGAGTTCCTGGCACTGCTCAACACGGAAAATCTCGTCAAGGCGAAGCATCTGAAGCGCTCGACCAAGGTCAAGTCGATGCACTCGCCCTTTGTCGAGATGATCCGCACCGTGGTGACGCGCGGGGTCGAGAGCGGCGACTTCCGCGTCGCGGTCGATCCCGTGCAATTGTATATCTCGATCGCCGGGCTGGCGTTCTTCTACCTCTCCAACAGCGCGACGCTGAGCGTGATCTTCGGCCGCGACCTGCTCAAGAAGGACGCGCGCGACGAGCGGTTGGCGCACATGACCGCGCTGGTGCTGGCGGCGCTGACCGGAAACGCCACGGCTGAACTCGGCAAGCTGAAAATACCGGCGTTGCCGCGGGTGGAACACCGGCTGGCGTAGTCAGGAGCCGCCGCAAGCGTCATTGCGAGGAGCGATTGCGACGAAGCAATCCATTTGCCCGCATGCGTGGATGGATTGCTTCGCTTCGCTCGCAATAACGGGCTGAACATCACCGGTATCATTTCCACCTGACGAAAGTCGCAGATTTCGGCGCGATTTTGCCGCGCCTGAGGGGCTGGACAGTATTTATCCAACGGGTTAATTTCTGTCGCGAGAACAGACAAGGGAGCGTGACGTGGCGGAGGCAAGGAGCCCTTCTGGCCTATCGAGGGTGCTGAATGCGGCGTGGCTGCGCCCGTTCCTGTTCCTGGTGGTCATCGTGGCCGCGTGGGATCTCTCGATCCGCCTGTTCCACATCCCCGCCTACCAGATCCCGTCGCCCGGCGACGTCGTCGCGGTGCTCTGGACCGACTGGCCGGAACTGCTGCAGCAATCCTGGCCGACCACCTACGCCACGCTTTGTGGCTTCCTGCTCTCGGCGCTGTTCGGCATTCCCGTGGCGATGCTGATCGCCGGCTCCAAGACAGTGGAGAGCTACATCTATCCGCTGCTTGTGTTTTCCCAATCGGTGCCGAAGATCGCGATCGCGCCGCTGTTCGTGGTGTGGTTCGGCTTCGGCATCATCCCGAAGGTGATCTCGGCATTCCTGCTTGGCTTCTTCCCGGTGGTAGTCTCGGCGGTGCAGGGCTTCAAGTCGGTCGACCCCGACATGGTCGATCTTGCCCGCGCGATGCAGGGCAGCCGCTTCCAGGTGTTCCGCGCGGTGAACCTGCCGCACGCAATGCCCGCGATCTTCTCCGGCCTGAAGGTCTCGGTGACCTTGGCCGTGGTCGGCGCGGTGGTCGGCGAGTTCGTTGGCTCCAATTCCGGCATCGGCTACGTGATGCAGCGCTCGATCGGCACCTTCGACCTGCCGACGATGTTTGCCGCGCTGGTGATCCTGGCGCTGCTCGGCGTCATCCTGTTCTGGATCGTCGACCGCATCGAGCGGCTGGTGATCCCCTGGCACGTCAGCCAGCGCGACGACATCATCTTCGCTTCGTAGGGCACCAACTGAACAAGCGGTCCAAGCAAGGGCTGCGGCATGCAGGGAGAACAACAATGACGCGTTTGATTGCGGTCGTGAGTGCCGCACTGGCTTGGACCGTGCTTGCGATGGCGCCGGCTTCAGCGGCCGACAAGGTCGTGCTGATGCTGAACTGGTACGTCTATGGCGAGCACGCGCCGTTCTATTACGGCAAGGCCAAGGGCATCTATGCCGCGGAGGGCATCGATCTCGAGATCCAGGAAGGCCGCGGCTCGGCCGCGACCACGCAGGCGGTGGCCGCCAAGACCGCCGATTTCGGCTATGTCGACGTGCCCACGATGATGCGCGCCGCAGTGAAGGGCGCGCCGGTCATCGCCACCGGCGTGCTGCTGCAGACCAGCCCGATGTCGGCGATGGGCTTTGTCGACAAGAATATCAAGAAGCCGGAAGACATCAAAGGCAAGACGGTCGCGATCACGCCGGCGGATTCGATGACCCAGATCTGGCCGCTGTTCCTGAAGAAGACAGGCCTGAAGGAGAGCGATTTCCACACCGTCGCCGGCGACGGCCAGACCAAGCTCAACGCGGTCATCAACGGCCAGGCAGACTTGCTGCTCGGCTATGTCATGGACCAGTCGATGAAGATCAAGGACGCCACCGGCAAGGACGTCTATCCGATCAAGTTCGCCGACTATGGCATCAACATGGTGTCCTCGGGTATCATCGCCAACACCGACTATGTGAAGGCCAATGCCGACCTGGTGCGCCGCTTCATGTCGGCGACCACCAAGGCCGTCGAAGCCGCCGAGAAGGAGCCGAAGGCCGCGGCGCAGTCGATCCTCGACGCCAACCCGAAGGGCGGCAAGATCGATACGCTGACCCAGGGTTTTGAGCTGACGATCCCGCTGTACCGGACGCCGGAAACCAAGGCCAAGCGCCCGTTCCAGGTCACCGACCAGAACATGACCGACTCGGTCAATCTGATGGTCGAATATGGCGGCCTCGATGCCAAGGCCAAGGACAATCCGAAGGCGTTCTACACCAACGACTACCTGCCGAAGGGCAACTCGTGAGCCATATCCCGCCGTCGTCCCGGCCTCGGTGCGCAATTGCGCACCTGGAGCAGGGACCCATAACCACCGGCCCCGATTGCTGCGAAAGGTCTCTCCCCGCGTGCCCCGATGATGGTGCACGGCGTATGGGTCCCGGCCTTCGCCGGGACGACGGGGGGAGAAAGCTGCGATGAACCCCGCGACCAAATCAATCGATATCAGCCAGCCGGGCGCACATTTGCGCCTGGTGTCGGATCGTGCGGCCGGCGCGACGCCCGGCATTACGCTGTCGGGCGTGTCGAAGACCTACCGTTCCCGCGACGGCGACGTGCCGTCGCTGCGTCCGCTCGATTTCACCATCAATGACGGCGAGTTCTTTGTCGTGGTCGGCCCAAGCGGCTGCGGCAAGTCCACGCTTTTGAAAATGATCTCGGGCCTGCTGCCGCCGACGACCGGCGAGGTGCTGGTCGAGGGCGAGGTCGTGACCAAGCCGCACGGCAATGTCGGCATCGTGTTCCAGAACGCGCTGCTGCTGCCATGGCGCAACATCCTTTCCAACGTGATGCTGCCGATCGACATGAAGGGGTTGCCGCGCGCGAAGTATGTCGAACGCGCCAAGGATCTGTTGAAGCTGGTCGGGCTGGAGGGCTTCGAGAAGAAGCTGCCCTGGCAGCTCTCCGGCGGCATGCAGCAGCGCGCCTCGATCTGTCGCGCGCTGGTGCACGATCCCAAGATCATACTGATGGACGAGCCGTTCGGCGCGCTCGACGCGATGACGCGCGAGCGCATGAATGTCGAGCTGATGCGGATCCAGCGCGAGACTGGCAAGACGGTGCTGCTGATCACGCATTCGATTCCCGAGGCCGTATTCCTCGCCGACCGCGTGCTCGTGATGACCGAACGCCCCGGCGCGATCGCCGCGATCTACGACGTGCCGCTGTCGCGCCCGCGCTCGCTGGATGCGATGTCGGATCCGGTCTTCACCGCGCTCGTGCAGCAGATCCGCAAGCATTTCTTCACGCAGGGTACCCTGGACTAGGCCAGAGCTTCGATGCCGTTTCGCCTTGCTGTCAAAGACATCGCCTTCTTCGAGCGTCCGCTGGCCTTCGCCCGGCCGTTCCGCTTTGGCGCGGTCACGCTCAACGCGGCGACGCAGCTGTTCGTGCGGGTCGAGATCGAGGTGGAAGGCAAGGGCCGCGCCACCGGCGCCAGCGCCGAGATGCTGGCGCCAAAATGGTTCGACAAGCGGCCGCATCTGACGGCGGAGCAGACGGTCGATGAGTTGCGCCGCTCGCTCGCCATCGCGCGCGAGCTCTACCTGGCGAAGGCGGGGTATGACACCGCGTTCCCACTGCACGCGGCCTGTATCGGCGCCCAGGTCGCGGCCTGCGCCAGGGAAGACATTCCAGCGCTGGCGGCAAGCTTTGGTCCAGCCGAGATCGACAAGGCGATCCTGGATGCACTGTTGCGGGCAGCCGGCACGAGTTTCTTCGAGGGCATGGCGGCCAACATCGCCGGCATAGATGCTCGGCTGACGCCCGATCTGGTCGACGCCGCGATTGCGCGGTTCCTGTCGACGCGCAAGCGGCTCGATCGCGTTGCTGTCAGGCACACGGTCGGGTTGGACGACAGGATCGAAGGGGAGGGTGGTGTCGCCGACGTCAGGGAGAACGCCGGCGCGCGCCACTTCAAGCTCAAGCTGAACGGCGATCCCACGCATGACGCGGCGCGGCTGATCCGGATCGGCAAGGAGCTTGCGACGCTGCCTTACGCCTTCAAGGTCACGCTCGATGCCAATGAGCAATATGCCGATCTCGCCGCGCTGAACGCGCTGATCGATCGGCTCGAGCGCGATGCAGCGCTGCAGCCGATCTCTTCGAACATGCTCTATATCGAGCAACCGATGCCGCGCGACATCACGCGGACCTCGCCGCTCGGCAAGCTTGCCGCGGGCAGCTTCATCATCGACGAGGCCGATGATTGCTATGACGCGTTTCCGGCGGCGCGGGCGCTGGGCTATCGCGGCGTCTCCTCGAAATCGTGCAAAGGCGTCTACAAATCGGTCATCAACGCCACGCGTGCGGCAGCGTGGAGCGCCGATGGCGGCCGTGCGTTCATCAGCGGCGAGGACCTGACCTGCCAGGCCGGGCTTGCCGTGCAGCAGGATCTCGCGCTCGGCGCGCTGATCGGCGTGACCCATGCCGAGCGCAACGGCCACCATTATGTCGATGGCTTCGGCGACACGCCGGGGGCGGAAGCCGACGCTTTCCTCGTTGCGCATCCCGATCTCTACCAACGTGAGGACGGCAAAGTCCGCCTCGCGATCCACGACGGCGATCTGCTGACGGGATCGCTGACCACGTCCGGTTTTGCCAGCACCGTTCATCCGGACTGGTCCACCATGCAGCCGCTCACGCGGCCAACACCACGTGTTTTGCAGGAGCAGACAGTATGACGACCAAACGCCTCGGCCTGATCATGAACGGCGTCACCGGCCGGATGGGGCTCAACCAGCACCTGATCCGCTCGATCGTCGCGATCCGCGCCCAGGGCGGCGTGCTGCTCGGCAACGGCGACCGCATCATGCCCGATCCGATCCTGGTCGGCCGCGACGCCGAGAAGGTTGCAGCACTGGCAAAACGCTTCGACATCGAGCGCCACACCACGGATCTCGACCGCGCGCTGGCCGACAAGGCCGACACCGTGTTCTTCGACGCCGCGACCACGCAGGCGCGGCCCTCGCTGCTGACCAGGGCGATCAACGCCGGCAAGCATGTCTATTGCGAGAAGCCGATCGCGACCAATCTGGAAGAGGCCGTCGCGGTCATCAAACTCGCCAACGCGAAAGGGTTGAAGCACGGCACGGTGCAGGACAAGCTGTTCCTGCCGGGCCTGAAGAAGCTCGCCTTCCTGCGCGACTCCGGCTTCTTCGGCCGCATGCTGTCGGTGCGCGGCGAGTTCGGCTACTGGGTGTTCGAGGGCGGCTGGCAGGAGGCGCAGCGGCCGTCCTGGAACTACCGCAGCGAGGACGGCGGCGGCATCATTTTGGACATGGTCTGCCACTGGCGCTACGTGCTCGACAATCTCTTCGGCGAGGTCGAGAGCGTGGTCTGCATCGGCAACACCGATATCCCCGAGCGCTACGACGAGAACGGCAAGCCCTACAAGGCAACCGCCGACGATTCCGCCTACGCGACCTTCAAGCTGAAGGGCGGCGTCATCGCGCACATCAACATGAGCTGGGTGACGCGGGTCTATCGCGACGACCTCGTGACCTTCCAGGTCGACGGCACCCACGGCTCAGCGGTGGCGGGGCTCACCGACTGCATGATCCAGGCGCGCCAGGCGACGCCGCGGCCGGTGTGGAATCCGGACGAGAAGCGGCTGCACGATTTCTATGGCGACTGGCAGAAGGTGCCCGAGAACGTCGTCTACGACAACGGCTTCAAGGAGCAATGGGAGATGTTCATCCGCCATGTCTGCGAGGATGCGCCCTACAAATACACCTTGCTCGAAGGCGCCAAGGGCGTGCAGCTCGCCGAATGCGCGCTGAAGAGCTGGAAAGAACGGCGATGGATCGACGTCGCGCCGATCGTGGTCTGAGAGAGGGCGTTTGTCATGAACAAGCCGGTCTTGCCCAAATCTTCTGCAACGATGTCATCCCTGTCGCTGAAGCTGCCGACTGAAGGCGGCGGCCTCGAAACCTACCGTCTCGCCGCGTCGCGGACGTTTCCGGCGAAGCTCGAGGGCACGCTGAATCGCGTCGCCTTCTCCGCGGCACATGTGGTCGCCGACGTCAGGGCCGACGTCGATCCGTGGCTGACGGCCGCGATCGACTGGGATCGGACCATCGCGTTCCGCGAGCATGTCTGGGATCTCGGCCTCGGCGTTGCCGAAGCGATGGATACCGCGCAGCGCGGCATGGGGCTCGACTGGACGACCTCGCTGGAATTGATCCAGCGGTCGGTGAAGGCCGCGAAGACCAAGGGCAACGCGCTGGTGTTTTCGGGTGCCGGCACCGATCATCTCGCGGTCGGGGACGCCAAGTCGATCGACGACGTGATCCGCGCCTATGAGGAACAGATCGCAGCCGTCGAGAAGGCCGGCGGCCGCATCATCCTGATGGCGTCGCGCGCGCTGGCGAAGCTCGGCAAGAGCGCCGAGGACTACGCGCGGGTCTATGACCGCGTGCTGGCGCAGGTCCGCGAGCCCGTGATCATCCACTGGCTCGGCGACATGTTCGATCCGGCGCTGGCGGGCTATTGGGGCACCGTCGATCTCGACAGGGCGATGGACACCGCGGTAACCATCATCAACGCCAATGCGGCGAAGGTCGACGGCGTGAAAGTGTCGCTGCTCGACAAGCAGCGCGAGATCGACATGCGGCGGCGGCTCGACGCGCGCGTGAAGATGTATACCGGCGACGACTTCAATTATGCGGAGCTGATCGCCGGCGACGACAAGGGCTTTTCCCACGCGCTGCTCGGCATCTTCGATGCGATCGCGCCGGCGGCGTCCTACGCGCTGTCACGGTTGGCGGCGTGCGACGAAGCCGGCTTCCACGACGTGCTCGGGCCCACGGTGCCGCTGTCGCGCCACATCTTCAAGGCGCCGACGCGCTTCTACAAGACCGGCATCGTGTTCATGGCCTATCTCAACGGCCATCAGGATCACTTCACGATGGTCGGCGGGCAGGAGAGCGCGCGTTCGACCTTGCATCTGGCCGAGCTGTTCCGGCTCGCCGATCAGGCCGGGCTGCTCGCCAATCCGGAGCTCGCGACGCGCCGAATGTCGGCGATCCTGGCCACCCGCGGCATCGACGCCTGATGCGCGACTTCTCCAATGATCACCGCTGGCTGTCGCTGAACACGGCCACCGTCCGCAAGCAGGGCGATCTCACGGCCATCATCGAGGCCTCCGCGCGCCACGGCATCCGGGCCATCGATCCCTGGCGCGACCAGGTCGCTGCTATCGGCCTCGATCGTGCCGTGCGCGCCATCAAGGACGTGGGACTTGAGCTATCCGGCTATTGCCGCGGCGGCATGTTCACGGCCGATGCCGCGCACCGGAACGAGGCGCGCGACGACAACCGCCGCGCGGTCGATGAGGCGGCGGCGCTGGGCGCGCCCTGCATCGTGCTCGTGGTCGGCGGTCTGCCGCAATATTCACGGCCGGGTAGCGCTGTCACCAAGGACATCGCCGCCGCGCGTGCGCAAGTGCATGACGGCATCGCCGAGATGCTGGACTACGCAAGACAGGCGAAGCTGCCGCTCGCGATCGAGCCGCTGCATCCGGCCTATGCCGCGGATCGCGCCTGCGTCAACACGACAAAGCATGCGCTCGACATCTGCGATGCGCTCGATCCTGGCCGCACCGGCGCGATCGGCGTTGCGCTCGACGTCTATCACATCTGGTGGGACCCGGAGTTGATGGGCCAGATCGCGCGTGCCGGCAAGGATCGGCTGCTGGCGTTCCATGTCTGCGACTGGCTGGTGCCGACCAAGGACATTCTCAACGACCGTGGCATGATGGGCGACGGCGTGATCGACATCAAATCGGTACGATCGGCCGTCGAGGCGCAGGGCTTTGCCGGCTATTCGGAGATCGAGATCTTTTCCAACGACTGGTGGGGCAAGCCGATGGATGAGGTGTTGAAGACCTGCATCGCGCGGCACCGGACGGTGGTTTGACGCCGTAGGGTGGGCAAAGGCGCGCTTGCGCCGTGCCCACC
The DNA here is from genome assembly GCF_015624485.1 of Bradyrhizobium genosp. L. Classification (NCBI taxonomy): domain Bacteria; kingdom Pseudomonadati; phylum Pseudomonadota; class Alphaproteobacteria; order Hyphomicrobiales; family Nitrobacteraceae; genus Bradyrhizobium; species Bradyrhizobium genosp. L. The sequence goes on from NZ_CP061378.1 coordinate 2,326,079, forward strand.
ATCAATAATGTGCTCTTGATGGTGGGCACGCTGTCGCTTTGCCCACCCTACGCACCGAGCTTCGCCGTCACGAGAAATCCTGCTTCAACGCGGCGTCGATCTGCTCCAACGCCCAGTCGACCTGATCGCTGGTGATCACCAGCGGTGGGGCGATGCGGATCGTGTGGTCATGGGTATCCTTGGCGAGGATACCGCGCTCGCGCAACGCCTCGCAGTAGCGGCGTGCCGAACCGGCCTCGGGGTGAAGCTCGACCGCGAGCATCAGGCCGCGGCCGCGCACCTCGCGGATGGTGTTGGCGCGAATGCTCCGCAAGCCGGCGAGGAAGCGCGCACCCTCGGCGGCGGCGTTCTCGATCATCCCGTCGTCGACCAGCACGCGCAGCGCCGCGCGTGCCACCGCGCAGGCGAGCGGATTGCCGCCGAAGGTCGAGCCGTGCTGGCCGGGCTTCAGCGTGCCGAGCACTTCGTTGTTCGAAAGCACCGCCGACACCGGATAGAAGCCGCCGGACAAGGCCTTGCCGAGCAGCGTGACGTCGGCTTCGATGCCTTCGTGCTGCTCGGCCAGCAGCTTGCCGGTGCGCCCGAGCCCGGTCTGGATCTCGTCGAGGATCAGCATGATGTCGTGGCTTGTGCAGAGCTCGCGGACCGCTGTGAAGTAACCCGGCGGTGGAATGACGACGCCGGCTTCGCCCTGGATCGGCTCGACCAGGAAGGCAACGGTATCAGGCGTAATCGCATCTTCCAGCGCCTTGGCGTCGCCGAAGGGGATGATCTTGAAGCCGGGCGCGAAGGGGCCGAAATGCGCGCGGGTCGCAGGATCGGTGCTGAAGCCGACGATCGCAAGCGTGCGACCATGAAAATTGTCGGCGCAGACGATGATCTCGGCCTGGCCGTCGGGCACGCCTTTGACCTCGTAGCCCCATTTGCGCACCGCCTTGATCGCGCTTTCCACCGCCTCCGCGCCGCTGTTCATCGGCAGCACCTTGTGGGAACCGGTCAGAGCAGCGAGTTCCTCGTAAAACGGCGCGAGCTGGTCGTTGTGGAAGGCGCGCGAGGTCAGCGTCAGGCGGCCGGCCTGCTCGATCATGGCGGCGAGGATCTTCGGATGGCAGTGGCCCTGATTGACCGCCGAATAGGCCGACAGGCAATCGAGGTAGCGGTTGCCGTCGGTGTCCCAGACCCAGACACCCTGGCCGCGCGACAGCACGACGCCGAGCGGCGCGTAGTTCTGGGCGCCAAACTGCGCTTCCCTTGCAATGAAGTCGGTGACTGGCGGACGCATGTTTCGTCGCTCCAGCGGTCGCGATGCCCAGTCGCACTATACCTGATTTAGGGATCGGTGAGCCCGACTTAAAGTGATCCGCAGGGTGGGCAAAGCGCAAGCGTGCCCACCATCGCGAGCACGTCGCGGATGGTGGGCACGTCGCTTCGCGCCTTTGCCCACCCTACCGCATCTCACTCCTGGTCGCGGTGCGCGATCTCCAGCGTCACCAGTCGCGCCAACAGCGTCGCGGGATAGAGCTGGCCGAACACCGCCTCGACATTGCACAGGCTGCGCGCGATCGGGTGCAGCGGCGCGACGTCGCCGTAGCCGGTCGTCGTCAGCGTCGCGAAGGAGAAATAGATCAGCTGGCTTGCAAGTTTCGGGCTGTCCTCGACCTTCATGCCGGCAAACGCTGATGGCACCAGCGTGCCGACAAAGGTGTAGAGCGCCGAGAAGATCACGGCGACCGTGAGATAGAGCAGGACGGCGCCGATCACGCGGTGATAGGTGACGCGTCCCGGGGCGAAGGTCGCGCGAGCCACCGTCACCGCCATGGTGATACCGACCAGCAGCCAGGAAGCGGCGAATAGATTGAGGTCGAGGATCGAGGGCGAGCGCAGCCGCAAGATCGCGCCGATCACGATCATGATAAGCGCGGCCAGCATCGTGACCACCGCGAGCGCGCTGCCCGACATCACGAACACGCCGCCGACCAGGAACAGCGCCAGCAGCAATTCGAAGATCTGGAATTCGAACAGGCCGAGCGCCTGCAGCGGCGCCACCACGAACATCATGACCAGGAGCAGCACGGTCATCACCGTCAGGAGGGAATCGCCCCAGCGATCGCGCAGTTGCCTGGTCGTCATCGCATCACGCGCCGCGCACGCAGGGCACGCTCAGGAACCCGCGGAAGCGGACGCGGCCGCCGCGCACCGGCGCGCCCGCCGGCGCGTAGTTCGGGAACCGCGCCAGGAAACGGGCGATCGCGACGGCGCCTTCGAGCCGCGCCAGCGCCATCCCGGCGCATTGATGCGCGCCGGTGCCGAACGCGAGGTGGCGGTTCGGTGTGCGGGCGACGTCGAAACGTTCGGGGTCGGGGAATTGCGCGCCATCGCGATTGGCGGCGCCGATGCACAGCGTCACCAGCGTGCCCGGCGGCATCGTGATGCCGCCGAGCTCGATCTCCTCCACGATCATGCGATTGCCGAGCTGGTTCGAGCTCTCGTAGCGCAGCATCTCCTCGATCGCGGATTTGATCAGGTCGGGCTGTGCGATCAGCCGCTGCTTCTGGTCGGGATGCTCGCTGAGCGCCACCAATCCGTTGCCGATCAGGTTGGTCGTGGTCTCGTGGCCGGCATTGAGCAGGAAGATGCAGTTGTGCAGCAGCTCCTTCGCGGTCAGCCGCTCGCCATTCTCTTCTCCCTGGATCAATCGCGTCAGCACGTCGCGCTCGGGATTGCCGGGTTTTGCACGGCGCCGTTCGACGAGGGTTTCGAGATAGGCGAGGAAATCCTTCACGGCATTGTTGCCGCGCTCGAAGACCTCCTTGCCGATCACCGGCTCCAGCGCGCCGAGGATTGCGAGCGACCAGTCGCGTAACGGCTCACGCTCGTCGTGGGGCACGTCGAGCAGATTGCCGATCACTTCGACCGGGATTGCGGAGGCGAAATCGCCGATCAGCTCGAAGCGCTCGCGGGTCTCGATCCGGTCGAGCAGGCTGTCGACCAGCGCGATCAGGTCACCCTCCATGCCTGATATCGCCCGCGGCGACAACGCGCCCATGATCAGTCGCCGCACCCGCGTGTGCGCGGGCGGATCGTTGAAGACCAGGCTCGTCGTGTGGTGCTCGTAGAGCAGGGAGTCGCCGTATTTCGGCAGAAACTCCTTTTTCTTGTCGGACGAGAACGCCTTGGTGTTCTTGTAGGCGGTGACGAGGTCGTCATAGCGCGTCAGAAAGTAACAGCCGTTCGGCAGCAGCTTGACCGGCGCGTGCTCGCGCAACGCGCGATAGGTCGGGTAGGGGTCGGCATAGAATTCCGGCGTCAGCCGTTCCAGGTCGAAGCCGTCAGCCAGCTCGCGCGCGTGCCCGTCCATGCCGCCTATCCAACCCTGATTAGTTTCATTTGCAACTATCTTAGGGCGTGCGAAGTTCGTGCGCAACACAATTTGCGGGTTGGCCGGGACTGCGTCCCACGCCGCGCGATGCGAGCAAATCGCAGAGCCATATGCGGTTTTGCGCTTTGATGAAGCGCGCGCGGCCCTCTACAGTTGCCGGCATAAGAATCCAAGACCGGAAACGCCGATGCATGCCCGTGCCGAGACCGCGGCCTCCTGGCCCGAGGAGATTTTTGCGATATTGCAGCGCTTCGAGGTGCGTCAGGTGCCTTATGTGCCCGACGCCGGGCACTCGCAGCTGATCGAGCGCGTGCTCGGCTCCTCGACCATGCGCGGCATCGCGCTGACCACAGAGGAGGAGGGCGTGGCGCTGCTGGCCGGCGCCTGGGCGGGCGGCCAGCGCGGCGTGCTGCTGATGCAATCGAGCGGGGTCGGCAACTGCATCAACATGCTGTCGCTGGTGCAGATCTTCCGGCTTCCGTTCCTCACGCTGGTGACGATGCGCGGCGAATGGGGCGAGTTCAATCCATGGCAGGTGCCGATGGGCTCGAACACGCAGGGCATCCTCGAACTCTCCGGCATCAAGGTGCTGCGCGCGCAGCACCCCGAGGAAGTCCGTGAGGTGGTCGAGGCCGGCGCGGCGCAGGCCTACAACGCCTGCACGCCGACCGCCGTTCTGCTGTCGCAGCGCCTGATCGGGGCAAAGGTCTTCAAATGAGCAAAGCCAATCTCCTCGATCGCCGCGCCGTGGTTGCCGAGCTGCTGAGGGAGCGCAATGGCGCCATCGCGGTGGGCGGCCTCGGCGCCTCCACCTACGACATCGCCGCCGCCGGCGACCATGACCGCAACTTCTATCTCTGGGGTGGCATGGGCGGCGCCGTGATGATCGGGCTCGGGCTGGCGCTGGCCCAGCCGACCCTGCCGGTGGTTGTGATCACCGGTGACGGCGAGATGCTGATGGGCATCGGAAGTCTTGCGACCGTCGGGCTGCAGCAGCCGAAAAACCTCTCGATCATCGTGCTGGATAACGAGGCCTATGGCGAGACCGGCGGCCAGGCCAGCCATACCGGCGCGACCGCCGACCTCACGGGCGTTGCCAAGGCCTGCGGAATCAAGGATACCCGCGACCTCGCGACGATGGCTGAGATCGAAGCGTTTGCTTCGTCCTTACAGGATGTTACGGCCGGACCGCGATTCGCCAGCGTGAAGATCGACGCGGCCAATCTGGAGCGCGTCCTGTCCAGCCGGGACGGCACCTATGTCGTCAACCGGATCAGAGGGTCGCTCGGACACAGTCCAATATAAAACGACTTTCGCGGTGCAATAGAACCTTGACATTCGGTAAGGTGAGTGATTACTCACGACCCCAAATGTCGACCTTACGCATGACGAGTGACTTGCGGCGTCAGTTGATCCTGAGCGCTGCAAAGCGATGCTTCGCCCGCAACGGCTTTGCCGGCACCACGACCAAGAGCGTGGCGGCCGCGGCTGCCATTTCGGAAGGGCTGCTGTTCAAGCACTTCCCGTCCAAGGCGGCGCTCTATGCCGAAATCCTCGCCGAGGAGTGCGAGGCCGATCCGGATCTCGCGCATCTGCTCGGACAGGAGCCGTCGACCGCGACGCTGGTCGAGCTGATGCAGGGCATGGTTGGACACTTCATGGAACTGCGCAGTGAGCCGGACCAGGAAGAGGCGCAGCGGATGCGGCTGATGGTGACGAGCCATCTCGACGATGGCGAGTTTGCCCGGCTGCTCTACGACAAGGTCAGCAAGCTGATCGGGCCGACCTTCGCCGCCTCGCTCGAGCGCGCCGTCGCGGCGGGCGAGGCGACGCGGATCGGTGACGAGCCGCTCAATCTGTTCTGGTTCGCGCACCACACCGTGCTGATGGCGGCGCTGACACAGCTGCCTGCGACACCATGTCTCCCCTATGGCGATGCCGTCGCGGCCGAGCGGCAGCTTTGCCAGTTCATCCTCCGCGGTATCGGACTTACCGAAGCCGCAATTGCGACCCATTTGGGCCACCAGCCGTCACCGGGTCAGGGCCAGTCGGTAACTGCAGAAAGTGCATGACATGAATATTCAGTCCGAAACCCACATCTCGGGGAAACCCCTCACGGAGAAGCCGGCCAAGCGCCCGGTGCGTCTGGTGCGCTGGTTCTTCATCGTGGGGCTGCTGCTGGCGCTGCTGGTCGGCGGCCTGGTCGGCTTCAACGCCTTCCGCAGCCACATGATCGCGCAGTTCTTTGCCAACAACAAACCGCCGCCGGCGAACGTCTCCGCCGTCGAGGCGAAGTCCGAGGTGATTCCGAATCTGCTCACGGCGGTCGGCGATCTCGTCGCGGTGCATCAGGTCAACGTCACCACCGACGTGTCGGGCCGCATCACCGACATCCTGTTCACGGCCGGCAGCCATGTGAAGGCGGGAACGCCGCTGGTGCAGCTGTTCGACGCGCCGGAGCAGGGCGACCTCGCGAGCTTCAAAGCGCAGGCGATCGTCGGCGAGCAGCAGCTCGACCGCGCCAAGCAACTCGCGGCGCGCCAGTTCGGGCCGCAATCGACCGTCGACACCGCACAGGCGACGTACGATCAGGCCAAGGCGGGCATCGCCAAGACCGAAGCGCTGATCTCGCAGAAGCTGGTGCGCGCGCCGTTCGAGGGTGACCTCGGCGTGCGCATGATCGAAGTCGGCCAGTACCTGACCGCCGGCACCCAGATCGTGTCGTTGACCGACCTGTCGGTGCTGTACGCGAACCTGACCGTCACCGAGAAGCAGAGCTCGCAGGTCAAGGTCGGCCAGATCGTGCGTATCGCGGTCGATGCCTATCCGGGCAAGACTTTCGAGGGCAAGATCACGACCATCGAGCCGCAGATCGCAACCGACACGCGCAACATCAAGGTGCAGGCGACGATCCAGAATCCCGACAGCATCCTCAAGCCCGGCATGTTCGCGACCGCCACCGTCGTGCTGCCCGAGAAGCCGGCGGTCGTCACCGTTCCGGAAACGGCGGTCGACTACACGCTGTACGGCGACTCGGTGTTCCTGATCACCGAGAAGAAGGGCGACGACGGCAAGACCACGCTGACCGCAGTCCGCACTTTCGTGAAGACGGGCAACCGTGTCGAAGGCCGTGTCGAGATCCTCAAGGGTCTGAAGGCCGGCGACAAGGTCGTCGCCGTCGGCCAGATCAAGCTGCAATCGGGCATGGCGGTCGCGATCTCGGCCGATCCGGCGCCGCCGATTCCGGCCGAGCCGCCGCGCTACTGACGCGATTCGCTTAAGATCAGGAGGGCCGATCGCGGCCCTCCGCCATGCGCTGCCTCGAACGGCAGACAACAAGAATAGAGTTGGCGATGTCCTTCACTGACATTTTCATCAAGCGCCCGGTGCTGTCGGTCGTCGTCAGTCTGCTGATCCTGCTGATCGGCCTGCGCGCGGCGATGGTGCTGCCGATCCGGCAATACCCGAACCTGTCGAACACCGTGGTGACGATCACCACCTCGTATCCCGGCGCGTCGCCCGAGCTGATCAACGGCTTCATCACCACGCCGATCGAGCAGGCCGTCGCCTCGGCCGAAGGCGTCGACTACATGACGTCGAACTCGGTGCTCGGCACCTCGACGATCCAGGTCTTCGTCAAGCTCAATCACGATCCGAACCAGGCGCTGACCGAAGTGCTGGCCAAGGTCAACTCGGTGAAATACCTGATCCCGAAGGAAGCCTTCGACCCGGTCGTGAGCAAGGCGACCGGCGACACCATCGCGGTGATGTATCTAGGCTTCTCCAGCGAGGAGCTGACCGGTTCGGCGATCTCGGACTACCTGACCCGCGTCGTGCAGCCGGTGCTGTCGACCGTCGACGGCGTTGCCTCCGCCGACATTCTCGGCGGCCAGACCTTCGCGATGCGGGTCTGGCTCGATCCGACCCGGATGGCCGGACGCGGCGTGTCGCCGAACGACGTGTCGGCCGCGATCGCCGCCAACAACTTCCAGGCCGCCGCCGGCCAGACCAAGGGCTTCTTCATCGTCTCCAACGTCTCGGCCAACACCGACCTGCAGAACATCGATCAGTTCAAGCGCATGATCGTGAAGTCCAAGGACGGCGGTTTCGTGCGCATCGAGGACATCGCGACCGTCGAGCTCGCCGCGCAGAGCACCGACGCCAGCGTCGCCTTCAACGGCGAGCACGCGATCTTCATCGGCATCAAGGCGACGCCGCAGGGCAACCCGCTGAGCCTGGTCAAGGGCGTGCGCGCGCTGTTCCCGGATCTCGAGCGCAACCTGCCGCCCTCGATGAAGATGAAGGTGGCCTACGATTCCACCAAGTTCATCCAGTCGTCGATCGACGAGGTCGAGAAGACGCTCGGCGAAGCCGTGCTGATCGTCGTCGTCGTGATCTTCCTGTTCCTCGCCTCGATCCGCTCGGTGATCATCCCGGTCGTCACCATTCCGCTGTCGCTGATCGGCGTCTGCATCCTGATGCTGGCCGCGGGCTTCAGCTTCAACCTGCTGACCCTGCTCGCGATGGTGCTGGCGATCGGCCTCGTGGTCGACGACGCCATCGTGGTGGTGGAGAACATCCACCGCCATCTCGAGGAGGGGATGCCACCGGTGCAGGCGTCGCTGAAAGGCGCGCGCGAAATCGTCGGCCCCGTCGTCTCCATGACCATCACGCTGGCGGCGGTGTATGCGCCGATCGGCTTCCTCGGCGGCGTCACCGGCGCGCTGTTCCGCGAATTCGCCTTCACGCTGGCCGGCTCGGTCATCGTGTCGGGCGTGATCGCGCTGACGCTGTCGCCGATGATGTGCTCGGTGTTCCTGAAGAGCCACGACGAGGGGCGGTTCGCCACGCTGGTCAACCGTGTGTTCGGCGCGGTCACCCGCGGCTATGGCCGCATGCTCGACCGCTCGCTCGACTACCGGCCGATCACCGGCCTGTTCGCCGTGACTATCCTCGGCCTGGTCGGCTTCCTCTATATGCACACCTCGAAAGAGCTGGCGCCGCAGGAGGACCAGGGCATCGTCTTCGCGATCACCAAGGCGCCGAAATATGCCAACATCGACTACATCGATTTCTACGGCGACAAGATGGACAAGGAGTTCCAGAAGTTTCCTGAGACCGATCTCCGGTTCATTCTGAACGGCATTACCGGCCCGCAGGGCGGCTTCGCCGGCGCGTTGCTCAAGCCGTGGGATGAGCGCAAGCGTACCGCCCAGCAGTTGCAGCCATTGATGCAGGCCGAACTCTCCAAGATCGAAGGCATCAGCGCGTTCGCGTTCAGCCTGCCGCCGCTGCCCGGCGGCCCCGGCGGCCTGCCTGTGCAGATGGTGATCTCTTCGACGGCCGGTTTCCAACAGGTCTTCGACCAGATGACCAAGCTGAAGGATGCGGCGCGCAAGAGCGGCCTGTTCATCGTCACCGACAGCGATCTCGACTTCAACCAGCCGGTGGTCCGGGTGAAGGTTGATCGTACCAAGGCGAGCGACCTCGGCATCACCATGCAGTCGATCGGCAACGCGCTGGCGACACTGCTCGGCGGCAACTATGTCAACCGCTTCAACCTGGAGGGGCGCTCCTACCAGGTGATCCCGCAGGTGCCGCGCGTCAGCCGGCTCGCGCCGGAATCGTTCGACAACTACTACGTCCCGACCACGACGGGGCAGCTGGTGCGGCTGTCGACGGTGGTGTCGGTCGAAACCGGTGTCGACCCGAACGCGCTGACCCATTACAACCAGCTCAACTCGGCGACCTTCCAGGCCGTGCCGATGCCCGGCGTCTCGATGGGGCAGGCGGTGGACTTCCTGCAGGGCGAGGCCAAGAAGCTGCCGTCGGGCTTCAGCTACGACTTCCTGGCCGACTCTCGCCAGTATGTCCGCGAAGGCAGCCAGCTGATGGTGACGTTCGCGTTTGCGATCGTCATCATCTTCCTGGTGCTGGCGGCGCAGTTCGAGAGCCTGCGCGACCCGTTCGTGATCATGATCTCCGTGCCGATGGCGATCGTCGGTGCCTTGATCCCGCTGTTCTTCGGCGTCGCGACCATGAACATCTACACCCAGGTGGGCCTGCTGACGCTGGTCGGACTGATCACCAAGCACGGCATCCTGATGGTGGAGTTCGCCAACGAGCTGCAGCTCAACGAGAAGCTCGACCGCCGCTCGGCGATCGAGATGGCGGCCCGCATCCGGCTGCGTCCGATCCTGATGACGACCGCGGCGATGGTCACCGGCCTGTTGCCGCTGCTGACGGCCTCGGGCGCCGGCGCCGCCAGCCGCTTCTCGATCGGTCTCGTCGTCGTGGCCGGCATGACGATCGGCACGCTGTTCACCCTGTTCGTGCTGCCGATGGTCTACACGGTGATCGCGACCGACCACGAGGCTGCATCCCGCTCCGATCGCGCCAGGCAGATCGCCGACTTCGATCTCGACGGCGGCGGCGCGTTGAAACCGACCTGAGCCCTCCAAGCTCATGCTCGCAGGAAAGGCGGCACTGGCGAAAGCCACTGCCGCCTTTTCTTTGTCCCGTGATATCCTCCGCGGGGGTGGAGCATGACCCTGAAAAGTGTGAAGCGGTTTTCCGAGAAGATCATGCTCTGACAAAGATCTGGGAGGAACAGACATGGTGAGCGAGTTCGACGCGGGTAACTACCGGTTCATTCCGGCGGTCTTCCAATATTCGAGCGGCGCGCAGGCGAGCTCCGGCTATGAGATCGAGCGGGTGCGCTTCGATCGATTGCTGCCGCTGGCGGACGGCTTTGCCCGGATCGCGGCCACCATCCAGGCCGCCGGCCGGCCGCTGACATCGTTCTGCGCCTGCGAGTTGCGCTCGCCCGCTGCCTTCACAGAGGACGGCTTTCGCGCCTTCAACCAGCACTATGTCAAGACGCTTGCGGAATGGGGCATCTACGACGGCAACAGCAATCCGGTGGCGCGCAGCAATGTCTGTCCCGAGATCGATCCGCCGTCCGAACCGTCGTTCCACGCCTTCTGCTTCACGCGCCCGAGCAGCAGCCCCTCGCCGTCCTTCGTGATCGCGGGCGGCGCCGAGGCGCGCGGCGGCGCCGGCAGCTATCCCGAACGCATCGTGCGCTATCGCGACCTCAGCCCGGAGGGGTGGCGGGAGAAGGTGCGCTTCACCACGGGCGAGATGGAGCGCCGTCTCGCCGAGTTCGGTTTCGGCTGGAAGGAGACGACCGCCGTGCAGGCCTACACCGTGCACGACGTGCATCCCGTCGTCGTCGACGAACTGGTCCGTCGCGGCGCTGCGCGATCCGGCCTGACCTGGCACTTCTGCCGCCCGCCGGTGGTCGATCTCGAATACGAGATGGATTGCCGGCGCGTGCTGCGCGAGGTGGTGATTTAGTCTAGGACGAGGTTGGCTCACTCAACTTACTCGGTGTCATCACCCGCGCATGCGGGTGATCCAGTATTCCAGAGGCAGTTGTGCTTGAGCAGATGGGCCGCGGCGTACTGGGTCGCCCGGTCGAGCCGGGCGACGACAGCTGTGGATGAGGATATACCTCAGAACCTCTCAGGATGATGGGGAGAGGTAGGCGGTCGCGTCGGCAATGTCACCGCGCCTTCGGATCCAGCGCGTCGCGCAGGCCGTCGCCGACCAGGTTGAAGGACAGCACGACCAGGAAGATCGCAAGCCCCGGCCAGATCGCCATCCATGGCGCGTTGGTCAGGAAGCGTTGCGCGGCGTTGAGCATGCTGCCCCAGGACGGCAGTGGCGGCTGCTGGCCGAGGCCGAGGAAGGACAGCGCGGCTTCCGCGATGATCGCGGCCGCGATCGACAGCGTCGCCTGCACCAGGAGCGCCGGCATGATGTTGGGCAGGATGTGCACCAGCGCGATGCGCCAGCGCGGATTGCCCAGCGCGCGCGCCGCCTCGACATAGTCCTCGACCTTGACGCTCATCACCTGGCCGCGGGTCAGGCGGATGAAGATCGGGGTCGCCGAGACGCCGATCGCGATCATCGCATTGCCGAGGCTCGGGCCGAGGAATGCGGCGAGCGCGATCGCCAGGATCAGGAACGGGCAGGCCAGCATCGCATCGGTGATGCGGCCGATCAGCGCGTCGATGAAACCGCCGCGCGTGCCGGCGACGAGCCCGAGTGGCACGCCGATCGCGAGCGCAATGCTGACGGAGGTCAGGCCCGCGAGCAGCGAGGCGCGGGCGCCGAACACGACGCGGGCGAGCACGTCGCGGCCGAGCTCGTCGGTGCCGAACCAGTGCTGCGCCGACGGCGCCTTGCGCACCAGCGACCAGCTGGACGCGATCGGATCGTAGGGCACGACCAGTGGCGCGAAGAGCGCCAGCAGGATGAAGATTGCGATCACGACGAGACCGAGCACGGCGCCCTTGCGCTTGAGCAGGCGCCGCCACGCGCGCCGCCCCGGGCTCTCCAGCGTCTCGGAGGCGGCGAGGGCGGCAGCGGTCGCGAGCGTGGCGTCCGTCATCGGATCATCCTCGCAGCCGCGGATTGACGAGGATGTAGGCGATGTCGGCGATCAGGTTGAGCGTGATGTAGATCGTGGCCGTGGTCAGCACCACGCCCTGCACCACGGCATAGTCGCGGTTGAAGACGGCGTCGACGATCAGCTTGCCGAAGCCGGGGATCGAGAAGATTTGTTCGGTCAGCACCGCGCCCGACAGCAGCGTGCCGAGCTCGAGCGCGCCGAGCGTGATGATCGGCGTCAGCGCGTTGCGCATCGCATGCTTGAGGATCACCGTGCGCTCGGACAAGCCCTTGGCGCGAGCGGTGCGGACATAATCGCTCTCCAGCACCTGCAGCATCGCGCTTCGCGTATGCCGCATCAGGACCGCGGCGATCGCGTTGCCGAGCACGAAGGCCGGCATGATCGAGGCGGCGAGGCTGGCGCGCCAGTCTTCGGTCAGTGGCACATAGCCTGACGCCGGCAGCCAGCCCAGTTCGATCGAGAACAGGAAGATCAGCATGATGCCGAGCCAGAAGTTCGGCGTCGAGATGCCCCATAGCGCGAACAAATTGGCGCCGTAGTCCCAGGCCGTGCCCTTCTTCACCGCGGAGATGATGCCGGCGGGGACGCCGATCAGGAATGCGATCACGATCGCCATTCCGGCGATCTGCATGGTGACCGGGAGCTTCTGCGCGATCAGCGCCAGCACCGGCATCTTGTTGCGCAGCGACTCGCCGAAATCCCCCGACAGCACGCCCTTGACCCAGTAGACATATTGCACCGGGATCGGCTGATCGAGATGGTACTGCACGCGGATCTGCTCGATCACGGCCGGATCGCGCTCCTCGCCGGCCATCACCAGCGCCGGATCGCCCGGCAGCAAGTGCTGCAGCGAGAAGATCAGGATCGAGACGAAGAACAGCGTCGGCACGATCTGCGCCAGCCGCTTGGCCAGGAAGTTCAGCATCGCGACACCGGTTTCCCGGACGCGGCGCTGGATCCCGGATCAGCGTTGCACCGCTTGCGCGCTGCAAGGCATCCGGGACACGAGAGCGTGCCCATCGCCATCATTTCAGCTTCAGTCCGATCACGCGCACCAGCCCGTCGGGCATCTGCTTGTAACCTTCGAGCTTCTTGGTGTGGGCGATCAGGATCGTGCGGTGCAGGAGGTAGAGGATCGGATCGTCGTTCAGCACCATCTTGGTCAGCTTCTCGTAGATCGCCTTGCGCTGCGCCGGATCGGTCACCAGACGGGCGTCTTCCATCGCCTTGTCGGCCTCCGGATTGGAATAGCCGCCGTCGTTCTGCGGCGCCTTGCTATGCAGGAAGATGTAGGAGTTGCCGTCGGGATCGATCCGTCCGCTCCAGGGAATCTGGAACAGCTGGAACTCGCCGGCTTGCGCCTGCTTGAACGAGGTGGCGAATTCGATCACCCGGATCTTCAGGTCAAAGCCGGCCTCGGCGGCCATCGACTGCACGACTTGCGCGACCGCTTCGTTCTCCGCGCCCTTGGTCACCATGAAGTCGACCGATATCGGCGGCGTGACGCCGGCCTCCTTCAGCAGCGCCTTGGCCTTGACGATGTCGCGCGGCCGGATCGGGAAGGCTTTCTGGTAGTAGGGATGCTGCGGGCTGACCCATTGATTGCCCGGCGTGAACTCGCCGTTGAACACGACCTCGTTGATGGCCTGCCGGTCGATCGACAGGTCGAGCGCCTGGCGCACCTTCTCCGACTGGCTGAGCGGCCCCTTGTTCTTGTCGTTGCCGATGTTGATGGTGAGGCCCCAGTAGCCGAGTTCGGGCGCCGTCGAGAGCACCAGATTGGGATCGGCGCGCACCGCCTTGATGTCGGTCGCCAGCACGCGCTCGATCAGGTCGAGCCCGCCGGACTTCAGATTGGCGAGCCGCACCGTGGCATCGACGATCGGCAGATAGACGATCTTGTCGATGAAGACCTTGTCCTTGTTCCAGTAGTCGGCGAACTTCTCGAACACCATGCGGTCCTGCTGCACGCGCTCGACGAATTTGTACGGCCCGGCGCAGACCGGGTGCAGACCGAACTTGTCGCCCTCCTCCTTCGCCGCCTTCGGCGATATCATCATGCCGGCGCGGTCGGTGAGCTGGGCGATCAGGGGCGAGTAGGGCGTCTTCAGCACCAGCTTGATAGTGAGGGGGTCGACCACCTCGACGTGATCGACGCTCGCGAGCTCCGATTTGCGGAATGAGGTCGGCAGCGTCATGTGCCGGTCCAGCGAGAATTTCGCCGCTTCCGCATCGAACGGTTCGCCGTCCTGGAATTTGACGCCGGGGCGGAGCTTGATCGTCACGTCCTTGCCGTCGGCGGACGTCTCGTGCGACAGCGCAAGCTGCGGCACGATGTTGAGCTTGTCGTCGATGTCGAACAGCTTGTCGCAGAACGCCGCGAACACGATGCGGCCGACATAGGTGCGGGCGGTCGAGGGATCGAGGATATCGGGGTCCTCGGCGAGGCCGATCCGCAGCGTGGTCTCGGCGCGCGCGGCCGTTCCGCACCACGCCACGAGGGCCGCCATCAGGACCGCCCAGCGCCAGATTCTCATCGCCAACCCCTTCGTGTTCGTTACGTCCTAGCCTCGTCTGGACCAACCCCGATCCGCCCGACAGCTTCCGCTGATTTGAAGGCGGCGACCAGTTTTTCCAATGTCGGCGAGAAGCCGCCGTCGGATGGAACGATCGCCTCCGCCGGCGGCAGCTCCGCCGCCCGGTGGCAGGCCGTTGCATGTCCGATGCCAGCTTCAACGAGCTGCGGTATCTCGCTGCGGCAGCGTTCGATTGTGTAGGGACAGCGGGTGTGAAACCGGCAGCCGCTGGGTGGATCGAGCGCGCTCGGCATCTCTCCCTGCAGCACAATGCGGCTGCGCTTTGCCTGCGGCTTGGGCACGGGGATCGCGGACAGCAGCGCGCGGCTGTAGGGATGGCGCGGGCCGGCGAACAATGTCTCGGCGTCGGCGGTCTCGACGATGGTGCCGAGATTCATCACGGCGACGCGGTCCGCAATGTGTTTGACCACCGCGAGATCGTGCGAAACGAAGATGTAGGCGAGCTTGAGCCGGTCCTGCAGATCGCGCAGCAGATTGAGGATCTGGGATCGGATCGAGACATCGAGCGCGGACACCGGCTCGTCGCAGATGATCAGCTTCGGCTCGACCGCGAGCGCTCGCGCGATCGCGATGCGCTGGCGCTGGCCGCCGGAGAATTCATGCGGATAGCGGCGCGCGAAGCGCGGCTCGAGCCCGACCAGACGCAACAGCTCCTCGACCCGCTCGCGGCGGCGCGGCGGCGGCACGAGATCGTGCAGCGCCAGCGGCTCGGTCAGGATCTGGTTCACCGTCATGCGCGGGTTGAGCGAGGCGTAAGGATCCTGGAAAATGAGCTGCGCATCGCGGCGGAAGGCGCGCAATTGCCCGGCGTCGAGCGCGCCGAGATCGCGACCCTCGAAGCGGACGGTCCCGGCATCGGGCTCGATCAGCCGCAGCACCAGCCGGCTGACGGTGGACTTGCCGCAGCCGGATTCGCCGACCAGCGCCAGCGTCTTGCCGGCCTCGACCGTGAAGCTGACGCCGTCGACCGCCTTCACATGGGCGGTCGGGCGGCCGAACACCGAGCGCGCGGCGACGAAATGCTTGACCAGCCCTTCGACCTCGAGCAGCGCGGTCATCAGCGTTGCTCCCGCCTCTCGTGTCCCGGGCGCAGTGCAACGCGCAGTGTTGCACTGCTGAACCGGGACCCATGCTCCGCCATGGTCGGCCCCGGTTCAGCGGTGCACCACTGCGCTGCGCTTGTGCTGCGCCGCGCCCGGGGCACGAGAGTTGTGCGTATGGCCGCGGTCATGACACCAGCCGTTCCAGCGGCGCGCGGATGCAGCGCGAGGCGTGGGTTGCGCTCAACCTCGCGAGCGGCGGCGGCGTCTCGGTGCAGGCGTCCTCGACAAAGGGACACCGCGCGGCGAAGCGGCAGCCGGCCGGCGGATTTGCCATGTTCGGCACCATGCCCTCGATGGTCGCAAGGTGGCTGGTGCGGCGGTCGAGCCGCGGGATCGAGCCGAGCAGGCCGATCGTGTAGGGATGCTGCGGGTTGGCAAACAGCTCGTCGACCGGTGCGCGCTCGACGATCTCGCCGGCATACATCACCGCGACCTCGTCGCAGACTTCGGCGACGACGCCAAGATCATGCGTGATCAGGATGATCGCGGCGCCGCTGGCGGCCTTCAGCTCGCGCATCAAATCGAGGATCTGCGCCTGCAAGGTGACGTCGAGCGCGGTGGTCGGCTCGTCGGCGATCAGAAGCTGGGGGTCGCAAGCCAGCGCCATCGCGATCATCACGCGCTGGCGCATGCCGCCGGAGAGCTTGTGCGGATATTCGTCGACGCGCCTGTCGGGCGAGGGGATGTGGACGCGTCGCAGCAGCTCGACGGCGCGGTCGCGCGCCTGCCGCCGCGGGCCGCCGCGGTGGCGCAGTATCGTCTCGGTGATCTGGTCGCCGATGGTGAAGCTCGGATTGAGCGAGGTCATCGGCTCCTGGAAGATCATCGCCAGGCGATTGCCGCGCAAATCGCGCAGCGTCTGGTCCGGCACGTCGAGCAGGTCGAACCCGTCGAAGCGGATCGCGCCGGAGACGGTGGCCGATTGCTTCGGCAACAGCCCCATGATCGCGAGCGAGGTCACGCTCTTGCCGCAGCCGGATTCACCGACCAGTCCGAGCGTCGCGCCTTTGGCGACGCTGAGATCGACGCGGTCGACGGCGTGTGTGGTGCGGCCGTCGTCGCCCTGGAAAGTGACGCGCAGGTCCTCGATTTCGATCAGCGGGCCTGCCGTCATTTCTTGCTCGCGGTCGCGGCTGCGATGCCGGATTCGATCGCGGCACGATCGGTAACGCCGGCCGGATCGCCCCGGGTCGGCAGGAATGTTCGAAACGGCACCCAATGCTCGCGGCTGACGGCTTCCAGCCGCTCCAGTTCGCGCAGTGGGTCGGCGTGGTCGTCGACCCGCAGGTCGAGCAGCGGCCAGTCCTCCATGCCATGGATCAGGAGTGCCGCTGATTGCTTGCCGCGCTTGTCGCCGCCGGCGGCTTCACCGGCGAACATCGCCTTGATCAGCCGCTGCGCGAACGGCAATGTCTCATGCGCGGCATAGACCCTTGCGGTCTCGTCGAGCACGGCCGGGCCGACCAGCATGTTGCCGGCGATCGAAAGGCCGTCGCCCGCGATATGGCCGAACCAGTCGACACACTCCTTGCCTGAATGCGCGGCGATGCGGCCGCGGGCATCCATGGCGTGAACCTGCCGGCTTTCGCGGCCGCTATCGGCTAAGAGCAGGACTTTGATGACGTCATGCGGACTGCCACCGCCGCGCAGCAGCCTGAGGCCGTCGACGCCGTAATAGGGATTGACCAGCGCCTGCGTTGCCACCGCGCCGATGCCCGGTGCGATATGCGGGACGAGCGCGCCGACGGCAAAGAACCGCGTCGCAACGGCGATGCCGAGCTGGCCGGTAGCGCTGTCGCGGGCGATGATCGACCAGGTCATCCGTCGTCCTTAAAGCGCGATGAGATTAGGCTGAATCGTCATCGCGCTTTAGCTCCTTCTTTGAGCATGATCTTTTCGGAAAACCGCTTCACACTTTTCCGGATCATGCTCTAGCGCCCAGCGGCGTAGCCCTGCATGCCGCGCGGGTTGGCGGCAGCGCGGCGACGGGGACCGACCTTCGAGGCCGCGGTGAGGCGGCCCTCGGACCAATCGGGGCCGATCTCCACCACATGGCCGCGGCGCTTCAATTCGTCGATAGCAGGCTTCGGCACCCGGTTTTCCAGCACCAGCACGCCGGGGCGCGCGGTGCGCGGCCAGAACGAGATCGGGAAATGCTCGGAGTGCCAGGCCGGCGCGTCGATCGCCTCCTGCAAATTCATCTTGGCGTGGACGTGGCGCAGGAAGAACTGCGTGATCCACTGGTCCTGCTGGTCGCCGCCGGGCGAACCCCAGGAGAGATACGGCTCGCCGTCGCGTAGCGCCATGGTCGGCGACAGCGTGGTGCGCGGGCGCTTGCCCGGCGCCAGCGCGGCCGGATGATTTTCTTCCAGCCAGAACATCTGCGCGCGGCTGCCGAGGCAGAAGCCGAGCTCGGGGATGACAGGCGAGGATTGCAGCCAGCCGCCGGACGGCGTCGCCGAGATCATGTTGCCGGCCTTGTCGATGATGTCGAAATGCACGGTGTCGCCGCGCACCTCGCCGAAGCGGCCGACCGTCGGCTCGCCGGCGCCCATGGCGCCGACCGCCTCGCGATGGCCTTCGGCGCGGCGCAGCTTGACGACCGCGCCGAAACCTTCGACCGAGCCGGGAACGAAGTCGAGCGAGGCCTTGTCCTTCGCGATCAGCTTGCGGCGTTCGTCGTTATAGGAATCCGACAACAGCGTCTCGATCGGGATGTCGGTGAATTTGGGATCGCCGTAGAAGGTCTCGCGGTCGGCATAAGCGAGCTTGGCCGCCTCGATCTGAAGGTGGATGAAGTCGGGACCCGTGGGATCGAGCCCGTCGAGATCAAAACCCTTGAGCAGCGCGAGCTGCTGCAACATCACCGGGCCCTGGCTCCAGACGCCGGCCTTCTGCACGGTGTAGCGGCCGTAGTCGTAGGTGAGCGGCGCCTCTGTTGTCGGCTGCCAGCGTGCCATGTCGTCGGCCGACAGCACGCCGCGATGCGGCGAGCCGGAGACGTCCATCACCTCCTGGGTGCGGCAGAATTTGTCGATCGCTTCGGCGACAAATCCCTTCGACCACGCCTGACGCGCGCGCTCGATCTGCGCGACGCGATCGCTGCCCGCGCTCTCGGCCTCATTCAGGATGCGGGTGTAGGTCTCGGCAAGTTTCTTGTTGGTGAAGATGGTGCCCGGCTTCGGCACCTCGCCGTTCGGCAGGTACACATCGGCCGACGTGGTCCAATAGTTGCGGAACAATTTTTCGACGGTCTGGATCGTGGCGCAGGCGCGCTCGACCAACGGATAACCGTCGCGGGCGTAGGCGATCGCGGGCTCGAGCACGTCGCGCAGCTTCAACGTGCCGTAGTCGCGCAGCAGCAGCATCCAGGATTCGAAGGTGCCGGGCACGCAGGCCGCGAGCAGGCCGGTGCCAGGCACCATCTCGAGGCCCTCGCTGCGATAATGCGCGATGGTTGCCTTCGCCGGCGCCGGGCCCTGGCCGCAGATCACCTCGGTCTTGCCGCGTTTCATGTCGTGCACGATGATGGGCACGTCGCCGCCCGGGCCGTTCAGATGCGGCTCGACCACTTGCAGCGTGAAGGCGGCCGCAACGCCGGCGTCAAAGGCGTTGCCGCCTTTCTCCAGGATCCCCATGCCGACCGCGGTCGCGATCCAGTGCGTCGATGTGACGACGCCGAAGGTGCCTTCGATTTCAGGCCGGGTCGTGAACGGATCGGGGTTGATGTTGCTCATGCGGCTTCACCATTTCATTGCGTCTTGCGGCGCGCGCACTTGATCACAGGCACGCTGGTATGCCAACCGTCCGGTTGACATGGCCGCTCCCATCCGCGTGATCATGCCGGAACGGCTGCGGCCGGATTGTTGACGGCGTGGCAGGCGACGCCGTCGATCAGCTTCGGCGCCTTCTGGCGGCATAAATCGAAGGCCAGCGGACAGCGCGGGTTGAACGCGCAGCCCGGCGGCGGATCGATCGGGTTGGGGATCTCGCCCTTGACCGGAATCCGCTGCCGGCCGGACATCGCGAGATCGGGAACCGCACCGAGCAGCATCTTCGTGTAGGGCATCCGCGGATCGTGGAACAGTTTGCGGCCTTCCGCGATCTCGACGATGCGGCCGAGATACATCACGCCGATCCGGCTCGCCATGTGGCGGACGACGGCGAGATTGTGGCTGATGAAGAGATAGGTGAGGCCGAATTTGTCCTGCAGGTCGCGCATCAGGTTGAGAATCTGCGCTTGCACCGAGACGTCGAGCGCCGAGGTCGGCTCATCGCAGACGATGAACTCGGCTTCCGATGCGAGCGCGCGGGCGATCGCGATGCGCTGGCGCTGGCCGCCGGAGAATTCGTGCGGGAATTTCAACCCGTCGTCGGGATGCAGGCCGACCAGCGTGAGCAATTCGCCGACCCGGGCCTTGATGTCGCGTTCGCCCTGGATCAGGTCGAAGGCGCGGATTGGCTCGGCGACGATGGCATCGACGCGGAAGCGCGGATTGAGGCTCGCATAGGGGTCCTGGAAGATCATCTGGATGCGGCGGCGCAGCTTGCGGCGTGCCTGCGCCTGCCGCGGGTCGGTCATCGAAACGCCGTCGATGACGACTTCGCCGGAGCTCGGCGGCAACAGCCCGACCACCATGCGCGCCACCGTGGTCTTGCCGGAGCCGGATTCGCCGACCAGCGCAAAGGTCTCGCCGCGCTTGACGTCGAACGAGACGCCGTCGACCGCCTTGAGGAATTCGGGATGGCCGCCTTCCAGCACGCGGTTGAGCCACGGCTTCGAGACGTCGAAAACGCGCCGCAGTTTCTTCACTTCGATCAGGGTCGCGCTCATGCCGCGGTCTCCGCCGGCTCGAACAGATGGCAGGCGACGGACTGCGTGCCCTGGCGGATCGGTTCGGGGCGCTCGACGCGGCAGCGGTCCAACGCGAAGGCGCAGCGCGGATTGAACGGGCAGCCCGGCGGGATCGCCGACAGCCGCGGCATCGAACCGGGGATCTGGACCAGGCGCTTGTCCTCGCCCGCAAGCGTCGGGATCGCGCCCATCAGGCCCTTCGCGTACGGATGCAGCGGATTGCGCACCACCTCCTGCACCGGGCCGATCTCGGCAATGCGGCCGGAATACATCACCGCGACGCGGTCGCAGGTCTCGGCGATCACGCCCATGTCGTGGGTGACCAGCATGACGGCCGTGCCGTGGTCGCGGCCGAGCCGCTTGATCAGCGCGATGATCTGCGCCTGCACGGAGACGTCGAGCGCGGTGGTCGGCTCGTCGGCGATGATCAATTCGGGCTCAGCGCAGATCGCGAGCGCGATGACGACGCGCTGGCGCATGCCGCCGGAGAATTCGTGCGGATAGCCGTCGATGCGCTTTTCCGGCGCGGGGATGCCGACTTCGGCGAGCAGGTCGATGGCGCGTTTTCGCGCGGCGGTTTCGCTGAGGCTGGTGTGAGTGCGGATGGTCTCGACGATCTGGTCGCCGATCCGGTACAGCGGGTTGAGGCTGGTCAGCGGATCCTGGAAGATCATGCCGATCCGTTTGCCCCTGATGCGGCGAATCTCCTCCGGCGGCAGATGGTCGATCCGCGTCCCCGACAGCTCGATCTCGCCGGCGGAAATGCGGCCGGGCGGATCGATCAGGCCGATCACGGCAAGGCCCGTGACCGACTTGCCGGCGCCGGATTCACCGACCACGCCCAGCACCTCGCCCTTGGCAATGTCGAACGATACGCCGTTGATGGCGCGCAGGATCGCGCGGCGGGTGACGAATTCCACCTCGAGATTGCGCACGGAGAGGACGGGCTTGCTCATCGGAGTTTTGGATTCAGCGCGTCGCGCAGCCAGTCGCCGAGCAGGTTGATGGAAAGGATCAGGCCCGCCAGCGCAATGCCCGGAAAGGCGACGATCCACCATTCGCCGGCGAACAGATAATTGTTGCCGATCCGGATCAGGGTGCCGAGCGAGGGCATGGTGTCGGGTAGGCCGACGCCGAGAAAGGACAGCGTCGCCTCGGTGATGATGGCAAGCGCAAGATTGATGGTGGCAATGACCAGGATTGGGCCCATCGTGTTCGGCAGCACATGCCGCAGCATGATCTTCGGCGCGGGCAGGCCGATCAGCTGGGCGGCTGCCACATAGTCCTTGTTTTTCTCGACCATGACCGAGCCGCGCACCGTCCGGGCATAGCCCACCCAGAAACTGAGGCCGATCGAGATCACCAGCACCCCCAGCATGCTCCATTCGTCCAACCGGTTGCCGAGCATCGACTTGGCGATGCCATTGACCAGCAGCGCGATCAGGATCGCGGGGAAGGTGAGCTGGACGTCGGCAATCCGCATGATCACGCTGTCGACCGCACCGCCGAAATAGCCCGCGATCAGCCCGAGCGCGATGCCAAGCGCGCCGGCGAAGACCACGCCGGCCACGCCGACGGCGAGCGAGATGCGCAAGCCATAGAGGATGGCGGAGAACACGTCGCGACCTTGCTCGTCAGTGCCGAGCAGGAACGGGCTCTGGCCATCGGCGGTCCACAATGGCGGGATCCGCGAGTTGATCAGCTGCAGCTGCGACGGATCGAACGGGTTCTGCACCGCCAGCCACGAAGCAAAGATCGCGAGCAGGAAGAACAGCACCGTGATCGCGGCAGCCACCATGGTCAGCTTGGAGCGGCGGAACGAGTAGAAGACATCACTGTCGAGCGCACGCCTGAACCAGCCGATGGGCGCTCGTGGCTGGTCTTCGGCGCGATGGGGGACGACGGCGTCGGACATGGTCAGGTCCTCACGCCGCGCGGCCGACGGTCGACCGCAGCCGCGGATCGACGACGGTGTAGAGGATATCGACCACGAGATTGATGGTGACGAAGATCAGCGAGACCATCAGGAGATACGCGGCCATGATCGGGATATCGACATTCTGCACGGCCTGCACGAACAGAAGCCCCATGCCCGGCCACTGGAACACGGTTTCGGTGATGATCGAGAAAGCAATAACCGAGCCAAATTGCAGGCCGGCTACGGTGATGACCGGAACCAGCGTGTTCTTCAGCGCGTGGCCGAAATGGATCGCGCGCGTGGTCAGGCCGCGGGCGCGGGCGAAGCGGATATAGTCGGTGCGCAGCACTTCCAGCATTTCGGCGCGCACCAGCCGCATGATCAGGGTCATCTGGAACAGCCCGAGCGTGACCGCCGGCATGATGATCGCTTTCCAGCCGGAGACAGTGAGCAGCCCGGTCGACCACCAGCCGAGCTTCACCACCTCGCCACGGCCAAACGAGGGCAGCCAGCCCAAGGTCACCGCGAACAGGTAGATCAAGAGGATGCCGATCAGGAAGGTCGGCAGCGAAATGCCGATCAGCGATACCGCCTGGAATAATCTGGCGAGGATGGTGTCACGCCGCAGCGCCGAATAAACCCCCATCAGGATGCCACACACCATCGCAAAGATCGTGGCGACGATCGCGAGCTCCAGCGTCGCCGGCATCCGCTCGGCGAGCAGCGAGGAGACCGGCAGGCGGAATTGATAGGAGACGCCGAACTTGAATTGCAGCGCATTGATGAAGTAGCGGCCGAACTGCACCAGCACGGGATCGTCGAGGCCGAGCGATTGCCGGATCGAGGCGCGCTCCGCAGCCGAGGTGTCGATCGAGACGATCTGGCTGACCGGATCGCCGGCGAAACGGAACATGGCGAACGCGATGACGCCCACGGCGACCATGACGCCGATCGCCTGCAGCACGCGACGAAGAGTGAAAGCGAGCATCTCTACCTTTCACTGCATTTCAGCTTCGGTGCGCGACGTTGCGCAGCCGGGAAAACGCGAGGTCCCGGAAGCAGGGCTTCCGGGACCCAATTCGCAGCGACCACTTACTCACCCTGTTTGGTCGCCCAGTAGAGCAGCACCTGGTTGTCGGCGCGCTGGACCAGCTTGACCTTTTTCGACACGCCCCACACCAGCGGTTGCTGGTGCAGCGGAATGTAGCCGTAGTCCTTGATCACGATGTCGTAGGCCTGCTTGATCAGCTGGTCGCGCTTGGCGGTGTCGCTCTCGACCAGGACCTTGTCGGTGAGCGCGTCGACTTCCTTGTTGCAATAGCCGCCGAGATTGGCCTCGCCGCGGGTCGAATCCTTCGGATCGTCGCGGCAGCCGAGGATGTCGTGCAGCACGTTGTGCGAGTCAGACGTCGCGGGCGTCCAGCCCAGCATGAAGAACGAGGTCTGGTAGCCGCCGGGCTTCAGCACCTTGGCGAAATACTGCGCCTTCGGCTGCGCCAAGAGGTTCACCTTGACGCCGATGCGGGCCAGCATGCCGACCACCGCCTGGCAGATCGCGGCGTCGTTGACGTAGCGGTCGTTCGGGCAGTCCATGGTGACTTCGAAGCCGTTCGGATAGCCGGCCTCGGTGAGCAGCTTCTTGGCGGCGTCCGGATCGGCCTTTGGCCGGACGAAGTCCTTCGACAGCGGATAGAGCTCGGGCGCGATCATCAGCGCCGAGGGCGTCGACATGCCGCGCATGACCCGGGTCTTGATCAGGTCGACGTCGATCGCCTTGTAAAAGGCTTCGCGGACCTTGATGTCCTTGAACGGATTCTTGCCCTTGACGTTGGAATAGAGCAGCTCGTCGCGCGTCACATCCATCCCGATGAAGATGGTGCGGATCTCAGGCGCGGTCATGACGGTGGCGACGCCGCTCGAATTGACGCGCTGGATGTCCTGCAGCGGAACCGGCTCGATGACGTCGACCTCGCCCGAGAGCAGCGCGGCGACGCGGGTGGCGTCAGAGCCGATCGAGGTGAAGATGATCTCCTTCAGATTATGCTCGGGCTTGCGCCAATAGCCCGGAAACACCTTGAACACCGTCTTCACGCCGGGCTGATGGCTCTCGATCGTGAAGGGACCGGTGCCGTTCTCGTGCAGCGCCGCGTAGCTCGGCGTGGTTGCGGAGGCCGGCGTCGGTGCGACGGCGTTGTTCTCCTCGCACCACTTCTTGTCCATGATGTACCAGCTATCCCATTGCGAGGTCAGGATGGGATTGGGCGAATCCAGCGTCACGTCGACGGTGTAGTCGTCGACCTTGGTGAACTTGGCGTCGGCCGGGACGTTGCTGAGGAAGTTGGAGCCCTTGGCGCGGACGCGATCGGCGGAGAACAGCACGTCGTCGGCGGTGAAGGGATCGCCATTATGGAATTTGACGCCCTTGCGCAGGTGGAAGCGCCATTTGGTCGGGCTCAGATTCTCCCAGCTTTCCGCCAGCGCCGGGATGATCTTCAGGTCCTTGTCGCGCGCGGTCAGGCCTTCATAGACATGCGCGTGGTGCGCGATCGTGGTGGTTTCCTTCAGCGTATAGGGATCCAGCGATTTGAGCTCGCCCTGGTTGGCGTAACGCAAGGTTTGGGCGGATGCCGGCAACGCAAAGGCAACCAACGCGGCGGCCGTCGCCGCAAACGAACTCCAACGTACCGACATATATCGTGTCCCCGTTATTGTTGGCCGGTCACGCTCCGGCGCATTTTACCGGCCATGTTGCCAGAGTTTGCTGCCCGCGCAAGCGCGATTTCCCAAAGGGTTAATCGGTCCGCGCGCGGTGCAGCGCAACTGGATCGAGGATAGGCGTTCGGCCGGAGCGCGTGACATTCAACTTTCGGACTGCCGCGTCGGGCGGCCGCCGTGAAGCCCATCGCGCGATTCCGGGCCGTCTGCGGCCGAACGGGTTTGGTTGACCATAACGGATGATTGAGGCCGACTGAACTCCGGGCAGGGTCGGGGTCGCTTGCGTTGCTCGCCCTGTCGCGGTGATACTGTCGGGCGGGTCAGGCGCATTTGAGGAGGCGGATATGAAGGTCAACGTCGAGATAGATTGCACGCCCCTCGAAGCGCGGCAGTTCTTCGGCCTGCCGGACGTGGCGCCGATGCAGAACGCGGTCATGGACAAGCTGCAGCAGCAGATGCTGTCGAACATCGAGAAGGTCTCGCCCGAAGCCCTGATGCAGAGCTGGTTCACCTTCGATCCCAAGCTCGCCGAACGCTTCCAGGACATGTTCGTGACGATGGCCGGGCTCGGCGGCATGGGCAAGAAGGGCGGGAAATAGTGGCCGATATGGACGGGAGCGCCGATGGCAGCGGGCGCAGGCTGCGTCCGCCCGGCCTGTTCCTGATGCTGGCCGAAGCGCGCGGCGTGTTCGAGCTCAATTCGAGCCTGCTGCTGTCGCCGCTCCTGATGCAGGCGCCGAAGGGTGACGGCCATCCGGTGCTCGCACTGCCGGGCTTTCTGGCCAGCGATCTCTCGATGGCGCCGATGCGGCGCTACCTGAAGCAGCTCGGCTACGACGCCTATGCCTGGAACATGGGCCGCAATTTCGGCGGCATCGCCTCCAGGCGCGATGCGCTGCGCGACCTCCTGAAGCGGGTCCACCAGGCATCCGGGCGCAAGGTCTCGATCGTCGGCTGGAGCCTCGGCGGCGTCTATGCCCGCGACCTCGCGGTGCAGATGCCGGATCTGGTGCGCTCCGTCATCACGCTCGGCAGCCCGTTTGCCGACGATATCCGCGCCACCAACGCGACGCGGCTCTATGAGATACTGTCCGGCGAGGGCGTCGACGATATCCCCGAGGTCCGCGCGGCGATCGCCGGCGACATGCCGGTGCCGGCGACCTCGATCTATTCCCGCACCGACGGCATCGTGAACTGGCGGACCACCCAGTTGCGGCCCTCGGCCACCGCGGAGAACATCGAGGTGCATTTCGCCAGTCATATCGGCCTCGGCGTCAATCCCGCAGCGCTGTGGGCGATCGCCGACCGCCTGGCGCAGCCGGAGGGCGAATTCCGGCATTTTGAACGGTCGGGCCCCTTTGCCATTGCCTACGGGCCGGCAGAGCAGGCACTATCCTAGCGAACGACGAGAAGCGCCGCCAAGGCGCCCGCGTGAGTTGACGATCGGGAGGAAATCATGAGCGACGCCAAGAAGCTGTCCTCGCTGGACGCATCGTTTCTGTATCTGGAAACGCCGGAAATGCCGATGCATGTCGGCAGCATGGCGATCTTCCGCCTGCCCGACGGCTACAAGGGCGACTTCTTCGAGGAGTTCAAGGCGATGATCGCAGCAAGGCTGCACATCGCGCCGATCCTCAAAGCCCGCCTGCAGAAGGCGCCGCTCGACATCGACCATCCGTCCTGGGTCGAGGACGACCAGTTCGACATCGACCGCCACATCTTCCGCGCCAGCCTGCCCGCGCCGCGCGACCGCGCGACCCTGGAGCGTATCGTCGGCTGGATGCATGCCAAGCTGTTGAACCGCGCCCGCCCGCTCTGGGAGTTCTACGTGTTCGAGGGCATGAAGGACAACGAGATCGGGCTCTATTCCAAGATGCACCATGCCTGCATCGACGGCGGCGCGGGTGCGGCGCTGACCAGCATGATCTACGATGTGACGCCGGTGCCGCGCGAGATCGAGCCGCCGACCGCCAAGAAGGTGGCGCCGGAGCCGCGCGACATCGCCGCCAACCTGATCGATTCCTATCAGGCGCTCTGGACCCAGCCGTTCGACGCGGCCTCGGCGCCGAAGAGCCTCGAACTGCCGCGTTCCGGCAAGAGCGATCTCGGCTCGATCCTGTTCGACAACGCCATGTTCCAGATCGAGAGCGCGGTGAAGTTCGCCGGCGCCATGCCGACCGTGCTCAAAAGCCTGTCCGAGGTCGTCACCAAGGTCGCCGATCCCCGCTCGCGCGAGAGCCTGCAGGCGATGGCTTCGCCGCCGACCATCCTCAACAAGGCGATCTCGTCGGAGCGCAGCTTTGCCGGCACCTCGATCTCGCTGTCGCGCGCCAAGGCGGTGGCGAAGGCATCCGGCGGCAAGCTCAACGACGTCGTGCTGGCGCTCGCCTCCGGCGTGGTGCGGCGCTATCTGATCAGCCAGGGCGCGCTGCCGAACAAGTCGATGACGGCCGGCGTGCCGATCTCGCTGCGCGAGGAAGGCAATGCCGATTCCAACAACCAGGTGTTCGGCATGATCTGCTCGATCGCGACCGACATCGAGGATCCCCGGAAGCGGCTCGAGACCATCATCGCGCAATCGACCAAGTCCAAGGAGATGTCGCATCCGCTGCGCGCCCTTATGCCGCAGGTCTCCAACGTCTCGATGCTGGGCGCGCCGATCCTGGTGCAGATCATGGCGCTGCTCTACAGCCGCTCCGACCTCTCAAACGTGCTGCCGCCGGCGACCAACATCACGGTCTCCAACGTGCCGGGGCCGCGGCAGACGCTGTATGCCGCGGGTGCGGAGCTGCTGCATATCTTCCCGGTCTCGATCTCGACCCATGGCGTGGCGCTCAACATCACCGTGCAGAGCTACCGCGACCAGCTCGATTTCGGCTTCATCGTGGGCGCCAACATCATTCCCCACGTGCAGGTTTTGTGCGACATGCTTCCGCTCGAGTTCGATGCACTCGAGGCGGCGTTCGCGCCCCCGCCTGCCGACATCAAGGGCGCGGCCGAATAGGGGATTCTGGCCATGATTGACATGCCGCCGCTGCAGTTCGCCGAGACCAACGGCATCCGCATGGGATTTTACGAGGCGGGCCCGAAGACCGACGCGCCGCCGGTGGTGCTTTGCCACGGCTGGCCGGAGCTGGCGTTTTCCTGGCGCCACCAGATCAAGGCGCTGAGCGAGGCCGGCATCCGCGTGATCGCGCCCGATCAGCGCGGCTATGGCGCGACCGACCGGCCGGAGCCGGTCGAGGCCTATGACATGGAGCATCTGACCGCCGACCTCGTCGGCCTGCTCGATCATCTCAAGATCGACAAGGCGATCTTCGTCGGCCATGACTGGGGCGGCTTCGTCGTCTGGCAGATGCCGCTGCGGCACCCCGCGCGCGTCGCCGGCGTCGTCGGCGTCAACACCCCGCATTGGCCGCGCGCGCCGATCGACCCGATCGCGCTGTTCCGCCAGCGCTTCGGCGACCAGATGTACATCGTCCAGTTCCAGGACCCCGCCCGCGGGCCCGACAAGATCTTCGGCAGCCGGGTCGAGCAGACCTTCGACGCCTTCATGCGCAAACCGCTGCCGCGGCCCGCGGAACAGCCGACCGAACCGGTGGCGGGGCTCGGCGCATCGCCGAAGACCAATTTGGCGTTTCCGCAGATGATCGCGGCCTATGACGCCAGGCATGACGCGCGCACGCCGATCCTGTCGGCCGAGGAGAAGAAGGTGTTCGTCGACACCTATGCCAGGACCGGCTTCACCGGCGGCATCAACTGGTATCGCAACTTCACCCGCAACTGGGAGCGCTCGGCGGGGCTCGACCACACCGTGCTGGTGCCGTCGCTGATGATCATGGCCGAGAACGACGCCGTGCTGCCGCCCTCGGCCGCCGACGGCATGGAGAAGCTGGTGCCGGATCTCGAGAAATACCTGGTCAGGGATAGCGGCCATTGGACGCAGCAGGAAAAGCCCGACGAAGTCAGCGCCAAGCTGATCGAGTGGCGTAGAAAGAAATTCGGCTAGACGTCATCCTGAGGTGCGCGCCGGCTTCGGCGCGCCTCGAAGGATGAGAGGGACTGGAGCAAGTGGCCATCCTTCGAGACGCGCGCGTCGCGCGCTCCTCAGGATGACGGCGGGTGGTGAGGGGGCAGTTTCGACAATGGCGTCCGGCAACAGACTGAGTCCGATCCCGCATCCGCCGACGAAACCGGTGGTCGGCAACATGCTGTCGCTGGATTCGACCGCGCCGGTGCAGCATCTGGTCAAGCTCTCCAAGGAGCTCGGGCCGATCTTCTGGCTCGACATGATGGGTGCGCCGATCGTGATCGTGTCCGGCCACGATCTGGTCGAGGAGCTCTCCGACGAGAAGCGGTTCGACAAGGCGGTGCGCGGCTCGCTGCGCCGGGTCCGCGCGGTCGGCGGCGACGGCCTGTTCACGGCCGACACCAGGGAGCCGAACTGGAGCAAGGCGCACAACATACTGATGCAGCCGTTCGGCAACCGCGCCATGCAGTCGTACCACCCGAGCATGGTCGATATCGCCGAGCAGCTGGTCAAGAAATGGGAGCGGATGAATGCCGACGAGGAGATCGACGTCGTCCACGACATGACGGCGCTGACGCTCGACACCATCGGCCTCTGCGGTTTCGACTATCGCTTCAACTCGTTCTACCGCCGCGACTACCACCCCTTCGTGGAGTCGCTGGTGCGCTCGCTCGAGACCATCATGATGACCCGCGGCCTGCCGCTCGAAGGGCTGTGGATGCAGAAGCGGCGCAAGACGTTGACCGAAGACGTCGGCTTCATGAACAAGATGGTCGACGAGATCATCGCCGAGCGGCGCGGCAATACGGCCGCGACCGACGACAAGAAAGACATGCTGGCTGCGATGATGACCGGTGTCGATCGTGCCACCGGCGAGCAGCTCGACGACATCAATATCCGCTACCAGATCAACACGTTCCTGATCGCGGGCCACGAGACCACCTCGGGCCTGCTGTCGTGCACGATCTACGCGCTGCTGAAGCATCCGGAGATCCTGAAGAAGGCCTATGAGGAGGTCGACCGCGTGCTCGGCCCCGATGTCGATGCGAAGCCGACCTATCAGCAGGTGACGCAGCTCACCTACATCACGCAGTGCCTGAAGGAGGCGCTGCGGCTGTGGCCGCCGGCGCCGGCCTATGGCATCGCGCCGCTGGCGGACGAGACCATCGGCGGCAAGTACAAGCTCAAGAAGAACACCTTCATCACCGTGCTGGTGATGGCGCTGCATCGCGACCCCTCGGTCTGGGGCCCGAACCCCGACGTGTTCGATCCCGAGAATTTCAGCCGCGAAGCCGAGGCCAAGCGCCCGCTCAACGCGTGGAAGCCGTTCGGCAACGGCCAGCGCGCCTGCATCGGCCGCGGCTTTGCCATGCACGAGGCGGCACTCGCGATCGGCATGATCCTGCAACGATTCAGGCTGATCGACGTGCATCGCTACCAGATGCATCTGAAGGAGACCCTCACCGTCAAGCCTGACGGATTCAAGATCAAGGTGCGGCCCCGCGAGGACAGGGAACGCGGTGCATTCGCCGGCAGCGCCGCTGCCGTCGCCGCCGTGCCGAAAACGCCGCGCGCGCCGACGACGCGTCCCGGCCACAACACGCCGATGCTGGTGCTCTACGGCTCCAACCTCGGCTCCGCCGAGGAACTGGCGACGCGCATGGCCGACCTCTCCGAGATCAACGGCTTTGCCACCCATCTTGGCCCCCTCGACGACTATGTCGGCAAGCTTCCGGAGGAAGGCGGCGTGCTGATCATCTGCGCTTCCTACAACGGCGCGGCGCCCGACAATGCCACGCAGTTCGCCAAATGGCTCGGCACCGATTTGCCGAAGGACGCGTTCGCCAAGGTGCGCTACGCCGTGTTCGGCTGCGGCAACAGCGATTGGGCCGCGACCTATCAGTCCGTGCCGCGCTTTATCGACGAGCAACTGACCAAGCACGGTGCCCGCGCGGTCTATCCGCGCGGCGAAGGCGATGCGCGCAGTGACCTCGACGGCC
This sequence comes from Bradyrhizobium genosp. L, assembly GCF_015624485.1. Classification (NCBI taxonomy): domain Bacteria; kingdom Pseudomonadati; phylum Pseudomonadota; class Alphaproteobacteria; order Hyphomicrobiales; family Nitrobacteraceae; genus Bradyrhizobium; species Bradyrhizobium genosp. L. The sequence continues at coordinate 2,357,155 of NZ_CP061378.1, forward strand.
AGTTCCAGAAATGGTTTCCCGAAGCGGCCAAGGTCGCGACCAAGGAATTCGGCATCGACTGGAATTTCACCCGCACCGCCGAGGACGAGCCGCTCTACGCGATCGAACCGGTGGCGCAGGGCGCCGTCAACACCATCGTGACCCAGGGCGGCGCGGTGCCGATGAAGGTATTCGCCAACGACGAGCTGCAGACCACGGTCGGAGCCAATCCGTCCGAGCGCTCGACCCGGCATATCGAGGTCGAACTGCCTGCCGGCCTCAGCTATCGCGTCGGCGATCATCTCAGCGTGGTGCCGCGCAACGATCCGACCTTGGTCGATTCCGTCGCGCGCCGTTTCGGCTTCCTCCCTGCCGACCAGATCCGCCTGCAGGTCTCCGAAGGCCGCCGTGCGCAACTGCCGGTCGGCAACGCGGTGTCGGTCGGGCGTCTGCTCACCGAATTCGTCGAGCTGCAGCAGGTCGCGACCCGCAAGCAGATCCAGATCATGGCCGAGCACACACGATGCCCCATGACCAAGCCGAAGCTGATGGCGTTTACGGGTGACGACGATGCGTCCGCCGAGCGCTATCGCAACGAGGTCCTGACCAGGCGCAAATCGGTGTTCGACCTGCTCGAGGAACATCCGGCCTGCGAGCTGCCGTTCCACCTCTATCTCGAAATGCTGTCGCTGCTGGCGCCGCGCTATTATTCGATCTCGTCGTCGCCGGCAGGCCACGCGCAGCGCTGCAGCGTCACCGTCGGCGTGGTGGAGGCGCCCGCAAGCTCCGGCCACGGCATTTACAAGGGCGTCTGCTCGAACTATTTGGCCCGCCGCCGCGCCGGCGACACCGTCCATGCCACGGTCAAGGAGACCAAGGCAGGCTTCCGCCTGCCGGACGACAACGCCGTGCCGATCATCATGATCGGACCGGGCACCGGCCTGGCACCGTTCCGCGGCTTCCTGCAGGAGCGCGCCGCGCGGCGCGCGCAGGGCGCGAGCCTCGGGCCGGCGCTGCTGTTCTTCGGCTGCCGCCATCCGGAGCAGGATTTCATCTATGCCGACGAGCTGAAGGCGTTCGCGGCCGATGGGATCGCGGAACTGCATACGGCCTTCTCGCGTGCCGACGGGCCGAAGACCTATGTGCAGCATCTCGTTGCCGCTGAGAAAGATCGGGTCTGGGATCTGATCGGGAAGGGCGCGATCGTCTATGTCTGCGGCGACGGCGGCAAGATGGAGCCGGATGTCAAGGCGACCTTGATGTCGATCTATCGTGAGCGCAACGGGGTCGACGAAGCTGCCTCCGTTCGCTGGATCGAGGAGATGGGCGCGAAGAACCGCTACGTCCTCGACGTCTGGGCGGGCGGATAGGCGCGGATTGTAGGGTGGGCAAAGCGAAGCGCGCCCACCATCACAAGCACGCCGTGGATGGTGGGCACGTCGCTTGCGCTCCTTTGCCCACCCTACTCCTCGACGCGCATGCTACAAGCCATCCCATGATTCCGTGGGAAAAAATCGATACGGCGCGGGTTCCCGGCACTGACGATGAACTGCGCCTGATGCGGCGCGGCCGCGAGTTCTCGATCATGCTCGGCACCAACGAACTGATGAACAGCCGTCTGTCGGGCTCGGAAGCGGCGCTGGCGACGCTCGCTGCGAAGCAGATCGAGAAGGTGCCAAGGCCGCATGTGCTGATCGGCGGGCTCGGCATGGGCTTTACCCTGCGGGCTGCGCTCACCGTGCTCGGACGCGAGGCGCGTATCGTGGTGGCGGAGTTGGTGCCGGCGGTCGTCGCTTGGGCGCGTGGCCCGATGGCAGAGATCTTCGGCGACAGCCTTGAAGATCCGCGAGTGAGCATCCGGGAGGTGGACGTCGCCGATTTGATCGAGCGGCATCCACTTGCTTTCGATGCCATCCTGCTCGATGTCGACAACGGCCCGGAGGGACTGACCCGCAAGGCCAATGACGCACTCTACGATGTCGCCGGGCTCAGGATCGCGCACACCGCGTTGCGCCGCGGCGGTGTGCTCGCGGTCTGGTCGTCCGGGCCGAATGTGAGGTTTCCGAAGTCGCTCCGCCAGGTCGGGTTCGCGGTCAACGAAATCGCCGTGCGCGCCACCGGCAGAGGCGGCGGCGCCCGCCACGTGATCTGGATCGCGGTGAAGGAGTAACGCGCGGATAACACCCGCCGTCATCCACCGGCAGTCGTCTCAGAACATCGTGTTGTTGTTGGCCGGGGTCTCCGGGACCGGCTGCACCACGTCCCAATGCTCGACGATCTTGCCGTTCTCCAGCTTGAAGATGTCGACGATGGCGTTGCCGCGGGTGCCCGGCTCGCGCACCGCATGGACGTGCAGGATCACGTAGTCGCCATCGACGAAGGAACGCTTGATCTCGCTGTGCGAGTTCGGAAATTTTTCGCGCAGGAAGGCGATGAACTTGCGGAAGCCATCCGGGCCGTCGCTGGCGCCGGGATTGTGCTGCACGTAGCGGTCGCCGACATAGGCGAGCGCCGCATCGGCATCCTTCTGGTTCAGCCCCTTCTCGTAGAACGCCAGCACCGCCTTGCGGTTGGCTTCCTGCTGCGCCTCATTCGGTGCCGCGATCGCCGGGGATGCGGCGAACGCAAGCAGCATGGCGGCGGCGATGGCCGCCCGCGGCCGGAGGAGGATGTTCATTGAGGGGCTCCCGGTGACTGATCGCGCACGACTTCGCACGCTGTGCCGCGCTCTCTACAGGCTCCGTTGGCGGGCCGGAAGTGCGTACCTCGATCTCACAAGGTCACTTTCAGGAACCTGCCTATGCGGCCTTCGCCACCGCCCGATGCGCGTGCTCGTCGATCGCGCCGATGATCTGCGGCCACATCGGGATCGGCAGGGCATGGCCCATGCCCTCGACCATCAGGAGCCTGGCGCCCGGGATCGACGCCGCGGTGTCCTTGCCGCCGTCGGGGTGCACCAGAGGATCGACCGTGCCGTGGATCACCAGCGTCGGCGCCTTGACGCCGGCGAGCCGCTGCTTGCGGCTGCCGGACGCCAGGATGGCGCGAAGCTGGCGGCCGACGCCGGCCGGGTTGAGGCCGCGCTCATAGGTGCGCCGCGCGCGCGCCGGGTCGAGCGCTTCGTCCTCCGGGAACGAACCGTTGCGCAGCACCTTCCAGGTCTGCGCGAAGCGCGCGAAATATTCCTCCTTGGTCGCCGGCGGCGGCGCCATCAGCACCGCGCCCGCCTCGCGGGTCGGCCCCGGTATCTTGGGATTGCCCGTGGTCGACATGATCGAGGTCAGCGAGCGCACGCGCTCGGGAAAGGTGATCGCGATCTCCTGCGCGATCATGCCGCCCATCGAGGCGCCGACGATATGCGCCGACCGGATGCCGAGCGCGTCCATCAGCGCGATCGTGTCGGTTGCCATATCGTGCAGCCGGTAGGGCGCCGCGACCGGAATCTTGAGCAAGCGCAGCTTGAGGAGCTCGAGCGCAGTCAGCCGCTTGCCGCCGCTCAGATGCGAGGACTTGCCGATGTCCCGGTTGTCGAAGCGGATGACGCGGAAGCCGCGCGCGGCGAGCTGCCGGCAGAAATCATCATCCCAATGGATCATCTGCGCGCCGAGACCCATGATCAGCAGCAGCGGCTCGGCGTTCGCATCACCGAAGATCTCGTAGCAGATGTCGATGCCGTTGGCGTGGACGGTCTGCGGCGGCTGATGGGCAGGCGTGGTCAAGGGCGTCCCCTTTCAGGTCGTGCGGCGAGGGACCTGTATGCCATGGTTTGACGCAGTGCAGAAGGCCTTCGACGTCGCGCTCACAGCGTGGAGTTGACCGATCATCTGCAACGGTGTCGTATGGTGTGAAAGTGGAAGCGCGGCAAGCGCTCGGAATTGGAGGAGCGCGGAATGGCCGACAAGGGCAACGACCCTGCCGTGATCTGGCAGACGTTGATTGGCGAGATGGAGAAGGGGTTCAACTCGTTCGGCAGCCAGCTGATGGCATCGCCGGAATTCTCCAGGATGATGAATCAGGCCGGTGGTGCGGCGGCCGGGGCGCAGAAGCAGTTCTCCGAGGCAATGGAGAAATATCTCTTGGCGATGAACCTGCCGAGCCGTGCCCAGCTCGTCGGCATGGCCGAGCGGCTGCAGTCGATCGAGGGCCAGCTTGGCGAGATCAAGTCGCTGCTGCAGCAGGTGCACCACAATTCGCTGGCGCCGGAGGATGGTTACGGCGCCACGCCGCGTCCGCCGCGCACCAAGCGTCCGCCATCGGAGGGAGGGGCGACATGAACGCTCCCACCGGCTTTGACGTCGCTTCGATCGCGGAACGCGTTCAGTCCGAGGTGCAGCGCGCGATCCAGCGCAGCATCAAGGGCGTCGAGTATTTCTCGACCTCCGGCCCTTCGCTCGGCGAGACGCCGAAGGATGTGCTGTATTCGCGCGGCACCATGAACCTCTATCACTACCGGCCGCAGGCGAGCGAAGTCTACCGCGTGCCGGTGCTGATCGTAATGGCGACCACCAATCGCGGCTACATCCTCGATCTGGTGCCGGGGCAAAGCTTCATCGAATTCCTGCTCAAGCACGGCTACGACGTCTACATGCTGGACTGGACCGCGCCCAAGCCGGAAGAGAAATCGCTGCGCATGGAGGACTACGTCCTCGACTTCATCCCGGACTCGATCCGCCGCGTGCAGCAGGATTCCGGCGAGCAGGACATCTCCGTCATCGGCTACTGCTTCGGCGGCGTGCTGTCGCTGCTCTATGGCTCGATCTTCAAGGACGGGCCGATGAAGAATCTGATCTGCTTCACCACGCCGATCGATTTCCGCGAGATGAAGCTGTTCTCGAATTTCGCCGACCGCCGCTACTTCGATGTCGACCGCCTGATCGACAGCGTCGGCAACATGCCGCCCGAGTTGATCCTGCAATCGTTCGACATGCTGCGGCCGGCCTCGCGGGTGGCGGGCCAGGTGCAGCTCTGGGACAATATCTGGAACGACGAGTTCGTGAAGTCGTACCGGATGTTCGACCGCTGGGCGACCGACACGCTGCCGCTCGCCGGCGAATATTTCCGCGCCATCACCAAGGACCTGATGTGGGACAACAAGCTTTACAACGACACCATGAGCGTCGGCGGCCGCGAGGCGAAGCTCGCCGACATCAAGGTGCCGATCCTGCATGCGGTCGCCGAGCACGATCACATCGTGCCGTATGATGCGGCCAAGCATCTGATCACCAAGATCGGCTCCGAGGACAAGGAGGAGGTGATGCTGAAAGGCGGTCACGTCTCGCTCGTTGCCGGCGCCAACGCCATCAAGCGGCTATGGCCGAAGCTGGATTCCTGGTTGGGCAAGAGATCGACATAAGAGAGCGAGATGACCGAACAACGTTCCTACCCGCGCCACGTCAAGACCGAGGCCGGCGACATCGAGTTCCGCCTGATGAATCGCGCCGACGAGGCCGCGGTGCTGGCCTTCGCGCAAAAGCTGCCGACGCATGATTTGCTATTCCTGCCGCGCAACATCTCTCAGCCGAAGGTGCTGTCGGCCTGGGTCAACGAGATCGAGCGCGGCGACATCACAAGCCTGCTCGCGGTCAAGGACGGCAAGGTGGTCGGCTGCGGCACCCTGGTGCGCGATCCGCACTCCTGGTCGCCGCATGTCGGCGAAATCAGGATGGTGGTGTCGCTCGACGTCCGTGGGCAGGGTGTCGGCCGGGCGCTGTCGCAGGAGACTTTCGCCATCGCGCTGGGGGCGGGGCTGGAGAAGTTCTCGGTGCAGATGACGGTCGACCAGCGGGCGGCGATCGCGCTGTTCGAAAGCCTCGGCTTCAAGGCGGAGGCCCTGCTGCGCGACCACGTCCGGGACGTCGAGGGCAGGACGCACGACATCGTCGTGCTCGGGCACAATGTGGCGCAGGTTCGGGCCCAGATGGAGGCCTACGGGCTGCCGGGGGCGGTTCAGGCGTAGCATTGTACCTTTATTTGCCTATCCAGGCGGCAGATTGCTCGATTTTATTGCTATTCACGGGTTCGTGATATCGCGCTGCAACATTGATATTGCGGCGCACCATTAACTGTGGCACAACACTCGTGCCCCGGGCCAATCCGGACGGGGTGAGCCCATAGCTCAAACCTGAGGATGGAGAGACCCCAATGACCACCGAAACCAATTCCGTGCTGAACAGCGTCAAGGAAGCCTTCGCGCCCGTCACCGAGGCGTTCACCAAGCTCCAGAACATGGAAGTTCCGGAAGCCGCCCGTGAGTTCGTGAAGAAGCAGGCCGAGACCGCCAAGACCCGCGCCGCCGACGCTTATGCCGGCTCCGAGAAGGTCACTGCCGTGATCGAGTCCGCCGTCGCCGGTTCGGTCAGCGAGGCCGCCAAGATCAGCCGCAACATCCAGCAGGCGATCTACCAGGACACCGAGGCGTTCTTCAACGGCATCGACAAGCTCGTTTCCGCCAAGTCGCTGAGCGAAGCCGCCCAGATCCAGTCGGACCTGGTCCGCGCCCGCGGTGAGACGTTCGTCTCGCGCGCCAAGGCGACCTCGGAGTACCTCGGCAAGCTCGTCGCCGACGGTGCGAAGACCGCGCAGGACAATCTTGCCAAGGTCTACGGCAAGACCGCCTGATCCGCGCGCGTCCGATCAACTTCCCATTTCGAAGGCCCGCCGTTTCGCGGGCCTTCTTTTTGTCTCCTCGGCGTCATCCTGAGAGGATGTGAGGCTATGTCCTCATCCACCGCTGTCATCGCCCGGCCTGTGCGCAATTGCGCACATGGACCGGGCGACCCAGTACGCCGCGGCCCATCGGCTCAAGCACAGCCGCCTCTGGAATACTGGATCACCCGCATGCGCGGGTGATGACACCGAATGAGATGGGTAGACCAACCCCGTCATCCTGAGGTGCGAGCCGTCTTCGGCGAGCCTCGAAGGATGGAGGCGTCCACGGTGCCTGCGGCCATCCTTCGAGGCGCGCCAAAGCTGCGCGCACCTCAGGATGACGCCAATGTGTGCGGCGCCTATGTAAGGGTAGCCTTCGTCCGAGAGTTGCCATGACCCTTCCCGCCACCCTTGCCGCAACACAAGTCGACGTCGAACGCGCGGCCGAGCTGCGGCGCGTGAAGTGGCTGGCGACCGGCGTGCTGGCGGCAACCCTCATCATCTTCATCGCCGCGAAGGCGCTGTTGCCGGTGCATCCCGTGTTCGGCTTCATCGCGGCGTTTGCGGAGGCCGCGACCATCGGCGGGCTCGCCGACTGGTACGCCGTCGTCGCCCTGTTCAAGCGACCGCTGGGGCTGCCGATCCCGCACACCGCGATCATCCAGAGCAATCAGCAACGCATCGCCGAGAAGCTCGGCGAATTCATCGAAAACAATTTCCTGGAATCCGGTCCGGTCGAAGCCAAGCTGCGCGAGATCGATTTCGGCTCCTTCATCGCCGACTGGCTGCGCGACCGCAAGCGGGCCGAGGACCTCGCACGCTTCGTGCTGCGGATGCTGCCCGAGGCGCTGTCGGCGACCGAGAGTTCCGGCCTGATGCAGTTCATCAGCCGCCGCGTCACGACGCAGATCCTCGCGGTCGATGTCGCGCCGCTTGCCGCCGGCGCGCTGCGCGGCTTCGTGCAGGAGGGCAGGCATGGCGGCCTGCTCGACGACCTCCTGCGCGTGCTGCACCAGACCTTGACGCAGAAGGAGACCATGGCGGTCATCCGCGACAAGGTCCGCGCCGAGATGCCGACGCTCTTGCGGCTTTACCGCGCCGACAAGTTCGTGGTGAACCGGATCATCGCATCGGCCACGAAGTTTTTCGAGGAGGTGCGCAACGATCCCGCGCATCCGTTCCGCGGCGAGTTCGACCGCATGCTGCTGTCCTTTGTCGACCGGCTCGGCGGCGACAAGGCATTTGCCGACCGCATCGACGGCCTCAAGCGCGACCTGATGGCCCGGCCCGAGCTCGCCAATCTCGGGCGCACGATCTGGGCCAACGTCAAGGATTTCCTCGAACGCAGCGCCTCGGGCGAATCGCAGGTGCTGCAGCATCAGCTCGGGCGGATGTTCACCGAAGCCGGCGATGCGCTGGCCGGCGACGCCGAGCTGCGCGGCGAGATCAACCAGGGGCTCGTCGCCATCCTGCGCAGCGTCGTGGCCGAGCAGAAAAGCGGCGTCTCGACCTTCATCGCCGACCAGATGAAGAGCTGGGACATGGAGCAGTTGATCGCGCTGATCGAGGTCAATGTCGGCAAGGACCTGCAATACATCCGCTTCAACGGCTCGCTGATCGGCGGCCTTGCAGGATTGGCGCTTTACACGCTGGAATATGCGCTCCGGCTGCTGTGACCGACAGGGCACGCCGTCACTTTGAGTTGTGCAGTGTGGGATGGACCGCTTGCACCAAACGGATCAGTTCCCTAGCTTTTACATTGGATGGGCGAATTGCTGCGTTGCGGAACGATTTCGCGGCGTGTGAGTCAATCTTATTGACCTAATCCCGTTGTCGCTTCGCTGGCTGCCGGTCGCAGCAATCGCTTTGAAACAGGAGCTGAAATGTCCGTTGCTGCGCAGACGCTACGCCCGCCGTCCAGGACGCTGATGTTCCTGGAGGGCCGCGCCATTCACGAGCTCGGTGCCTTCCTCGGTGCGCTGCCGCTGCTCAGCCTCGCGCCGCGCGGCGATGGACATCCGGTGCTGGTGCTGCCCGGGCTGATCGCGTCCGACATGTCGACCCGGCCGCTGCGCGACTTCCTCCGCAGCAAGGGCTACGCCGTGAGCGGCTGGCGTCAGGGCCGCAACCTCGGGCTTCGCACCGGCGTGCAGGACGGCATGGTCGACCTGCTGCAGGAGATGAACGAAACCAGCGGCCGCAAGGTCTCGCTGATCGGCTGGAGCCTCGGCGGCCTCTATGCGCGCCAGCTCGCCAAGATGATGCCGGAGCGGGTGCGCCAGGTGATCACGCTGGGCAGCCCGTTTGCCGCCGGCCCGAAGTCGACCAACGCCTGGCAGGTCTATGAGATGGCGAGCGGCCGTCGCGCCGAAGAAGAGGATTCGCGTTTCGGCGGCGCGCTCGCCAGCGCGCCTCCGGTGCCGACCACCGCAATCTTCAGCCGCACCGACGGCGTCTGCGCCTGGCAGGGCTGCCGCGAGCAGGTCTCGTCGATGACCGACAGCATCGAGGTCGAGAGCAGCCATTGCGGCATGGGCCATCATCCCGCCGCGGTCTACGCCGTCGCCGATCGCCTTGCGCAGAAGGAGGGCGCCTGGGCGCCGTTCGATCGCAGCGGCTGGCGCAGCATGGTCTATCCGGACCCGAACCGCTGAACCTTCGCAAAGTGTCGCTTCACCTCGCCCCGCTTGCGGGGAGAGGTCGGATTGCGAAGCAATCCGGGTGAGGGGGAGTCTCCACGAATTCGTCTCTCACCAGTGCTGCGGAGAGCCCCCCTCATCCCAACCTTCTCCCCGCACGCGGGGAGAAGGGGAAGACAAGCCCGCATTGTCGTTCCCCGACAAAACGCGCTATGCGTGGCGCATGCCGCAGCCGCTTGCCCGCATCATCGACCAATTGAAGCGTGAGCCCTCACGCACGGGCTCGATCATCATCACCGTGTTCGGCGACGCCATCGTGCCGCGCGGCGGTGCGGTGTGGCTCGGCACGCTGTTGGAATTCTTCCAGTCGCTCGATATCGACGGCAACGTGGTGCGCACCGCGATGTCGCGGCTTGCCGCCGACGGCTGGCTCGAGCGCAGCAAGGTTGGCCGCAACAGCTTCTACCGGCTGAACGCCAGGGGCCGGCAGACCTTCGATACCGCGACGAAACACATCTACGATCCGCCGCCGTCGGACTGGACCGGCCGCTTCGAGCTGCTGCTGATCGGCAGTGCCGAGGATCGCGACGCCTCGCGCGAGGCCTTGAAGAACGCCGGCTTCGGCAGTCCGCTGCCCGGGGTGTGGGTCGCGCCGTCGGGCGTGCCGATTCCCGACGAGGCATCGCGCGCGATCCGCCTCGAAGTCTCGGCCGAAGACGACAGCGGACGTCGGCTGCTCAGCGAAAGCTGGCCGCTCGATCGCACGCGGGACGCCTATCTGAAGTTCATGAAGACGTTCGAGCCGCTGCACGGCTGGATGATGCGCGGCGACAAGCTGACCGACGCCGAGGCCTTCACCGCGCGGATTCTTCTGATCCATCACTACCGCCGCGTCGTGCTGCGCGACCCGCTGCTGCCGGCGCCTTTGCTGCCGAGGGATTGGCCGGGCAGGGCGGCGCGAAAGCTCTGCGGCGAGATCTATCGGGGAATACTTTCGGCGTCGGAACAATGGCTTGACGACCATGCAACCAATGAGGACGGCCCGCTGCCGAGGCCCAACGGGGCCGTGGCGCGCCGCTTTGAGGGTGCGTGAACATATTACAAAAATAACTTGAAATTCAAAAATAGTGTTATATATTTCTGCCTAACAACACAGCGGGAGGTCGGCCATGTATACGCAGGCGCTCAACTCATCCGATGGCGACGATCGCGGCATCGAGGATGCTGCCCGCGCAGCCCAGTTCCAGGCGCGCATCGATGCCGACGAGCGCATCGAGCCGAACGACTGGATGCCGGCCGCCTACCGCAAGACGCTGACCCGGCAGATCTCCCAGCACGCCCATTCCGAAATCGTCGGCATGCTGCCCGAGGGCAACTGGATCACCCGCGCGCCGTCGCTGCGCCGCAAGGCCGCGCTGCTGGCAAAAGTGCAGGACGAATGCGGCCACGGCCTGTATCTGTACGCCGCCGCCGAGACGCTCGGCACCTCGCGCGAGGAGCTGGTCGACGGCATGCTGTCCGGCAAGGCCAAATATTCCTCGATCTTCAACTATCCGACGCTGACCTGGGCCGACATCGGCACCATCGGCTGGCTGGTCGACGGCGCGGCGATCATGAACCAGATCCCGCTGTGCCGCTGCTCCTACGGGCCCTATGCGCGCGCGATGATCCGCGTCTGCAAGGAAGAATCGTTCCACCAGCGTCAGGGCTTCGAGATCATGGTGACGCTGTGCCGCGGCACCACGGAGCAGAAGGCGATGGCGCAGAATGCGCTCGATCGCTGGTGGTGGCCGGTGCTGATGATGTTCGGCCCGCCGGACCAGGCGAGCCAGCACAGCGACACCTCCACCAGGTGGAAGATCAAGCGCTTCTCCAATGACGAGCTGCGCCAGAAATTCGTCGATGCCACCGTGCCGCAGGCGCAATATCTCGGGCTGACCATTCCCGACCCCGGCATGAAGCAGAACGCCAACGGCAACTGGGAATACAGCGCGATCGACTGGGACGAGTTCAAGCAGGTGCTGGCCGGCAACGGTCCCTGCAACCGTGATCGCCTTGCCGCGCGCCGCAAGGCCCATGACGAGGGCGCCTGGGTGCGCGAGGCCGCTTCCGCCTATGCCGAGAAGCGCAAGAGCCGCCAGCTCGCGCAAGCCGCCGAATAAGGGATCTCAGCCATGGCCACGCCGAACACCCCGCTCTGGGAAGTCTTCATCCGCAGCCGCAACGGCCTCGCGCACAAGCACGTCGGCTCGCTGCACGCGACCGACGCCACGCTGGCGCTGCAGGCAGCGCGCGACATCTACACCCGTCGCGGCGAGGGCCTCTCGATCTGGGTGGTGCCGTCGAATGCGATCACCGCCTCCGATCCGTCCGAGAAGGGCATGATGTTCGAGCCGGCGGAGTCGAAGATCTACCGTCATCCGACGTTTTACGATGTGCCCGACGAAGTCGGGCATATGTGACCCCTTGCCGTCATTGCGAGCGTAGCGAAGCAATCCATGCTTCAGCGCACGCGGTACGATGGATTGCTTCGTCGCTTCGCTCCTCGCAATGACGAAAACAACGAGCTGATCAAATGGCCGTCGCCAACATCAAAGTCTCCGAAACGCCGCTGGTGCTCTATGCGCTGCGCCGTGCCGATGATGCGCTGATCCTTGGCCACCGCCTCTCCGAATGGTGCGGTCACGCGCCGGCGCTGGAGGAGGACATGGCGCTGGCCAATACGGGGCTCGACCTGCTCGGCCAGGCCCGCGAGCTGTACACCTATGCCGCCAAGGTCGAAGGCAAGGATAATGACGAAGACAAGTTCGCCTATCTGCGCGACGTACGCCAGTATCGCAACCTGCTGCTGCTCGAGCAGCCGAACGGCGACTTCGCCCGCACCATCGTGCGGCAGTTCTTCTACGCGGCGTTCGCCGACCTCTACTGGCGCGCGATGATGGCGTCATCCGATCCGACGCTGGCCGCGATCGCGGCCAAGTCGGAGAAGGAGAGCGCCTATCATCTGCGGCATACGTCGGAATGGATCGTTCGTCTCGGCGACGGCACCGAGGAGAGCCATCGCCGCGCGCAGACTGCGATTGACGACCTCTGGGCCTATACCGGCGAGATGTTTGCGGTCGACGACAGCGAGCGCGGCCTGATCGACGATCGTATCGTGGTCGACCCGGCCACGTTGCAGCCGCGCTGGCTGAAAACCGTCACCGGCATCGTCGACGAGGCGACGCTGGCGCTGCCGTCCAGCAACTGGATGCAGCAGGGCGGCCGCAGTGGCCGGCACAGCGAGCATCTCGGCCATCTCCTCAGCGAGTTGCAATCGATGCAGCGGACCTTTCCGGGGGCGACATGGTGACCGCAGCCCTCAGCGATGCCGACCTTTGCGCGCGTGCCTGGAGCGCCGCGGCGCAGGTGGTCGATCCGGAAATCCCGGTACTGACCATCGCCGATCTCGGCGTGCTGCGCGATGTGCAAGTCAGCGACGGCCATGTCGAGGTCGCGATCACGCCGACCTATTCCGGCTGCCCCGCCATGAACATGATCGCGCTCGAGATCGAGCTGGCGCTGGAGCGCGAGGGCATTCACCGGCCGAAGGTCCGCACCGTGCTGTCACCGGCCTGGACCACCGACTGGATGAGCGAGGATGGCCGCCGCAAGCTCAGGGACTACGGTATCGCGCCGCCGCAGCCCGGCTCGTCGCGCCGCGCGCTGTTCGGTGCGCAGAGCGTGACATGCCCGCAATGCGGCTCTGATGAGACCGAGTTGCTGTCCGAATTCGGCTCGACCTCCTGCAAGGCGCTGTGGCGTTGCAGGAGCTGCCGTGAACCCTTCGACTACTTCAAGTGTCATTGACCATGTGCGAATTCCCTGACACACATTCCGTCATTGCGAGGAGCGAAGCGACGAAGCAATCCATCGCTCCGCAAGCGCGGAGGCATGGATTGCTTCGCTTCGCTCGCAATGACGGGGGAAAGAGCTGATGTCCCTCACCCCTCGTTTTCACCGTCTGGCCGTCAACGATCTGCGCCGCGAAGCCACGGACGCAATCTCGATGACCTTTACGATCCCCGACGATCTGCAAGGCGACTATCGCTTCACGCCCGGCCAATATCTGACGTTGCGCACCACGATGGACGGCGAGGAGATTCGCCGCTCCTATTCGATCTGCTCCGGTCCCGATGACGGCGAACTGCGCATCGCCGTGAAGAAGGTCGATGGCGGCGCGTTCTCGAGCTGGGCTGCGGACGAATTGAAGGCCGGCGACGAGCTCGACGTGATGACGCCGACCGGCCGCTTCGGCATCGCGCACGCCGCCGGTGAGGCGCGCACCTATGTCGGCTTCGCCGCCGGCAGCGGCATCACGCCGATCCTCTCGATCGTCAAGGGCGTGCTGGCGCGCGAGCCGGACAGCCGCTTCTTCCTGTTCTACGGCAACCGCTCCGCCGAAGGCATGATGTTCCGCGAGGCGATCGAGGAACTGAAGGATCGCTTCCTGCAACGGTTTTCGGTGTTTCACGTGATCTCCGGCGAGGAGCAGGACATTCCGATCCTCTACGGCCGGCTCGACGGCGACAAGGTACGCGTGCTGCTGCGCTCGCTGGTGCCGGCCGAGACCGTCGATCACGTCTTCATCTGCGGTCCGGCCGCGATGAGCGAGACGATCGAAGCGACCTGCCGCGAGATCGGCATCACGGAGGAGCGCATCCATGTCGAGCGCTTCGTCTCGGAATTCGGCGGCAAGCCGCGGCCCAGGACCGTGGTGCCCGCCGGCGCGCCGCCGAAGGCGGTGGCCGGGCTGATCATCGACGGCAAGCGCCGCGAGGTGCCGGTAGCCGACGGCGAATCGATCCTCGATGCCGCGCTGCGCGCCGGCATGGACCTGCCGTTCGCCTGCAAGGGCGGCATGTGCTCGACCTGCCGCGCCAAGCTCGTCGAAGGCGATGCGCCGATGGATCTGAACTATTCGCTGGAGCCGTGGGAGCTGAAGGCGGGGTTCATCCTCACCTGCCAGGCCAAGCCGTGCTCGGAGAAGGTCGTGGTCGATTACGACCACGTCTAGCTGTCATTCCGGGATGGTCCGAAGGACCAGACCCGGAATCTCGGGATTCCGGGTTCGATGCTGCGCATCGTCCCGGAATGACGATACTCAAGAAGCCCGCGCAAAGGGTCCGCTGACAGGGAGTTCGTTGTGAACGTGAAGGCCACGCTATCGCCCGACGAAGTCGCCCGCGCCTGCGCGGACGCGATGTGGAAGGAGGACGACGCCAGCAAGGGCCTCGGCATGGAGCTTGTCGAGATCAAACCGGGGCTGGCCGTCATGGCCATGACGGTGCAGCCGCACATGGTCAACGGTCAGCGCATCTGCCATGGCGGTTTCATCTTCACGCTGGCCGATTCCGCCTTCGCCTTTGCCTGCAACAGCCACAACGAGCGCGTGGTGGCGGCGCAGGGCAACATCGCCTTCATCCGGCCGGGCAAGCTCGGCGACCGCCTGGTCGCAACCGCGCGCGAGATCTCGCGCAGCGGCCGCTCGGGGATCTACGACGTGCGCGTGACAGCAGGCGAAACCGTGATCGCCGAATTCCGCGGCCATTCGCGGGTGATATCGGGCACATGGCTGCCGACCATTGACAACAAGTGATAACGATTGCGGGGGATGTGATGGCGACGGCAAAGTCGAAGGTCAAGGATGGCGGTTATCACGCCGATCTCGACGCCACTGAGCGCGCCTCGCGCGACGAGATCATGGCGCTGCAGACCAAGCGGCTGGCCTGGTCGCTGAAGCACGCTTACGACAATGTCGCGCACTACAAGAAAAGCTTCGATGCCGCGCGCGTGCACCCGTCCGATTTCAGGCAGCTCTCCGATCTCGCCAAATTTCCGTTCACGGTGAAGACGGACCTGCGCGATAACTATCCCTTCGACATGTTCGCGGTCCCGCGTGAAAAACTGGTCCGCGTCCATGCCTCCTCGGGTACGACCGGCAAGCCGATCGTGGTCGGCTACACCAGGGCCGATATCGACACCTGGTCCGACGTGATGGCGCGCTCGATCCGCGCTGCCGGCGGCCGCACCGGCATGCTGATGCACAATGCCTATGGCTACGGCCTGTTCACCGGCGGCCTCGGCGCGCACTACGGCGCCGAGCGGCTCGGCTGCACGGTGATCCCGATCTCCGGCGGCATGACCGAACGCCAGGTCCAGATCATCAACGATTTCCGGCCGGACATCATCACGGTGACGCCGAGCTACATGCTGGCGATCCTCGACGAGTTCAAGCGGCAGGGGCTCGACCCGCGCAAGTCGTCGCTGAAATTCGGCATCTTCGGCGCCGAGCCCTGGACCAACGCGATGCGCGTCGAGATCGAGCAGGCTTTCGACATGGACGCCACCGACATCTACGGCCTGTCGGAGGTGATCGGTCCCGGCGTGGCGCAGGAATGCGTGGAGACTAAGGACGGCCTACACATCTGGGAGGATCACTTCTACCCCGAAGTGATCGATCCCTTGACCGGCCAGGTGCTTGATGACGGCGAGAAGGGCGAACTGGTGTTCACCTCGCTGACCAAGGAAGGCTTTCCGATCATCCGCTACCGTACCCGCGATCTGACGCGGCTGCTGCCCGGCACGGCGCGGCCCGGGATGCGGCGGATGGAGAAGGTGACGGGGCGCTCCGACGACATGATCATCCTGCGCGGCGTCAACGTGTTCCCGACCCAGATCGAGGAAGCGCTGCTCGCGACCGACTGGTGCGGCGGCCATTTCATCATCGAGCTGACGCGGGAAGGCCGAATGGACGAGATGACGGTGCTCGCCGAGGCCCGTCCCGAGCGTTGGGACGGTGAGGGGCTGACCGCCCATGCCGAGAAGGTCTCGACCTTCATCAAGAATACGATCGGCATTTCGACCCGCGTGAAAGCCGTCGCCCCCGAGACGCTGGAGCGTTCGCTCGGCAAGGCGAAACGTGTTTACGACAAGCGGCCGAAAGAATAGCCTTTCGTCCGCAATCCAGGGGACGCAGGGCTCAATGGCCGACAGCAGTGAGATGACCGCCGCGGAAATCGTGGCCGCGATCCGCGAGAGGAAGCTGACGGCGGTGAGCGTGGTCGAAGCTGCGCTGGATCGCGCCGAACGGCTCAAGCATCTCAACGCCTTCATTGTGCTGAACCGCGACGGCGCGCTCGCCGCCGCGCGCCAGGTCGATGCGGGCGAGCGGACCGGCCCGCTCGCGGGTCTTCCTGTTGCCATCAAGGACAACATCAATACATCAGGTCTGCCGACCTCGGGCGGCACGCCGGCGCTGCGACATGCGCGGCCGGCGCGCAATGCGCCTTCGCTGCAAAAGCTGCTCGATGCCGGCGTGATCATGATCGGCAAGACCAATCTGCATGAGCTGGCCTTCGGCATCACCAGCACCAACCTTGCGCCGTTCGCCGGGCCGGTGAGAAATCCATACGACACGACACGAATTCCCGGCGGCTCGTCGGGCGGCACATCGGCGGCGATTGCCGCGCGCATCGTCACCTGCGGCCTCGGATCCGACACCGGCGGCTCGACCCGCGTGCCGGCGGCGCTGACCGCAACCGTTGGGCTGCGGCCATCCGTCGGCAATGGCGGCGCCGAGCGACGCTACCATGATGACAATCAGGTGGTTCCGATCAGCCATACCCGCGACACCGTCGGCCCGATGGGCCGCACCGTGGCGGATGTCGCGCTGCTCGATTCCGTGATCACGGGCACGTCGCTTGCCACCGCTATTCCGTTGAGGGGCGTCCGCCTCGGCATTCCCGCGTGTTTCTGGAGCGGTCTCGATCGCGACGTCGAGGCGGTCGCCCGCGCGGCGTGCGCAAGGCTTGCGGAGGCCGGCGTGGTGCTGGTCGATATCGACATGCCCGATCTGTTCGCGCAGAACGAGAAGGTGTCGTTCGTGGTCGCGTTGCATGAGCCGATCGCCGATATCCCGGCCTGGCTCGCCGCATCCGGGATCAAGGGCATCACGCTCGCCGACATTGCAGCCGGCGTCGCCAGCCCCGACGTCGTCGGTGCGTTCGGCGCCATCACCGCCGATGCCTTTGGCGGCGCCTATGACGATGTGATGGCGGTGCAGCGGCCGGCGTTGCAGGCGATCTATGCAGCCTATGTCGCGGACAACAGGCTGGATGGCATCCTGTTTCCGACCTGCATTGCTCCTGCACCGGTGATCGACGCGACCAACGGCTCCGGCGAGATGTCGGTCAATGGCGGCCCGATGATGCCGGCCTTCGGCACCATGATCCGCAACACCGATCCCGGCAGCAATGCCGGGCTTCCCGGCCTGTCGCTTTATGCCGGCATGACGCCTGATGGATTGCCGGTCGGGCTCGAGATCGATGGTCCCGTGGGCTGTGACGTGAGGCTGCTCGGACTGGGGCTTTCGATCGAGGCGATCCTGGGCTCGGCACCGCCACCTAAACTCTGACCCGTCATCGCTACACCTCCCAATAAACCGCTTGAATTGAACGGTCAGTCGATTAGTCATGAGGCGGGGCCGCATGGCGGCGTCGATCGCGCGAGCTCTGCCTCGCGCAAAAGCGACCAAGACTGGAATGTGCATGCCGCCCGCCCTGCAAGCAGACCGCCACTCCGTCGACGCGCGTTGCGTACGTCTGTTGGCGAAGGCCGAGACCGCGGCGGCGGTGGCGCCGGTGGTCGAGACCCATGCGCTGTCGCGGGCGGCCGACGACCTGCTCATCGAGGTCAAGGCTGCCGCGGTCAATCCGTCCGACGTGAAGGCGGCGACCGGGCTGATGCCCTATGCCGTGTTCCCGCGCACCTCCGGCCGCGACTACGCCGGTGTCGTGATCGACGGTCCCGCGGGCTGGCCTGGGCGCGAGGTGTTCGGCTCGTCCGGCGACCTCGGCATCCGCCGCGACGGCACCCATGCCACGCATCTCGTGGTCGAGGCCGACGCGGTGGTGGAGAAGCCAGCCGGTATCTCCTGGGATGAAGCCGCCGGCATCGGCGTGCCCTTCGTCACCGCGATGGAAGGCCTGCGCCGCGCCGGGCTACCGAAGCAAGGCGAGACCGTGCTCGTGATGGGCGTCAACGGCAAGGTCGGCCAGGCCGCGGTGCAGATCGCGAGCTGGCACGGCGCGCGGGTGATCGGCGTCGTCCGCAAGAACGAGCCCTACGAGGGTCATACCAACGCGCCAGTGGACGTGATCGATGCCTCCGCCGCCGATGTCGCGACTCGGGTGCGCGAGCTGACCGGCGGCAAGGGCGCCGACATCGTCTACAACACGGTCGGCGATCCCTATTTCCAGGCTGCACACAAATCGCTGGCGTTGCGCGGCCGGCAGATCCTGATCGCGGCGGTCGACCGCATCGTGCAGTTCAACATCCTCGAATTCTATCGCGGTCAGCATACCTATGTCGGCATCGATACGCTGGCGCTGTCGTCGGTCGCCACCGGCGCGGTGCTGCGTGAACTCGCGTCCGGATTTGCGAACCGATACCTGAAGCCGTTCCCGATCAATCCAAAGGCGATCTATCCGTTGGAGCAGGCCAAGGCAGCATTCGTAGCCGTAGCCGGCTCATCGCGCGACCGCGTGATTTTGCGGCCATGAGTGGCCGTCATTGCGAGCGAAGCGAAGCAATCCACCGCTCCGCGCATGCGGATGAATGGATTGCTTCGTCGCGCTGCTCCTCGCAATGACGGCATAAACCTGAGAGCGTTCGCATGGACCCCGCCACCATCGTCATCCTCGCCGCCCTGATCATCGGCCTGATCTATGGCTCGATCGGGCTTGTCAGCGGCTTTTGCATGATGAGCAGCCTGCGCGGCTGGTGGGCGGACGGCGACGGTCGGCTGGTGCGTACCTACGCGTTGGCGATGGGGATTGCGATCGCGGCCTCGCAACTGCTTGCCGCCGCGGGTCTGGTCGATCTCGGCAAGTCGATCTACCTGCAGCCGTCGTTCTCGGCACCGGTGATGTTCCTCGGCGGGCTGTTGTTCGGTTACGGCATGGTGCTGTCGAACGGCTGCGGCTCGCGCGCGCTGGTGCTGCTCGGACGCGGCAATCTGCGCTCCTTCGTGGTCGTGATCGTGCTCGGCATCTTTGCCGAGATGACGCTGAAGGGCCTGATTGCGCCGGCGCGGATCGCGATGGTGCAGGCCTCGCAGGCCACGGTCGCCGCCAATTCGCTGCCGGTGCTGCTGGCGAGCGCAGGCCTCGGCGCCGCGTCGGCGCGGATGGTCGCGGCCGCCGTGCTCGCGGCCGCTCTGATCATCTTCGCGTTTTCGCACACGTCATTCCGCAAGTCGCCCGGACAGATCGCGGCCGGCCTGATCGTCGGCCTGCTGGTGGCGGGTGGCTGGTACGCGACCGGCTATCTCGGCGCCGATGATTTCAACCCGACGCCGGTGACCTCGCTTACCTTCATCGCGCCGATCGCCGATGCGCTGCAATACATCATGCTGTCGACCGGCTCGACGCTGAATTTCGGCATCGTCACCGTGTTCGGCGTGTTCGCCGGCAGTCTTCTGACCGCGCTCGTCACCGGGCGCTTCCAGCTCGAAGGCTACCGGTCGCCGCAGCACATGCTGCGCTCGTCAGCCGGCGCCGCGCTGATGGGCGTGGGCGGCGTGATGGCGTTCGGCTGCTCGGTCGGGCAGGGCCTGACCGGATTGTCGACGCTGTCGCTGTCATCCTTCATCGCGATCGCCGGCATCCTGCTCGGCACCGGCGCCGGCCTGCGCGGCGCCTTGCGGGTCAGGCCGCTCGCGGCGGCCTAAGGTGTGTCGTAACCGTCGGCTTCCAGTCATAAAGCGGAAGTTGCCCGGTTCGGTAGTTATCGGCGGCTTATGACCCGAAGCGGAAGTCAGATCGGCCAGAAGGTCTATCGTCTCCGACCGTCCTCGCGGCATTAATGGCAAGCGAGTTTTCTGGCCTGCTCTTCGATGGGCTGCAGCCGATCAGAACTGACTGCGGTCACCACCTCGACGAAATCTGTGCAGTTGAATACGAATTGCATCAGGCGCTTCGGGTCGTAACCATCTCCTTCGACCAAGTAGGCGACCACTCTAACGAGGGTGCCGCCAGGGGCAATGTTTACAATGGATTTCAAATCGATCACGAACGTGTCCCCATGGTCCGACCTAAATGTATGCCAATCAGGCTCGAAAACTCTTCTCCCTTTCCAAGTTATGTAGCCATCGCGCCATTTAGCCGGAGCGGCCGCGCGGAACGGCGTTGGCCCGATCACATCAGCGTCAAACGATTGCCCGCTTGCCACTGGCACACTCAAAAAGTGCCCGAGACCAAGAACAAGAAGGATGATCTTGCTTTTCATTTCTCGACCAAACAACGCTTAGCTACCCTAGCGTGCTGGTGCGAGCGTGCGCAAGCCTCCTCCCAGAGCAGAGTCTGCTGTTGGCCTAGGGCCGACATGCAGCGACCTCGGTTTTGACGTCAGCTTCCGAGGCCGAAGCGGACGTGACGAATCTATGAGTACAGGCCCGAATTACGCACGCGCCGGCGCATCCGCGAGCGAGCTGAGCGCGATGCCGCCGACGATCAATGCGGCGGCGATCGCCAGCGAGAGATCGATCGGCTCGCCGAGAAGGAGCGCTGCACTCAGGATGCCGACGATCGGCGTTCCCGTCGTACCGAGCGAAGTCGTCAGCGCCGGCAGGCTCTTGTTGACCATGGACATCGCCCAATAGGCCAGCGCCGTCCCGATGAAGCCGGAATACAGGAACAGCAGTGCGAGATGCGGCGACCAAGTCACGCGTGGCGGGCCTTCCGAGATCAGCGCCATCGTCGTCAGCACCAGCGTCGCGACCAGCACCTGCCAGAGCAGCAACTGAAGCGGGGTCGCGACCCAGCGGTGCGAGCGGATGTAGATGATGTTGGCGGCCCAGCAGATCGCGGCGAGGATGATCATGGCGGCACCGGCCAGGACGTGCAGATTGCTCCAGTCGAGCGATGCCGGGTTGAGGATCACGCAGAGGCCGGCCAGTCCCGATGCGACGCCGGCCAGCTTGAGCATGCCGAGCCGTTCGGACCGCACGGCGCCGGCCGCCAGCGCGACCCAGAGCGGCGTGGTGTAACCAAGCACGATGCCCTTGCTCGCCGGCAAATAGCGCAGCCCGGCCGCGACCAGCACCGAGAAGAATGTCATGTGCAGCAGCGCCACGCTGAGCACGACGGGGACATCGGCGAGCCGGGGAACGATCAGATTGCCGCTGGCGCGCAGGATCACCAGCAGGGCGGCCAGCGCGATCCAGCTCCGGATCGATGCGGTCCACAGCGGCGGCACCGCCTGAACCAGCGATTTTGTCACCGACCAATTGATGCCCCAGGCCACCACCACCACGATGAACAGGGCGGCAGCTTTGGCTGGTGCGAGCGACTGGTTCACGGCGGCATCCTTGCAGGCGGTACAGCATCTGAATAAGATCGCTCTGGCTCTCTCAAAAGAGCCAGTTTGGATAGAATAGAGGAGCCAGATGATCCTCGCCGAATTGCTCACGCTGAAGCGGTCGGACGATGCCGCGCTGGTGGCGCAGCTCACCCAGCAGCTGCGCGCGCTGATGGCGAGTGGCCGGATCAGGAGCGGGGCCGTGCTGCCGTCGAGCCGCAGCCTGTCCGCCGAGCTCGATGTGTCACGCAACACCGTCACGCATGCCTATGAACAACTGGCGGCCGAAGGCTATCTCAGTGTTGCCGCACGGCGGCGTCCGGTGGTGGCGGACGATATCCAGCAGCGCTTCGCCAAGGCGGCGCCGGCGCCAAAACGTGCGCCAAAATCCGAGACAAGACGCGATGCTGTTCGCAAGCCTGTGCTGTCGCCATGGGCCGCAAAACTCTCCGAGACGGATTGGCCGCTGTCGTATCAGGCCGAATTCCGGCCGCTCCGTCCCGGCCTCGCGGACGCCCGAGAATTTCCGCACCAGATCTGGGCGCGGTGTCTGCGCCGCAGCGCGCTGCGGCGCCGCTTCAACGACCAGACCGTGGTCAACCGGCCGAGCCTCCGCGAAGCGTTGCGCGATTATCTCGAGATCAACCGCGGTGTGCACGCCGAGGCGGAGCAGATCCTGATCCTGCCGGCGGCGCAGGCTGCGCTGACATTGATCGCCGCATCGACCGTGGTGCCCAACGATACGGTCTGGACCGAGGATCCCGGCTACCCCGGCGCCGCGGCGGCGTTTCGCGCGGCCGGCGCCGATGTCGTCGGCGTCAGGCTTGACCGATGGGGCATGACGCGGGTGGGCGAGACGCAGCCGCCAAAGCTTATCTTCGCGACGCCGTCGCATCAGCATCCGACCGGACGCGTGATGCCGGTGGCGCGTCGCAGCGAATTGTTGGCCGTTGCCGAGCCTGGCAAGACCTGGATCGTCGAGGACGATTACGACGGCGAGTTTCACTATGACAGCCGGCCGATGCCTGCACTGCAGGGGCTCGATCGCGAGGGATGCGTGCTCTATCTCGGGACGTTTGCGAAAGCGATGACCGCCGATATCCGCATCGGCTATCTCGTGGTGCCGTCTCAGCTCGCGAAGACGATGGAGATCGCGCAGCGCCATCTCGGGCTGGTCGCCTCGGTGCATGTCCAGGAGGCGCTGGCCGATTTCATGACCGACGGGCATTTCCTCGCGCATCTCAGGCGGATGCGGCGGCTCTACCGGTCGCGCCGGGATCATCTCGCCGCGGCGCTGGCGCGACACCTCGGCGGGGTGCTTGCGCCGGAGATCCCGCCGGGTGGGATGCAGCTCGTCGCCCGGTTCAAGGATGGGGCATCGGACCGAAACGCGGTGACGCGGCTGGTTGCGGCCGGTGTCGAGGTTCGCGCGCTGTCGAGCCTGGCGCTGGAGCGGCCGCGCGACGTCGGCCTGCTGCTCGGCTTCGCGGCCTGGCGTGAGAACGAGATCGGCGCCGCGGTCCGGATTATGGCGAACTGCCTGACCACCAAGCGCGCGGCGCGTGGGTAGACGGCGAGGCGTGTTGCGTGACTTCGGAATATTGGAAATGTATCGCTGAGTTGCCCGACGTGTCAAGTTGCCTTTTTCAAACGTGTCAGTAGCGCGTGATCTGTCGCCTGTTTGTAGCTCGTGAAGTGTCGTGTTTTTGGTGCCCGGGAACCAAGGGGGCACGATGGGCACGGCATCCATTCACGAGGGAGTACGACGGATGCGGTTTTCAGATTTGCTGGAGCGTACGGAGGCCAAGGAGCTGACGCAGGAGGCGGCGTCGGAGGTTCTGGGGATCAGCGTAAGGACCTTTCAACGCTGGGCGGAGCGCTTTGAGGCGGAGGGCGATGCCGGGCTTGTCGACCGGCGGATGGGTCGGCGATCGCCGAGACGGGCGCCGGAGGAGGAACTGGAGCGGATGCTGGGGCTGTTCCGGGACAAGTACGCGGACTTCACGGTGAAGCATTTCCACGAGCAGCTGCAAAAGCGGCATGACTACATGCTGGGCTATACGGTGACCAAGCTGGCCTTGCACGCAGCCGGGTTGGTGCGGAAGGCGCCGAAGCGTTCGGCGCACCGCAAGAAGCGCCCCCGCCGGCCGCTTCGGGGCATGCTGCTGCATCAGGACGGATCGCGCCACGTCTGGATCGAGGGTCTGCCCGCGAGCGACCTGATCGTCACGATGGACGATGCGACCAGCGAGGTCTACTCGATGGTCCTGGTCGAGGAAGAAGGAACGGCCTCGACCTTCCAGGCCCTGCGCGAAGTGATTGGCGAGCATGGCCTGTTCTGCGCGCTCTACACCGACCGCGGCAGCCATTATTTCCTGACCCCAAAAGCTGGCGAGAAGGTCTCGAAGACGCAACAAACCCAGGTGGGACGGGCCTTGTCGCATCTTGGGATCGAGCATATCGCAGCCTATTCGCCGCAGGCGCGCGGGCGCTCCGAGCGGCTGTTCGGCACGTTGCAGGACCGGCTGCCGAAGGAGCTGCGGCTTGCCGGGATCACGACGGTTGAGGCTGCCAATGCGTGGCTGAAGGCGCATTACATCGCCGGGCACAACGCCGCCTTTGCGATCAAGCCCGAACAGGAAGGCAGTGCATTCGTGGCCGACCGGCATGAGGCCTGGCGCGAGGCGCTGTGCGTGATCGAGGAGCGAACCGTCGCCAACGATAACACCGTTGCATGGAACGGTCGGCGGTTGCAGTTGCCGCAGAGCCGGCTCAGGCCGCACTTCGTCAAGGCCGTGGTGCGCCTCCATGAGTATCCCGATGGCACCCTCAGCGTGTTCCTCGGGCCGCATCGGTTGGCGATGTTCAGCGCCGACGGACAGCAGATCAGCCCCGACGCGCCCCAGCCTGGCAGCGTGCTCGCAGCCGTCAAGGACAAGCCCTGGCGGGCGCGCAAGCGCGCGTCCTTGACCGCTCCTGCGCGCGCCGCCGTCGAGACAGCGCGGGTCGGGGCGGAGAAACCGGCTGCAAGTCGAACAAAGAAACCCACCCGCAGGGCTAAAACCGCCGCAACAGCCGTGGCATGATCAATCAGGGAATGCCGTCCACGCCTTCCGGCTCCCCTGCCAATCTGAAACGAAGGCGACAGATCACGAGCTACAAAAACACGACATCTTCACCCGCTACGGACAGTTGCCTTTTTCAAACGCCGGCGGCCGCCGGCTCCTTTGCATGGGGTTGTTTTTCGATATTTTTGGCGCGCCACTGCGGGGTGGCCCATCTTGCCGCGTGGCAGGCTTACTCCGCGGCCTTGGTGACGATCCGGACCTCCGACGTCAGCGTCTTGTGCACCGGGCACTTGTCGGCGATCTCCATCAGCCGCTTGCGCTGGTCGGCGTCGAGTGCACCCTCGATCTTGATGACGCGGTCGATCTGATCGAGCATGCCTTCGCGCGTTTCGCATTCCTCGCAGTCTCTCGCATAGATCTTGTTGTGCTGGAGCGTCACGGTGATGCGGTCGACCGGCAGCGACTTGCGGTCGGCATACATCCGCATCGTCATCGAGGTGCAGGCGCCGAGCGCGGTGAGCAGGAAATCATACGGCCCGGGGCCGCTATCCTGGCCTCCGACCGCGACCGGCTCGTCGGCCAGCAGGCGGTGCGGGCCCGACGTGACGATCTGCTGGAACTTGCCGTTGCGGGTCTCCTGCACCACGACGTTGCGCGGGGCGGCCTCGCTGCTCGCTGCCGGCTGTGCCGCCGAGAGATCGACATAGCGCTCGGCCCAGGCGCCGATGACGTCGGCGACATAGGCGGCGTCCTGCTTGCCGCTCAGCAGATGGTCGGCGCCGGCGAGCGAGACGAAGCTCTTGGGATGCTTCGCCGCGATGAAGATGTTGGTGGCGTTGTCGATACCGACGGTGTCGTCGGTCGGCGAGTGCATCACCAGCAGCGCCTTGTGCAGCTGTTTCACCTGCGTCATCAGGGTCTGCTCGGCGACGTCATCGAGGAATTCGCGCTTGATGCGGAACGGGCGGCCGGCGAGCGACACCTCGACTTCACCCTGCGCGCGGATGTCCTCGATCCGGTCCTTGAAGAAATGCGTGACATGGGCGGGATCGGAGGGCGCGGCGATGGTGGCGACCGCCTTCGCCTCGGGAATTTGGCCAGCGGCCGCGAGGATCGCGGCCCCGCCGAGGCTGTGGCCGATCAGGAGCGCAGGCGCCTGCCGCGTCTCGCGCAAATGGTCGGCGGCGCGGACCAGGTCGGCAACGTTGGACGAGAAGGTCGAGTTGGCGAAATCACCCTCGCTGGAGCCGAGACCGGTGAAATCGAAGCGCAGCGTCGCAATGCCCTTTGCCGCCAGCGCCACCGCGATGCGCTTGGCCGCCAGCACGTCCTTGCCGCAGGTGAAGCAGTGCGCGAACAGCGCATACGCCTTGATCGGGCCGTCGGGCGTATCAAGGGCTGCGGCAAGCTGATGGCCGCCCACACCGGTGAATTGAAAGCGTTCGTGCGGCACGGGCAGGCTCCATCATGGTTGGTGGTTGTCAGTCGCCAGAATAGCGCTGTTCGGCCCAGGGATCACCGCGATTGTGATAGCCGCGCACCTCCCAGAACCCCGGCGCATCCTCGCTCACGAATTCGATGCGTTGCAGCCATTTTGCGCTCTTCCAAAAATAGAGATGCGGCACCACGAGCCGCACCGGCCCGCCATGCTCCTGCTCGAGCGGCTGGCCCGACCAGCTATGCGCGAGCAGCGCGTCCTCGGCGGCAAAGTCCTCGAGTGGCAGGTTTGTCGTATAGCCGTCATAGCAATGCAGCACGACGAAGCGCGCCTCGTCGCGCGGCCGGCAGGCAGCGAGCAGGTCGCGCGTGGCGAGCCCTTCCCACTGATTGTCGTAGCGCGACCAGGTCGTGACGCAGTGGATGTCGGAGACGAACTGCGTCTGCCTTTGTGCGATGAACTCCGCCCAGCTCCAGTAGATTGTCTGCTCGACCGCGCCATAGACGTCGAGCCGCCAGCGCGCCTGCGTGACGTTGGGCAGCATTCCGAGGTCGAGCACCGGCCAGTCCCGGGTCAGATGCTGGCCGGGCGGCAGGCGCGCTTCCTCGGGGCGGGCGTGCCTGCCGGTGAGGAATTTGCCCTCGCGCGCCCAGCGTTGCTTGCTCTGCGTCAGTTTGCTGTCGGCGGGCGGCTCGTCGGTCATGGGCGTCCCGCCGTTACTCGTGGCGATGCATCGCGGATTCATGCTTGGTGTCGCGCATGGTCGCATAGATCAGGAGCGACAGGAAGATCATGCCGCTGAGGTAGTAATAGAAGTAGTCCTCGTGGCCGGCGCTCTTGAAAGCCAGCGCCACCGCGGGCGCGGTACCGCCGAAGATCGACACGGTGATGGCATAGGGCAGGCCGACGCCGAGCGCGCGGACGTTGGTCGGAAACAGCTCGGCCTTCACGATCGCGTTGATCGAGGTATAGCCGGCGACGAAGATCCAGGCGCCGCAGATCAGGAGGAAGGCGACGAAGGGCGACTTGGTGTCCTTCAGCGCGGTCAGAATCGGCACCGTCGCCAGCGTGCCGACGACGCCGAAGAAGATCAGCAGCGGCTTGCGGCCGATACGGTCGGAGAGCGCGCCATAGATCGGCTGCAGGAAGGTTGCGAAGATCAGCGACCCGAAGATCACGAACGTGGTCTGGTCCTCGGTCAGCCCGACCGAGAGCTTGACGAAGGTCTGCATATAGGTGGTGAAGGTGTAGAACGCCGCGGTGCCGCCGGCGGTGAGTCCGACCACCAGCAGCAATTCGCGCGGATAGTTCAAGAGCCCCACGATCGAGCCGGTCGGCTTGCTGACCTTCTTGGCCTCCTCGAACGCCTCGGTCTCATGCAGTCCGCGTCGCATCACGGCGGCAATGATCGCAAGCCCGGCGCCGATCACGAACGGAATGCGCCAGCCCCAGGCCTTCAGCTCGTCCGGCGTCAAGAACACCTTCTGCAGCAGCAACAGCACGATGATGGCGGTGAGCTGGCCACCGATCAGCGTGACGTACTGGAAGCTGGAATAGAAGCCGCGGTGCTTGGGATCCGCCACCTCGCTGAGATAGGTGGCGCTGGCGCCGTATTCGCCGCCCAGGCTCAGTCCCTCGATCACGCGGGCCAGCGCCAGGATCGCGGGCGCGGCGAAGCCGATGGTGGCGTAGGTCGGCGTCACCGCGATGATCAGCGAGCCGAAGCACATGCAGACGACCGACAGGGTCAGCGACAGCCGCCGGCCATAGCGGTCGGCGATGAAGCCGAACAGCCAACCGCCGAGCGGCCGCATCAGGAAGGTCGCGGCGAACAGCACCGCGACATTGAGCTGCTGTACCACCGGGTCGCTGTGCGGGAAGAACGCCGGCGCGAAATACAACGCGAACGCTGTATAGGCGTAGAAATCATACCATTCGACGAGATTGCCGACCGAACCGATGAAGATCGACTTGATCCGCCGCTCGACGTCGTGGACGTCGAGACGATCGCTCGCGGGTGCGATTTGTTCGGACATGTCGTAGCCTCCCCCGGAACTCTTTGGTTTGATTCCGGGGCAAGCTACCTCATTTGGGTGCCGGGATGTAACTTCTCGCGGGCCCTCAGCCGCTTTTGCCGAACAGAATCGGCAGTTGACGCGGGCCGCGCACGGTGCCTTCCGACCAGGTGACCTTGCCGGCCGGGTCGAGGCGGAAGTCCGGAATCCGTTTCAACCATTCCTCGATCGCAACCTGCATCTCCATCCGTGCCAAATTGGAGCCGACGCAGCGATGGATGCCGAGACCGAAGGCGGCGTGGCGGTTCTCCTTGCGGTCGATCACCACCTTGTCGGCGTCGGGGAACATTGCGGGATCGCGGTTCGCGGCGGGGAACGACAGCAGCACCATGTTGCCCGCCTTGACCGGGCAGCCGGAGATCGTCGTCTCCTTCATCACCTCGCGCGCCATCGTCACCGGAGAAAAGGCGCGCAAGAATTCCTCGATCGCAGTAGGCATCAGTTCGGGTTGCGCGATCAGGCGCTCGCGATCCGACGGCGTCCGGGCGAGATGCCAGAGCGATGAGCCGATTGCGCTCCAGGTGGTATCGATGCCGGCGATCAGAAGCAGCCGCAGGGAGCCGAGCACGTGTTCGTCGGTGAGCGCTTGCCCGCCGGGGCCCTTCGCCCGCAGCAGCTGCGAGATCAGATCGTCGCCCGGCTCTCGCTTGCGCTGCTCGAGATGGGCCATGAAGTAGCCGGTCATCTCGCGCACGCCGCTCATCAACTCGTTGTCGTCTTTGATGCCGAGCTCGAGGATCTGGTGGATCCATTTGATGAAGAGGTCGCCGTCCTTCTCGGGGATGCCGAGCATGTGCGCGATGGCGCGCACCGGAATGTTCTTGGTGTAGCGGGCCGCGGCGTCGCAGCCGCCGTCATCGATGAACTCGTCGATCAGCTCGTTGCAGATCGCGCGCACCCGCGGCTCGAGCCGCTTCATCGCGTCCGGCGTGAACGGCGGCAGCAAGACCTGCTTGGCTGGTTTGTGCTCCGGTGGATCGGAGGTGATCGGCGGCGCGCGCGCGGTGATGTCGGGGCGGACGTCGCGCACGATGACGCGGCGCGAGGAGAAATGCTCGGTGTCGTAGGCGATCTCCTTCACCGCCTGATAGGTGGTCGGCAGGTAGCAGCCGAGGAAGCGCTCGGTCCGCACCATGGGAGAGGTCGCGCGCAGCGTCTCCCAGATCGGAAACGGATCTTCGGTCCAGACCGGATCGGTGTGGTCGAAATCATTGACCCAGTCGGTGACCGGGGGATGCTCGGGCAGATAGCTTGCGGACGGGGAATCGGACATCGGCTCGTTTCCTTCTCGTTCGATCAGACGCGGCTCAATGGAGGCCGTAGCCGCCATCGTCGGCCGGGGTTATTCCTCGGTGACTTCGATCGCGATTTCCGGGCAATTGGTCTGCGCAAGCCAGGCCTTGTCCTCGAGCCCGGCGGGCACCGAGCCGTCGCCGGCTTCATGGGCGTTGCCGTATTCGTCGAGCTCGAACAGTTCAGGGGCGAGCGATTTGCAGCGGGCGTGACCCTGGCATTTGTCCTGGTCGACGCGGATTCTGAGCTTGGACATGCACGCGCTCTCCCTCGGGCTGTCGCGCGCAACAGGCGCGCAGGTTCCTCATTTGCTCTTCATGCAAGTTCTAGCTTGCTTTGCAGCCCGCCGCTTGGCGGCGACTGCGAAGTTATATCATATTACATTATCGCAGGGCCGGTACGTCAAGCGAAAATTCGGTGATGGGACACTCGGCAAGCGATCCGCGACGCGCAGCGACACATGATCGTGCCGGCGCCTGATCATCCACGCGCTGCACATGGCGGAGGCGCGCATGCCTCGCAGTTGAGCGAGGCCGCTCGTGCGATCACAAATCGCTGCGCGAAACCGCCGCACCCGGGAGCGTCAGCAACGGAATCGTGGAGCAGCAGAAATCGGGGCTTTTCGGCCTTTGGTCTACGCTTTGCACGTTACGCTGGAGGATCGAAACAGCTGAATGCCTCGCGATCTCGGGAGAGCACTTTCAGCGTCGCCGATATCACGAGGGGATAGCATATGATCAACCGCAGAGACTTGATGCTAGGGGGGCTTGCCGGTGCCGGAGCGTTCGGCTTCGGCCGGGTGAATCCCGATTTTCTGATGAGCTCGGCTTTTGCCGCCGACGGCAAGGCGCTGCGCTTTCTCGGCGCCGAAGCGCTGACCGGGAATTGGGATCCGACGACTCACACCAATCTCGGCCAGCTCATCGTCGAGGGTTTCGTCTTCGGCTATCTGACCCGGGCGCCGATGCGGCCGGAGAAGCCGGATGAGCTGATCTTCGAGCTCGCTGAATCGATGAAGCCGATCGACACCTACACGATGGAAGTGAAGCTGCGGAAGGGCATCAAGTTTCACGACGGCACGCCGTTCACGGCGGCCGACGTCAAGGCGACTTATGAATATGGCTGTCAGCCGGATCGGCCGGCGCAGTGGTATCCGGGCCTCGTGTCGGTCGATGTCGTCGACGACCACACCTGTCACATCAACACCAAGGCGCAAGGCTATCCGGCGACGCTGTACTACTATCTCTCCTCTTTCTTGCCGATCATGGCCGCCAAGGACGTCGCCAACAAGGCCCAGCTGTCGGCGCGGATGAACGGCACCGGTCCGTACAAATATGTCGAGCAGAAGGGTGACACCACCGTTCTCGCGGCCAATGCCGATTTCTACCTTGGCGCGCCGAAGATCCCCGGCGTCGAATATCACTTCGTCGGTGACACCACGACGCGGACGCTCTCACTCCTGAACGGCGAGGCCGATATCATCGAGCGGCTGGAGCAGGAGCAGGTCGAGACCATCGCCAAGGATGCGCGCTTCAACATCCACAAGGCGATCTCGGTGGAGAACAAATATCTCTTCTTCCGCTGCTCCAAGAAGCCGTTCGACGATCCGCGCGTCCGGCTGGCGGCCTGCCACTCCATCGACCGCAAGCAGGTGCTCGAGGTGCTCGGCGTCTCCGGCACCTACTCGAAAGCTCACATCTCGCCGGTGAAGTTCGGCTACACCGAGGTCGCCGATTATCCGGAGTTCGATCCGGACAAGGCGCAGAAGCTGCTCGCGGAAGCCGGCTATCCCAAGGGGCAGGGCCTGCCCGAGCTGACCTATTACACGTCGGTCGGCTTCTATCCCAAGACCAAGGAATACGCCGAACTGATCACCGGCATGCTTCAGGAGCAGGGCTTCAAGGTCAATCTCCAGACCCTCGAAGTCGCAGCCTGGGGTAACCTGCTCTATGACAAGCCGGGCGGCGGCGAGGGCAACATGATCGACTGCGGCTGGTGCACCGGCTCGCCCGAGCCGGATCTGGTGATACGCACCCACTTCCATTCGTCGTCGAAGCGGATCACCGGCATCGTCGACAAGGACATCGATGCGGTGCTCGACAAGGAGCGCAACGCGACGTCGATCGAGGAGCGCAAGAAGATCCTGCAGACCGAGACGCTGCCGACCATCGCCAGGAAGGCGCCGGCGCTGGCGCTGTTCACGTCGGTCTTCATCCATGCCTACAGCAAGAAACTGGATGGCCTCTACATCTATCCGAACGGCATGCAGGACATGAGCAAGGCCACTCTGGCATGATGATTGCTCCGGCAGGCCGGACGACCCGGCCTGCCGGACTCCTTGACCAAATGCAGGCCGGACGACCCGGCCTGCCGGACTCCCTGACCAAATGCAGGCCCGACAACCTGGCCTGCCGGAACTCCCTGACCCAATGCAAGGATAGCTCTTCTCGATGTTGATCCTGGAATTCCTGGTCAAGCGGATCGCACAGGGCATCCTGATCGTCTTCATCACGTCACTGATCATCTTCACGCTGTTGCGTGTGGTGCCCGGCGATCCGGTGCGCCTGATCGTCGGCGGCATGGCGCCAGCCGACGTGGTCGAGAAGGTGGCGACCAAGATGGGGCTGCGCGACCCCATCATCGTGCAGTACGGCCGCTACATGCGCGGGCTGGCGCAGGGGGATCTCGGGCAGTCCTATCTGCGGCCGCGCAGCGGCATGATCGCGACCGGGGGTCAATACATCGACCCGACCAAATCGGACATGGCGCCGGTGGTCGACCTCATTCTCGAACGCCTGCCGTTCACGCTGCAGCTCGGCGGCATGGCGCTGCTGTTCGCGTTGTTGATCTCGTTTCCCATTGGCCTTGCGGGCGGGCTGCATCAGCATCGCTGGCAGAATGCGGTGGCGTTCGGCGTGCAGTCGTTGTTCGTGTCGATCCCGAACTTCTGGCTCGCGATCGTGTTGATCCTGTTCCTGTCGGTCAAGCTGAAGCTGCTGCCGGCGCTCGGCTACCAGGGATTCTCCTACGTGATCCTGCCGGCGATCGTGCTCGCGGTCGAGATCGCGCCGTTCATCATCCGCACGCTGACGACATCGCTCGGCGAGGTGATGCAATCTTCCTTCATCGATGAGGCGCGGGTCCGCGGCCTGTCGCGCCGCCGCATCGTCTATTCACATGCGCTGCGCAACGCGGCGGTGCCGCTGGTCAATTTGCTCGGCATCCAGCTCTCGACGCTGATCGGCGGCGTGCTGGTGATCGAATACATCTTCGACTATCCCGGTCTCGGCAATCTGACCGTCGTCTCCGTCGTCGGGCGTGATTTTCCGGTCATCCAGGGCATCGCCATCACCACCAGCGCCGTCTTTGTATTCATCAACATCATCGTGGACCTGGTCGCCTATCTGATCGATCCGCGGGTGGAGATCTGACCATGACGGCCACCACCATCGTCGCTGCGGAGCCCGAAAGCCGGCCGGCGCGCATCCGGTCCGTCAACCGGCGGATCATGGCCGCGGCATGGCGGATGCCGAGCTTCAAGATCGGCCTCTGCATCTTCGTCCTGCTGCTGCTCGCCTCGGCGATCTATCCCGAGGTCTCGTCGATCAGCGCCACCAAGATGGTGGTGAAGGACAAGTTTCTGCCGCCGGCCTTCCTCGGCGACAAGTGGACCTGGGATCATCCGCTGGGCACCGACCAGCTCGGGCGCGACATGCTGATGCGCAGCCTGATCGGCCTGCGCTATTCGCTGCTGATCGGCGTCGTCACCGTGCTGCTCATCTTCATCATCGGCTGCGGGCTCGGCCTGTTCGCAGGCTTCAAGGGCAAGTGGTGGGATACCATCATCATGCGGATCACCGACGCCCAGCTCTCGATTCCGATGATCATCCTGGCGATCACGATTCTCGGCGTGTCGCGGCCGACGGTGCCGACGATCATCATCGTGTTGGCGCTCTCCGGCTGGCCGCTCTACGCGCGGGTGGCGCGAAGTGCCGCTGTCGCCGAGCGCGGCAAGGAATATGTCCGTGGCTTGCGCGTGCTGGGGGCAGGGGATTGGCGTATCCTGCTGCTGTTCGCAGCGCCGAACATCCTGCCGCCGATCGCCTTTGTCGCGGTGCTCGACGTCGCGCGCATGATGATCTTCGAGGCCATCCTCGGCTTTCTCGGGCTTGGCATCCAGCCGCCGACGCCGAGCTTCGGCAGCATCATCGCCGATTCCCGCAAATATTTGCTCAATGCATGGTGGATCGGGACCTTCCCCGGCATCTTCCTCGCCGTCGCGCTGACTTCGATCAACCTGATGGGGTCGGCATTGGAGAAGGCGCGCAACCGGATCTATGGAGGTCTCTGACATGGATGCCTCGCTCATTCTCGAGGTCGAAGATCTGACGGTCGGCGCCACGGCGCCGGGCGCAACCCCGATTCTGGACCGCATCAACTTCCGCCTCAGCACATCCGAGATCTTCGGCATCTACGGCGAGAGCGGCGCCGGCAAGACGGTGCTCAGCCGCGCGCTGGCGAACTGGCTGCCGGAGAGCCTGCAATATCATGCTGGACGGGTCGCCTTTGCCGGCAACGACATTCTCGGCGCCGGCGCGCGGGAGGTCCGTATCGGCCGCGACATCGCCTATATCGGCTCCAAGCCGCAGAGCTCGCTCGATCCGACCATGCCGGTCGGGACCCAGATCGCCGAGAAGCTGCACAGCGTCAGGCCGGAATGGAATGGGCGGGAGTGCCGGGAGCGGGTCATCCAGCTCCTCAGCGAGGTGCGGATCCCGTCGCCGAAGGAGCGCTACTGGGATTATCCCGCAAAATTCTCCGGCGGCATGATGCAGCGTGCGATGATCGTGGATGCGATCTGCGCCGAGCCCGCGGTCCTCATCGCCGACAACGTGACCCAGCCGCTGGATGTCACGATCGCGGCACAGATCGTGGCGCTGCTCCACGATCTCTGCACGCGTCACAAGATGGCGACGATCTATTTGTCGTCGTCGCTGTCGACGCTCGGCCAGTTCGGCGACCGGACGGCGGTGCTGCACCAGGGCCGGTTCATCGAACAGCAGCCGTTCGCCGAACTATTGGCATCCCCGCAGACCGACTATACGCGCAAGGCGATTGCGAGCGTGCCGCGGATGTGGACCACGACCGAGGGTCCGCTTGCCCGCCGCCAGGCCGAGGGCGAAGTGCCGCTGATGCAGGTGCAGAACGTCCATCGCACCTATCGCGCCCGCAAGCGCGGCACCTTCAACACCTACAGCAACGTGCAGGCCGTGCGAGGAGTGACGCTCGACATCATGCCGCGCGAGAATTTCGGGATCGTCGGCGAATCCGGCTGCGGCAAGTCGACCTTGACCCGGCTGCTGGCCTGGCTGGAGGCTCCCGACGATGGCGGTATCCTTCTCAACGGCACGTCGCTCGGAACGTTGTCGTCGCGGGAGTTGATCCGCAAGCGCAACGAGTTCCAGCTGCTGTTGCAGGATCCCTACAATGCCTTGCCGCCGCGCACCACGGTCGGCCGCATGATCGAGGAGAGTCTCCTGATCCGCGGCAAGATTCCGCGGACCGAGCTACGCCGCCGGGTCGTTGCCGCGATGGCCGAGGTCGGCCTTGCCGCCGAGCTTTATGATCAATTGCCGAACGCGCTTTCGACCGGCGAGCGGCAGCGCATCTCGATCGCGCGGGCGCTGATCCTCGACCCCAAACTCCTGATCCTCGACGAGACTTTGACGGCGCTGGATCAGCGCGAGCAGGGCCGGTTGATCGAGTTGTTCTCGAAGCTGCAGGCGAAGAACGACCTCACTTACGTCTTCATCTCCCACGATCTGGCGATGGTGCGTAAGGTGTGCACCCGGATTGCCGTGATGTATCTCGGCGAGATGGTCGAGATCGCCGATAACCGCGAGCTGTTCTTCGACCCGCAGCACCCCTACACCAAGGCCTTGCTGTCGGCAGCTCCGACGCTGGAGGACAAGCCGTTCGATCCGTCCGATTTCCTGCTGGAGGGCGAGCCGCCAAGTCCGATCGACATCCCTGCCGGATGCAGCTTTGCGTCGCGCTGTCCGAAGGCGTTCGGGCGCTGCTCGATCGAGACGCCGAAGCTGGTCGAGCATCTGCCCGGCCGCTTCGCCGCCTGTCATCTGCTCGACGGCGACCAGGCCAAGGCGGCAGCCTGACGGTCAGGGACGCGGCTTGAACGGCCAGTCCATCGTAACCTGGCGCAGATCCTCCAACGCCTTCGTCACCTGCAGGACGCCGAGATCGTCGAAGCGGTGACCGATGACCTGCACGCCGATCGGCAGATGGTGCGAACCGAACGCCATGCAGACCGTCGACGCAGGCTGGCAGGTCTGGTTGAACATGGCGGTGAACAGG
Source organism: Bradyrhizobium genosp. L (assembly GCF_015624485.1). NCBI lineage: Bacteria > Pseudomonadati > Pseudomonadota > Alphaproteobacteria > Hyphomicrobiales > Nitrobacteraceae > Bradyrhizobium > Bradyrhizobium genosp. L. Next base: position 2,393,066 of record NZ_CP061378.1, read on the forward strand.
GTGTGCGCGAGCGGCGTCTCCCGCGAGACGCCGGGTTCTTCGGCCGGGAAATTCACCACCGGCAGCGTCGGCGCAATGACATAGTCCCAGCCGACGAAAGCCGCCAGCAGCTCGGATTTCATCTTCGCGATCCGGCCCATCGCCCGATACAGGTCGGCACCCGAGTGCTTGGCTCCGTCGAGGCACCAGGCGCGGACGTAAGGATTGATGTCGTGTGCGGTGTCGTCGTGTCGGGGCAGCGAGGTGTATTCGAGATGGCCACGGACCTGCAAAAACAGGTCGATCGCCGCGTAGGCGTCATAGTCGAGCGGCGAGACGAACGGCTCGACAATGGCGCCCGCGCCCGCAAGCAGCCGTCCGGCTGCCGCGACTGCGTCGCGCACATCAGGTTCAGGCTTCATGCCAAAACCCATGTCGGTGAGGACACCGATTCTTAAGCCTTTCACGTCGCGCCCGAGCCGCTCATGATAGTGCGTGCCGTCGGCGGGCAGGCTCCAGGTGTCGCGCTCGTCCTGGCGCGTCAGTACCGTCAGCAGGCGTGCGATGTCGTCGACGCTTCGGCCCATCGGGCCGGCCATGCGCATGGTATCGGCCGGCAGATGCGGTACCCGTCCGTGGGTCGGCTTCAGGCTGGCCAGGCCGCAATGCGAGGCCGGGAGGCGGACCGAGCCTGCGATATCGGTTCCGACAGAGACATAGCCCGCACCGGCCGCGACCGATGCGCCCGCGCCGGCGGATGAGCCGCCGGTATTCCAGGCGAGCCCCCAGGGATTGCGCGTGACGCCGTGCAGCGAGCTGAGGCCCGAGGCCATCAGGCCGCAATCCGGCATCGTGGTCTTGGCGAAGATCACCGCGCCGGCTTCGCGCAGCGCGATCGCCGGCGGCGAATCGTAGGTCGACGGCGGCAGCGCGCGATTGGCGCCGATGCCGTGAAAATAGGGCCAGCCGATCATCGCGACGCTGTCCTTGACCGTCATCGGGACGCCGTCAAGCGGACCCAGCGCAGTGCCGGCCTTCCAGCGCCCTTCGGATCGTCGTGCGCTCGCGACGGCGGCGTCGGCGCGAAAGCTGAACAGCGCATTGATCGCGGGATTGACCTCCTCGGCATGATCAAGCACCGCCTGGAGGACCTCGACCGGCGACAGCGCGCGCGATGCGTATGCATCGGTCAACTCGGCAAGGCTCATCGCGATCAGTTCAGTGGTCGACATTCTCTGCCTCGATGGATGGTGTCTCGAACTCCATGTCGGGATAGCGAAAATGACCTTCAGTGGGGTAGAGCCGCCGCTTCAAGGGCATGATTTGGTGGAGCGCGAGGCATCCCTTTTGCATGTGTCTTGATCAAATTTGGTGGGCACCAATTACCTGCCACATGACAATCCCGAGAGATCACGCGTCACCATGGGTCAATCTGGAGCCGAACTCGCCACGATCCGGACATGCATCGCCGGACTTCCCGGATGGGAGGCCGCCGAAATCGTCATCGAGCCTGCGATCCCGATCCTGGCATCGCCGAGCTGGCGCGGTGTCGACGGCGCTCCCTGGCGCGCCACCAGGAAAGGCGGCGGCAGCATCTTCATCAAATGCATGGACCGCGATGCCGCGCTCTATATCGACGTGGCCTGTGCCTTCGAGGCAGCCCGGCGCGCGTCCGATCTCGGCATCGGCCCGAAGGTGCTGATTGCCGATCCGATCGCCGGCCTGCTGGTGATGGAAGACCTGAACCAGGGATGGCGGGTTGGAACGCTGGAGCGGATGCTGGAGCCCAAAATCGTCGACGCGGTGATGGCGGCGCGACGCCTGTTCCAATCCGGTCCGCCGCTGCCGCGTCGCAAGGGAGTGTTCGACGAGATCGAGCATTTCCATGCAGGTGCGGTGTCTGCAAGCGCCCAGTTGCCGTCGGACATCGAATGGCTGGTCAAGGAACTGCGCTTCGCCGCCGCGGCCTTCCGCGAGCTCGATATCGCGCCGGTGCCGATCCATGGCGACGGCAATGTCTCCAACATCCTGATCAGCGACGCCGGCGAGGTCCGCCTGATCGACTGGGATCGCGCGACCACGGCCGATCCGCTCGAAGACCTCGGCAGCTTCCTGGTCGAGGCCTTTGCGCAGGAGCCGGAGGCGCGCGACGCTTTCATCCGCAGCACCGGCAAATTCGAGGAGACGGCCTTCAACCGGGCGCGCATCTACGGCGTGGCGGATGATTTGCGCTGGGGATTGATCGGCGCGCTGCTCGCGGCCAAGTCGGCGCGCAACACGCTCGAGTTCTACAAATTCGCGAGCTGGCGCTTCGTGCGCTGCCGCATGGCGGTCCGGGAGCCGCGCTTTGGCGAAATGCTTCGGAGGATCGGATGACAGTCCGCAGAGCGGTCGGCGAAGCGACCACGATCCACGAACGCAATGCCGAAGGCGCGATCGGGCGCGTGCCGCAGTGGCGCGGCCGGGCGGCGGCCTACACACCGCTGGTGGGCGGCCTGATGAACCAGAACTGGCTGGTCGAGATCGACGGCGACGCGCGTCGCTACTTCGTCAAGGTGCCCGGCGAGGGCTCCGAGATGTTCATCGATCGTGTGACGGCGAATGAAGCGGCGCGCAATGCCCATGCCATCGGCGTTGCGCCCGAGGTCGTCTTCTTCGACCCGGCGGATGGGCTCGAGGTCAGCGAGTTTCTGGAGGGCTATCGCGCCTGCACCAACGCCGATTTCGGCGACGGCACCATCCAGTCCGACGTTCTCGACCTGTATCGCCGCCTGCATGCCGGGCCGAAGCTGGCTCAAACCAAGACGATCTTCGACATGATCGAAGAGCATGTCGGGCAGGGCAGGCAATTGGGCTCGCATTTCCCCGCAGACATGCCCTGGCTGTTGCACCGCTATGGTCAGGCCAAGGCGGCGTTCATAGCGTCGGGTCTCGACCTGGTGCCGTGCTTCAACGATCCGATGCCGGGCAATTTCCTGATTTCCGCGGAGGCGGGCGCTCCGAGGCCGATGAAGCTGATCGACTACGAGTTCGCCTCCAACAACGAGCGCAGCTATGAGCTTGGTGTGCTGTTTGCCGAGATGTTCTTCGACGAGCATTTGACGGAAGCTCTGATCGAGCAATATCTCGGCGAGGTGCGTCCGCAGATGATCGCGCGCGTCATCCTCAACCGCGCGCTCGCCGACATGAAATGGGCCTCATGGGCGGTGGTCAACCGCAAGCTCAAGGATTGGGACTTCGACTATCAGAAGTACGGCGTCTGGAAATACATGCGGGCCCGCGACGTGATGTTTGACCCGCGCTGGGACAGCTGGCTGCGGCTCGTCTAATCCTGTTGCTTGAGGACAGCGAGGGCCTGCCTGAGCAGGCTCTCATTGGCGGCAGCAACGACGCGCCCATCGGAGCTCGGCGTCAGCGGCTGCCCTTCCCAGTCGCGAATGATGCCACCGGCGCCTTCGATCACGGGAATCAGCGCCATGAAATCGAACGATTTGAGCGACGTCTCGACGACGAGATCGCAGTGGCCGGACGCCAGCAGGCCGTATTGGTAGCAGTCGCCACCAAATCGCCGGAACATCGCCTTCCGGCTGAGCGCGTCGTATCGAGCCCAGTCCTGTGGCGTAAAGAAGTCGGGAGAGGATGTGTAGATCTGGGCGTCTTCCAGCTTTGCGGTACGGCTTACGCGGACAGGCCTGCCGTTGAAGGTGGTGCCTCGCGGCGTGCCATACCACCGTTCGGCCAGCGCCGGCATGTCGATCATCCCTGCGACAACCGTCTCCTCCCTTTCGTCTGCAAGCGCGACAAGCGTTCCGAACAGCGGCATTCCCGAGATGAAGCTCTTCGTTCCGTCGATTGGATCGAGATACCAGGTGTAGCGGTCGCCGACGGTCGGCTCGGCTTCCTCGCCGAGGATCCCGTGTTTGGGGAAGCGTGCGCCGATCAATCGCCGCAATTCCACTTCGATCGCGCGATCGGCGATCGTGACCGGCGTCAAGTCCTCCTTGCGCTCGAAACCGCCACTGGAGCGGAAATGCGTCAGCGCGATCCGGCCGGCCGTGTCGGCGAGGCCATCAAAGAACCCGGCGAGCTCGCTCGCGGATGGGGTGTCCTGCATGTCGTCCAATGATCGCTCCAAGGGAAAGCGCTCCGACGCGCCCTGATGCGCGACACCTGGCCTTGGCGGAAAGGGGGGCTCTACGCCGTTTCGTGAAGCCGCTGCTGGTCGACTTCCCAATAGGAGGAGCCGAAGGCCGCGCGTGGGGAGGATGCCACCCGCGCAGCGCGCGGCGGCGCCGCGGCCGGTGGGTGACGAACGTCGCGCGGTGCCACCTTGAAATGGCGACTGAAGCAGCGCGAGAAATGCGACACGTTCTTGAAGCCGACTTCGTAGGCGACCTCGGAGACGGTGCGATGGCCTTTCGGATCGGCAACCAGGATTTCGTAGGCGCGTTGCAGCCGCTTGGTCTGGACGAACTGGCTGACCGTGGTCTCGTTGTCGTTGAACAGGCTGTAGAGGTAACTTAGCGAAATCCGGCTGCTTGCAGCGATCTTCTTCGGTGACAGCGATTGATCGCCGAGACGGCTCTCGATGAAATCGACGATACGGCGGCGCAGGTGATAGCGCGCATTGCGCACGTCGGTCGCGGCACCCCGGTCTTCCGACCCGATCGTCAGCGCAATGAAGCTGACGACCTCGGTGGCGAGCGCCTGGGGGTTCGGCGGCGGCGATTCGATGAACAGCTCGGCCACGCTCTGGATCATTCCGGCGAGCAGACGGGTCATTTTCTCGTTCGGCTTGAAACGCCGGCTGATGTGGTCCTCGATCGAGACCAGCCGCCCGCGCAATTCGGCGGCCGGGACCCGCAATATCAGCGAGCGGCCGGTCCTCTCCGAAGTCAACTCGTAGAAGGCGCGTTCGCTGAGCAGGACATATTCGCCCGGCCGGGCGATGCCGGTGCGGCCGTCCTGGCTGAACGCGACGCAGCCGGTCAGCGGAAATATCAGCATGTAGGATGCATCGTCCGTGCCCGCAGCGTGCTCCCCGTTGCGCGCAAAAACCCGGCCTGGTCCGATGACTTCAAGCTCCAGCCGTCCGATCCGGGTTCGCTGATCGGCTCCGGGACCCTCGTCCTCATGATGATCGAGGCCGGCGGGTTCCTTGCTGAAAGCGAGAGATGTCAGGCGCGCCATGGCTTTGCCTTCCTCAGGTTGCGGCAACGATCAGCTCCGTTCCGGCTTCACGGAGAGCAGTTGCCAGGGCCCCTTCCGGTTGTCGGTCGGTAACCAGACGGTCGATATCGGTCCACTGCGCGAACACCGTGAGCGCGCGCTGATCGAACTTGCTATGGTCGGCGACAAGGATCGCTTCCGCCGCGCGTTTCACCATGGCGCCGTAGATGGCGCCGGCCTCGTCGTCGGCATCGTTGGCGCCGCGGGCACTGAGGCCGGTCGCGCCCACGATGGCGCGATTGGCTTCATAGCTGTTGATGCTGGCGATCGTCTGGGTGCCGAACACATAGCCTTCGGTCGGGTGATAGCGGCCGGGGCAGCACAGCACCCGGATCGACGAATTCACCGCCAGCGCCGCCGCGATCGCGTAATCGTGGGTGATGACCGTGATATCGTGCGCACGGGCCGCAAGCCGCCGCGCGACATGGAAGGTGGTCGCACCGGCCGCAAGCATCAGGACCTCATTCGGCAGCACAAGGTCGGCGATCACGGCTGCGATCGCCTCGCGTTCGGCGATCATGATCGCCTTGCGGTCGGTGAGGGCGGGCTCCAGCGCGAACGGGCGGGACGCGCCGCCATAGGTGCGGTTGATGAGCTTCTGTTCCTGCAGCTCCATGAGATCGCGGCGGATGGTCTCGCCGGAGACGCCAAGCACCGCCGCAAGCTCGGAGGCGCGCAGCGTCGGGGCGGCCGTGAGTTGCGAGATGATGTGCTGGTGCCGTTCGAGCTTCGAGAGGCGGTCGCCATCTGCCTTGCGCGGCCGCCTGTCGGCCGCAAGGGCGTTGCTGGTCTGTAAGCGCTCGCTTGCCATTCGGCTATGTCTCACCGGCTCCTCGCGCATCGTTCCTCAAGAAGAGTTGTGAGTCCACACTAATTATGTGGCACATCCCCCATTTCTTGTGCGTGCGATTGCCTGCTGAAGCAGCGCCGATTTATTAAGCAACTGAAATCGCTGTAATATTATCGTGGAAGGCGTCGCATGCCTGACGCTCCGATGTCTCTTGCCTGCAATCTGCTTTTTGATTGTGGGGACTCGCACATCATTCCAAGCTGGCCACAGGAGCCGCAGCGGCACCATCGCTGCAGTGACTGCATTGGCTTGCCGGTGCGGGCCAGGAGAGACGAGCGGTGGGGAGCGAGAAAGACATTCTGGCGCTGAACGCCTTCGATCGGAGCTCGGTGTCGTCGGTGGACGCGGAGCTCGGCGAGGCGGTGCGGCGACGTCTGCGCTCCTTTGGCAGCGCCTCGGTGCTGTTCTATCGCGAGCCGATCCGAATGGAGCGGGCTGAAGGCGTCTACATGTTCGACGTCGAGGGCCGGCGCTATCTTGATCTTTATAACAACGTCCCGTCGGTCGGGCATTCGCATCCGCATGTCGTCGAGGCGATCCGTCGCCAGGCCTGCGCGCTCAATACCCATACGCGCTATCTCAATGACGTCGTCGATTCCTATGCGGAGCGGCTGCTGGCGACATTTCCGCCTGAGGTCGAGCATCTGGTATTGACCTGCACCGGCAGCGAGGCCAACGACCTCGCGCTGCGGATCGCCAAGACGGCGACCGGCCAAAGTGGCTTCGTTGTCACGGAAACGGCCTATCACGGCAACACCGCCGCCGTGACCGACGTGTCGCCCTCCGCGCGCCCTGGCCAGCCATTGCCGCCGCATGTCCGTGCGGTCGCCGCGCCGGACCGGCTGCGCAGTCCCGACCGCGATCCTGGCGAGCGCTTCGCCGACGATGTGGCCGCGGCGATCGCCGATCTGGAGCAAAGCGGCGCAGGCTTCGCCGCGCTGCTGGTCGACACGATCTTTTCGAGCGACGGCGTCTATGCCGATCCGGCCGGCTTCCTCGGGCCGACGGTCAAGCTGGTCCATGAACGCCACGGTTTGTTCATTGCCGACGAGGTGCAGCCCGGCTTCGGGCGAACCGGAGCCGCGATGTGGGGCTTCGCGCGCCACGGCGTCGTCCCCGATATCGTGACCATGGGCAAGCCGATGGGCAACGGCTTTCCGATGGGCGGCGTCGCCATGCGTGCGCCGCTGCTCGACATGTTCACGGAGGACGTGAAGTATTTCAACACGTTCGGCGGCAATCCGGTGGCTGCGGCCGCCGGCCATGCCGTGCTCGACGTGATCGAGGACGAGGGCTTGATCGAGAATGCGCGTGAGGTCGGTCGTTACCTGACGGACGGATTGCGCGAGCTTGGGCATCGTCACATGGAAATCGGTGAGGTTCGCGGTGCCGGCCTGTTCATCGGGCTCGAGCTCGTCCACGATCGCGACGGCAAGGAGCCCGCGCCGAAGTTTGCGAGCTACCTGATCAACCGGCTGCGTCAACGCGGTTTCCTGATCGGTGCCGCCGGGCCGTTTGGCAGCACGCTCAAGATTCGTCCGCCCTTGTGTTTCGGCAAGGAGCACGCGAACATGTTTCTCGCCGCCTGCGAGGAGGAGCTGCGCGATATTCTCGCGCCGTACTGACGCATGGCTCCATCCACGACGCTTGTGAACACCGAGATTTGCAATCCATGAACGCCAGAAGCGTAAGAACCGCTGCCGACGCCAAAGCGCTGGTCGAGCAGCGCGGTCTGTCCCACGTCAAGCTCGGCGTCGTCGATCTCGACGGCGTCATCCGGGGAAAATATCTCGCGCGTGACAAATTCTTCGGTGCGCTGGAGAACGGGTTCGCCTTTTGCGACATCATCTTCGGCTGGGATTCCAACGACCAGATGTACGACGCCAGCACATTCACCGGCTGGCACACGGCCTTTCCCGACGCGACCGCCCGGGTCGATCCAGCGACCTGCCGCGATCTGCCGATGGAAGACGACATGCTGTTCTTCCTCGGTGAGTTCGAGGGCGAGGCGGCCAAACTGTGTCCGCGCCGGCTGCTTGGCCGTGTCATCGAACGGTCACAAAGCATGGGGTTTTCGCCGTCGGTCGCGGCGGAATTCGAGTTCTTCGCGTTCGACGAAACCCCGCACAGCGTGCGCGAAAAGGGTTTTCGCGGCATGAAGAATCTCACGCCGGGCTGGTTCGGCTATTCCATGCTGCGCGCCTCGGTGGAGTCGGATTTCCATCGCTCGCTGCTGAAGCTTTGCGACGACATGGACATGCCGATCGAGGGCCTGCACACCGAGACCGGGCCCGGCGTCCTGGAAGCGGCGATCCAGTATTGCGATGCGCTCGGCGCCGCCGACCGCGCCGTGCTGTTCAAGACCTTCTCCAAGGTCTGGGCCGAGCGCCAGGGCAAGATGCTCACCTTCATGGCCAAATGGTCGAACGCCTATCCCGGACAATCTGGGCATCTGCATCTGTCGTTGCGCGACCGCGACGGCAAGCCGGTGTTTCACGAAGCCGGGCGTCCCGGCAACATGTCCGACATCATGCGATGGTTCGTCGGCGGCCAGCAGGCGCTGCTGCCGGAACTGCTCGCCATGGTCGCCTCAACCGTGAACAGCTATTCGCGCCTAGTGCCGGGCTTCTGGGCGCCGACCGATGCCACCTGGGGCATCGAAAACCGCACCTGCGCGCTCCGGGTGATTCCGGGCAAGCCGTCGAGCCAGCGCGTCGAGTACCGGGTCGCAGCCGCGGACATCAATCCGTATCTCGCGATCTCGGCCGCGCTCGGATCCGGCCTTTGGGGCATCGAGCACAAGATCGAGCCGAGCGCGCCGATCACGGGCAATGCCTATGAAGGCAAGCATCCGCCCGAGCGGGCATTTCCCCGCACGCTGTCCGAGGCTGCTGCGCGGTTGACCGCTTCGCAAGCGGCGCGCAGCCTGTTCGGGGACGTCTTCGTCGATCACTACGCCATGACCCGGGAGTGGGAAGAGCGCGAGTTCCGCAAGACGATCACCGACTGGGAGCTCGCGCGCTACTTCGAGATCATCTGAAACGGCTCTTTCTCCTCCCACCATGAGTGACGTCACGTGAACGACATCGTCTGTATTTCGCCGGTCGACGGCAGCGAGCTTGCCCGTCGGCCTATCGCCACCGCCACGGAGATCGCGGCCGCGCTTGCCGAGGCGCGGCACGCGCAACAGCAATGGTCGCGGGTTCCGCTCGCCGAGCGCAAGGCCAAGATGCTGGCCTTCCTCGACGTGATGCGCGCGCAGAACGATGCGGTCGTTCCGGAGCTTGCGATGCAGATGGGGCGGCCCGTGCGCTATGGCGGCGAGTTTCGCAGCCTGGAGGAGCGCGTCCGCGGGCTGGTCGAGCTCAGCGACGAGGCGCTGGCGCCGATCGTGCCGGCGCCGCGGACCGGCTTCCGGCGCATGATCAAGCGCGTGCCCGCCGGCATCGTGCTGGTGATCGCGCCGTGGAACTATCCCTATCTCACCGCGATCAACGCCGTCGTTCCGGCGCTGCTGGCCGGCAATGCCGTGATCCTGAAGCACGCGGCGCAGACCCTGCTCGTCGGTGAACGCTTCCAAGCGGCGATGGACCAGGTCGGCCTGCCGAAGGGCTTGTTCAGGACATTGACGCTCGATCATGCCGCAACCGAGGCGCTGCTCTCGTCGCGCTCGGTCGACCATGTCAACTTCACGGGCTCGGTCGCCGGCGGACGCGCCGTCGAACGCGCGGCAGCCGGCACGTTCATCACGCTCGGGCTGGAGCTCGGCGGCAAGGACCCCGCCTATGTGCGGCCGGACGCCGACTTCGACTACGCGGTCGAGCAGCTCGTGGATGGCGCCTTCTTCAATTCCGGCCAATGCTGCTGCGGCATCGAGCGCATCTACGTGCATGAGCAGATCTACGATCGTTTCGTCGACGCGTTTGCCGACTTCACCTCGCGCTACCAACTGGGCAATCCGCTGTCGCCGGACACCACGCTCGGCCCGATGGCCGCGACGCGCTTTGCCGACACGGTCCGCAGCCATGTCGCGGAAGCTGTGGCCAAGAGCGCGCGGCCGCTGATCGACCCAAAACGATTTCCCGCCGACAGAACCGGATCGGCGTATCTGATGCCGCAGGTCCTGGTTGACGTCGATCATTCCATGCGGGTGATGATGGAAGAAAGCTTTGGGCCCGTGGTCGGCCTGATGAAGGTCGCCTCCGATCAGGAGGCCGTCGCGTTGATGAACGACAGCCCCTATGGGCTCACCGCCTCGGTCTGGACCGAGGATGCCGCAGCTGCCGAACGTATCGGCGACGGCGTCGCGACCGGCACCGTATTCATGAACCGCTGCGACTATGTCGATCCTTCGCTTGCCTGGACCGGTGTCAAGGACACCGGGCGTGGCGCGAGCATGTCGCGCCTCGGATTCGAGGCGATGACCCGACCAAAATCCTTCCACCTTCGCATCGAGCATTGAGAGCACGACATGGACGTTCAGATCACCGGCAGCTGGAACTTTCCAACCCGCATCATCGCCGGTCCCGGCCGCATCGCCGAGCTCGCCGCCGCCTGCAAGACCTACGGCCTCACCAAGCCGTTGCTGGTGACAGACCACGGTCTGGCAAAGACCGATCTCATTGCCGGCATCGTCGAGCGGGTTCGCACGGCGGGAATTCCGGTCGGCGTCTTCTCCGACGTCAAGACCAATCCGACCGAGGCCAACCTGCTGGCAGGTGTGCAAGCGTTCAAGTCCGGCGGCCATGACGGCGTGATCGCGGTCGGCGGAGGCTCGGCGCTCGACGTCGGCAAATGCGTGGCGTTCATGGCGCCGCAATCGCGGCCGGTGTGGGATTTCGAGGATGTCGGCGACTGGTGGACGCGCGCCAACACCGACGGCATCGCACCGATCGTCGCGGTTCCGACCACGGCCGGCACGGGATCGGAGGTCGGCCGCGCCGGCGTGATCACGCGCGAGGATACCCATGAGAAGAAGATCATCTTCCATCCGCTGATGATGCCGAAAATCGCGATCGAGGATCCCGAGCTCGCGGTCGGCCTTCCGCCATTCCTGACGATGGCGACCGGGATGGACGCGCTGTCGCATTGTTTCGAGGCCTATTGCGTCAAGGCGTTTCATCCGCTCGCCGACGGCATTGCGCTCGAGGGGATCAAGATCGTCGACAGCTATCTGCCGCGGGCGGTCGAGAACGGCCGTGATCTCGAAGCGCGCGCCTACATGTTCGCGGCAGCCTCGATGGGCGCGACCGCTTTCCAGAAGGGATTGGGTGCGATCCATTCGGTATCCCACCCGGTCGGCGCGCGATACGACACCCATCACGGGCTGACCAACGGTGTCGTGTTTCCCTATGTGCTGGTCTGCAACAGGAGCGCGATCGCCGACAAGATTCCGCACATCGCGCGCGCGCTGAACCTGCCGAAGCACGACTTCGATGCCGTGCTGTCCTGGATACTCGCGTTGCGCAAGAAGCTCGGCGTGCCGCACACGCTGGCGGAGCTCGGCGTCAAGGAAACCGACGTCAAGACGATCGCGGCGGACGCCGTGAAGGATCCGACCGCGGGCGCCAATCCGCGGCAGCTGACCGAAGCGGAATTCGAGACGCTGACGCTTGCGGCCATTCGCGGCGATCTCGGAACCTGATGGTGTTGCAGCTACGGGAGCGGCCATGAGCGCGTTGTCCGAGTTGATCGCGCGCTTCGCGGCCATCGGCGCGACGGATGACGGGGGGGTCTGCCGCCTTGCCGCGACCTCGACCGACAAGGCCGCGCGGGATCTTTTCCAGCAGGAAATCCGCCAGCGCGGCCTCGATGTCCGGATCGACGCCGTTGGCAACATGTTTGGCGTCGCCAACCTCGCGTCCGCCTCGGATGAGATCGTGATTGCGGGCTCGCACCTGGATTCCCAACCCACGGGCGGTCGTTACGACGGCGTCTACGGCGTGCTGGCGGGGCTGCTTGCGGTCGAGGCGGTCAGGCAGCGCTGTCTCGCCGAACCCGGCGCCGCGCGCCGAAACCTGGCGGTCGCGAACTGGACCAACGAGGAAGGCGCCCGATTCCAGCCAAGCCTGACCGGCAGCTCGGTCTTCGCGGGCGCTCTGGGTCTCGATGAGGCTCTTGCCTGTCGGGACGGTGACGGAATCTCCCTGGGCGATGCTTTGGCCACGATCGGCTATCGCGGCACCACGCCGCTCGCGTATCGCCCGGTGCGCTATGTCGAGCTGCATGTGGAGCAGGGCGATCGCCTGGAACAGGCGGCGGCCGACATCGCGGCGGTCGCGGGAGCCTGGATGACGCGAAAGATATCGGTCGTGTTCGAGGGCGATTATTCGCACACCGGCCCGATGCCGATGGCGCTCCGCCGCGACGCGTTGCGCGCCGCAGCGCGCGCGATCGAGGCACTCTACGAGGAAGTGGCGCGTGAGGGCGCTGGCGCGCATGCGTCGGCCGCGCGCATCAGCGTCTATCCGAACTCGCCGAATGTGGTCGCGGGGCGAGCCCAGGTGTGGTTCGAGATCCGGCACGAGGATGAGGCCGTGGTGCTTGCGATCAGCGACCGTTTTCTCGAGCGGATCACGCGCGACGCCCGCGAGCTCGGAGTGGACGTCAAGATCGCGGCCGACGAGAGAAGGGTAGGGGTCTCGCTTGACCCGGCTGGCGTCGAGCTTGCGCGCGCCGTTGCCGGCGAGCTCGGCTTCAAGGCGATGACACTCAAGACCATCACGGGGCACGATGCCCTGGCGATCCAGAAGCGGATTCCGGCCTCGCTGATCTTTGTGCCCAGCGTAGGCGGGCTCAGCCACAACCCCCATGAATTCACATCGGAAAGAGACCTTGAGAACGGCTATGCCGTCCTCACCGAGATGCTCTGGCGCATGGTCATCGCGAAGGCCTGACGTCAGCCGGTGGCGCGGGGCAGGCTGCCCCTGGCGGTGATCTCGGCCGAGAGTTCCTCGATCGTCTTGCGCTGTTCCATGGCGGCGCGCCGGATCAGTGCGAAGGCGGCCGGCTCGGCCAGCGCATGCGAGTGCATGACCTGTAGGACGGCGGCGAGCACGATACGGCGCGACCGGAGACGGTGTTCGAGCTTGAGCACCTGTTGCTTGAGTTCACTGGTGCGCTCGCTGCGTTCGAACGCCATCACCAGCGCAGCATAGATGCCGGCCGAGCGCAGTGGCTTGACCAGGAACGATGCCGGATCGAGCTCGAGCACCAGCTTCAGGCGACTTGGCGTCTCCGTGCCGATCAAGGCGATGATCGGACCCCGCCCGGGGAAAGCGCGCTGGGCGGGCAACGCCAACGGCAGGAATTCATCATCGATCAGCGTCACGTCCGGGCAGCAATCGATGGCGGCACCGGGCTCCCAGGCGACGATGTCGATCCCGAGGCGCTCGAACTGACGGCGGACGATCGAGGCATCACGCTCATCCTTGATGGCAACCAGCGCCTTGCGTCCGCGCAGCGAGAATGACGACGGCTTGCTCATTTCACCACCCGCAAATGCGGCGCCTGCGGCAACGTTCCGTCCCGCGCGCTCTCCCGCGCGGAGCTGACGGCGACGTCGAGCTGCGTCAGATAGGGATCTGGCTTAACTGGAGAGTCGGCTTCCCAGAAGATGTCAAACTGTCCTTCCGCATTGGAAACGGCGAGCCGCGGCGTCAGGACGCAGTGGTTGTTGGTGGCATCGATCCACACAGGCCCTTGCGGGGAATCGTAGCGCAGGCCGTGCGCGGCACGCCGCACCTCGGCAATGTTCGACGTGCCGGCCCGCTGCATGGCATGCGCCAGCAGATAGACCGCGACATAAGTGGACTGGCCGTCGACGCAGGGGCTGCTTGCCTCGCCGTACCGCGCCTTCCAGCGCGCGACGAACGCCTGGTTCTCGGGCAGGCGAATGCTCTCGAAATAGGCCGACGACGTGATGCAGCCGGCCGATGCCGGTCCGACCACCTTGAGCTCGGGCTCGCACAGGCTGCAGCTCAGCATCGGGATATTGAGGCCGGCGGCCGTGGTCGCGGCGTGGAACGAGCGGATGAAGTCGTAACTCGAGCTGCCGACCAGCGTGTTGAACACCGCCGGCGGCTTGCGGCGGACGATCTCGTCGACGATGTGGTCGACCGAGCTTTCCCCGAGCTCCAGCAAGCGTTCGGCGAGGATGCTGCCGTGCGCCGCCGTCACCAGCTCGCGCATGACGCGATTGGTCTCCCAGGTCCAGACATAGTTCGAGCCGACGCAGAAGAAATGCCGCGTGATGTTATCGAGCGCGTAGCGCACCAGCGGCAGCACATTGTGGTTGGGCGATGCGCCGACATAAATGACATTGTCGGAGCATTCGAAGCCTTCGTAGCGCGCGGGATGCCAGAGCAGGCGATCGGTGCGCTCGACGATCGGCAGCACCTGCTTGCGCGACGCCGAAGTATAGCAGCCGACGATGTGTTCCACCCCGACGTTGCGAATGAGATCGTCGCAGGCGGCGTGATATTCGGCAACGACGCCGCGGGGGTCGCGGACATGGGGTGTAATCGAGAAATCGAAATCGCTGTGGTTGTTGATCTCGTCGACCGCCATCAACGCGCTCTTGAGCAGCTCGCGGCCCATGGCCTGATAAGGGCCGGACTGTGAGCAGACGATGCCAACGGGGATGGACGGCTTTGTCATCGAGGACTTTCGGAGGCGCGGCGCAGCGAGGAAACCATCATCGCAGATATCGATGCAAGAGGTCGTGCTGAATTGCTGCGCATGCACAACGAGAAATTTGTGCACCCTGCCTCGTTGACAATGCGCTGCACTCGTCTCTAGAATTTTGTTCTCGAGGGTTTCCTGTCGAACCTTGCGCGTGTCGATTTGGCCGATGACGTCCAGCTCGCCGCAACTAGCCTGCTCCGTTCGATTTCGAGCCCTATGCGATAGTTCATAGCTGCGGCATTCGAGCCATTCGTCACCTCGTTTCGGAGGGGCGGGTGGCTTTTTTCTTTTTGCCGCCAAACAAAGCTGGCGACACCGCCGTGTTGTCAGGCCGGAGGCGCGTGCGCGGCGATGGGCTGATCCCGCGCTCGCGTCACGTCAAGCGCGGGGACGAAACACGATGCCGACGACGGATATTCACTATCTCGGGCTGATCGAGATCGGACAGCAAATCAAGGCCAAGAAGCTGTCGCCGGTCGAGGTGACCAAGGCAATGCTCGCACGCGTCGAGCAGCTCGACGGCAAGCTCAAGAGCTACGCCAGCGTGATGGCGGAGGCCGCACTCGCTGACGCGGCGGCTGCGGAGAAGGAGATCGCATCCGGCAAGGCCAAGGGGCCGCTGCACGGCGTGCCGATCGCAATCAAGGATTTGTGCTGGGTCAAGGGTGCACCGGCCGCCCACGGCATGACCATCCATCGCGACTTCCGTCCGAGCGAGGACGCCACGGTCGTTGCGCGGTTGAAGGATGCCGGTGCTGTCATCCTCGGCAAGCTGCAGCAGACCGAAGGCGCCTACGCCGACCATCACCCGAAGATTGACCCGCCGAAAAATCCTTGGAACGCCGATCTGTGGTCCGGTGCGTCATCGAGCGGTTCCGGTGTCGCCACTGCGGCGGGCCTCTGCTTCGGTTCGCTTGGAACCGACACCGGCGGTTCGATCCGTTTTCCGTCTGCGGCCAATGGCATCACCGGGCTGAAGCCGACCTGGGGGCGGGTCAGCCGTTATGGTGCGTTCGAACTGGCGGCCACGCTGGACCACATCGGACCGATGGCGCGCAGCGCGGCCGACTGCGGCGCGATGCTCGCCGTGATCGCGGGCCAGGACCCGAAGGATACGACATCGGTGCCGCTGCCGGTCCCGGACTATCTCGCCGGCATGACCGGCAATCTGCGCGGCGTGACCATCGGTGTCGACCGGCGCTGGACCAGCGAAGGCACCGACGAGGCCGCCGGCAAGGTGCTCAGCGAGGGCCTGCGGGTCGCTGCCGATCTCGGTGCGAAGATCAAGGACATCACCTTCCCGGATCCGAAGGCCGTCATCGAGGACTGGTTCCCGCTGTGCGGCATCGAGGTGGCTGTTGCGCATGAGGAGACCTATCCCGCGCGCAAGGACGAATACGGTCCGGCGCTCGCCGGCCTGCTCGACCTCGGCCGCGCGCAATCCGGCATGGACTATCAGAAGATCGTGCTGCGGCGCGAGGCGTTCCGCGGCGCGGTGCGGCTGTTGTTCGAGCAGGTCGATCTCCTCGCGGTTCCGGCGCAAGCGTTTGCCGCACCGACGCTCGCCAAGATGGCGGCGCTCGGCGAAGATGCTTCGCTGATCGCAGGCCTGCTGCGCTTCACCTGTCCGTTCGACATGACCGGCAGCCCGACCGTGACGCTGCCCGGTGGCTTCGCGCCGAATGGCGGTCCTGTCGCCTTCCAGTTTGTCGGCCGTCACTTCGACGAAGCGAGCCTGGTCCGCGCCGGCGATGCCTTCCAGCGCGTCACCGACTGGCACAAGCGTCACCCCGCGATCTGAGTTTCAGGAGACCTTCGTATGTCCGAGGATTGGTTGAGCAGTTCCATCATGGCAAAGCGGGCGGTCGCCAAGGGCGCGACCGGTGCGACCCACAGTCTGACGATCGAGCAGCAGGGTGGCTTCCACTACGTCTACGGACCATACGCGAAGCCGACACTGTCGATCGACCCCGGCGACGTCATTGTCGTCGAAACCGAAGACGCGTTCGGCGGCGTGCTCACGAGCGAGAAAGACAGCCCCACGGCAAAACTGAACTTCCCGTTCCTGAACCCGCAATGCGGGCCGATTGCGGTGGCAGGGGCCAGGAAGGGCGATTGCCTCGCCGTTCATATCCGCGACGTCGAGACGCGCGGCGCGCAGCCGGCCGGCACGACCTGCATCATTCCGGAGTTCGGCGGCCTGGTCGGCACGGCATCGACGGCGTTGCTCAATCCGCCGCTGCCGGAGCGCGTCAAGAAGCTGCATGTCGATCGCAACGGCGTACGCTGGAGCGACAAGATCACGCTGCCCTACGAGCCGTTCATCGGCACGATCGGCGTGTCGCCCGAGATCGAGGCGATCTCCTCGCTGCAGCCCGATTACCACGGCGGCAACATGGATCTGCCCGACGTCGCGCCCGGCTCCGTCATCTATTTCCCGGTACACGCCGAAGGCGGGCTGCTCTATGTCGGCGACTGCCACGCCACCCAGGGCGACGGCGAGCTCTCCGGCGTGGCGATGGAGCAGCGCGCCACGGTAACGCTGCAGATCGATCTGATCAAGAATTGGAGCTTTGCCTGGCCGCGGCTCGAGACCCGCGACTTCATCATGACGATTGGCAGCGCGCGCCCGCTCGAAGACGCCGCCCGCATCGCCTATCGCGAACTGGTGCGCTGGATGAGCGCCGATTACGGCTTCGACGAGATCGACGCCTACATGCTGCTCAGCCAGGCCGGCCGCATGCGGCTCGGCAACATGGTCGACCCCAAATACACGATGGGGGCGTCGATCCTGAAGAACTACCTCAAGGCGTGAATATCGATCGGCTTCCATTCAGGACAGGGGACGTCAAATGTATTCGAGATGTAAGCTCGGAAGGGTCTTGCTCGGCGCTGTGCTCGCAGCGGCGGCATTGAGTGTTGCACATGCGGCCGAGCCGCCACTGAAGGTCGGACTGCTGGAGGATGTCTCCGGTGACCTTGCCTTCATGGGCATGCCGAAGCTGCACGGCTCGCAGCTCGCGGTCGAGGAGATCAACAAGAGCGGCGGCATCCTCGGTCGGCAGATCGAGCTGATCCATCTCGATCCGCAGGGCGATAACGCCCGCTATCAGGAGTTCGGCCGCAGGCTGCTCAACCGCGACAAGGTCGACGTCCTGATCGGCGGCATCACCTCAGCCTCGCGCGAGGCGCTGCGCCCGATCGTCGATCGCACCACCACGCCGTATATTTATACGAACCAGTATGAAGGCGGCGTCTGCGACGCCAGCATGATCAGCATGGGCGCGGTGCCGGAACAGCAGTTCTCGACACTGATCCCGTGGATGGTCGAGAAGTTCGGCAAGAAAGTCTACGTGATCGCCGCCGACTACAATTTCGGCCAGATCTCGGCCGAGTGGAACCGGAAGATCATGAAGGATCTCGGCGGCGAGGTCGTCGGCGAGGAGTTCATCCCGCTCGGCGTCTCGCAGTTCGCGCAGACCATCCAGAACATCCAGAAGGCGAAGCCGGATTGGCTGCTGACGATCAACGTCGGCGCGGCGCAGGACTCGTTCTTCGAGCAGGCCGCCGCGGCCAACCTCAACCTGCCGATGGGCTCCTCGATCAAGATCATGCTCGGCTTCGAGCACAAGCGCTTCAAGCCGCCGGCGCTCAACAACATGCACGCGACCGCGAACTGGTTCGAGGAGATCGACACCCCCGAAGCCAACGACTTCAAGAAGCGCTGGCACGCCAAATTCCCGGACGAGCTCTACATCAACGACATGGGCTACAACGCCTACAACGCGCTCTACATGTACAAGACGCTGGTCGAGAAGGCGAAGTCGACCAAGCTCGAAGATCTGCGCAAGGTGATCGCGACCGGCGATGCCTGCATCGACGCGCCCGAGGGCAAGGTCTGCATCGACCCGAAGAGCCAGCATACCTCGCACCGCATGCGCCTGATCTCGGTCGGACCCAAGCACGAGGTGACGGTGGAGAAGGACTACGGGACGATCCAACCCTATTGGCTCGGCCAGATCGGCTGCGACCTCACCAAGAAGAACGACAAGGATCAGTACACGCCGAGTCATCTTCCCAGCAAATCATGACGGATGCGGGCACGAATCTTGCTCTTGTTTAGCGTCGTGTTTAGCGTCGTGACTTCGAACCACACCGGCGCCGCAGCGATGCGGCGCCGCGATCACGGAGACGGGAATGTCGGCTGAGCTCTTCTCGCTGTTCTACCAGTTCGCCGACGTCTTCGCGTTCCTGATCCTCTCGGCGGCGGGCCTTGCCATCGTGTTCGGCATGATGGGCGTCATCAACATGGCGCATGGTGAGTTCATCATGTGCGGCGCCTATGTGACCGTGGGACTGGTGAACCTCGGCGTACCGCTCGCGATCGCCCAGATCATGGCCGCGCTGACGGCGGGCATCATCGGCGTCGTCGTCGAATTCCTGATCGTGCGTCGCTTCTACAAGCGTCCGCTCGACTCGCTGCTCGCCACCTGGGGCCTCAGCCTGATCGTGACCCAATCGATGCTCTTGATCGTCGGCTCCGCGGTGCGCGGCATCGGCACCCCCGAGGGAAGCTTTGCGATCGGCGAATATACCTTCTCGACCTACCGGCTGGTGCTGTTCGGCTCTGCCGTGGCGGTGCTCGCCGGCCTCTACATCATCTTCATGAAGACGCGCTTTGGCGTGATCGCGCGCGCAACCATGCAGAATGCGCAGATGGCGAAGGCGCTCGGCGCGCGAACCGGGCGGATCTATTCCATCAGCTTCGGCATCGGCACGGCGCTGGCGGGGCTCTGCGGCGCGCTCTATGCGCCCACCATGACGTTGATCCCGACCATGGGCGCGACTTTCGTGGTCGAAAGCTTTGTCACGGTCGTGATCGGCGGCGCCAATGTGCTGCTCGGAACCGCGCCTGCCGCGGTGGTCCTGGCTGTGATCAGGATGGCGCTGAATGCGAGTTATGGGCAGATCATCGGACAGATCGGGATGCTGTTTGCCGTCATCCTGATCATCCGGGTGCTGCCCGAGGGACTATCCAGCGTGCTGGTTCGTCGTGGGCGCTAGACGGGAATTCTCCGATGTTGAGGCTGCTTGAAGGTCCACAGACGCTCGGACGAGGCAAGGTCTTCTGGTCCTGCTTTCTTGCCGTGCTGGCGGGCGCGCTGATCTATCCGGCGTTTGCAGATTCCTACGATGTCGGAAACTTCGCCTACTTCCTGATCTGGATCTTCATGGCGCTCGGGCTTTGCCTGATGTGGGGCTATGGCGGCATGCTGTCGTTCGGCCAGACCTTCTTCTTCGGCGTCGCCGGCTATGGCTACGGCGTGCTCGCCATCAACATGGGCGGCGGAACGGCGACGATCGCAGCTCTCGTGCTCTCGGTGGCCGTCGCGATGGTGGCGGCCGGGATCCTTGGCTACTTCATGATCTGGGGCGGCATCAGCGGCATCTTCTTCGGCATCGTGACCTTGTCGGCGACCTTGGTGCTGGCCTTCTTCCTCGGGCAGACGGCGGGCCCGGAATGGCATATCGGTCCCGCCCGGCTGAACGGCTTCAACGGCATGAAGGGCATGGACCCGCTGACCGTCGGCGACTTCGATATCGAAGGGTCTGCGCTCTATTACGTCATGATCGCGCTGATCGTGATCGTCTACCTCGCGTTGCGGATGCTGGTGAACTCGAGCGTCGGCAACGTGATCGTGGCGACGCGCGAAAATCCGCAGCGCGCCGAGATGCTCGGCTACGATGTCCGCAAGTACCAGCTTCTGACCTTCGTGATCGGCAGCGGTCTCGCGGGCCTCAGCGGCGCACTCTACACATCGTGGGGGCAGTTCATCACCCCATCCAGCATCGGCCTGCCCGCCGCCGCCATGCCGATCGTGTGGGTCGCGTTCTCCGGACGCAGCGACCTGACGGCGACCCTGGTCGGATCGTTCCTGCTGCTGTTCGGCTTCCAGACCATCACGGTCTACAGCCAACAGGCGGCACTGGTGCTGATGGGCGCGCTGCTGCTCGCAACCGTGATGCTGGCGCCGCAGGGATTCGTGCTCGGCATCGGCAAGCTGGTCGTCGATGGGTGGAACAGGCGACGGCGACGTGAGGTGCCGGCGCTGGCCGACACTCACCGCCTGCAATCGGATGAGACCTGATCATGGCCTTGGTCGAAGTAAAGGGCGTATCCAAGCGCTTCGGCGGTTTGACCGCCGTGTCCGACGTCGACCTCTCCGTCAATGCCGGAGAGCTGCATTGCCTGATCGGTCCGAACGGCGCCGGCAAGAGCACGCTGTTCAAGCTGATCGTCGGGCTCTACCCGCCGACCAAGGGCACCATCTCGTTCGATTCCGCCGATATCACCAACGAGCGTCCGTATGCGCGGGTGCAGCGGGGCATGAGCATCAAGATGCAGGCGCCGAGCGTCTTCAAGGAGCTGCCGGTGCGGCAGAACATCCAGATCGCGCTCCAGGAACGTCTGTCAGGCGCCGAATGCGCCGCCGAGGAGGAGCGGCTGCTGACGCTGCTCGATCTGGCTGATGATCGCGGCAAGCTCGCCGGGGCGTTGTCGCACGGCCAGCAGCAATGGCTCGAGATCGGCATGGCGCTGGCGCTGCGGCCGCAGCTCCTCCTGCTGGACGAGCCGACCGCCGGGATGTCGCCGGAGGAAACCCACAAGACCGGCGAGCTGATCAAGTCGTTCAATGCCGAGGGCATGACGGTTCTCGTTGTCGAGCACGACATGGCGTTCGTGCGCCAGGTCGCGCAGCGCATCACCGTGCTGCATCTCGGCAAGATATTCGCGCGCGGCAGTCTCGACGCCATCCTGCAGGACGAGAAGGTCGCCGAAATCTATTTGGGTAAGACCCATGCCCACTGATCGCATTCTGGAAGTGTCCGGACTCTGGGCGGGCTACGGCGCGACCCCGATCCTGCAGGGCATCAGCATGCAGGTCGCGCGCGGCGAGATCGTCGGCGTGATCGGCCGCAACGGCGTCGGCAAATCGACGCTGATGCGATGCATCATCGGCCTGCTGCAGACCTGGCGCGGCACGATCACCTTCATGGAGCGCGACGTGACGCAGCTCGAGGCCGATGCACGGGCGCGTGCCGGCTTCGGCTACATCCCGCAGGGCCGCGACGTGTTTCCGCAGATGACCGTGGAGGAGAACCTGCAGGTCGGCGAGCTGATCGGCGGCCCCGATGGAAAGAAGTTGCGGGAGCTCGTCTATACCTACTTCCCGCGCCTGAAGGAGCGCCGGCGTCAGGCCGCCGGCACCATGTCGGGCGGCGAGCAGCAGCAGCTCGCGATCGGACGCGCGCTGATCGGCAATCCGAGCCTGATGATCCTGGATGAGCCATCCGAGGGCATCCAACCCTCGATCGTGCAGCACATCTGCGAAGCGCTGAAATCGTTCCGCGACGAGCTCGGCACCACCATCATCTTCGTCGAGCAGAATCTCGACACCATCCTTGCCGTCGCCCAGCGCTGCTACATCATGGAGAAGGGCAAGATCACGCGGTCGCTGGCCGGCGAGGAGGTCAACGAAGACAATGTCCGCGCCCAGCTGTTGCTTTGATCGGCTGCGCCGAGGAGAAGCGCGATTTACAATTGATAATAGTGGAGGGAGCGAACCATGGATCTGGGACTCAAGGGAGCAAAAGTTCTCGTCACCGGCAGCACCAAGGGGATCGGCAGGGCGATCGCCGACACCTTCGCGGCCGAAGGCGCTGATGTCGGCATCTGCGCCCGTAATCAGGCCGACGTCGACAGCGCGGTCGCGGCACTCAAGGCCACGGGCGTTGCGGCATTCGGCGGCGCGGTGGATGTCTCCAACGGCCCGGCGCTCAAGGCCTGGGTCGGCGACATGGCCGCGAAGCTCGGCGGCATCGACGTGGTGGTCGCCAATGTCAGCGCGCTGTCGATCGGGCAGGACGAGGAGAGCTGGGAGAAGGAATTCTCCACCGACATGATGGGCACGGTGCGGCTGGTCAATGCGGCGATGCCCTATCTGGAGAAGAGCAAGGCGGCCGCGATCGTCACCATCTCCAGCGTGTCGGGACGCGAAGTCGACTTCGCGAGCGGGCCTTACGGGACCTTCAAGGCCGCGATCATCCACTACACGCAAGGGCTGGCTTACCAGCTCGCCGGCCAGGGCATCCGCGCCAACTCGGTATCGCCGGGCAACACCTATTTCGAAGGCGGCGTCTGGAACATGATCAAGGACGGCAACCCCGAGCTCTACAAGACGGCGCTGGCGCTCAACCCGACCGGCCGCATGGGCACGCCGCAGGAGATGGCGAACGCCGCCGTGTTCCTCGCGAGCAAGGCGGCGAGCTTCATCACCGGGACGAACCTCGTCGTGGACGGCGCCTTGACCCGCGGCGTCCAGTTTTAGGCACGCGAAGCCATCGCAGATCGTAGACCGCTGCGTGCAGCAGCGGCGGTCTAGGCAGGGTATTTCCGATCAAGACAGGACGCCGTCAGATGTCAGCAGAACCGTTGCACTACAAACCGATCACCGAAATCTCCGAGCTCATTCACCGCGGCGAGCTGAAGTCATCTGAGGTCACCGAGGCGATGCTGGCGCGGATCGCGAAGCTCGACGGTGAGTTTCACGGCTACGCACTCGTGCTCGCCGAACGCGCGATGGCGCAGGCCAAGAGCCATGACGGCGAAATCGCGAAGGGCATCTCGCGCGGCCCGCTGCACGGCGTGCCGATCGGGCTGAAGGACCTCTGCTACACGACGTTTGCGCCGACCGCGGGCGGCACGACGATTCATGCCAAATTCGTGCCGTCGTTCAACGCGACGATCGTCGACCGGCTCGAGCGCGCTGGCGCAGTCGCGCTCGGCAAGCTCAAGATGACCGAAGGCGCCTATACCAGCCATCATCCGGCCGACCAGGCCCCGCTGAATCCGTGGAATACCAACTATTGGGTCGGCTCTTCGTCGAGCGGCTCGGGCGTGGCGACGTCGGCCGGGCTTTGTTACGGCTCGATCGGCAGCGACACCGGCGGCTCGATCAGGTTTCCGTCGGCGACCTGCGGCCTGACCGGGATCAAGCCGACCTGGGGCCGTGTCAGCCGATACGGCGTCTTCCCGCTGGCGGATTCGCTCGACCATGTCGGGCCGATGTGCCGCAGCGCCGCCGATGCCGCCGCGATGCTCGGCGTCATCGCCGGCGCCGACATCAACGACCCGACCACCTTGCAGGCTCCGGTGCCGAACTATCTGGCGGGGATCGGGGACGGCATCCGCGGCTTGAGGATCGGGGTCGATCGTAAATACACCCAGGACGGGATCGATCCGCAAATGGTGTCGGCCCTGGTGGAGGCTGAGCGGGTGCTTGCGGATCTCGGCGCCGAGATCCGCGAGATCAAATTCCCGTCGTATGAGAAGCTCGTCAGCATGTGGATTCCGATGTGCTCGATCGAGACGGCGGAGGCGCATCTAGCGACCTATCCGTCACGGAAGGCGGAATACGGTCCCGACCTTGCGCAATTGATCGAGCAGGGCAGGTCGATGAGCGGCGTCGAGATTGCCGCGATCCATCATGAGCGGCTGAAATTCAGCGGCAGCCTGGCTGTGATGTTCGCAGATATCGACCTGCTGCTGATCCCAACCATGCCGGTGCCGATCCCGACGCTCACCAGGATGAGCGAATATGGCGCCGACCCGACCGTGTTGCTGAACATCCTGCGCTTTACCGCGGTGTTCGACTTCTCGGGCAGCCCGACCATCACGCTGCCGATGGGCATGGCATCGGATCAGATGCCGCTCAGCATGCAGCTGGTCGGCCCGCATCTGTCCGAAGACGTCCTATCCCGCGCCGGTTATGCGTTCCAGTCGGTGACGGATTGGCACACGCGGCGGCCGCCCATCGCATGAAACGCGCGACCTGAATGGCGCCGCAAAGTCACCAGCGAAAGGCTGGCATCAGGAAGTCCGGGATAGCGTCGGCCTGTTCGCATAGCTGCAACAGCTGCGGCTCGGGCAAGTCTCGATGAATGCCGGTCCGCACCAGAAGGGTCGATAGTCCCATCTGCCTGGCGCCGGCCACATCGTGCTCCGGGCTGTCGCCAATCATGATGGCGCGGGCATCAGGATCCAATGCGGCGGTCGCGATCGCCTGCGCGAAGATCAGCAAATGCGGCTTGCCGACATACTCGACCGCTCCGCCGAGATCTTCGTAGAGACGTGCGATCGCGCCGGGGGCGGGCACGAGCTCACCGTCGCGCATCATCGTGATGTCGGGGTTGACGCAGATCGCCGGCACGCCCGCGCGGGCGGCGCTTGCCAGTTCGCGGTGGTAGGCTTGCAGCGGGATCCGGGGCGCGTCTGATCCGGCAAACACCAGAAAGGCGGCGTCCTGCGGATGGGCGACCAGTTCGAAGTCGTCGGACGAAAAGGCGTATCGTTCGTCGGCACGGCCGATCACGCAGGCCGCCGCACCGGTCATGAAGGGTGGCCCCAGCACGCCGCTCTTGACGCATTGCAGGGCCACCTCGCCGGAACTGACCACGGCATCGATACATGAGCCGGCAAAGCCCAGTGCGCGGAGCCGGTCCAGATTCGCAGCCGAACTCTTTCCCGAATTCGTCAGGACGACGACTTTCCGCCCGTAGGCCGCAATCCTGTTCAGCCCATCGATCGTGCCCAGACAGGCCGCGACGCCGTCATGCAGCACCCCGTATTGATCCACCAGGAAGAGATCGAATCGTTCAACGATCTCCCGCATTCCGGTGATGCGCTTGACGTCCGCAAGCGGCGTCAGCGCTGGCTTTGCCGTTGGGATGCCGACCGGCGCGCGGCCAAACATGTCATGTCTCCATCTATGCCATCGCTTCTCGCTTCTCGACCGGCGGATCTTGCACGCCGTAACTGCCGAACGCGGCTGCGGTCTCACCGATCTCGGCCTCGTTCAACAGCACCGGTCCGCCGATCGCCAGCGAGAGATAGTACTGCCGGGCGATCGTCTCGAGCTCGACCGCGAGCCACATCGCCTTGTCCAGCGAAGCTCCCGTGGCGATCATCCCGTGATTGGCGAGCAGGCAGGCGGTGCGCCCCTCGAGCGCGTTGAGTGCATGTTCGGACAGCTCCTTGGTGCCGAACCTGGCGTAGCCGGCGACGCGGACGTTCATGCCGCCGAAGGCCGCCATCATGTAGTGGCAGGCCGGGATTTCCTTTCGCGCAATCGCCAGCACGGTCGCATAGGTCGAATGGGTATGGACGATGCCGCCGACGTCGGGGCGCGCTTTCATGATGTCGAGATGAAAGCGCCACTCGGTGGAAGGCTTGAGCGGCCCTCTCCATGATCCATAGTCGCCGTCGATAGGCATTGCCGCGATCATGTCTGGCGTGAGCGTTTCGTAGGGCGTAGCGGATGGCGAAATCAGCATGGTGTTGCCATGGCGCGCCGAGATGTTTCCGGACGTGCCCTGGTTCAGCCCGCTGGCATTCATCCAGCGGCATTTCGCGATGATTGATTCGCGCAGCTGAAGTTCGGTATCGGTCATGATCTGCTCCTGGCGGTCGGCGCGCGGCGCGCTCAATATTTCTGTCGGGTCGGCGTGATGCAGATCTCCTGCACCAGCGCCTTTTGCGGAAGGTTGTAGGCGTCGAGGATGAGGTCGGCGACATGCTCGGCCCCGATGCCGCCGCCGATCGCGGCCTTGTTTGCCTTGTAGTTGGCGAGCGTCGCCGGATCTTTCACGCCATCCAGCACCTCGGTTTCGATGATGCCGGGCGAGATAACGATGACGCGCACGTCGTAGGCGGACAAATATTCGCGCAAGCTCTCGGAGACGCCGTGGACGAAGAATTTGGTACCGCAATAGACCGTGTGGTCGGGATATACCTTGCGTCCCGCGATCGAGCTCATCATCACCAGCGTGCCGTGACGGCGCTCCATCATGCCGGCCATCACGGCGTGCACGCTGTTCATGACGCCGTTGACGTTGATGGCGATCATCTCGTCCCAGTCGGCGGGGTCCTGCTTGCCGATGTCGCCGAGCCGGGCGATACCGGCATTGGCGAACATCAGGTCGACCGGGCCGAATTTCGCTTCGGCCTCGTGCACCGCGGCGGCCAGCGCGGCGCGATCGCGCACGTCGACCTGGCGGCAGATCGAATTGGGCAGCCGCATGGCCTCGAGCCGATCGATGCGGCGGGCCATCAGCAGCACGGGGTGGCCGGCCGCGGAAAAGGCGCGGGCGGTGGCTTCTCCGATGCCGGAGCTCGCTCCGGTCACGGCGACAAGCGGCTTGGCGGTCATGTCTCGGCCTCCCGTCAGAGTTCACCTTTTGCGAACGCGTCCAGCGTTCCGTCGTCTGCAGCAATGTCGAGGAATGAGAAGCGGTTGCGCATCTCGCGGCAATGCACGATCGCCTCGCGATAGAAATCGATGGGCACGCCGAGCTCGGCGGCAGTCGTGGCGCCGCCGGCAGCCGACAGCAGCCGCTTCATCTCGTCGACCGGAATCGTGAAGGCGGCAAGTTCACGCCGAAGTTCCGGCCAGCTGTCATCAAGCTTGCGGTTGAAGGCGACGGCGCCATCACGGTCGAAGGCCTTTTGCTGCAACTCGGCAAGGCATTGCAAGGCGACTTCCTCGCCGAAGCGGCGCTTCATGCCGGCGACGTCGATGTTGGTCGCGCGAATTGAGCTTGGCCGGTCGGCGGCGAGCATCTGCTGCTGCAGCCGCGCCATGCTCAACGATGCGATGCCGACCTGCTGGCCGTGCAGGCTGCCCGGATGGCGCGCGCCGGCGAAGCAATCGATGTAATGCGAGATCTGGTGCTCGCCCATCGAACCATGATGTGAAATTCCGGTGAAGGAAATGCCGAGGCCGCACAGCGTCAGCACGCGATAGAGATACCCCATCGCCTCGATGTCGCCCTTGGGCAGATTGCCGGCGCGTTTGTTGAGCTCGATCTCGTCGGCGGCCTGGATCGTGTAGGGCTCCTGGTAGTAGGCCGTGCCCAACAGCCGGTGCGACATCCACCAGTCGGTCTGTGCGACCGAGCGAGCCAGGCAATCGGCGAAGCCGGATGCGGCGAGAAAGGGCGGCGCTGCGGCCGATACTTTCAGGTCCACGAAAAAGCCGGCAGGCGTGTGCGAGGGCAGCGAGACCTTCAAGCCGCTGTCGAGCGTCAGCGAGGCCGTCGAAGACGTGTAGCCGTTCATCGAGGCGGCGGTGGCGAACACGCAATAGCGCCGGCCGTCCAAACCGGTGACGTATTTGCAGAGATCGTTGACCGTGCCGGAGCCGACCGCAACGACACCATCGAAACCGCGCAGCTTCTCGGTGAGGCTGCGAACCTCGGCCATGTCGGCATGCGGTCGTTCGAGCACGATGGTCTCGACGGGACCGAGTTCGCGCAAGGCGCTGGCGATACGCGCGCCCATCGCCTCATAGGTTGCCTGATCGCCGACCACCGCAAGCCGATGCCCGAGCTTCAAGGATGCGACCAGCTCGGCCTCGCGACCTTCGAGGCTGTCTTCGATCACGATGGAGTCGTAAGGCACTTTTACCGCTGCGCCGGTGAGCGGATTGATCCAGCGGCCGGCCACCAGATCGTCGATCAGCGCGGTCCAGTTGTGCTTCGGCATCTGCATATCCGCGCCGCAACATCGGCGACGCAGCCCTGATCGTGACATTTGACAAAAGCGAATGGCAATTAACCGGGCTGATTGACAATTGTCAACACTGTGTGCATTTTGTGATCCGACGCGGAGACTGGATCGCCGATGACCAGAACGTTGCAACGCCAGGTGACACCGCCGCGCATCAAGCGCAGGGCGCTGGCGATTCCGGCGGAATTCGACAGTGATCCTGTCGTATGGGCGGCGTGGCTGTATTACGAAGAGGGTATGACGCAGGAAGAGGTCGCCGATCAACTCGGCGTCTCGCGCGCGTCGGTGGTGAACTTCCTGCAGGAAGCCCGCGACCGCAACATCGTCACCATCGCGGTTTCGTCGCGGCATTTGCAGACTATCGGCCTTGCGCGCGAACTCGCCGACGCCTACGGGCTCACCAACTGCCTTGTGGTTCCCGACGACGGCGGCCGCCTGCCGGTGCACGAGCGGATCGGCAGGGCGGGCGCGCGGCTCCTGATCGAGCGGCTGCAGCCCGATGACGTGCTCGGTGTGTCGTGGGGGCGCACCGTGCAGGCGTTGTCGACGGCGCTGCCCGAGATGAAGCTTCCCGGGGTGACCGTCTGCCAGATCACCGGTTGTTCGATCGGGACCACGGAGTTTTCGCCAGAACTGTGCACGTCCAATATCGCCAATCGGCTTGGCGCGCGTTGCGTCAACCTGCATGCGCCCGGCATCGTCTCGACTGCCCAGATCAAGCGCCTGTTCATGCAGGAGCCGGCACTGGTCGAGACCTTCAAGATCATCCAGTCGAGCAACAAGGTGCTGTTCGGCGTCGGCAGTGTCGACGATGCCGGCACCGCGATGCGCAGCGGCTACATGTCGCCCGAGTACATCGGGCCGTATCTGGCGCGCGGCGCGGTCGGCGTGGTCAGCGGACGCTTCATCGATCGCGACGGCAAGCCGCTGCTCGGCGCTCTCGACAACCAGATGATCGGGCTGACCCTGGACGAAATCGCCAAGGTGCCGGAACGCATCTGCATTGCCGGCGGCGCCGACAAGACCGACGCCATCTATGCCGCGCTGAACAACAACTACGCGACGATTTTGGTGACGGACGTTGCAACGGCGAGAGCGCTGGTGCCGCGTGCGTCCCGCTCTCACCGAACCGGAGCATCACGCCGGCCCTGAAAACTGCAATGCGACCGGGCCGAAGAGCCCGGCGCCGAGAACAAGCGATGCGCGAGGAAACGTCTATGGTGCCGAACCATGCGCCAAGTCTGGCTGTCGACGTGCCGGTATCGGACACGCCGCGCCGCCGGGTCTGGCCGCGATTTCTGACGTCGGAACACCCGTTCCCATGGCTGGCGCCGATCACGGCGCTGCTGCTGGCGTTCGGCGTCTATCCTTTGCTGTATGCGTTGTGGCTATCGCTGTTCAAGCGCAATCCGATCACCCGCCTCAACGTGTTCAACCCCACCTGGAATTGGGGGAAGCTGTTCGCCGATGACCGGGTGTGGGGTGCGATCGGCCACACCTATTTGTACACGACCACGGCGCTCTTGATCGAACTCTGCCTCGGGCTCGCGATCGCATTGCTGCTCGACAGCGACCGCAAGGGCTACGGATTGTTGCGCGCACTGATGACGCTGCCGCTGGTGGTGCCGCCCGCGGTGACCGGCATGATGTTCCTGTTGATGCTGGACGGTTCGTTCGGCGTGCTGAGCCAGGGCCTGGTCTCGCTCGGCCTGTGGCCGCCGCAGCATCCGATTCTCGCGTCCAGCGGTTCGGCGCTGGCCGGCGTTCTGCTGGCCGACATCTGGCAGTGGACGCCGTTCATGGTGTTGATCATGCTCGCCGGCCTGCGCGCCTTGCCGAAGGAGCCGTTCGAGGCCGCCGCGATCGACGGCGCGACACCGTGGCAGGCTTTCTTCCGCCTGACCTTGCCGATGCTGTCCCGGATCATCGCGCTCGCGGTGCTGATCCGCGGCGTCGACCTGTTCCGCATCTACGACTACGTCAAGGTGATGACCGATAGTGGCCCGGGTACCGCGACCGAGACGCTGACCTCCTATGCCGGCACCATCTACTTCAAGAACGCCGATTTCCCCTACGCCTCCACCATCTCGCTGTTCACGCTGCTTCTGGTGATCGTCACCTCGACGATCTTCATCAAGCTGTTCAAGGTACGGTTCTGATGCAGGAAACCTTCTGGCAGAAGCGATTGCGCGACGTCGCTGCGGTGCTCGTGGTCGGCATCTTCATGTTCCCGCTGTTCTGGTGGGCGCTGACCTCGTTCAAGCCCACCTCGGCGATCTTCGACAAGGACGGGATCGTCTGGTTCAACTTCAAGCCGACGCTGGTGAACTATCAGGTGACCATGCTCGGGAAATCCCGGGCGGAGCTCGCGATCGAATCCGGCAATACGTTCGGGGTGGGCGGCGCCAGCTCCTATGACAGCCGCCAGACCATCATCGACTCCCTGATCGTCGCGGTCGGCGCAACGGCGCTGACCCTGCTGCTCGCGGTGCTGGCATCCTACGCGCTGTCACGGATGCGCTTTCACGGGCGGCAGGCCTATTTGAACTGGATATTGTCGCAGCGCTTCATGCCGCCGATCGCCATCATCGTGCCGGTCGTCTTCATGTTCCACTACATGTCGCTGCTCGACACCAGGCTCGGCCTCGTCATCGTCGACACGCTGATCAACCTGCCGATCGCCGTGCTGCTGATGAAATCGTTCTACGACGACGTGCCGGCCGACGTCGACGAGGCCGCCATGATCGACGGCGCGACGCGGTTGCAGATCTTCTGGCGCGTCGTGCTGCCGATGGTGAAAGGCGGCGTCGCGGCCACGGCGGTGCTTTGTTTCATCTTCTCGTGGACCGAATTCCTGCTGTCGCTGTTCCTGACCAATTCGATACGGACGCTGCCGGTCAAGATCACGACCTTCGTCACCTCGACGGGTTCGGAATGGGGCTTCATCGCGGCACTTGGCACCACGGCCGTGATCCCGAGCTTCATCTTCATCCTGCTCGTCCAGAAGCAGCTTGTCCGTGGCCTGACCCTGGGGTCCCTCAAGGAGTAGGCGCGCGGACCGGGACTACAAAGTCAAACAAAACGTTGGGAGGAGTGTCTATGAGCTTCAAGAAATTCGACCAGCAAACATTTATCGTCGACAGCGCGAACGCCTACACCAACAAGCAGATATCCAAGCGCGAATTCTTGCGCCGGATGGGCTTGGCGGGCGTCGGCTTCTCGGCCTTCGGCGCCGGCATGCTCGGCAATCCGCGGGGCCTGCGCACGGGCAACATGCTCGGCACTCCGGCCTATGCCGACGGCCTGCCGGACAACCAGGCCAAATGGCTGAAGGATGTCGGCAGCAAGTTCAAGGGCGCCAAGATCCGCTACTCGACCGAGTCGACGCCGCCGTCGGTGATCCTCAATCAGATCAAGAAGGAGTTTACCGATCCGACCGGCATCGAGGTCGAGGTCGAGATCGTGCCGCTGGAGCAGGTGCTCGCCAAGGCGACGCAGGATGTGCAGGGCCAGCTTGGCTCCTACGACCTGTATTATCTCGACCAATCCTGGCTCTCGATGTTCCAGCCCGACTGCATCGATCCGGTCGCCTACTACAAGGACAAGCCCGAGCTGGCGATGCCGGATTTCGATTGGGACGACTTCTCCAAGCCGCTGGTCAAGAACGTCGCCCAGGTCGAAGGCAAATGGATGGGCATTCCCTTCGACATCCCGATCTTCACCATGATGTACCGCAAGGACATTCTCGAGAAGCACAAGATCGCGGTGCCGACCACCTACGAGGATTTCCTCGCCGCCGCCAAGCAGATCACCGAGGCCGAGAAGAGCAATGGTGTCTTCGGCACCGGTTTGCAGGCCAAGTCGGGCCACTACTCGCTGGAATGCGACTGGAGCCAGGCGGTGTGGGGCCACGGCGGCTCGATCTTCAACAAGAACAAGAAGTTCTCGGGCAATGACGAGCAGGGCATCGCCGGCCTGAAATGGTACCAGGATTTGCTAAAGGTTTCGCCACCGAACTCGACGGCATCGACCTGGGACGGCCAGTTCGAGATGATGCATTCCGGTCAGATCGCGATGGCGCAGAGCTGGGATGAGTTCTTCCCGGGCCTCGATGCCGACGATTCCAAGGTCAAGGGTCTGTGGGAGCCTGCTCGTCCGTTGACGGCCAAGGTGCTGCGCTCGCCGTCGGATGCGGGCTTCAACGAGCAACCCAATCTCGGCCATCAGGGCGGCTCCTGCATCTCGCTGTCGAAATACTCCAAGAACAAGGAGGCCGCGTGGATCTTCATGCAGTGGGGCTGCTGCAAGGAGATCATGACACGCTGCACGCTGCTCGGCGGCTTCGCGCCGATGCGCAACTCTTCCTTCGCCGATCCGCGCGTCAAGGCCAAGGCCAAGGTCGGCCCCGGCACCACGCGGCATCTCGAAACGGTGAAGTGGGTGATCGACAACGCGATGGCAACCGAGCCGCACATGGCGCTGTGGGCGGGTCTCTCGACCAACGAGATCCCGACCGAGCTCGGCAAGCTGCTCACCGGCCAGGCCTATGACGGCGATCCCAAGAAGTGCATGGACGCGCTGGCGAAGGACATCGACGCCAAGGTGAAGGACGCCGGCCTGTTGTAAGGTTTGGCACGACAAGAGCTCACGAAGGCGGCCTTGCCGCCTTCGTTTCTCGTGGAATGAGATGGCATGTCCAGAGATCTGGTGATCGGCATCGACAGTTCGACCTCGGCGACCAAGGCGATCGCCTGGGATCGCAACGGCCACGCCGTCGCGGAAGGGCGCAAAGCGATCGACCTTGCCAACCCGCAGCCGGGATATTTCGAGCAGAACCCGGATGAGTGGTGGGATTCGACCGCGTTCGCGTTGCGCGGCATCACCGATCAGGTCGGCGCCGAGCGCATCGCGGCGGTGGCGATCTCCAACCAGCGCGAGACCTTCAGCGCGTTTACCGAGGATGGAAAAGCGATCCGGCCCGGCATGACATGGCTCGACGAGCGGGCACGGCCGCAGGTCGTCCGCTTCGGCAAGTCGTTCGGCGCCAACCGCGTTCACGCGATTTCCGGCAAGCCGCTCGACGTGCTGCCATGCCTGTACCGCATCATCTGGATGGCGGAGCAGGAGCCGGAGATCTTTGCGCGCGCGGCGCGGTTCGCCGAGGTTCACGGCTATCTGACGCATTGCCTCACCGGCCAATGGCGCACCTCGACGGCGTCGGCCGATCCGACCGGGCTGCTCGACATGACAAGCAACACCTGGTCGACGGAGATTCTCGACGCGGTCGGCATCACCACCGAACGGCTTCCGCAGCTCGCGCGGCCCGGCGCACGGATGGGCGAGGTCACGCATACGGCGGCCGCCTTCACCGGCCTGTCGGCCGGAACGCCGGTGATTGCCGGCGGCGGCGACGGCCAGTGCGCCAGCACCGGCGCGGGCGTCACCTCTCCCGGCAGCGCCTACATCAATCTCGGAACGGCGGTGGTCTCGGGGAGCTACGGGCTCAACTATGCCTATGACCGCGCCTTCCGTACCGAGAAGGCGGTGTGCGACGACGGCTACATCTACGAGCAAGTGGTCCGGACCGGCACGTTCCTGGTCGACTGGATGATGCGCGAGATGTTCGCCGCCGATCCGCTCACGCAGCGGAGCATCTTCAAAGCACTGGAAGCGGAGGCTGCGAGCTGTCCGATCGGGGCGGGCGGCGTCGTCGTGCTGCCGTACTGGCTCGGCTGCATGACGCCCTATTGGGATCCCTATGCGCGCGGCGTCATCGCGGGATTGTCCGGCTCGACCCGGCGCGGTGCGATCTATCGCGCGTTGCTCGAGGGCATCGCGCTCGAGGTTGCCGCGCAAGCCGAGAAGATCGAGGCGGCGACCGGCGGTGGTATCAGTCAATTCTCCGCCATCGGCGGCGGTTCGGACAGCGATCTCTGGCTGCAGATCTTGGCCGACGCATCGGGCCGTCCGGTGCTCCGCTCGACGGCACGCGAGGCATCCTCGCTGGGTGCTGCGATCGCCGCCGCCAAGGGCGCCGGTTGGTACGGCACGATCGCCGAGGCAACCGCGGCGATGACGAAGCCGTCGGCAAGAACATTCCAGCCCGAGCCGAAGAGCGTGGCGCGCTACGCCGAGTTGCGCGGCATCCACGCCGACCTCTGGCCCAAGCTGCTCGACTGGAACGCGCGCCTGGCGGCGTTCTCCGAGGGCGCGCCGTCATGAAGCCGATTGCAAGCTTTCCGGCCGAGACCGCGTGCCGCATCGTCTGTGTCCTGACCGACATCGACGACACGCTGACCACCGACGGCCAGCTGCCCGCAGCCTCCTACTCCGCGCTGGAACGGCTTCGCGGCGCGGGGCTCGCGGTCGTTCCGGTCACCGGGCGTCCGGCGGGCTGGTGCGACATGATCGCGCGCTTCTGGCCGGTCGACGGCGTGATCGGCGAGAATGGCGCATTCTATTTCCGGCACGATCCGGTCGCCCGCAAGATGGTGCGCAAGTTCATCGCGAGCGAGGCCGAGCGCGCCGTCAATCGGCAGAAATTGCTGGCGCTCGGCCAGCTGATCCTGGCCGAGGTGCCGGGTGCCGCGATCTCGGCCGATCAGCTCTATCGCGAGGCGGATCTGGCGATCGACTTCTGCGAGGACGTGGCGCCGCTGCCGCGCTCGGCCGTCGACAAGATCGTCTGCCTGTTCGAAAGTGCGGGCGGTATCGCCAAGGTGTCCTCGATCCACGTCAACGGCTGGTTCGGCCGCTACGACAAGCTGGTCATGACCCGGATCTTTCTGCACGAGAGGCTCGGCCTCGACCTCGATGAGGCGAGGGACCGCATCGTGTTC
Organism: Bradyrhizobium genosp. L; assembly: GCF_015624485.1. Taxonomy (NCBI): domain Bacteria; kingdom Pseudomonadati; phylum Pseudomonadota; class Alphaproteobacteria; order Hyphomicrobiales; family Nitrobacteraceae; genus Bradyrhizobium; species Bradyrhizobium genosp. L. Next base: position 2,428,275 of record NZ_CP061378.1, read on the forward strand.
TGCGGCGACAGCCCGAACGATGCGCCGATGTTCGGCTTCTTTCCCTACGCTTGCGGTGTCGCGAACGTGCGGGATTTCGAAGGGGCGATGGCGGCCACGCCGGCCTTCATCGCCAGCAAGCGCGGCGCTGAAGGCTTCGTCGAGATTGCCGAGCGCATATTGGCGGCGAGGGCGGGCGCGTAGCGGGAAGGTCAAATCATGGCATCGGTCACCATCAACAATGTGCGCAAATCCTATGGCGGGTTCGAGGTGCTGCACGGCATCGACCTCTCGATCGCCAATGGCGAGTTCGTCGTGCTGCTCGGCCCGTCCGGCTGCGGCAAGTCGACCTTGCTGCGGATGGTCGCGGGGCTCGAGCCGATCACCTCGGGGCAGATTAGCATCGGCAATGCCGTGGTCAACGAGCTGCATCCGAAGGATCGCAACATCGCGATGGTGTTCCAGAACTACGCGCTCTACGCCCATCTGAGCGTGTTCGACAACATGGCGTTCTCGATGCAGCTCAAGAAGCGTCCGAAGGAGGAGATCAGGCGCAAGGTGGAATGGGCAGCCTCGATCCTCAATCTGACGCCCTACCTCGATCGCCAGCCGCGACAGCTCTCCGGCGGCCAGCGCCAGCGCGTCGCGATGGGCCGCGCCATCGTGCGCGATCCCTCGGTGTTCCTGTTCGACGAGCCGCTGTCGAATCTCGATGCCAAGCTGCGCGTGCAGATGCGGACCGAGATCAAGGAACTCCACCACAAGCTTGCGACCACCACCATCTATGTCACCCACGACCAGATCGAAGCCATGACGATGGCCGACACCATCGTGGTGCTGCGCGACGGCAACATCGAGCAGATCGGTGGACCGCTGGAAATCTACGACCGCCCTGCAAACCTGTTCGTCGCCGAGTTCATCGGATCGCCGTCGATGAATTTCCTCACCGGCGAGGTCGCCACGGAGGCCGGGCGCCCGGTCGTGCACGCCAATGGCGTCGCGCTGCCCTTGCCGGCGGATGCAAACGTGACCGTGGGACAGACCGTGAAATATGGTATCCGGCCGGAGCATCTGCGGCCCGGCGTCGGCAGCGAGGGAATTCCCGCAAAGGTCTCCGTCGTCGAGCCGACGGGTCCCGAGATCCACATCTATTGCGATCTCGGCGGGCAGGAGGTCTGCGCCATCACGCAGGATCGCCTCGAACTGTCGCCGGACGATCCGATCAGGCTGGTACCGGCACTCGACCGGGTTCGCCTGTTCGAGCCGGCGACGGGCAAGGTCATCAATGGTCCCGACGAAAAGCCGCGCACCCTGAAGCGGGCCTAGCGCGTTCTCGCGCGAAGTGACGACCATCCGCGGATCAGAAGACGGAGGAAGATATGGTGGATTACGTCATCGTCGGCGCCGGCTCGGCGGGGTGCGTGCTGGCGAACCGGCTGTCAGACGCACCTGAGAATGACGTCGTTCTGCTCGAGGCCGGTGGCAAGGACACCAATCCCTTCATCCACATGCCGGCGGGCTATCTCGCCTTGATGAAATCCGGCAGCGTCGACTGGCATTATCACACCGAGCCGCAGCCGCATCTGGACAACCGCGTGCTGTTCTGGCCGCGTGGCAAGGTGCTGGGCGGATCGAGCGCCATCAACGGCATGGTCTATATCCGCGGCCACGCCTCGGACTACGACATGTGGGCGCAGCTCGGCAATCGCGGCTGGTCGTTTGCCGACTGCCTGCCGTACTTCATCCGCTCCGAAGGTCGCGCGGCCGGTGCCGACGATTATCATGGCGCCGATGGCCCGCTGCTGACGACGCGGCTGGCGGAGATCACGCATCCGCTGACCAAGGCCTGGTTTGCCGCGGGCAAGCAGGCCGGATACCGCGCCAACGATGATTTCAACGGCGCCGAGCAGGAAGGCTTTGGCCCGGTGGACAGCACGATCGCAGACGCCAGGCGCGCCAGCGCGGCGCGCTGCTATCTGCATCCGGCGCTGACGCGGCCTAATCTCACGGTGATCACCAAGGCGCTCGCCTCACGTATCCTGGTCGAGGGCGGCCGCGCCGTCGGCGTCGAATATATCAGGAACGGGCAGGTTCACACCTTGCGGGCCGAGCGCGAGGTCATCCTGGCGGGTGGCGCGATCAATTCGCCGCAGCTGCTCCAGCTCTCGGGCATCGGCGACGGCGATCATCTGCGATCGCTCGGCATCAAGACCGTGCACGAGCTCAAGGGCGTCGGACAAAATCTGCAGGATCACCTTGCCTGCGGCGTCAAGCAACGCTGCACCCAGCCGATCTCGTTCCTCAAGCACACCAAGCTGTTGGGTTCGACGCGGGCGCTGATCCAGTATGTGCTGACGAAGACGGGGCCCGCGACGTCACACGGTCTCGAAGCCATGGCGTTCCTGAAATCGCAACCCGATCTTGTCGCGCCGGACCTTCAATACTTCTTCGTGCTCCTGATCTACGGCGATCACGGCCGGCAGATCGTCAATGAGCACGGCTTCATGGCCTATTTCAACATCGCGCGTCCCGAGAGCCGCGGCACCATCATGATCAAATCGGCCGATCCGCTGCAGCATCCCGCGATCCAGCCGAACTACCTCGAAGCGCCGGAAGACGTCCGCAACATGCGCGACGGCATCAGGATCGGCCGCGAGATCATCGCCCAGCAGGCGTTCGATCCCTATCGCGGAACAGAATACGCACCGGGCTCACGCGCGACATCGAATGCCGACATCGACCGCTATGTCCGCGAGACCTGCGAGACCATCTATCACCCGGTCGGCACCTGCAAGATGGGCTCGGACCCGCTCGCTGTCGTCGACGATCAACTCCGCGTCCACGGCGTCGACGGTTTGCGGGTGATCGACGCATCGATCATGCCGCGGCTGGTGTCGGGAAATACCAACGCGCCGACGATCATGATTGCGGAGAAGGGAGCCGACTTCATCCTCGGCCGGCAACCGCTCGCGGCAGCGACGAGACCTGCGCGGGCCGGCATGCAGGAGGCAAGCCTCTAGAGCATGATCGGGAAAAGTGTGAAGCGTTGCATTGAAGCGACGAAGCAAAGGGGCGTATTCCCAAAAACATCGAAAACAACCCCATGCAAAGGAGGGCCGGCGCCGGCACTCGGAAAATCGACTTGACACGTCGGGCAACTCAGGGGTATTTTTTCATTATTCCGAAATGCGTGTGTCGCTTGCGCTGATGCGGCGGAGTTCGGCTTGCGGCGCCGAGTTACGCAGCAGGCTTAGCGGCTCGCGGTCAGTTGCTGGCGGTAACGCTCCGCATCCCAATTGAGCAGGGCGTGCTCATTCTGCGCCGTCAGATAGTGAATTTCCGCATTCTGAGGCAAACGGCACGTCACCAGCGCAAGACAGCTCAGCATCGCCTCGGCGCCGGCGCTGGCATCCTTGCGGATGATGCTGCCCTTGCCGGGAATGAGAATTGCGACGGGTGACAACGGCCCATTCGCCTCCTCGAGACGCTTGCCATTTTCCAGGGTCGGCATCGCCGGCCCGAGGAAGACGACATGATCGGGATAGAGCGAGCCGCCGGTCGCGACAGCAAGGTTGTGGCGGTCGGTTGCAATGCCGTGGCAGCGTGGGTCGCTCGGCAGGCGATAGTCAGTGCCTGCGCAGATCGCGCGCAGCGCCGCATCGTCAGCAGGCGGCGTGTCGCGCGTCTCGAGCGCAAGCCGCGTTTCGACGTCTGCGACCAGCGCTTCGGCCGCTGCGCAATTGGCCGCGCCGACCACGAGGCCGTGGTTGCCGAGGATCAGGACGTCGACGTTGTCTTCGGCGATCGCCGCGCTCACCGCCTGCGCCAGCGGCAATCCCGGATGACAATAGTCGAGGTAGCGCCAGGCGAGCCCGTCGAGACGACGGGCGAGTTCGTCGGCTGCATCGGTCCGCACCGCCCAGGCGATGGTGTTGACCGAATGAACGTGCAGCACCACCGGGTGCGGCATCAGCGCATGCAGCGAGGTTTCGATCGAGCCGCGCAGCGTGGTCGTGGCCCCCGGCGCCAGCGGCACGCGCTCGTCGCCCTGCGCCAGCGCGATCCGCGCCGCGGACAACGAGACGGGGACGAAAATGTCCTTGTCCTTTGCGTCGGCAAGCCAGGTACCGGACGCCTTGACCCAGAGCACGTCGCCGTCCTTCACCGAGGAATTGCCGCCGGCGCCTTGCACCAGCAGGATGTTCTTGCCGACGCGCGCCGACATGTCGCGGAGGTCATCGAGGTGGGCAGGCTGTTGCATCATGGGGTTCTCACCAGGCCAGGCGATTCATGGTCCAATGCGGCGCTAAGGCGTCGTCCGGCGAATTCGGATCTTGATCGCGGTGCACGCCGGCGCGCAACAGCAGCGCGAGCATGCCGGCCGCGCGAGCGCCGGCCACGTCATGATCGAGGGAATCGCCGATCATCAGAACGCGCGCGGGGGAGGGATGGCCCAGCCGCTCCAGCGCGGCCGCGAAGATCGGCGCATGCGGTTTGCCGACATACGAAACGCGCCCGCCCAGCGTCGCATAGAAGCGCGCCAATGCGCCCGGCGCCGGGATCAATCCTTCGGCGCCGAACATGGTGAGATCGGGATTGGCGCACAGCATCGGCAGGCCGCGCGTCGCAGCACCGGTCAAGCGTGGTCGCCAGCGTTCGGGCGCGGCGGCGGCATCGTCCAGCCCGGCGAGCAGAATGAAGTCGGCATCGTCCACATCTGCCACGACGGCGAGATCGAGCCCGTCCACGATCGTGCGGTCGCCGCCGCGGGCGATTAGGAAGCATCGGCGGCCGAGTTCGGCGAATGGCGCCTGCATGCGTGCCTTGAGACCGCTCCAGGCGACTTCGCCCGAGGTCAGGATACCGTCATAAGCGTCCTGTGGCAGGCCGAGCGCGGCGAGCCGTTGCGCATTGCTGCGCGCGCGCTTGCCGGAATTCGAGAGCACCAGCACGCGCTTGCCGGCCTGGCGCAGCCGCGCGAGGCATTCGCGCGCCGCCGGAAAGATCGATTGTCCCTCATGCAGCGTCCCCCATTGATCGAGCAGCACGTGATCGAAGCGGTCGATGATCTGGTGAAGGCCCGCGATGTCGGTCGCGCCGTCCGTCATGACGGACCGCCTCGCGCGGCAAGCAGGGCCGCGCCATAGCTTGCCTCGGTTTGCTCGGCGATCATCACGGGGACACCGAGCGTGCGCTGTCTGATCCGGGTCCACGCATCGTTCTTCGCGCCGCCCCCGATGCTGATGACCCGGCGCAGCGCCGGCGCGCCGAGCGCGGCGAGCTCGCGATAGGCGAGCGCCTCGACCGAGGCGATGCCCTCCAGCAGCGCCTGGAAGAAGCGATGATCCTCCGGCGGCCGCGGCGTGACCCGTGGCGGCATCGCAGGATCGGCAATCGGAAATCGCTCGCCCGGCTTGGCGAGGGGGTAGTAGTCGAGACCGGTCGGCGCCTCCGGCTGGAGCCGTGGCGTCAGGTTTTCCATCTCGGCGGCGGTGAAATGCGCCAGCAGCGCGCCGCCGCCCGAGTTGGAGGCACCGCCCGCCAGCCAGCTGTCGCCGAGCCGGTGCGAATAAACGCCCTGGCTGGCGGCAAATATCGGTTTCGTCGCGAGCAGCTTGACCACCAGCGTGGTGCCGAGCGAGGTGACGGCGTCGCCCGGCGTATCGGCGCGGGTGGCGATGAAGGCGGCGACGCCGTCGGTGGTGCCCGCCGCAATCTGCGCTGACAAAGGCAGGCCGAGCGTGCTCGCAACTTTTGGATCGATGTCCGCAAACGGCGTTCCCGGCACCAGCACCTTCGGCAGCAATTTGCTGGGCACGTCGAGCCGATCGAGCCAGGTCGGCCATGTGCGTGTGACCGGATCATAGCCGAGCTTCAACGTGTTGTTCTCGTCGCTGATGCCGTGCTGCCCGGCCAGCCGGCCGGCGATCCAGTCCGCCTGATGAACGGCGAAGTGGGCATCACGGCCTTCGCCGCGGCTCAAGAGATGCAGGAGCTTCGCGAGTGCACTGCTTGCGCCATGCGCACCGCTCTCGGCAGGCGCCACCGCGGCGATGCGGGCCGCCTCGGTCACCGCGCGCGCGTCGTTGTACATGAGACCTGTGCTGCACGGCCGGCCGTCGGCATCGATCAGGAGCAGGGTGCCCGAGGTGCCGTCGACCGAAATGCGTTCGACGCTCGCGAGATCGATCTTGCCGCCGAGCTTGCCGATCGCCGCGACGGTCGCGTGCCACCACAGCTCGGGATCCTGATCGACCGCATTGCCGTCCTGACGCGGCGGCGCCAGCGCAACCGAGTCCATTCCATGGATATGTCCGCGCGCATCGACGGCGCAGGCGCGAACGCCGCCCGTTCCAACGTCAATGCCGAGAAACAAACCTGCCATTCGACTTCACCACGATCGACGCTTCGTAACACAGCGCGGCGCGCTCTTGCCGCAGAGCGTTATCGCACCGCAGCACGTTTAGGGGATTGACGTCCCGATCCCTGTCTGCAATTTTTTGCAGCCTCTGAAGAATTTTGCAAGCGGGACTTTTCACGGCGTGACCCCACCTCCCGACAGGCTGCCGATGGTCGACGGCGAAGCGTCGCTCGCGACGCGCGCGGCGTGGCTGTATTTCGCCGCCGGGCTGACCCAGTCCGAGGTGGCTGATAGGCTCAATATCCAGAGCACCAAGGCGCATCGGCTGATCGCGCGCGCGAGCCGCGAGGGCATGATCCGCGTCTTCGTCGAGGGGCCGGTCGCCGAATGCGTGGCGCTGGAAAACGCCCTGGCCGAGCGCTTCGGTCTCGGCTTCTGCCGCGTCGCGCCGGATCTCGGCGAGGGCGATTGGCCGCTGAAGGCGCTGGCGCTCGAGGGCGCGAGCTTCCTGCGCCAGATCCTCGAACGTGGGGAGCACAAGGTCATCGGCGTCGGTCATGGCCGTACGCTTGCGGCCGTGGTCGAGCATTTGCCGCAGACGGCGGCCCGCGAAATGCAGTTCGTCTCGCTGCTCGGCGGCCTGACCCGCAAATTCGCCGCCAACCCGTTCGATGTCATCCATCGGCTGGCGGAGCGGACAGGGGCAGAGGCGTATCTTCTGCCGGTGCCGGTGTTTGCCAATTCGGTCGCGGACCGCGCCGTGCTGATGCAGCAATACGGCATTGCCGACGTGTTTGCGCTCGCCCGCCGGGCATCTCTGCTGTTCGTCGGCATTGGCCAGATCCATGCCGACGGCTTCCTGGTCTCGAGCGGCATGATCAAGCCCGACGAGGTCGTGGAACTGAAACGCGCGGGCGCCTGCGCCGATTTGCTCGGACACTTCTTCGACGCCGACGGTCAGGTGCTGGATGTCGACCTGTCCGCGCGCGCCACCTCGATGTCGCCGGCGGATCTCAGGACCCATCGCATCGTCGCGATCGGCGGTGGCCTCGCCAAGGTGGCCGCGTTGCGCGCGGTGCTGCGCAGCGGTCTGCTGCACGGCCTCATCATCGACGAGGCGACCGCTCAGGCACTCGTGACCGACAAGCCGGAGACAACATCCGGCAAGACCAAGAACAAAGGTCGTAAGGGAAAGTAAAACGCGCAAAATGGGAGGTTACAATGCACGATCGAGAGAAGAATCTGTTCGACGCTTACGCCGCCAAACGCATCAGCCGGCGTGATCTGCTGGATGGCGCCGCCAAGCTCGGCATCGCCGGCGTCGCCGCCAACGCGGCATTCGCATCGTCGGTCTCGCGGGCAATGGCCGCGGACTTCAACTGGAAGGCATTCAGCGGCAAGTCGGTCAAGCTGCTGCTGAACAAGCATCCCTATGTCGATGCGATGATCGGCGACCTCGAGGCGTTCAAGACGCTCACCGGCATGAACGTCACCTATGATATCTTCCCGGAAGACGTCTATTTCGACAAGGTGACCGCGGCGCTGTCCTCGAAATCGGACCAGTACGACGCCTTCATGACCGGCGCCTACATGACCTGGACCTACGGCCCGGCCGGATGGATCGAGGATCTCAACACCTACATCAAGGACCCCGCCAAAACCAATCCGGCCTTCGCCTGGGACGACGTGCTGCCCGGCCTGCGCGCATCGACCGCGTGGGACGGCGTCGCCGGCTCCGAGCTCGGTTCGGGCAAGGCCAAGCAGTGGTGCATTCCGTGGGGTTATGAGCTCAACAACATCACCTATAACCGCAACATCTTCGACAAGGTCGGCGTCAAGCCACCGAAGAATCTCGACGAGTTGCTCGAAGTCTCGGCCAAGATCACCAAGGATGCCGGCGGCCCCTACGGCATCGGCGTGCGCGGCTCGCGCTCCTGGGCGACCATCCATCCCGGCTTCCTGTCGGCCTATTCGAACTTCGGCCAGAAGGATTTCGTGATGGAGGGCGGCAAGCTGAAGGCCGCCATGAACACCAAGGCGTCGAAGGATTTCCACGAGAAGTGGGTCAAGATGATCCAGGGCTCGGGCCCGAAGAACTGGTCGACCTACACCTGGTATCAGGTCGGCACCGACGTCGGCGCCGGCGCCTCCGGCATGATCTACGATGCCGATATCCTCGGCTACTTCATGAATGGCGGCGACAACAAGGAGAAGGGCCATCTCGGCTATGCGCCGTTCGCCGCCAACCCGGCCGCCAAGGCGCCGACCCCGAACGTCTGGATCTGGTCGCTTGCGATGTCGACCTTCTCCAAGCAGAAGGATGCGGCGTGGCTGTTCATGCAGTGGGCGGCCTCGACTGAGCATGGCCTGTTCGGCGCCCGCAAGATGGACTTCGTCAATCCGGTGCGCGCTTCGGTGTGGAAGGACAGCGAGTTCCGCGACCGCATCGCGAAGTCGTATCCCGGTTATCTCGAGCAGCACGACATCTCGTCGCCCGGGGCCAAGATCTACTTCACGGCGCAACCGCTGTTCTTCGACCTGACCACCGAATGGGCCGCCTCGTTGCAGAAGATGGTGGCCAAGGAAGTCACCGTCGACGAAGGCCTCGACAAGCTCGCCGACAGCATCAACCGCCAGCTCAAGCAGGCGGGCCTCGGCTAACCCCTTGCGTGGTGCCCTGATTCCTCCGCACCACGCCAACTCGCCGGTTCGGACCGCGCATCGTTCCGAACCGGCGATGTTGCAGCGAATATGTGACGCCCTATCATCATGAGCATGGTCCAGTTGTCCCAGACGAACGCGCTTCCACGCCGCACGCCGCGACCGCGCGGACGCATGCTGCCTTATTTGCTGAGCCTGCCGGCGCTCCTGGTCTGCGTCGCCATCCTGGTGCCGTTCGTAACCGCCGCGGTCTATTCGCTGCAGCGCTATCGGCTGAATCTGCCCTATCTGCGCGGCTTCATCTGGGCCGACAATTACATCGACTTCCTCTCCGACCCCGCGTTCTGGAACACGCTGAAGATATCGCTGCTCTATACCGCGCTGACCGTGGTGCTGGAGCTGCTGCTCGGCCTCGGCATAGCGCTGTTGTTGCGGCGTCCGACCCGTTTCCACAACGCCGTGTCGATCATGCTGCTGCTGCCGCTGATGACGGCGCCGGCGATCGCCGCTCTGATGTGGAAGCTGATGACCAATCCGGGCTTCGGCATCCTGTCCTATCTGGTCAGCCTGATCGGCATCCATGATTTCAAATGGGCCTCCGACCCCTCGACCGCGCTGTTCACGGTGGTCTTGGTCGACGTCTGGGTCTACACGCCATTCATCATGATCCTGCTGCTGGCCGGGCTGCGTTCGCTGCCGCGCCAGCCGTTCGAGGCTGCCGCGCTCGACGGTGTGCCGGCAAGCTTCGTGTTCTTCCGCATCACGCTGCCGATGCTGGCGCCCTACATCATCACGGCGTCGCTGTTCCGCCTGCTCGATTCGATCCAGCAGTTCGATATCATCTATGCGATGACCCAGGGTGGGCCCGGCGACCGGCTGATGGTGTTCCAGGTCCAGGCCTATCTCGAATTCTTCCAGTACACCAATGTCGGCCGTTCGGCCGCGCTGCTGATGATCCTGTGGCTGATCACCAACATCCTGTCGAACATCTTCATCAAGAACTGGCTGCGGCTGCGTGCGCGCGCCCATGGTCACGCGTAAGGGAAGGGAGGCTGCGATGGATCATTCCAGTCTGGCAGGCCGCATCTTCCGCGGCGTGGCGCTGGCGCTCGTGCTGGTGTTCTTCATGTTCCCGATCGTCTGGATTTTCCTGATGTCGTTCCAGAGCAACGAGCAGATCCTGCGGATTCCGCCACACATCCTGTTCGAGCCGACGCTGACCAACTACCAGGCGCTGATCTCCGGACAGCTGCGCACCACGGCCGGCAACCTCGAGATCTCCTTCATGCGCAATCTGATGAACAGTTTTGTTCTCTCGAGCGCTGCGGTGATCCTGGCGCTGCTGCTCGGCGTGCCGGCGGCCTACGCATTCGCCCGTTTCAAGTTCCGACTCGGTGAAACCATCGCCTTCACGCTGTTGTCGTTCCGCTTCGCGCCGCCGCTGCTCGTGCTGCTGCCGCTGTCGCTGTACTATCAGCAGCTCGGACTCAGCGACACCTACTTCGGCATCGTCTGGGTCTATCAGCTGATCGCGTTGCCGCTGATCCTGTGGATCGTGCGCGGCTATTTCGAGGACATCAGTCCCGACATCGAGCACGCCTATCGCCTGGCGGGACATAGCTGGCGCGAGACGTTTGCGCGCATCGCGGTGCCCTTGGCGGGGCCCGGCATCGCCGCTGCGGGATTGTTGTCCTTCATCTTCTGCTGGAACAATTTCGTCTTCGCGCTGATCCTGGCGTCGGCCGATAAGCAGCCGGTGACGGTCGGTGCGCTGGCCTTCGTCACGGCATCGGGCATCCAGTACGGCCAGATCGCCGCCGCGATCGTGCTGTCGGTCACGCCGACGCTGTTGCTGGCACTTTACGCGCAACGTTATCTGGTCGAGGGCCTGTCGCTCGGTGCGGTGAAGGGCTGAAGCATGGCGCGTCTCGAGATCAACCAACTCGGCAAGTCGTTCGGTCCGGTCCGCTGCGCGGATGCGCTGTCCTTTGCCGTCGACCCCGGCGAGATCGTGGCGGTGTTCGGGCCATCGGGCAGCGGCAAGACCATGCTGCTGCGGATGATCGCCGGCATGTACGAGCCCGACGAGGGCGACATCCTGGTCGGCGGCCGCTCGATCGTCGGCGCACCGCCGGAGCGTCGCGGGGTCGGCATGGCCTTTCAGAATTTTGCGCTGTTTCCGCACATGACCGCGCGGAATAATATCGCCAGCGGCTTCCGCGCCAAGGCTGGCGACGCTGACGTTGCGGCGCGCGTCACCTCGATCAGCAAGCTTCTGAAGATCGAGCACGTGCTGGGTCACATGCCCCGCGAATTGTCGAACGGGCAGAAGCAGCGCACCGCGCTGGCGCGCGCGCTGATCGGCAATCCCGAGGTGCTGCTGCTGGACGATCCGCTGCGCAACGTCGATGCAAAGCTGCGCTACGAGATGCGGCTGGAGCTGCCGAGCCTGTTGCGGCGCAGTTCGGCCGCGGTGCTCTACGTCACCCAGGACTATCGCGAGGCGATGGCGATCGCGGACCGGATCGCGGTCCTGGTCGGCGGCCGGCTGGTCCAGCTCGCGCGCCCAGAGGAGATCTATGCCAGGCCGGCATCGGTCGCCGTGGCACGGCTGTTCGGCGACCCCAGCATCAACCTCGCTGAGGTCGAACCGCAGGCCGGGCAGGGCGGTCTCGCCGCCGAAGTGGCCGGGACGCGGGTCCGGCTTGATGCGATCAATCCGTCGGCCGCGCATGGTCCATGCTGGCTCGGCGTGCGCCCCGACGATCTCCAGATCAGCCGCAACGCCGGCGACGACGCGATTCCGGCCCGCGTCGTGGCGATCACGCCGATGCACGAACGCGCCGTGCTGTTGCTGCGGTTTGCGGACGGCTCAGAATGGCTGGCGGCGCTGCCGCCGGATGCACCGGCGGCGAACGCCGATGACGACGTGTTCGTCCGGTTCGCGCCGCAGGCGGCGCTGCTGTTCGATCGCGCAACCGGGCTTCGCGTCGGCCAGCCCGATCGACGGCAGGCGGCATGAGGCAGGTGGAATGACCATGGGCATGCTCGAGATCACGAATGTCGACAAGGTCTACCAAAGCCGCGGCAAGCCGCCGGTGCACGCGGTGCGTGCGCTCGACATGGAGGTCGGACAGGGCGAGATCGTCGCGCTGCTCGGATCCTCGGGCTGCGGCAAGACCTCGACCTTGCGTATGATCGCGGGCTTCGAGAGCGTCACCTCCGGCGCGATCGTGTTGAGCCAGCGGCGCATCCATGAGCTGCCGCCGGCGCGACGCAAGGTGGCGATGGCCTTCGAGGGCTATTCGCTCTACCCGCCGCTCACGGTACGTGAAAACATCGCCTTTGCGCTCAAAGCGCAACAACTGTCGCACAGCGAGGTCACGCGCCGCGTCGATGCGATCGCGCGGCTGGTGGAGATCGAGGGCACGCTGGACAAATATCCACGCTCGATCTCGGGCGGCCAGCAGCAGCGGGTGTCGCTGGCCCGCGCGCTGGTGCGCGACGCCGATCTCTATCTGCTCGACGAACCGATGGGGCAGCTCGAGCCGCAACTGCGCGCGGTGCTGCGCGGCCGGATCAAGGGCCTGTTGGCCGAGCGCGGCATGACGGCGATCTTCGTCACCCATGACCAGACCGAGGCCAGCGCGCTGGCCGATCGCATCGCAGTGATGGAGGACGGCGTGCTGCAGCAGTTCGCCAGCGAAAAGGAGCTGAAGAACAAGCCTGCGAATTTGTTCGTCGCGAGCTTCATCGGCGAGCCGCCGATGAACCTGCTCGAGACGGAGGTCGCAGCCGCGGACGGCGGCTTCCGCCTGTCGGCGGGCCCTGACATCGCCTTCGATATCCCTGGCGCTACCCTCGATCAAGCCGCGCGGCAGACGATGCAGCAAAGTAAGCGCGTCCGTGTCGGCATCCGGCCGCAAAAGGTCGCGGTCGGGACCGGTAATGTGCAGGTGCGCGTGATGTCCAACCAATGGCTGGGCGACCAGGCGCATGTCGCCGGTGAATGCGCCGGCAATCTCCTGATCGCGGTGACGTCGAGCCGGGTCGCAGCAAGGCCGGGTGACATCATTCCGTTCGCGCTGGAGCCGCGGCATCTCCACATCTTCGCGGCCGACGGGACCTGCATTCGCCACGCGGAGACGGTCTGATCATGGCGATCCCGCAGAGCCGCGACGTGATCATCGGCATCGACGCCGGAACGTCCATGATCAAGACGGTGGCGTTCACGCGTGACGGAAGGCAGCTCGCGGAGTTCTCGCTGCCCAATAGCTACAGCACGGCGCCGGGCGGGCGGGTCGAGCAGGACATGGCGCGGACTTGGACCGATACCGTCGCCGCGCTGCGCGGGCTCGTCGCCGCGGTGCCGGATTTCACCGCGCGGGTCGCGGCGGTCGCCGTCACCGGACAGGGCGACGGCACCTGGTTGATCGACGACGATGGCCATCCGATCGCGCCGGCGCTGCTCTGGCTGGATTCCCGCGCCGGCAGCCTGGTCGAGGCGATCCGCTCCGGTGATCGCAACGCGGCGCTCTATCAGCGGACCGGATCGGGTCTCAACGCATGCCAGCAGGGCCCGCAACTGGCCTGGCTACAGGCCCACGCACCGCAGACCTTGTCGCGGGCCGCCACCGCCTTTCACTGCAAGGACTGGCTCTATTTCCTGCTCACCGGGCAGCGCGCGACCGATCCGTCCGAGGCGAGCTTCACCTGCGGCAATTTCCGCAAGCGCGGTTTCGACACCGAGACGGCGGAGCTGATCGGCATCTCCGATTGCACCGCCTTGTTTCCTGACGTCGTCGACGGCGTGACGACGACGCATCCGCTGAGCACTGCTGCGGCGCTGGAGACCGGGCTGCCGCAGGGCGTACCGGTCTCGCTCGGCTATGTCGACGTGATCTGCAACGCGCTGGGCGCGGGGCTCTACGATCCGGCGCCCGATGTCGGCTGTACCATTATCGGCTCGACCGGCATGCACATGCGGCTGGCGTCCAGCGCGGAAGCAGTCGTCCTGAATCCCGAGGCCACCGGCTACACCATGCCTTTCCCGGTGCCGGGCCATTATGCGCAGATGCAGTCAAACATGGCCGCGACGCTCAACATCGACTGGTTGATCGATCTCGCGCGCGATCTGCTGGCTGCCGAAGGCGTGACGCGCTCGCGTGCCGACCTGATCCTTAGGCTCGACGAGCGCGTGCTCGCGGCGCGGCCGGGCGAGCTCTTGTTTCATCCCTTCATCTCGGATGCAGGCGAGCGGGGTCCTTTCGTCTCGCATGAGGCTTGCGCGCAATTCCTCGGCTTGCGTTCCCGCCATGGCTATTGGGACCTGATGCGCGCGGTGATGGAGGGCCTCGCCTTCGCCGCGCGTGATTGCTATGCCGCGATGGGCGCGCTGCCTCGCGACCTGCGGATCACCGGCGGCGCCGCGCGAAGCCGCGCGCTCGGCTCGATCCTTGGCGCCGCGCTCGAATGCAATGTGCAGATCTGCAGCCGTGGCGAAGCAGGAGCAGCGGGCGCCGCGATGATCGCGGCGGTGGCAACCGGGATCTATCCGGACATGGCGGCGTGCGCGGAGCACTGGGTCACGCCGTGCCTCAACGCCCCGCAGGGCTTTGATGCGAACCTGGCCGCGCACTATTCAAGGATGTTCCCGGCCTATCTCGACGCCAGGCTCGCGGCGCGCCCGGTCTGGAAGCAGCTTGCGGCGCTGCGCACGGGAGGCGGCCATGTCTGAGACCATCGCCATCATCGGCGATCGCTTCATGCTGCCGTCGGTGTTTGCCGAACGGATCAATGCGGCCTGCGGCAATGCGGTCGAGATCCGGATGCTGGAGCAGCCATGGCCGGACGAGCCGATGGAGCACGGCTATGCCGGCTCCAAGCTCGACGGCTTGAAGGAGTTCATGGGCGATCCGAACGAGATCATCGCCTTCATCGGCGATGCGCCGATGCTGGTGACCCATCTGGCACCGATGTCGCGATCGATGCTGGAGCAGCTGCCGAACCTCAAATTCGTCGCGGTGTCGCGCGGTGGCCCGGTCAATATCGACATGCAGGCGGCGCGCGACCACAAGGTGCTCGTCGTCAATACACCGGGCCGCAATGCGAGCGCGGTGGCCGAGTTCACCATCGGCGCCATCCTCGCCGAGACGCGGCTGATCCGCAGCGGACACGAGGCCATGCGCCGTGGCGAATGGCGCGGCGACCTCTATCGGGCGGACCGCACCGGCCGCGAGCTCGGCGAAATGACCGTCGGCATCGTCGGCTATGGCGCGATCGGCAGCCGCGTGGTGAAGCTCCTGAAGGCGTTCGGCTGCAAGATCCTGGTCGCCGATCCCTATGTCCAGCTCACCGCGCAGGACCGCAATGACGGCGTCGAGCATGTCGCGTTGGCCGACCTGCTGGCGCGCGCCGACGTCATCACCCTGCATGCGCGGGTGACGGCCGAAACCACCGGCCTGATCGACCGTGCCGCGCTCGCGCGGATGAAGCCGGATGCGACCTTCATCAATACCGCGCGTGGCCCGCTGGTCGACTATGACGCGCTCTACGACGCGTTGTCCGCGGGACGGCTCGGCGGCGCGATGCTCGACACCTTCGCGGTCGAGCCGGTGCCGCCGGATTGGCCGTTGCTGCAACTGCCCAATGTCACTCTGACGCCGCACATTGCCGGCGCCTCCGTGCGCACCGTGACCTTTGCCGCCGAACAAGCGGCCGAGGAGGTTCGCCGGTATCTCGCCGGCGAGCCGCCGCTCAATCCGTGCTGACGACGAAAGGTGATTTCGACATGACCCGCGAGGAACGACAATTGCGCGAAGCAATCATCGCCAAATGCCGATGGATGAATGCGTCGGGCCTCAATCAGGGGACGTCGGGCAATATTTCCGCCCGCTACAAGGACAGGATGCTGATCACGCCGTCGGCCACGCCTTACGACGCGATGAAGCCGGAGATGATCGCATCGATGCCGCTCGAGGGCGAGTATGGCGCCTGGGAAGGACCGTTGCAGCCGTCGACCGAATGGCGCTTCCACCTCGACATCATGCGCGGCCGGCCCGACGTCGGCGGCGTCGTCCACACCCATTCGACCTATGCCACCGTGCTCGCGATCGCGCACAAATCCATACCGGCGTGCCACTACATGATGGCGGCGTTCGGCGGCCACGACATCCGTTGCGCCGGCTATGCGCGCTACGGCACGCCCGAACTGTCCGAGCATGCGCTCAAGGCGCTCGAGGGCCGCAACGGCTGCCTGCTCGCCAATCACGGCATGATCGCCGTCGGCGCCAATCTCGACAAGGCGATGTGGCTTGCGGTCGAGCTCGAGACCATCGCGCGGCAGTATTATCTTTCGCTCGCGCTCGGATCGCCGCAGATCCTCAGCGAGGCGCAGATCGCCGAGACGGCGCAGGGCTTCTCGACCTATGGTCTGCAGGCGCCGAAGCCCAAGTCCGCCAAGGCGCGTGCAGCAGGAAAGGCGGCGGCGCGTCGGCGGGTCGAGAAGAAGCGCAGCAAGACGCGATGACTGCGGCCGCACCGGGCCCGGGCAGGGACCACGGGCTCGTCGACATCGCCATCATCGGCGGCGGCATCAATGGCGCCGGCATTGCCCGCGATGCGGCCGGGCGCGGCCTCAAGGTGCTGCTGTGCGAGAAGGACGACTTCGCCGAGGGGACCTCGTCGCGCTCCGGCAAGCTCGTGCATGGCGGACTGCGCTACCTCGAGCACTACGAGTTTCGCCTGGTGCGCGAGGCCCTGATCGAGCGCGAGGTGCTGCTGGCGTCGGCGCCGCACATCATCTGGCCGATGCGCTTCGTGCTGCCGCACTCGCCCGAGCAACGGCCGGCTTGGCTGATACGGACCGGGCTGTTCCTCTACGATCATCTTGGCGGCCGCAAGCAGCTGCCGCCGAGCCGCGGGCTCGATCTGTCGCAGGCACCGGAAGGCGCGCCGTTGCGTGACGAGTTCCGTCGTGGCTTCGAATATTCGGACTGCTGGGTCGACGATGCGCGGCTCGTGATCCTCAATTTGATCGACGCCGCCGGCAACGGCGCTATCGTCCTGCCGCGGACCCGTGCGGTCAGCGCCCGCCGCGAGCAGGGCATCTGGCGCCTGGAGATGCAGGGCGAGGATGGTGACCATCAGGTCGTGCGTGCGCGCGCGCTGGTCAATGCCGCCGGCCCCTGGGTCCGCGATGTCATGCAGGGCGTCGCGGGCGTGAACGCGACCCACAATGTGCGGCTGGTCAAGGGCAGCCATGTCGTGGTGCCGAAATTCTGGAGCGGTCCGCAGGCCTATCTGCTCCAGAACGCGGACCGTCGCGTGATTTTCGTCAATCCGTATGAGGGCGACCTGGCGCTGATCGGCACCACGGATATCCCCTATGACGACCGCGCCGAGGATGTCGCGATCGACGGCGGCGAGATCGCCTACCTGCTCGACGTGCTGCAGCGTTATTTCCGCGCGGCGCCGCGCGAGGACGCGATCGTGCACGCGTTTTCCGGGGTGCGGCCACTCTACGACGATCAGTCGGACAATCCCTCCGCGGTGACCCGAGATTATGTCTTCGAGCTTGATGGCACCGCGGAACAGCCGCCTTTGCTGGCGGTGTTCGGCGGCAAGATCACGACCTACCGCCGGCTCGCCGAGCACGCGCTCGGCCGGTTGGAGCCCTGGTTTCCGAAGCTGTTCCCGGCGTGGACGGCGGGCAGGCATCTGCCCGGCGGCGACATCGGCGACACCTTCGATGGCTTCGCGACCGACCTCGCGCGCGCCTATCCCGATCTGCCCCGACAGCTGATCCAGCACTACGCGCGGCTCTATGGCACGCGGGCCCGCGGCTTGCTTGAATCGGCCCGCAGCGTGTCTGATCTCGGCCGTCACTTCGGCGGCAACTTCTATGAGCGCGAGGCCGTCTATCTCCGGGAGACGGAGTGGGCAGCGAGACCCGCCGATTATCTCGAGCGGCGGACCAAGCACGGCTTGCGGCTGACGCGCGCGGAACGCGACGCCTTTACGGCGTGGCTCTGAACGACGCCATTTCAAGTTTTTCCAGGTGAACCGTGCAAAGGAACGAGAGGCCGCCGCCATCTTTTGGTGGACGGGCTGGCCGGTTTCGCAGTTAATGGCCAGCGCGCCTTGCGCATTCGATCTGGAAGGGTGGTGTAAGTGTCTGATTTTGTTAATATTGTACTTGTAGTCTTGATCTGACACGCCAACCTTCATCAGCACGATGGGACAAATCGTTCGCAAGCCGTTCAAGACCTACCACCATGGCGATCTGCGCGATGCGCTGATCGAGGCCGCCTTGCGCGAGGTCGAGCTCGGCGGGCCGGAGGCGATCAGCATCAAGGCGCTGGCCAAGCAGCTCGGTGTCTCGCAGCCGGCGCCGTACCGGCATTTCGCCGACCGCGACGCGCTGCTGGAAGCCGTGACTGCGGAAGCCTTCCGCCAGTTCAACGTCATCATGCGGGAGGCGATCGAGCAGCCGGGCAAGGCATCGAAGCTGTCGCGCTTCGCACAGGCCGCGCTCGCCTTCGGGCTGCAGCGCCACGGCATCTATCGGCTGATGTTCGCATCGCGCACCATGGCCTGCGCGCCCAAGGGCAGTGAACTACACACCGCGGCGATGGAAACGCTGGCGCTGTTGATCGAGGCCTTTGAGGCCCCCGCCGTCGGGCTGTTGCGCGAGCGCCAGGCGCTGAAGATCTGGGCCAGCCTGCACGGCATCGTGATGCTGGCCGAGCAGGGGCTGCTGACCGGCGAGGTCGGCCAGATCAGCCGCGAAGAACTGCTGGACGAG
The DNA here is from genome assembly GCF_015624485.1 of Bradyrhizobium genosp. L. NCBI lineage: Bacteria > Pseudomonadati > Pseudomonadota > Alphaproteobacteria > Hyphomicrobiales > Nitrobacteraceae > Bradyrhizobium > Bradyrhizobium genosp. L. The sequence continues at coordinate 2,447,081 of NZ_CP061378.1, forward strand.
ATCGTCGAGCAGACCAAGCTCGCGCTATCCGTCGCGCTGAACGCGGCGGAGGAGAAGGCGTAGCCGTTCTACTTCGGCGAACGCGGATCGATGGGCGTCGTGCCGCGCAGGCCCAGAATATCCTCCAGCGCCTTCGCGCCGGCGAGCAGCTGCGCCTCGGCGCGCGGCTTTGCCACCATCTGCAGGCCGATCGGCAGACCTGACGCGGTGAAGCCGCAGGGCAGCGACAGCGCCGGACAGCAGGCCAGCGTGATCGCGTAGACGATGCCGAGCCATTCGACGTAGTTGTCGAACTTTTTGCCGTCGCATTCGGCGACGTAGCGGTTCTCGATCGGGAACGGCGGCACGATGGTCGCGGGCGCCAGCAGCAGGTCGTATTTGTCGAAGAATTCGAGCGTCCGCGCGGTCATCGCCACGCGCTGCGCCTCGGCGCGCTCCAGCTTCTCGACCGTGAGCTTCAGCCCTTCCTCGATATTCCAGATCACTTCCGGCTTGAGCAGGTCGCGCTTGGTGCGCAGCAGTTCGGCCTTGCTGATCGCGAAATCGAATGCGCGCAACACGTGGAAGCATTCGTGGGCCTCGCGCAGATCGGGATGGGCTTCCTCGACGATCGCACCTAGCTCGGCAAAGCGCTCCGCCGCCTTGCGGGTGACGGCCTTGACCTCGGGGTCGACAGGCGTGATGCCGAGATCGGGCGAATAGGCGATGCGCTTCGGTTTGTTGCCGGAGCGCGCAGCGGACAGGAACGATGTCGGCAGCACCGGCAGCGACAGCGGATCGGCGGCATGCTCGCCGCTCATCGCATCCAGCAGCAGCGCGAGATCCTCGACGTTGCGCGCCATCGGCCCCTGCACGCCGAGCGTACGGTTGACGCCGAATTTCGGCGTGTGCGCGACGCGGCCGATCGACGGCCGCAAGCCGACGATGCCGCAGAAGCTCGCCGGGTTGCGCAGGCTGCCGCCCATGTCGGAGCCGTGCGCGAGCCACGCCGTGCCGCTGGCCAGCGCCGCCGCGGCGCCGCCGGAGGAGCCGGCGGCCGAGCGCGAAGTGTCCCACGGATTGAGGGTTCGGCCGAACACCTCGTTGAACGTGTTGGCACCGGCGCCGAATTCCGGCGTATTCGACTTGGCGTAGATCACTGCGCCATTGCCTTCGAGATGCTCGACCAGGATGTCCGACTTCGCCGGGATATTGTCCTTGAAGATCGGCGAGCCTTGTGTCGTCAGCACGCCGGCGACGGCGGTGAGGTCCTTGATCGGCACCGGAAGGCCGGCGAGCAGGCCGCGTTCGACGGCGGGCTTCTGCATCAGGGTTTTGGCGTGCGCGCGGGCGCGGTCGAAGCAGAGCGTCGGCAGCGCGTTCACCTTGCCGTCCACCTCCGCAATGCGCGCTTCCAGGACATCGAGCAGGTCGAGCGGCGTGACGTCACCGGATTTCAGTTTGTCGACGACGGCGCAGGCCGTTTCCTTCACCAAACCCTGATCTGCCATGCGCCTGTCTCCGTTCGTTCTGCGACTTCAGTTCTTGTTGCTGTAGAGCATTTTGCCGGAAGTTGGAAACCACCAAGATCGCGAGCGGTCTGCTCGTTCCACGTCATCCTGAGGTGCGAGCGGAGCGAGCCTCGAAGGACGACGTGGCCCGCGACCCATCCATCGAGACGCCGCTTCGCGGCTCCTCAGCATGCCGTCAGAGCAAGTGGCGAATCCGAACTCCTAACCCCACCCCGACGTCAGCCCGCCATCCACCGTGTAGATCACGCCCGACGTATACCCCGCGCGGTCGGACGCCAGAAACGCCATCAGGTCGCCGATCTCGCGTGCATGCGCGGGGCGGCCGAGCGGCAAACCTTTCTGGAATTCCTTGTAGCGGTTCTCGTCGCCGAACTGGTTCTTGGCGCGGGTCTTCAGCAGGGTGACGTGGCGGTCGGTGCCGACCGGGCCGGGATTGATGCCGACGACGCGGATGTTGTCGGCAAGGCTCTTGCCGCCGAGTGCGCGGGTAAAGGCCATCAGCGCGGCGTTGCCGGCGCTGCCGCAGATGTAGTTGGCGTCGAACTTCTCGCCGGCCGCGCCGATGTCGTTAACGATGACGCCCCCGCCGCGCGCCTTCATCTGAGCGTAGATCTGCCGCGTCAAATTGATGTAGCCGAACACCTTCAGCTCCCAGGCGTGGCGCCAGATCGCCTCGTCGATCTTGTCGATTGAGCCGCCCGGGATATCGCCAGCGTTGTTGACGAGGATGTCGATGTCGGCGGCCTCCTTGGCGAGGCGCGCCAGATCGTCCGGCTTGCGCAGATCGACGACGCTAATCGCGGCATCGATCTGGTGCGCCGAGCGCAACCGTTCGGCGAGCGCCTTCAGCTGCTCGCCGTTGCGGGCGGCCAGCAGCAGATGGGCGCCTTCCTCGGCAAAGGCTTCGGCGGCGGCCGCGCCAATGCCCTTGGAGGCGCCGGTGATCAGGACACGCTTGCCGCGCAGATGCAGATCCATGGGATGTCTCGCTTGCTATGAGGAACGGATATCGGCGAATTTGGTGGGGCAGGGTCGCGCCGCGGTCAACACTGCACTGCAGCGTTGCACTCGCTTGAAGTTTGGTCCATTGCAGGGCGATCAGGATAGGCGGCTTGGCCAGCCGGGCAAATCACAAGGGTGTTCTCGATGAGCAGGAAGCAGTATCGGATCGCGGTCATTCCGGGCGACGGCATCGGCAAGGAAGTGATGCCCGAGGGTCTGCGCGTCATCGAGGCGGCGGCGAAGAAGCACGGCGTCGACGTCAAGTTCGATCATTTCGATTTCGCCTCCTACGACTATTACGAGAAGCACGGCGAGATGATGCCGGCGGACTGGAAGGACAAGATCGGCAAGCATGACGCGATCTATTTCGGCGCGGTCGGCTGGCCGGCAAAAATTCCTGACCACGTCTCGCTGTGGGGTTCGCTGATCAAATTCCGCCGCGAGTTCGACCAATACGTCAATCTGCGCCCGGTACGGCTGATGCCCGGCGTGCCGTCGCCGCTGGCGGGCCGCAAGCCCGGCGACATCGATTTCTGGGTGGTGCGCGAGAACACCGAAGGTGAATACTCGTCGGTCGGCGGCCGCATGTTCCCTGACACCGACCGCGAATTCGTCACACAGCAGACCGTGATGACCCGCATCGGCGTCGATCGCATCCTGAAGTTCGCCTTCGAGCTGGCGCAGTCGCGGCCGAAGAAGCATCTGACCTCGGCGACCAAGTCGAACGGCATCTCCATCACCATGCCCTATTGGGACGAGCGCGTGGAGGCGATGGCCAAGAACTTTCCGAAGGTGAAGTGGGACAAGTACCACATCGACATCCTCACCGCGAACTTCGTGCTGCACCCCGATTGGTTCGACGTCGTCGTCGGCTCCAACCTGTTCGGCGACATCCTGTCCGACCTCGGGCCGGCCTGCACAGGCACGATCGGCATCGCGCCGTCGGGCAACATCAATCCGGAAGGCAATTTCCCATCCGTGTTCGAACCGGTGCACGGCTCGGCGCCCGATATCGCAGGGCAGGGCATCGCCAATCCGATCGGCATGATCTGGTCGGGCGCGATGATGTTGGAGCATCTCGGCGAGAAGCAGGCCGCGGATGCCATTGTCGGCGCGATCGAGCGCACCCTCGGCGAACGCACGCTGCGCACGCGGGATCTTGGCGGCAATGCCGACACCACGGCCTGCGGCAAGGCGGTCGCGGAGATGGTGGATTAAGTCAGAGGGCGTAGGGTGGGTTAGCGAAGCGTAACCCACCGATTTTTGACCGCAGAAAGATGGTGGGTTACGCCTTCGGCTAACCCACCCTACGATTTCTATTCCTTCACGATCCTTCGGCAATGCTCCCACGCCGCGTGGATCAAATTCTCGCTTGCTTCCGGCGTGCGGAATGCCGAATGGGCCGACAGCGTCACGTTCGGGATCTTGGTCAGTGGATGATCCTTCGGCAGCGGCTCGGTGTTGAAGACGTCGAGGCCGGCATGACGGATGTGACCTGACTTGAGCGCGTCGATCATCGCCTCCTCGTCGACAATTGCGGCCCGCGCGGTGTTGACCAGGATCACGCCCGGTTTCATCTTCGCGATCTTCTCGCGCGTGACCAGCCCGCGGGTCTCGTCGTTCAAAAGCAGATGGATCGAGACCACGTCGCTCTTGCCCAGCACCGTGTCGAGATCGACGAACTCGACGCCGGGATAGGCTTTTGGCGACCGGTTCCAGGCGATCACCGTCATGCCGCTGCCGAGTGCGATGCGGGCGACTTCGGCGGCGATGCCGCCGAAGCCGACCAGGCCGAGCGTCTTGCCGGTCAGCTGCGTGCCGTCCTCGCGCAGCCAGTTGCCGGCGCGCATCTCGCGGTCCATCTGCGCGATCACGCGCGCCGACGACCACATCAGTGCGATCGCGGATTCCGCCACCGCGGTGTCGCCATAGCCCTTGATCAGGTGCACGGAGATGCCGAGCTCGGCGAGCTCTTCCGGGTTCATGTAGCTGCGCGCGCCGGTGCCGAGGAACACGACATGCTTCAGGCCAGAGCATTGTTTCGCGACCTCGGTCGGCAGTGCGGTGTGGTCGACGATCGCGATTTCGGCGCCGTCGAGGATCGCAGGGTATTGCTCAGGCGTGATGTCGGGATCGCGATTGATACGCACCTTGGGATCGCCCGGTCTCTCCAGCCGCTCGATGACGACGGCGAGCGATTCATTGGCGTCGACGAATACTCCGCGCACGGCAGGCCTCCGGTGTTGGGATGATTACGACGCGACGCCGGCGAGCGCGAGCACGGTGTGCAGCAGCACGTTGGCGCCGGCCGCGCAGTCGGCCTGCGTCGCATCTTCCAGCTCGTTGTGGCTGATGCCGTCCTTGCAGGGCACGAACACCATCGCCGCCGGCATCACCGTGTTGAGGTTGCAGGCGTCGTGGCCGGCGCCGGAAGTGATGCGGCGATGCGAGTAGCCGAGCTGGGTGGCGGCCTTCTCGACCGCGTCGACCAGCTTGGGATCGAAATGCGTCGGTGCCTTGCGCCAGACCAGATCGAGCTGCACCGCGACCTTGCGGCGCGCTGCGATCTCGGCGGTCGCCGCGCGCAGGTCGCTATCCAGCGCGTCCATGATCGAGGCGTCCGCGCTGCGGCAATCCACAGTGAAGGCGATCTCGCCGGGGATGACGTTGCGCGAGGGGTTGGCGATCACGGCTTCGCCGATGGTGCCGACCGCCTTGGGGCCGTGCTTTTTGGCGATGCTCTCCATCGCCAGCACGATCTCGGACAGCGTCGCCAGCGCGTCGCGGCGCAGCGGCATCGGGGTCGAGCCGGCATGGCTCTCGAAACCGGTGATCTTGCCGTCGTACCACAGCACACCCTGGCCGGAATCGACGACGCCGATGGTCTTGCCCTCGGCCTCCAGAATCGGCCCCTGCTCGATATGCAGCTCGACGAAGCCGGAGAATTTCTGCCGGCCGACCGGCGCATCGCCGCGATAGCCGATGCCGTCGAGCGCCTGCGCCACCGTGACGCCCTCGGCGTCCTTGCGCGACAAAATGTCGTCGGTGGTGAAGTCGCCGACATAGGCCGCAGACGCCATCATCGCCGGCGCGAACCGCGAGCCTTCCTCGTTGGTCCAGTTGCAGATGCAGATCGGCAGCTCGGTCTCGATACCGGCGCCGTTCAGCGTGCGGACCAATTCGAGCGCGGCGAGCGTGCCGAGGATGCCGTCATATTTGCCGCCGGTCGGCTGGGTGTCGAGATGCGAGCCGACCCCGATCGGCGCCTTCGACATATCCCTGCCTTTCCTCAACCCGAACATCGAGCCGAGCGCGTCGACATGCACCTCGAGGCCGGCTTCCTCGCAAGCCTTGCGGAACCAGTCGCGCACCTGCTTGTCCTCGGCGCTCAGCGTCAGCCGCCGCACGCCACCTTTCGGCGTCGCGCCGAACTGCGCGGTTTCGTGGATGGCGCCCCAGAGGCGGGCGGAATCGATCTGCAGGTTGGTGACGGCTCGGCTCATTGCGGCGCTTCCCTTTACGCGACCGTTTTTTCATGACGCGCCACTCTCGCGCCGTCAACTGCCACGCTTGCCTGCGCGATCTGCTCGGCGAGATCAGCGACGCGCTCGATCGCGACCGCGTCGGGGGAGGCGAGCCAGCTTGCGGTGAAGGTCAGCGGCGGCAGCTTGAGGTCGGTGTCGAGCTGTTGCAGCCGGCCGTCGGCGAGCTCGTTCTCGACGATCGCCGACGGGATCACTGCAATGCCGAGACCTTCATTGGCCATGTGGATCACAGTCGCAAGCGAGGTCGAGGCATGCAGCCGGATTGGCGGCAGATCGGGCGCGTTGAACAATGCTCGCACGGTTTCATAGGGCTGGGTCTTGCGTGGAAAGGTGATGATCGGAAACCGCGCCAGATCCTGACGTGCCACCGGCCCCTTGCCGAGGCCGAGCGCCGGGCTGGCGAGAAAGCCGATCGGATAGTCGCACAACACGCGGTTATGCACGCCGGAGGCCGAGACCGGGCCGAGCACGAAGGCGAGTTCGATCTCCTGCGCGAGCAGCCGCGGCGTGAGATTGGGCGTGATGTCGACCTCGATCTCCAGTGACAGGTTCGGGTAGAGCTCGTTGACGCTCTTCACCAGCCGCGGCAGCCAGGTGTGCACGATAGTCTCGGCGACGCCGAGCCTAAGCGCGCCGCGCATCGCCGAGCGGTCGCCGATCTCGGCCATCATCTCCGAACGAAGCCCGATCAGCTTCTCGGCATAGACCATCATCTGCCGCCCGCTCGGCGTCGGGGAGGCGACGCGGTGATCCCTGTTCAACAGCTTGACACCCATCTCGCGCTCGAGCTGGGCGATGCGCTGCGAGATCGCCGGCTGGGTGGTGTTGAGCCGCGCGGCGGCGCCACGGAAGCTGCCGAGCTTGACGACCCAGAGGAAGGTTTCGATCGAGCGGAAGTCCGTCATCGGAAGTATCTTTCGATCGATAAATCTGATTTATCGATTTTGATTAGAAAGGACGATTAGACATTATATCACGCTTGGTGTTGGCTTGTCCTTGTCGAGATTATGGGCAGGAGGGGCCTATGACTGTTTTTGCGGCAGCGCAGCGAACCCAAGGGGAAGCTCGAGGCGAACCGGTGCTTGAGAGCGCCGAAGCGCGACGCGCCTATCGCAGCGGGACGGTTTCCGCCCCGACCACCGCCGGCGTCGCCAACGGCTTCGTCCAGGGCAATCTCGCGATCCTTCCCGAAAAACTCGCCGGCGCCTTCCACCGCTTCTGCCAGCTCAATCCAAAGCCGTGCCCAATCATCGGCATGTCCGATGTCGGCGATCCCAGGATCCCGGCACTCGGCCTCGACCTCGATATCCGCACCGACGTGCCGCGCTACCGGGTCTGGCGCGACGGCGAGGTGGCGGATGAGCCGACCGACATCATGAAATACTGGCGCGACGATTTCGTCGCCTTCGTGCTTGGCTGCTCATACTCCTTTGAAGAAGCGCTGCTCGACGACGGGCTGCCGATCCGTCACATCGAACGCAACCTGCGTGTGCCAATGTACCGCACCAATATCGCGTGCAGCGCGTCCGGACCGTTTGCCGGGCCGATGGTGGTGTCGATGCGTCCGTTCAAGCCGGCGGAAGCGATCCGCGCCGTGCAGATCACCTCGCGCTTTCCCTCGGTGCATGGCGCGCCGGTGCATCTCGGCCATCCGCATTTGATCGGCATCAAGGACGTCGCCAAGCCCGATTACGGCGATGCCGTGCCGGTTGGCGACGACGAGATCCCGGTGTTCTGGGCCTGCGGGGTGACGCCGCAATCGGTGATTGCAAGCGCAAAGCTGCCGTTCGCGATCACGCATTCGCCCGGCCTGATGCTGGTGACCGACCTCAGGAACAGGCAGCTCGCTGTGCTCTGAATAGGCAATTCGTGCAATTCATTCGGGCTTTACTGCGCGCTACAAGCGTTTCATCGATAAAAACAGACTGACCAAGGGGAATTTCGCATGACGATCTCTCGCCGCAACGTGTTGCTCGGCGCTACCGGTGCCACCGCCGCCGCTGCGCTCGGCCCGATGGCCGCACGCGCGCAGACCAGTGAAGTCGCCATCGGCGTGATCTATCCGTTGTCCGGCTCCAGCGCCGCGATCGGCGTCGACGCGCAGCACGCGTTCAACACCGCAGCCGAGATCATCAACAAGGACTACAATTTCGCCTTGCCGCTCGCCAAGGGCGAAGGCCTGACCGGTCTCGGCGGTGCCAAGGTCAAGCTGGTGTTCGCCGATCACCAGGCCGATCCGCAGAAGGGCCGTGCCGAAACGGAGCGGCTGATCACCCAGGAGAAGGTCTGTGCCGTCGTCGGCACCTATCAGAGCGCAGTCGCCGTCACCGTCAGCCAGACCTGCGAGCGCTACCAGATCCCCTTCATCTCGGCCGACAATTCCTCGCCGAGCCTGCATCGCCGCGGACTGAAATACTACTTCCGCGCCTCGCCGCATGACGAGATGTTCTCCGCCGCGATGTTCGACTTCTTCGATGCGATGAAGAAGAAGGGTCAAAAGATCGAGACGCTGTCGCTGTTCCACGAAGACACCATCTTCGGCACCGATTCGGCGAATGCCCAGACCAAGCTCGCCGGCGAGCGCGGCTACAAGATCGTCGCCGACATCAAGTATCGCGCCAACTCGCCGTCGCTGACCGCCGAGGTGCAGCAGCTCAAGGCCGCCAATGCCGACGTGCTGATGCCGTCGAGCTACACCACCGACGCGATCCTCTTGGTCAAGACCATGGCGGAGCTCGGCTACAAGCCGAAGAACATCATGGCGCAGGATGCCGGCTTCTCGGAGAAGGCGGTGTATGACGCGGTCGGCGACAAGCTCGAAGGCGTGATCTCGCGCGGCAGCTTCTCGCTCGACCTCGCGCAGAAGCGGCCGATGGTCGGGCTGATCAACGAGATGTACCGCGCCAAGTCCGGCAAGGACTTCAACGACTACACCTCGCGCCAGTTCATGGGCCTAATCGTGATGGCCGATGCCATCAACCGCGCCAAGTCGACCGACGGCGACAAGATCCGCGAAGCGCTGGTCGCGACCGACATGCCCGGCGACGTCACCATCATGCCGTGGCGCCGCATCAAGTTCGACGAGATGGGCCAGAACAACTTCGCCGATCCGGTGCTGCTGCAATATGTCGCGAAGAACTTCGTCACCATCTTCCCGGAACAGGCCGCCGTCTCCGAGGCGATCTGGCCGATGAACAGCTGATCCGTCGGACGCAACAGGGGGCAGACGGCGGTGACAGCCGAGACCATTATCCAGAGTCTGGCGAGCGGCCTGCTGATGGGGCTGCTCTACGGGCTGATCGCCGCCGGCCTCGCATTGATCTTCGGATTGATGGACGTCGTGAATTTCGCCCATGGCGAGTTCCTGATGATCGCGATGTACGTGACGTTCTTCCTGTTCACGTTCTTCGCGATCGATCCCTTGCTCGCGGCGCCGCTGGTCGCCGCGGCATTGTTCGTGTTCGGCGCGGTGATCTATCTGTTAGTGGTCCGCTTCGCGATGCGCGCCAAGGCCAATGCCGGCATGGTGCAGATCTTCTCGACCTTCGGGCTTGCGATCGTGATGCGGGGCCTGGCGCAGTTCTTCTTCACGCCCGATTACCGCAGCATTCCGCAGTCCTTGCTCGGCGGCAAGACCGTGTCGATCGGCGGCATCTTTCTGCCGGAGCCGCAACTGATCGGCGCGATGCTGTCGATCGTGGCTTTCGTCGCGCTCTACTTCTTCATCAACCGCACCGATTTCGGCCGCGCGCTCGAGGCGACGCGCGAGGATGCCGGCGCGGTGGCGCTGGTCGGCATCGACAAGAACCGGGTGTTCGCGCTCGGCTGGGGCCTCGGTGCCGCGCTGGTCGGCCTCGCCGGCGCCATCATGGCGATCTTCTTCTACATCTATCCCGATGTCGGTGCGTCCTTTGCGCTGATTGCCTATGTCACCGTGGCGCTCGGCGGCTTCGGCAGCGTGTTCGGCGCCTTTGCCGGCGGCATCCTGGTCGGCCTGGTCGAAGCCTCGACCGCGCTTCTGCTGCCGCCGTCGCTGAAATCGGTCGGCATCTATGCCGTCTATCTCCTGGTCGTCTTCATCCGCCCGCGCGGCCTGTTCGGATCGATGTGATGGACACCCACTTCGCCCAACGCCGCAGGCGTGACCTGATCATGGCTGGCTGCCTCGCGGTCGTCGCCGCGCTGGTGCCGCTGTTCGTCAAGGACGTCTACGTCCAGAACATCATGGTGCTGACCCTGATGTATGCCGCGCTGTCGCAGAGCTGGAACATCCTGTCAGGCTATTGCGGGCAGATCTCGCTCGGGCATGCGCTGTATTTCGGCCTCGGCGCCTATGCCACCGCGTTGCTGTTCACCAAATTCGGTGTGCTGCCCTGGTTTGGCATGCTGGCCGGCGGGGCGATCTCCGCAGTCATCGCGATGGCGCTCGGCTATCCCTGCTTCCGGCTGCGCGGGCACTACTTCGTGATCGCGACCATCGTGATCGCCGAGATCGCGCTCTTGCTGTTCCAGAACTGGGATTGGGCCGGCGCAGCTCTCGGCATCGACATCCCCGTGCGCGGCGACAGCTGGCTGAAATTCCAGTTCGCCCGCTCGAAACTGCCTTACTTCTATTTCGCGCTGGCGCTCGCCTGCATCGCCTGGCTCGTCACCTGGTGGCTGGAAGACTCCAAATGGGGCTATTGGTGGCGTGCGGTGAAGGACAATCCGGATGCCGCCGAAAGCCTCGGCGTCGTCGTGTTCAATTCCAAGATGGGCGCCGCGGCGGTCTCCGCGTTCCTGGTCGCGGTCGGCGGCAGCTTCTACGCCCAGTTCGTCTCCTATATAGACCCCGAAAGCGTGATGGGTTTCCAGTTCTCCCTGCTGATGGCGCTCCCTGCGGTGTTAGGCGGCATCGGCACGCTGTGGGGGCCGGTTCTGGGTGCGGTAATCCTGATCCCGCTCACCGAGCTGACGCGCTCCTTCGTCGGCGGCTCCGGGCGCGGCGTCGATCTGATCGTCTATGGCGCGCTGATCGTGCTGATCTCGCTGGCGCTGCCGCGCGGGCTGGTCAGTGTGTTCTCTCTGCGCAAGGGGGCCACACGATGACGGCGCTGTTGGAGACCCGCGGCGTCTGGCAGCGCTTCGGCGGCCTCGTCGCCAACAGCGACGTCTCGATCTCGGTCGGGCGCGGCGAGATCGTCGGCCTGATCGGGCCGAACGGCGCCGGCAAGTCGACCCTGTTCAACCTGATCGCGGGCGTGCTGCCGCCGACCCAAGGCTCGATCATCTTCGACGGCGAGGACGTCACCAAACTGCCGGCGGCAGAACGCTGCCAGCGCGGCGTCGGGCGCACCTTCCAGGTCGTCAAGAGCTTTGAGACCATGACCGTGATCGACAACGTCATCGTCGGCGCGCTGATCCGCAACACGGCGATGCGCATCGCGCGCAAGAAGGCCTATGAGGTGCTGGAATTCTGCGGCCTGGCCGCGCGGGCAGACGTGCTTGCCAGCGATCTCGTGCCATCGGAGAAGCGGCGGCTCGAAGTGGCCCGCGCGCTCGCCACCGAACCGAAGCTGCTGTTGCTCGACGAAGTGCTCACCGGTCTGACCCCGGTCGAGGCGCAGACCGGTGTCGAGCTGGTGCGCAAGGTGCGCGCCACCGGGGTCACCGTGCTGATGGTCGAGCATGTCATGGAAATCGTGATGCCGCTGGTCGACCGCGCCATCGTGCTCAATCTCGGCAAGGTGCTGGTCGAGGGCAAGCCGACCGAAGTGGTTCGCAATCCAGAGGTCATTTCTGCCTATCTCGGGGATCGTCATGCTGTCGGTGCGTGAAGTCACCACCGCCTATCAGGGCCTGGTTGCGATCTCCTCGGTGTCGATCGACGTCACCAAGGGCGAGATCGTCTGCGTCGCCGGCGCCAACGGCGCGGGCAAGTCGACGCTCTTGAAATCGATCGCCGGCGCCGAGCGTCCGCGCGCAGGGACCGTCACCTTCGATGGCAAGCGCATCGACGGCCAGCCGCAGCACGTCATCACGTCAGGCGGCATCGCTTTCGTGCCGGAGAACCGCCGGCTGTTTCCGCGCCTTTCGGTGCGCGACAATCTCCGCCTCGGCAGCTACCTCTACCGCAGCCAGGCCGACCGCGATGCGCCGCTCGATCTCGTCTTTCAGCTGTTCCCGCGGCTCTCGGAGCGGCTCGACCAGCGCGCCGAAACTTTGTCCGGTGGCGAGCAGCAGATGCTGGCGATCGGCCGCGCGCTGATGACGCGGCCGCGGCTGTTGATGCTCGACGAGCCGTCGCAGGGCATCATGCCGAAGCTGGTGGATGAAATCTTCCAGGCCGTCAAACGCATCCGCGACGCCGGCATGACGGTCCTGATCGTCGAGCAGCGCATGGCCGAGTGCCTGGAGATCGCCGACCGCGCCTACATCCTGCAAACCGGCCGCGTACTGATGCAGGGCACGGCGGCCGAGATCAGCGGCAATCCCGACGTGCGCAAGGCGTATCTCGGGCTTTGATCCGGTTATCGCCACGTACACGGGCGTCATCCTGAGGTGCCCGCCTCTTCGGCGGGCCTCGAAGGATGGCCACTGGCGGGCTGGTAGCCCATCCTTCGAGGCTCGCTCCGCTCGCACCTCAGGATGACGCCGGTGTTTGTGGCAGCTGAAGCACGGTAGGGCGGATTAGCCGAAGGCGTAATCCGCCGTGGTGCTGGTTGCACAAAGCGGCGGATTGCGCTCCGCTAATCCGCCCTACGAATTTAATGCCCATGCTCCGGCAGCGTCAGCCCGAACACCTTTGTCAAATCCTTGACCTGATCCGGTGACAGATACCGCGGGTTCAGCCCGCGCAGCAGCAGATAGAGCTTTGCCGTCTCTTCCAGCTCTTCCGTCGCGAACACCGCGGCTTCCAGCGTATCTCCCGACACCACCGGGCCGTGATTGGCGAGCAGCACGGACGAATATTGCCCCGCCAGCCCCCTGATCGCATCCGCCACATCAGGATCGCCGGGACGATAATACGGCACCAATGCGGTCTGGCCGCATTTCATCACGTAATAGGCCGTCAGCGGCGGCAGTGCGGCGCGCGGGTCGATTTCGGACAGCATCGAGAGCGCGACCGAATGGGTGGAGTGCAGGTGCACCACCGCACGCGCGGCAGACCGCGTCTGGTACAGCGCGGTGTGCAGCGGCACTTCCTTGGTCGGAGCGTCGCCGGAGACCAAGCGGCCGTTCGCGTCGAGCCGCGACATTTTCGCCGGATCGAGGAAGCCGAGCGAAGCATTGGTCGGCGTCACCAGCCAGCCGCCGTCGTCGAGCCGGACGCTGACATTGCCGGATGATCCCGGCGTCAGCCCGCGCTCGAACAGCGAGCGGCCGAAGCGGCAGATGTCCTCACGAAGCTTTGTTTCGCTCATGGCGCGCAAGCCTCCCGTCTTTTCGCCTTGTCTCATGCTTTGGCAGCGTGGCCAAGCCGTGATAGGCAAAGCAGCAAAGCTAGAGAACACCGAGGGATCGCCGCATGTCCAGTTCCGTAAAACCGCGCATCGCCGTCATTGGCCTCGGCTCGATGGGATACGGCATGGCGACCTCGCTGAACCGCGCCGGCTTCGCGGTCACCGGCTGCGACGTGTCGGCGGACGCAGTCGCGCGTTTCGTGAAGGACGGCGGCAAGGGCGCCGGAGCGCCGGCCCAGGCGGCGAAGGATGCCGACATCGTCGTCAGCGTCGTCGTCAACGCGGCGCAAACCGAGACCATCCTGTTTGGCAAGGACGGCGTCGCCGAGACGCTTGCCAAAGACGCGGTATTCATCTCCTCCGCGACGATGGACCCCGACATCGCACGGCGCCTCGCAAAGCAGCTCGAGGCGACTGGTCGGCATTACCTCGATGCCCCGATCTCCGGCGGCGCGCAGCGCGCCGCGCAGGGCGAGCTCACCATCCTCGCCTCCGGCAGCGCGGCGGCGTTCGCCAAGGCGCGGCCGGCGCTGGATGCGATGGCGGCAAAGCTCTACGAGCTCGGCGATGCCGCAGGGCAGGGCGCCGCGTTCAAGATGATCAACCAGCTGCTCGCCGGCGTGCACATCGCAGCCGCCTCGGAGGCGATCGCCTTTGCCGCGAAACAGGGCCTCGATATCCGCAAGGTCTATGAGGTGATCACCGCCTCCGCCGGCAATTCCTGGATGTTCGAGAACCGCATGCCGCACGTGCTCGACGGCGACTACGCGCCGCGCAGCGCGGTCGAGATCTTCGTGAAAGACCTCGGCATCATCCAGGACATGGCGCGCAATGCGCGTTTCCCGGTGCCGGTCTCGGCCGCCGCGTTGCAGATGTTCCTGATGACATCGGCCGCCGGCATGGGCCGCGACGACGACGCCTCGGTGGCGCGGATGTATGCGCAGGTCACCGGCACCAAACTCCCCGGCGAGAAATAAGAGGACTTTTGCAATGCCCCGTTTTGCCGCCAACCTCACCATGATGTTCAACGAGGTCCCGTTCCTCGACCGCTTCGAGGCGGCGGCGAAGGCCGGCTTCACCGCGGTCGAATTCCTGTTTCCCTATGAGCATCCGGCGGAAGAGGTCGGCAAACGACTGAAGGCGGCCGGCCTGACGCAGGCGCTGTTCAACCTGCCGCCAGGCGACTGGAGCGCCGGCGAGAAGGGCTTTGCCGCGCTGCCGGATCGCTTCAGCGACCTGCAAGTGAGCCTGAAGACCGCGCTGCCCTATGCGCATGCGACCGGCGTCAAGCGGCTGCATTTGATGGCGGGTATCGCCGATCGCAGCGACGCCAAGGCGGTCGCGGCGTTCCGCAAGTCGGTCGCCTATGCCGCGGAGTTCTTCGCCCCGCACGGCGTCGACGTCGTGATCGAGCCGATCAATCCGCGCAACGTGCCCGGCTACTTCCTCAACGACTTCATCTTCGCGCGCGACCTGATCAACGAGCTGAAGATTGCGAATCTGAAGCTGCAGTTCGACATCTACCACTGCCAGATCATCCATGGCGACGTCACCATGCGGCTGCGCGAGATGATGCCGTTCATCGGCCACATCCAGATCGCCTCGATCCCCTCGCGCAACGAGCCCGACGGCGAAGAGCTGAACTATCCGTTCCTGTTCGATGAGCTGGACCGGCTCGGCTATGGCGGCTTCGTCGGCTGCGAATACAATCCGCGCGGCAAGACCACCGACGGTCTCGCCTGGTTCAGGCCCTACGCCGGAGCAAAGCCATGACTCTCGCCAGGGAACTGTCTCTTGGCTGCATCGCCGACGACTATACCGGCGCCTCCGACCTCGCCAACACGCTGACCCGCGCGGGCCTGCGCACCGTGCAGACCATCGGCGTGCCGGCCTCCGATCTCACGCTGCCCGAGGTCGACGCGGTCGTCGTCTCGCTGAAGAGCCGCTCGATCGAGGCCGGGCTTGCCGTGACGCGCTCGCGCGCCGCGGAGACCTGGCTGCGCGGACGCGGCGCGGCGCATGTCCTGTTCAAGATCTGCTCGACTTTCGATTCCACGGATGCCGGCAACATCGGCCCGGTCATGGACGCGCTGCGCGCCGATTCCGGCGACAGCGTCGTGCTGGTGACGCCGGCCTTTCCGGAGACCGGCCGCACCGTCTACCAGGGCAATCTGTTCGTCGGCGCGGTGCCGTTGAACGAGAGCCCGCTGAAGGACCACCCGCTCAACCCGATGCGCGATTCCAACCTGGTGCGTGTGCTCGCGCGGCAGAGCAGGACCAAGGTCGGGCTGGTCGATCTGGCGACACTCGCCCGCGGCGCCGACGCGGTCCGGGCCAAGCTCGCCGATCTCGCCGCCAAGGGCATTGGTGCCGCGATCATCGATGCCGTGTTCGACCGCGACCTCGAAACCATCGGGCAGGTGGCACTGGACCATCGGCTGTCGGTCGGCGCCTCCGGCATCGGGCTTGGCCTGGCGCGAGGTCTGATCGCTTCAGGCAGGGTGAAGCCAGCCGCGGCGAATGCAACGCCGGAGATGGCGGTCGGCGGCCCCGCCGCCTGCCTCGCCGGCAGCTGTTCGCAGGCGACGTTGCAGCAGATCGCCGGCGCCGAAAAACGGATGCCGGTGCTGCATCTCGATCCCGAGCGGATCGTCACGACCAAGGATGAGGCGCAGCGTGCGCTCTCCTGGGCAAAGGGACGGCTCGGCGAGGGCCCGATCCTGATCGCCAGCAGCGCGACACCCGAGCATGTCGCAGCTCTGCAATCCCGGCATGGCCGCGATGCAGTCGGACATGCCATCGAGCAGGCGATGGCCGACCTCGCCGAGGGACTGGTCGGCGCGGGCGTGCGCAGACTGGTGATTGCCGGTGGTGAAACTTCAGGCGCCGTGGTCGATCGCTTGCGGATTCCCGGCTTCCTGGTCGGCGCTGAAATCGCTGCGGGGGTTCCGGTTTTGCGCGCGGTCGGCGCGGCAAGCGGCGAGATGCTGCTTGCCCTGAAATCAGGCAATTTCGGCGGACCGGAATTCTTCTCGGATGCGCTTGCCCTGATGCGCTGACACACGCCGTCGCGGCTTATGTCACGGCGGTAACGGCGTCTCCGTAGTTCAACGGGGAACCAAATTAACCGTAACGAAGGTGGGACGCTGGCTTTGATGCCTGCGGCGTCCCGCCGCGCCAGCAGCCGATTTTCCGCACCTTTCGGGTCTCGCGAGCCCGACATCAATAGGCATCACGATGTTCGCCAAATTCTCGATCCGCGCCAAGATCATCGCCGTGGTTGCGTTCCTGCTCGTCGCGATGATGGCGATGGGTCTGCTCGCGGTGCAGAGCATGCGGGCGATCAACGCCAACACCGTCGACATCACGACGAGCTGGCTGCCCAGCGTCCGCGTGCTCGGCGATCTTCGCGCCGGCGTCATCACCTACCGCAACGTGATCCGCGAGCACATGCTCGCCGAGACGCTCGAGGAGAAGCTGGCGCAGGAGAAGACCCTTGCGACGGTGATCGACGCCAACACCAAATTCCGCGCGACCTATGAGGCGATGATCACCTCTCCGGAAGAGCGGGCGCTCTACAAGCAGTGGACCGACACCTGGGACCGCTACCGGAAGGGCACCGAAGAGGTGATGGCGTTGTCGCGCAAGGAAGCCGGCAAGTTTCCGCACGACGCTCACGAGCTGAATACCAAGACCGTGAACAAGATCGGCCTCGAGGCCGATGAGATCATGCGCAAGGATATCGATCTCAACAACACCGGCGCGGACAAGGCCGCGAAGGACGCAGCCGACAATTTCTCCTCGGCATTCATGCTGCTCTGCCTGATGATCGGCGCGGCCGTCGTCATTGGCGTCGGCGTCAGCTTCATGATGATCCGCGACGTCTCGGCCGGCATCGCCTCGATCATCGCGCCGATGCAGGCGCTGGGCCGCGGCGACCTCACCGCCACCGTGCCGCACCAGGGCGAGAAGACCGAGATCGGCGCAATGGCCGACACGCTTCAGGTGTTCAAGGAAGCCCTGATCGCCAAGAAGGCCGCTGACGAGGCTGCCGCCGTGGACGCCGAAGCCAAGATCGAGCGCGGCCGCCGGGTTGATGGCATCACCCGCAATTTCGAGCAGATGATCGGCGAGATCGTACAGACCGTGTCGTCGGCCTCGACCCAGCTCGAAGCCTCCGCCGGCACGCTGTCCTCGACCGCCAAGCGCTCGCAGGAATTGACCACCACGGTCGCCGCAGCCTCCGAGGAGGCCTCCGCCAATGTGCAGTCGGTGGCGTCGGCGACCGAGGAACTGTCGTCCTCGGTGACCGAAATCAGCCGCCAGGTGCAGGAATCGGCGCGGATGGCCGGAGACGCCGTCGGCCAGGCGCGCACCACCAACGATCGCGTCAGCGAGCTGTCGAAGGCCGCATCCCGCATCGGCGACGTCGTCGAGCTGATCAACACCATTGCCGGCCAGACCAACCTGCTGGCGCTGAACGCCACCATCGAAGCCGCGCGCGCCGGCGAGGCCGGCCGCGGCTTTGCGGTGGTCGCCTCCGAGGTGAAGGCGCTCGCCGAGCAGACCGCGAAGGCGACCGGCGAGATCGGCCAGCAGATTGCAGGCATCCAGGCCGCAACGCAGGAATCGGTCGGCGCGATCAAGGAGATCTCCTCGACCATCGAACGCCTGTCGGAGATTTCGTCGACCATCGCGGCCGCAGTCGAGGAGCAGGGCGCGGCGACCCAGGAAATCTCGCGCAACGTGCAGCAGGCCGCCCATGGCACCCAGCAGGTTTCGGCCAACATCAGCGACGTGCAGCACGGCGCGACCGAAACCGGCTCGGCCTCGAGCCAGGTGCTGTCTGCGGCGCAGTCGCTCTCCGGCGACAGCAACCGCCTCAAGCTCGAGGTCGGCAAATTCCTCGACGCCGTGCGCGCGGCCTGACATAGATTGCAAGATGACACGTTGGAGAATGCCCGGCCGTTGCAGGCCGGGCATTTTTCTTGGTGTGTTGCCGGTGTCGCATGCTCCGTCATTCAACGGAAGGCGCGGTTAACCAACCGTAGTTCCACGCGCGATAATTTGCCACGGCGCGACGAGGCCCATCGCAGAAGAGGTGGTCGCAACAAAACACTCCCGCATCCCGAGCGCGCGGCGAGCCGGCCGCGAATATCAGCTATGTGCAGCGCTGCGCCGTCGAGACCGGATCGGCCTCATCGCAGGTGCTCGGCGCGGCGCAGTCACTTTCGGGTGACAGCAACCGCCTCAAGCTCGAGGTCGGCCGGTTCCTGAGCAACGTGCGGGCGGCCTGACGCGCGGGAAAAGCAGCCATCCGGCGGTTCGCGCTGCTGGCTCCAGCCGCGCGCGTTTTGCGAGCTATGCCAAGGAAGTGAAGGGCTCCGTGCCTGCGTGGGTTGGCCTTTCACCCTCTATCGGGTAGATCGGCCGTTGGAAACGCCGATTCCATTGCCTTGGGCGGGCTTATTTCGGGAATGCCACTTTTATGATCGCACTGGTCCGTATCGCGCTGAGCCGGCCATATACTTTCGTCGTGCTCGCGCTGCTGCTCCTGATCATCGGACCGCTGGCGGCGCTGCGCACGCCGACCGACATCTTTCCGGATATCCGCATCCCCGTGATCGGCGTGGTCTGGCAGTACACCGGCCTGCCGCCGGACCAGATGAGCGGGCGTATCACCACACCGTTCCAGCGCGCGCTGACCACGACCGTCAACGACATCGAGCACATCGTCGCCAATTCCTATAATGGCGTCGGCATCATCAAGATCTTCTTCCAGCCCAACGTCGATATCCGCACCGCCAACGCCCAGGTCACCGCGATCTCGCAGACTCTGCTGAAGCAGATGCCGCCGGGTGCGACACCGCCGCTGATCCTGAACTACAGCGCCTCGACCGTGCCGATCATCCAGGTCGCGCTGTCGGGCGACGGCCTGACCGAGCAGAATCTCGCCGATATCGGCATCAACCAGCTGCGGACGCCGCTGGTCACCGTGCCCGGCGCCGCGATCCCGTACCCGTTCGGCGGCAAGCAGCGCCAGGTTCAGATCGACCTCAACTCGACGTCACTGCAGGCGCGCGGCCTGTCCGGCCAGGACGTCGCCAATGCACTCGCCGCCCAGAACCTGATCACGCCGGTCGGCACCCAGAAGATCGGCGGCTTCGAATACACCGTCAATCTCAACAACTCGCCGCTCAAGCTCGAGGAGCTCGGCGACCTCCCGATCAAGCAGGTCAACGGCGCCATGGTCTATGTGCGCGACGTCGCCACGGTGCGCGACGGCAACCCGCCGCAGACCAACATCGTGCACGTCGACGGCAACCGTTCGGTGCTGATGATGGTGCTGAAGGCGGGCGCGACCTCGACGCTCGATATCATCTCCGGCATCAAGCAGAAGGTGATCGACGTCAAGGACCAGATGCCGGATGCGCTGAAGATCGGCTTCATCGGCGACCAGTCGGTGTTCGTCCGCGGCGCGATCACCGGCGTCGCCTTCGAAGGCGTGATCGCGGCGCTGCTCACCAGCGTGATGATCTTGCTATTCCTCGGCAGCTGGCGTTCGACCGTCATCATCGCGGTGTCGATCCCGCTGTCGGTGCTGGGCGCCATCATCATGCTGTCGGCGATCGGCGAGACGCTGAACATCATGACGCTCGGTGGGCTGGCGCTCGCCGTCGGCATCCTGGTCGACGATGCCACGGTGACGATCGAGAACATCAACTACCACCTCGAGCAGGGCAAGCCGGTCGAGCAGTCGATCCTCGACGGTGCCAACCAGATCGTGACGCCGGCCTTCGTCTCGCTGCTCTGCATCTGCATCGTGTTCGTGCCGATGTTCTTCCTGACCGGCGTGGCGCGCTTCCTGTTCGTGCCGATGGCGGAAGCGGTGATGTTCGCGATGATCTGGTCGTTCATCCTGTCGCGCACGCTGGTGCCGACCATGGCGAACTATCTGCTGCACGCCCACGTCCACCACGAGGGCGGACCGCCGAAATCGCGCAACCCCTTGGTCTGGTTCCAGCGCGGCTTCGAGGCGCGGTTCGAGCGCATCCGCAGCGGCTATCGCGGCCTGCTCGAGATGGCGCTCGGCCACCGCAAGGTGTTCGTGAGCCTGTTCCTGATGGTCGTCGCCGCCTCGTTCGTGCTGGTGCCGTACCTCGGGCGCAACTTCTTCCCCTCCGTCGATGCCGGCAACATCCTGATGCACGTCCGCACCCAGGTCGGCACCCGCGTCGAGGAGAGCGCCAACCAGCTCGCCGATATCCAAAAGGCGATCCGCAAGCTGGTCCCCGGCGAGATCGAGACCATGACCGACAACATCGGCATGCCGATCTCCGGCATCAACATGACCTACAACAACACCGGCGTGATCGGCCCGCAGGACGGCGACATCCAGATCCGCCTCAAGGAAGGCCACAAGCCGACCGCGCAGCATGTGCGCACGCTGCGCGAGCAGCTGCCGCGGCTGTTCCCGGGTACCAGTTTCGCCTTCCTGCCCGCCGACATCGTCAGCCAGATCCTCAATTTCGGCGCGCCGGCGCCGATCGACCTGCAGATCCGCGGCGCCAATCTCGAAGCCAACTTCGCTTACGCCAACAAGCTGCTGGCGAAGATCAAGCGCATTCCCGGCATCGCCGATGCGCGCATCCAGCAGTCGCCGAACAACCCGACCTTCAACATCGATGTCGACCGCACCCGCGCGCAATATGTCGGCCTGACCGAGCGCGACGTCACCAATGCGCTGGTGGTCAACCTCGCCGGCTCCTCGCAGGTCGCGCCGACCTACTACCTCAATCCCGACAACGGCGTGTCGTATTCGATCGTGATGCAGACGCCGCAATACCAGATCGACTCCTTGAGCGCGTTGCAGACCCTGCCGATCACCGCGACCGGCAACACCCAGGCGCCGATCCTCGGCGGCATCGCCGACATCAAGCGCGCGACCTCGAGCGCGGTGGTCTCGCAATACGACATCCAGTCGCTGGTGCAGATCTACGCGACGACTCAAGGCCGCGATCTCGGCGGGGTGGCGACCGACGTGCGCCAGCTGATCGCCGATACCGCCAAGGAGGTGCCGAAGGGCTCGTCCGTGGTGCTGCTCGGCCAGGTGCAGACCATGAACGCGGCCTTCACCGGCCTGTTGTTCGGCCTGCTCGGCGCGATCGTGCTGATCTATTTCCTGATCGTGGTGAACTTCCAGTCCTGGTCGGACCCGTTCGTGATCATCACGGCGCTGCCGGCGGCGCTTGCCGGCATCGTCTGGATGCTGTTCACGACCCAGACCACGCTGTCGGTTCCTGCGCTGACCGGCGCCATCATGTGCATGGGCGTCGCGACCGCCAACAGCGTGCTCGTGATCAGCTTTGCCCGCGAGCGCTACGAGGAGCTCGGCGACCCCGTCGCGGCTGCTCTGGAAGCCGGTTTCGTCCGGTTCCGCCCAGTGCTGATGACCGCGCTTGCCATGATCATCGGCATGGCGCCGATGGCGCTGGGGCTGGGCGAGGGCGGCGAGCAGAACGCCCCGCTCGGCCGTGCCGTGATCGGCGGCCTGATCTTTGCAACCTTCGCGACGCTGATGTTTGTTCCCGTGGTATTCAGTATGGTACACAAGAAACAAGGCGCCAAAGTCGCCGCCGCCGCCTCATCGGAGATGCCGCATGCCGCCCACTGAACAACGCCCCCCGGTTTCGCACCGGAAATTGGGCATCTTCGGCGTGGTGGCGCTGATTGGCGCAGGGCTGATCGTCGGCACCGGAATTCGCGCCCGTGAGGAGCAGGACACGCGGCTGAAGGAATGGACCGACGACCAGGCCGTTCCAAGCGTCGCGGTCTCGCTGCCCAACGCCAAGGCGCTGAGTCCCACGCTCGACCTGCCGGGCCGGCTCGAGGCCTATACCCGCGCGCCGATCTTCGCCCGGGTGTCCGGCTACCTGAAGAGCTGGAACGCCGACATCGGCGCCCGGGTCAAGGCCGGCCAGGTGATCGCCGAGATCGAGGCGCCCGACCTCGACCAGCAATTGCTGCAGGCGCGCGCCGATCTCGCCAGCGCCCAGGCCAGCGCCAAGCTGTCGGAAGCCACGCTGGCCCGGCGCAAGACGCTGGTGGCCTCGAACTTCGTCTCCGCCCAGGAGATCGACGAGCGCACCGCCGACCTCTCCAACAAGAACGGCGCTGTGAAGGCCGATCAGGCCAATGTCGAGCGGCTGGAAGCGCTCGCCGGCTACAAGAAGATCACGGTGCCGTTCGACGGCGTGGTCACCTCGCGCGACACCGACGTCGGCGCGCTGATCAATGCCGGCGGCACGACGGGCCCCGCGATGTTCACGATCTCGGACGTCCGCAAGCTGCGCGTCTATGTCAACGTGCCGCAGAACTACGTTCCTGCGATCAAGATCGGCGCCAAGGCCGCGCTCACGATGCCGGAATATCCGAACCGCACCTTCCAAGCCACGGTGGAGGCCTCCTCGCAGGCGGTCGACGTCGCTTCCGGCACGACGCGGATGCAGCTCGGGCTCGACAATTCCTCCGGTGAATTGATGCCGGGCGGCTACGCCAGCGTGAAGCTCAATCTGCAGCGCGATTCCATGCCGCTCAGCATTCCTGCCAGCGCGCTGATCTTCAACAGCAACGGCCTGCGGGTTGCCACCGTGACGCCCGAGGACAAGGTGCTGTTCAAGACGGTCACGATCGGCCGCGACCTCGGCAAGGAGATCGAGCTTGCCTCCGGCCTCGCCCCCGACGACCGCATCATCACCGCCCCGCCGGACGGTCTCGCCGACGGCGACCAAGTCCGCGTCACAGGCGCCGGCGCCAAAGGCAAGCCGACCGCCTCCGAAAAGCAGGACGTGAAGGGGTAGGAGCAGAAGCTCCTTACTTCGCCATGCCCGGGCTTGACCCGGGCATCCACGTTCTTCAACCAGTCCGATGCGTAGGGTGGGCAAACGCGCGTTAGCTAGCGCCGTGCCCACCATTTCATGCACTGCTCGTGATGGTGGGCACGCTTCGCTTGCCCACCCTACGATTCTTTACCCCACCCGCCATTCCAGCATGCCGTCGACGGCGGTGACGATGTCGCCGGTCGTCCCGACCGGCGTCCGCTCCATGTTCTGCAAATGCTCGAGCGTCCCCGTGTCGCTCGCCGGCACGCGGCCGAGCGTGCGGCGGCCGTCCTCGGTGCGCAGCATGGTGACGCCGTGCTCGACTTCGCCATTGCCGCGATAGATCACGGTGAAAGCCTCGACCTTGCCCTTGCCGCGCGCGTCCGTCGTGAACTCGGGCACTGTGCCGCGATGGCGATCGGCCTCCGCCTGCACTGAGGTCGCCTGCTTCAACTCTGCCTGCGGTGCCACGCGCGACAGCACCAGGCCGTGATGCTTGGTGACGAACCCGCCCTGGCCATAGAGCAGGCCGAGCGTGCCGCCGCTTCTCAATTTGCGCACCATCGCGCAGGCCGCATGTGTCATGTAGGTGTTGAGCGGCGCGCCGAAGAAGGTGAGGCCGCCGGTGACGGTCGGCTGCACGTCGGCGCCCAGGCCCAGCGTCCGCCGTGCCATCTTCGGCACGCAGGGGAAGCAGCTGTAGAGCTCGATCGCGTCGAATTTCCTGCCGTCGCCCTCGACGAGGTCCATGACCGCCTTCAGCACCGCGGTCTGCGCGTGGCTCTCGACGAACTGGTCGCGGATCAAATAGTCGCGCGGCTCTTCCGCCGACGCGCCGCCGAGCGGATAGATCAGTCTGTCTTCCGGCACGCCGGCGGCGCGCGCCTTGGCCAGGCTGGTGAGGATCAGTGCGCCGCCCATGTTCACGGTCGGGTTCGCCACCATCAGTTTGGTGTAGGGCCAGGCGATCATCCGATTGTCCGGCGTCGCCGTCGTGATCTCCTCGCCGGTGAAAGACTTCTTCAGCCACGAGTTCGGATTGCCGGCCGCAACCCGCGCATAGGTCGCCCACAAGTCGCCTGACTCCTTGAGCGCTTCGCGCGGCGCCTGGCCCCATGCCGCCGACGTCGCGGATTCATACAGCGGATAGACCGTGATCGGCCTGAACACGCCGAGCGTCACCGCCATCGGCTTCTGGTATGCGGCGCCGCGTTTCGGCTCCTCGACGTCATGCGTGAACGGCGTCCACGGCAGCTCGACGCCGGCGCGCTGCGCCTTGGTCGCGGTCGACTGGGCCTCGGCGCCGCACACCGCGGCGACGCTGCATTCGCCGCGCGCGATGCGTTGCGCCGCCTCGTGCAGATAGCGGATCGGGCTCTCGCCGCCGACCGGGCCGTAGTAGAGGTGTGCTGGCGCAATGCCGAGCCGCTGCGCCAGTTGCTTCTCGGGATCGCGGTAGCGCCAGCTCAGGAAGTTGACGACGTCGAGCGACTGCACCTCGGAGAGCAGCCTTGCGCCGCTATCGGCCTCGGCGCGCTGCAGCGCTTGCTCGAGCAGCGTGAGCGGTTCGAGTCCTGCCGCGATGTCTTTCGGACGATCGACGATTTCGCCGACGCCGACGATGACGGGAATGCGGTCTTCGGGGATGCTGTTCGACATTCTTGTTCTTATGCCCTGAGATTAGACTCGATGTTCGTTCTATGCGTCATTGCGAGCGAAGCGAAGCAATCCATTCCACCGCGTACGCGGAGCGGTGGATTGCTTCGTCGCTGCGCTCCTCGCAATGACGGGGAGGGACTGTTACTCCGCCACCAGCGCATTCATGTGCTCGACGGCTTCGGCAAAATCCTCCTTGAACTCCTGCACCACGGCGCCGGCCGATTTCACGCTGTCGATCAGGCCGACGCCCTGGCCGACGAAATAGCTGACGAGGTCGCGCGCCTTGACGTTGCCGGCGGCTGCCGAGCGGTCGATGGCGTTGAAGGCGTCGCGGCTGATGATGCTCTGCAGCGGCATCGGCAGCGCGCCGGGGCTGTCGGGCGCGCGCTCCCATGCATCGGTCCAGACCGAGCGGAGCTGTCGCGCCGGCTTTCCGGTGCGGCCCTTCGAGCGCACCGCGTCGCGCGAGGAGGCCGCGATCATCTTCTCGCGGAAGATCTCCGAAGTCTCAGACTCGACCGTGGCAAGCCACACCGATCCGGTCCAGGCCCCGGCCGCGCCCATTGCCATGCAGGCCGCCATCTGCCTGCCCGTCATGATGCCGCCGGCCGCCAGCACCGGCACATCGCGGATCGGTTTGATCGCCTTGATCACCTCGGGCACCAGCACCATGGTCGAGACCTCGCCGCAATGGCCGCCGGCCTCGGTGCCCTGCACCACGAGGATATCGACGCCAGCCGCGACCTGGCGCAGCGCGTGCTCCTTGGCGCCGACGAGAGCTGCAACCGGCACGCCATGGGCGCGGCCGCGCTCGATCATCGTCTTCGGCGGGACGCCGAGCGCATTCGCAATCAGCTTGATCGGATGACGGAAGGAGACGTCGAGCAGCTGCAGCGCAGTCTCGCCGTCGAACGGCTGCGGCGCGTTGTCGGCGACGTTGCTGGTCGCGAGCTCGATGTCGTGCTTCTTGAGCAGATTGCGGGTGAAGTCGCGGTGCTCCGGCGAGATGCGCGCCTCCAGGCTCTTCCAGGTGACGTTCTTCTCGCCCGCGGTCGAGATGTTTTCCGGGATCAGCACGTCGATGCCATAGGGCTTGCCGTCGACATGGGCGTCGATCCACTTCAGCTCCTGCTCGAGCGTATCAGGGGAATGCGCGGTGGCGCCGAGCACGCCGAAGCCGCCGGCGCGGCTGACCGCCGCCACCACGTCGCGGCAATGGCTGAAGGCGAGCAGGGGGAATTCGATCCCCAGCATGTCGCAGATCGGTGATTTCATCGATGGTCTCTCCCGACGGCCGCTTCTCGTGCTTCTCGGCGTGCCGCAACGCTAGCATGCGCCGCCGCCAAGCCAAGCGGGTTTCGGCCGGGCCGATCTTGCGTGCAGGCGCTGTGCCAGGGACGCATTCCGCTCCATAGAAAAAGCAGGCTTCGCAGGGTGGGCAAAGCGCAGCGTGCCCACCATGTAGTGCACGTATCTTATCGGACCGAGCAAGATCGCAACCAGGAGCCAACTGTGACCGACACCCCCGCCTACGAGCCGCCAAAAGTCTGGACCTGGAACAAGGACAGCGGCGGACGCTTCGCCAGCATCAACCGGCCGATCGCCGGCCCCACCCATGACAAGGAATTGCCGGTCGGCCGCCATCCGCTGCAACTCTATTCGCTGGCGACGCCGAATGGCGTCAAGGTCACCGTGATGCTGGAGGAGCTTTTGGCAGCGGGCCACACCGGCGCCGAATACGACGCCTGGCTGATCAAGATCGACGGCAATCAGTTCGGCAGCGGCTTCGTCGGCGTCAATCCGAACTCGAAAATCCCGGCGCTGATGGACCGCAGCACGGCGGAGCCGATTCGGGTGTTCGAATCCGGCTCGATCCTGGTTTATCTCGCGGAAAAGTTCGGCGCGTTCCTGCCGACCGACGTCAAGACCCGTGCGGAAACCTTCTCCTGGCTGTTCTGGCAGATGGGCGCCGCGCCCTATCTCGGCGGCGGCTTCGGGCACTTCTACGCCTATGCGCCGACCAAGATCGAATACGCCATCGACCGCTTCGCGATGGAGGTGAAGCGTCAACTCGACGTGCTCGACCGCCGGCTCGCCGACAACGAATATCTCGCCGGCAACGTCTACACCATCGCCGACATGGCGGTGTGGCCGTGGTACGGCAGCCTCGCCAAGGGCCTGCTCTACGGCGCCTCCGGCGAATTCCTCTCGGTGCAAGATTACAAGAACGTGCAGCGCTGGACCGACGCGATCGCCGCGCGGCCCGCGGTGAAGCGCGGCCGCATGGTCAACCGCACCTGGGGCGAGCCGTCGAGCCAGCTCCACGAGCGGCACGACGCCGGCGATTTCGACACGCAGACACAGGACAAGATCGGCGAGGGCGCGGCGACGTCGTAAAGTTCGTTGCGAGGCCGTCTCGCTTCACCTCGCCCCGCCTGCGGGGAGAGGTCGAAATTCGGGCGCAGCCTGCATTTCGGGTGAGGGGAGTCTCCGCGAATACGTCTGCTCGCGTCTACGTGGTGAGAGCCCCTCTCCTCGCAAGAGCGGGGCGAGGGAGCTGAGAGATCACGCCAGCAGATCGTCATACTCCGGGTTCTTCTTCATGAAGCCCTGGATGAACTCGCATGTGACGACGAGCTTGCGGCCCTGCGTGCGCACCGCATCGAGCGTGGCGCGTGCGATCTTCGAGCCGATGCCGCGGCCGCCGAGCTCCGGCGGCACTTCGGTGTGGACCAGCGTGATCGTATCAGGCGTCTTGCGATAGACGACGAAGGCGGTCGCGCCGTCGACCTGAAGCTCGAACCGGGTTTGCGCCTCGTTGTCGCGGAAAGTGTCGCTCATTCTGCCGTCCTCGATTATGTCTTGGCGCCTTCCGCCGGCGGAAACACCACGCGGTCGTCGGTGCGGCAGTAGCGGTCGGCGAACATGCGGCCGATCGGGTGATAGCGCTCCATGTGCACGCGCATCGCATCGTGATCCCACAATTCGTCTCTGACGTGGAAGTGGATGCCTTCGCCCATGATGAGCTGGCGGTCGCCGTTGACGTCGATCAGCTTCCAGGTCTTGCATTCCATCGCCCATGGCGCGTCGGTAAGCCTGGGCACCGCGATCTTGCGCGAGGGCGCAAGCTTCAATCCGAGGTAATCCGGCTCGCCGATCTCCGGCGGAAAGTCGCCGCTGGTCTCATGCATTGCGCGCGCCAGCGGCTCGTCCGTCAGATGGACCACGAACTCGCCGGTACGCCGGATGTTGACCAGCGTGTCCTTCTCCTTGCCGCCGGGTCGGCGATTGACCGCGAACATGCAGAGCGGCGGATCCTCGCAGAACACGTTGAAGAACGAGAACGGTGCCGCATTGACCACGCCATTGTCGTCCACGCTCGTCACCCAGGCGATCGGCCGCGGCAGCACGAACGAGGTCAGCACCTTGTAGCGTTCGCGCTGGGTGAGATCTTCGGGGGCGTATTCCATGAGACGATCCCGGATGTCGTAGGGTGGGCAAAGCGCAGCGTGCCCACCACTTCTTGCATTGCTCTCGATGGTGGGCACGGCGCAAGCGCGCCTTTGCCCACCCTACGAAGCTCGCCCATCCCGACCTTCTCCTCGTACGCGGGGAGAAGGGGAAGACGGGTCTTACGGCATGCTCAGCTCGTGCCTTCCGACCACCATCCAGTGCACCTCGTCCGGACCGTCGGCGAAGCGGAGGTGGCGGACGTCCTGGTACATTTCAGCGAGCGGGGTCCATTGCGAGATGCCGGTGGCGCCGTGCATCTGGATCGCCTGGTCGATCACCTTGCAGGCGCGCTCGGGGATCATCGCCTTCACCATCGAGACCCAGACCCGGGCTTCCTTGTTGCCGAGCACGTCCATCGCCTTGGCCGCCTTCAGCACCATCAGCCGCATCGATTCGATCTCGCAGCGGGCCTGCGCGATGATCTGCATGTTGCCGCCGAGATGGGCGATCTTCTTGCCGAAGGCTTCGCGGGTGAGGCCACGCTGCACCATCATGTCGAGCGCCTTCTCGGCCTTACCGATGGTGCGCATGCAGTGATGGATGCGGCCCGGTCCGAGGCGGACCTGCGAGATCTCGAAGCCGCGGCCTTCGCCGAGCAGCATGTTCTCCTTCGGCACCTTCACATTGTTGAAGCGCAGATGCATGTGGCCGCGCGGCGCGTGGTCGTGGCCGAACACGTGCATGGGACCCAGGATCTCGACGCCGGGCGTGTCCTTTGGCACCAGGATCTGCGACTGCTGCTTGCTGGGTGCTGCATCCGGATTGGTCTTCACCATCACGATCATGATCTTGCAGCGGGGATCGCCGAGGCCGGAGATGTAATATTTCTCGCCGTTGATGACCCACTCGTCGCCGACCAGCTTCGCCGTGGTCGAGATGTTCTTGGCGTCGGAGGAGGCGACGTTTGGCTCGGTCATCGCATAGGCCGAGCGGATCTCGCCGTTGAGCAGCGGCTTCAGCCACTTCTCCTTCTGCTCCTTGGTGCCGACGCGCTCCAGCACCTCCATGTTGCCGGTGTCGGGCGCCGAGCAGTTCATGGTCTCGGATGCAAGCGGGCTCTTGCCGAGCTCGGCGGCGATATAGGCGTAGTCGAGGTTGTTGAGGCCGTCGCCGGTTTCGGCGTCGGGCAGGAAGAAATTCCAGAGGCCGACTTCCTTGGCCCTGTCCTTGGCCTTCTGCAGCACCGCGAGCTGTTGATCGGTGAAGCTCCAGCGGTCGGTCTTCTTCTCGCCGGCGCGATAGAACTCGACCGACATCGGCTCGACCGTGTCGCGGATGAACTGCTTGACGTGATCGTAGAGCGGCCGGACCTGCTCCGACATGCGCAGATCGTTCAACTCGTCGCCCGGGTTGAGCGTGTAGTTGGTGGTGCGCGGCACATAGGCGTGTTTCATTGACGTTTCTCCCATCGGCAAAGCCAGCGTTGGCGCGGACAATAGACGTGGGCGGTGCCAAGTGCGAGCACCGTTTTGCGACGATCGCTACCGCATCGCGGAATATCGCGACGGCGTTTCAAACGTTGTTTGAACGCCGTCGCTCGCGCGGGGCAGGCGTCACGCCATGCGGTGCATCGCGCAGATCTTGTTGCCGTCGAGGTCGCGCAGATAGGCCAGATAAAGCCTTCCGGCAGCGCCCTCGCGCACACCCGGCGGCTCTTCGCACGACTTGCCACCACCGGCGACGCCGGCCGCATGCCAGGCCTCGACCTGCTCGGGCGAATTGCAGGCAAAGCCGATCGTGCCGCCATTGGCGTGACACGCGGGCTCACCGTTGATCGGCTTGGAGACCCCGAAGATGCCCGTCTTCGTAATGTAGAAAATGCGGTGACCGTCGACCCTGGCCGGCCGGACGTCGAGCGTGGCCAGCAGGCTATCGTAGAACGCCTTGGCCTTGTCGAGATCGTTGGTGCCGATCATCACGTGTGAAAACATCGGAAATATCTCCCTCTCTTCTTATTGATCGATCAAACGGTAGCAGCAGTCTTGCCGCGACGAAAGCAAAACTCTTCCCCTCGTCATTCCGGGGCGCGCGTCTTGGCGCGAGCTCCGAACGACAAGCAAAGCTCGGACAGTACAGAATGCGGACCTATGATTTACGAGCGGCGCAACATACTCAGTGTCGTCCCGGCGAAGGCCGGGACCCATAGCCACCGAAGGTGATTGTTACGCGACGCTGGGGCCACAGCCCGCTTCAACGGCTCGACCCTGTGGTGATGGGTCCCGGCCTTCGCCGGGACGACGGTGATGGAGCGGGCCCTAAAACGCCGTATACCCGCCGTCGATCACAAAACAATCCGCCGTATGATACGACGATGCCTTGCTCATCAGATACACCGCAATGCCGCCGAAATCGCTCGGCTCACCGAAGCGGCGCACCGGAATCCGCGGCATCACGTTGGCGACGAATTTGTCGTTCGCCATGATGCCGGCGGTCATGTCGCTCTTGATCCAGCCGGGCAGGATCGCATTCGCGGTGACGCCGTGGCGGGCGAGCTCGACCGCGAGCGCGCGGCACAGTGCGTTCAGCGCCGCCTTGGTGCCGGCATAATGCTCGTTGCGCGCGGTGCCGAACAGCGAGGCGAGGCTCGAGGTCGCGACCAGCCGGCCGAATTTGTCGCCGGCCTCGGCGCGCTCGGTCATGTGGCGCGCCGCCGCCTGGAACACGTGGAACACGCCGTCGAGATTGGTCGCGAACATTTTGCGCCATTCCTCCTCGGTGCGGTCGATGAAGGCGCGCCGTCCGCCGCCGCCGATGCCGGCATTGGCGAAGCAGCCGTCGACGCGGCCGAATGTGTCCAGCGTCGCCTTCATCGCCGTCTTGACCGAGCCGGGATCGCTGACGTCGCAGAATTGCACATCGACCTTGCCGGGGCCGGCCGCCATCGAGGCCGCGGCGTTGGCGTTCTTCTCTCCGTTGCGGCCCCAGATCGAGACGTTGCAGCCGGCGGCATTGAGCGCCTGCGCGATGCCGAGGCCGATGCCGCCATTGCCACCGGTGATGACGGCGACGCGGCCTGAGAGATCGAAGATGCCACTCATTGGGGTTTCCATTTGCTGTGGCGCGCGTTAATCGTGCGCCTCAAGAACGGGTCTGGACCAACCATGGACAAGCCCGGCGCAAAAATCAAATATGGGTCGACGTATCAGATGCGACCTACTGCGGTACCAACCGCCGAAAGAGAGGAAACCATGCAGTTCAAGCACGTCACGCTCGACTTCGACGGATCGGTCGCGATCCTCAAGCTCGACCATCAGGAGGTCATGAACGCGGTCTCGATGGACATGCTGGGCGGTCTCGCCGAGGCGCTCGATGCGATCGAGGACAAGCGCGACGAGGTGCGTTGCCTTGTGCTCACCGGCGCCGGCCGCGCGTTCTGCACCGGCGCCAATCTGCAGGGCCGCAACGCGCAAGCCAAGCCCGGCCGCAGCAATGCCGGCGCCGCGCTCGAGACCGGTTTCCATCCGTTCCTGCGTCGTTTGCGTAAGCTGCACTGTCCGATCGTGACGGCGGTAAATGGTCCCGCGGCCGGCGCCGGCATGAGCTTCGCCTTGATGGGCGACATGATCCTGTGCGCGCGCTCGTCCTATTTCCTGCAGGCGTTCCGTCGCATCGGCCTGGTGCCGGATTGCGGCTCGACCTGGCTGTTGCCGCGGCTGATCGGCAAGGCGCGCTCGGTCGAGCTGTCGCTGCTCGGCGAAAAGCTGCCGGCCGAGAAGGCGCTGGAATGGGGCCTGGTCAACCGCGTCTACGACGATGGCGTGCTGATGGAGGAGGCGATGAAGCTCGCGCACGACCTCGCCAGCGGCCCGACGGTGGCGCTGTCGCTGATCCGCACACTGTACTGGGACAGCCCGGAAAATTCCTTCGAGGAGCAGCTCAACCTGGAATTCGAATCGCAGCGCACGGCGGGCAGCACCGAAGACTTCAAGGAAGGCGTCGGCGCGTTCCTCGAGAAGCGACCGGCAAAGTTCAAAGGCAAATGATCGAGACCGACCTGACGCGCTGCGTCGCGTCGTTTCATCCCGGCGCCACGGGCGTGACTGGCGCGGCAAAGCTCTCCGGCGGCGCCAGCCAGGAGACCTGGACGTTCGACATCGTGCACCCCAGCGGCACTATCGGCGCGATTCTGCGCCGCGCGCCGCCGGGCTATGGTGCTGCACCGGGCCGCGCCGCCGGCCTCGACGCCGAGGCCACGCTGATGCAGCTCGCGCACGATGCGGGGTTGCCGTCGCCGAAGGTGATGCACGTCTTGAAACCCGAGGACGGTCTCGGCCGCGGCTTCATCATGGCACGCATCGAAGGCGAGACCATCGCGCGCAAGATTTTGCGCGACGAGGAATTCGCCGGTGCGCGGCCGATCCTGGCCCGCCAGCTCGGCCGCGTCATCGCCGGCATTCACAGCCTGCCGAAGAGCAAACTGCCGGAGCTGCGCAGCATGAGCGCGACCAGGGAGATCGAGGATCTCGCGCGCGAATATCACAGCTTCGACTGGCCGCGGCCGGTGTTCGAGCTGGCGCTGCGCTGGCTGCGTGATCACGATCCCGGCCCGTCATCCGAGGTGACCTTGGTGCATGGCGATTTCCGCCACGGCAATCTGATCATCGGCCCCGACGGCGTGCGCGCGGTGCTCGACTGGGAGCTCGCGCATACCGGCGACCCGATGGAGGACCTGGGCTGGATCTGCGTCAACTCCTGGCGGTTCGGCGAGATCGACAAGCCGGTCGGCGGCTTCGGCACCCGCGAGGAGCTGTTCGCGGGCTATGCGGAAGCCGGCCGCAAGGCCGATCCGGACCGCGTGATGTTCTGGGAGGTGATGGGCACGTTGCGCTGGGGCGTGATGTGCTGCGGCATGATGCAGCGTTTTCGTTCCGGCCCGGATCATTCGATGGAACGCGCGATGATCGGCCGCCGCGCATCGGAAACCGAGATCGATTTGCTGCGACTATTGGCGCCGAGAGGGCACTGAGATGCAGGACGAACCGACTCCTACCGAACTGATCAAGGCCGTCGCCGATTTCCTGCGCAACGAAATCGCGCCTGCGATCAAGGGCCATAACAGCTTCAAGCTGCGCGTCGGGATCAATGCGCTCGACCTGGTGACGCGCCAGCTTGCGTTGGCCGGAGAGAGCGACGCCGCCGAGGCGGAGCGGCTGAAGCAATTGCTCGGCGCTGAAGGCACGCTGGCGGAGCTGAACCGTGCGCTGTCGGAAAAGATTGCCGGTGGCGACGTGGACCTGAAAACGCCAGGGCTGGCCGAGCATCTCTGGCAGACCACCATAGACAAGCTCGCCGTCGATCAACCCAACTACGCGTCCTACAAGAGGGAGCTGTAGGAGCCGTAGGATGGGTAGAGCGAAGCGAAACCCATCGCGACGCGCGGACGGTGTTGATGGGTTTCGCTGCGCTCTACCATCCTACAGGCTGTCGTCCCGGCGAAGGCCGGGA
The DNA here is from genome assembly GCF_015624485.1 of Bradyrhizobium genosp. L. Classification (NCBI taxonomy): domain Bacteria; kingdom Pseudomonadati; phylum Pseudomonadota; class Alphaproteobacteria; order Hyphomicrobiales; family Nitrobacteraceae; genus Bradyrhizobium; species Bradyrhizobium genosp. L. Next base: position 2,481,079 of record NZ_CP061378.1, read on the forward strand.
CCCATAACCACAAATGTCAGCTGTCGAGCACCGCTGGAACGACGATCCCGATCACAACTTCGGCCGCGGAGTATAGGTCCCGGCCTTCGCCGGGACGACGCGTGGAGGGAGCGATTTGCTCGGCTCCTGTCCGTCAATGCCGTGCAACAGAGGCCGCTACCGCCCCAGCCACTTCGGCGGCCGTTTCTCCGAGAATGCCTTCGGGCCCTCGATGTAATCCTGCGAGGCCGCCATCGCTTTCACCGCGGGGAAATCGCGCTGCTCGGTCAACGCCTGTTCCAGCGACATGTCGAGGCCCTTCTGGATCGTCTGCTTGGAGGCGCGGATCGACATCGGCGAGTTCTTGGCGATGGTCTCGGCCCAGCGCTCGGCGGCCGCGAGCGCTTCGCCCTGCGGCACCACCTCGTTGACGAAGCCGAGCTCAAAACCCTCCTTGGCGCTGACATGGCGCGCGGTGAGGATCATGCCCATGGCGCGCTTCAGCCCGATCTGCCGCGGCAGCCGCTGCAGGCCGCCGGCGAGCGCCGCAAGGCCGACGCGCGGCTCGGGCAGGGCGAAGGTCGCATTCTCGGAGGCGATGATCAGGTCACAGGCCAGCGCGATCTCGAACCCGCCGCCCATCGCGACGCCGTTGACGGCGGCGATGATCGGCTTGTCGCAGTCGAAGCGGGTGGTCAGCCCGGCGAAGCCGCCCTTGTCCCAGCCGCGTTTTCCCCCCGCCGCCTGCCATTTCAGGTCGTTGCCGGCGCAGAACGCCTTGTCGCCGGCGCCGGTGACGATCGCGACCCATTGCTCAGGGTCGGCGGAGAACTCGTCGAACACCTTGTTGAGCTCGAAATGCGCGTCGATATGCAGCGCGTTGTAGACCTCGGGTCGCGACAGCGTCACGATGGTGATGGGACCCTTGCGCGTCACCTTGGAGAATTTCAGATCCATGTTGGCTCCCGTCGATTTTCTGTGGCGAAGAATATGCGGCGCATCCTAGCGCCTGCGCGTCGTTCCGTGCCATCCAATTCCGCAAGGCGCAGGCGCGTGCAGGTGCGCTCCCTCAGCTTGACTTGGCCGCGCGCATCTCACCTTAATCGATCCGAGCGCCGAAGCGCGATAGCGCCTAAACACAAAACCAGAATCAACGATATCTCCGGGAGAGATCGCCTTGGATTTCAATCTGCCGGCTGACCTGACAGCCTATCTCGCCGAGCTCGACCGCTTCATCGAAAGCGAAATCAAGCCACTGGAAGAGGCCGACGACAACATCCGCTTCTTCGATCATCGCCGCGAATGGGCGCGCACCGATTTCGACAATGGCGGCCTGCCGCGGCATGAATGGGAAGCGCTGCTGCGCAAGGCGAAGAACCTGGCCGACGCCGCCGGCCATATGCGCTTCGCGATCCCGAAGCGCTATGGCGGCAAGGACGGCTCCAATCTCTGGATGGCCGTGATCCGCGAGCATTTCGCCTCGAAAGGGCTCGGCCTGCACAACGATCTGCAGAACGAGCATTCGATCGTCGGCAACCTGCCGATCGTGACCATGCTCGACCGCTACGGTACCGACGAGCAGAAGGCGATGATCGACGGCTCGATCACCGGCAAGTACCGCATCACGTTCGGCCTCACCGAGCCCGAGCACGGCTCCGACGCCACGCATATGGAGACGAGGGCAGCCCCGGCGACGCGCGACAACATCAAGGGCTGGATCATCAACGGCGAGAAGATGTGGACGACGGGCATGCATGTCGCCACGCATTGCGCGCTGTTCGCGCGCACCAGCGGCAATGACGGCGACGCGCGCGGCATCACCTGCTTCCTGGTGCCGGCGAAATCGGAAGGCGTGAAGGTCGAGCAGTATATGTGGACCTTCAACATGCCGACCGATCATCCGCGCGTCTCTTTCACCGAGGTGTTCGTCCCTGAAGACGCGCTGTTCGGCGAGGTCGGCCGCGGCCTGTCGCTGGCGCAATGCTTCGTGCACGAGAACCGCATCCGCCAGGCGGCGAGCTCGCTCGGCGCTGCCGTCTACTGCATCAACGAGAGCGTGAAATATGCCCGGGAGCGAAAACCATTCGGCAAGGCGCTGGCCGAGAACCAGGCGATCCAGTGGCCGCTGGTCGAGCTGGCGACCCAGGCCGAGATGCTGCGGCTTCTGATCCGCAAGACCGCCTGGGAAATGGATCAGCTGACGCAAGCGCAGGTCGAGCACACGCTGTCGGATCGGGTCTCGATGTGCAATTTCTGGGCAAACCGTCTTTGTTGCGAAGCCGCCGACCGCGCGATGCAGGTGCATGGCGGCATGGGTTATTCCCGCCACAAGCCGTTCGAGCACATCTACCGCCATCACCGCCGCTATCGCATCACCGAGGGCAGCGAGGAGATCCAGAAGCGCAAGGTGGCCGGTTTCCTGTTCGGCTACATGGGGGCAGGGAAGCACTGAGGGTTCCGAGAGGAAATGACGCGCTCCGCTCTCTCCGCCGTCGTCCCGGCGAAGGCCGGGATCCATAACCACAGTTGCTTATTGGTTGAACGAGATACGGCCCCAGCGTCGTGCCACAACGGACGGCGGTGGTTATGGGTCCCGGCCTTCGCCGGGACGACATGAGGAGTTTAATTCACCTGCCGGTCCTTGCCCGCCCAGTACGGTTCACGCAGGCTCCGCCGCAAAATCTTCCCCGACGGGTTGCGCGGCAGCGCGGGGATGAAGTCGACTGTCTTCGGCGTCTTGTAGCCGGCGATCCGCTCGCGCGTGAAGTTGATGATGTCGGTCGCATCAGCGGTCTTGCCCGGCTTCATCACCACCACTGCCTTCACCGCCTCGCCCCATTTGTCGTCGGGGATGCCGATGACCGCGGCTTCCGCCACGTCGGGGTGATCGCACAGCGCGCTCTCGACTTCGGCCGGATAGATGTTCTCACCGCCGGAGATGATCATGTCCTTGATGCGGTCGTGGATGTAGAGATAGCCGTCGCTGTCCATGTAGCCGGCATCGCCGGTGCGCAGCCAGCCGTTGCCGTCGATGGTACGCGCGGTCGCCTCGGGCAGGTTCCAATAGCCGGCCATGTTGGAGCCGGAGCGGGTGGCGATCTCGCCGACTTCGCCCGGCGGCAGCGGCTTGCCTTCGAAATCGAGGATCGCAAGCTCGACGCCGGGCAGTGCCTTGCCGGCCGAGCGCATGCGGTCGAGGCCCTCGACGTGGTCTTCCGGCGGCAGTGCGACGATGGTGCCGGTGGTCTCGGTCATGCCGTACATCTGCACGAAGCCGCATTTGAAGACCTCGATGCACTCCTTCAGCAGCGCAGCCGGGATCGGCGAGGCGCCATACAGCATGTATTTCAGGCGGGAGAAGTCGACCTGCCGCGCACGCGGCTGCCGCACCACGAACTGCATCGCGGCCGGCACCATGAAGAGTTTCGTGATCCCGGACTGTTCGAAGAAGTCCAGCACCTTGGTCGGATCGAACTCGCGCGCGATCACGCCACGGGCGCCGTGATAGAGCCCCATCACGCCCCAGCCGGAGCCGCCGATGTGGAAGATCGGCATCGCGACCAGCGAAACGTCGTCGGTGGTCCAGCGATTCCACTCCGGCTTCTCGGCCTCGTTGCCGGTCTGCACCAGATTGAGGAAGTTGGCGTGCGACAGCATCGCGCCCTTCGGCTTGCCCGTGGTGCCGGAAGTGTAAAGCTGGATCGCGATGTCTTTCGGCTCGATCGGCACCTTCGGATCGTCGCCGCTCTGGGCGTCGCGCCAGGCGAGATAGTCGGGCCATTCCGGTGCGCCGCCTTCGGTGGTGATAATGGTGCGAACGCTCGGGATCTTGCCTCGGATGTTGCGCACCTGCGTGATGAATTCCGGGCCTGCGAACAGCACCGGCGCCTTGCAGTCGTCGACGATGAACGCGATCTCGGGTCCGGCAAGCCGCCAGTTCACCGGCGCCATCACCACGCCGGCCTTCATCGCGCCCATCAACAGCTCGAAATAGAAATCGCTGTTCTTGCCGAGATAGGCGATGCGCTCGCCTTTCTTGACGCCCATGGCGATCAGCGCGTTGGCAACGCGGTTGGTCTTGATGTCGAACTCGGCGAAGCTGGTGTGGCGGCCCTCGAATTCATAGACCATGGCATCGCCGAGGCTCTGCGCGCGGTCGCGCACCATGTCGGCGAGGTTGGTCAGTTGCTTTGCAGCGGACATGTTTCTCCCGGAGCGTCTTGTTCTGGTTGCGCGGAGTGTGGCGGCATCCGGGGGCAAAGACAATACGGGGCTGAGGACCGCGATGTTTCAACACGGTCGTCCCGGCGAAGGCCGGGACCCATAACCACAAATGTTCATTTGGTACGGCGCTGCGGCCGCAGCGTGCACAAACAACAAACAGCTGTGGTTATGGGTCCCGGCCTTCGCCGGGACGACGGCGAAAAGTTTGGTGCGCGCCGCTCACCCCCTTGCCGCGCGATCCTTCTCGTTCTGCGCCTTGATCGACTCCCGCGCCGTGGTCCAGTCGTCGTCACTCCAATCGCGCAGCTGATAGAAGTTGCCGCCCATCGCCAGCGCCTGGGCGCCGTCCATGGCGATGGTCTCGCCGTTGATCCAGTCGCAGCCGCCGGAGATCAGGAACACCGCGAGGTTCTGCAACTCCTCCATGGTGCCGACCCGACCCATCGGGTTCATCGCCTTGGTGCGCGCGCCGGCCTCGTCGCCCGGCTTGATGCGCTTGCTCATGCCCTCGGTCGGGATTTCGCCCGGCGCGATGGTGTTGAGGCGGATGCCGTGCCGGCCCCATTCGACCGCAAGCGACATCGTCATGGCGTGGATCGCCGACTTGCTCATCGCCGACGGCACCACGTAAGGCGAGCCGTTGCGCACCCAGGTCACGGTGATCGACACCACGTTGCCGCGATGGCCGCCGGCGATCCAGCGCCGGCCGACCGCGTGCGTCACGTAGAAGGTGCCGTGCATCACGATGTTGGCGACGGCGTCGAAGCCGCGCGGCGACAGTTCTTCCGAGCGCGAGATGAAATTGCCGGCGGCGTTGTTGATCAGATCGGTGAGGGGACCGCTGGTGGTCCAGATCGCCTCGATCATCTCGTCGACCGCCATGGCATTACGGATGTCGACGCCGTGACTGACGACTTGGCCGCCATGCTCGGCCATCAGTTCGGTCGCGGTCTCGTCGCAGACGCTTTTGCGACGGCCGCAGATGTGGACCTCGGCGCCGAGTTGCAGGAAGCGCGCAGCCATCGATTTGCCGAGGCCGGTGCCGCCACCGGTCACCAGAATGCGCCGCCCCACGAGAAGCTGATCAGAGAACATGGTTTCCTCCCACAGGGGGTTGTCAGTTAATTGGTCGATTGACTAAAACCGGACCACGGCCTTCTGTAAAGCGCCAACCAGAACAGCGGAGGAGATTTCAATGGAAGATCGGGTCTCGATATCGGTTTCGGGCGGTATCGCCGATGTCCGCCTGGTGCGGGCGGACAAGATGAACGCGCTCGATGTCGCCATGTTCGAGGCGCTGGTCAGTGCCACCGAGCGGCTCTCCAAGGAAAAGGGCGTTCGGGTGGTCGTGCTCTCGGGCGAGGGCCGCGCCTTCTGCGCCGGTCTCGACATGGGACGCTTCGCCGCGATGAAGGAGAAGGGCGGTAACGGGGTGCCCGGCGGCGAGAACCGCGACCTCACCGTCCGTACCCATGGCAAGGCCAATTTCGCGCAGCAGGCGGTGTGGGGCTGGCGCCAGCTTCCGGTGCCCGTGATCGCCGCGATCCACGGTGTCGCATTCGGCGGCGGCTTCCAGCTCGCGCTCGGTGCCGACATGCGCTTTCTGTCGCCCGATGCGCGGATGTCGATCATGGAGATCAAATGGGGCCTGGTGCCTGATATGGCGGGCACGCCGATCCTGGCCAGCCTGGTGCGCGACGACGTTTTGCGCGAGCTCACCTACACCGGCCGCATCTTCTCGGCGCAGGAGGCGCAAGCTTACGGCCTCGCTACCCGCATCTGCGACGACCCGCGCGCCGCGGCGTTCGAGGTCGCGCGCGAGATCGCCGGCAAAAGCCCGGATGCGATCCGCGCCGCGAAGCGGATGCTGAACAATCTCTCGGTCGATCCGGGGCCTGCGCTGCTTGCGGAGTCGGTCGAGCAGCAGAAGCTGATCGGCAGCCCGAACCAGACCGAGTCCGTGCGTGCCAATCTCGACAAGCGCCCGCCGAGGTTTGCGGATGCGGGGTGACGGGCACCGTCATTCCGGGGCGATGCGTAAGCATCGAACTATGGCGCGCAGTTGCGCGCCTGAGAATCTCGAGATTCCGGGTCTGGTCCTAACGGACCATCCCGGAATGACGATTTGAAAAACCGACGGAAGATCGGACATCGAAATGGAAACGCCAACACCCTTCCTCGGCATCATCAGCGGCGAGCGCCGCCGCCAACATGCCGAGGTTGCCGAGCGCGCTGAGCGTATCGCGAGCGGCCTCGCCCTGCTCGGCGTCAAGCCCGGCGACAGCGTCTGTGTGCTGATGCGCAACGACATCGCCTTCATCGAGGCCGCCTATGCCGCGATGCGGCTCGGCGCCTATGGCGTGCCGATCAACTGGCACTTCAAGCCGGAGGAGATCAACTACGTCCTGACCGACTCCGGCACGCGCGTCCTGATCGGCCACGCTGACATGCTGCATCCGCTGCGCGGCGCGATTCCGCCTGGCGTCGTCGTGCTCAGCGTACCGACGCCGCCCGAGATCCTCGCGAACTACAAGATCGACCGCGATCATCTGGTGACGCCCGATTTCGCGATCGATTTCGAAAGCTGGCTCGCCCAGTTCCCGCGCTATGACGGCCCGGCGGTGCCGCAGCCGCAGAACATGATCTACACCTCGGGCACGACCGGCCATCCCAAGGGCGTGCGCCGCTTCGCGCCGACGCCGGCGCAGACCGCCAATGCGGAAGCGATGCGCGCGATGATCTACGGCCTGAAGCCTGGAGCACGCGCGATCCTGCCGGGGCCGCTCTACCATTCGGCGCCGAATTCGTTCGGGCTGCGCTCGGGAAAGCTCGGCGGCGCGCTGGTGCTGATGCCGCGCTTCGATGCGGAGGAATTTCTGCAGCTGATCGCGCGCGAGCGGATCGACACGATCTTCATGGTGCCGACCATGTTCATCCGTCTCATGAAGCTGCCGGCGGAGATACGCCGCAAATACGACATGTCGTCGCTGCGCCATATCATCCACGCCGCCGCGCCCTGTCCGCCGGATGTCAAACGCGCGATGATCGAGTGGTGGGGGCCGGTGATCTATGAATTTTACGGCTCGACGGAGTCGGGCGCCGTCACCTTCGCCAATTCGGAGGACGCGCTGAAGAAGCCGGGCACGGTCGGAAAAATCTCGCCCGGTGCCGAGTTGCGCTTCATCGGCGACGACGGCCGCGAGGTGGCTCAAGGCCAGATCGGCGAGATCTATTCGCGGATCGCAGGCAATCCGGACTTCACCTATCACAACAAGCCGGAGAAGCGGTCCGAGATCGACCGCCAGGGATTCATCACGTCCGGCGATGTCGGTTATATCGACGCGGACGGCTACGTCTTCATCTGCGACCGCAAGCGCGACATGGTGATCTCGGGCGGCGTCAACATCTATCCGGCCGAGATCGAGACCGTGCTGCACGCGGTGCCGGGCGTGCACGATTGCGCGGTGTTCGGCATTCCCGACGCCGAGTTCGGCGAGGCGCTGATGGCGGTGGTCGAGCCGCAGCCCGGCGTGACGCTCGACCTGGCCGCGATCCGCGCCCAGCTCAAGACCGCGCTCGCCGACTACAAGGTGCCCAAGCACATCGAGATCCAGAGCAGCCTGCCACGCGAGGATTCCGGAAAAATCTTCAAGCGCCGGCTGCGCGATCCCTATTGGGAGCGGGCGGGGCGGAGGATCTAGGACCGCGCGTGTGCACCGCCCTCAAGTTCATCTTGCACTGCGGCAAAAAAAGCGCACACTCGGGGCATTGCCGGGCAGCTTCTGGAGTAGCCGCCAATGCCTCCCCAGACCATGCCTTCCGAGACCGACATCCACGCCAGCCGTGCCGCGGAGATGCAGGCGCAGGAAGAGGATGCGCGGCTCCGGAACGACATCCGCCTGCTCGGCCGCGTGCTTGGCGACACCGTGCGGGACCAGGAGGGCGCCGATGCGTTCGACCTGGTCGAGCGCATCCGCCAGACCTCGGTCCGGTTCCACCGCGACGAGGACCGGCTGGCGCGACGGGAGCTGGAGGGCATCCTCGACGGCATGTCGATCGCCGAGACTGTCAGGATCGTCCGTGCCTTCAGCTATTTCTCCCATCTCGCCAACATCGCCGAGGACCAGAACAACATCCGCCAGATGCGCAGCCGCACACCTGGCGGTGCGCCGCGGCCGAGCACGCTGGAGCAGACGCTGGTCCACGCCAGGCAGGCCGGCATCAGCCCGTCCGATCTGCGCAGTTTCTTCGGCAGTGCGCTGGTCAGCCCGGTGCTGACGGCCCATCCGACCGAGGTCCGCCGCAAGAGCACCATGGATCGCGAGATGGAGATCGCCGATCTGCTCGACCGTCGCGAGCGGCTGCAAATGACGCCGGAAGAGAGCGAGGCCAGCGAGGAGCAGCTGCGCCGCGCCGTCGTGACGCTGTGGCAGACCAATCTGCTACGCCGGACCAAGCTCACCGTGCTCGACGAGGTCGCCAACGGGCTGTCGTTCTACGACTACACCTTCCTGCGGGAGGTGCCGCGGCTGCACTGCGCGCTGGAGGATCGCCTGAACAGGGAGGGCGGCGAGGCCGGCGATCTCGCCTCGTTCCTCAGGATGGGCAGCTGGATCGGCGGCGACCGCGACGGCAATCCCTTCGTCACCGCCGAGGTGATGCGCGGCACGCTGCGGCTGCAGTCGAGCCGGGTGCTGAGCTTCTATCTCGAGGAGCTGCATGCGCTCGGCGCCGAGCTGTCGCTCGCGGCCCATCTCGCCGACGTCTCCGACGAGCTGCGGACGCTGGCCGAGCGCTCGCCCGATACATCGCCGCATCGGAGCGGCGAACCCTATCGACTCGCGGTGTCGGGCATCTATGCGCGGCTGGCGGCGACCGCGGCGCGGCTGGAGGTCGAAACCACGCGGCCGCCGGTCGGCAAGGCCGAGCCGTATCCAAACGTCAAGGAATTCCAGGCCGATCTCGACGTGCTCAATCGTTCGCTGATCGCGAACAATTCCGGCGTGATCGCGCGCGGCCGCCTGCGGCTGCTGCGACGTGCGGTGGATTGCTTCGGCTTCCATTTGGCGCGGCTCGATATCCGGCAGAATTCGGCGGTGCATGAGCGCACCATCGCCGAGCTGCTGGACACCGCCAATCCCGGCACGTCCTATCTGGCGCTCGGCGAAGATGCCCGCGTCGCCTTGCTGCTCGCCGAGCTGCGCAGCGCGCGGCCGCTGGCCTCGCCCTTCGTCAAATATTCCGAGGAGACGGTGGGCGAGCTTGCGCTGTTTCGTGCCGCGGCTGAAGCCCACGCCAGGTTCGGCCCCGAGGTGATCTCCCAATGCATCATCTCGATGTGCAAGGGCATGTCCGACATGCTCGAGGTCGCAGTGCTGCTGAAGGAGGTCGGGCTGGTCAATCCGTCCGGCCGCAGCGCCGTCAACATCGTGCCGCTGTTCGAGACCATCGAGGATCTGCAGGCGTCGTCCGGCATCATGGACCGCATGCTGGCGCTGCACGACTACCGCAAGCTGGTCGACAGCCTCGGCAGCGTGCACGAGGTGATGCTCGGCTATTCCGACAGCAACAAGGACGGCGGCTTCGTCACCTCGGGCTGGGAACTGTACAAGGCCGAGATCGGCCTGGTCGACGTGTTCGAGCGCCACGGCGTGCGGATGCGCCTGTTCCACGGCCGCGGCGGCTCGGTCGGCCGCGGCGGCGGGCCGAGCTATGACGCGATCATCGCGCAGCCCGGTGGTGCCGTGAACGGCCAGATCCGCATCACCGAGCAGGGCGAGATCATCTCCTCCAAATATTCCAACGCCGAGGTCGGCCGCAGCAATCTGGAGATCCTCGCGGCGGCGACATTGGAGACCAGCCTGCTGCAACCGCGGCAGAGCGCGCCGCGCCCTGAATATCTCAAGGCGATGGAAGAGATTTCCGCGCTGGCCTTCAAGGCCTATCGCGGCCTGGTCTACGAGACCGAGGGCTTTGCCGATTATTTCTGGGGCTCGACCGTGATCAACGAGATCGCGACCTTGAACATCGGCAGCCGTCCGGCGTCGCGCAAGAAGACCCGCGAGATCGAGGACCTCCGCGCCATCCCCTGGGTGTTCTCGTGGGCGCAGTGCCGCTTGATGCTGCCGGGCTGGTATGGCTTTGGCGCGGCGGTCGAGACCTGGATCGCCGAGCATCCGGAGCAGGGCATGCCGTTCCTGCAGGAACTCTACAAGGAGTGGCCGTTCTTCCGCACGCTGCTGTCGAACATGGACATGGTGCTGGCAAAGAGCTCGATCGCGATCGCCTCGCGCTATGCCGAACTGGTGCCCGATGTCGAATTGCGCGAGAAGATCTTCGGCCGCATTCGCCGCGAATGGCACCTTGCGATCGAGACGCTGCTCGACATCATGGGCCACGAGCGGCTGTTGCAGGGCAACCCGCTCTTGGAACGCGGCATCCGCAACCGCTTTCCCTATCTGGATCCGCTCAACCATGTGCAGGTGGAGCTGTTGAAGGAGCATCGCGCGCAGAACCCGGACGAGCAGGTGCTGCGCGGCATCCAGATCACGATCAACGGGATTTCGGCGGGACTGAGGAATAGCGGGTAGCCTCCCTCCCCCTGGAAGGGCAGGGCTATCGCATATGCGCTCGATCTTTCCACAAACTCGTCGTGCCCGGGCTTGTCCCGGGCACCCACGTCTTGGTTTCGGCGTGAGAAAGACGTGGATGGCCGGGACAAGCCCGGCCATGACGAATGTGGGATGGCAGTCCGAGCATTTCGTCGCCATATGCGATTCCCCTGCCTTTCAGGGGGAGGTGAGAAGAAGCATCAGCAATTATGCGCGCCCTTGGTCTCCACATAGACCGCATACAGTGACTGGCTCGCCGTCATGAACAGACGGTTGCGCTTCTTGCCGCCGAAGGTGAGGTTGGCGCAGGTCTCCGGCAGCAGGATCTGGCCGATGCGCGCGCCGTCGGGCGCGAACACCTGGACGCCGTCATAGCCGGGTCCGACCCAGCCGGCGCCGACCCAGATGTTGCCGTCGATGTCGACGCGCATGCCGTCCGGGAAACCGGACTTGCCGTCCAAGGTCATGTCGATCAGCGTGCGCGGGTTGGACAGCTTGTCGCCGTTGAGGTCGTACTGCCAGACGATGTTCTTGGCGTTCGGATAATGCGTGATGCCGGTGTCGCAGACATAGACCTTCTTGTAGTCGTGGCTGAAGGCGATGCCGTTCGGCTTGAACGGCTCGTCGCAGACCTTGGTGATCTGGCCGGTCGAGGCGTCGATGCGGTAGACCGCTTCCTTCTGGTAGGGCTGGTTCGAGCCGGTGTTGGCGCGCTGCCCTTCGTAGATCGAGACCGCGCCGTAGCCGGGATCGGTGAACCAGATCGACTTGTCGTTGGGATGCACGACCATGTCGTTCGGCCCGTTGAGCTGCTTGCCATTGACCTGCTCCGCCAGCGACGTCACGGTTCCGTCGTGCTCGTAGCGCACCAGCCGGGTGCGCTCGGCGGTGATCTGGCGGCCCTCGAAATCGAAGGTCGAGCCGTTGGCTTCGTTCGACGGCTTGTGGAACTGCTCGGAGATATGGCCGTCATCGTCGAGATAGCGCAACTGCCGATTGGCCGGGATGTCGCTCCAGACCAGATACTGGCCCTGCGCGTTCCAGGCCGGGCCCTCCGCCCACAGGCAACCGGTATAGAGCCGCTTGATCGCGGTGTTGCCGACCTTGGCCTTGAAGCGCTTGTCGTCGATCACGAGGATATCGCTATCGGGATAGCGCTGCGGTTCCGCATTGGGACCGTAGTCGCGCGCGGCCGCATCTGACGCCGCCATCGCGGTTGCAGCAAGCGCGGTTGCACCGCGCAAGATCGTGCGACGGTCGAACGCCTTCGCGCCGTCATTGGTCTGATCGGGTGTGTTGCTTGGGTTTGTCATGATGTCCTCCCAGGTATTCTTGTTATGGGGAGGCGGTTCATGCGCCCGCAATCTGGCATAAAGCGGGCGGGATATTATGAAACAACCAATGAGTGTGCCGTCCCGGCGCTTCGCCGGGACAGCCTTTTCATAAAACTGTCAGAGTGGAATCCGTCAGATCGGATCCCAGGTGAAGACGTCGGCGGAACGGTCGAGCTTGGCGAACGATCCCTTCAGCGCCGGCATGCCGTGCTCGGCAATGGTCTCGGGCGTCCAGCCTTCGCCGCGGTGCACCGAGCGGACCGGACGATGCTGGCCGAACAGGAAGATCTCGTTCATGCGCACGCCGAAGATTTGTCCGGTGACGTCCTTTGCGGCATCCGAAAGCAGATAGGCGCAGACCGGCGCGATCTTCTCCGGGCCCATCTGCTTGATCTTCTCGACGCGCGCCTTCTCGGCGTCGGTCTCGGTCGGGATGGTGCCGATCATGCGGGTCCAGGCGAATGGCGACACGCAGTTCGAGCGCACGTTGAAGCGGCCCATGTCGAGCGCGATCGACTTCGACAGGCCGACGATGCCGAGCTTGGCGGCGGCGTAGTTGGCCTGGCCGTAATTGCCGACCAGGCCCGAGGTCGAGGTGAAATGCACGAAGGCGCCGGACTCCTGCTCGCGGTACAGCCGCGCCGCGGCGTGCGAGACGTAGAACGAGCCCATCAGATGCACCTTGATGACGGCTTCGAAGGCTTCCACGCTCATCTTGTGGAAGATCATGTCGCGCAGGATGCCGGCATTGTTGACGACGCCGTCGAGCCGGCCGAAATGATCGGTCGCGGTCTTCACGATCTTGCTGGCGGGGATCGCTTCCGCAACGGATTCAAAGTTGGCGACCGCGGTGCCGCCGCGCTTCTTGATCTCCTCGACCACCTCCTCGGCGGGCGCTGCGCTGTTGCCCGCGCCATCGGCGGCGCCGCCGGGATCGTTGACCACGACCTTGGCGCCTTCTGCCGCGCACAGCAGCGCGATCTCGCGCCCGATGCCGCGGCCTGCGCCGGTGACGATGATGACCTTGTCCTGCAGTGATTTTGCCATGTGGGTTCTCCTTGTTTGACACCGTCATTCCGGGATGGTGCGAAGCACCAGACCCGGAATCTCGAGGTTCTCAGGTGCGCAATTGCGCACCATAGTTCTCGCTGCGCGAGCCCCGGAACGACGGGTTGTTACTTCTCATTCGTAAAAATGATCGTGCCACTCGCCGCGAACATGCCGCCGACGCCGTGGCACACCGAGATTTTCGCGTTCGACACCTGCGCCGGCGCGATGCCGCGCATCTGCCGCACGCTCTCCTGCAGCGCGTACATGCCGTACATGCCGGAATGCATGTAGCTCAAGCCGCCGCCATTGGTGTTGAGCGGCAGCTTGCCGCCGGGGCGCGTGTGGCCGTCGGCGATGAACTTGCCGGCTTCCTCATGGGGCATGAAGCCGAGGTCGCCGAGGCCGTAGAGCGGCAGATGCGCGAAGGCGTCGTAGATCATGAGGTGATCGACATCCTTGTGCGCGATGCCGGCCTCCTTGAAGGCGAGGGGGCCGGCGACCTTGAAGGCGCGCGATGAATCGAACGTCTTCATCTGGCTGACCATCGGCGTTTCGACGCTCTCGCCGGTGCCGAGGATATAGACCGGCTTCCTGGGAAAATCCTTGGCGCGGTCGGCGGAGGTCAGGATCAGCGCGCCGCCGCCGTCGGTGACGAGGCAGCATTGCAGCAGGCGGAACGGATAGGCGATCATCCGGGAGTTGAGGACGTCGGCGACCGTGATCGGGTCTTTCATGGTGGCGCGCGGATTTTTCGCCGCCCATTCGCGCTGCACCACCGCGACCATCGCGAGCTGTTCGTGGGTGATGCCGTGGGTCTTCATGAAGCGCAGCACGGGGATCGGGAACATGCTCGGCGGCCCGTAGACGCCGTAGGGCGCCTCGAACTGGCCGTTGAGGCTGTCCGGTGCGGTGAAGCGCGGCGCCTTGCCGATCATCGACTTGCCGCTCTCGGCATGGGTGATCAGCACGGTCTTGCACAGCCCGGCTTCGATCGCGGCCGCCGCGTGGCGGACATGCAACATGAAGGAGCAGCCGCCGACCGACGTGCCGTCGACCCAGGTCGGCGTGATGCCGAGATAATGCGCGACCTGCTGCGGCGTCTCGACCGCCGTGGCAAAACCGTCGATGTCGGAGAGTTTCAACCCGGCATCGGCAATCGCGTTCAGCGCCGCGTCCGCATGCAGCTGGAGCTGCGACATGTTGGGGATGACGCCGAGCTCGGTGGTCTCTGCCGCGCCGACGACGGCAACCTGGTTCCTGCGCATCGTGTCACCCCTTGGCCGGACGGAACACGGGAAGGGTGATCTTGTCGTCGAGCGCCTGGAAGGCGACCTCGAGCTTCATGTCGAGCTCGAGCGCTTCCGGCGTCTGCGGACAATCGATGATGTTGCTCATCATGCGCGGTCCCTCGTCGAGCTCGACCACCGCGATCGCGTAAGGCGGCGTGAAGCCGGGCGCGGCGGGCCGGTGGTTGATGACGTAGCTGTAGAGCGTGCCCTTGCCGCTCGCCTTGAACACCGAGACCTTGCGCGAGGCGCAGGACGGGCAGAACGGCCGCGGCGGGAAGTAGACATTGGCGCAGGCGTCGCAGCGCTGCAGGCGCAGCTCGCCGGCCTTGGCGCCGTCCCAGAAATGCTGGGTTTCCGGCGTCGGTTTTGGTTTCGCGCGCGCAGGCTCGGCCATGTCTGATGATCCTCCCGTAGTCGTTGTGATCTTGATGCGCCATAGGACCAAGGCCCGTCAACGGTCTATCCATGCGCCGCGCATGCCGCGTATTCCGGCGCGCGCAAAATCACGCGGCAAACCGGTCAGCGATCCGCGGTATTATTGCGCGCGAGCACGCTCGAGTGGCTGCGCGCGAGGTAATCGGAGAAAGCCTTGCTGAGTGGAGGCAGGGTGCGATTGCGCTTCTTGATCAGCGAAATCGGGCGGATGAAGTTCGGATCGTTGATGCGCCTGCTGATCAGGCCGGATTCAGCGGTGATTTCCAGGGCCGAGGAAGGAAGCAGCGTAATACCAATCCCCGCACGCACCATGCCGACCGCCGTCATCATGTGCGTCACTTCCGAAATCGGCGTCGGCCTCAGCTTTGCCTTGCCGAAGGCTGTATCCGTCACCGCGCGCACGCTGGTTTTGGTGTCCATCATCACGATGGGAAACTGCGCCAGGCGCTCGGCGGTAATCCGCGAAAATTTGCCGATCGGGTGGCCTTCGAGATAGACGACATGCATCTCGTCGCTGGTCCTGAACAGCACTTCGATATCAGGAAAATCAACGTCGCCGCCGGTCAGGCCGAGATCGACGTCGTTGGATCGGATCAGGTCCAGCAGCGGGTTCGCGATGATGTCCTTGACGGCAAAGGAAGCGCCCGGGTTCTGCTTCCGAAAGCGGCGGATCACGTCGGGCAGCAGGCCCGAGGCAAAGGATGGCAGCGCGGCGATCCTGACCACGCCGAGCCGGGCGGTCGACACGTTCTTGAGTTCCGCAAGGACGGAATCGAGGTCCTCGATGGTCCGCTCGAACGCCGGGAGCAGGTCGCGGCCGATCCGCGTCAGATCGACATGGCGCGGGTTACGGTCGAACAACCGAAGCTGCAACGCCTCCTCAAGCCGCCTGATCTGAACGGTCAGCGTCGGCTGCGAGATATGCAGAAACTCGGCGGCCCGGGTGAAGCTGCCGAGCTTCGCCACCGCAATGAAGGAGCGGATCTGCCGGAGATTGATATCCATAGAAAAAGGCTATGGCTGATATTGGATTATTTCAACTCTCGTATAGTTGCTTTGACGCGCAAAGCGCGCCAAAAGGGGCCGCTAATAAACGAGGAAACGCAATGTTCAAAAAAGCCATTGTCGCGCTGGCCGCCTGCGCCGCGCTGGCGGGGCCCGCCTTTGCTGCGGATGCACCGTCGGAGATCAAGATCGGCACGCTCTATGCGTCCTCGGGGCGCTACGCCTCGATCTCGATGCCGGTCTACAGCTCGCTGAAATTGTGGGTCGAGCAGAAGAATGCCGAGGGTGGCGTGTTCGTCAAGGCGTTCGACAAGAAGATCCCGATCAAGCTCGTCTCCTATGACGACCAGAGCAACACCGCGACCGCCGCGACGCTCTACAACCAGCTCATCACCCAGGACAAGGTCGACCTCCTGGTCGCCGATTCCGGCTCGGTGCTGACCGCGCCTGCGGTTGCGATCGCGCGCGACCACAAGATGTTCCTGTTCGACCAGACCGGCACCGGCGCGAGTTTCTTCTCCAAGGACAATCCCTATATCGCGCTGATGGCCGACCCGGTGTCGACGATCTGGCCGAAGCCGCTGGCGGATTTCATCAGCCATGACGGTCCGGGCCTCGGCATCAAGAAGGTCGCGATCCTCTACGCGACCAACGAGTTCACGGGCACGCAGGCCAACGCCTTCCGCAAGTTCGTTAAGGAGTCAGGCGCGCCGATCGAGTTCGTCTACGACCAGGGCGTACCGACCGAGACCACGAACTACAACGTCATCATCAACAACATCAACAACACCAACCCGGACGCGGTGATCCATTTCGGCTACGCGCCGAACGACATCGCCTTCCAGCGCAACGTCCAGGACGCCGGTGTCAAGTTCAAGATGCAGTTCGCGATCTATGCCGGTATCGAGACCGAGCTCTTGGAGAAGAACGTCGGCGCCAAGGGGCTCGATCACGTCTGGACCTATGTGCCGCCCTCCGAGCTGGATTATTCCGTCAATTTCGGGATGAACATGAAGGATTTCCGCGCCGCCTGGGAGAAGAAGTACAACGACGGCAAGATGGAATTCGGCTTCAACGCGGTGGCGGGCTACACCACCGCGCTGGTGCTCGAGAAGACGCTGTCGGTCGCAACCAGCCTCGACCAGATGGAGCTGCGCCGCGCCGTGTTCTCGCTCAGCGGCCAGCTCAAGACGCTCGACGGCACCTTCGCGCTCGATGAGACGGGCGGGCAGATCGGCGAATTGACGCCGCTCGGCCAGCTTTCGGTCGACGAGCACGATCACATCAAGTTCACCTCGATCTATCCGCATGAGACTGCGACCGGCAAGCCGGTCTATCCGGCGCCGTGATGCTGTCAGGGGCTGTTAACGGGACCTTCCGGCGGCGGGCGATCGCATGACCTATGCGCTCGTCGCCGGCGTGCTGTTCGGGCTGTATTTCAGCCTGGTCGGCATCGGTCTCAATCTCGTGTTCGGCGTCATGCGCATCGTCAACCTTGCGCATGGCGACATCCTGATGCTCGGCGCCTTCATCGCGGTCGGCGTGGTCGGGATCGCCGGCATCGATCCGCTGTTTGCGATCCCGCTGGCCTTCGTGATCTTCGTGCTCGCAGGCCTGCTGCTTTACTGGGTGCTGGTGCCGCGCTTGCAGGGCTCGGCCAATCCAGAAATGCTGTCGATCATCCTGTTCTTCGGCCTGTCGCAGGTGATCGAGGCCATCACCACGATCTTCGCCGGCACCAGCGAGCGCTCGATCCAGAGCCGGCTGCTCGGCACCGTGTTTACGACCATCAAGGTCAAATGGTTCGGCGGCAAGGCCGGTGGCGCTGGGCCCATCCATATCCTCGGCCAGAATTTTCCGGCGCCCTGGGTGATCGCGGCCGTCACCAGCCTGATCGCGATCGCGCTGGTCTATCTCTATCTCTACCACACGCGGCTTGGCACCCTGACGCGCGCGGTGATGTCGCGGCGCGACGAGGCCTTCGCCACCGGCATCGACGTCGATCGGGTCTCCGCCGCTGCCTTCGGCATCGGGCTCGGGCTTGCCGCCATCGCCGGTGTGTTCGCGCCCTTCATGTTCGGCTCGGTGACGCCGGCGTTCGGGGCCGATGCGACGGTGACGTCGTTTGCGATCGTGGTGCTGGGCTCGCTCGGCAATCCGCTCGGCACCGCGCTCGGCGGCGTCGTCTATGGCGTCTGCTACATGCTGGTGCAGACCTATCTCAGCTCCTGGGCCGACCTCTTGCCTTATGTGCTCTTGATCTTGATCCTGTTGTTGCGGCCGAGCGGCTTGCTCGGAAGGCGGGTGCGCGTTGCTTAATTCGTCGAGGCACCTGTTGTTCATCCTGGCGCCGCTGGTCGTGGTGTTCGCGCTGCTGCCCGGCGTCTACCAGAACCATCTGCTGCTGTTCAATTTCGTGATCTTCCTGATCCTCGCGCAGGGCGTGAACATCATCTATGGCTTCACCGGCTATCTGCCGTTCGGCTATGTCGGCTTCTTCGGCGCCGGCGCCTACGGTTTTGCCATCATGGTGATGCACTTTCAGACGCCTGCCGTGCTCGCGGTGCTGGTCGGTGGCGTGGTCGCGGTGCTGCTCGGCCTGCTGCTGACGCCGCTGCTGCGGCTGTCGGGCGCGTATTTTGCGATCGCCAACCTGGCGGCCTCGCTGGCGGTGCTGCATTTCGTCGCCAATCCGGCGCTGGAGGGCATCACCAAGGGGCCGTACGGCGTCTCGCTCACCGGCACGTTCAACCCGACCCATGCCTACTATGCCGCCGTCGTGGTGATGGCGCTGACGGTCGGCGGCGTCATCTATCTGAAGAATTCGCCATTCGGCCTCGCACTGCAGGCGGTGCGCGAGGATGCGGTGTCGGCCTCGATGGCCGGCGTCAACATCATCAAGATGCGGGTGATCGCCTGGCTCGCCTCGGCGCTGGTCGCCGGCCTCGCCGGCGGCATCTACGCCTGGTACGTCTCGGTGTTTTATCCCGACAACGTGTTCTCCGGTGAGTTCTCGATCTTCGCGATCGTGTTTGCGCTGTTCGGCGGCGTTGCCACGGTCACCGGACCGATCGTCGGCGTGATCATCCTGTACGGCGTCTACAATCTGATCGGCTTCACCACGCCGCAATATTTCCAGCTGATCTACGGCCTTCTGATCATGGGCTTAGTGCTGTTCCTGCCCGCCGGGCTGGTGTCGCTGGCAACGCGCAGGGGGTGGAATGTCCCCTGAGCAGACGCCCATTCTCAAGGTCGCGAAGCTGGTCAAACGCTTCGGCGGCTTTCATGCGCTCGACGGCTTGAGCTTTCACGTCTCCCCTGGCGAGATCCTTGGGCTCGTCGGCCCAAACGGATCCGGCAAGACCACGGCGATCAACGTGATCTCCGGGCTCTATGCGCCCGACGGCGGCGAGGTCGTGTTCGACGGCGCGTCCGCCGGCGGCGTCGCTTCGCACAAGCTCGTTCACCGCGGCATCAATCGCACCTTCCAGGTGCCAAAGCCGTTCCTGTCGTTGACGGTGCGCCAGAACATCCAGGTGGCGCTGGCCTATGGTCAGGCCGCCACCGCGCCGCCATCGGTTGCGGAGCTGCTCGAGGAATACCGGCTGAAAGAAGTCGCCGACCGTCCCGCCGCCGATCTCAACAGCGCGCAGCAGAAGATGCTCGACCTGACCCGTGCGCTCGCGACGCGGCCGCGGCTGCTGCTGCTCGACGAGCTTGCGGCCGGTCTCAACCCGGCCGAGCTCGACTGGATTGCGGGCCGCATCAAGGCGCTGGCCGCCACCGGCATGGCTGTCATCGTGGTCGAGCATCTGATGGGCTTCATCGAGCAGATCACCGACCGCGTCATCGTGCTCAACGCCGGCAAGGAAATCTTCGAAGGCACGCTGGCGACCGCCGTCCGCGAGCCGCAGGTGATCGAGGTGTTTCTAGGAGGCGAGCATGCCCACTGATGCATCCTCGCTGCTGGACGCCAAAGGCGTCGACGCCGGCTACGGCACCATGCAGGTGCTGTGGAGCGTCGATCTCGACGTCCGCCTCGGCGAGACCGTGCTGCTGCTCGGCGCCAACGGCGCCGGCAAGACCACCTTCCTGAAATCGCTGGTCGGCCTGATCGAGGCGCGCAGCGGCCAGATCCGGCTCGGCGGCGACGACATCACCAGGATGCGCTCGTCGGACCGCATGAAGCGCGGCATGACCTACATGTCGGAGCTCGCCGTGTTTCCGGATCTCACGATCGAGGAGAACATCCGGGTCGGCGCGCAGGCGCTGGGCCATGCCAATCCCGGCGCGCGGGTCGACGAATTGTACGGCCTGTTCCCGGTGCTGCGCGACAAGCGGCGCGATCCGGCCTCCAGTCTCTCCGGCGGCCAGCGCAAGATGCTCGGCATCGCCAAGGCGCTGTCGGCCGAGCCGAAGCTGCTGGTGATGGACGAGCCGTCGGCCGGGCTGTCGCCGCTGTTCGTCAAGGAGGTGATCCGCGCGCTCACCAGCCTGCAGGGGCGCGGATTGGCGCTCTTGATCGCCGAGCAGAATATCAGCTTCCTCGATGTCGCCACCCGCGTCTTCGTGCTGGAGGGCGGACGCATCCAATTCTCCGGCACGGTGGCCGAGATGAGCGGCAACGAAGAGCTGCATCGCGCCTATTTCGGGCTGAAGTGATGCGAACGATCAGGATCGGATCCGGCGCGGGCTATTCGGGCGACCGCATCGAGCCTGCGGTCGAGCTCGCCGAGAAGGGCGAGATCGATTATCTCGTGTTCGAATGCCTCGGTGAGCGCACGGTCGCGCTGGCCCAGCAGGCACGGATGAAGAACCCGGACAGCGGCTATGATCCGTTGCTCGAGGAGCGCATGCGGGCGGTGCTGCCGCTCTGCTCTGCGAAGGGCATCAAGATCGTCACCAATATGGGGGCGGCCAATCCCGAGGCCGCGGCGCGCCGCACCGCCGAGATCGCAAAGTCCCTCGGATTGTCGTTGAAGGTCGCCGCAATCGTGGGCGACGACGTGCTGGACGCTTGCAAGGCGAGCGATCTTCCGATCATGGAGTTCGACGGCACCATCAAGCAGCTCGGCAACCGGCTGTTGTCGGCCAACGCCTATCTCGGCGCGGAGCCGATGGCGGATGCGCTCGCGGCCGGCGCCGACGTCGTGATCACCGGGCGCGCGTCCGATCCCGCGCTGTTCCTGGCGCCGATGATCCACGCCTTCGGCTGGAAGATGGACGACTGGAATCTGCTCGGGCAGGGCACCGTCGCCGGCCATCTGCTGGAATGCGCCGGCCAGATCACCGGCGGCTACTTCGCCGATCCCGGCTACAAGGATGTCGCGGGCCTCGCGCGTCTCGGCTTTCCGATCGGCGAGATCGGCGAAGACGGCTCGCTGGTCGTGACCAAGGTGCCGGGCAGCGGCGGGGCCGTCACCGCGCAGACCTGCAAGGAGCAATTGCTCTACGAGGTCCATGACCCGACCAAATACTTCCAGCCGGACGTGGTCGCGGATTTCTCCGAAGTCACCGTCGAGGAAATCGGTCCCGATCGCGTGCGGGTCAGCGGCGGTCGCGGCAGCAAACGCACGGATACGCTGAAGGTCTCGGTCGGCTATGTCGACAGCTATATCGGCGAAGGCCAGATCTCCTATGCCGGTCCCGGCGCCCTGGCGCGCGGCCGGCTGGCGCTCGAGATCGTCCGCGAGCGGCTGCAGCTGACCGGCGTCTCGACGAGCGAGTTGCGGTTCGACCTCATCGGCGTCGATGCCTTGCACGGCAGCGACGTCTCCGCGCGGGCCGGCGAGCCTTACGAGGTCCGTGTGCGCGTGGCGGGCCGCACCGAAAACCTCGGCGAAGCCGTGCGTATCGGCAACGAGGTGGAGACGCTCTACACCAACGGTCCGGCGGCCGGCGGCGGTGCCTGGAAATCGGCCCGCGACGTCGTCGCGGTGGCCTCGGTGCTGCTGCCGCGCGAGCTTGCCAAGCCGCAAATCCGGTTCGTGGAGGCGTGAAGTGAAGTTGCGTGAGATCGCCCATTCCCGCACCGGCGACAAGGGCAACACCTCGAACATTTCGGTGATCGCCTACGATGCCGCCCATTATCCGCTGCTGCTCGTCCAGGTGACGAGCGCGCGGGTGAAGGCGCATTTCGCCGGCGTCGTGGAAGGCGAAGTTACCCGTTATGAACTGCCTAGGATTGCGGCGCTCAACTTCGTGATGACCGACACGCTGGGTGGCGGCGTGACGCGGTCGCTTGCGCTCGACGCTCACGGCAAATCGCTCAGTTCGGCACTGCTCGATCTGGAAATCGACGGCGATCCGGGTGACAATCGGCCGCCACCCACCAAGTGAAAGCCATGCCGCACAATCCGACACTCGCCTCCCTTGCCGCTGATCTTGCCAGCGGCGCCACCACGGCCCGCAGGCTCGTCGAGCAATGCATCGCCAGGATCGCCGATCCCGCCGGCGAGGGCCAGCGCGTCTTCATCCACGTCGACAAGGACGCCGCGCTCGACGCCGCCGACGCCATGGACCGGCTGCGCAAGGCCAATGCTGCGCCGTCGCCCTTTGCCGGCATCCCGGTCTCGATCAAGGATCTGTTCGACATCAAGGGGCAGGTGACCCGCGCCGGTTCCCGGGCGCTGGATGATTCCGCGCCGGCCGAGGCCGACGCGCCGGTCGTGGCGCGGCTGAAGCGCGCCGGTTTCATCGTGATCGGCCGCACCAACATGACCGAGTTCGCCTATTCCGGCATCGGCATCAATCCGCATTACGGCACGCCGAAGAGCGCCTGGAACCGGGGCGTCGGTCACGTGCCCGGCGGCTCGTCCTCGGGCGCCGCGGTCTCGATCGTCGACGGCATGGCGTTCGGCGCGCTCGGCACCGACACCGGCGGCTCCTGCCGGATCCCGGCGGCGTTCAACGGCATCGTCGGCTACAAGCCGACGCAGCGCCGGATCCCGCTCGACGGCGGCGTGCCGCTGTCGTTCACGCTCGACAGCTACGGCCCGCTGGCGAACTCGGTGGCCTGCTGTGCCGCGCTCGACGCCGTGCTGGCGGACGAGCCGCTGAAACCGTTGACGCCACGCCCGGTCAAGGGCATGCGGCTCGCGGTGCCGACCACGGTCGCGCTCGATGACCTCGATGATGCCGTGGCAAAAACCTTCGAGCGCGCGTTGACGGCGCTGTCGCGGGCCGGTGCGCTGGTCGAGCGCATCGAAGTGCCGGAACTGCTCGACGTCGGCGTCATGAATGCCAAGGGCGGCTTCGCCGCGGCCGAGAGCTATGCCTGGCACCGCTTCCTGATCGCGAGCAAGGGCGACGATTACGATCCCCGCGTCTCTTCGCGCATCCTGCGCGGCGAGGGTTTTCTCGCCGCCGACTACATCGATCTGCTCAACGCGCGGCGTTCCTTCATCGCCCGCACCGAGCAGCGCATCGCGCCCTATGAAGCGATGGTGCTGCCGACCACCGCGAACCTGCCGCCGGTCATCGCCGATCTCGCCGACGACAAGGCGTTTGCCACGCAGAACCTGCGCGCGCTGCGCAACTGCACGCTGATCAATGTGCTTGACGGCTGCGCGATCTCGCTGCCCGCCCATCGCGAGGGCGAGGCGCCGGTCGGCCTGATGCTCGCGGCAGCCGGCGGCTCGGATCGGCGCATCTTCGAACTGGCCGCCGGAATGGAGACCGTGATCCGTGTTTGATCTCACCTTCAATGTCGACGACAAGGGCGCCGCGACGCCGCTGACGCTGGAAATCCGCGAAGCCGTGATCGCCGGCTGGACCGGCCGCGATCCGGTGGCGCGCGACAAGCACATCGCCGAGCTCGAAGCGCTCGGCATCGCGCGGCCGGCGACGACGCCGATCTACTATCGCTGCTCGGCACGCCGGCTGACGTTTGCCGACGCGATCGAGGTCTGCGGCGAGGACTCCAGCGGCGAGGTCGAGTTCGTCCTGATCGGCTGGCAGGGCCGCACCTTCGTCGGCTGCGGCTCCGACCACACCGACCGCAAGGTCGAGAGCTACAGCGTCACCGTCTCGAAGCAGATGTGCGACAAGCCTGTCGCGTCCGAGCTCTGGGAGCTGGAGGACGTCATCGGTCACTGGGACCAGCTCATCCTGCGTTCCTGGGCCACCATCGGCGGTCAGCGCATGCTCTACCAGGAAGGCACGCTCGACCACATGCTGCCGGTGAAGGACCTGATCGCCGGCGGATTCGAGGGCAAGGGCCTGCCCGATGGCTGCGCGATGTTCGGTGGCACTTTCGCGGCCAAAGGCGGCATTCGCCCCGCCAGCCGCTTCGATTTCGAGCTGGAAGACCCGGTGCTGAAGCGGACGATCAGCCACGGCTACGACGTGATCACGCTGCCGGTGCTGGGCTAAGCTCTTCCCACGAGTCGTCCCTGCGAAAGCAGGGACCCATAACCACAGGGCATCGTGGTTGGCACGCTGTGGCCTCAGCGATCTCAACAACGAGCAGCGGTGGTTATGGGTCCCTGCTTTCGCAGGGACGACAGCGGAACTTGCAGAGCTGTTCCGGGCCACATCCTCCCGGAAATCGGGTGGTGCGAACCGCGATCATGAGCCAGATTCAGCCCATGAAAGCAACAGCCCGAGACATCCAATCCGCCCCCGCCATCCCGGCCCGCGTCGACGCGCTCGACTGGGGCCACATCACCGCGGACCTCGACGCGCAGGGCTGCGCTGTCCTCAACGGGCTGCTGACGCCGCAGGAATGCGACGCCATCGCCGCGCGCTATCCCGACGACAGCCAGTTCCGCAGCAAGGTCGTGATGGGCCGCCACGGGTTTGGCCGCGGCGAATACAAGTACTTCGATTATCCGCTGCCTGACCTGATCGCGGAGCTGCGGCCGGCGTTGTATGCGCAGCTGACAATGACGGCCAACCGCTGGAATGAGACGATGGGGATCGACATCAGCTACCCCGCTTCGCACGAGGCATTCCTGAAGCGCTGCCATGATGCCGGGCAGACGCGGCCGACGCCGCTGCTGCTGCAATATGGCGAGGGCGACTACAATTGCCTGCATCAGGATCTCTACGGCGAGCACGTATTCCCGATCCAGGTCGCGATCCTGCTGTCGCAGCCGGGCCGCGACTTCAGCGGCGGCGAGTTCGTGCTGACCGAGCAGCGGCCGCGGATGCAGTCGCGGCCCGAGGTGGTGCCGCTCGCGAAGGGCGACGCGGTAGCATTTGCCGTGCATCATCGTCCGGTGCAGGGGACGCGCGGTGCCTATCGCGTTAATCTGCGCCATGGCGTCAGCCGTATCCGCTCAGGTCATCGCCACACCGTGGGCGTGATCTTCCACGATGCGAAGTGAGTGCAAGTGAGTGTAAGTGACTGCTGATCTGTTCGAGACTGTTGGAGATGCACGACCCTCGCGCGAGACGATTGCTGAGGGCGCGGTGCTGCTGCGCGGTTTTGCCAGATCATTCGAAGCCGAGCTGATCCCCGCGCTGCGCGCGATCGTGAAGCAGGCGCCGTTCCGGCACCTGATCACGCCGGGCGGCCACCGGATGTCGGTCGCGATGACCAATTGCGGCAGCGCAGGCTGGGTCTCCGACGCGAGCGGCTATCGCTATGACCCGATCGATCCGGACACCGGAAAGCCATGGCCGGCGATGCCGCCGGTGTTGAGCAGGCTCGCCGCCGGCGCTGCCGCTGAGGCCGGCTTCACCGGCTTCGCGCCGGAAGCCTGCCTGATCAACCGCTATGTACCGGGCGCCAAATTGTCGCTGCATCAGGACAAGGACGAGCTCGATTACGGCGCGCCGATCGTCTCCGTCTCGCTCGGGCTGCCGGCGACCTTCCTGTTCGGCGGCCTGAAGCGCAGCGACACGCCGCGCCGTTATCGCCTCGAGCACGGCGATGTCGCGGTGTGGGGCGGCCCCTCGCGGTTATTTTATCACGGCGTCGCGCCGCTGGCCGATGGCGAGCACGGCGTGCTCGGCCGCCAGCGCATCAATTTGACCTTCCGCAAGGTGCGCTGAGGCGCCGCTGGTCTCAGATATTCTTCGCCGGATGGATGAACGCCCACGGCGAGACTTCGGAGCCCGTCGGCACTTCCACCGAGATCACATAAGGGCCGCCGTCGGCCAATGCCTTCTCCAGCGCGGGGCGGAAATGGTCGGGTGAGGTGACCCGCGCGGCGCCGGCACCGAAGGACTCGGCAAGCTTGACGAAATCAGGATTGACGAGATCGGAGGCGACGATGCGGCCATCGAAGCGCTCGCTCTGGTCGCGGCGGACATTGCCATAGGCGTTGTTGTTGAACACCAGCGTCACGACACCGATCTTGAACTGTACGGCGGTGGCGAGCTCCTGCACGCCGAACATGAAGCCGCCGTCGCCGGTGATCGCGACCACCGGCTTGGTCGGATTGGCGACCTTGGCGCCGAGCGCGGTCGGGAAGCCGGAGCCGAGCGCGCCCTGATAGCCCGAGGTGACGAAGGTGCGCGGCTCATAGATCGGAAAGCCGTACCAGGAGGCGAACCCGACCTGCGACAGCTCGTCGGTGACGATGGCGTTCGCCGGCAGCACCTCGCGCAGGATTTTCAGATATGCCATCTGCGGCTGGATGCGCTGAATTTCGTGCTCCGCCGCGGACGTCGCTTCGCGGATAGCTGCGCGCCGGCCGGTGGTCTTGCTGGTGCCGGCCTTGCGGACGGCGGCGACGAGATCAGAGGTCGCGGCCCTTGCATCCGCGATCACGGCGACGTCGGTCGAGACGCGGCGCATCTCGACCGGATCGATGTCGATGCGGACGCTTTTCAGGCCGGCCGGCTGATAGGGCCAGCGCGACATTGTCGGCAATTCCAGCCGGGTCCCGATACCGATCATCAGGTCGGTCTTCGGCCAGAGCTTGTAGGCGGCGGCCATGGTGAGCCCGAGCTCGTGCGCGTTGGAGACGATGCCGCGGCCGCTGCGGAACGCCACCACCGGTGCGTCGATCATCTCGGCGAGCTCGACGATCTCCTCGCGCGCATCGATCGCGCCGCTGCCGACGAAGATCATCGGCGTCTTGCTCGCCTTGATGAGATCGGCGGCCGCCTTGATGCGATCCGGGTCGGGCTGCGGCGCCGGCAACGGATCGAACGGTTTTGCCGTCCCGACCTGGGCACGCTGGGTGAACACGTCCCACGGCATCTCCAGCGAGGCCGGGCCGCGCCGGCCGGACAGCATCTCCTGGAATGCGCGCGAGACCATCGTCGGCGCGTTATCAGGATATTCGATCCGCTCGGCCCATTTCACGAAGGTGCGCAAGGTCGCGAGCTGGTCCGGCATCTCGTGCAGGTGGCCACGGCCCTTGCCGAGGAATTGCGTCGGCACCTGGCCGGTCAGGCACAGCACCGGCTCGTTGCAGCCGAACGCGGTGAGCAGCGCCGCCGAGGCGTTGAGCACGCCGGGACCGGGCACCACGCTGAACACGCCGGGCTTGCCGGACGAGCGTGCATAGCCGAACGCCATATAGCCGCAGGCCTGCTCGTGGCGGGCGCCGATCACCTTGAGCTGGGCCTGGTGGAACGCATCGAACAGGCCATAGATCTGCGCGCCGGGCAGGCCGAACACGGTGTCGACGCCGTGAGCGACGAGACCGTTGACGATCGCTTCGCCGCCGGATGTTGAGGTCATGGCACTGTCCACTTTGCTTGCGGTTAGTTGGCTTCGTCGACGACGCCGTTGCGTAAAGTTCCGACGCCTTCGGCCTCGACCTCTATCGTGTCGCCGGGCTTCAGATAACGCGGCGGATCGAACCGCGCGCCTGCGCCGGTCGGCGTGCCCGTGACGATGATATCGCCGGGCACCAAGGTCGTGAAGGTCGAGATGTAGTTGATGAGGTAGCGGAAGCCGAAGATCAGCCGCGAGGTGCGGTCGTCCTGCCGGACCTCGCCGTTGATCTTCGTGGTCAGGCGGATGTCGGCGATCTGTGCCTCATCGGTGTAGGGCACGATCCACGGGCCGAGGCTGCCGGTGGAGTCGAAATTCTTGCCCTGCGTGACGTTGAATTTTGCGTGGCGGACCCAGTCTCGGATGGTGCCTTCGTTGCACAGCGTGAGCGCGGCAATGTGGTCGAGCGCGGTGCTTTCCGGAATGTGCCGGCCGGGCTTTCCGATGACGAGCACCAGTTCACCCTCGTAATCGAGCTGCGGCGAGATGCGCGGCCGCACCACGGGCGTGTTGTGGCCGACGAAGGAGCGCGGCACCCGCAGGAACATGCTGGGATATTTCGGCGCGTCGGAGCCGTCCTTGTATTCGGCATTGCGGTCCGGATAGTTGACGCCGATGCAGATGATTTTTTCCGGTGCCGGGATCGGCGGCAGCCAGGCGACCGCGTCGAGCGCGTGATCGGGCGAGCGCTTGGCCGCCTCCTCCGCGAGCTTGCTCAGCGCGCCGGCGGCGATCGCTTCGCGCAGTGTCGGGTAGTCCTTGGCGAAGCGCGACGAGAGATCGACGATTCCGGTGTCGGTGAGGGCGCCATAGCTGACGTTGCCGTTGACGGAGTAGGTAGCGAGGCGAGGTGTGCGCATTAGCAGTCCAATCATTGGTGTCGTCCCGGCGAAGGCCGGGACCCATACTCCGCGGCCATCGAAAGGGGTACGCGGCCAGACATTCGTTCAATAACCCTATCCGGTGGTTATGGGTCCCGGCCTTCGCCGGGACGACGTGGATGGAGTCGAGGTGTTCGTGTCTAATCCGCAACCAGCACCTGGGCGACGAAACGCGGCTCGCGCACCTCCTGGCCGGCGAACGGCGAGCCTTCCTCGAACCAGGAGCGCGGCGCCGGCGCGCCCCACAATGTCTGGCGGCGCGGATCGCGCAGCGACCAGCGCAGCGGCTCGTGGTCGAGATCGCCGGTGAAATAGTCGCTGGTGTAGAGCTCGATGCGGTGGCCGTCGGGATCCCGGATGTAGAGGAAGAAGGCGTTGGAGATGCCGTGCCGGCCCGGCCCGCGCTCGATATTCGCAAGGAACCCGGCGGATGCCATCACGTCGCAGAGATGCACGATGTTCATCGCGGTCGGCGTCCAGTAGGCGATGTGGTGCAGGCGCGGACCGCGGCCGTTGGTGATGGCGAAGTCATGGACGTTGCCCTTGCGATGCATCCAGGCGGCGGCGATGCGCCCCTGGTCGCCATCCTCCTCGGCGTATTC
This sequence comes from Bradyrhizobium genosp. L, assembly GCF_015624485.1. Taxonomy (NCBI): domain Bacteria; kingdom Pseudomonadati; phylum Pseudomonadota; class Alphaproteobacteria; order Hyphomicrobiales; family Nitrobacteraceae; genus Bradyrhizobium; species Bradyrhizobium genosp. L. The sequence continues at coordinate 2,510,166 of NZ_CP061378.1, forward strand.
GGTGAGGCGGAAGCCGAGCCGCGCGTAGAAATCGACGGTGTCCTGCACCTCGGCCGCGAACACGTTGAAATGGTCGAGCCGCTGCGGATGGCAGCCCTTGTAGAGGTCGTAGCGTCGCAGCAGGTGCGGGCGCTTCTCCATCGTGGCGTAGAGCTCGATCTGGAAGCCGAACGGATCGGTGAACTGCAGCGTGCGGCCCTGGAACGGCTGATCGGAGAAGGCGTAAGCGATGCCGTTCTCTGAGAAGAATGCGGCGGCCTTGTCGAGGTCGGTGTCATTGCCGACCTTGAAGCCGAGCCGGTTGCAGGCGGCCTTTGGCGCCTTGCGCAGCACCACCGAGTGATGCTGGTGCTCCTCGCAGGCGCGCAGGTAGACCGCCTTGTCGTCGCGGTCCTCGATGTGCAGGCCGACGATATCAGAATAGAAGGCCGCGCTCTTCTCGAGGTCGGTGACGTCGAGCACGGCATGGCTGGAGCGGATGATATTGAACGGCGGATCGAAGACGTGCGTCGGAACGGGCATGGTGTTTCCCCTCAAAATTCGTCATTCCGCGATGCGCCTCTTGGCGCAGGCCTGGAATCCATATTCACGATCGTGGTTATGGATTCCGGGCTCGCCGCTGCGCGTCGCCCCGGAATGACGGTGTTGCTACATTCCCAGTTTCTGAATTTTATGCGTCCCGCGCGCGAGCGAGACGTGCTTTGTTTCCATGTAGAAGTCGAACGAATAGTCGCCGCCGTCGCGGCCGATGCCTGACGATTTCATGCCGCCGAACGGCGTCGGCAGATGGCGGACGTTTTCCGAGTTGAGCCAGATCATGCCGGCCTCCAGCGCGTCGGCAACGCGCAGCGCGCGGCCCATGTCGCCGGTCCAGACATATCCGGTCAGGCCGTACTGTACGCCGTTGGCGATCTCGACGGCGTCCGCCTCATCGCGGAACGGGATCACGGTCAGGAATGGGCCGAACACCTCTTCCTGCGCGACGCGCATTTTTGCGCTCGCGCCGGTGACCAGCGTCGGTTGCACATAGTGCCCGCCGCCGGGGCCGTCATGCGGCTTGCCGCCGACCGCGATCGTCGCGCCGTCCTTTTTCGCAACGTCGAAATAGCTGCAGACCTTTGCCAGATGCCGCTCATGGATCAGCGGCCCGATCTCGGTCGCGGGATCCAGGGGATGACCGACCTTGAGCGCCTTCACCCGCGCGGTGAGCTTCTCGATGAACGTGTCGGCGATGCTCTGCTGGACCAGCAGGCGGCTCGAGGAGGTGCAGCGCTCGCCATTGAGCGAGTAGATCATGAACACGACGGCATCGAGCGCGCGGTCGAGATCGGCGTCGTCGAACACGATCACCGGGTTCTTGCCGCCGAGCTCGAAATGCACCCGCTTCAGGGTCGGCGCGCCCTGTGCCATGATCGCGGAGCCCGTCGCGCTTTCGCCGACGAAGCCGATCGCCTTGATCGCGAGATGTTGCGTCAGTGCCTTGCCGGCGTCCTCGCCGAAGCCGTGCACCGTGTTGAACACGCCGTCGGGGATGCCAGCCTCTGTTGCCAGCTTGACCAGCAGGTCGGCGGTGATGGGCGACCATTCGGCCGGCTTGTGCACGACGGTGCAGCCGGCGGCCAGCGCCGGCGCGATCTTCCACGTCGAGAGCATGAACGGCGTGTTCCACGGCGTGATCACGCCGACCGGGCCGATCGGCACGCGGGTCGAGATGTTCCAGTGCTCGTCCGAGGGCGTGTTGAGGCCGTCACGTGCTTCGGCACATTTGTCGGCGAAGAAGCGGAAGTTCTCGGCGGCGCGGATCGCGGCCTTGGCCATGAAACGATGCGCCTGGCCGGTGTCGATGCATTCGAGCACCGCGATGTCGTCCGCGTGGTCCTCGATCGCGTCGGCGACGCGATGCAGCAGCTTGCGTCGCTGGGCGGCCGGCATGTCGCGCCAGGCCTTGAACGCCGTGGCAGCTGCGGTCGCGGCCCGGTCGATATCTTCCGCGTTGCCGCGCGCCACCGTCGCGAGAACAGCGCCATCGATCGGCGACTTCGTCTCGAAGGTCTCACCCGAGACCGACGGCACGACCTTGCCGTCGATCACGTGCCCGATGCCCTCGGCCTTCAGCTTCGCGAGCAGCGGGCCGGCGCGATCGCGGTTGGCCTGGAACACGTCGGCCGCGGATTTCGGGGTGGCTTTATCCATTGACCGTCTCCACTTTCAGCGCTTCGTGGATGTTGTTGCGTTTCCAGCTCGTGTCCTTGTCGTTGATCTGCATGTCGAACGACAAAGCGAACTTGCTCTTGCTGAACACCGGATCGAGATGCGCCGACAGCGCCCTGAAGATGTGCTCGCCGGCCTTCTTGCGGGTGGCGAGATCGCGGCCCTCGCCGAGCCGCAGCACCATGTCGAGGAAGCCGTGGTCGGCGCGTCCGTCGGCGATCGCATAGTGCTCGCATCTGACGGCGCGGACGCGGATGCCGCCGAGCGGGAAGATGCCGGTCTCGACCGCGGCCCTGCGGACCACTTCGACGGTCTTGCCCATGTCGACGAGGCCGTCGAGATTGGCGGAATATTCGATCGTGAAATGCGGCATGCAGCTCTCCTGCTTGGGTGCGTCAGGCGAAATAGCAGCTCACGGACCCGTAAGGCCCGTAGTCCGCCTGGATGGTGTCGCCCTTGCGGGTCTCGATCGGGCGGATGAAGGAGCCCGCCAGCACCACCTGGCCGGCCTCCAGCGCCAGCCCGTTCGGCGCAATCTTGTTGGCGAGCCACGCCACCGCGGTCGCCGGATGATTCAATACGCCGGCGGCCAATCCGGTTTCCTCGAGTTGGCCATTGCGGAAGCAGAGCGCGCCGATCCAGCGCAGATCGGCGTCCAAGGGGCGGATCGGCCGGCCGCCGAGCACGATGCCGGCATTGGCGGCGTTATCGGCGATGGTGTCGAAGATTTTTCGCGTCGCCTTGGTCTCGGGGTCGACGCGCTCGACCCGCGTATCCAGGATCTCCAGCGCGGGCACCACGAAATCCGTGGCGTTGAGCACGTCGAACAAGGTGCAGTCGGGGCCGGCAAGCCGATGCTTCATCACGAAGGCGAGCTCGGCCTCGACCCGGGTCGCGATGAAGCGATCGCTCGGCACCAGCCCGCCATCGGCAAAGAACATGTCGTCGAGCAGGATGCCGGAATCCGGCTCGCCGATATTGAGCGCGCTCTGCATCGCCTTCGAGGTCAGGCCGATCTTGTGGCCCTTGACGACGCGGCCGTGCGCCACCTTGATCTCGACCCAGGCCTTCTGAATCGCGTAGGCGTCATCAAGGGTGATGCCGGGAAATTGCAGCGAAAGCTGCCGGATCTGCTTGCGGGTCTTTTCCGCCTGGTCGAGCCTGTTGGCGGCGTTGCGGATATCGTCCTGGGAAAGGGCCATGCGTGCTACACAAATGGGGTGCTGGCGAGATGATTAACATGTTAAGTGAATTTCCGCAAACTGAATCCATGTATGCTGCATCGCAAAAATCTGCGGCTGTGAACTGAGCATGGCGCGCAAGAATTCACCGAACGATATGCGGCCGGGGCAGGGCGACGAGGGGCCGTCGCCGCGTGCGCCGATGCGCGAATTCTCACGCTCGCTGCCGATGTCGCTGCTGCGTGCGCGCGAAGCGGTGATGCGGCAATTCCGCCCCTCGCTGCGCAATCACGGGCTGACCGAGCAGCAGTGGCGCATCCTGCGCGCGCTCACCTCGGTCGACGAGATCGAGGTCACCGAGCTTGCGCGGGTCGCGTTCCTGCTCGGCCCGAGCCTGTCGCGCATCCTGCGCGATCTCGAAGGCCGCCAGCTGATCGAGCGCAAGACCGCCGAGAACGATGGTCGGCGCGCGGTGGTCTCGATTTCCGCCAAGGGGCTGAAGCTGATCGAGGCGGTGGCGCCGACCTCGGAGACGATCTATGCCGAGATCACCCGGCGCTACGGCGCACGCAAGCTCGCGGAATTGCAGGAAATGCTGGGCGTGCTGGAGGAGAGTCTGGCCGCCATGACCTCGACCGATGAGGTCGAGATTGAGGCCGAAGAGTAGTCCGCGACATCGTGCGGTGATGCACTAGACCATGTAAGACACGCGCGAGATCACGTTGATGGCGCGGAATTCGGCAATCCAGCCAGCGACTTTCGATTGCGACCATTCGATGTGACGACGCAATGTCGCGGCCGCCGCATCACCGTCGCGCGCGCGCAATGCCTCGATGATCAAGAGATGTTCATCCATGAAGGAATCGATCTGCGGCGCGGTCAGGGCCACCTGGATGTGCTTGCCGATCACGAAGGCGCAGTGGGTCCGCTTGAGCGCTTCGAGCATCTCGCGGTTGATGCCGTAACCGAGGCAGCGGATGTGGAGCTCGCCCTCGATCTCGTCGAGCTCGGCGACGCCGATGCGGTCGCGGAATTGGATCCCTTCGCGCAGCCGATCGGCCATCCGGTCCAGCAGCGCCGCCGGAATCGTCGCGGCGGCTGATTTCAGCAGCAGCGGCTCCAGCGCTGCACGCAGCTCGAAGATGTCGCGGACGCGGTCCTCGTCGAGCGGCACCACATACCAGTGGGCCTTGGCGCCTTTTTCCAGGATTCCGATCGCCTGCGCGCGCAGCAGCAGGTTGCGGGCGACGGTGCGTCCGACCCGGAAATGCCGCGCCAGCGCCAGCTCGCTGACGCGGAAGCGTCCGAACAGCGATCGGTAGATGATCTCACGTTCGAGTTCGTAATAGAGAGCGTCCCAGGCGTCGCTCCTGACCGCCTCGACCGGGCCGTCGGTGAGCCCCAGCATTTGCGGTGTGATCGGGACGCGCCGGGGTTCGACCTGGCGCTTGCCCGCGATGACGCCGCGGCCGTCGAACCGGCGCACCAGCCCGATATCCTCCAATTGCTCGAAGGCCTGCCGCACCGGAGAGCGGCTGGAGCCAAACAGGCTCGCGATCGCCGATTCCGAGAGAACGGTGCCGGCCGGCACATCGCCGGCGCGGATGCGTTTCGCCAATGCGGCCTTGATCAGCGCATAGGCGGGCTGCTTCCGTCTGGTCTGCGATTTTACTCTTGGCATCGGCATGGATGACTAATCGATAGGCACACTATCACGTGATCGCGTTGCGGTCGCCCACAGCAGGCATTTACGCACCGCCCATGGTGGACCTTCTGACTATTGCGTGCAATGTGCAATCATGATTAGCTCCTCGATACGCTTGGATTGATCTTCGCCGTTGCGCGTCAGGTGCGCTGCAGCGGCGCGAATGCTTGTCCGCCATGCCGTCTCACGGCGTGGACAGGGCGGCAAGTCGAGCGTCGGACTCGTTTCAATGCAGCCGACAGGCAAGTTCGGCATTTTACAGGGAGGATTGAATGAAACTGACGAGACGTGAGTTTTCCGCCGGCTTGGCGGCAGGTCTCGCTGCTCCCGCGCTGATTGGCAGCGCGCGCGCGCAGGGTGCGACGATCAAGATCGGCATGTGCGCGCCCGTCACCGGCCCCGCCGCCGAGTCCGGCGGTTACGCCGTCAAGGGTGCCAAGCTCGCGCTCGACGCCGTCAACAAGGCCGGCGGCATTCTCGGCAAGCAGGCGGAATTGATCGTCGAGGACGATCAGACCACCAATCCCGGCATCGTGCTGGCGTTCTCCAAGCTCGCCGCGCAGTCCGACATCGTCGGCTTCCTCGGCTCGATCCGCTCGACTCAAGTCCACGCGATGGCGCCTGACGTCATCAAGCTCGGCAAGCCCGTGATGATCGGCGGCACCGATCCGAACCTCACCCACATGGGCAACAAGTGGCTGTTCCGCTGCCGCCCGAACGACAGCTATTCCGGCCGCGTCATCGCCGAATACGGCGTCAACACGCTCGGCAAGAAGAAATGGTTCGTGCTGCATTCGACCGATGCGTTCGGCACCGCCGGCGGCAAGGCGCTGACCGAGGCGCTTGGCAAGCTCGGCGCGACGGCGACCGATCAGGGCTACGCCAACCAGAGCCAGGACTTCACCCCGGTCGTGCTCGCGATCAAGCAGTCTGGCGCCGATATTCTCGGCTCCTACTTCACCTTCGAGAACGACCTCGGCATTTTCGGCCGTCAGCTGCGCCAGCTCGGCGTCAACATTCCCTGGGTCGGCTCGCCCTCGATCGTCAACATCACCGCGCTGAAGCTCGCCGGTCCCGCGCTCTACAACACCTTTGGCGTTGCCGATTACGCCGAGGAATCCAGCGACGCCTCGAAGGCGTTCGGCAAGCTCTACCGCGATGCGGTCAAGGTCGCACCCGACAACCAGAGCTCCTGGACCTACGACGCGATCAACGTGCTGGCGGCCGGCATCAACAAGGCCGGCTCGACCGAACCGGACAAGGTCCGCGAGGCGATCCTGTCGATCAAGAAGTTCGCGGGTGCCGAGGGCGAATACAATTTCGACCAGAACGGCGACGGGCTGCACGGCTACAACATCGTGAAGAACGACAAGGGCAGCATCGTCTTCGACAAGCATATCGAGTTCAACGACTGAGTCAGGGACGCGCGACTGGATCGGTTCCCTCCCCCCTTGCGGGGAGGGTTAGGGAGAGGGGTACCGCACGGGCGGTGTTCGTGGCTTACCCCTCTCTCCAACTCTCCCCTGCAAGGGGAGAGAGCCTGACCACCGCCCGTGTGGCTCCTAACCCTCAAACCGAACGCTTGTCATGGATCTGGTCCTTCAACTCCTGTTCACGGGCATCGGCATCGGCGCGGTCTACGCGCTGGTCGCGCTCGGCTTCGTGCTGATCTTCCGCGCCACCAACGTCGTGAACTTCGCGCAGGGCGAATTCTCGATGGTCGCTGCCTATCTGATGGTGGTGTTCGCCGTCGATCTCGGCTGGCCCTACTGGCTGTCGTTCCTGATCTCGCTGGCCGGCATGGCGCTGCTCGGCGTCATCTTCAATCTCGGCGTCTATTATCCGCTGCGCCACCGCACCTATCTGCCCGTGATCATCGCGACCATCGGCGCCTCGATCCTGCTGGCGAACTCGGTGCTCGCGATCTACGGCCCGCAGCCGCAGGTGCTGCAGGGCTGGTTCGAGACGCCCGGCATCCAGCTCGGTCCGGTCTATCTCGACAGCCAGTATCTGCTGATCATCGGCGTCACGATCCTGCTGGTGATCTTCAACTTCTGGTTCTTCGAGAAGACGCTGCTCGGCAAGAAGCTGCAGGCCACCTCGCAGGACAAGGAAATGGCCTCGCTGCTCGGCATTTCCGTCTCCACCATGATCATGATCACCTTCATCTATTCGGCGGTGCTCGGCGGTCTCGCCGGCATCCTGGTCGCCCCCGTGCTGTTCGTCTCGATCCAGATGGGCTCGACCATCGCGCTGAAGGCGTTCGCCGCCACCATCATCGGCGGCTTCGGCGACGTCACCGGTGCCATCATCGGCGGGCTTGCGCTCGGCGTGATCGAGACCTTCGGCGCCGCCTACATCTCGGTGCCGTACAAGGACGGCTTCGCCTTCCTGGTGCTGATCGCATTCCTGATCTTCCGTCCGCAGGGCATCTTCGGCGAACGCGTCGCGGAGAAAGCATGACCGCCAGCGAGAACATGATTCCGGCGCCGGCGGTGCGGTCGCGACCGTTGCTGCTGCGGCACCTGCCGTATTTCATCGGCGTCGTCATCGTGGTGGCGCTTGCCGCCAGGATGCAGTTCGACGGCTACGTCCTCAACATCCTGATGCAGGCCACGACGTTTTCGATCGCGGTGTTCGGGCTCTCGGTCGTGCTCGGCCTGTGCGGCCAGATCAATCTGGCACAGGCCGCGTTCTTCGGCTTCGGCGCCTATGCCGTCGGCATCGGGACCGCCGATCTGCACCTGAGCTTCTGGCTCTGTCTCGTCGCGGGCTGCCTGATCGCGCTGCTGGCGGGCGCATTCCTCGGGGCTTCGACGTTGCGGCTCGGCGGGCACTATCTGGCCATGGTCACGATCTCGTTCCAGCAGATCGTGACGCTGGTCATGATCAACGCGATCTGGCTGACGCGCGGGCCGGACGGGGTCTCCAACATCGGCCGTCCCGTTCTGTTCCAGAGCTCGCAGAGCTATCTCGCCTTCTGCGTCGCGGCGCTCGGCATCGTCGGCTATCTGGTCTGGCACCTGCCGGACACCAAGCTCGGCCGCGCCATGCGCGCAGTGCGCGACAACGAACTCGCTGCCGGCGTCAACGGCATCGACGTGTTCCGCACCAAGATTTATGCATTCGCGCTGTGTGCCTTGCTCGGTGGCCTCGCCGGCGGCCTGTTCGCCGGTGGCTTCGCCTATGTCAGCCCGGACCAGTTCTCGTTCGCGGAATCGATCGTGTTCCTGACCATGTCGCTGCTCGGCGGCGTGGCCTCGCCGATCGGCTCGGTGATCGGCACCGGGCTGCTGATCCTGATCCCGGAATGGCTGCGCTTCCTCAAGAGCGTGCCGGGGCTGTACCTCGCGATCTACGGTCTGTTCGTGATCCTGATCATCCGCTTCATGCCGGATGGCATCTGGGGTTTCGTTTCCGATGCCTTCACGCGCTGGCGTGCGCACACCAAGGCACCGCCGGTGGCGGCTGCCTTGCACCTCAAGCCGGCTGCGACCGGCGGCGACATCGTGCTCGAAGTGACCGGGCTCGCGAAGCATTTCGGCGGCCTCAAGGCGGTCGACGGCGTCGACATCGCGGTGAAGCGCGGCGGCGTGCATGCGCTGATCGGGCCGAACGGCTCGGGCAAGACCACGACCTTGAACGTGCTGTCCGGCCTCTACAAGGCGACCGCGGGCAAGATCGTGCTCGACGGCACCGACATCACCAACATGGCGCCGCATCAGCGCACCGCCGCGGGCCTCGGGCGCACCTTCCAGAACATCCGCCTGTTCCGCTCGATGACGGCGCTGGAGAACGTCGAGATCGGCGCCGAGCGACCCGGCAACACCATGGTCGGGAAGGGCGACGACGCGCTGACCGAGCGTGCGATGGAGGCTCTCAGCTTCGTCGGTCTCGGCAGCCGCGCCAACGAGCTGATCTCGAGCTTCTCCTACGGCCACCAGCGCCTGATCGAGATCGCCCGCGCGCTCGCGTCGAACCCGACGCTGCTCTTGCTCGACGAGCCGGCCGCCGGCCTCAACTCGACCGAAAAGCTCGAGCTGCACGAGCTGCTCAAGCGCATCGCAGCCCAGGGCCTCACCATCCTGATCATCGATCACGACATGACGCTGGTCTCGGAAGCGGCCCAGCACATCACCGTGCTGAACTTCGGACGCCGTATCGCGGACGGCGAGTCGATGGCGGTGCTGCGCCATCCCGACGTCGTCTCCGCCTATCTCGGGAGCGAATGATGCCGCTGCTCGAAATCCGCAATCTCGTGGTCCGCTACGGCGAGATCGAGGCGCTGCGCGGCGTCACCATCGTCGTGGAGCAGGGGCAGGTAGTCACGCTGCTCGGCGCCAACGGTGCCGGCAAGTCGACCACGCTGCGCGCGATCAGCGGCCTCGCCAAGCCGACCTCCGGCGAGATCCTGTTCGACGGCCAGTCGATCGCAGGCCTCGGTCCGGAAGCGATCGTCCGGCTCGGCATCTCGCACGTGCCGGAAGGCCGTCGCGTGTTCCCGGGCCTGACCGTGAAAGAGAACATCATGCTCGGGGCGTCGAACCGGAAGGTGTCGGCGTCGCAGATCTCGCGCGAGGCCGATGCGATGTTCGATCTGTTCCCGGACATCCGGACCTTTTCCAACGCGCTCGGCTGGACGCTGTCCGGCGGCCAGTTGCAGATGGTCGCAGTCGCGCGCGGCCTGATGGCCAAGCCGCGGCTGTTGCTGCTGGACGAGCCCTCGCTCGGGCTGGCGCCGGTGATCGTGCAGGCCGTGTTCCGCATCATTTCGCAGATCAGGAAAGACACCACGGTCTTGCTCGTCGAGCAAAATGCGCGCATGGGACTCTCGGTTGCCGATCACGGTTTCGTTCTCGAAACCGGGCGGATCGTGCTCGGCGGCAAGCCCGACGAATTGTGGGGCAACGAAGCCATCGCAGCCGCCTATCTCGGCGGCCACGCCAAAACCCACGCCTAACCAGCGAGCTGATCCTTCATGGTCACCATCAAGGTCGATAACCTCATCGATTTCGTTTCCGAAGTGTTTTCCCATTCGGAGTCGTCTCCGGAAGAGGCGAGGCGTATCGCGACTTACCTCACGACCGCGAACCTTACCGGGCACGACAGCCATGGCGTGATCCGTGTTCCCGTCTATGTCCGGTGGAAGAAGATGGGCTCGATCGTGCCGAACCAGACCCCCGAGGTCGTGGTCGACACGCCGTCGCTCGCCGTCGTCGACGGCAAGTACGGCTATGGCCAGACCGTCACGCCGGTCGCAGTTCGGCTCGGGATCGAGAAGTGCAAGAAGGCTGGCCTCGCCGCAGTCGCGCTGCGCAACTCCGGCCATCTCGGCCGTGTCGGTGATTGGGCCGAAATGGCCGCCGCCGAAGGCCTCGTCTCGATTCATTTCGTGACCGCGGCGGGCTCGCTGCTGGTTGCGCCTTACGGCGGCGTCGAGAAGCGGCTGTCGACGGCGCCGTATTGCGTCGGCATTCCGCGCCAGGGCCAGGATCCGATCGTGCTCGATTTCGCCACCTCTGTCGTCGCGGAGGGCAAGTGCCTCGTGGCAAGCCGCGGCGGCAAGAAGCTGCCACCAGGTGCGCTGGTCGATGCCGACGGCACGCTGAGCCAGGATCCGCACGTGCTGTACGGCCCGTACACGCCGGACGGACCGCGCGACCACACCAAGGGAACCGGCGCGATCCGCGCCTTCGGCGATCACAAGGGCTCGGGCCTGGCCTTCATCTGCGAGCTGCTCGGCGGCGCGCTGACCGGCACCGGCGCGACGTCGTCGGACCGGCGTTTCGCCAACGGCATGATGGCGTTCTACATCGATCCCAAGGTGATCGACACCAGCAACTTCTTCGATGGCGAGATCACCCGCTACAGTGATTTCATCAGAGAAACAAAGCCGATCGCCGGCACGGATTCCGTGCTGATTCCGGGCGATCCCGAGCGCAAAACCCGCGCCGAGCGCACCAAGAACGGCATCCCCTTGCCTGACGACACCTGGGCGGCGATAGTGAATACCGCACGCGAAGTCGGCGTCAGCGAAGTCTCTATCCAGCGGGCGACCAGCTAGGGTTCGTCCTCCAAGAAGCTCACAAGAAGCACAAAAGGGAACGCGATCTATGGCAAACAAGGTCAAGCAGGTCTGGGCATCAGGCAAGGCAGTGGTGAACGGGTGGCTCGCGATCCCCTCCGGGTTTTCCGCCGAGGTGATTGCACAGTGCGGCTTCGACAGCGTCACCGTCGACATGCAGCATGGCGTGCAGGATTATCTCTCGATGGTGCAGTGCTTCCAGTCGATGCACGGCCATCCCGTGACGCCGATGGTCCGCGTGCCCTGGAACGAGCCCGGCATCGTCGGCAAGGTGCTCGACGGCGGCGCCTACGGCGTGATCTGCCCGATGGTCAACACGCCCGCGGAAGCCAGGAACCTGGTCTCCTACGCCAAATATCCGCCGAAGGGCGTGCGCTCCAACGGCCCGATCCGCTCCGGCATGTACGGTTCGGCCGGCTCCTATCAGAAGACCGCGAATGACGAGATCGTGCTGCTGCCGATGATGGAGACCAAGACTGCGGTCGAGAACATGGAAGCGATCCTCGATGTCGAGGGCATCGACGGCGTCTATGTCGGCCCGTCCGATCTCGGCTTCTCCTACGGCCTGGTGCCAAAGCTCGATCGCGACGAGCCGGAGATCCTCGCGATCTACGAGAAGATCGTCAAGGAATGCGGCAAGCGCGGGCTGAACCCGGGCATCCACTGCTCCGGCGCCGAAGGCGCGGCGCGCGCGATCAACATGGGCTTCAAGCTCGTCACGCTCTCGAACGAAGTCGGCCTGATGCAGACCTACGCCAGGATGCAGGTCAACGCGACCCGCGAGAAGTCCGGCGGCAAGGCGTAAATCTTTCCTCCCCCTCTCCCCGCACTTCGCGGGGAGAGGGTTGGGGTGAGGGGCCTCTATCCGGCGAGCACTTTGTTCGCGATTGCGCGCGTGCCTTGCCCCTCACCCGAATTCTCGCTGCGCGAGAATTCGACCTCTCCCCGCAAAGGGCGGGGAGAGGTGAAGAAGAACTCCGAAGGAGAACCACCATGGCCTCGGCACAAACAATCCGCCTGCATCCCGACGACAGCGTGCTGATCGCGCGCGCAAGTCTGCCGCCGGGGCTCGAGGTTGCCGATGGCGTCACCACGGTCGATCGCATTCCGGCCGGCCACAAGGTCGCCATCAAGCCGATCGCGACGGGCGAGCCGATCAAGCGCTACGGTCAGATCATCGGCTTCGCCACGCAGCCGATCGCGCCGGGGCAGCACGTGCACACGCAGAATTGCGGCATGGGCGATTTCGACAAGGACTACGCCTATGGCGTCGACGTCAAGCCGGTGCCGAACTTCGACCTGCCGGCGACCTTCGACGGCATCCGTCGTCCGGATGGCCGCGTCGCGACCCGTAACTATATCGGCATCCTCACCTCGGTGAATTGCAGCGCCCATGTCGCTGGCCTCGTCGCCGATGTCTTCAAGAAGAATCCCTTCACCGGCGACAATCCGCTGGCCGACTTTCCGAACGTCGACGGCGTTGTCGCGCTGACCCACAAGACCGGCTGCGGCATGACCCAGGACGAGCCCTTGGCGCTGCTTCGCCGCACGCTCGGCGGCTACGCGCGTCATGTGAACTTCTCCAACGTCATCGTGCTCGGCCTCGGCTGCGAGGTGAACCAGATCGGCGGGTTGATGGCCGAACAGAAGCTCGCCGGCCGGCTGCGCGCGATGGACATCCAGGAGGTCGGCGGCACCCGCAAGACGGTCGAGGCCGGCGTTGCCTTCGTCAGGGAGGCGCTGACCGACGCCAACAAGGTCAAGCGCGAGCCGGTGTCCGCGAGCGAACTCACGGTGGCGCTGCAATGCGGCGGCTCCGATGGTTACTCCGGCGTGTCGGCGAACCCGGCGCTGGGCGCAGCCAGCGATCTCTTGGTCCGCCACGGCGGCACGGTGATCCTGTCGGAAACCCCGGAGACCTATGGTGCCGAGCATCTGCTGACCCGCCGCGCGGTCAGCCGCGAGGTCGGCGAGAAGCTGGTCGGCCTGATGCGCTGGTGGGAGGAATACACCCAGCGTGAGCGCGCCGAGATGAACGCCAATCCGAGCCCCGGCAACAAGGCCGGCGGCCTCACCACCATCCTGGAAAAATCATTGGGTGCGATGGCCAAGGCCGGCAGCACCAATCTCGTCGACGTCCTGAATTACGCCGAACCCGTCACCAAGAAGGGCTTTGTCTTCATGGACACGCCCGGCTACGACCCGGTCGCGGCGACCGGGCAGGTCGCCGGCGGCGCCAATCTGGTCTGCTTCACCACCGGCCGCGGCAGCGTGTTCGGCTGCAAGCCGGCGCCCTCGATCAAGCTCGCGACCAACACGCCGATGTACAAGCGGATGGAAGACGACATGGACGTCAATTGCGGCACCATCCTCGACGGCGAGGAGAGCGTGCAGGAATGCGGCCAGCGCATCTTTGACCTGATCCTCAAGACTGCCTCCGGCCAGCCGACCAAGAGCGAGAGCTTTGATTTCGGGGGCGCCGAGTTCGCGCCCTGGGTGCTCGGCGCGACGATGTAGATGTAGGAAACGGTCGTCGCTACACCGTCATTGCGAGCGTAGCGAAGCAATCCATCTCGCCGCGCGCGGAAACATGGATTGCTTCGTCGCTTCGCTTCTCGCAATGACGGTGACGGGCGTCGTTCACCGCAACGGAATCCCCAGCGCGCGGAAATAGCTCGCAGGCACATGGTCGCGCACGATCCGCGGCAGCACGCTTGCGAACATGTCGAGCGGGCGCGGTCCGATGCGGCGGATGAAGCGCAACGAGGCGATGGCGCGGACGTCGTCGAGGCCGGCCTGGACCAGGCCGTCGACGAAGCCGGGATCGTTGCCGCTTGTCGCGGACAGGGTGGGCGGATCGGCAAACGTGCTGTCGGTCGGGCACTGCTCCATTCTTCCGACATGGAGGAAGGTGTTGAGCAGGGGCGGCGGCACCGTCGGCACCACGTCGTCGCCATGCACCATGCGGAAGGTGCGGTCGCCCAGCGCCGGCGTGTAGCTGTTGAAGAAATCCAGTCCGCCGACGCGCGGACCGCCGAACGTCGTGACCGCGGCCGCGGTGGCGCCGAGCTCGCGCATGGCGCGTTCGGCTGCGATCACCGCCAGCGCGCCGCCGAGGCTGTGGCCGGTGAAGAACAGGCCGCCGGCCGGACGCTGCCGGACGATGGGCGCGATCTGCGGCCAGACGGTATCGACCGCGTCCTTGAACCCGCCATGCAGGCCGTCGACGGAGCGGATCGCGGTGAAGTCGGTGATCCAGTCCTCGATCTTGAGCGGATCGGTGCCGGAGAAGGCGATGATGGTGGCGTTGCGCCCCGCCGCGGCCACGAAGCAGGCGCTGTGCGGCGGCAGCCCGGTGACCGGGTCGTTGCTGGCCAGCCCCTTCAGCTCGAGCTGCCAGGCGGTCAGGATGTCCTTCACCTTGCCGGGGTCGTTGGTCTCGTAGGCGAGCTGCGACATCCACATCATCGCCTTGGCGTCGTCGATGGCGAATGACGGGCTCGCTGCGAAAGTCTTGAGCGCGGCGTCGGGATAGGCGCCTCGGCTGATCGCGACCAGAAAGCTCATTGCGGCATCTCCTGCCACGAGCGGGATCGATGTGATCAATTCAACCACGGGTAGATGATATCGACAACCGGGAGTTTGGGCCGCATCCGGGCTACCGGTAGGTTAGGCGAGGCTGCGGCCCTCGAGCTCGGAGCGCCACAGCGCGAAGCTCAACAGCGGCCACAGCGCATAGGCATGATTGGTCTTGAGATCGGCGTGCTCGCGCCACAGCGCGCGGACAGCGTCAGGCTGGAGATAAGGCGCAAAGATATCCGTGGAACGCTCGAACGTCCGCTCGGCGAGCGGCCGCAGCGCGCCGCGCAGCAATCCCGACAGCGGATTGTTGAAGCCGCGCTTCGGCGCCTGCCAGATCGCGGCGGCCGCGCCCTTGTCGCGCAGCGCCTGGCGCAGCAGCGGCTTGGTCGGGCCGCCCGGCTGCACGATCAGCTCCGCGCTGCAGGCGCCCGACAGTTCCATGATCCGCCGGTCGAGGAACGGCACCCGGATCTCGACGCCGTTGGCCATGCTCATCGCGTCGGTCTTCATCAGGAGACCGGCGGGCAAATGATAGGTCTGGTCCGCGATCAGGCAGCGGTCGAGCAGGGCTGGACCATCGGCCTGCTCGATCGCCGTGCGATAGCCCGCCATCGGGCTGACGCCTTCGAGGTGCCGCAGCGCCGGCCCGTAGATCCGTCGGACCAGGAATTCGGGAATGTAACGCCGCCATTCCGCATGCGCGAGCGGACCGCCGGCGGCGAGCCCGAGCAGGAAGCGGGACAGCAGCGCGGTCGCGGGCAGGCGGGTCTCGTCGGCGCCCGAGGCGCGGTACATCAATCGCCCGACCGACCTGGCGATCCCGGTCGGAATGGCGCCGCCGAAACGCTCGGCCATGCGCGTCGCGCGATAGGTCGGGTATCCGCCGAAGAATTCGTCGGCACCGTCGCCGGACAGCGCCACGGTGGAGTTGCGGCGCAGCTCGGCGGTCAACAGCAGCAACGGGCCGGCGCTTTCATCGGCAACCTGGCCGTCGAAATGATGCACGACGCGCGCCAGGGTCGCGGCAGGATCCGGGTCCTCGCTGATCGGAACGATCCGGTGCGGCAGCGCGGTCTGCTGTGCCACCAGCGAAGCGATCTTGCTCTCGTCGTGCGACTGCTCGGCGAAGGAGGCCGTCACCAGCGGAAACTGCCCGCGCTTGGCCAGCGAGTAGGCGATCAGCGAGCTGTCGATCCCGCCGCTCTGCAGCACCCCGACCGGGACGTCGCTGACCAATTGATCGCCGACCACGCGCTCGAACAACGGCAGGAACGTCTCCACGGCCTCGTCGAGCCGGCGAAAGCGGGCGGTCCGGCGCGGTCGCCAGAAGCGCCGCGCGCTCTCGCTGCCGTGCTGGAAGATCGTCAGCGCACCGGGCTCGACCTGGCGGATGTGCCGCATCGTGGTCGCGGTCGGCCCGACATAGCCCATCGCGAGGAAGCGGTGCAGGCCGTCGGCGTCGAACTCGCGCGGATGGGCCGGGTCGGCCAAAATTCCCTTGATCTCGCTGGCGAAGCGCACGGTGCTTTCGACCCGCGAAAAGAACAGCGGCTTGGTTCCGATCGAATCCCGCGCCAGCACCAGGCGCCTCTCGGCGTTGTCCCACAGCCCGATCGCGAAGATGCCTTCGATGCGGGAGAACAATTCATCGCCCCAGGCGAGATAGCCGGCGGGCAGCACCTCGGTGTCGCAATGCGAGCGGAACACCACGCCGAAATCGCGCTCCAGCTCTCGGCGCAACTCGGCCTCGTTGTAGATCTCGCCATTATACGTGACGGTGATCCGGCCGCTCGGGTCGCTCATCGGCTGGCGGCCGGCGTCGGTCAGATCGCGAATGGCGAGCCTGCGATGCGCGAAGCCGATGGCGCCGTCGCACCATGTCTCGCCGGCATCGGGGCCGCGATGCACGAGCGTTGCGTTCATCCGCTCCAACAGGGCGCGGTCGACGTTGCGGCCGTCGAGATGAAGGATGCCGGCAATTCCACACATGGGGCGAGATTACATCATATCGGCCGGCGAGCGACAGCGCGACGGTCGTCGCGGGTGCGGCCGGGCGGTGAAGTTCAGGAGCAGCTCTGCGCCTTTCCCTTGTAATGCGCAAACCGGAGCAGCCGGATTCTCCCGGTGTCGATCACCTCGGTCGGCGGCCGCGAGCCGAATTCGCCGGGGTCGGTGCCTTCCGGCAGCGCAACGACGACGTTGAAGTCACCGCAGACGCGCTCGACCAATTTGTCGACCTCGGCGAAGTCCTTCACGGGATGGACCAGCTTGTAGGATGCGCCGATCGCCGTACTCATTGGCCCGGCTTCGAGAGCCGGCGAAACGACGACGTCCTGATAGGCCGTCTTCTCGCCGATATCCGTCCACATCTGATAGCTTTTCGGATCGACGCGTCCGAGCAAATACCATTTCTCGTCGGTGATCTGCTTGGCGTTGACGATCGCGACAATGCCGACGGCAAGGCCCACGACCGGCAAGGCCGCGCGGACCAGCACATTGCTGCCGCCGGCCAGCCGGATCGCCGTCAGCGCGGCGATCGGGAGCAGGGCGAACGGCACCAGGCCGTAGGCCAGCATCACCTTCATCATCGCCCAGCGATGGATATAGGTGTGCTCGTACAGGATGATCATGTGCAGATAGAACGGCACGCTGACCAGGACCAGCATCGCGCCGGTCACGAACACCGCCTTGCGCTCCTCCTGATCGCGCGCCAGGCGGAACGAGATCACCACCAGCAGCAGGGTCGCCAGTGCGGATCCCATGATCAATGAGAACGCAATGGCGTTGTAGTGGCTGGTGTGCATTTCCCCGACGAACACGTGGGTGAAGCCCGTGATCGGGCTGTCATTGGTCAGGTTCATCCGCTGCGCGATCTTGAAGAGCAGGTGATTGATCGAGGCACGCATCCCCGATGTTCTCGCCATCGAGCCCGGAGCGCCGAATCGCCACACCAGGTACAGGACGAACGCGCTCGCCGGGATCAGCCACAGCGTGAGCACGCGGCGCAGCTTCAGCCGAGGTTCCACGCCGAGATAGCCTGCCGCCAGCCGGCTCAGGATCCAGAATGCGAACAGCGTGTAGGACAGCCAATCGACGAAGAACGCGATGTAGATCGTGACCAGCTGCAGGGCGGTGATGACCCATTTGTCACGCGCGGACTGCGCGCTGTAGTACAGCGTCTCGAGCACGAGGAAGATCGCCAGGTAGACCAGCACGGCGTTGGTGACGTCGTAGATCTGCGACATGACGTACAGCGGACCGCGCGAGAGCAGGATCGGGAAGCTGACGCCGACCGCGAGCAGCGCGCTGGTCACTTTCCCGAGCCGGTTCAGCAGGCCGACATTGTAGGCGATGAAGGCCGCCGCCATCGCGATCAGCCCGTGCTCGGTGGTGTTGATCCAGTTCACCATCGGAATGCTCGGCGGGACACCCATCACGAGCGCGGTCAGATAGATCGGAACGAAGGCGCCCGGCGGCCATGACTCATACAGCGAGCGCAGCGGGGCTTCGATCGAGGGCGGATTGAACGGTGTCGAGAACCACAGCTTGAACGGGCCTTCGTCCCACCAGATGCGGGCCCACATCGACGCTTCCGATGTCATGGCATCGCCGTCGAACACCGGGACCTGATTCATGTAGGGAAGGCGGATACCGAGGGAACGCAGCCAGACGAGCGCTACCCCAATGGCCACGAGGCAGCCCACCAGTCGTCGCAGCGTCATGGAATACCCGGAAAAATGCTGAAAAACACGGCGGTTGATGTTGCAACCGAGGGGAGATATGCACTACCCGCTAGCCAAATGCAAACGCGTTTGGAATATTCCAGTTTTGTTCCATTAGCCCTTCGACCAATATGAAAACCATCGATCGCAGCAGCCGAAAACAGCGCCATCCGGCATCCATCCGTCGCCGGATGCTTATGCATGCCGATCGCCGCGACGGCGAACTGGACGCGCGCATCCGCAGCGACGATCGCCCGTCGGCCAGGGGTCATCATGGAGTCTGACACCGCTCGCACCGACCCGCTCGCGCCGACATTCTCGAGCGCGATCGCCGATGCGCACAACTACATGGAATGGATCGTCAGCACGCTCAGTCCCTATTTCGGGCGCGACGTGCTCGAGGTCGGCATCGGCCATGGCAGCTACTACGAATATCTGAGCAAGCGCGGCAGCTATCGCGGCGTCGATATCGATCCCGCGAATGTCGAGGGCTCGCGCGCGAAGTTTCCCGGCGGCGATTTCTCGTTGGCCGATATTACGTCGGAAGAGTTCAGGTCGCGCTTCGGGCCGGGCAAGGTCGACACGGTCGTGTGCTGCAACGTCATCGAGCACATCGAGGACGACAATCGCGCGGTCACCAATCTCGCGCACGCGCTGGCGCCGGGCGGGCATCTGCTGCTGCTGGTGCCGGCGCTGCAGCAGCTCTATGGCGAGCTCGATCGTCTCGCCGGCCATTATCGCCGCTACGACAAGCCGATGATGCTGAAGGCCTGCAAGGACGTGCCGATCGAGATTCTCGAGCTGCGCTATTTCAATTCGATCGGCGGCCTCGCCTGGTGGGTGAATCGCTTTGCCGGGCACCAGTCGCTCGACGACGGCGCGGTCAACGCGCAGATCCGGATTTTCGACAAGTACATTCTTCCCATTTCCAGGATGGTCGATCCGCTGACGCGCGGCTTCTTCGGCCAGTCCCTGATCTGCGTGGCGAAACGCAAATGATCTCGGTTGTGATCCCCGCCCTCAACGAGGAAGCTTCGATCGGCGCGACGGTCTCGGAAATCTCGAAGGTGCTCACCGCGGCCAATCTGGTGCCGTTCGAGGTCGTCGTCGTCGACGACGGATCGCGTGACGGGACCGGGAAGATCGCCGCGGAAGCGGGCGCACGCATCGTCCGGCACCCGCACAATATCGGCTACGGCCGCTCGCTGAAGGACGGCATCGACGCCGCGCAGTACGACACGATCGCGATTTGCGATGCGGACGGCACCTATCCGATCACGGCCATTCCGGAACTGGTGCGGCTGCATCGCGAAGGCTTCGATATGGCGGTCGGTCAGCGGCACGGGCCGCACTACCGGGAATCCTGGCTGAAGATGCCGCTGCGGGCGATCCTGCGCTTTCTGGTCGAGTGGTCGGCCGGACGCCGGATCCCGGACATCAATTCCGGCCTGCGCGTGTTCAGCCGGACGGCCGTGATGCGCTACTTCCCGCATCTCTGCGACACCTTCAGCTTCACGACGTCGATGACGCTCGCCTACATGATGACGGGCCGCTTCGTCGCCTACTCGAAGATCGACTATTTCGAACGGGCCGGCCGCAGCAAGGTGCGGCTGTTCCGCGATGCGCTCCGCACGTTGCAATACGTCATGGAGGCGATCGTCTACTACAACCCGCTGAAGCTGTTCCTGTTGTTCAGCCTGATCTGCCTCGCGGCCGCCACCCTGATGATGGTGATCTCGCTCTACTTCAAGATCGTCACCGGCGTGATGCTGGCCGTCGGCACCGCGATGGTCTCGATCATCATCTTCGCGATCGGGATGCTGGCGGTGCTGCTCAAGCAGATCATGGACCGGGCCTGAGCCCGCTGCAGGCGCAGGCCACGGGCCCTTGCACGATTTCTGAATATTGGAATAATGCCTCTGATTTGCCCGACGTGTCAAGTTGCCGTTTCGAACGGCGGCAGCCGCCGGCACCTTTGCATGGGGTTGTTTTCGACAATTTGGCATTGCGACCCCAGCCCGACCCATAGGCATCGCGTGCCGCTTGTTAGTGCTTGATCCGCCCCGGCAGCAGTGTTCTGCTCAAAAAAGCTGCTGGAGCTCCCCGCCCGTGTCGATATCCGTCGCACTGCATCACGTCACCCACTACAAATACGACCGGCCGATCGACCTTGGGCCCCAGACCATTCGGCTCCGCCCCGCCCCGCACACCCGCACGCCGATCTCGAGCTATTCGCTGAAGGTGACGCCGGCCAATCACTTCGTGAACTGGCAGCAGGATCCGCAGGGCAACTGGCTCGCGCGCTACGTCTTCCCGGAGAAGGCGACCGAACTCAGAGTCGAGGTCGACTTCACGGCCCAGATGGTCGTGATCAATCCGTTCGACTTCTTCGTCGAACCCTATGCCAGCAGCTTTCCATTCGACTATGCCGGCGATCTCACGATCGAGCTTGCGCCCTATCTGGAGGCGGACGAGCCCGGTCCGTTGCTTGCGGCTTACCTCAAGGAGATCCCTCGCAAGGCCGATTCGACGGTCAATTTCCTGGTCGAGCTCAACGCGCAGCTGCAGAAGCGGATCAGCTATCTGATCCGCATGGAGGCCGGCATCCAGACGCCGGAGGAGACGCTGGCCGCGGGCTCCGGCTCCTGCCGCGACTCGGCGTGGCTGTTCATCCAGACGCTACGCCATCTCGGGCTCGCCGCGCGCTTCGTCTCCGGCTATCTGATCCAGGTCAGGCCCGACATCGATCCGCTCGAAGGACCGCGCGAGGTCGAGAACGATTTCACCGACCTGCACGCCTGGGCCGAAGTCTATCTGCCAGGCGCCGGCTGGATCGGGTTCGACGTCACGTCGGGAATGCTGACCGGCGAGGGACACATCCCGGTCTGCGCCACGCCGCATTATCGCTCCGCTGCACCGGTGACCGGCTCCGCCGGCGCCGCCAAGGTCGAGTTCGGCTTCGAGATGAGCGTGAAGCGGATTCGTGAGGCGCCGCGGATCACCAAGCCGTTCTCGGATCAATCGTGGGCACGGCTCGACAGGGTCGGCGAGCAGATCGATCTCGATCTGAAGCAGGATGACGTCCGGCTGACGATGGGCGGCGAGCCGACTTTCGTCTCGATCGACGATCCGGAATCGCCGGAATGGAACGTTGCCGCGGTGGGCCCGACCAAGCGCGCGCTCGCCGACGACCTGATCCGCAAGCTGCGCACGCGCTTTGCGCCGGGCGGCCTGCTGCATTACGGGCAGGGCAAATGGTATCCGGGCGAGAGCCTGCCGCGCTGGGCATTCGGTCTCTACTGGCGCAAGGACGGCAAGCCGATCTGGAACAATGCCGACCTGATCGCCGGCATCGGCAACCCGCGCAAGGCCGAGGTCGCGGATGCCAGGCGTTTCGCCGAAGGCACGGCAAGCAAGCTCGGTCTCGGTGCCGACTACGTGCTGGCCGCCTATGAGGACCCCGCTTTCTGGCTGCAGCGGGAGGCGGGCCTGCCGGCCAACGTGACGCCCGCCAACTCGAAGCTCACCGATCCGGAGGAGCGCGCGCGGCTGGCGCGGGTGTTCGATGAAGGCCTGACCACGCCGAAGGGCTTTGTATTGCCGATCCAGCGCTGGACGCCGCTCGGCGACCGCGTGCCGGCGCGCTGGCGCAGCGAGCATTGGAAGATCCGGCGCAGCCATTTGTTCCTGTTTCCGGGCGATTCCCCGCTGGGCTTGCGGCTGCCGATCGCCTCGCTGGAAGACGTCCCGCCG
This sequence comes from Bradyrhizobium genosp. L, assembly GCF_015624485.1. NCBI lineage: Bacteria > Pseudomonadati > Pseudomonadota > Alphaproteobacteria > Hyphomicrobiales > Nitrobacteraceae > Bradyrhizobium > Bradyrhizobium genosp. L. The sequence goes on from NZ_CP061378.1 coordinate 2,532,405, forward strand.
GAGGACTACCCCTACGTCGTCGAGCCCGATCCGATGGCGCCGCGCGACGCGCTGGCGGACGCGGCGCTGCGGCAGGCGCTGAAGGACATTCCGGAGCCGCTGCCGGTGCGCACCGCGATGTCGATCGAGGTTCGCGACGGCGTGCTGTGCGCGTTCATGCCGCCGGTCGAGAAAGTCGAGGATTATCTCGACCTGGTCGCCGCGCTCGAGGCGACCGCGGAAGAGCTGCAATTGCAGGTCCATGTCGAGGGCTACGCGCCGCCGTTCGATCCGCGCATCGAAGTCATCAAGGTGACGCCCGATCCCGGCGTGATCGAGATCAATGTGCAGCCGGCGCAGAGCTGGCGCGAGGCGGTCGACATCACGCTCGGTCTCTACGAGGACGCCGCCAAGACGCGGCTCGGCGCCAACCGTTTCCTGATCGACGGCCGTCACACCGGCACCGGCGGCGGCAATCACGTCGTGGTCGGCGGCAGCAAGCCGGAGGACTCGCCATTCCTGCGCCGGCCCGATCTTTTGAAGAGCCTCGTGCTGTACTGGCAGCGCCATCCGTCGCTGTCCTATTTGTTCTCCGGCATGTTCATCGGCCCTACCAGCCAGGCGCCGCGCATCGACGAGGCGCGGCACGACGGGCTCTATGAACTGGAGATCGCGCTGTCGCACGTGCCGCCGGCGGGCATGGAGGCGCCGCTGTGGCTGGTCGACCGCCTGTTCCGGCACATCCTGGTCGATATCACCGGCAACACCCACCGCGCCGAGATCTGCATCGACAAGCTGTATTCGCCCGACGGTCCGACCGGCCGGCTCGGCCTGGTCGAATTCCGCGCGCTCGAGATGCCGCCCGATCCCAGGATGTCGCTGGCGCAGCAGCTGCTGATCCGCGCGCTGATCGCGAAATTGTGGCGCGAGCCGCAGCAGGGAAAGTTCGTGCGCTGGGGCACCGCGCTGCATGACCGCTTCATGCTGCCGCATTTCCTCTGGGAGGATTTTCTCGGTGTGCTCGCCGAGCTCAAGCAATCCGGCTACGAGGTCGAGCCGGAATGGTATCAGGCGCAGCTCGAATTCCGCTTTCCCGCTTTCGGCCGCATCCATCACGGCGGTGTCACAATGGAGCTGCGGCAGGCGCTGGAGCCCTGGCATGTGTTGGGCGAGGAGGGCACCGCCGGCGGCACGGTGCGCTACGTCGACAGCTCGGTCGAGCGGCTGCAGGTCAAGGCGACCGGCTTCGTCGAAGGCCGCCACATCATCACCTGCAACGGCCGGCGGATGCCGATGACCGGGACCGGCCGCGCCGGCGAGGCCGTCGCCGGCGTCCGCTTCAAGGCCTGGCAGCCGGCCTCCGGGCTGCACCCGACCATTCCCGTGCACGCGCCGCTGACCTTTGACATCATCGACACCTGGAACGGCCGCTCGCTCGGCGGCTGCGTCTATCATGTCGCCCATCCCGGTGGCCGCAATTACGAGACCAAGCCGGTCAATTCCAATGAAGCCGAGGCGCGGCGGCTGGCGCGCTTCCAGGACCACGGCCACACCCCCGGCAAGATCGAGCTGCCGCCGGAAGAACGCACAATTGAGTTTCCGCTGACCCTCGACTTGCGGACGCCGCTCCTGCACTAATTGCGCTGTGGGGAAGTGCGATGACCGGATCGGGCGGCCAAGGCAACAGTCAAGAGAGCAGGGCCCGTCCCGGTCAGCGCCGGATGGCGCAATGGGCGCGCGACTATGTCCGTCTTCCCGGCATCCCCGACGAGTATATCGGTGACGGCGACATGCCGCGGCCGGTCTGGAGCCGCTTCTTCGATGCCTTTGCCGCGCTGTCGCCGGCTGACATCGAGCGGCGTTTCGCCGCGGCCGATCGTCATCTGCGCGAGGCGGGTGTCACCTACCGCGCGCCGGGTGATGCCACCGACCGGATCTGGCCGCTCAGCCATCTGCCGCTGATCATCGATGCGGCCGACTGGCGGCAGCTCGCCGCCGGCATCGCGCAGCGCGCGCAGCTGCTCGAGATGGTGCTGGCCGATCTCTATGGCGAGGGGCGACTGGTCCAGAGCGGCGCGGTCCCGGCCGCAGCGATCGCCGGCAGCAGCGAATATCTGCGCGCGGTCAGCGGCATCAAGCCGCCGGGCGGCCGCTATCTGCATCTCTATGCAGCCGACATCGGCCGCGGCCCGGACGGCCGCTGGTGGGTGCTCGGCGACCGCACGCAGGCGCCGTCGGGCGCCGGCTACGCGCTGGAGAACCGCCTGGTGCTGTCGCGCGCCTTCTCCAATCTCTACAAGTCGATGAATGTCGAGCGTGTCGCGCCGTTCTTCGAATCCTTCCGCGATTCGCTGCGCGCCAGCGCCGACCGCGACGAGCCGCGGATCGGCCTGCTGACGCCGGGCGCATTCAACGAGACCTATTTCGAGCACGCCACGCTGGCGCGCTATCTCGGCTTCCTGCTGGTCGAGGGCGACGATCTCGCGGTGTCCGGCGACCGCATCCACATCCGCACCGTCGCAGGATTGAAGCGGCTCGACGTGCTGCTGCGCCGGGTCGATTCCAACATGCTCGATCCGCTCGAGCTCGATGCCTCGTCCTATCTCGGCGTGCCCGGCCTGATCGAGGTGTTGCGCAAGAGCGGCGTCGTGGTCGCCAACATGCCGGGTTCGGGCGTACTGGAAGCGCGGGCGCTGCTCGGCTTCCTGCCCAATCTCTGCCGCCGCCTGCTCTCCGAAGATCTGATGATGCCGCATATCGCGACCTGGTGGTGTGGCCAGAAATCCGCGCGCGAGGAGGTGCTGTCGCGGCTCGATGCCTTCGCGATCGAGGGCGCCTACGGCCGCGGCGTGCCGGATTTTCCCGGCAACGGCCCGGTGCTTCCGAGCGAGCTGTCGCCCGCCGAGCGCGACCGCCTCAAGGACGCGATTGCCCATCGCGGCATCGACTATGTCGGTCAGGAGCTGGTGCGCCTGTCCACCACGCCGGTCTGGGAGAACGGCCGCATTGCGCCGCGCCCCTTCGTACTGCGGGTGTTCGCCGCTGCCACCCCCGATGGCTGGACCGTGTTGCCCGGCGGCTTCTGCCGGATCGCCGAGCGCGCCGATGCGCGCGCGGTGTCGATGGGCGACGGTGCCGTCTCCGCCGACGTCTGGGTGGTCTCCGACAAGGCGGTGGCGACCTCGACCTTGCTGCCGGCGGTCGATACCGTGCGGATCCGCCGTATCGCCGGCGTGCTGCCGAGCCGCGCCGCCGATAATCTGTTCTGGCTCGGCCGTTACCTCGAGCGCGCCGAGGCGACGATCCGGCTGATCCGCGCATTGTCGACGCCGCTGCGCGATCCAGCCCGCGCGAGCGCGACCGGCGCCGCGACGACGATGCATTCGGCCGAGCGCATCCAGCGCATGCTGGTGACCTGGGGAGCGGCTTCGCAGACCGCGCGCGCCAATCCCGCCAAGGTCGCGCTCGAAGCGCTGCAGAGCGCGGAAAAATTCGGCTCGGCACTGTCGCTGGTCCGCTCGGCACAGCGCACCGCCACCGGCCTGCGCGAGCGGTTGTCGCCGGATGCCTGGCAGGTCATCACCGAGATGACCGAGCGGCTGGCGATCGAAGTCCATGACGATGACGGCGTCATCAGCGCTGCAGAACTGACGCTGCAGGAGCTTGCAAGCTTCGCCGGGCTCGCGCAGGAGAACATGAACCGCGCCGCCGGCTGGCGCTTCCTCGAGATGGGCCGCCGCGTCGAGCGCGCCATCAACACCACGCGCTTCGCGCGCCAGTTCGCCTATGACGAGGCCGGCGACGAGGACCTCGACATCCTGCTGACGCTGGTCGACTGCCAGATCACCTATCGCTCGCGCTATCTGCTGCAGCCACTGCTCGCACCGGTGCGCGATCTCGCGGTGCTCGATCCCTACAATCCGCGCTCGGTCGCATTCCAGGTCGCAAGCCTCAACGAGCACATCGCGGCGCTGCCGAGCCTGAAAGAACACGGCCTGATCGAGCGGCCGCAGCGGCTTGCAGTCGCGACCGAGGCGATGCTGACGACGGCGGAAGCGGCGAGCCTCGACGTCAAGACGATGTTTGCGCTGGAGCAGGATCTGTTGAGCCTGTCCGATGCGATCGGGTCGCATTATTTTCCGCACGGACCGAATGCCAGCCGGCCGGAGAAGCTCACGGGGCTGGCGTGATCTACGACATCCGTCACGTCACCACCTATAGCTACGAGACGCCGGTCGGCTTCGCGCGCTGCGCGCTGCGGCTCGAGCCGATGACGGGCGACGGCCAGCGCCTGATCTCCCATTCGGTCGAGATCCGGCCGAAGCCGGCGGAGCGCACCGCCCGGCGGGATTTCTTCGGCACGCTGACCGAAAGCGTCCTGATCGAGACCTCGCACCGCAACCTCCGCATCGATTCCCGCTCGCGGGTGGCGGTGGCGCGGCAGCCGCCGCCGCGCGATGCCGCGAGCCCATCATGGGAGAGCATGCGCGACATCGCCGCGGAGGCAACGAGCCTCGGCTCGGATTCGCCGGTCGGCTATATTTTCGCCAGTGCGCTGGTGCCGGTGCTGCGGCCGGTGACGGACTACGCGGCCACGAGCTTTCCGCCCGGCGGCGGCATCCTGTCTGGCGCAGCCGATCTGATGCGGCGCATCCGCAGCGAGTTCAAATACGACCCCAAGGCGACCGTGATCTCGACGCCTCTGAAGGAAGCGTTCGAGAAGCGCCACGGCGTGTGCCAGGATTTTGCCCATGTGATGATCGCGGGCCTGCGCGGGCTCGGCCTGCCGGCGGCCTATGTCAGCGGCTATCTGCGCACCATCCCGCCGCCGGGCCAGCCGCGGCTGCAGGGCGCCGATGCGACCCATGCCTGGGTCTCGGTCTGGTGCGGCAGCGAACTCGGCTGGATCGGCTTTGATCCGACCAACGATCTGATGGTCGCAAACGACCACATCATTCTGGCGATCGGCCGCGACTTTGCCGACGTTTCCCCGGTCGACGGCGTCATCGTCGGCGCGCGCAAGCAGAAGCTCGCGGTCGCGGTGGATGTGTTGCTGGTGGACTAAGCCGTTGGCTTGAATTGCATCGTCCCCGTTAATCTCGCTCTCCCAATTCCCGTGTAGGATTTCCCTGTTTTTCTTGCTGGGGGCTTCCATGGGGCAGGCCGGAAACAGCTTCTCGGAAAGCGTGACGGCGGCGGTACACCACGCCCTGTCACCGCTGCGCGTGGTCGCCGAAGCGTTCGGTTATTCGCCGGCCGACATGCAAATCTGGGCGTTCATCTGCGGCCTGCTATTGTTGGCGCTGGTGTTTCCGCAGAGTTACGGCGATCTCGTGCTGCGCCGCCGCCGCGCCGTCGCCAGCGGCAAGGTGGTGGGAATCGACACCGGAGGCGACGGCCCCGACACGCCGATCATCGAGTTCGCGGACCGCTCGGGCAAGATCAGGCGCTTCGAGTCGCACTTGCCGGTCAATGCAGCAACCGATTGGGTCGGCGCAAGGGTGAGCGTGATCTACGATCCGCTTCATCCGACGCGGGCGCGCGAGGATGGACGCGCCTTCATGAAAGTCCTCCACGCAGCGGCATGGTATGCGATGGTCCTCGGCCTGTTCGCGTTCGCTTTCTGGCCCGGTGCGATGGCCGCGTTGCGCTGACAGGCTGCGCCTGGTCAGGTCCCCGTCCGCCGCGCGCCATCCGCCGCTTCGGCGCGCAGGCTGCGGAAGAACTGCTCGACCTCGCGCGACAGCGTCTCGGCGGTCGCGGTCAGGTCGTTCGAGGCCGTGAGGACCGATTCCGCCGCGTGGCTGGTCTGGCCGATGTCGTCGCGCAGCGAGCCGATGTTCTGGACCAGCGTCTCGTTGCCCTGTGCGGCCATCTGCGCGTTGACGGAGATTTCCCGCGTGGCGGCGTCCTGCTGGCCGATGGCGCTGGCGATGTTCGCGGTGACGCTGTTGATCTCGCGCACGGCCTGGCCGATTTCGCGCACGGCGGCGACCGAAGAGCGGGTCGAGGCCTGGATCAGGCCGACATTCTCGCCGATCTCGGCGGTCGCCTTCGCGGTCTGGCCGGCCAGCGCCTTGACCTCATGCGCGACGACGGCAAAGCCGCGGCCGGCTTCGCCGGCGCGTGCCGCCTCGATGGTGGCATTCAGCGCCAGCAGATTGGTCTGCTCGGCGATCGCCTGGATCAGGCTCAGCACGCCGTCGATCCGCTGGGTGGTGGCGGCAAGCCCCTCGATCTCGGTGATCGAGCGGTCGGTCCGGGTGCCGGCCTGCTCGACCGCGCCGGAGGATTGCTTGACCTGGCGGCCGATCTCCTGGACCGAGGCGGAGAGTTCTTCGGCTGCGCCTGCGACCGCCGAGACGTTGCTGGAGGCCTGCTCGGTCGCGCTCGCGGCGGCAACCGCGCGCCCGCTCGCGTTTGCCGCGACGCTGGCGATGGTCTGCGCGGTTCCGCGCATCGTGGCGGCATTGTCCTGGACTGCGCGCAGCACCGAGCCGATCGCGCCGCGAAACGTCTCGACCGAGCTTTCGATCTGCCGGCCGCGTGCGTCGCGCGCCTCGGAGTCCTGCACGACCTGCGCGTTGAGGCTGCGGTTGCGCGCCATCGCCTCCTGAAACACGCCGATGGCGCGGGCCAGCGCGCCGATCTCGTCGCTGCGGCCGACATGCGGGACCTCGATATGGTCGGCGCCGTCGGCGACGCGCTTGATCGTCGCGGTGATCTGCGACAGCGGCCGGGCGATCGAGCGGGCGATGATCAGGACGCCGAGCACGACCGCGATCAGCGCCGCAGCGCCGAGCCCGGTCAGCACCAGCGCCATCTCGCGGTTGGCGTCGCTCTGCCGCGCCAGCCGCTTGCTGCGCTCGGCATAGACCTTCGACAGCGCCTCGAGATCCTTGTTCAGCGCGCTGCGCACCTCGCGGTTGGCGTCATTGTCGCCCCATTCGCGTCCGGCAGCGGCATTGATCTCGACACCGCGGCGGACCAGCTCCTTGCGGAAGTCGATGAACTGCGCGATGCGCTTCTTGAAGGTTGCGAACTGCTCGGCGTCGTCGGCCCGGACCAGGGTTTCCCAGTTCTTGACCACGGCGAGGATGCTGTCGTTGAACCTCAGGAGGCCTTCGCCATACTTCTTCACTGTCGCGGGTTCGCTCGACATGTAGATGCCGCGGGATTCCATGACCACCGCATAGACCAGCGAGTTGACCCGCTCGACATTGAGCGCGGCGCGGCTTGCGAGGTCGACGGCTTCGGTCAGCTCGGCATTCCGCCGCGTGTTATAGTCGGAGAGCGCGGCGATGGCTGCGGTCAGCACCGCAATCAGCGCGAATGTCGAATATAGCCGGGCTGCGAGCGAGAATCGGGATGCCATCGGGGGACGGGACGACAGGGCGGTGGATGCAGGGGAAATTGACATCGGGGCACTCCAAGAGGCCGGGGAGTACCTTCGGCCGATTAGGAATTATGGAAAATCTTCATGGATGTTTTCTTAACGCAGGTGCTTTTCGGCGATACAATTTTTGAAACTTTTTCCAGCAATGCCAATTGCTTACCGACAACTCTGAGTCTCACCGGCTAAAACCACGGCGCATTACTGCGGCAGCTTGTCACACCCCGGCTTTGCGAATTGCATGCGCAGGGGCGGCAAGCCGGCTCGGACTTCGCAAAGAGGTGCTAGGTTACGCCGGCCTGCTTTTCAGGTCCGAATTTCCCCATGCGCTATCGCCACACCCTCGACGCCACCAGCTACGCCTTCGATGACCTGCGCGACCTGCTCGCCAAGGCCTCAGCCCCGCGCTCCGGCGACCGTTTGGCCGGCATCGCGGCCGAGACGGCCGAGCAGATGTTCGCCGCCCGGCGCGCGCTTGCCGATGTGCCGCTCCGGCAGTTCCTCGAAGAGCCGGTGATCCCCTATGAGGACGACGAGGTCACCCGCCTGATCCTCGACAGCCACGATGTCGCGGGATTCGTGCCGCTGTCGTCGCTCACCGTCGGCGGCTTCCGCGACTGGCTGCTGTCGGAGGCCGCGACCGGCGAGGCGCTGCGGAAGATCTCGCGCGCCGTCACGCCGGAGATGGTGGCCGCGGTGTCGAAGCTGATGCGCAACCAGGACCTGATGCTGGTTGCGGCGAAATGCGAGGTGACCACCGGCTTCCGCAACACCATCGGCCTGCGCGGCAGGATGAGCGCCAGGCTGCAGCCCAACCGCCGGTTCGACGACGTCAAGGGCATCACCGCCTCGATCCTCGACGGGCTGCTGCTCGGATCGGGCGATGCCTGCATCAGCATCAATCCGGCGAGCGATGATCCCAATGTGATCGCAACCCTGCTGCGGCTGCTCGACGACATCATCGTGCGGCTGGCGATACCGACGCAGGTTTGCGTCCTCACCCATGTCACGACCACGCTCGGCCTGATCGGGCAGGGGCTGCCGATCGATCTGGTATTCCAGTCGATCGCCGGCACCGAGGCAGCGAACCGCAGTTTTGGCATCGACCTCTCGCTGTTGCGGGAAGCGCGCGAGGCCGCCCTCTCGCTCCGCCGCGGCACCGTCGGCGATCATGTGATGTATTTTCAGACCGGGCAGGGCTCGGCGCCGTCGGCCGATGCCCGCCACCAGGTCGACCGGCAGACCTGCGAGGCGCGCGCCTACGCCGTGGCGCGTGCCTTCGATCCGCTGCTCGTCAACAGCGTGGTCGGCTCGATCGGTCCCGAACATCCCCACGGCGGCAGGCAAATCATTCGCGCCGGGCTCGATGGCCATTTCTGCGGCAAGCTGCTCGGCTTGCCGATCAGTGTCGACGTCGGCCACATCGGTCACACCGAGGCCGATTCCGGCGACGCGGACAATCTGCTGACGCTGCTGGCAGCCGCCGGCATGACCTCGATGATGGGCACCGCGGGCGCTGATGACGTCATGCTGAACGGACAGATGAGCTCGATTCACGACGCGCGCTATGTCCGCGGCCTGTTCGGCCTGAAGCGGGCGCCCGAATTCGACGACTGGCTGATGCGCGAAGGGCTCGCCGGGCCCGACCTCCGCCTTGTCGGCGACGCAGGGCTATTGCCTGAATTTGCTTCCAGGCTGCTGACCGATATGAAAACCGCATCTTAAACCGCGGTGAGACTGAGTTGAATCGTCATCGCGCTTTTGCTTTTTGTTTGAGCGTGATCTTTTCGGAAAGCCGCGTCACACTTTTAAGCAACCATCCCGGAGTTGTGACGTTAGCTGGTGCCACAATGTTGAAGAATTTCTGGCCCAGCGTTCCGGCTCGTGGTTAGATTTGGGTGGTACTGCGGGGTCGATTGATGAGAGCTGAGCGCATTGCAACGGAACGGCGTATCCTGTGCGTCTTCCCGCGCTATACGTCCTCTTTTGGAACGTTCGAGCACTCTTACCCGCTCACCGACGGCGTCAAGGCGTTCATGCCGCCGCAGGGCCTGCTGCTGATCGCGGCCTATCTGCCCGAGAATTGGCCGGTTCGTTTCATCGACGAGAATCTTCGTCCGGCGACCCAGGCGGATTTCGAGTGGGCGGACGCCGTGTTCGTCAGCGGCATGCACATCCAGCGCCAGCAGATGAACGACATCTGTCATCGCGCGCACGACCACGACCTTCCGGTCGCGATCGGCGGTCCGTCGGTCAGTGCCTGCCCGGACTACTATCCCTCATTCGACTACCTCCATGTTGGCGAACTCGGCGACGCCACCAACGAGCTGTTCAGGCGCCTGGCCGAGGACACCACGCGGCCGGAGCAGCAGGTGGTGCTGACGACCAAAGACCGCCTGCCGATGACGGAGTTTCCGCTGCCGGCCTATGAGCTCGCCGAAACCAAGAAGTACTTTCTCGGCAGCATCCAGTTTTCCTCCGGCTGCCCCTATCAGTGCGAGTTCTGCGACATCCCGGGTCTCTACGGCCGCAATCCGCGCCTGAAAACGCCCCAACAGATCATCGCCGAGCTGGACAAGCTGCGTGCCTGCGGCGCGACCGATACGGTCTATTTCGTCGACGACAATTTCATCGGCAATCGCAAGGCCGCAAGCGAGCTGCTGCCACATCTGATCGCGTGGCAGAAGCGGACCGGCTACGTCACCCGGCTCGCCTGCGAGGCGACGCTCAACATCGCCAAGCGGCCGGAGATCCTGGAGAAGATGCGCGAGGCCTTCTTCGTCACGATCTTCGTCGGCATCGAGACGCCGGATCCGGATGCGCTGAAGGCGATGCACAAGGACCAGAACATGATGGTCCCGATCCTGGAGGGCGTGCGCACCATCAATTCCTTCGGGATGGAGGTGGTCTCCGGCATCATCATGGGGCTCGATACCGACAAGGCCGGGACCGGCGATGCGCTGTTGTCCTTCGTCGACGAGTCCCACATTCCGCTGTTGACCATCAATCTGCTGCAGGCGCTGCCGAAGACGCCGCTGTGGGATCGCCTGGAAAAAGCGGGAAGGCTGATCGACGACGACAGCCGCGATTCCAACGTCCAGTTCCTGCTGCCGTATGACGAGGTGGTCAGCTCCTGGCGCAAATGCATGGAGCTCGCCTACGAGCCTGCGAAGCTGTTTGCGCGCTACCAATACCAATGCGACTACACCTATGCCAACCGCATCAAGATGCCGGTCAGCCCGGAGATGAAGACCTGGCCCAATATCCGCCGCGGCCTGATCATGCTGCGCAACATCTTCTGGAAGGTCGGCGTGCTCGGCGACTACAGGCGCGTGTTCTGGAAGTTCGCGCTGGGCCGGATCAAGCGCGGCGACATCGAAGGCCTGATCGGAGCGACTCTGGTCGCCCATCATCTGATCACCTTCGCGCGCGCCGCCTCGAGCGGGCGGCAGAATGCGTCGAACTACTCGCTTCGGCTGCGCGAGGCCTCCGTCCCCGCGGAATAGCCGCAATCCCGGCCGCGCCGGTACTATGTCCCGTCCAGACGCCGTATCAGGGGCGCCGTATCAGGACCCCGTTCAGGACGCCTTGGGCTTGTGCGCGACGATCCGGCACGCCAGATCACGGCAGTCGCGCCGAACAGCAAAAGGCGCCGGGGACGGTGCCGGAATGCGATACCTGAGTGTGGCAAATCAGATACTTGGCGACGGTATTCGACGGTTCCGGACCGATTTGGGCAAGCGGGCGCGCTTGCGAGCAAAGGGTCTGATCTGTAAAACCGGCGCCGGTCAATATTCGCGTGTTTTCAAGGACTAGCGCCGATCAACCGCGCTCGCGAGCCGCATCGCGCCACAAGACCCCAGCGAAACAGACTGCGCCGATTTCAGGAACTGGACAGGGCATGCTCGAAAAGAATTCCGAAAGTCAGGTCCACGTCGAGAAGGTCGAAGAGCCGCGCTCGGGGCCGAGCATCGCGTTCGGGATCGAACGGCTTGGCCTGATCCCGATGCGGGCGCCGATCCTGTCCTGCATCGTGCTCGTGCTGCTGTTGATCGGCGCCGTGTTCGGCGTGCACCGGATCAAAATCGACGACTCGCTGTCGCAGCTGTTCCGTTCCAACTCCAAGGACTACAAGCAGTATGAGGCGGTGACCAAGCGCTTCCCGGCGACCGAATTCGACGTCCTCGTCGTGGTCGAAGGCAAGACGCTGCTGGCGCGCGACAATCTCGGCAAGCTGCGCGACATGGTCACCGATTTGCAACTCGTCGACGGAGTGCGCGGCCTGGTGTCGCTGTTCTCGGCGCGCCAGGCACCGGCGCCCGGCAAGCTGCCGGCGGCGCTGTTCCCGAACGAATTGCCGGAAGGCGACGCCTACGCCAAGTTCATCGAGACCGTCAAAAGCAACGAGATCATCCGCGGCAAGCTGTTGTCGGAGGACGGCACGCTGGCGCTGATCGTGCTGTCGCTCGATCCCGAGGTGGTCGGCAGCAACAAGCTCTCGACGGCTGTCGGCGACATCAGAAAGATCATGGCCGACGATCTCTCCGGCAGCGGGCTCAATGCCCAGCTCTCCGGCGTGCCGGTGATGCAGCTCGAGATCCGCAACGCGGTCGAGCGCGACGGCCTGACCTACAACATCCTCGGCATCCTCGCCGGCTGCATCATCGCCATCATCTTCTTCCGCAAGATCTCCTTTATGGTGGCGGCGGCGTTCCCGCCGATGATCGCGATCCTGCTTGCGCTCGGCGGCCTCGGCTGGGCCAATTTCAATCTCAACATGTTCCTCAACGTGATGACGCCGCTCATCATGGTGATCAGCTTCTCCGATTCGATGCAGCTGACATTCGCGGCGCGCGACCGGCTGATCGCGGGCCAGGACAAGTTCACCGCGTTCAAGAACGCGGTGCTGGTGGTCGGCCCGGCCTGCGTGCTGACCCACGGCACGGCGGGCATTTCCTTCATCGCGCTGCAATTCTCGGATTCCGACCTGATCCGCAAGTTCGGCGAAGCCGGGCTTGCGGCCACCATCATCGCGCTGGTCGCGGTGCTCTCGCTGGTGCCGGTGTTCGGCATCCTGCTGGTGCGCAACGAGAAGGTCTTTGCGGTCAAGTTCCAGAGCGCCGATGCCGGCGTGCAGGCGCTGCGCAATTTCTGCTACTGGATCGCGGTGCGCATGGTCGGCCGTCCCGGGCTGTTCAGCCTGATCGCGCTTGTGATCGTCGGCAGCCTCGGCGTCGTCTATGCCAATCTGCAGCCGCGCTACCGGCTGGCCGACCAGGTGCCGGACAAGCGGCAGGCGGTGGCGGCATCGAACCGGCTCGACGCCAAGCTGACCGGCGCCAATCCGATCGACGTGCTGATCGAATTCCCCAAGGGCGCCTCGCTCTACGCACCGGAGACGCTGAACACGATCGCCGATGTCCATGCCATGGTGGAGAAGAGCGCCGGCGTCGGCAACGTCTGGTCGCTGGAGACCCTGCGCCGCTGGCTGGCGGAGAAGGCCGGCACCAGCGACGTCAACACGCTCAAGGAATATGTCGACCTGATCCCCGAACATCTGGTGCGCCGCTTCATCGACAAGGCCCAGGACGCGGTGGTGGTGTCGGGCCGCGTGCCCGACCTCGATTCCAGCCAGCTTCTCCCGGTGGTCGAGAAGCTCGATCACGAGCTCGACAAGGTCCGCGCCGAGCATCCCGGCTACGAGATCGCGGTCACCGGACTTTCGGCCATTGCGGCGCGCAACAGCGCCAGCATGATCGAGAAGCTCAACCGCGGGCTGACCGTCGAATTCGCGCTGGTCGCGATCTTCATCGGGCTCGCGTTCCGCTCGGTCGTGGTGATGTTCTCCTGCATCCTGCCCGGCATCTTCCCCGTGGTGCTGTCGGGCACCGTGCTCTATCTGCTCGGCGAGGGGCTGCAGTTCGCCAGCGTCGTGGCGCTCACGGTCTCGTTCGGCCTGGGCCTCAGCGCCACCATCCACTTCCTCAACCGCCTGCGGCTGGAGACCAAGCCCGGCGTCACGCCGGAGCTCGCGGTGGAGCGTGCCACCGTGCTGGTCGGCCCGGCGCTGATCCTGACCACGGTGGTGCTGGCCTGCGGCCTCGTCGTCACCGTGTTCTCCGACCTGCCGTCGCTGCGGCTATTCGGCTGGCTCAGCGCGTTCTCGATGGTCGCAGCCCTGGTCGCGGATCTCTTCATCCTGCGGCCGACCTCGATGTTCCTGATCAACCTGTCGCAAAGGCTTCGCGGCAAGCCGGGGCAACCCGCGCCGATCGAAAAGGCCTGATCTCCGGACAATGAAAAAGGCCCGGTTCCGAGATCATCGGAACCGGGCCTTTTTGCTGTAAGCCGGTGAGGGGCGAACCTCAGCTCTTCGTCATCGTGATCGTGACGCCGCGGATCTCGCCCTTGGAGTCGATCTGCACGACCTGCTTGGAGCCGTTGGTCTGCAGGTTCAAATTCGCGGCAAAGCCCGAAGCCTCGACGAACACGTCGATGCGGCCGCCGCCGGCGGTGCCCTGCAGATTGCCGAAGATGTTGCGGCTCGCCTCGCTCCAGTTGCCGGAGATGCGATCGCCCTGGCTGGTGACGTCGCTGGAGAGGTCGAACTTGTAGCTGTCGCTGGCGCAATGCAGGGTCTGCTTCAAAGCCATGCCCGACGGGGCGACCTTGTAGTCCGCCTTGCAACGAATGCGTTCAGTGGTGCCGTTGGACAACGCGACCGTGCCCGTTCCGGCCCACGACCCGGCAAAGCCGGCGAACGGACCCGTGGACTGGGCGTGGCCCGCGGAGGCGGACAGCATCAATGCGGCGCCGACGCAAGCCAACTTGAGGGCCTGGCCAGAAAGGCTGGAACCAAACAGTTTCATCGTGAATTTTCCCATGAAAATCAGCGCTTCTTGAGAGCCGAGAAAGCGCCTCGCCGCATCGAAGGTTTAGTGTCACCGCAGTATGTTAGGTTCAAACGACAGGACTGTGTGGGCGCCGCCGTCCGTGCGGCGCGGAATCAAGTCCGTCGGCGCGATGCGGCATCTAGCTTTGCGCAGGCGTTGCCCGCAATCGCCCGAACGCGTGCTGCGCAAGAGAATAAATAAATGTTTTGGATCAATAGCTTGGTCGGGGGTTTACAGCGTCGCAAATTTAGCCGCATTTAGCGGTCCTTGTGTCAGTCCGTTGCTGCTTTAAGCCGCGTCTACATCCCCCAAATCTGACCCGGTCATGCCGAAGCGCTTTTTCGGGGTCAGATTCTCTGCTGTCGGAAACGAAGGAATACAATGCGTAAATTTGTCCTGGCTTTCGCCCTGTTGTCGATCCCGCTTTCATCGAGCGCATTCGCTCAGCAAGAGCAGCGTGGCACGGCCGAGGAGCAGAAGGCCTGCACGCGCGACGTCCAGCGCCACTGCCGCGCCGTGATCGATCAGGGCGATTTCACCATTCTCGCCTGCCTGCAACAGAACCGCGCCAAGATCAGCTCCGCCTGCGACGCGGTGCTGAAATCCCACGGCCAGTAAGGCCGCAATTCGGGTCTCCAGGAACCGTTAGCCAAGCTCCGCGGCCGGCATCCGTGCCGGCCGCGGCCATGCATGGCGACGGTCACAGATGGCATTGGTTTTGGTGGCGTATTCCCCTATATGGGGCTCGCAAATCCCTCGCACGCGCCCCGACCATTCGCGCCTGCGTCAGAACCCGTGCAGCCAAAATTCCAATGACCACCGCGAGCGACCTGCGATCCGGCAAGACCCACCGCGACGAGAATTTCCCGGTCGCGTCGTGGATCATTCATCCGCAGCATCGCGGCCTGATCCTGGCCTTCTATAATTTCGTCCGCACCGCCGACGACATCGCCGACCACGCCACCCTGCCGGCGGAGGAGAAGCTGCGCTATCTCGACCTCATGGAGGCTGAGTTGCTCGGCAACGGCGACACCCAGAAAGAGGCCGTCACGCTGCGCCGCGCCTTCGCCGAGCGCGGAATGCCGCCGCGGCATGCGCTCGACGTGCTGGTCGCGTTCCGCATGGATGTCACCAAGCTGCGCTACGAGACCTGGGACGACGTGATCGACTATTGCCGGTATTCGGCGATGCCGGTCGGCCGCTTCATGCTCGACGTGCATGGCGAGGATATCTCGACCTGGGCCGCCTCGGACGCGTTGTGCGCCGGGCTGCAGATCAACAACCATCTGCAGGATTGCGGCAAGGATTTTCGTAATCTGAACCGCGTCTACCTGCCGCGCGATGCGCTGGCCGCGTCCGGCGCGACGGTCGAGATGCTCGGCGAGGCGAAGTCGCCACCGGCCCTGCTCAAATGCCTGCAGGCGCTCGCGGTGCGCACCGAGACGCTGCTCGAGGACAGCAGGTCGCTCGCCGCCGAGGTGAAGGATTTCAGGCTCGGCCTCGAGATCTCGGTGATCCAGGCCTTTGCCGACAAGATCGTCGGCCTGCTGAAGGTGCGCGATCCGCTCAGCGAGCGCGTCCATTTGAGCCCGGTCGAACTGCTGCTGCAGAGCCTCGGTGGCGTCGCCGGCGAGACCGCCCGCCGCGCCGTCGGGCGCCGCGCGGCGGCCAAGACGGCGGCCGGCGCATGAGCGTCGAGGCGGCGGCCAACGCAGCGGATTACAACAGCACCGCGTCCGGCAGCTCGTTCTATGCCGCGATGCGCATCCTGCCGCGCGCGCAGCGCGACGCCATGTTCCAGATCTACAGCTTCTGCCGGCAGGTCGACGACATCGCCGATTCCGACGGCCCGCGCCCGGAGCGGCTGGCCGCGTTGCAGCGATGGCGTGACGACATCGACGCGCTCTATGCCGGCCATCCGCCCGACAGGCTGAGGGACACCGCCGCCTCGGTGAAGACGTTCAACCTGAAGCGCGAGGATTTCCTCGCCATCGTCGACGGCATGGAGATGGACGTGCCGCAGGACATCCGTGCGCCCGACCTCGCCACGCTCGACCTCTATTGCGACCGGGTCGCGAGCGCGGTGGGCCGGCTGTCGGTGCGGGTGTTCGGCCTGCCCGAGGAGGATGGCATCCAGCTCGCCCATCACCTCGGCCGCGCGCTGCAACTCACCAACATCCTGCGCGACATCGACGAGGATGCCGGCCTCGGCCGGCTCTATCTGCCGCGCGAATGGCTCTGGCACGCCGGCATCACCAACAATGATCCGGCCCGCGTGACGGCTGACCGCAATCTTCCGAAAGTGTGTGCGCCGCTCGCCGAGCGCGCCAAGATGCATTTCCAGAAGTCCGACGAGATCATGAAACGCAATTCGCGTCGCGCCGTGCGCGCGCCGCGGATCATGTCGAAATACTACCGCGCGATCCTCGACCTGTTGATTGCACGCGGCTTCGCCGCACCGCGCACACCGGTGCGTGTCTCCAAGGCCGCCAAGATCGGCATCCTGCTTCGTTACGCGATCATCTGATGCAAAACACCGTTCATATCATCGGCGCCGGTATTTCCGGCCTCTCGGCCGCCGTGCGGCTCGCCAACGGCGGCACCATGGTCGCCGTCCACGAGGCGACGCAACAGGCCGGCGGCCGCTGCCGATCCTATTTCGACGCCGCCACTAACCTCACCATCGACAATGGCAACCATCTCCTGCTGTCGGGCAACCGTCACGCGCTGAGCTATGCGCGTTCGATCGGCACCGAGGCCGGGCTGGTCGGACCGGCCAGCGCGCAGTTTCCGTTCGTCGATCTCAGGACCGGCCAGCGCTGGCAGCTCGACCTCGGCTCGAGCCGCCTGCCGCTCTGGGTGTTCGACGAAGCGCGCCGCGTCCCCGACACCAGCTTGCGCGACTATCTCGCGCTGGCGCCGCTGGCCTGGGCCGGCACCGACAAGCTGGTCGGCAACACCATTCCCTGCAAGGGCACGCTGTATGACCGCCTGGTGCAGCCGCTGCTGCTCGCCGCCCTCAACGTCGATCCGCCGGAAGGCTCGGCCGGGCTCGCCGGCGCCATCGTGCGCGAGACGCTGCTGGCGGGCGGGCAGGCCTGCCGTCCGCTGATTGCGCGCGACGGCCTGAGCTCGGTGCTGATCGAGCCCGCCGTGAAGCAGTTGCAGGAGCGCGGCCACAGCGTCCAGTTCGGCCATGAGCTGCGCGCCTTCGCGATGGCGGGCGATCGCGTCGGTGAGCTCGATTTCGGCGGCGGGGACACGATCGCGCTGGCCGATGGCGATGCCGTCGTGCTCGCGGTGCCGCCGCGCGCAGCGGCGTCGCTGCTGCCGGGCCTGAAAACGCCGTCCAAGTTCCGCGCCATCGTGAATGCGCATTTCCGCATCGATCCGCCGCGGGACGCCGCGCCGATCCTCGGCGTCGTCGGCGGCCTCGTGGAATGGCTGTTCGCGTTCCCGCAGCGGCTGTCGGTGACGATCTCGAATGGCGATCGCCTGGTCGACATGCCGCGCGAGGAGCTGGCGCAAGCGATCTGGCGCGACGTCTGCAAGGCCGCGGGCGTTTCCGGCGAGCTGCCGCCCTGGCAGATCGTGCGCGAGCGCCGTGCCACATTTGAGGCCACGCCGGAGCAGAACTCCTTACGTCCGGGGCCTGAAACGAGCCAAAAAAACCTGTTTCTCGCCGGCGACTGGACTGCTACCGGGTTGCCGGCAACCATCGAGGGATCGGTGCGGTCGGGTGATCGCGCCGCCGATCTGGTTCTCGCCAGACGCTAGAGCCCTTTCCGTACCGATCAAATCGGGATGGGGTTCTGGATTTAGTTTGACGCGTTTTCTTCACGCGAACCGGTGTCCACTTCGCTCGAAAACGCTCTGGATTTGACCTGTTGCAGCGACGCCGGCTCCGTGTGAGCCGGCCCGCGATGAAGAGGATATCGAGCGAAATGCTTTCGAGCGATCACAGCGTCGCAGCCGACCCCGTCGCGCCAGTCGACCCCGTCGCGCTGCAGACCAGCATCTCCAGGGCGACCGAGGCGCTGCTCGGCTATCGCCAGGCCGATGGCCATTGGGTGTTCGAACTCGAGGCCGACAGCACCATTCCGGCCGAATATGTCCTGCTGCGCCACTATCTCGCCGAGCCGGTCGATGCCGCGCTCGAAGCCAAGATCGCCACCTATCTGCGCCGCGTCCAGGGCGCGCATGGCGGCTGGCCGCTGGTCCATGACGGCCCGTTCGACATGAGCGCCAGCGTGAAGTCGTATTTCGCACTGAAGATGATCGGCGATTCCGTCGGTGCGCCGCACATGGTCAAGGCGCGCGAGGCGATCCGCGCGCGCGGCGGCGCCTCGGGCAGCAACGTCTTCACGCGCTTCCTGCTCGCGCTCTACGGCGTCGTGACCTGGCGCGCCACGCCGGTCTTGCCGATCGAGATCATGCTGCTGCCGATGTGGTCGCCGTTCCACATCAACAAGATCTCCTACTGGGCGCGCACCACGATGGTGCCGCTGATGGTTTTGGCCGCGCTGAAGCCGCAGGCGAAGAACCCGAAGGGCGTCGGCATCGACGAATTGTTCCTGGAGGATCCGAAGACGATCCGCATGGCGCCGAAGGCGCCGCATCAGAGCGCGAGCTGGTTCTATCTGTTCCGTTCGCTCGACGCCGTGCTGCGCGTGATCGAGCCGATGTTCCCGAAGCGCCTGCGCCAGCGCGCGATCGACGCCGCGCTCGCCTTCACCGAGGAGCGGCTGAACGGCGAAGACGGCATGGGCGCGATCTATCCGCCGATGGCCAACATCGTGATGATGTACGAGGCGCTCGGCAAGGACGAGAATTATCCGCCGCGCGCCACCACACGGCGCGGCCTCGACAAGCTGCTGGTGATCGGCGAGCACGAGGCCTATTGCCAGCCCTGCGTCTCGCCGGTGTGGGACACCGCGCTGACTTGCCACGCGCTGGAGGAGGTCGGCGGCGACAGCTTTGCCAGGGCGAAGGAAGGGCTCGACTGGCTGAAGCCGCGCCAGGTGCTCGAGCTGAAGGGCGACTGGGCGGTCAAGGCGCCGGACGTTCGCCCCGGCGGCTGGGCGTTCCAGTACAATAACGACCACTATCCCGATCTCGACGATACCGCCGTGGTCGTCATGGCGATGGACCGCGCGCGGCGCCAGACCGGAACCAAGGAATATGACGCTGCGATCGCACGCGGTGTCGAATGGATCGAGGGGTTGCAGAGCCGCGACGGCGGCTGGGCTGCGTTCGACGCCAACAACCTCGAATACTACCTCAACAACATCCCGTTCTCCGATCACGGCGCGCTGCTCGACCCGCCGACCGAGGATGTCACCGCGCGCTGCATCTCGATGCTGGGCCAGCTCGGCGAGACCGCTGATAGCAGCAAGGCGATGGCCGACGGTATCGCCTATCTGCGCCGCACCCAGCTCGCCGAGGGATCCTGGTACGGCCGCTGGGGCCTGAACTACGTCTACGGCACCTGGTCGGTGCTATCCGCGCTCAATGTCTCAGGCATCGGCCGCAACGACCCGATGATTCGAAGGGCGGCCGACTGGCTGCTGTCGATCCAGAATCAGGACGGCGGCTGGGGCGAGGACGCCGTCAGCTATCGCCTGGACTACAAGGGTTACGAGACGGCACCATCCACATCCTCGCAAACGGCATGGGCCTTGCTTGGCTTGATGGCGGCCGGAGAGGTCGAAAATCCCGCAGTTGCCCGGGGGGTGGAGTACCTAAAGGCAACACAGACGGAAAAAGGGCTGTGGGACGAGCAGCGATACACGGCTACGGGGTTTCCGCGGGTGTTTTACTTGCGATATCATGGCTACTCGAAGTTCTTTCCGCTCTGGGCGCTGGCGCGGTATCGGAATTTGAGAAGCACCAATAGCAGGGTGGTAGGGGTCGGGATGTGATTGAGGCGGGGGCCGCCGAGACCGTGGACAACAAAATTGATCCTCGGCCGGTGTTGATTGTGACTGGACTGGTGCAGGAGGCCCGTATCGCGGCGGGTCCCGGCATGATCGTGATTTGCAGCTCGAGCGACCCGCAGCAGCTCCGCGCGCTGCTGGCGACGCTGGATCCGACCACCTTCCGTGGCGTGATTTCGTTCGGCGTGGCCGGCGGGCTCGACCCGTCGCTGAAGTCGGGCGACGTCGTGGTCGCGACCGAAGTGATGTCCGGCGATACCAGGTTCCTGGCGGCATCCGCGCTGAACGAGGAAATGATCGCCAGCGCAGCGCTGAAGCGCCGCAGGATCGTCCGCGGCAGCCTTGCCGGTGTGGAAGAGGTGATTGCGGCGAAGGCCTGCAAGGCCGCGCTGCGTTCGATGACCGGTGCCGCTGCTGTCGACATGGAGAGCCACATCGCGGCGGCCTATGCCACCGATGCCGGCATTCCGTTCGCCGCACTGCGCGTGATCAGCGATCCGGCCCACCGCGCGCTGCCGGAACTGGCGAAATCCGCGGTCAAGCCGAATGGCGACATCGATCTGCGCAAGGTGCTGCGCGGCATCGTGCGCAATCCGCGCACGCTGCGCGCGCTGGTGTCGACCGGGATCGACTTCAACCGCGCGCTGCGCTCGCTGCGCGGCTGCCGCGGCTTCCTGCTCGGCAGCGACGTGCTGGTGCCGGTGGAAGACGTTCTGGTGACGGCGCAGGCGGCCTGATCCAGGTCGCGGCCCCGCGCCGGATCAACCGCAAACCAGCTCGAAGCACAAGCCCAAAGCAAAAGGCCCGATCGCGATGCGATCGGGCCTTTTTGATTCTCGCCTCGGGGCGCGACTTACGCGGCCGTCGAAGCCTTCTGGGCAGCCTTCTGCTCGGCGGCGACCGCTTCGTCGCGGCGGATCTCCGAGAGCTTCTTCTGGACCTGCTGCGAGAAGATGTACTGCGCCGGGCGCTGCTTCGACATGTCGATCTCGGGCGCCATCGGGCCCGACGTCTTGATGCCGCGCAGCGACACCCACATCGCCTTCAGCGGATTGTTGATCGCAGCGGTCGCCGCGGTCGGCTCGTAGCCGCAATGCGCCATGCAGTCGGCGCACTTCTCGTACTTGCCGGTGCCGTAGGTCTCCCAATCGGTGGTGTCCATCAGCTCCTTGAAGGTCTTGGCGTAGCCTTCACCGAGCAGGTAGCACGGCTTCTGCCAGCCGAAGATGTTGCGCGCCGGCATGCCCCAGGGCGTGCACTCGTATTCCTGGTTGCCGGCGAGGAAGTCGAGGAACAGGCCGGAATGCATGAAGTTCCACTTCTTGCCCTTGCCGAGCGCAAAGACGTCGCGGAACAGCTTCTTGGTCTTGGTGCGGTTGAGGAAGTGCTCCTGGTCGGGCGCGCGCTCATAGGCGTAGCCCGGCGACATCGAGACACCGACACCGAGCTCGGTGGTGAAGTCGAGGAATTTTGCGATCTCCTCGGCCGGGTGGCCGTCGAAGATGGTGGCGTTGACGTTGACGGTGAAGCCGCGGGCCTTCGCCGCCTTGATCGCGGAGACGGCGCGGTCGAACACGCCCTTCTGCGACACCGCCTTGTCGTGATGGTCCTTCAGGCCGTCGAGATGCACCGAGAAGAACAGGTACGGCGACGGCTCGAACAGATCGAGCTTCTTCTCCAGCAGCAGCGCATTGGTGCACAGCGAGACGAATTTCTTGCGCGCCACGAGGCCGCGCACGATCTCGCCGATCTCCTTGTGGATCAGCGGCTCGCCGCCGGGGATGGCCACCATCGGCGCGCCGCATTCATCGGCAGCGTCCCAGCATTCCTGCGCGGTCATGCGGCGGTTGAGGATCGCGTCCGGATAGTCGATCTTGCCGCAGCCGACGCAGGCGAGATTGCAGCGGAACAAGGGTTCGAGCATCAGCACGAGCGGATAGCGTTTGCGGCCAAGCAGCTTCTGCTTGATCAGATAACCGCCGATACGCATTTCCTTGAAGAACGGTATAGCCATTAGACGATTTTCTTTCTGCACTTTAACGGAAGTGGGTTCAGCTCAGCCCGCAGTCAGTTCGGCTGGCAGCCGGAATTCGATATTCTCTTCTCGGCCCGGAACGACCGAGACCGTGACAGGTCCGATACGCCGCAGCGCCTCGATGACATCGTCGACCAGAACTTCAGGCGCCGAAGCGCCCGCCGTAATGCCGACGGCCTTCGCATCCTTCAGCCAGTCCGGGTTGAGCGCGCTCCCATCGGCAATGAGGTAACTCGCGACGCCGACCTCGGTGCCGATCTCGCGAAGCCTGTTCGAGTTGGAACTGTTGGCGGCCCCTACCACCAATATGACGTCCACGAGCTTGCTGAGGTCCCTTACCGCAGATTGGCGGTTCTGTGTCGCATAGCAGATATCCCTGATGTCCGGGCCTTGAATATCTGTAAATTTCGCCTGAAGTGCCCCGATTATGTCCCTTGTGTCATCCACGGACAACGTGGTCTGGGTGATATAGGCCACCGGGGTGTCGGTCGGCAAGGTGAGTTCCGCCACGTCCTGGACGCTCTGGACCAGCAGAACCGGCCCGGGAACCTGTCCCATGGTTCCCTCGACCTCGGGATGGCCGGCATGTCCGATCAGGATCAGGGCACGGCCCTTGGCGATGTAGCGCTTGCCCTGGTTGTGGACCTTGGTGACCAGCGGGCAGGTGGCATTGAGCACCGGGAGGTCCCTTGCCGCAGCCTCCTCCTCGACGCTCCTGGCCACGCCATGGGCGCTGAACACGGTGACCGCCCGGGGCGGTACCTCGGAGAGATCCTCGACGAAGATCGCGCCCTTCTTCTTCAGGCTTTCGACCACGTATTTGTTGTGCACGATCTCGTGGCGGACATAGACCGGCGGGCCATATTTCTCGAGCGCCCGTTCGACGATCTCAATGGCGCGCACCACGCCCGCGCAAAAGCCGCGCGGCTGAGCAAGGAAAACTTCCATAGGACGTCTGTTACGCAAATTGCACCGGTCTCGTTCAATGCTCTTGCGGCCATTTCGGCGCCGCACGTCACCGGGCCGGAGACCGCAGTGTATGAGCTGCAATATCCACGCCGTCACGATTGCTGTACCAGTTCCACGTCCCAAGCGCATGGAAGTACAGGGCTTTGTGCCAAAAAGGTGGCGCCGCGAAAAGAGCCGTTGTCTGTGATGCGGATTTAATAGGTATTATAGTATAGAGGAATTGCCCCTGCGACCGTCGGTCTCTCTCACTTGTTCGTCACTTTATCGCCCAGTGAGGCGGTCTATACCGTCGGCTCGTAGCCGTTCCTGCTGTTTGGGTCCCTCACCGAGACGTCGAGGGCCGCAACAAAACAACATTAGATCGGCCCCGGGAACTCCGCTAGACAGCGGGCGTTTTCGGCCAACGCTTCCCAGAGATTAGAAAGATACGAAGTGCTGACAAATATTGTCGTCTCAGTTGTTCGGACGTGTACGCGCTTTGCCCTCCCTGTCGTCATTTTTTCGCTGATCCTTACGGTCGGTGCCGGCTTCTATACGGCCCGCAATTTTTCCATCAACACCGACATCAACAAGCTGATCGCGCCCGATCTGGACTGGCGCAAGCGCGACAACCAGTTCGAGGAAGCGTTCGATCGCGATCGTCTCATTCTCGCCGTGGTGGAGGGTGCGACGCCTGAACTGACCGGCGCTGCGGCGAAGGCGCTGGCCGAGAAGCTCACGGCCGACAAGAAGAACTTCGAATCCGTCACCCCGCTCGGCTCCGGCGAGTTCTTCGAAAAGAACGGGCTTCTGTTCCTGCCCACCGAAGAGGTTGGCAAGACGGTGCAACAGCTCGGGCAGGCCGCGCCGCTGATCGAGATCATGGCGGGCGATCCCTCGATCCGGGGCCTGACGGGCGCGCTTGAAACCGGCCTTGCCGGCGTCAAGCGGGGACAGGCCAATCTCGACAATGCCGCGCGTCCCTTCGGCCTGATCGCCGATACGGTCGATCAGGTTCTGACCAAGGGCGACGCGACATTCTCCTGGCGTGAACTGACCAGCGACACGCCGTTGACCGATGCGGACAAGCGCGCCTTCATCGAGTTCAAGCCGATCATCGATTATTCGGCGCTGGAGCCCGGCAAGTCGGCAACCGATGCGATCCGCCAGGCCGCCGCCGACCTGAAATTCCCGACCGAGTATCATGCGCGCGTCCGCCTGACCGGGCCCGTCCCGATGGCCAATGAAGAATACGCCACCGTGAAGGACGGGGCGATCGTCAACGGCATCGGCACCGTGGTGATCGTGCTGGTCATCCTCTGGCTCGCGCTGCACTCCGCCAAGATCATCTTCGCCGTGTTCGTCAACCTGTTCGTCGGCCTGACCATCACCACGGCGGTTGGGCTGATGCTGGTGGGATCGCTCAATCTGCTGTCGATCGCCTTTGCGGTGCTGTTCATCGGCCTCGGTGTCGACTTCGGCATCCAGTTCAGCGTCCGCTATCGCTCCGAGCGATTCAAGAACGACAATCTGGTGCTGGCGCTGGAGAACGCCGCTCACCGTTCGGCGGTGCCATTGTCGCTCGCGGCCATGGCCACCGCAGTCGGCTTCCTGTGCTTCCTGCCGACTGACTACAAGGGCATCTCCGAACTCGGCAAGATCGCCGGCGCCGGCATGCTGATCGCGTTCATCACCAGCATCACGGTGCTGCCGGCGCTGCTCGACCTGCTCAATCCGCCCGGCGAGAAGGAAGCCGTCGGCTACGCGTTCCTCGCGCCGGTCGATCACTTCCTGGAAAAGCATCGCATCCCGATCATCGTCGGCACGCTGCTGGTCGCGGTCGCCGGCCTGCCGCTGCTGCACTGGATGAAGTTCGACTTCAATCCGATCAACCTGCGCAACAAGAACGCGGAATCGATCGCGACCTTCCTCGATCTGCGCAAGGATCCGAACACCGGCGCCAACGCCATCAACGTGATGACGAACTCGGAAGCCGACGCCAGGAAAATCGAAGCCAAGCTCGAGAAGTTGCCGGAAGTGGCGCGCGTGATGTCGCTCGACAGCTTCGTGCCCGACGACCAGCCGGCCAAGCTGCAGCTGATCGCGAAGGCGGCCAAGACGCTCGGTCCCGCGCTCAACCCTGACTCGGTCGATCCGGCGCCCTCGGATCAGGAGAACGTCGAGTCGCTGAAGAGTTCGGTCGACAGCCTGCGCAAGACCGCCGGCGACGGCAAGGGACCCGGGGCCGTGGCCTCGCGCCGGCTGGCGGACTCACTGCAGAAGCTCGCCGATTCCAACCAGGCGACCCGCGACAAGGCGCAGAACATCTTCGTCGCGCCGTTGAAGATCGTGTTCGATCAGTTGAGGAACACGCTGCAGGCCCAGACCATCACGTTGCAGACGTTGCCGCCGGAATTCGTCGCGGTCTGGAAGACCAAGGACGGCCTGATGCGCGTCGAGGCGGAGCCGAAGGGCGATCCGAACGACAACGACAATCTGCGCCGCTTTGCCGACGCCGTGCTGGCTGCCGAGCCGACCGCGATCGGCGGCCCGGTCTCGATCCTGAAGTCGGGCGATGTCGTCGTGGACGCGTTCATCCACGCCGGCATCCTGGCGCTGGTCGGCATCAGCGTGCTGCTGTACCTGACGCTGCGGCGGGTGACCGACGTGCTGATGACGTTGGTGCCGCTGTTGGTCGCCGGCATCGTGACGATGGAAATCTGCGTGCTGATCGGCTTGCCGCTCAACTTCGCCAACATCGTAGCCCTGCCGCTGCTGCTCGGCGTCGGCGTCGCCTTCAAGATCTATTATGTCACGGCGTGGCGGCAGGGCAGGACGAACCTGCTGCAATCGAGCCTGACGCGCGCGATCTTCTTCAGCGCGCTGACGACGGCGACCGCGTTCGGCAGCCTTTGGCTATCCAGTCATCCCGGCACCGCGAGCATGGGCAAGCTGCTCGCGCTGTCGCTCGTCACCACGCTCGCGGCGGTGTTGTTGTTCCAGCCCGCGCTGATGGGCAAGCCGCGCGAGGTTGCGAGCGATGCCGCGCAAGGCGACGACGTCACCTGACGGGACGGCGACCGGTCACCTGTGACGCGTTGCCGATCTAACGCGTCGGTGTCGGCGCCGGATGCGCGATCTCTGGCAGCAGGCAGATATCGCCGATATCGGCCGGCGCGTTCGCAGCCTGCTTCTGGCCCTTGGCCGCAGGTACGGCTGCGCCCGTGGTCTTCGGCGGTGCCGATTTGGGCGCTGTGCCTTTCGCCGCCGGATTGCCGGCAACGCTCAGCGGAATCGGCGGACCGACGCGGGTCCAGGTCTCGCCGCCGCAGAGGAAGCCGAGCACGCAGCCCTGGATCTCGAGCTGGTCGGTGCCGACGGGCTTGATGGTCGAGCTGTAGAGCTGGCCATCCTTGGCGTTGTAGACCTGACCTTCCCACGCATCGGCGCCGGACTTTTTCTTCATGTCGATCAGGATCGGCATGCCGAGCGTCGGCCGGCTCTGCTTCGCCGGATCGGGATTGTTCTTATCCTTGCCGCCGGGGGTTTTTTCCCAGGAGACCGCACCCCACATGCTACCATTACATTGAGCGACGCGAATGGTGGCGACACCATCGGCGACCTTCCAGTCGCCGGTTGGGTCTGCAGCCAGTGCCGGTGTTAGTACGGTGGCCAAAAATAAACCTGAAAAGGCTATTGTGCGCGCGAAAGTTCTTGGGCAGTGCAACATGGTCCAGACCTGTGCTTAAGTGGACGATCCGAGGAGAGGGCAAAACGCCGCCCTCGGGCGTTTTAAGTTGACGAGATGGCCATCAACCGACGTATGTAACGAATGGTAAGTTCCAATTTAGACGTTTCCGAGATTTTTGTGGAGCGGGAGGGCCAGCGCGGTGCGATGCACACGCGGCATCTCAACGAACAGCTGGTTCGCGTTCTCAAAACCATCGGTTACGACGTCGGCTTCCGAAAGGGGCAAGGCCAGTATCTCTTCGATCGTCAGGGTGCTCGTTACCTCGATCTATTGAGCGGATTTGGCGTTTTTGCGATTGGCCGCAATCATCCGGCGCTACGCAGTGCGCTGAAGAGCGTGCTCGACGCCGATTTGCCGAATCTCGTGCAGCTGGACGTCTCCACGCTCGCCGGCGTGCTTGCGGAACGGCTGCTGGAACATGTTCCATATCTGGACAAGGTGTTTTTCGCCAATTCCGGGGCAGAAACCGTCGAAGCCGCGATCAAGTTCGCGCGCGGCGCCACCGGCCGTCCCGGCATCGTCTATTGCAGCCATTCGTTCCACGGCCTGTCCTACGGCGCGCTGTCGCTGACCGATGATTCGAATTTCCGCGGCGGCTTCGAGCCGCTGCTGCCGGGCTGCACGGCGATCCCCTTCAACGATCTCGAAGCGCTGGAGAAGGCGCTGTCGTCGCGCCAGGTCGGCGCCTTCATCGTCGAGCCGATCCAGGGCAAGGGCGTCAACATGCCCACCGACGAGTTCCTGCCCGGCGCGCTGGCGCTGTGCCGCAAATACGGCACGCTGTTCATCGCCGACGAGATTCAGACCGGCATCGGCCGCACCGGAAAGTTCCTCGCCATCGAGCACTGGGGCATCGAGCCCGACATGGTGCTGCTGGCGAAGGCGTTGTCCGGCGGCCACGTGCCGATCGGCGCGCTGCTGACGCGCAAGAACATCTTCGACAAGATATTCAACCAGATGGATCGCGCCGTGGTGCACGGCTCGACCTTCGCCAAGAACGATCTGGCGATGGCCGCCGGCATCGCCACGCTCGACGTGATGAAGAGCGAGAAGCTGGTGGAGAATGCCGCCAAGCGCGGCGCCGAGCTGCGTCTGGCGCTGACGCGCATGGTGCCGGGCTACGAGCTCCTGAAGGAAGTCCGCGGCAAGGGCCTGATGATCGGCGTCGAATTCGGTCCGCCGAAATCGCTGCGCCTGAAGGCGTCGTGGAACCTGCTAGAGACCGCCAACAAAGGCCTGTTCTGCCAGCTCATCACGGTGCCGCTGTTCAAGGATCACAAGATCCTCACCCAGGTCGCTGGCCACGGTCTCCATACCATCAAGCTGCTGCCGCCGCTCGTCATCACCGAGCAGGATTGCAGCTGGATCGAGAAATCCTTCGACGAGGTGATCGCCGCCAGCCACAAGGTGCCCGGCGCGATCTGGTCGCTCGGCAAGACGCTGGTCGACAACGCGGTCAGAAAGTCAGCGTAGTTTCGTAGGGCGGGTTAGGCGAAGACGTAACCCGCCGCTGACTTGCGATAGATCGGCCGATTACGCCTTCGGCTAATCCGCCCTACAAAACTCATCCTTCCTTGTTCGCCTGCATCGCAGTCTCGAACTTGTCGCCGAACTCCGTCAGCTCGTCGGCGCCGATGTCGCTGACGGCCCAGTAGTTCAGGCCGCGGTCGCTCCAGCGGCGGATGTTGAAGCCTTGCAACGTCGTGATCGTCGCCGGGCGGCGTTCGGTGTTCGCGGTCTGCGCCACGAACAGGTTGATCACGTGTTGCCTCCGCTTGTAGACCACGGCGCCGATCTCGCGGGTGTTGACGTAGTCGAGCCGGCCGCCGATCAGGGTGAAGCCCTGCGCGGTGAGGTCGATCACCGGCGGCGAGACGTCGAGCTTGCCGTTGAACCACGGCTTCACCGTGTGCTGGTCGGTCGAGATCACGTCGGTGAGGTGGCCGGCCTGCAGCGAGCGCAGATGCGCCGACACCACTTCGGACTCGATACGCTGCTCGTCGTCATTGCGCAGCGCGATCGCGAACAGCCCGGTGGCGGCGATCGCCGACACCGCGGAGCCCATCGCGAAGCCGCGCAGCACCGAGCGCCGGCTGGGTGCGCCTTGTACTTGCGTTTGCGGCTGCGGCAGCGCCTTCTCGATCTTCCGGCGCAGCTCGAGCGGCGCCTTGTAGCGCACCTCGCTCTCGGCCATGGCCTGGCGGATCTCCTGGTATTCCTTCATCAGCGCGGCGCAGTGCGCGCAGCCTTCGACATGGGCTTCCACCTCGCGCGCATGGCCGGCGTCGAGCTCGCCGTCGAGCAGCGCGTGGATCAGCACTTCGGCTTCCTCGCAGTTCATTTCACGTGCTCCTGTTCCGCCAGCCAGGCCGATCGCAGCATGGCGCGGGCGCGCGCGAGGCGGGACATCACGGTGCCCACGGGCACGGCGGCGACATCGGCGATCTCGCGGTATGAAAGATTCTGGATTTCCCTGAGCACAAAGGTCTCGCGGAACGGCTCGGCGAGTGCCGCCACCAGCTTGCGCACGGTGTCGCCGTCGAAGCGGCGCAGCAGCGTCTTCTCCGGCGTCTCCGGGGCTTCATTCCACATCGGTGCCTGATCGGCGCCTTCGGGAAGTTCCTCGACCACGGTCGGCGCGGACTTGCGTCTGGCATATTCGGCGCGGCAGACATTGCGCAGGATCGCGAACAGCCACGGCTTCATCGCCGGCCCGCGATAGCTGTCGAAATGCTTGTAGGCGCGCAGGTAGCATTCCTGCACCGCGTCCTCGGCGTCGGCGGCATCGCGCAAGAGATAGCGCGCCAGCGTGTAGGCATCGTCGAGATAGGGCAGCGCCGCCTCGCGGAAGCGCCGCGCCCTTTCCGGATCGTCTTGCGTCGCTTTCGCAACCATCTTGTCCTGCCCGGCATGTCCTGAGACGGCTTGTCCTGAAACGATTTGCGCCCGGCCGGGGGCGGAAGCCACCCACCGGCCGGGCATGGTTGTGATGGTGTGGCTGGTCACGTTACCCAACCTTGATGCTGCCTGTCATGTGCGGATGCAGCGAGCAGAAATACTTGTATTCGCCGGCTTCCGTGAAGGTGAACGAGAAGCTGCCGTCGGTGTCCATCGTCTTGGAGCGGAATTTGCCCGCACACACCACGGTGTGCGGGATGTCGTCGCGGTTGGTCCAGGTCACGGTGGTGCCCGGCTTCACCTCGAGCTGGGCCGGCACGAACACGAAGTTATCGATATGGACCGCAACGGGGTCCTCGGCGCGGGCGGCGGTGACGGGCAGCAGCATGGTCGCGACCACGGCGATGCCGAAGTCGCGGCGATTGATCGAGCTCATCGGTTGATTCCCTTAACCCTGCAGCGGCGTGTCGATGATCGCCAGCGGCTGGCTGTTCTGCTTGAAGTTGATGCTGGCGACGCCGAGCATGCTGCGCAGCTTGGCGTCCTCGACCTTCATCGGACCGGGCGAGGGGGCTGCTCCCGGTGCCGGCTGCGGGAAGGCGGTGGAACGCGCGGTGTGGAAGGTGACGTTGCCCTCGACCTTCTGCATCACCTGGTGGATGTGGCCGTTGAGCACGGTGACCGAGCCGAAGCCCTTGACGTATTCCAGCGCGCGGGCGCCGTCCTCGGTGCCCCAGCCCCATTGCGGATAGACCGTCCACAGCGGGATGTGGGCGAACAGCACGATCGGCGTCGACTTGGAGCGGCCCTTGAGGTCGTTCTCCAGCCATTCCAGCTGCTCGTTGCCGAGATTGCCGAGGCCGCCGCCCTTGAGGTCGACGACGTTGACGAGGCCGATGAAGTGCACGCCGCCGGCATCGAAGGAATAGTAGCCGGCGCCCTTGGTGCCGCGACCGTAGCGCTCCTTGTAGAACTTGACCTCCTCGTCGATGAAATCATGCTCGCCCGGCACATAGTGCACGTCGAGCTTGGCCTGCGAGATGATGCGCTCGGCATCGTCGAATTCGGAGGCCTTCGACAGATGCGTGATGTCGCCGGTGTGGATCATGAAGGACGGCTTCATCGGCATCGCGCGTACCTTGTTGATCGCCTCCTCCAGCGTGCCGATGGCGTTCGGATTGGCCGGCTTGTCGAAGCCGACATGGCTGTCGCTGATCTGCATGAAGGTCATGCCGCCGGCTTCCGCGGCTGCGGCCGAGCCGACGATGCCGAGCGAATGCGGCACGCCGCCGGTGATCGTCCACACCACGCCGGTGCCGGCCCAGGTCATGCATTCCAGCACCTTGCGTCGGCTGATGCCTTTGTCCTCGTCGTGGTGGTCGTGATCGTGTCCGCTCATGGGCTGTCTCCGGTGAAGCTCCCTTGGCCCCCCTTGGGCCCAGGGATTGGGTTCCGGGGACGTGACTGGCGGGGGTGGGGGTTTATTCCCGCCACCACCGCCAAGGCGGGATGGCGCGGTGACGAATTCGTGAGCGGCGGGATTGTGCGCTGCGGTCACGGACCGGGGCGCAACATAGATGAACGGCCGCAACAAAGCTGTCTTGCAGCCGTCAGCATAATGTCAGCGGTTTTGCGTAAGCCTTCCGGACTTCGTTTGCCAAACCGGGAGAGCAACAATGAGCGACCACGCAGGCGTTGATCACCACCACAAGGCAGCTGAACACCACGAGCACGCGGCGCGTCACCACCGCGAAGCCGCCAAGCACCACGAAGCTGGCGACCACGAGAAGGCCGCGCACCACGCCCACACCGCCTATGGCCACGCCAGCCACGCCGAGCATCATCACACCGAGGCCAGCCGGCATCACGCCGAGCACCACGGCAAGCACTAAGAAGCGTTTCAGTACTGCGTGCGTCGCGTGCGCCGTCCCTGCAAGGGGACGGCGTTTTCTTTGTTGATGTCACGCGACCGCAGCGGCGCACGGTCGAGGCGCCGCGGCGGGCGCGGCGCGCCCGACCGTGATCACGTGGCGCATGCAGCATTCTGCGATGAAGAAATCTCCTATAGGAGATTTATCTTTCATAATAGATTTTCTGTGTTAGCTTTCCTGCACAGGCGCAACAGACGCCGTCGAGGGACGCTAATCACAACGGGGAGGTTCACCGTGACGTTGAAATCGGTGATGCCGGCCGCAGCCTTGCTGCTGGCCGCGGGGATGCCTGTCGCCGGCGCGCAGGCGCAGCAGCTTGGGACGATCTACGGTTTTGGCGACAGCCTGCTCGACGTGTCGCGCAACTGCCCGATCGCGTTTCCGCAATCGGCGCCCTACGGGGCCTGCGGCAACGGCAAGGGCACGCTGCAATGGTTGCCCGACTTCACGAGCTACAGTTTCATCAAGTCGAACGACTACGCCTACAACGGTGTCGGCAACGGCGTATTTCCGGCGTTCAACGGCGGCCCGACGGTCGCGCAGCAGATCGTCGAGTTCACCAGCGCCGGCCGCAGCTTTCAGCCCAACGATTTGATCGTGGTCGGCGGCATGCCGAACAATTGGGGCGCGATGTATCTCGGGCTGCCCGATGCGAACGGCGTGCCCTACACGCCGCAGACGCTGGCGGCCGCAACGCTGTCGCAGCAGTACGGCAACTTCGCGCAGCTGATCAAAGCCGGCGGGCACAATTTCATCGCCGAGAACATGTTCGCGTCGTCGACCTACAACTGGTACTACATCGGCGGCTTCTTCCCGAACGGCCCGCCCTACAACCAGATCCCGGATCTGCCGATCGCGCGGCAATTCTTCGGGCTGGTCAACGATAATCTCGCCGCCACGCTGGCGCCGCTCGCAGCGCCCGGCGTGCGCATCCACATCGTCGATCTCGCCGCGATCTACACCCGCGCCTACACCGATCCGGCGAGCCTCGGTTTCAAGACCGGCACTGCCTGCATCTTCGACGGCAACTGCCTGACCGCGTCAAAGGACGTGCAGAACCAGCACTTCATGTACGACCTGCATCCGACCGAGGCGGGCTATGCGGTGATCGCGCGCTATGAGGCGAACCTGCTCGCGGCACAGGACGGCCTCGCCGCGCAGGGCGATCTCGCCCAAATCACCGCGCAGAATTTTTCCAACGCGATCTTCGCGCGGCTGGATGCCTACCGCTTCGCCGATGCCGGCGTCGCAGGCAGCGTCGCGGCCTATCAGGCCTATGCGTCGATGGATCGGCCGGGCATCGCCACCAAGGCGCCGCCGGCGCGCCTGGCACCGGAGCAGCCGCTCTCGGTCTACATGGCGGCAAGCTACGGCAGCGGCAGTATCGGCGATCGCTTCAGCGCCGACGGCAACGCGCGTGGCTTCGACTACACGCTGGCCGGCGGAACGGTCGGCGCCGACGTCAAGATCAATCCCGACACCCGTATCGGCATCGCCTTCAACTATACCAACCCGGTCGCCGATCTCTCCGGCGGCACCGGGCACCTCAATCTCGACAGCTATCAGGTCGGCGGCTTCGCTTCCTTCACCTATCCACATCTCCTAACGGACATCGTCGCGACCTACGGCCATCACGTCTACCAGATCGATCGTCCCGGCGTGATCGACACCATCCGCGGCAGCACCAGCGGCGACAGCTTCACCGCGGGGTTCAAGTCGGCCTATCTGTTCGACGTCGGCCAGCTCAGGGTCGGCCCGCTGGTCGGACTCACCTACGATTACACGACCGTCAATCCCTATACCGAGACCGGCGATCCCATCATCACGCAATTTGTGGCGCGGCAGACGCTGGAGGGCCTGACCGGCAGCGCCGGCGTGCAGCTGCGCGCGCCGTTTGTGGTCGGCACCCAGCTCGTCAGCTCCTACCTCAACCTGACGGCGGAGCACGACTTCCTGAGCGGCGGGCGCACGCTGCTCTCGGCGGAAACCGTGGCGCTGGCACTGCCGATCTACACATTGGTGCCCGGTAATCCCGACCGCACCTACGGCAAGATCGCAGGCGGCCTCAGCACGGCACTCGCGGGCAATGTCAGCGCGATGCTGACGGCGGCCGGCACGTTCGGAAACAGCAATTCGCAGTTCGCGCTGCAGGGCGCCGTGAAGGTCGCATTCTAACTGGACATTTGAGGGAGGAGAGCATGACCTGGTCACTGTTTCGCGGAAGCCTGCTGGCGACATTGTTGATCGCATCGAGCGCAGTGGCGCGTGCCGAGGACGCGCCGTTCCGGATCGGCGTGATCGACGACATGTCCGGCGTCTATTCCGGCAATGGCGGGCCGGGCACCGTGCTCGCCACAAGGATGGCGGTGGAGGATTTTGGCGGCAAGGTGCTGGGCCGCCCGATCGAGGTGATCTCGGCCGACCACCAGAGCAAGCCCGATATCGGCGCAGCACTTGCCCGCCAGTACATCGAGCAGCAGGGCGTCAGCATGATCATTCCGGGCGGTGCGAGCTCGGTGGGCCTCGCGGTGCAGGCGATCGCGCGGTCGCTGAAGAAGACCACGCTGGTCAGCGGCGGCTATGCGTCGAATTTCTCTGGCGACGGCTGCTCGCCCTACGGCACGCAATGGGCGCCCTCGACCAGCGAACTCTCTAAAACAATTGCCAAGGGCATCGTCGAGGGCGGCGGCAAGAAGTGGTTCTTCATCGTCGCCGACTATGTGTTCGGCAAGAATCTCGCGGCCGATGCCGGCGAGACCGTGACCGCCTCCGGCGGCACCATCGTCGGCCAGGTGCTGCATCCGCTCAACGTCACCGACCTCGCCTCGCAATTGCTTGCCGCGCAGGGCTCCGGCGCCGACGTGATCGGCCTCGCCGACGCCGGTCCGGATCTCGTGCTCGCGATCAAGCAGGCACGGGAGTTCGGCGTCAGCGCCAAGCTCGCGACCATGCTCGTGTTCGAGAACAACGTCACCGCGCTCGGGCTCGACACCGCGCAGGGCTTGCGGCTGGCCGCGTCGTTCTACTGGGACCTCAACGACGAGACCCGCGCCTGGTCGAAGCGCTTCATGGCCCGCAATGGCGACAAGGTGCCGACCATGGGTCACGTGCTCGCCTATCTCGCGACCACCCACTACCTCAAGGCGGTCGCTGCCGTCGGCAGCGACGACGCGGCGCAGGTGCAGGCCAAAATGCTGCAGATGCCGATCGAGGGCAATCTGATCCAGCACGCCCACATCCAGGCCAACGGCCGCGTCGTCTCCGACATGCATATTTTCGAGGTCAAGGGTCCGAAGGAATCCAAGGGCCCGGCCGACATGTACAGACTGGTCGCGACACTGCCGGGCGACGGGCTGTTCGTGCCGGCCGAGAAGAGCGGCTGTCCCTATCTCGCTACGCGGTGAGGAGCGGCCAATATGCAGAACAGGGTGACGGAATGACGGCCGATGGTTCGATGGGAACGGAGGCGCTGCGGCCCGGGCAGCCGCAGGCGCTGCCGACATTCAAGATGCATGTCGATGGCGAATGGTGCGAGTCTGCTTCGGGTCAGTGGCTGGAGACCAAGAACCCTTACACCGGCAAGGCCTGGGCGCTGATTCCACGCGGCAACGCCGACGACATCGAGCGCGCCGTGCAAGCGGCGCATCGGGCCTTTGTCGCCGGATCATGGGCCAGCATGCATCCGAGCGATCGCGGCCTGCTGTTGCAACGGGTCGCCGATCTGATCGCGGCCAATGCGGAGCGGCTCGCCGAACTCGAGGTGCGCGACAACGGCAAGCTCAAGGTCGAGATGCTCGGCCAGATGCGCTATCTGCCGCGCTGGTTCCAGTACTATGGCGGGCTTGCCGACAAGATCGAGGGCCGCATGCCGCCGATCGACAAGAAGGGCATGCTGCACTACGTATCATATGAACCCGTCGGCGTCGTCGGCGCCATCACGCCGTGGAATTCGCCGCTGCTGCTGACGGTGTGGAAGATCGCGCCCGCGCTTGCCGCCGGCAACACCGTGGTGATCAAGCCGTCGGAATTCGCCTCGACCTCGTTGATCGCGTTGGTCGAGCTGTTCGAACAGGCCGGCTTTCCCAAAGGCGTCATCAACGTCGTGACCGGTCTCGGCGCCGAGACCGGCGAGCCGCTGGTCGAGCACCCGCTGGTGACACGGATTGCCTTCACCGGCGGCAACATTGCCGGTCTCAGAATCTACCAGGCGGCGGCGCGGCAGTTCAAGCGCGTCTCGCTCGAACTCGGCGGCAAATCGCCGAACATCGTGTTCGCGGATGCGGCGATCGACGAGGCGATCAAGGGCGTCATCTCGGGTATCTTCGCCGCGAGCGGGCAGACTTGCATGGCTGGCTCGCGCCTGCTGCTGCATTCTTCGATTCACGATGCATTCCTGGCGCGCCTCGTCGAAGTCATGCGAGAGGCCCGGCTCGGCGATCCCAACAATCCCGACACCGACGTCGGGCCGGTCGCGACCGAGCAACAGCTCGAAAAAGTGCTGCGCTATATCGAGCTGGCGAAGCAGGAGGGCGCGCGCTGCGTGCTCGGCGGACGGCGCGCCGACGGGCCGGAATGCGGCGACGGCTGGTTTGTCGAGCCGACGATCTTCGCCGACGTCACCAACGACATGCGAATTGCACGCGAAGAGGTGTTCGGCCCGATCCTGAGCGTGATCAAATTCGACAGCGACGAGGAAGCCGTCGCGCTGGCGAACGATACGCCGTTCGGGCTTGCCGCCGGCCTCTGGACCACCGATCTTGCGCGTGCCCTGGCGCTGCCGAAGCGGCTCAGGGCCGGAACGGCGTGGGTCAATGCCTATCGGGTGGTGAGCTATCTCGCGCCGTTCGGCGGCTTCAACGAGTCCGGCATCGGGCGCGAGAACGGCTACGACGCGATCTACGAATATCTGGAGCCGAAGAGCGTCTTCATCAATCCGACGCCTGCGATCGGGAATCCCTTCACCCTGCAGTGAGGGGAGCGCGGATCGCAACGCTCACGGCCGACGACGGCGGATCACCAGGTAATAGGCGCAACGCGTCTTGCCGTCGTTGGTGAACCGATAGGGCTCGCGGACATCGAAATAGAAGGAATCGCCGGTCTCCAGCACATAGCGCGCCTCGCCGGTCTCGACCGTCAGCTGGCCCTCATGCACGATCAGATATTTCTCGGTCGCCACCTTGTAGCGCGGCAGCTCGCCGGAGGATTCGCCGGGCGGAATCCGGTGCAGCAGGAATTCGAGATCGTTGTCGAGGTGCGTCGGCGACAGATTGTGGCGCTCGAAGCCGGTCTCCGGATCGGTGAAGGCGAGCCGGTTGGCCTTGCGGATCACGGCCACTTGTGCCGGGTCGGGCTCCGCGCCCATCAAGGTCGACATCGAGACGTTGAGGCCCTTGGCGATACGCACGATGATCGCAAGCGTCGGGCTCTTCTCTCCGCGTTCGACCTTGGACAGCATGGCGCGGCTGACGCCGGACTGGGTCGCGAACTCTTCCAGCGTCAGCCCGGCCTGCGTGCGCAGCTGCTTGACCCGGCTGCCGACTTCGGCAACCAGCGCATCGTCGCCGGCGCGCTCGGTCCGCGGCGGCCGCTGCAGGCGCGCGCGCTTGGCGCCGGTTCCGACCTCGGCGGCGGCAGCGTCGCCCTTCGTTGGCCGGCCGGACTTCGATCTGTCGTGCATGCTGGAATGAGGAGTGGCGCGCATCTCGGCGCATCATTTCAGAAGTCCGTGCTGGCCTCAAGAGCATCGGCGATGCAGACAGCACCACGGAGCCGGCGAGGTCGGCGTTTTCCCTTTGCGACGCTACGGTGCTTGCGCGGCGAACGCTCTGAGCACCTCGACCAGCAGTCCAGGTGCCTCCTGCGCGACACAATGCCCGACGCCGGCAAAGGTCCGGCGGCTCGCATGCGGGATCAGCGCTGCGGCACGGTCGGCCATCTCGTGGTAGACCGGCCATGACTGCTCGGCGGTGGCGATGCAGACCGGACATTTGATCTCCGACAGCCACGGAAACGGATTGCCGCGTGCGTCGCCGGTATAGATCTGCTCCATGGCCTGGAAGATCGGCACCAGCAGCGCCGACTCGATCTCCGGCGTGCAGTGCAGCCGCACGCGGCCGTCGTCGAGCCGCGCGAAGCCGTGATGAACGTAGGCCCACAGGGCGGGTGCAGTCCATGGCACGAAGGCGGGCGCAGTGCGCAGGCGCTGGAACAGGGCATCGGCGCTATCGAATTCGGCCCGGCGGCGCAGCGTGCCCTGCACCGATGCCACCGACGCCTCGCTCAAACCGGCGTCGCGCGGTGTGTGCGGATCCATCACGGTCGGCTCCATCACGAACAGCCGCGCGAAGCGATCCGGCATCAGCTTTGCCGCCAGCAGCAGATCGGTGGCGCCGGCGCTATGGCCGATGCCGTAGATATCGCGGAGATCGAGGCGCTCGATCACCGTGCAGAGATCCTCGGCGAAATCCAGGAAATGATAGCGGTCGGCCGGCGGCTTGTGGCTGAGACCATGGCCGCGGCGGTCGAGCGCATAGACCGTGCAGTCGGCCGCCAGCGCCTCCGCCACCTCGGTCCAGACCTCGGCAACGAAACCGGTGCCGTGCAGCAGCAGCGCCGGCCGCTTTCCCGAGGCAGGTTCACCCCAGCGCGCCAGCGCGATCGGCGCGTCGCCGACGAGGATGCGGTGAGGGGAGGTCATGCTTCCTCTACCGCGCATCCTGCACAATCATCGCCGCGCCCTTCTCGGCGATCATCGCGGTCGGGGTGTTGGTGTTGCCCGAGGTGATGGTCGGCATCACCGAGGCGTCGGCGATGCGCAGGCCGTTGAGGCCGTAGAAGCGGAGGCGCTCGTCGACGACCGCCATCGGATCGTTCGCGGTGCCCATCTTCGCGGTGCCGACCGGATGGAAGATCGTGGTGCCGATGTCGCCAGCGGCTTTTGCGAGCGATGCATCGTCATCGCCGACGGCAGGGCCGGGCATGAATTCCTCGGGATGATATTTCTCCAGCGCCTTCTGCTTCATCAGTCTGCGCGTGGTGCGGATCGCGTCCGCCGCGACCTGGCGGTCGTCCTCGGTCGAGAGGTAATTCGGCGCGATCGACGGCTTGTCGTCCGCTGCCGCGGAGCGGATCCGCACCGTGCCGCGCGAGGTCGGTTGCAGATTGCAGGCGCTCACCGTGATCGCGGGGAAACGATGCAGGGGATCGCCGAACTTGTCGAGCGACAGCGGCTGCACGTGGAACTGGATGTTGGCGCGCGAGCGCGTGGCATCCGAGCGCGTGAAGATGCCGAGCTGCGACGGCGCCATGGTGAGGGGACCGCGGCGGCGGACCGCATAGTCGAGCCCCATCAGTCCGCGGCGGAACAGATTGTAATAGGTCTCGTTCAGCGTGCGCACGCCCGACACCTTGTAGATCGCGCGCTGCTGCAAATGGTCCTGCAGATTATGGCCGATGCCTTGCACGTCGGCGACGATGTCGATGCCGAGCGGCGACAGCCATTCCGACGGGCCGATGCCGGAGCGCTGCAGCACCTGCGTGGTGCCGATCGAGCCGGCGCAGAGGATCACTTCGCCCTTGGCGCGCGCCTCCATCGTCTCGTGGCCCTGCCGGAACAGCACGC
Source organism: Bradyrhizobium genosp. L (assembly GCF_015624485.1). Taxonomy (NCBI): domain Bacteria; kingdom Pseudomonadati; phylum Pseudomonadota; class Alphaproteobacteria; order Hyphomicrobiales; family Nitrobacteraceae; genus Bradyrhizobium; species Bradyrhizobium genosp. L. Next base: position 2,571,790 of record NZ_CP061378.1, read on the forward strand.
CGGCGGCGCGGCCGCTCTCGATCACCAGGCGGTCGACCAGCACGTTGGTCTCGAGCCGCAGATTGGAGCGATTGAGCACCGGCTTGAGGAAGCCGCGCGCCGACGACCAGCGCCGGCCGCGCTTCTGGTTGACGTGGAAATAGCTGGTGCCTTCATTGTCGCCGGTGTTGAAATCCGGGATGCGCTTGATGCCCATCTCCTCGGCGGCGTCGCCGACCGCGTCGAGCACGTCCCATGACAGCCTGGGCGCCTCGATGCGCCAGCCGCCGCCGCTGCCATGATGCTCGCTCTCGCCGAGGAAATGATCCTCGAGCTTCCGGAACGCCGGCAGCACGTCGCTGTAGCTCCAGCCCGCAAGGCCGAGCTGCCGCCAGTGATCGTAATCCGCGGCCTGGCCGCGCATCGAGATCATGGCGTTGATCGCGGACGAGCCGCCGATCACCTTGCCGCGCGGATAGCTCAGCGCGCGGCCGTTGAGGCCGGGCTCGGGCTCGGTCTTGAACATCCAGTCCGAGCGCGGATTGCCGATCGCGAAGAGATAGCCGACCGGGATGTGAAACCAGATCCAGTTGTCCCTGCCGCCGGCTTCCAGTAGCAGCACGCGCTTGCTCGAATCGGCCGACAGCCGGTTGGCCATGATGCAGCCCGCCGTACCTGCGCCGACCACGATATAATCGAAATCACCCTCGAGCCTTCGCGGCATGTCCTCGTTCCCGGCAGTCTTGTGTCGTCATGCCCGGGCTTGTCCCGGGCATCCACGTCTTTGTCCGTCCTAATAGTCAGACGTGGATGGCCGGGACAAGCCCGGCCATGACGAGGGCGGGTGGCTGCCCTGTTGGGTGGACCGGCTCTTGCATGCTAGACAGGGCATCGCAGTCCAACTCCTGAGGCCAGACTCCCCATGCCCATCGTCAACCGCGTCGCCGACCTGCAACCCGATATCCAGGCCTGGCGCCGCAACATCCACGAAAACCCCGAGCTGCTCTATGACGTGCACCGCACCGCATCATTCGTGGCGGACAGGCTGAAGGAGTTCGGCTGCGACGAGGTCGTGACCGGCCTCGGCAAGACCGGGGTGGTCGGCGTGATCAAGGGCAAGACGCCGGGCGGCAACGGCGATCTCAAGGTGATCGGCCTGCGCGCCGACATGGATGCGCTGCCGATCCAGGAAGAGACCAATCTGCCCTACGCGTCCAAGACGCCCGGTAAGATGCATGCCTGCGGCCACGACGGCCACACCGCGATGCTGCTCGGGGCTGCGCGCTATCTGGCCGAGACGCGCAACTTCGCCGGCACCGCGGTCGTGATCTTCCAGCCGGCCGAAGAGGGCGGCGCCGGCGCTGCCGCGATGATCAAGGACGGGCTGATGGACCGTTTCGGCATCGAGCAGGTCTACGGCATGCACAACGGCCCGGGCATTCCGATCGGCGCGTTCGCGATCCGGCCCGGCCCGATCATGGCCTCGACCGACGAGGTCAATATCAGCATCGAGGGGCTCGGCGGCCACGCCGCGCGGCCGCACAAATGCATCGACTCGGTGATGGTCGGCGCGCAGCTGATCACCGCGCTGCAGTCGGTGGTGTCGCGCAGCGTCGATCCGCTCGACTCCGCCGTGATCTCGATCTGCGAATTCCACGCCGGCAACGCCCGCAACGTGATCCCGCAGACCGCGGAGCTGCGCGGCACCGTGCGCACGCTGACCCCGGAGGTCCGCCAGCTGGTCGAGAAGCGCATCGCCGAGGTCGTCAAGGGCGTGGCGATGCTGACCGGCGCCAGGATCGATCTCAACTACAAGCGCGGCTATCCCGTCACCGTCAATCACGGTGCACAGACCGAATTCGCCTCCCGCATCGCCAGGGAGGTCGCCGGCGAGGCCAATGTGCACGAGATGCCGCCGCTGATGGGCGGCGAGGACTTCTCCTACATGCTGGAATCGCGCCCCGGCGCCTTCATCTTCTGCGGCAATGGCGACAGCGCCGGGCTGCATCACCCCGCCTACAATTTCAACGACGAGGCGATCGTCTACGGCACGTCCTATTTCGTGAAGATCGTGGAGACCGCGCTGGCGGCGTGAGGCTGGCGCCGTTCGTCCTCGCGGCAACAACGCGTCATCCGGAATGCAAAAGGGCCCGCACCTGAAGTGCGGGCCCTTTCGTTTTGACGGAGCCTGTCGGCGTCAGAACACGTGGTAGAAGATGTAGTACAGCACGCCCGAGAGGATCATCGCGGCCGGCAGGGTCAGCACCCAGGCCATCGCGATGTTGCGGATCGTCGACCATTGCAGGCCGGAGCCGTTGGCGGCCATCGTGCCGGCGATGCCGGACGACAGCACGTGGGTGGTCGAGACCGGCAGGCCGTAGCCGTCGGCCGCCGCGATCGTGGCGGCTGCGGTGATCTCGGCGCAGGCGCCCTGGGCGTAGGTCAGGTGGGTCTTGCCGATCTTCTCGCCGACGGTGACGACGATGCGCTTCCAGCCGACCATGGTGCCGAGGCCGAGCGCGATGGCGACGGCGAATTTCACCCAGGTCGGGATGAACTTGGTCGCGGTATCGAGCCCGCCCTTGTAGTCGTTCAGGGTGGCGACGTCGGCAGCCGAGAGCTCGGCTTCCTTGTCCTTCATCAGGAAGCGGATCGCTTCGGAGACGAGGTACATGTCGTTACGGGTGTTGCCGACCGTGTCCGGCGGGACCTTGGCCAGCGAGCCGTACTGGTTGACCTGGTTGCTGATGTCGCGCACCAGCACCGCCAGCGACGGGAACGTGCCCTCGTTGATCTGATGCTGCGAGACGTAGTTGGTCACGGCCGGGCGCGGATTGCCGATCACGTTGTAACCGGCGGCCTTGCCTTCGATGACCTTGCTGGCGGCCTGCGAGGTGGTCGCGAACTTGGCGAGCTGGCTGTCGGGCATCGAGCGGTTCAGCGCGTAGGCCGTCGGCACGGTGCCGATCAGGATCAGCATGATCAAGCCCATGCCCTTCTGACCGTCGTTGGAGCCGTGGAAGAAGCTGACCAGCGTGCAGGTCAGGATCAGGATGCCGCGGATCCACCACGGCGGCGGCTGGTCGCCGACCGGCTCGCCGAACAGGGCCGGAGTCACACGGGCCAGCACGGCCTTGAGGATGAAGAGCAGGCCGGCCGCGAGCACGAAGCCGAACAGCGGCGAGAGCAGCAGCGCCTTGGCGATGCCGGCCGCCTGCGACCAGTCCACACCCGAAGTGCCGTCACGGCCGCGCAGCAGCGCGTTGGTGATGCCGACACCCATGATCGAGCCGATCAAGGTGTGCGAGCTGGAGGCCGGCAGGCCGAGCATCCAGGTGCCGAGGTTCCAGATGATGGCCGCGATCAGCAGTGCGAACACCATCGCGAAACCGGCGCTGGAGCCGACCTGCAGGATCAGCTCGACCGGCAGCAGCGACACGATGCCGAACGCGACCGCACCGCTCGAGAGCAGCACGCCGAACAGGTTGAACATGCCCGACCACACCACGGCGATGTGCGCCGGCATCGAGCGGGTATAGATCACGGTGGCGACCGCGTTGGCGGTGTCGTGGAAGCCGTTGACGAACTCGAAGCCGAGCGCGATCAACAGCGCGACGAACAACAGCATGTAGGGCAGGAACGAGCTGACCCGCGTACCCGTGGCGTCGACATCCGAATAGATGCTGTAGGCGACGAACAGCAGAGCTGCCGCGACGACGCCCAGGTAAATGACACCGGTCAGAGGGTGAAAGCCCTTGTCGAGATCCGGGCCCTTTTTGAGGGCCGGCTCGATCGAGCCGGGTAACGCCATATCGCTCATTGGTTAATTCTCCTGTCCCCAATGGCTGCGACTTTGATCCATCCATATGACAGGCAATTGAAATCCGGCCTGCGAAATGCACAGAACCGCCCCGGCGGTGGAAATTCCGCGAAATCTTTGTGCAATGCATTGATGGGCCACGCCCCTTCGCGATCTCGTGGCAACGCTTGCCAATGGGCGCTGGTGGATTTCGCCGGCCGAGGGCGGCGGTCAGGACGGCGCCTGTCGCTCACATTTCGTCGGGCGGGAAATTATTAACGGAGACCGGCCGGCCAGGTAAGTCGAAGTCGGATAAGCCGAGGCCGGATAAGTCGAGGTCGCGCGCTGCGTGATTGGGGCTAGTCGAACCACGCAGCGCGCCGACCTCAGGGAACGTCATGGCGTGAACATGACGCCCAATCGTATGCGACCGTATCATGGATCAATTAAAGGTTGTAGGCATTTGTGAGGCTTTTCAACAATCTCACACCAAAGTGTGGTTCCCGCCGAGTTCCTGCACGTTGCAGGAACGATCAGGCGGCGCGGGCCGCCCCCCGCAGCAAGCTGCCCGCAATTTTCAGGTCTTCGACAAAGCGCTGATATTCCAGCGCCTTGGCCTCCTCATCCGGAAGCCGCAGCAGATAGGAGGGATGCACGGTGACCAAGACCTTGGTTCCGTCATGGTCGAGCAGGCGGCCGCGGCTCTTGTTGACAGGCGTGATCTTGCCGAGCACGCTTTGCGCTGCGGTTGCGCCGAGCGCCACCACGAGGTCCGGCTTGATGGCCGCGAGTTCCCGCTCATACCATTGCCGGCAGGCACGGATTTCCGGCGTGCTCGGCTTCTGGTGCAGCCGGATTTTTCCGCGCGGCACAAACTTGAAATGCTTCACCGCATTGGTGACGTAGACCTTGGCCCGATCGATGCCGGCTTCCTCCAGCGCACGGTCGAGCATCTGCCCGGCCGGGCCGACGAAGGGATGCCCGGCCAGATCTTCCTTGTCGCCCGGCTGCTCGCCGACCAGCATGACCGATGCATCGCGCGGCCCTTCGCCGAACACGGTTTGGGTCGCGTCCTTCCATAGCGGGCAGGCGCGGCAGGCGGCGGCCTCCTCGCGCAAGGCGGCGATGCCGTCGCTGAGATCCTTGCGGGCCATCGGCGTGTCCTGTTGTTGTTGCGGCGCGTGGGGCTCGGCGGTGCCGGGCGCGCAGTCGCCACCCGTCATCCGCATCGCGTCTTCGAGCAATGGCCTAATGATCGAATCCGCGGGCAGGTTCCTCCAATAGGCCTGCGGCGGCTCCATCGCTTTCAGCCGCGCGGGATTGAAGATGCCGCTGTAATGCCGCCGCCAGGCCTCCTCGAGCCGTTCCTCGGTCGGCACGTCGGATTTGGCGACGCCCGAGGCGATCGAGATCGCGTGCCCGTCCCAATGCGCCGAGATGTCGGGGGTCAGGATCGACCACGGCATGTCGGCGTAGCGGCTGGCGAAGAACGGCGCGGCAGCGTCGACGATGTGATGCTCGGGCTCGAACCAGGCAATGTAATGCGCCTTGTGCTCGCGGCCGACCTCGCGGAAGCGCAGCTGCGCGTGCATCCGATCGATGTCGCGATAGACCGCGCGCGCCATCGCGTGGACCTCGGCGACGTCAGGATCGGTCGTGGCATGGAGCAGGTCGTGATGGCTGCGCAGTCGCCACACCAGGCGATAGAGCAAGGCGAAGCGTTCGTCCTTGCGATGCAGGATCGCGGCCCTTGCCAGCTCGACGAAGCTGGCGGGGACGTTGAACGTCGCATGCGGTGCATCGGGCAGATCGTCGATGCCGGATGCTGCAAATAATTCGTCGTCACCGCGCACGGCCCAGGTGACGTCAGATGGCGTCATGTCGTTCAGCGCCAGTCGCCGCGCGGCCTTGCGCCAGCCTTCGAAATCGGTGTCGTTGTCGAGCATGATGTGCATGGGATTGATTCCGCTCATGAATCGAAGGACCCACCAATCCGGTTGACTCCACGGGCCCTGTTAGCTTTATATTAGAACATATCATGAACAAATGAGCCAGTCCCTGGTTCTCTGTTCGACCAGTGACGACCTCAAATTTTTGGTTGGGAAGGAGCGGCGCATATGCCGGAGCGCGATCAGCAAAAGTGGTCGCCGGTTTTGCGTCCGATCGCGCTCCTCCTTTTTAAGAAAGGCGCATGATCTTGTCGCCAAACCGCTCACACTTTTGCGGATCATGCGCCGCCGCACGCATGGGTACGCTTGCGTCTCTGCGCGGCAGCATCGCGCGGCTCGAGGCGCCGACGGAGGCGAATTTGCCGAACCGCATGGCGCTCGGCCATGCTGGCGCGGATGCGATGCTGCGCGGCGGGCTCGCGCCGGCCACGCTGCATGAGGTGTTCGCGGCCGGTCACCAAAGCGGCGCGGCGACCGGCTTTGTCGCGGGTCTTGCCGGACGGCTGGCACCGCGCAAGCCGCTGATCTGGGTGCGGCAGGATTTTTCCGACCGCGAAAACGGCGCGCTGTCGATGAGCGGGTTGTGCGAGCTCGGCCTCGATCCGCGCCTGCTGGTCACGGTGCGCGCCGCCGATGTCGATGCCGCCTTGCGCACCACCGCCGATGCGCTGGCCTGCGACGCGCTGGGCGCGGTCGTGTTCGAGGTCTGGGGCAATGCGCGCCAGCTCGATCTCGTCGCCAGCCGCAAGCTGACGCTCGCAGCGCAAGCCTCCGGCGTCACCGCGCTCGTGCTGCGGATCGCGGCAACCCCGGTCCCCTCGACTGCGGAGACCCGCTGGATCGTGCGCGCCGCGCATTCGCCGCCGGGCACTGCCGCAAATGTTTGGGGCGCGCCGCGCTTCGACGCCGAACTCGTGCGCAACCGTCATGGCCCGGTCGGGCGATGGATCATGGAATGGAAATGTGATGAGTGCCAATTCAGTGAACCGTCGGCGCATCCTCAGCCTCTGGCTGCCACGCCTCCCCATCGACCGCATCAAGCGGAAACTCGCGCAGAGCATCGCCTCGCGAGCTGAGCTTGTTGCAGGAGAGTTGGATGAATCTCGACGTGAGGTGAGCACCCTGGCCGGGCTCTCTCCCCCCTTGCGGGGGAGAGTTGGAGAGAGGGGTAGCCACGAGCACCATTCGTGGGGCTCACCCCTCTCCCTAACCTCGAGAGCGAGCTCCGCTCGCCTCGGACCCCGCAAGGGGGGAGGGAACCCATCTGCTAGTGCATCCCTTACAAGCAACGACATCCCCAGCGTCGTCGTCGCCAAGGACCACAACGCCATCCTCCTCCATGCCGTCGACGAGGCCGCGATCCGTGCCGGGCTCTCGATCGGGCTGCCGCTCGCCAATGCGCGGGCGATCTGTCCGGAGCTCACCGTCTATGACGCCGATCCCGCGGCGGACGCGAAAACGCTCAACGACATCGCCGACTGGTGCGACCGCTTCACGCCGCTGGTGGCGCTCGACGGACCTGACGGCCTGTTCCTCGACATCACCGGCTGCGCGCATCTGTTCGGCGGCGAGCGCGCGCTGTTGCAGATCGCAACCAATGCGCTGCGTCATCGCGGCTTTGCGATCAGCGCCGCGATCGCCGGCACCTCGATCGCGGCGCGCACGCTGACGCGGCACAGCTCGGGGATCATCGTCGCCGATGGCGCGGAGGCGGACGCCACAGGCCCGTTGCCGATTTCCGCGCTCGGCGCTGAGGCCGCGATTACAACAGGCCTGCGCCGCGCCGGCTTGAAGACCATCGGCGATGTCGCCGCGCGCGCGCCGCACGAGATTTCTGCCCGCTTCGGCGCCGCCTTCACCACCTTGCTCGACCATGCGCTCGGGCGGGACGATGCCCCGATCAGCCCGCGCAAGCCGCTGCCCGACTACATCGTCGAAAAACGTTTCCCCGAGCCGATCGCCACCGACACCGTGATCGCACTGACCTTGCAAAGCCTCGCCAGGATGCTGGTGACAGCGATGGACAGGCAGGGCAAGGGCGCGCGCCAACTGGAAGCAAGCTTCTTCCGCACCGACGGCGCGGTGCGCACCATCATGGTCGAAACCGGGCGTCCGGTGACGCGGGCCGAGATGATCGACCGCCTGTTCCGCGAGCGGCTCGATGCGCTCAACGATCCGCTCGATCCCGGCTTCGGCTTCGACCTCATCCGTCTCGCCGCCGGGCGTACCGAGATCGTGGTGCAGCAGCAGCGCGACCTCGACGCTCACGTGCACGACAATGACGAGCTCTCGGCGCTGATCGACCGCATCGCCGCCCGCATCGGCGGAAAACGCGTCGTCGTGCATCTGCCGCTCGAGAGCCACATCCCCGAACGATCGGCACTCGCGCTGCCGGCGCAGCATCACCTCGTGGCCGCCAGCACCGCCGTCTGGCCCGAACGCGTCGCCGGCGAGCCGCCGCTGCGGCCGCTCAGGCTGTTCGAGACGCCCGAGCCGATCAAGGTGCCGTTCGCGACCGTGCCCGACGGCCCGCCGCATCAATTCACCTGGCGGCGCGCGCTGCATGCGGTGGTGCGCGTCGAGGGTCCCGAGCGCATTTCGATGGAATGGTGGAAGCAGGACGGAAAGTCGCTGACCCGCGATTACTTCCGCGTCGAGGACGCCGAAGGCCAGCGGTTCTGGATCTTCCGCGACGGCCTCTATGAGAGCGAGCTAAAGGACGCGGCGGGCGAGCCGGTGTCCGCCAACTGGTATGTGCACGGGCTGTTCGCATGAAGGCGCCGCGCCGCGTTGAGCCAACGCCTGGTTATGCCGAGATCGGCATCACCAGCAATTTCTCCTTCCTGCGTGGCGGCTCCGATCCGCGCGCCTATGTGCATCAGGCAAGCGAATTGAAAATCCCCGTGATCGGGATCGCCGACCACAACACGTTGGCCGGCGTGGTGCGCGCCTGGAAGGAGCTCGACAGCGACAAGGTCAAACATCCGCCGAAGCTTCTGATCGGCGCGCGCATCGTCTTCATCGACGGCACGCCGGACGTCCTGGTCTATCCGCGCGATCGCGCCGCCTATGGCCGATTGTGCCAGTTGCTGACCCGCGGCAAGCGTGGTGACGACAGCGTTCGGATCGAAAAGGGCGACTGCCGTCTCACTCTGTCCGATCTGCTCGACTTCGCCGAAGGGCAGCTTCTGGTGCTGGCATTGCCGCATCGCTTCGACTCTGCGAAGGCGCTCGATGTGCTCGCATGCCTGAAGGCAAGCGCCGCTGATGGCATCTGGCTTGCCGCAAGCCTGCTCTACCGCGGCGACGACAAGCGCCGCCTGGCGCGGCTGCATGGGCTCGCCGCCAAGGCCGAGGTGCCGCTGCTCGCCACCAACGAGGTGCTCTATCATCATCCCGCGCGCCGCCCCTTGCAGGACGTGCTGACCTGCATCCGCGAAAAAACCACGATCGAAGCAATTGGCAGGAAACTCGAGGCCAATGCCGAGCGGCATCTCAAGCCGGCGCATGAAATGATCAGATTGTTCCGCGATCTCCCGGAGGCGATCGCCGAGACCATGCGCTTTGCCGAGCGCATCAGCTTCTCGCTCGACCAGCTCAAATACCAGTATCCCGACGAACCGGTGCCGCCAGGCAAGACCGCGCAGCAGCATCTGGAAGACCTGACCTGGGCCGGCGTCGACACATATTTCGGCGGCAAGATCGACAGCAAACTACGCGCCACTTTGAAGAAAGAGCTCGCGCTGATCGCCGAGCTGAAATACGCGCATTACTTCCTCACCGTGCATGACATCGTGCATTACGCGCGCAGCCAGAAAATTCTCTGTCAGGGGCGCGGCTCGGCGGCGAATTCGGCGGTGTGCTACGTGCTCGGCATCACCTCGGTCGATCCGACCAAGGTCGATCTGTTGTTCGAGCGCTTCATCTCCAAGGAGCGACTGGAGCCACCCGACATCGATGTCGACTTCGAGCACGTCAGGCGCGAGGAGGTGATGCAATATGTCTACCGCCGTTACGGCCGGCATCGCGCCGCCATCATCGCCACCGTCATTCATTATCGTCCGCGCAGCGCGATCCGCGACGTCGGCAAGGCGCTGGGGCTGACCGAGGACGTGACCGCCGCACTTGCCGACACCGTCTGGGGCAGCTGGGGCAAGGGTCTCAACGACATGCAGGTGCGGCAGGCAGGTCTCGATCCAAAGAATGCGATGATCAACCTTGCGGTCGAGCTCGCCACCGAGCTGATCGAGTTCCCTCGCCACCTGTCGCAGCATGTCGGCGGCTATGTGCTGACCCAGGACCGGCTCGACACCTATGTGCCGATCGGCAACGCCGCGATGGACGACCGCACCTTCATCGAATGGGACAAGGACGACGTCGACGCGCTCAACATGATGAAGGTCGACGTGCTGGCGCTGGGCATGCTGACCTGCATCCGTAAGTGTTTCGATCTGATCGATGATCACAAGGGCAAGCGATACGAGCTGGCAACCATCGAACAAGACGACGAACACGTCTACGACATGCTGTGCCGCGGCGAGTCTCTCGGCGTGTTCCAGGTCGAGAGCCGGGCCCAGATGAACATGCTACCGCGGCTGAAGCCGCGCACTTTCTATGATCTCGTCATCGAGGTCGCGATCGTCCGCCCCGGCCCGATCCAGGGCGACATGGTGCATCCGTATCTGCGACGGCGGAACGGCCAGGAGAAAGTCAGCTATCCGTCGCCAGCACCGGGCAAAGGCGACAAGGATGAGCTCTATAAGGTTCTGTACAAGACGCTCGGCGTCCCCCTGTTTCAGGAACAGGCGATGCGCATCGCGATCGAAGCGGCGCACTTCACTTCCGAGGAGGCCAATGGCCTGCGCCGCTCGATGGCGACCTTCCGCAATGTCGGCACCATCGGCCAATACGAGGAAAAACTAATCGGCAACATGGTCGCGCGCGGTTATTCGCCGGAATTCGCCGCAAGCTGCTTCGACCAGATCAAGGGCTTCGGCAGTTACGGCTTCCCGGAAAGCCACGCCGCGAGCTTCGCGCAGCTGGTCTACATCTCCTCATGGCTGAAGCATTATCATCCCGATGCCTTCTGCTGCGGCCTGCTCAACTCGCAACCGATGGGCTTCTATGCCCCCGCGCAGATCATCGGCGACGCCCGCAAGAACGGCGTCACCGTGCGCGAGGTCGACGTGTCCCATAGCTTTGCGCAGAACACGCTGGAGGAGCGGGTAGGGGATCATTGCGCGGTGCGCCTCGGCTTCCGCCAGATCGATGGTTTCCATTGGCTCGATCAGGACGAGGAAAGGTTGAAACGCGATCAGGCGCTGCGGCGCAGACGAAACGTGGATGAGGAGCAAGAGTCAGGAAGCCACGAACGGTTGGGTTCCCTCCCCCCTTGCGGGGGAGGGGTAGGGAGAGGGGTAAGCCGCACGGGCGGTGGTCGTGGCTTACCCCTCTCTCCAACTCTCCCCCGCAAGGGGGGAGAGAGCCCTCCCACCTCCCGCGCGGCGTTGGACGGAGACGAGCAAGACTGGGCCGACCGCATCATCGCCGCGCGCAGCCGAAAACCCCTCACCTCGCTCGAGGACTTCGCCCGCGACACCGGCCTGCCGAAACGCGCGCTGATCCTGCTGGCCGACGCCGATGCGTTCCGTTCGCTCGGGCTCGACCGCCGCGCGGCGCTGTGGGCGGTGCGGCGGCTGCCGGACGACGTGCCGCTGCCGCTGTTCGAGGCGGCGACCGCGCGCGAGCAACCGGACGAGAACGCAAAGCCGCTGCCTGAGATGCCGCGTCCCGAGCAGGTGGTCGCCGACTATCAGACCATCCGCCTGTCGCTGAAGGGCCATCCGATGGAATTTTTGCGCGAGATGTTCACCCGCGAGCGTGTCGTCGCCTGCCACACGATTAACCAGAGCAACGACCGCCGTCGTGTCCGCTGCGCCGGCGTGGTGCTGGTGCGGCAGCGGCCGGGCAGCGCCAAGGGCGTCGTGTTCATGACCCTGGAGGACGAGACCGGCATCGCCAACATCGTGGTATGGCCGAAGGTGATGGAGCAGTATCGCAAGGAGGTGATGGGCGCGCGGCTGATCCTGGTCGAGGGCTACATCCAGAGCAGCCCGGAAGGCGTCACCCATCTGGTCGCGCAGCGCATGATCGACCGCTCCCACGATCTGATCGGTCTCGCCAACGAGTCTCTTTCGCGCAAGCACCCGGTGCCCGCGGGTCCCGCGCTGATCGAGCCGCTCAACGACGACCGCCGCGACCACGGCGACGACTCCCCACAAAAAATCCGCCACCCCCGCAACGTCCGCATCCTGCCACCGTCCCGCGATTTTCATTGAAGGCGGCGCGCATGCCGGCGGCTCTCGACCCGGCTCGTTCCCCAACGTCGTCCTGGCGAAAGCCAGGACCCATAACCACCGAGCTTCGTTGCGGCTGGGATCGTCGCCCCGGCTTCGCGCAACAATTGGCAGTTGGGGTAATGGGTCCTGGCCTTCGCCAGGACGACATCGTATGTGCACTGCAACTACAGAAGGCGCCTTGTACGCCACGGACCAATTGCTATCGTCCCGCCGCCCGGCACGACCCGCGGCATAGACAAGAATAATCATGTGGGAGGACTCCATGCGTTACTTCACTGCGCTGCTCGGTGCGGCCTGCGTTGCGTTCATCACGACAACAGGGGCGTTCGCCCAGGTGGCCTCCAACCCGGACAACCCGAACGACGTTGTGCCCGACGCGCTGGCGCCGCCGCCCTATGGCGAGCCGATCAACCTCGAGACCGCCAAGAAGGTTGCTGCTGCTGCCGTCGCCGAAACCCAGAAGCGCAACTGGAATGCGTTCTGCATCGCGATCGTCAATCCGGCCGGCGAGCTGGTCTATTTCGAGAAGCAGGACAATTGCCAATACGCCTCGATCGGCGTCTCCCAGCACAAGGCGCGCACCGCGACCCGCTATCGCCGACCGACGCTGGCGTTCGAGAACCTGATGGGCAAGGGGCCGTATTTCTCCTATCTCGCGACGCTCGACGACGTCATCGCCTCGCGCGGCGGCAATCTCTTGATCGTCGACGGCAAGATCGTCGGCGCGATCGGCGTCAGCGGTGGCTCCGGCTCGCAGGACAACGTGATCTCGCTCGCCGGCCAGGCGTCGCTGGGCAAGTGACCACGCCTGCCGCCTAACGTTCGCCGTAGGGTGGACAAAGCGTAGCGTGCCCACCCTCACGAGCACGTCGTAGATGGTGGGCACGGCGCACGTGCGCCTTTGCCCACCCTACGAACTGCGGCCACGTCCCATAGCCCGGTCATGACGACGTGAAGCGTTAGAAGTCCGCAAGTGCGATATGCGACAGCCCGGGGCGAGGGGCACTTGCACGGTTTCGGAATAGTGGAATTATGCCGCTGATTTGCCCGACGTGTCAAGTGTCGGGTCGAACGCCGGCAGCCATCGGCTCCTTTGCATGGGGTTGTTTTCCATGTTTTGGCACTACGCCCTGTGAGTCGTTTGACAGCCGCCTCCTATTCCACCGCAGCTCCCACCGGCGGGCCGCCGGGCGGACGATGCAGGAACGTGATCGATGCATAGGCGCCGATCCAGGAGCCGGCCGCGGCGAAGGCGACGTAGATCCAGTTCTCGGTGTAGCTGATCACCGCATAGGACGAGAGCAGATACCACACGCTGCTCCAGGTCGCCGCCGGCACACGCTTGCGGGCGACGACCGCCGAGGTGAACATCACATAGACCGCGTCGGTGGCCGCGGTCGCGAGGAAGACGCCGCCGGCGGTGAGGGGATCGAGAGCAGCCATTGCAACTCCTGTTCGGTTCGGGCCGCGCCCGGGGAGATCGGATCATGATGCAATCCCGTCCAGTTTCACCATGATTCAGCACATCGTGACAAAGCCGGTCACCGCTCTTCTGTCATCTTGCCGGGTCATATAGAACGATCGCAGGGAGCAATGCGCATGCAGGACGTCAGCGACATCCTCGCCGAAATCTGGACCGCAGCCGGCGGCGCGCCGGCCGCGCTCGATCAAGTCAGGCTGACCGGCAGCGAGCCGCTTCTGCCGTCGTCGTTTCGCGTCGGTGCCGCCGCGCAGGCCTCGATCGCCGCGGCCGGTCTTGCGGCGGCGGACATCTGGCGCGCGCGCAGCGGCGAGGCGCAGCACGTCGCAGTCGACATGCGCCATGCCGTCATCGAATGCCGCAGCGAGCGTTATCTGCGCGTCGACGACAAGCCGCCGCCGGCGGCCTGGGACAAGATCGCCGGCGTCTACCGCGTGCGCGACGGACGCTTCGTCCGCCTCCACACCAATTTCCCGCATCATCGCGACGCCGTCTGCAAGGTGCTTGGCTGCAACGCCGAGCGCGACGAGGTTCAGGCCGCGCTCGAGCAATGGGACGGCGAGGCGTTCGAGACTGCGGCCTATGCCGCCGGTGGCGTCGTCGCCCTGATGCGTTCGCATGACGAATGGTCGGCGACGCCGCATGCCGAGGAATTAGCCAAACTGCCGCTGATCACGATCGAGAAGATCGGCGAGGCCGCGCCAAAGCCGTGGCCCGCAGGGATGCGGCCGCTCGCCGGCATCCGCGTGCTCGACCTGTCGCGCGTGATCGCGGGCCCCGTCGCCGGCCGCACGCTCGCCGCGCATGGCGCCGATGTGCTCTTGATCTCCAGTCCCGACCTGCCGGCGATTCCCTGGCTCACCATCGATACCGGTCGCGGCAAGCTCTCAGCTTACACGAACCTGACAACCGAGGAGGGGCGGCGGACCATGCGCGGCCTGGTCGCAGAGGCCGATATCTTCTCGCAGGGTTACCGTCCGCAGGCGATTGCGCGGCTCGGCTTCTCTCCCGAGGAGGCGGCGCGCATCAATCCCGGCATCGTCTATGTGACGCTGTCGGCCTATGGCCATGCCGGACCGTGGGCCGAGCGCCGCGGCTTCGACTCGCTGGTGCAGACCACGACCGGCTTTAACCATGCCGAAGGGCAGGCGGCCGGCGTCGACGGGCCGAAGGAATTGCCGGCGCAGGTGCTCGATCACGCCACCGGATATTTCATGGCGTTCGGCGCCATGATGGCGAAGGCGCGGCAGGCGCGCGAGGGCGGCAGCTGGCACGTCCGGGTCTCGCTGGCGCAAACCGGACGCTGGCTATGGAATCTCGGCCGTATAGCAGGCGGCCTGGCCACCGAAGACCTCAAGGCCGATGCGGTGATGCCACATATTGAAGTGCTTGCATCGGGTTTTGGCACCCTGAGCTCGGTCAGGCACGCCGCCGTGCTGTCGAGCACCCCGGCGCACTGGTCGCGTCCGGCCGTGCCGCTCGGCAGCCATCCCGCTGAATTTCCTGCCCCGGAGTTTCACGGATGATGCATTCAGCCGCCATTCAGGCTATCCGAACTTTAACGTCAGCCGCTGCCGAACCGCGATTTTTCGGTTGTTTGCGACGCCAATTCGGCACTATTAGCGCAGCGTGCGGCCGTTCCGCCGGAAGCTGAAACGATCGACGCCCGGACCTCATGCCTAACGAGCTGACCACGAGAATGCAGAGCTTTATTCGCCGGCGACTGGTCGCGGCCGTGCTCGTGTTGGTGATCGCCGGCGCGGGCATCTACGGCTACATGCATTTCAGCGCGGCAAAACCGACATCTTCGGAAGTCTCCAGCCAGTCCCGCAAGGGCGGCACGAGCTACGCGCCGACGCAGGCCGAATGGGCCAGCCTGACCTTCCAGGCCGCGACCGAGCACACTTTCCGCTCCGAGCTCGTCACCGAGGGCAAGATCGGGATCGACGAGGACCGCTCCACCCCGGTCTACTCACCCTACACCGGCCGCGTCACGCGCCTGTTGGTGCGGCCGGGCGATGCCGTGGTGAAGGGACAGCCGCTGTTCGTGATCGAGGCCGCCGACACCGTCCAGGCGCAGAACGATTATGTCGCGGCGATGACGGGCCTCAACAAGGCACAGTCCGCGCTCGACCTCGCGCAGATCCAGGAGAAGCGCGCCAAGGACCTGTCCGAGGGCAAGGCGATCCCGCTGAAGGATTACCAGACCGCGCAGGCGGCGCTGGTGCAGGCGCAGAACGATGCCACCTCGGCGCAGACGCTGCTCGAGGCGGCGCAGAACAAGCTGCATATTCTCGGCTTCGGCGACGACGCCATCGTGACGCTGAAGCAGAAGGGCCGCCTCAATCCGGAGACGACGGTGTTCGCGCCGATCGCCGGCACCGTGGTCCAGCGCAAGGCCGGTCCCGGCCAGTATGTCTCGACCGGTGCCAGCGATCCGGTCTATGTGATCGGCGATCTCTCGACGGTCTGGCTGATCGCCTATGTCCGTGAATCCGATGCCGACAGCGTCGCGGTCGGGCAGGATTTGAACTTCAGCGTGATGGCGCTGCCGGGCAAGGTGCTGAACGCCCGCGTCAACTACGTCGCCGCCGCGATCGATCCGACCTCGCGCCGCCTGCTGGTCCGTGCCACCATCGACAACGTCGACAACCGGCTGAAGCCGGAGATGTTCGCCAATGTCACGCTGTTCTCGAAGGGCGATCATCCGGCGGTCGGCGTGCCGAAGCAGGCGCTGATCTATGAGGGCGACCAGGTGCGCCTCTGGGTCGCGCGGCCCGACGACAAGACCATCGAGTTGCGCCAGATCAAGCCCGGTATGACCAACGGCGACCTCGTCGAGGTCGCCGGCAATCTCAAGCCGGGCGAGCAGATCGTGACGAAGGGAAGCCTCTTCATCGACCGCGCCGCGTCCGGCACCTAACTTCCCCGATTGGAAAGCCTCGATCTGAATGGATCGCCTCGTCGCCCTTGCCGTCCAGCGCCGCTACTTGATGGTGGCCATGTTCGTCGCCGTCCTCATCGGCGGCCTGCTCGCATTCAAGCAGCTCAACATCGAAGCCTATCCCGATCCGACCCCACCGATGGTCGACATCGTGACGCAGAGCCCGGGCCTGTCGGCGGAGGAGATCGAGCGTTACATCACGATCCCGATCGAAACCCAGGTCGCAGGCATCAAGAACCTCAAGACCATCCGCACCATCTCGCTGTACGGTCTCTCCGACGTCAAGCTGCAGTTCTCCTTCGACTACACCTATGAGGAGGCGCTGCAACAGGTGCTCAACCGCCTGGCCCAGCTCTCGCCATTGCCGGGCAATGTGCAGCCCGGCATCTCGCCGACCAGCCCGATCGGTGAAATCTTCCGTTATCGGCTGAAGGGCCCGCCGAACTACAGCGTGCTCGACCTCAAGACGCTGCAGGACTGGGTGCTGCAGCGCCGCTTCCGCGCGGTGCCCGGCGTGATCGACGTCACGGGCTGGGGCGGCAAGACCAAGACCTACGAGATCCAGGTGGACTTCAACAAGCTGGTCGCCAACGGCCTGACCCTGCCGCAGGTGCTGCAGGCGGTGTCCAACGCCAACATCAATGTCGGCGGCAACACCGTGAACATCGGCTCGCAATCGGCCGTGGTCCGCGGCGTCGGCCTGATCCGCTCGATCGACGATCTCGCCAACACCATGATCTCGCAGTCCGGCGGCAATCCGGTGCTGGTCAAGGATATCGGCGCGGTGACCGTCGGCGAGCGGCCGCGGCTCGGCATCGCCGGCATCGACGGTGACGACGACATCGTGCAGGGCATCGTGTTGATGCGCCGCGGCGAGCAGTCGTCGCCGACGATCTCCCGCGTCGAGCAGCTGGTCAACCAGATCAACAACTCCTCGATCCTGCCGCCGGGCGTCAAGATCGAGCGCATCTACGACCGCAAGGACCTGATCGAGCTCACCACCCACACCGTGCTGCACAACATGGTCGTCGGCATTCTCCTGATCGTGCTGCTGCAATGGATCTTCCTCGGCGATCTCCGCAGCGCGCTGATCGTCGGCGCGACGATCCCGTTCGCGCTGTTCTTCGCCGTGATCATCCTGGTGCTGCGTGGCGAATCCGCCAACCTGCTGTCGGTCGGCGCGATCGACTTCGGCCTGATCGTCGATGCCACCGTGATCATGGTGGAGGCGATTTTCCGCCGGCTGTCGCAGACCACGGCGCTGTCCGAGGACGAACGTAGCCACATCTCCGACGAAACCATGATGGGGATGAAGAGCCACGCGATCCTGTCGGCGGCAGCCGACGTCTCGCGCTCGATCTTCTTTGCCGCCACCATCATCGTTGCCGCGTTCCTGCCGCTGTTCACGCTGGGCGGCGTCGAAGGCAACATCTTCGGGCCGATGGCGCGGACCTATGCCTATGCGCTGGCCGGCGGCCTGCTGGCGACGTTCACGGTGACGCCGGCGTTGAGCGCGATCATCCTGCCGGCGCACATCCACGAGACCGAGACCTGGATCGTCAGGAAGCTCGACCAGATCTACCTGCCGGTGCTGAACTGGGCGATCGCCAACCGCAAGATCGTGATGGCCGGCGCCGCCGGCCTCGTCGTCATGACCATCATCTGCGCGCGCTTCCTCGGCCTCGAATTCCTGCCCAAGCTGGAAGAGGGCAATCTCTGGATCCGTGCCACGCTGCCGCCGACGATCTCGCTGCAGGAGGGCAACACCTATGTCAACGAGATGCGGAAACTGATCCGCAGCCGCCCCGAGGTGGTGTCGGTGGTGTCGCAGCATGGCCGGCCCGACGACGGCACCGACGCCGCGGGATTCTTCAACGCCGAATTCTTCGCGCCGCTGAAGCCGGCCGGCGAATGGCCCGGCACCCATGACAAGGAAGAGCTCACCGCGCAATTGTTGGGGCAGTTGCAGGACAAATTTCCCGGCGTCGAATTCAACTTCTCGCAGTATTTGCAGGACAACGTCTCGGAGGCGGTGTCGGGCGTGAAGGGCGAGAACTCGATCAAGCTCTACGGCAGCGACCTCCAGGCGTTGACCGACACCGCCAACAAGATCAAGTCCGTGCTGTCGACGGTACAGGGCATCACCGACCTTGCCGTGTTCACCTCGCTCGGCCAGCCGACGGTCCAGATCGACGTCGACCGCGTGCGGGCGGCGCGCTACGGCCTGGCGCCGGGCGACATCAATGCCACGATCAAGGTCGCGGTCGGCGGCGACACCGCGGGCGATCTCTACGAGCCGGGCTCCGACCGGCATTTCCCGATCATCGTTCGCCTCGCGCCGGACTTCCGCAAGAGCGCGGAGGCGATCCAGAATTTGAGGATCGGGGTGACCAATGCCAATGGCGGCATCACGCAGATTCCCTTGAGCGAGGTCGCCTCGATCAAGCTGATCTCGGGCGCCGCCTATATCTACCGCGAGCAGCAGGAACGTTACCTGCCGATCAAGTTCTCGGTACGCGACCGCGACCTCGGCAGCGCCATCCTGGAGGCGCAGCAGAAGGTCGACGAGCAGGTGCAACTGCCGCCGGGCTCGCATCTCGAATGGGTCGGTGAGTTCGGCAATCTGCAGGACGCGATCAGGCGGCTGTCGATCGTGGTGCCGATCTCGCTGGCGCTGATCGCGGCGCTGCTGTTCTTCAATTTCGGCTCGATGGTCGACACCATGCTCGCCATGAGCGTGATTCCGATGGCGATCTTCGGCGGCGTGCTCGGGCTTCTGATCTCGGGCATCCCGTTCAGCGTGTCGGCGGCGATCGGCTTCATCGCGCTGTTCGGCATCGCCGTGATGGACGGCATCATCATCCTGTCGCAGTTCAACCAGCTGATCGACGAGGGCTACGATCGCATGCGCGCGGTGATCCGCACCGGCGAATTGCAATTGCGTCCGGTGCTGATGACCTGCGTCGTCGCCGGCATCGGCCTGTTGCCGGCGGCGATCTCCGAGGGCATCGGCTCGCAGGTGCAGAAGCCGCTCGCCATCGTCGTCGTCACCGGCATGATGCTGGCGCCGGTGGTGATCCTGATCACGCTGCCGGTCTTGATCTCCTATTTCTCGCGAAGGCCGCGAGAGAACTAATAGTTACGAGGTGAAGCCATAGAGCCGCGCCGGATTGTCGACCAGGATGGTCTTGCGGATTGCGGCATCCGGCGCCCAGACCGGAAGCTGGTTGAGCAGGCGGCCGTCGTCGATCTGGTACAGCGGCGTCACATCGGTGACCTGCTTGCCCGGCGGCGTCACGGAATCCGGATGCGGCCAGTCGGTGCCCCAGACGATGCGCTCGGCATTGGCGGCGATCAGCGCCTGCGCCAGCGGCGCGGCGTCGGGATAATCGGGGCCGAGCTTCGAGGCGCGGTAGGCGCCGGAGATCTTGACATAGGCCTTGCCGGACTTGACCAGCGCGAGCAGGTCGGCAAATCCGGGCTGCGCGACACCGAGCGCGGCCTCGGCGCCGCCGAAATGGTCGAACACCACAGGCACCGGCGAGGCCGCGACCAGCTCCTTGATCGCGGTGATCATGGCGAGGCTGGTGAACAGCTGCACATGCCAGCCGCGCGCCTTCATCCGCTCGACCGCTGCCGCAAAGCGCTGCCGCCCGACATTGGGATCGTTGACGCCGCCGGTTGCGAGGTTGAGGCGGATGCCGCGGAAGCCGGCCTGCTGCATAGCGTCGAGATCGCTCTCGCTGGTCTTGTCGTCGATGACAGCGACGGCGCGCGCGGTGGGGCCGCGGGCCTTGATGCCGAACAGCGTCGCCGAATTGTCCGGGCCGTAGACGCTCGGTGTCACGATCACCACGCGCTCGATATGCAGCGCCTTGTGCAAGGCGCTCATTTCCTCGGGCGACGCCTGTTCCGGCGTATAGACGCGGCCGGCGAAGAACGGGAATTTCGCGGGGTCGCCATGGATGTGGGTGTGGCAATCGCAGGCGCCGGCCGGCACGTCGAAATTGACCGCCGTCGACGGTTGCGATGCCTTGGAAAATGCGTTGCTGCTCGTCATGGTCACTCCCGCCGCGATGGAAGCCAGCATCATACTGCGTCGCGTCAGCATTGGACGTCTCCCTGCGTGCTCGTCTGTTATGTGCGTTGTCAGCCGCGTCGGCGTTATCGATCGCCGGCGGGGAGGGAGGTTATCGATGGATGGCACGGGCGGGAAGGGCGGCCTGTTCGCTGCGCGCACGGTTCCGCGAGCAAACTTATTGCCCGGACGGCGTGCGCAGGCCCTGCCAGGCGTCGCGGACCTGATGGTAATGCACCTCGGGCAGATAGTCCGGCGTGTTCAGGTTCAGCGTCTTGACGTCGAGCCGTCCGATCGCGCTGAGCAACGTGTAGGAGGCGACGACGCGATCGCGTTGCGCGCTGATCACCCGGGCCCGCGCCGAGATCACGTCCTGCTGCGCGTTGAGCACGTCGACGGTGGTGCGCTGGCCGCCGGCGGCTTCCTTCTGCACGCCGGCCAGCGCCACCTGCGCGGCCTTCATCTCGGATTCGGAAGCCGATACCGCGATCTTGGCGCCCTCATTGGCGACCCAGGCGCTGATCACCGCGGTCTTGGCTTGGTTGCGCACCTGGTCGAGCACCTGCCGGCTCTGCACGGCGACTTCCTTGGCCTGCCGGGTCTGCGATGCCGCGGTGCCGCCGTCATAGATCGGCTGGGTGACCTGGCCGATCACCGAGGCCTGATCGGTCGCAAACGTGCCGAGCGTCTGGTCGGAGTCGCGGCTGCGGCTGACGCTGCCCTGCACGGTGACCTGCGGCAGCAGGCTGCTCTCGGCGACGCGAATCGAGGTCGAGGCGACGTCGACGTCATAGCCCGCCGCGGTCACGGCCGGATGCTCGTGAAGCGCGACCGCGATGGCGTCCTCGCGGGTGCGCGGCAGTATCCGGTCGACGATCTCGGCGGGCCGCAATTGTTGCGGCGGGCCGCCAATCACCTGTGCGTAGGTTGCCTGGCTGATCGCGAGATTGACCTCGGCGGCGTTGAGATCGGAGAGGCCGCGATTGAGGCGAGCCTCGGCCTGGGCAGTATCGGTCGGCGTCACGTCGCCGGCATTGAGGCGACGCTGGGTGATTGCCTGGGTCTCGCGCAGGAAGTTGACGTTGGCGCGCTGCGAATCGACCATGGTCTGGTTGGCGAGCACGTTGGTATAGGCGGTGACGGCGTCGAGCAGCACGCCCTGGCCGACATTGCGCAGCGCCTCGCGGCCGGACATCACCTGCAATTCGGCGACCCGCACGCTGTTGGCGGTCTTGAAGCCGTTGAACAGGGTCTGCGTCACCGTCAGCCCGATCTGCCACGGCTTCAGTGTCGCGGTCTGGATCACGTTGCCGGGCAATTGGTCGCGCACCGCCTGCAAGCCGGCCGACAGGCTAGCTGCGACCTGCGGCCGGTAGCCGGCCAGCGCCTGCGGCACGTTCTCGTCGGTGGCGCGCTGGCGTGCCCGTTCGGCGTTGATCTGCGGGTTGGTCTGATAGGCCTTGACCAGTGCTTCGGAAAGGCTCTCGGCGCGGGCTCCGGAGCCGGCGAGCAGCGCGCACGTCAAGGCGGCGAGCCGGATGCCCGACACAAGCACGCGCCTCCCGACCTCGCCAACCCTCGCGGCACGCTCAACCATGTGATCCCGCACAGCAAACTCCGGCCGTCCGCCCCCGCCGACGCCCTTCGACACATCTACCTGTTTAGGGGGCGGTGCCGCCACAGGCAAACCGCTGCGCGACATCTGCACATCATTTCCGTTCTTGTCTGTTGCCGGTTCGTCACAGGCGCAGGTGAACGTCATATGACGTATAAGTTCGAACCGACGGCGGGACGATTCATCCGCGCCGGCTATCCACCGACTGCCTGGATTTGCTGCTGATGCCGAAGATGTACGCCGACCCCGAGGCGCTTGCGGAAGACATCGTGAGCGAGGTCGGAGCCGATCTGGTGGTGGGGCTGCCGCTCGGCCTCGGCAAGGCCAACCACATCGTCAACGCGCTGGTTGCGCGGGCTGTCGCCGACCGCTCGATCAACCTGACGCTGTTCTCCGCGCTGACGCTGGAAAAGCCGAAGCCGACGAGCCTGCTCGAACGGCGCTTCATCGAGCCGGTGATCGATCGGCTGTTCGGCGGCTATCCCGATCTCGCCTATGCGGATGCGTTGCGTCACGGCACCCTGCCGCCCAACATCAAGGTGATCGAGTTCTTCTTCCTTGCCGGGCAATGGCTGTATCAACCGTTCGCGCAACAGCATTACATCTCGGCGAACTACACCCACGCGGCGTCGTATCTGCTGGCGCGCGGGCTGAATGTCGTGCCGCAACTGGTCGCCAAGCGCGTGGTCGACGGCGTTGCGCGCTACAGCCTGAGCTGCAACACCGACACCACGCTCGACGTGCTGCGCGCCCGGGCCCAGGGGCGCGCGTCGTTCAAGCTGGTCGGCCAGGTCAATTCGGCGCTGCCCTTCATGCCCGGCGCCGGCGATCTCGCCTCGGATGAATTCGCTGCGGTGCTCGACAGCCCCGAAACCGACTTCCCGCTGTTCGCGCCGCCATCCGAGCCGATCAGCGACACCAAATATGCGATCGGACTGCATGCCGCGGGTCTGGTGCGCGACGGCGGCACGCTGCAGATCGGCATCGGCCAGGTCGGCGATGCGCTGGCGCAGGGGCTCGTGATCCGGCATCGGAGCAATGCCGAGTTCCACAACATCATCCAGCGGCTTGCGCCCGGCACCGCGCAAGGCGCGGCCGCCGAGACCAGGCCGTTCGAGCAGGGGCTCTATGGCGTGAGCGAGATGCTGTTCGAGGCGTTTCTCGGCTTGATCGATGCCGGCGTCCTCAAGCGTGATGTCGACGGTGTCATCCTGCACGGCGCATTCTTCTTGGGGCCGCAATCATTCTACCGCGCGCTGCGCGAGATGCCGCCGGATCAGCTGGCGCGGATCCAGATGATGCCGGTGTCCTTCACCAACGAGATCTTCGAGGACGCGGAGGCCAAACGCCGCGCCCGCGTCGATGCGCGCTTCGTCAACAACGCGATGATGGCGACGCTGCTCGGCGCTGCGGTTTCGGACGGACTCGAGAACGGTCAGGTGGTGAGCGGCGTCGGCGGCCAGTACAATTTCGTAGCGCAGGCGTTCGCGCTCGAAGGCGCGCGTTCGGTGCTGGCGCTGGAGGCGACCCATGCGTCCGGCAAGCAGGCGCAGTCGAACATCCGCTGGTCCTACGGCCACGAGACCATTCCGCGCCACCTGCGCGATGTCTTCGTCACGGAGTATGGCGTCGCCGACGTGCGCGGAAAATCCGATGCCGAGGTGGTCGCGGCGATGCTTGAGGTCTCGGACTCCCGCTTCCAGAACGAGCTGATGCGGCAGGCCAAGGACGCCGGCAAGCTGCCGCGCAATCACGAGATCGCCGCCGCGCATCGCGAAAACCACCCGGAGCGTATCAGCGCCGCGCTGAAGCCCGCGCGCGAGGCGGGCTTGCTGCCGTCATTCCCGTTCGGCAGCGACTTCACCGATGTCGAGCAGCGCCTGATCCCGGCCTTGCAGATATTGCAGCAGGCCCAACGCACGCCGGTGCAACTGGCCGGCCTGCTGTGGCAGGGCATGCGGCATCCGCCTGATGCATCCGACCGCGAATGCCTGGCGCGGCTCGGCCTCGACAAGCCGACGCATTTTGCCGAGCGCGCCTATCGCGCTCTGGTCACCGCAGCGTTGCACCAAAGCAGGACGCATTAGCTGGAAGACATCAGCGGTTCTTGTTGACCGGCTTGCGCTTCTCGATGAACGCGGCCATGCCCTCCGCGCGATCCTCGAGCGCGAAGGTCGCGTGGAACAGGTTGCGCTCGACGCTCATGCCCTCGGACAGCGGCGTCTCGAAGGCGCGGTTGATGGCCTCCTTGGCCATCGCGGCCGCCGGACGCGACATCGAAGCGATCTTCTCGGCGGCGGCAAGCGCCTCTTCCATCAGCTTGTCGGCGGGGACGATCCGCGACACCAGGCCCGAACGCTCGGCCTCCGCGGCATCCATCATCCGCCCAGTCAGGCAGAGGTCCATGGCCTTCGACTTGCCGATCGCGCGCGTCAGGCGCTGTGTGCCGCCGATGCCCGGGATGGTGCCGAGCGTGATCTCGGGCTGGCCGAACTTGGCGGTGTCGGCGGCGATGATGATGTCGCACATCATCGCAAGCTCGCAGCCGCCGCCGAGCGCATAACCGGCGACCGCGGCGATGACAGGCTTGCGGCAGCGCGCGATGCGATCGCCGCCGATCGCGGCGAAGTCGCTGTTGAACATGTCGATGAAGCCCTTCGGCTGCATCTCCTTGATGTCGGCGCCCGCCGCAAAGGCCTTCTCGCTGCCGGTGACCAGGAGACAGCCGATCTTGTCGTCGGCCTCGAGATCGTCGACTGCAGCCGCGATCTCGCGGAACACGCCGAACGACAGCGCATTCAGCATTTTCGGCCGGTTCAGCGTGATGACGCCGACCGGTCCCTTGCTCTCGACGATGATGAATTCGAACGTAGCCATGGACGCAATCCCGTGCCTGATTTGGCCGGCAATGTGCCCGCTGGCGGGATGCGCTTCAAGTGGCTGAAACGACGCTCTGGGCCGCGGTGCGGTGCTACCCGCGCCGCGGACTGCGAAGCCTTTGGGGCTACGCCATGAACATGCGCGCGGCGGAGGCGACCGTGAGCAGCGCACCGAAGCCGATGAAGATCTTTCCGATCAGCGACGTCTCGTCCAGGCTCGAGCTCTCGTTGCTGGCCAGAACCGGCGTCGGCTTGGGCGGAGCAACTGCCACGGTCTGCGATTGGGCCGGCGGGGTGTCCTGCTGCACGGCCTGCGGCTGGGCGGCGGCCGGTTGCTGCGGTTCCGCGGGCTGCTCCTGTTGCAGGGCGCGATCGACGTCGTTGAGCTGGTCGGAAGCGACCACGCTGCTGTCGGCGGGCTGCCCATCGCCCGGCTTGTCGGCCGCGGCCAGCGTCGCGTTGGGCTTGGCCGGCGCCGCGGCGTCGTCGCCGGAGGTCAGCTCGGCCTTGGCATTGGCGACCGAGGCCGGGATACCTGCCGAGGTCACGCTGCCGGCGTCGTTGACGGCGGCCTTGTCGCTCCCGGACTTGTCAGCGCTCTTGGACGACCGATGGTGCGCATGGTGCCTGCCATGCCGCGAATTCTGCCGGGCGGATGTGTCGGATGCTGCGCCGTCGGATTTCGAGACGGTCGTGTCCGAACCTGCCGCATGCGCCGGCAACGGACCGGCGAGGCACACAAAGAGCCCTGTCGCAACCATCAAGGCCAAGCGCCCGCTGGCTTTGATTTTCATTTGTTTGATCTCCCCAATCGCCCGCCCAAGGGGAAAAGAGACCCGGCTGCGTGTCCGGACCGGGGCAGAAAAAGGGAATCTTCAGGCCACTGCGGGCGAAAGCTGGGCAACACGGCCCGGCACGGCGGTTTGACGGGGAGCACCGATGCTTGTCGGTCCGATCGGTGTTATGAGCCAGGGCGCGCGGCCATCCCGGACGCGATTCTGAAAACCGCGCGGTCCTGCGGGAGCGAGAAGATCACGAATTGAGATCACGAGTTCGTGATATTTCGGCCCCCTTCGTAACGAATTGAAAGATTGGACGAATTGCATCTCAGGAGCGTGCGTGCGGGAACGTGAGGACGAGTGGACCGGCCTGATGCGGTCGGCCATCTCAGGTGATGACGCAGCCTATCATCGCCTGCTCAAGGCCATCACGCCGGTGCTCCGCGCCGCGGCGCGCCGGGGTTTGGCGCGCGCGGGACAACCGGTCGATCAGTCCGAGGACATTGTGCAGGACATTTTGCTGGCGGTGCATCTGAAGCGACAGACCTGGGACAGCAACGCGCCGTTCGCGCCGTGGCTGTTTGCGATCGCGCGCAACAAGCTGATCGACGCCCTGCGCCGCCGCGGCAAGCGCATCTTCGTCAACATCGATGACTTTGCCGAGACGCTGCCCGGCGAGACGCCGGAGCCGAGCGCCTCGGCGGGCGAGGTCGCGGCCCAGCTGCAGACCCTGCCGGCGCGGCAGCGCGAGGTGCTGCAGTCGATCGCGGTCGACAGCACCTCGATCAAGGACACCGCGGCGAAGTTCTCGATGAGCGAGGGCGCGGTGCGGGTCGCGCTGCATCGCGGGCTTGCCAGTCTCACTGCGAAACTACGGGACCAATGAGCATGGATACCGATCAACTCATTCGTACCCTGGCCGCAGACAACGCGCACCGCGAACGTCCGATCGGCTTTGCGCTGATGCTGGCGCTGCTGGCGGCTGCGCCGGTCTCGCTGCTGATCTTCTTCGCCGAGCTCGGCGTCCGGCCCGACGTGATGACCGCGATGCATAATCCGTTCTTCGACCTGAAGTTCGCGGTGACGCTGGCGCTCGCCGCCTCGGCGATCGCGGTCAGCCTGCATCTGTCGCGGCCGGAGGCCTCGCTGCGCGGCTTCGGCTGGTGGCTGTTGATTCCCGCCGGCATCCTGGTTGCCGCGATCAGCGGCGAGATGATGATGCCGCAGCGAACGCCGATGATGACGCGGCTGATCGGGACCAATTCGAGGGCTTGCATGACCGCGATCCCCGCGATGTCGCTGCCGCTGCTCGCTGGCGCGCTCTACGGTCTGCGGCAGGGCGCACCGGCGCGGCCGGCCGTCGCCGGCGCGGTTGCCGGCATGTTGTCGGCAGGGCTCGCTGCGACCGTCTATGCGTCGCACTGCACCGATGACTCGCCGCTGTTCGTGGCGACCTGGTACACGCTGGCGACGGCGATCGTCGCGACGGTGGGCGCGCTCGCGGGCAGGCGGGTGTTGAGATATTAGGCCGCCGGCGCGGTCTGCTGCATGCGGTGGAAGCGCAGCACCTGCTGGGCGGTCGAGGGCCGCAGCCGCTCGTAGGTTTCCTTGCAGGCCTGCAAATCGGTCGGTTCGCCACCGAGGATGTCGTCGCGCAGACTGATGATCGCCCGCACCGTCGACCATGACAGGCCCGACACCTTGGCGAGGATCATGACGCCCTCGGCCCGGGTCTCCATCATCATGTTCTCGGCGATGGCCACCGTGACGGTGGCGAGCGCGGCCAGCGAGGCGTTGGTTTCATCGAACTTGCCGGCCTCGGCGAACGCCGCGAGCTGGAATTCGTCGAGCCGGCCGTCCTGATAGAGCGATTTGACCAGGGCATGCGCGATCGTGGTGTCGGGCGTGACGGCCTCGGGCGCCGAGCGTGCGCGCCGCGTGGCTTCCTTCACCGCGATCGGGATCTCCTTGGCCTGCTGCGGAGGTATCGTGGCCTCGAGCCGCTGCCGCACGGTGTCGGAGGCCTTCGCGACCAGCTTGAGGTAGAGATGCCGCGGGATGCTCGGGCGCAGTCCGACGCAGGTCGAAAGATCGTCGTCGCCCTCGGCGCGGCTGACCAGCCGGGTGAAGCCGCGCTCGGTGAATTCTGCGCCCGGATTGTTGACCGTGCTCTGAATGACTTCGTCGTTGCCGCGCAGCACCAGCACGTCGGTGACGGCGCCGCTGAGGTTCTTGCGGTTGGATATCGCCAGGAGATGGGCCTGGCTCTTGCTGCGCGCGGTCTCGATCAGGGTGTCGTCGTCAAGCCGCGGCGACAGCGTCAGCACCGGGCCTGCGACCTCGATCAGGTCGTCGAAGGCGAGCGTCCGGATGGTCTGCGGCGGCGGGGTGTCGATCGGGGCGAGCCGGTTGGCGAGCAGCGCCTTTGCCGATGTCTCGATGTGCTCGATCAGGCACTGGAAGACGTCGTCGAACAGCCCGATCTGCTCGTCCGAATAATTCACCGAGCCGTTGATGAAGAGGTCGGTCACGCGCCGCAGCGTCTCGACGCGGCGGGCGACGGTGCCGTGAGCGAGCGTCGCCTGCAGCTCGTCGAGCAGGCTTTCGGGGGCGGACGCGGACTTCAAACTCATGACTCTATCCTGGAGTATCGATAGGCAGGCTGGTGACGGTTTCTCCGGCACCGGATCTGAAAATGGGTTGGTCAGGCGCTGGCTACGCGATTGCGTCCCTTCGCCTTGGCGGCATAAAGCGCGCCGTCGGCGCGCGTGAGCAATGTGTCGGAGTTTTCGCGCGGCCTGAGCGTGGTGACGCCCGCGGAGATCGTCACCTTCATGCCGGGCGAGAACGCGCTCCAGTCGAGATCGGCGATGATCGTGCGCAGCCGCTCGAGCGCGCGCTCCGCCTGATCCTGCGACAGATCGGGCAGCACCAGCAGGAATTCCTCGCCGCCGTAGCGGCCAAAGCGGTCGATGCTGCGCAGATTGGCGAACATGCTGATCGAAAACGTGCGCAGCGCCTCGTCGCCGATCGGATGGCCGTAGACGTCGTTGATGCGCTTGAAGTGGTCGAGATCGATCAGCGCGACCGCGCAGGCGCTGCCGCTGCGGGCGCAGCGGGCGATCTCCTCCTCGAGCATGCGCATGATGCTGCGGCGATTGAAGGCGCCGGTCAGCTCATCGAGCTCGGCAAGCTCCTCGATGCGCCGGTAGGCCTCCTTGAGCTTCAGTCCACTCTGATAGAGCGATTGCTGCATCGCGCTGGAGAAGATGCCGAGATACATGCAGCGGCCGATGGTCAGTGCGAATACCAGCATCGTGGCGAGGCGATCGACCCTGCTGCCGGTCGGCATCCCGATCGGCTTGTCGGTCCACAGGAACAGCACGGCGAGGCCGAGCACCATGATGGTCCAGATCACGGCGGTCTGCCGCGCCGAGGTGCGCAGCGCGCCGAAGCCGAACACCACGAACAGGTTGCAGAGGAACAGCACGCCGACTTCCG
Source organism: Bradyrhizobium genosp. L (assembly GCF_015624485.1). NCBI lineage: Bacteria > Pseudomonadati > Pseudomonadota > Alphaproteobacteria > Hyphomicrobiales > Nitrobacteraceae > Bradyrhizobium > Bradyrhizobium genosp. L. The sequence continues at coordinate 2,601,152 of NZ_CP061378.1, forward strand.
GCGCGACATAGGTGAACAGCAGCAGGTTCACCATGTTGATCGCCGATTGCGGCGCCACCAGGTAGTGGTCGCGAAAGCGCTCGTGGAAGCCGAGTTCCGACAGCGCCACATAGACCGCCACGAGGCAGAGGCCGGAGAGGGCGTAGCCGGTCGCGACCGCGACCGAGGTGGTGCCGGCATGGGCGTAGATCAGGAGCACGATGGCATCGAGCACGAAGCAGATGCCGATCATCGACTGGATCTGACGGCGCTGCTTCGCCCGGCGCGCCAGGCGATCGGGCGTCAGCTTGCGGCGGCCGTCATCGAGGGCGCCCGCGATTGGACCGTGAAAAGACGACGCAGCGCTGCCCATGGTCTCGCCATTGGTGAATCCGGCGAAAATCTACGGGGGAAAGCCTTTAGGTTTGGTATCTTCCGGAACCGAATCTGCCCCGTGGGAACCCGGTCATCACCCTTGTTTCGCAAGGAGAATCCGTCCGCCGAGGGGCCGGGAAGGGGTGGCACTGGCAGCGCGCATGGCGGAGCGCCTGCAACGCCGCGCTGGCTTGGCCGCCAAGGCTTGGTATGAAGGGCTTGATATGAAGGCTTGGTAGGGTCGCCGTGTCTGAAAGAGCGCTCGTTATCATGATACCGTTTTTGGGGGAGTCGATGATATTCCGACAGTCGGATCGTCGACTGTGGCATAGGTCACACATGCAGGCAGGACATTGCCGTAATGTGAAGAATCTTGGCTCTCGCGTCGAACCACGCCCCACTCCCCTCAGACCAACTTTGCGAGACGGCCATTGAGCGCGACACAGGCGGCTTCAGACGATGTTCTGATCGCTCGGATCGCTCAAGGCGACCGGCTCGCCATGCAGGTGCTTTATGGGCGGCACCATGTCAGGGTGTTCCGCTTCGGGCTTCGGCTCGTGCGGAATGAACAGGTCGCAGAGGATCTCATCAGCGAGGTTTTCCTCGACGTGTGGCGTCAGGCGGGCAAGTTTGAGGGACGTTCCGCCGTTTCAACCTGGCTCCTGGCGATAACCCGGTTCAAGGCGTTGTCTGCGCTGCGGCGCAGGAAAGACGCCGAACTGGACGACGAGGCCGCGAACGCGATCGAGGATACGTCCGACGATCCGGAAACGGTGGTGCAGAAAAAGGATACCGGCGACGCGTTGCGCAAGTGCCTGACGTCACTGTCCGCGGAACACCGGGAAATCGTGGATCTTGTCTATTATCACGAGAAATCCGTGGAAGACGTCGCTGAGATCGTCGGGATTCCGGAGAATACCGTGAAGACGCGCCTGTTTTATGCGCGCAAGAAACTTGCCGAGCTGCTGAAGGCGGCCGGCATCGAGCGAGGTTGGCCATGACGGCTGCGAGCAAGAAAGTGCTGGATCAGGAGCCCGGCGAGATCGAGATGCTGCTGCCTTGGCACGCCGCCGGGACGCTGAACGCCCGCGACGCGCGCCGCGTCGAGGAGGCGCTCGCCCAGGACCCGGAGCTCGCCAGGCAGTACGCCGTGATCCGCGACGAATACGCCGAGACCATCGGCCTCAACGAGAGCCTTGGTGCACCCTCGGCGCGCGCCATGCAGAAGCTGTTCGCGGCGATCGATGCCGAACCGGAGCGCAAGCCGTCGATGTGGTCGCGGATTTCGGCAGGCATATCCGAGTTCTTTGCGAAATTGTCGCCGCGCACACTGGCGTGGTCGTCGAGCGCTGCTGCGATCGTGGTGCTGTTGCAGGCGGGCGTGATCGGCACGGTGCTGATGCAGAGCCAGCCGGCCTCGTTCCAGACCGCATCGCTGGACGCCCCCGCCCCCGAGCGCCCCGCGCCACGGGCTCAGAGCATCCAGAGTGCGCCGAGCGCGCCGATCACCCGGGACCTGAGTGGCGGCGCCGCCGCGGCAGCGCCGACCCGGCTGTTGGTGCGCTTCGCGCCGGATGCCAAGGTGGCTGACATCAGCGCGCTGCTCGAAAGCTATCACGCCACCATCACCGAAAGTGCCAAGGACGGCCTGTTCCGGTTGCAGTTCGGCAACCGTGCGATGGACCGTGACGGCGTCACAGCGCTGATCGCGCGGCTGCAGCGCGAGAAGATCGTCAACCTCGCGGTCGAAACGCCGTAGCGGCGATTGGCGGCTCTGCGGCCGAGCTGCGGATCAATCGGAACATCGTAGATGAGCGGCGGGCGTTGGTCGGCGCCGCGGCTCTCGTGCGCGGGCGTCCGACAAATCGTCGCGCACGTCGGACGCGCCGGGCAATAACACTTCCGTGAGGGTGTGTTGAAGGACGACACATGCGCCGACGGCCGCAAACGGTTTCATCGCAAAATACCTTGCCGGCCAGCGGTTTTCGGCGTCGAACGCGTGAAAGGCGTGCATCGGAACCGGACGCGGAGAAGGTCAAAAAAATCGCCGACGGTTTGAACGTCCGCTGCCCTGTCACGACTTATATCTGTGGGAGCGGTTTACCCTCCCCGGCTGTATCAGGCGCGAGCGCCCATCCACCCCAAGCGCCCATATGGCTTTGACCCGTCCGGTTGTCCCCCCGGACGGGTCTTTCATTTGGGGGATGGCTTGTCGGGATTGCCCGGCGCAGCGTCTGGATGGCGATCTCGATCATCGCGAAATTCCTGCCACGAGCTGACAAGAAACGGTGGATCGGTGTGGATAGTTCGGTGTCGCGTTGCCGTTGGTGCGCTGTGCATCGCCATCATGCAAGTCGATGACTTGACTGGGGATAGTCCAGCAAACCCCGTAATGAAGCGGACTTCTTTGATCGCCCGTCGTCGATTAAGAATTTAGTTAGACTTTATTTACCTTTTCCACAGAATATCTCTGTCGCGTCCAGTTGATTCGGTTCGGTTGCGTCTGCGTCCGTTTCTCTTCCTGCGGGCAAATTTGATGACACATCGGACTGACGTGGCCAGGGGCCAGGAGATCGTTGCGCGCTGGTGCAACCTGGCCGAACAGCGGCTCGAACACCTGACCGAACTGTTCGAAACCGGCCGCTGGCGTCGCTATCACACCGAACAGGCATTTCTCGAGAACATCAGGGAAGCGCGCGCCGCGGTCGAGATCTGGCGCGAGCTGCTGACGCGCGAAGCTTCGCTCGACAATTCTCCCATCGACCTGTCCTGGCTCGGCCGCGGCAAGTCGAAATTGCCGCCGCGCCCGGCTTTGCCGGAGCCCGCGCCGGAGCACCGGTTCGACGTGGTCGCGCTGGCCGAATCCACCATGACGGCGGTCGCGGCCGCGCTCGAGACGGCGGTTGCGGTGCTGGAAGATGCGCCCGCCATGGCCGACGCGCCGGCGCCGGAGATGCCGGTCCCGATGATGCCGCCGCCGGTGCTCGACCTCGACACGATCCAGTCGCGCTACCCGCTGCTGCGCAACGCGATGTAAGGCGGGCGCGTCAGCGCCGCACCGCGTTCGACCCCACCATCAGCTGCGCATATTGCTGGGCGCCGCCGGCCGACAGGTCGGATGTGACCGGACGGGCGTGATCGAGCCCGACCACGGCGCCGCGCGGGGTTTCCGAGATCATGTTGTTGTTGATCAGCGCGGAGCCGGCGCCCGGCACCACCGAGACGCCGATGCCAACGAGGGCGTTGCGGATCACGTTGCCCGAGATCGCGACGTCGCGCAGGTACTTACCCCAGCCGGCGACGATGCCGAAGCTCGGCGCGTTCTCGATCACATTGCCGGTGACGGATGTGTCGGCCTCGACATAGATGCCGATGCCGGCCCCGTCATTGGGGTCGGTCCCGGCTGGCCGCTTCGGCAGCAAATTGCGGATGATGTTGCCCTGAACCACCGCGATGCGGCCGCCCTCGTTGAAATTGCACACGGACACGCCGAGCGCCGCGCCATCGACGGTGTTGTTGGCGATCACGGCCGCCTCGAACGCGAACTCCGAATAGAGCGCGACCTCGCGGACATTGCTGACGCTGTTGTCGGTGATGTGGATGTTGGCGGCCGAATTGCCGCGCACCGCCGAAAAATCGCAGTTCCTGATCCGGTTGCCGCGCACGATCACGTTGCCGGCGCGGAATGCGTTGATGGCGTTGCCGTATTGCCCGGAGCCGCCGGGGCCAGCCTTGATGTCCTCGATGCGGTTGTCGGCGACGATCGAGCCGTCGTCGCCGATCGAGGAACGCAGGATCTCGATGCCGTTGTCGTTGGTGCCCTTGATGGTGTTGCGCGAGACCAGAAGGCCGATCGCATCGAACGACACCAGCGCCGTGATCGCGATGTCCGTGAAGATGTTGTTGCTGACGTCGCCCGACATCTGCTCGAACCAGATGCCGTTGCCGCCGCTGCCGATGAACTGGCAATCGGTGATGCGGATGTCGCGGCCGGACAGGCAGTGCACCAGGCCGCGCCTCGTCGGCAGCGGGATGTTGCCGCCGTCGAAGGTCAGGCCCATCAGCACGACTCCGCCGGCGCCTTCGCCTGCCAGCAGCGAGGCACCGCCGTTGAAGGCGAGCCTGCTCGCGCCGCGCACGCCGATCAGCTGGCTGCCGGGCGCAAGCCGCAGCAGGCCGGTGCGATAGACGCCGGGCGGGAAGGCCAGCGGCACCTGCGCATGCGCAGCATCATCGATCGCGCGTTGCAGGTTGCGGGTCTGGTCGTCGGGGCTGCCGGGACGAACGCCATATTGCGTGACGTCGCGGCCCAGCGAGGCGACCGATGCCGCGGCACGCGCAGCCTCCGGCGACATCGCCAGCGCGCCGGCGACGCCGGCGGCGGATGCTCCGATCAGACGGCGGCGGTTGACGTCCATGGTGCCTGGCCCTCGCTAAGAGGCGCGAGCGATGACGTTCGCACCCGATAGGTAGCGCGAAATGCGGCGCCGCTCGGTGAACGCGCGGTCGCAGCCGGGCGATTGTTGGCGGTAGGGTTAACCCGGGGTGGAGCGATTGACGCTCACACCAACGCTATCTGCCGGGTCAACTTCACCAGCTCCATCAGCATGGCTTCGCCGGCATCGACCAGCGCTTCCAGCGTGAGCTCTGAGGTGCCGCGCGCTGCCGTTCCGTCATGGGCGAGCGGTGGAACATGGACGAATTGCGCGAGGCGAGGGCCGTTGTCGCCGCCTGCGGCCTCGATCGCGCGCCAGCTCAGATAGTTGCAGAGATAGCTGCCGGCATCGCGCGACAGCCGCGCGTCGATCCCGGTCGCCACTGCCGCGCGCAGCAGCTTTTCGCTGTGCGGGCCGAATGCGTGCGCATCGGCGCCGTCGACGATCGATCCCTTGCGCGCATGCTGGCGGCCGGCATCGGGGAAGCGCGTGGTTACTGCGTTGCGGGCGCGGCTTTCGATCCGCAGATACGAGGTGCGGCCGGCGAGGCCGAACATCAGCAGCGCCTGCGGGCGATGTTTTGCGATCAGCTCGGGCAACTCGCGATCGACGGTTGCGTAGGTGACGTGGAAGATGTGGCTCGTCAACGCGACGTCGTCGAGCGCCGGTCGCCGCAGCTGCGTCAGCCGCTTCACCAGCGGCATGGTCGGATTGAACGGCGCGCCCGGGAATGGGCCGAAGCCGGTGATCAGGATGCGCAGCCTCTCGCTCACCTCAACATCTCCGCGATCTGCTCCGCGGCCACCGCGGGCGAGATGCGGCCGTCGGCGACCTCGGCTTCCATCTTCTTCACCTTGCTGCGGATCGCGGCGTCGGCGCGCAGCCGCGCCATCATCCGGCCCTCCAGCATCGACCACATCCATTTCACCTGCTGCTCGCGGCGTCGCGCGGCGAATTCGCCCGACGCGTTCATCGCGGTGCGGTGCTCGAGGATCTTCTGCCAGAGCTTGTCGAGGCCCGCACCGGTCAGCGCCGAATATGTTTCGACCGGCGGATGCCAGTGCTCGGAGCGCGGCGTAAGAATATGCAGCGCGCTGCGATAATCGGCGGCGGCGAGGTTGGCGCGCTTGAGATTGTCGCCATCGGCCTTGTTGATCGCGATCATGTCGGCGAGCTCGACCAGGCCCTTCTTGATGCCCTGCAGCTCGTCGCCGGCGCCGGGCAGCATCAAGGCCAGGAAGAAATCGGTCATGTCGCAGACCGCGGTCTCGGACTGGCCGATGCCGACGGTCTCGACCAGCACCACGTCGAAGCCGGCGGCCTCGCACAGCAGCATCGCCTCGCGGGTCTTCGCCGCGACGCCGCCGAGCGTGCCCGAGGACGGCGAGGGCCGGATATAGGCCTTGTCGGAAACCGCGAGCCGCGCCATCCGGGTCTTGTCGCCGAGGATCGAGCCGCCGGTGCGCGCCGACGACGGATCCACCGCCAGCACCGCGACCTTGTGGCCGCGCTCGATCAGGAACATGCCGAGCGCATCGATCGTGGTCGACTTGCCGACCCCGGGCGAGCCGGTGATGCCGACCCGCACCGCGCTGCCGGTGTCGGGCAGCAGCTTCTGCACCAGTTCGCGCGCGGAGGCCTGGTGATCGCCACGCCGGCTCTCGACCAGCGTGATCGCCCGCGCCAGCGCGGCGCGGTGGCCGGCGCGAAGGTCAGGGGCTAGGGCGCGGATGTCCACGACGGTCTTATTTGGCAGGGTCATGCCCGAATGCGTCGCTCTACGCACGTCTTGAGCGGCACGAGCTTTTCCCCGGCTATTCCCCAGAGAATCTCTGGTTCGATCCGAACGCGCGTATTTTCAAGACGAGCGCCAATGTCGGCGAAGCAACGCCAATCAACCGCGGTTTCGGCAGCCTTGATTTCATACGGAATGTGGCCGCACGCGACACTAACCATCTCAAACAGTCTCTCCAGCGCGAGCCGTCGCGACCGATCATTCGCCAGTTCGCTTTCGGAACATTCGCGCAGCTCGACTTGGATGATGTTGATTGCAGATAGGATGTGAGCGAAGCGATCTTGTATGGATGGGACGATTTCCATCTCTGTCATGTTTGGATCATCCTACTCAATTGGCATTCAAGCCAAATTCATCCCCAAGGCGCTCAGCGCGCGAACCGAGCTTTTCCTTCCAAAGATTCTCAAGCGCTAATACTTCGCTTCGCTGAGCCTTTGAGCCTACGGTCTCCAAAATAGATACCGTGTAGTCTCTCTGGTTCCGTTCCTTCAAAAGTTTGTTGCCGCCGTGACCGTCGGCCGCATAGGCAGTCCACCTCCCGAAGAATCCGTCATCTCCGGTGGCCGAGCCAACGTATTGCGCTCCGGTTTTTTTGCAAACGAGCAAATAGACGCCCTTCGTTACCCGGAGAACGGACTGCCAAGTAGGGTACAGAGTCGGAATATCCTCAATTCGCTTCTGGAAGGAGAAATAGTCAGGGAATTTGGGCTCTTCAAATTGCTTACGAATTTCGATGACGTCTTTGTTTTGCTTTTCTGCGCGTTGGACCCAGCTTCGGTATCCTTCGCCCCAGTTCAAAACTAGACGCTTGGAGAAGTCGCTCATTCGATCGTCAAGGGTGAGATCATAGACGAAAAGCTTGCCGGCATCGTACGACTTGAGTTTGATTGGGCAGATGATTGCTTCCGAACTGCTTCTAAGCTCGCCGACTCTAAAAAGGTCTACAAAAAGTGTTTCCCGGCTTGGAGTAACAACGAACGAAGCGATGAATTCCCGTCGAAATATTTCTCGACCTTGGATCATTTGGTAGAATTCAAATTGCGAACGATCTTCCCGCAACAGAGAGTAGGGTGTGCCCCCGCTGGGTCCACGATCTTGATGCCGAACCAGTTGAACAGACTTCGGATCAAGCTTGCATTCGGACAGGATTAGATTGAACTTCAGCATGGCAGTTGAAACTCACTCCGCCGCCTCGCTATGGCCGAGCCTTGCGTTGAGCTTGTGGATCAGCTCCTCGGCGGCGTCTGATATCACGGTGCCCGGCGGGAAGATCGCCTCGGCGCCGGCGGCATAGAGCGCATCGTAATCCTGCGGCGGCACCACGCCGCCGATGATGATCATGATGTCCTCGCGGCCGTGCTGCTTCAGCGCGGCCTTCAGTTCCGGCACCGCGGTGAGGTGCGCGGCGGCGAGCGAGGAGACGCCGAGGATGTGGACATCGTTCTCGACCGCCTGGCGCGCGGCCTCCTCGGCGGTCGCGAACAGCGGCCCGATGTCGACGTCGAAGCCGACATCGGCGAAGGCGGATGCGATCACCTTCTGACCGCGGTCATGGCCGTCCTGGCCGATCTTGGCGACCAGGATACGCGGGCGGCGGCCCTCGGCTTCCTCGAAGGCGTCGATCAGCTCTTGCACCTTTTCGACCTTGTTCGACATGGTCGCTGCCTCTCGCTTGTAGACGCCGGTGATGGACTTGATCTCGGCACGGTGGCGGCCGAACACTTTCTCCATCGCGTCCGAAATCTCGCCGACGGTGGCCTTGACCCGCGCGGCGTCGATTGCCAGCGCCAGCAGATTGCCGCTGCCTTCGCCGGCGCTGCGCGTCAGCGCGGCAAGTGCTGCTTCAACGTCCTTCTCGTTCCGCTCGGAGCGCAAACGCTTGAGCTTGTCGATCTGCAAGCGCCGCACGGTGGAGTTCTCCACCTTGAGCACGTCGATCGGCTTCTCGTTCTCCGGCTTGAATTTGTTGACGCCGATCACGGCCTGGCGGCCGGCATCGATCCGCGCCTGGGTCTTGGCCGAGGCTTCCTCGATCCGGAGCTTCGGCACGCCGGCCTCGATCGCCTTGGCCATGCCGCCGAGCGCCTCGACCTCCTGGATATGGCCCCAGGCCTTTGCGGCGAGATCGCGGGTCAGCCGCTCGACATAATAGGAGCCGCCCCAGGGATCGATGATGCGGTTGGTGCCGCTCTCCTGCTGGATGAACAGCTGCGTGTTGCGGGCGATGCGCGCCGAGAAATCGGTCGGCAGCGCCAGGGCCTCGTCGAGCGCGTTGGTGTGCAGCGACTGGGTGTGGCCTTGCGTCGCCGCCATCGCCTCGATCGTGGTGCGCATCACATTGTTGAAGACGTCCTGCGCGGTCAGCGACCAGCCGGAGGTCTGGCAATGCGTGCGCAGCGACAGCGAGCGCGGGTCCTTCGGGTTGAACGGCTTCAGGAGCTTGGCCCAGAGCAGCCGGGCGGCGCGCATCTTGGCGACTTCCATGAAGAAGTTCATGCCGATCGCCCAGAAGAACGACAGCCGCGGCGCGAAGCGATCGACATCGAGGCCGGCGGCGAGGCCGGCGCGGAGATATTCGACGCCGTCGGCCAGCGTATAGGCGAGCTCGAGGTCCTGCGTCGCGCCGGCCTCCTGCATGTGATAGCCGGAGATGGAAATGGAATTGTATTTCGGCATCCGCTGCGAGGTGTAGGCGAAGATGTCGGAGATGATCCGCATCGAGGGCGTGGGCGGATAGATGTAGGTGTTGCGCACCATGAACTCTTTCAGAATATCGTTCTGAATGGTGCCCGACAGTTTTTCCGGCGGCACGCCCTGTTCCTCGGCGGCTGCGACGAACAGCGCGAGGATCGGCAGCACCGCGCCGTTCATGGTCATCGACACGCTCATCTGGTCGAGCGGGATGCCGGCGAACAGCGTGCGCATGTCGTAGATGGAATCGATCGCGACGCCGGCCATGCCGACGTCGCCGGAGACGCGCGGGTGATCCGAGTCATAGCCGCGGTGGGTGGCGAGATCGAACGCCACCGACAGGCCCTTCTGCCCGGCCGCGAGGTTGCGGCGATAGAAGGCGTTGGAATCCTCCGCCGTGGAGAAGCCGGCATATTGCCGGATGGTCCATGGCTGGTTGACATACATGGTCGGGTAGGGACCGCGCAGATAGGGCGCAATCCCCGGCCAGGTCTCGAGGAAGTCGATGCCCTCGAGGTCGGCCTCGCCGTAAACGGATTTCACCGGGATGCCCTCGGGCGTCAGCCACGGCTCTGCGCTCGCAGCCTGCGCCGCGGTGGCTACCGGCTGGAAGGCGACATCAGCGAAATTGGGAATGCGGGTCATTCCATCGTATCCTCTAGTCATGATCCGGATGCTGATGGCTGGCGATGGTCGCCATCTGCTCCGGTCCGTAATTCTGCATCGTGGTCTGGCTCGGCAGGTTGGCGATGCCGACCACCCAGCCGAGCCGGGATTCGGTTCCATATTGCCGCGTCGGCACCAGCCGGTCGGGCCGATCGAAGGTGCCGGTCATGAGCTCGATCCGTGGGCCGTCGATGCGGCGGAAGCTGAGCGGCGTGCCGCAGGCGGCGCAGAAATCACGCTCGGCGATGGATGAGGACTTGAACGCCGCCGGCTTGCCGCGGGTCCAGGTGAAGTCCTCCTTGTTGATGTCGGCGAAGGAGGCAAACGGCGCGCCGGACGCTTTCTGGCACATCCTGCAGTGGCAGATGCTGATCCGGTTCGGTGCCGCCGAGATCGCAAAGCGAACCGCGCCGCATTGGCAGCCGCCGGTCAGAACGGGTTTTGCTGGTGCCTCTGCCGTCATGCCTGCTCCATCCGCCTGTAAGCGTCGCGCAATGTCGCCAGCGCATCGCCGCTGGCGAAGACGAACTCACCGATGCCGGCCGCCCGCAACTCTGCTTCCTGGTCGCCGGGCCGCCCTGCCAGATAGATATGCCTCGCTCCGGCGCCTTGAAGGGCCTTGGCGGCGTCAACGGCGCTGGCGGCATAGACCTTGTCGGAGGAACAGATGCACGCCACCGTCGCGCCGGAGGCCTTGAAGGCTGCGGCCAGCGTTGCCGGATCGGCAAAGCCTTCGCTGTCGATCGCCTCGATGCCGCCGGTCTCGAAGAAGCTCTTGGCGAAGGTGGCACGGGCGGTGAAATCGGCCGGCGTGCCGAGATTGGCGAGGAAGATCTTTGGCCGCGCGCCACGCGCCTGCAGCGCGGCATCGGATGTGTCGCGCAGCGCCTCGAACGGCTCGGCAAGGCGCATCGGCGCGAGCGGATCGAACTTGATCTTTGCCTCGGGCAGGGGGCTGAGCGCGACCGGCGTCACATCCAGTACCGCGACCCCGGCTTCATGCAGGTTCGGGAATTCGCTGGCGCCAGTCAGCACGTCGCGGCGTTTCGCCACATTGGTCTCGCGCTGGGCGCGCGTCGCGGCGACCTTGCTCTGAAGCAGTCCCTGCTCGAGTGCCGCGAAGATGCCGCCGGCCTTCTCGATCTCCTGGAACAGCGTCCACGCCGCCTCGCAGAGCTGCGTCGTCAGCGTCTCGATGCCGCCGGAGCCGGCGGCGGGATCGGAGACCTTTGCAAGGTTGGATTCCTCGAGCAGCACGAGCTGGGTGTTGCGTGCCACGCGCCGCGCGAAATCATCCGGCAGGCCGAGCGCCAGCGTGTGCGGCAGCACGGTGATCGCGTTGGCGCCGGCAAGCCCGGCCGCGAACGTCGCCATGGTTGCGCGCAGCATGTTCACATTGGCGTCGCGCTGGGTCAGCATGCGCCAGGCGGTCTGCGCGTTGATGAAGATCGGCTTTGGCGTGAGCCCGGACGCTTGCTCGACCCGCGCCCACAGGCGCCGCAGCGCACGGAATTTCGCCATGGTCAGGAACTGGTCGGCGTCGGCGCTGAGCCGGAACGAGATCGCCGCGCGTGCCGCATCGAGATCGAGGCCGGCAGCCTCCAGCATGCGCAGATAGGCGAGCCCGACCGCGAGCGCGAAGGCGAGCTCCTGCACCTCGGACCCGCCGGCATCGTGCACCGGCCGGCCGTCGGCCAGCACGAAGGGGCCGTTGAAGCCGCGCTTGATCAGCCCGCCGACCACCTGGCCGAACGGCTTTTGATAGTCCGCCCAGGCGGCGGTCGCAGCACCACGTACGGCGATGGTGCTGAGCGCCTGGTAATTGAAGTGAAGGTCGAGCTTGGCCGGATCGAGCTTGCGGGCCTCGACCATGTCGGCAAACGTCTCGCCGGCGTTCTCGCGCCCGATGACCGGGTTGAGCGCGATCATGATGCCGGCATCGAGATGGATGCCGCCGCAGGCGCGCGCCAGCGTCCGCTTGCTGGCGTCGGCGAGACCGAAACCGCGGGTGCCGGGGCCATCCGCGAATTCGAATTCGAGGCCGGTCGCGCCGTTTTCGAGATCATGCAGCGCCAGCGCGTTGGCCTGCGCGGGATCGGGATGATCGACCCGCTGCAGGATCTGCCAGGGCGTGGCGGCCGCGCGGCCGGCGATCGGACCGGTATTGGTGGCGCGGCGGTAGATCGGGTCGATCTTGAGCCCATCATAGGTCTTGCCGACCAGCTTCTCGAACGGCGCGCCCTTCAGCACGCCGTCGACCAGCTTGCGCCAGTCCTGATAGGTCGCAGGCGGAAATTCCGCAGCCAGAGCCAAATCGTCAGTCGTGGTCGTCATCCGCCCGCAGAGTCCTTCGCTGGCCCGATCGGGGCCTCTTGATTTGGCCGGAAATTGCCACGGGCGGGCGGCCAAGCCAAACGGTTGTTTGGGGGTGTTCCGGCCTAATCGAGGTCCGGCAGGCGGAAAATACCGTCGGCGGAAACCCCACCCAGCGCGTCGGCGACCTTGCGCCCGGCGATGATGCGATCGGGCACGATCTCGGCCAGCGGCACCAGCACGAAGCCGCGCTCGAACCAATGCGGGTGCGGCAGCGTCAGTTCCGGCTTGGCGAGCCTGACATCGTCATAGGCGATCAAATCGAGGTCGAGGGTGCGCGGGCCCCAGCGCTGCTCACTGGCGCGGTCGCGGCCGAATTTCTTCTCGATCTTGTGCAGCGTGAACAGCAGCGCATGCGGATCGAGCGAGGTCTCGATCTCGATGCAGGCATTGATGAAGCTGTCCTGCTGCTGCTTGCCCCAGGGCGGGGTCGAATAGTCGGACGAGCGCGCGAGCAGCGCGGCCTGGGTCATGCCGCAGATATTGGCGATCGCCTTGCGAAACGTCGCGCGGACGTCGCCGACATTGCCGCCGAGCGCGATCAGGACGTCAGCCATGAGGGGTCGGATGCCGCGAACGCGTCAGCACCACGCCGACATCCTCGAAGATCGCGGCAATCGGCGCGTGCGGCTTGTGGACGGTGACCTTGACCGCCCGGACCCGCGGGAAGGCGGCGAGGATGTCGTCGGCGACCGCGCCGGCGGCGCGCTCCAAAAGCTTGTAATTGGTGGTCTTGAACGCCGACGTCGCGGTCGCCACCACGTTGGAATAGGAGACGGTGTCGGAGAGCCGGTCGGTGCGGGAGGATTCCGACAGATCGGTGTAGAGCTCGAGGTCGATGACAAAACGCTGCCCAACCTCGGTCTCATGCTCCATCACGCCATGGCGGGCATGGATGACGATCCCGGTGATGAAGATCGTGTCGGTCATTGCTGTCCCTTGATTGCTGCCGCCACCCGCAAGGCCTGCACGGTCTCCGCGACGTCATGGGTGCGGATGATGCGAGCGCCATTCTGGGCGGCGATCAGATGCGCGGCGATCGAGCCGCCGATACGCTGTTGCGGCTCCGAGGGCACGACGGTGCTGATGAAGCGCTTGCGCGAGGCGCCGACCAGCACCGGCAGGCCGAACGAGCCGAGCTCGGCGAGCCGCGCCAGCGCCATCATGCTCTGCTCCGGCGTCTTGCCGAAGCCGATACCGGGATCGAGCACGATCTTGTCGGATGAAATGCCGGCCCGAGCGGCGATCTCGAGCGAGCGGGCGAAGAAGCCGGCGATATCCTGCATGATGTCGATGGCCGGATCAGCCTGCGCGCGATTGTGCATGACGATCACGGGCACGTCGCGCGCGGCGATGAGGGGAGCCATGCCGGCATCGCGCTGCAGGCCCCAGACATCGTTGGCGATCGCAGCGCCCTGGTCGAGCGCCCAGGCCACGACCTCCGATTTCATGCTGTCGATCGACACCGGGACGCCAAGCGCGACGACGGCGGCCAACACCGGCGCGAGCCGCTTCAACTCGTCGTCCGCCGAGACCTGCTGCGAGCCGTAGGGGCGGGTCGATTCCGCGCCGATGTCGATGATATCAGCGCCGTCGGCGATCAGCTTCTGGGCCTGCGCCAGCGCCTGTTCGGGAGCGATGAACCGTCCGCCGTCGGAGAACGAATCCGGCGTCACGTTCAATATGCCCATCACCGCCGGATATGGCTTCGACAGCAACGCGGGCAGCAGCTCGTGTTCGGCCGGGCCGGCCGCCGCCGATGCTATGGGCTGGGTCGCCATCATGCGGTGGCTTTGCGCTGACGGCGCCGGCGAGTCAAGCAGTTGCGGAAGTGGGACGCGCTGTGGGCAGGAGCCGCGGCGACAGACTAATACGTGATCTTGGGCGGCAGCTTGCGTGCCTGCTCGATCAAGAGCTCGACCGACTTTTCGGACGGCATGACACGAACCAGTTTCCGCTTGACGTTGGCGTCCTTCATGCTCTGCGCGAGCCGCGACGGGTTGCGCAGCGCGAGCTCGCGCACCGTGGTGACGCCGGCGGCGCGGACCAGCCCGACCTTCGCCTTGCCCATGCCGGGAATCCGCATGTAATCGGAGACGTTGGCCCATTCGAGCAATTGCTGTTCGCTGATTCCGGTCTTGGCGGCGAGCGCCTTGCGCCCCTTGACGGTGCGGGCGGCTTCAAGCAGCGCGTCGGTGGTGCGGATACCCTGCGATTTGAGTTTCGTGGCGCAATAGGCGGACAGGCCTTCAATCTGGGAGAGTGGGTATGTCATGATACTCGTATGCAAATGGAAGGGAGCGCGTGCGCAGGGCGTCAGGGCGGCTTCAGGCAAACTGGCTGAGGCCCGGCGTCCCCGAGATGATCTCGCCCATTTGATCCGCTCCGATTTTGTCGCGGCCGAACCTGAAAAGTTCACGCGCGACGCTCTGAATTTCGCCCATGCTGAGGCCAAGCGCCATCAGCCTCGTGCCGACGGCCATCAGCCCGCCACCCATCAACCGCGACAGACCACCGCTGTTGTTGGACGCGGCGATCGCCGCTTCGGCGCCGGGGATGTGGTCGATCAGAGCCTGAACCTGGTTGGAAGGTCCCTCGTGACGGAGGAAGCCCAGAACGATGCCGATGGTTTTCTCAGCGACAGCACCATCGATGCCGGCCTTCGCGGCCAGCCGTCCAACCAGTTCGTCCATATTGCCCCGCCTCAACCGGTCCTTGCCGGATCGTTCTTGAGGATTCATCTTGAGCGTCCGGGCCGCGAAATTCAAGCGATCCGCACATTGCAGCGCGTTTTTCTTTTTCGATCGCGTAACGAGTGTTGCACCGATGCAAGAGTGAGTGCCGGATTCATGCGATCTTGTCGCAGCGCGCAATTCTTTTCTTCACGCGACAGGGAAGAAAGTATGAGGAACTGGCGCGCGACGATATACGTGACCATCCGCACATGGTTTCAATCGACCGGCAAGATGCAATATGATGGCATGAGTCAAGTGATTGCAGCGATCCAATTTGCGCGAAGAGGCGAAAGCGATGGCGACGTCCGATAACAAGCTGGCCGATACCGACGAAAAGATCTTCATCGGCAAGGGCGAGGAGACGGCGTGGTTGACGCTGGCGCTCGCCAACCGGCACGGCCTCGTGACCGGCGCGACGGGAACCGGCAAGACCGTCTCGCTGCAGGTCATGGCAGAGGGATTTGCGCGCGCCGGCGTGCCGGTGTTCGCGGCCGACATCAAGGGCGATCTCTCCGGCATCGCTGAGGTCGGCGAGGCCAAGGACTTCATCGTCAAGCGCGCCAAGGAGATGGGCCTGACATTCCAGCCCGATCAGTTCTCCACCATCTTCTGGGACGTGTTCGGCGAGCAGGGCCATCCGGTGCGCGCCACCGTCACCGAGATGGGGCCGCTGTTGTTGTCGCGGATGCTCGATCTCAACGATGTGCAGGAGGGCGTACTCAACGTCGCCTTCCGTGTTGCCGACGAGAACGGCCTGACCTTGATCGATATGAAGGATCTGCGTGCGCTGCTGGACGCGATCGCGCCCGACGCGAGCAAGAAGGGCGCCGATGACGCGGAGGATCCGCTGGCGCCGATCCGCAAGGCCGCGCAAAGCTACGGCAATGTGTCGAAGGCAACCGTCGGCACCATTCAGCGCCAGCTGCTGGTGCTGGAGAACCAGGGCGGCACCAAGTTCTTCGGCGAGCCGGCGCTGACGCTGAAGGATTTCATGCGGACGGACCGCGACGGTCGGGGCATGGTTAACATCCTCGTCGCCGACAAATTGATGCAGAGCCCGCGGCTTTACGCCACGTTCCTGCTCTGGATGCTGTCGGAATTGTTCGAGGAATTGCCCGAGGCCGGCGACCTGCCGAAGCCGAAGCTGGTGTTCTTCTTCGACGAGGCGCATCTGTTGTTCAATGACGCGCCGAAGGCGTTGATGGACAAGATCGAGCAGGTGGTGCGGCTGATCCGCTCCAAGGGCGTCGGCGTCTATTTCGTCACCCAGAATCCGATCGACGTGCCGGACAAGGTGCTGGCGCAGCTCGGCAACCGCGTCCAACACGCGCTGCGCGCCTTCACCCCGCGCGACCAGAAGGCGGTGGCGGCGGCGGCGCAAACGTTCCGGCCCAACCCCAAGCTCGACACCGCACGCGTGATCATGGAGCTCGGCAAGGGCGAGGCGCTGGTGTCGTTCCTGGAGGGCGGCGGTACGCCGGCGATGGTCGAGCGCATCCTGGTGCGGCCGCCGTCGGCGCGGATCGGGCCGGTCACGCCGGAGGAGCGCAAGGCGATCATGGATGCGAGCCCGGTCAAGGGCAAATACGACACCGCGATCGACGCGGAGTCCGCCTACGAGATCATCCAGAAGCGCCTTGCCGGCAACGCGGCAACGCCCGAGGGCGGTGGCCAAGGCGGTGAAGGCGGCGGCATCCTCGGACAGATCGGCTCGATCGCCGCCTCGATCTTCGGCACCAATGTCAAACGCGGCCGGCTGTCGACCGGGCAGGTGATCGCGCGCAACGTCACGCGCTCGGTGACCGACAAGGTGATCGGCGGAGTGGTCGCCGATCTCGGCAAGTCGGTCGGCGGTTCGGTCGGTGGCTCAATCGGACGCGCGCTGGTGCGCGGCGCGCTCGGCGGAATTCTGCGCAGGTAGCATCGCGCCGACCGCAGCGACCGCTTTGCCTCCGGCGGCCGGCGCGCTACAACCCGGCGCAACGTCCAACGAAACAGGATATCCGCGATGTCCAACGCCAAGCTGCAGCCGGTCCTCGACCGGATCGATGCCGATTTCGACAATTCTCTCGAGCGGCTGTTCACGCTGCTGCGGATCAAGTCGATCTCGGCCGACCCGGCCTTTGCCAATGACTGCAAGGCGGCCGCCGATCATCTTGCCAGCGATATCGCGACCCTCGGTTTCAGGACCGAGGTGCGCCCGACCGCCGGTCATCCGGCCGTGGTCGGCAAGATGAACGGCAGCACCGACGGGCGCCCGCACGTGCTGTTCTACGGGCACTATGACGTGCAGCCGGTCGATCCCCTGAATCTCTGGCATCGTCCGCCATTCGAGCCTGCGGTCGCCGACCACGTCGACGGCCGCAAGATCATCGTCGCGCGCGGCGCCGAGGACGACAAGGGACAGCTGATGACCTTCGTCGAGGCCTGCCGCGCCTGGAAGACGGTGACGGGATCGTTGCCGGTCGACATCACCATCGTCATCGAGGGCGAGGAGGAGATCGGCTCGAAGAATTTCGTGCCGTTCCTGGAGGCGACCAGGGACGAGCTCAAGGCCGACTTCGCGCTGATCTGCGACACCGGCATGTGGGATTCCGACACGCCGGCGATCACCACCTCGCTGCGCGGCTTGGTCTACGACGAGGTCAAGATCAAGGCCGCGAGCCGCGACCTGCATTCCGGCGTGTTCGGCGGCGGCGCGCAGAATCCGATCCGCGTGCTGACCAGGATCCTCGGCGGCCTGCATGACGACAACGGCCACATCACCATCCCCGGCTTCTACGACGGCGTGAAGGATTTGCCGCCGGAGATTCTGGCGCAGCGCAAGCAGCTCAATCTGACGCCGGAGACGTTCCTCAAGCCGATCGGCCTGTCGGTGCCGGCCGGCGAGAAGGACCGGCTGCTGGTCGAGCAGGTCTCGTCGCGCCCGACCTGCGACATCAACGGCATCGTCGGCGGCTATACCGGCGAAGGCTCGAAGACGGTGATCCCGGCCGAGGCGTCGGCCAAGGTCTCGTTCCGCCTGGTCGAGGGGCAGGATCCCGAGAAGATCCGCAAGGCGTTTCGCGATTACGTCAAGGCGCGCGTGCCGGCGGACTGCAAGGCGGAGTTCATCGACCACTCCAGCGCGCCGGCGATCGCGCTCGACTGGGACATGAAGCCGCTCGCGGCCGCCAAGCGCGCCCTGACCGACGAATGGGGCAAGGAGGCGCTCCTGATCGGCTCCGGCGCCTCGATCCCGATCGTCGCCGACTTCAAGCGCACCCTCGGCCTCGACAGCGTGCTGGTCGGCTTCGGGCTCGACGACGACAACATCCACTCGCCGAACGAGAAGTACGATCTCAAGAGCTTCCACAAGGGCATCCGCTCGTGGGCGCGGATCCTCGCGGCGTTCGCCGACAGAACGTAGATCCCGTAGGATGGGTAGAGCGCAGCGAAACCCATCACTTCGCCAGGATCGCTCGACATGACCAGCTATCGTCGCAACTTCATCCAGGGCGGTAGCTTTTTCTTCACGGTCAACTTGGCTAATCGGCAACGACGATTGCTAACCGAGCACATCGACGCGTTGCG
Source organism: Bradyrhizobium genosp. L (assembly GCF_015624485.1). Classification (NCBI taxonomy): domain Bacteria; kingdom Pseudomonadati; phylum Pseudomonadota; class Alphaproteobacteria; order Hyphomicrobiales; family Nitrobacteraceae; genus Bradyrhizobium; species Bradyrhizobium genosp. L. The sequence goes on from NZ_CP061378.1 coordinate 2,619,775, forward strand.
CGCCGCTTTCCGCATTACGCGTGAGCGTCATCCCTTCACGATCGAAGCAATCGTCGTTCTGCCGGATCATCTCCATACGGTCTGGACGCTGCCGGAGGGAGACGCCGACTTTGTGACCCGCTGGCGTCAGATCAAGGCAGCATTCTCTCGGGCTCTTCCCGGTGGCGAACGAGTTTCTGCCAGTCGAGCAGCAAAAGGTGAACGCGGAATTTGGCAGCGGCGGTATTGGGAACATACGATCCGGGACGAAAATGACTTCGCACGCCACGTTGATTACGTGCACATCAATCCGCTCAAGCACGGTCTGGTAACGAGGGTGCAGGATTGGCCCTATTCCTCGTTCCACCGCATGGTCAAGCTCGAGATCTACCCTGAGGACTGGGCTGGCGATGGAGCGGAACTGGATGGGGCATTCGGCGAGCGCTCGTGAAGTCGTCAGTTAGTTGATGGGTTTCGCTTCGCTCTACCCATCCTACGGCCTTCCCGAATGGCCAACAGCAGTTACCTGACGCAAAAACGCCGCCCGGGATTGGGCGGCGTTTTGATTCGGTCGTGCAGAGGGTGTTGCGGCTAATCTAGCCGAAGATTGTGAAGTTTCAATTGCGGTAGCCGGGATTGACGCGGTCGAGCTTGCGCAACAGCGGCGGCCAGACCAGTTGCGTCGAGCGCAGCTCGGCGCGGTCGGGATTCGACAACAGCTCGGTGTTCTTGTCGATGGCGTGCGGGTCGACCGGGTAGGAGATCGGGCCGAGCGCGCGGGTCGCCACCTGCATCGAGCAGGCGCGCTCCAGATGGTACATGCGCTCGAAGGCGGAGGCGACCGAGCGGCCGACCGTCAGCGTGCCGTGATTGCGCAAGAGCATGTGGTGCTTGGCTCCGAGATCGTGCTGCAGCCGCGGGCGCTCGTCGTGATCGAGCGCGATGCCCTCATAGTCGTGATAGGCGAGATCGTGGGTGACGAGTTGCGCCGTCTGGTTCAGCGGCAGCAAGCCGTCGGGGCTCGACGACACCGCGGTGCCGTCGACCGTGTGCAGATGGAGCACGCAGCCGGCATCCTCGCGCACCTCGTGGATCGCCGAGTGGATGGTGAAGCCGGCCGGGTTGATGCTGTACTGGCTCTCGGAGAGCTGATTGCCGTCGAGGTCGACCTTGACCAGGCTCGACGCGGTGATCTCGTCGAACATCAGCCCGTAGGGATTGATCAGGAAATGGTGCTCCGGGCCGGGCACGCGCGCCGAGATGTGGGTATCGACCAGGTCGTCCCAGCCATACAATGCGATCAGGCGGTAGCAGGCCGCAAGATTGATCCGCTGCTCCCATTCCGCCGCGCTCATGTTCGACGGGACTTCCTTGAGGCGCGCTTCTGCTGGCGACATGGCCAATGCTCCGTTGATTGCTGTTGTTGCTTGCCGCGAGCCTAGCGCTGCCGGCCGACCGCAGCAAGGCAGCATACCGGCGTGACAGTCATGCCGGCGCGTAAAGGCTTGGCATGATCAAGCTTGGCATGATCAAGGTTGGCATGATCAAGGAAAGATCATGCTCGCGCGCGCGGCAGCAGCGCGATGGATGTGCTCCGAAGCGGTTCCGGGCTACGGCGCCGGGATCGCGAGCAGGCTGGAGATGCTGCGGCCGCGGATGTCGTAGACGCGGGCGAACACGACGTCGTCGCGTTTGATCTCGACCATCACCGGGGCGTTCAGGCCCTTGCAATAGAACTCGCCGAGCGTCATCGCGAAGTCGGCGGCGGTGGCGTCCCAGCCGATCGTGAAGTCGGGGCCGAGCGCGACCTGCGCCGGCCGCTGCGGGCCGCACACCGCGACCTTCCACTTGCGATGCTGCGGCGGCACTTCCTGGCGTTCGGCGAGCTGCTCGCGCAAGCCGTCCGAGGCCTGCTTCAGCGCCAGGCCCCAATAGTCCAGCATGAAGTAGTTGTCGGCGGTGCGCACCGTGCCGGCGATGTGGTTGAAGTGCGTGTATTGATACGGATGCAGGCGGACCATCTCGCTCGCCGGCAGCAGCAGGCCGAATGCGAACACGGCGACGGCCGCCGGCTGCCAGGCGCGGCGGTGCTCGCCGAGCCAGTTGATGCTGCGGCCGAAGGCGACGCCGCCAAGCACCGCCATCGGCGGGATCACGAAGATGAAATGGCGGATGCCGTTATAGAGCGCCGGCCGCTTCACGATCGCGATCAGCAGCGGCAGCATCGCCGCAAGCGTCAGCAGCAGCATGATGCTCTTGCGCTTGGCCGGCACGTCGTCGCGCGACAGCGAGGTCAGAGTGGTGACGACCGCCGCGATCAGCAGGATCAGCAGCACCTCGGGAAGCTGCAGCGCGAACAGCGTCGGCAGATAGGACCAAGGCATGTCCGGCACCGACACCAGCGCGCCGTCGAACATCTCCTTCCACGGCTTCTCGAAGAAGGTCGAGAAATATGTCACCGCTTCCAGCGGATGGCCGGGCTCCATGATCGACCACGGCCAGATCAGGCCCATCACGAGGTAGCCGAACACGAGTCCGGGCACCAGCACGTACAGCACATGGGCAAAGCGATGCGCCGCCTCGCGCGCGCCCTGGGTGCGGAATTCATCGATCCAGAGCGGGATGAAGCCGACCACGGCGTAGATCAGCGCGAGCCCGCCGAGCACGCGGCAGCCGATCGACAGGCCGGCGCCGAAGCCGACCAGCAGGATCGTGCGCGGCGAGGGCGCCGGATATTCCTCGATCAGGCGGACCAGGCCCATGATCAGGATGATCATCGCCACGGCAAACGGCGCATCCTTCGGGTTCATGAACATGTGGCCGTAGAAGGTCGGGCACAGCGCCAGCAGCAGCAGCGCCGCAAGTCCCGCGAGCGGGCCGCCGATGCGGCGCGCCAGGCGCCAGGTCACCGCAAGCCCGATGACGCCGACGATCGCGCCAAGCAGGCGGCGCGTCTCGAACAGCTCCAGCGGAATGACCTTGTGCAGCAGCGCGGCCGCCATGTCGAAGCCGCCGCCGTACATATAGAGGTTGGCGAACGACAGCGCGCCGGTGTCCTTGAACCCGGAGTCGTACATGCGCAGCAACAAATCGGCGTATTCAGCGTGGGTGTAATCGTCCCAGCCCAGGCCGTAATCGCGAAATGTGAGACCGGCGATCAATGCGATCACGACGAGAGCGAGCAAGGCGAGATCGTCGCAGGTCTTCTCCACCGAGCGCCGCGCAGGCGTGTCGATGGCCGAAGTCGTAATGGATGACATAGTTAATGATACCGGCGTCCCGTTGGCCCGATTTAGCGCTCTAGGGCCTCATTCCCCGGCATCCATATAGCGCAGTTCCATTTCCAAGTAATTGGCAATTGTGGCGTAATTTTCCTGATGCATTGCAATAATCTGGCAGCATTTCGTCGTCAGTAGATCTACGGGAACGGCCGGCTCCGAAGCTTGGCTTTCGATCGCAGCCAAGCACGCCGATGAAACCGGTGGAACGAGATATTCAGGAACTCCGTCTACAATTGGCGGTTGGCGGTGTGGGCAATATGACGGTATCGTGGCGTTGGCGGCCGCGCCGATTTTCAGGCGGGTCTCCCGGGGGTTAGTTCGATGATGGTTGCTCTCTTGGTCGTCGGCGGGGCCCTGGTCGTGGCGGGCCTGGCGGCGGTCGGCTTTGGAGTTCCCTACAAGGAATTTAGCGTCGGCGGGACGTTGATCGAGACGGGCGTGGTCGGAGTCTGCTCCGGCGTGATCGTTCTGGCGGTTGCGGCCGTCGTTCGCCAGCTGCAGATCATCGCCCAGCGATTAGGGCCCCTGGCGGCCGGCGCCAGAGCCGAGCTCCCGGCCGCGACGCTTGCAACTTCCCCGCACAGTCCGGCATCCGGCGATACTGCTTTTGCGCCGCAGCGCGAGCCGCCTGCGATGGCACCACCCATGGCGCCGCCGCCGCTGGCCCAGCCGCCGGCGCCGCCCACCGCTCCGGGCGCGCCGCCCTGGCACGAGGAAATCGCCCAGCGTGGCACTCAGGGTGCGGCCCCGCCGCCGGCGGCCTCGCCCGATGCCGCACCGAAGCGGCGCAATTTGCTGTTCGCCTCGAGCTCGCGGAAAGAGCGCGAGCGTGCCGATTCACGCGCCGCCGAGCCGCTGCCGCCCGACCTGCTGTCGCCGGAGTTGCGTCCAAATCCTCCGGCCGTCCCGCCCGAGCCGGCGCCCGCGACCTTCGACGATGCCTGGCCGAGGGCCGAGCGAGCACGCTCGGTCGACGTCGCCCCAAGGCGCGCCGCCCGCATGCCTTCGACGTTCGGCGACGCCCAGGCGGCTGCGCCATCGCCCGGCCATCCGCCGGCGCCCCAGGAGCAGCCTGCGGTGACCGTGCTCAAATCCGGCGTCGTCGACGGCATGGCCTATTCGCTCTATTCGGACGGATCGATTGAGGCCCAGATGCCGGAGGGCATGATGCGATTCGCCTCGATCGACGAGCTCCGATCGCACCTCGAGCAGCGGCCTTGACTGCAGCCAATACTTGCGACGACGCGTTATTTGAAAACAGACTATTGTCGTTCTTGTCAGAATTCGGCTAATCCGCTCATATTCGCCAAGTAGTACGGGATTCTGCCGACGTATTGTTTCGCCTTGTTGCGCGCGGATACTGCGCTGGCCATGCTCCCGTGCCACAGCCCTCGATAGCCCAGGGAACGTCGCGCCATGTCCGATACGTCAGGCAAAACGCCGGTCGAGCTGACCGCCAACATCGTCTCGGCCTATCTCAGCAACAATCCGACGCCGGCCTCTGACATTCCCAACCTGATCAACCAGGTGCACGCAGCGCTGCTGCGCGTCTCGATCGGTCGCAACGACCCGCCGCTCGAGCCGGCCAAGCCGGCGGTGTCTACCAAGAAATCGATCACGCCCGAATATCTGGTGTGTCTCGAGGACGGCAAGCGCTTCAAGTCGCTGAAGCGCCATCTGCGCACCCAGTACAACATGACGCCCGAGCAATATCGCGACAAATGGGGGCTGCCGGCCGACTACCCGATGGTCGCGCCGAACTATGCGGTGGCGCGCTCGCAGCTTGCCAAGAAGATGGGCCTCGGCCAGCAGAAGGGAAAGAAGAAATAAAGCGTTTCCACGCGAAGTGGAGACGGTTCGCGTAAAGGAAACGCGTCAGAAATAAAGCTCAAGCGGCCGATGCCAGCGCCTCGCGCGCGTCGGTGCGGATTCGCTCGACCATCGAGCGCAGGCCGTTGGAGCGTTGCGGCGTCAGATGGTCGCGGAAGCCGAACTCGTCGAACAGCGCCAGCGCGTCGGTTGCGAGGATTTCTTTCGGCGTGTGGCCGGAAAACAGCGTCAGCACGATCGCGACCAGGCCGCGCACGATGTGCGCATCGCTGTCGCCGAGATAGATCAGGCGCGGCTCGCCATTGCCGTCGCGCTCGATCCGCCTCGACAGCCAGACCTGGCTGACGCAGCCCTGCACCTTGTTCGCCGCCGAGTGATCGGCCTCGGGCAACGGCTCGAGCGCGCGGCCGAGCTCGATGACATAGCGGTAACGGTCGTCCCACTCGTCCAGCAGCGAAAAATTGTCCCTGATCTCGTCGATCGTCGTCATCGTGACCCGCGTTCTGTCCTTGACGGCTTATATAGGAAGGCGGGCCGCGAAAGCGACGAAAATGGAACCGGTTCCGCGGCTAATTTGCGGTCACGGCGTCGGCGGCAGGTGGAATTCGATCGCCTGATCATCCGTCGACAGCGTGTCGTTGGATGCGGCAACGGCGGGCTCGGCACCCTCGCCCCCGATCGAGCCGGTGTGGTCGGGCACCTTCTTGTCGGTGATGATGTGGTACACCTTGCGCGCGCCGTCGGTCGCGCGCTGGCCGATCGCGGTCGCGGCCTGGCCGCCGACCTCGCAGGCCGCAGGCTGACGCTTGCAGAACTGACCCATGTCGTTGATGGTCGCAGTCGCGGCCGACACCGCCTCGGACGCGCTGATCTGCGGCGCGTTGTCCGATTCAGGTGTCTTGTCCCTCGGCAGCAGCACGAGCACCAGCCCGAGCCAGAATGCCAAACGCAGCAGGAAAAACATGGCGCGATCCCGGTCGTCTATCTTTTGCTTCGTTTGCGGTCGATGCCGCAGTTGGCCTTAGACCTAGCATCGGTCGATAAATCGGAAGTATTTGCATTGAGATAAATCCGGCGAAAAAACGCGGAAAATCCGCCTGACTTGATTCGCCGTAAATTTTCGATTGATCGCGGCGGGTGAGGCTGGATGCGTCGCGTCCACCATTTCGAAACCATAGACCGTCACATCCGGAAACCGGTCGTTCACCATCCCCGACAAATGCGCAGCCAATAGCGCGCCAAATCAGCGCGAATGCACCGTGTCCCTCGGCGGCCCGCCCCGCCTTAGCGTTCGCTTAAGTTCGCTCTGACAGGTTGGCCTGCAATCACCAAGGAGGCGTTCCGGCGCGTCTGTTTGACGATACGAGCCGAAGCGCGAGAGCTGTGAGTATTGTGAGTCTGATCCGCGATTGCCTCGATGCGTTGCTGCATCCGTCGGCGCAATACGATGCGCTGACCCGTGCGCGCCATCGCGCCTTCATGGCGCCGCGGCTGCTCGGCAGCCTGGCTGCGCTCGCCTCGTTTCCGGCGTTTCTTGCGATGCGCGGCGCGCCCTCGGCGATCGAGGTCGCCGCGTTCGCCTGGCTGATCGCGCCGATCCTGCTGTCCTGGTTCCTGTCGCGCACCGGTCGCTATGAAGGCGCGCACATCCTGTCATCGATGGCGCTCGCCGGTCTCGTGATGACGATCGCGGCGACCACCGGCGGCATCGCGTCGTTTGCGGCGGTGTGGCTTGTCGTCATTCCGATCGAGGCGGCGCTATCGGCGTCGCGCCGCGTGGTCGCGTTCGCATTTGCGCTGGCGATGATCTGTGCCGCCTTGCTGAGCGTGCTCGGCCACTATCATCTGCTGCCGATTGTCGATCCCGCGATCGTGGCGAGCGGCACGCTGGCGGGCATCGGCGTCGTGTCGGCGATCTTCTACGCGGCCGGGCTCGCGTTCGGCGCGGAGTCGCTGGCGCGCACCAGCGTGGCGCTGCTCTATCTCGAAGAGGACCGCTACCGCCTGCTTGCGCACAATATGAGCGACGTGCTGTCGCGGCACAGCCGCAACGGCGCGGTGCGCTTCATCTCGCCGGCGGCCGAGATCATGCTCGGTGTATCGGCGTCGCGGCTGCTCAACCACGGCCTGTTCGACCGCGTCCACGTCGCCGATCGTCCGGCCTATCTCACCGCGCTGTCGGACGCCGCGCGTGGCGGCTGTTCGCGCAGCGTCGAGTTCCGGTTGCGTCGGGACGCTGCGCGGGGCGGGAGCCTCACCGCCGATTTCATCTGGGTCGAGATGCGTTGCCGGCCGCTCGATCAGGCCGCTGATGAAACCGAAGTGGTGTCCGTGATCCGTGACGTCAGCGATCGCAAGGCGCAGGAGCAGGCGTTGGAGCTCGCGCGCAACGCCGCCGAGCAGGCGGATGCGTCGAAGACGCGCTTCCTTGCCACCATGAGCCACGAGCTGCGGACGCCGCTCAACGCCATCATCGGCTTCTCCGAGATGATCGCGCAGGAAGACGTGCTCGGGCTCGACGTCGCGCGCCGCAAGGAATACGCGCAGCTGATCAACGATTCCGGGCAGCATCTGCTGTCGGTCGTCAACGGCATTCTCGACATGTCGAAGATGGAGGCCGGCAATTTCGAAATCTCGCCGGAGCCGTTCGCGCCGCGGCCGGCGCTGCTCAATTGCTGCAACCTGGTCGCGCTGAAGGCGCGCGAGAACGGCGTCGATCTCGTGACCCGGGTTTCCGACGACTTGCCGAACCTGAACGGCGACCCGCGCGCCTTCAAGCAGATCGTGCTCAACCTCGTCTCCAACGCCATCAAGTTCACCGAGCGCGGCGGCAAGGTGACCGTGTCGGCGATGGTCGAGGGATCGCGGCTCGTGCTGCGCGTCTCTGACACCGGCGTCGGCATTGCCGCGGACGACCTCAAGCGGGTCGGCGATCCGTTCTTCCAGGCCGGCAAGACCTATCAGCGGCGGCACGAGGGCACCGGCCTCGGACTTTCGATCGTGAAGGGGCTGGTCGGCCTGCACCACGGCGAGCTCAACGTCGAGAGCAAGGTCGGCGAGGGCACCACCGTGTCGGTCGCACTGCCGCTGGTGTTCACGCCGCAGGCGGCCGCGCCGGAGCCCGCCGGCAATGTCGCGCCGCTGAAGCCCGCGCTGCGGTCCGGATTACAAGAGCAAGCCCATCAGGTGAAGAAGAGTGCCTAGACAGACTTTGGATGATGACGAGATGCCGCGCCGTCGCCGCGGCGCCAAGGCGGTGGCGATCGAGGCCGAGGACGAGCGTGGCCTCGTCCTGCGCGTCCTGCTGCACAGTCCGAAGGACCTGGTCGCCGTCGTGCTGGCGACTGCTGCGATCGTCGCGATCCTGACCAATGCGCTATTCCTGCAGGCCGGCCGTCATCCGTCACCAATGTTCGGCGGTTCGGTGGTGACGCTGCCGCCGCCGGCTCCGGTCGCAGCCGCCAGCAGCCCCTTGCCGCGTCCGCGTCCAGCCGAGGCCGCCGCCGCGGAGCCGGCCAAGGTCGAGCTGAAGCCGGTCGAGACCAAGCCGGTGGAAGCGAAGCCGGCCGAAACCAGGGCAGTCGAGGCCAAGCCGGCCGAGGTCAAGGTGCCCGATCCGATGACCAATCTGATCACGAAGTCGACGACGGCAGCGCCGAGCGCCGCACCCTCCAACGTGATCCGTCCGCCGGCACCGATCCCGACCGCCCCGCATCTCAGTCCGGCAGGCAGGCGGATCGCGGCCGTGCAGCGCGCGCTGACCGAATATGGCTATGGCCAGCTCAAGCCGACCGGCACCATCGGCGCCGACACGCAGGCCGCGATCGCGAAGTTCGAGCGCGCGCGCAAGCTCCCGGTGACCGGCCAGATGTCCGAGCGCGTGGTCCATGAACTCGGCACCATGATCGGCCATTCGATCGAGTAGTCTTCTGATCGAGTATTTTGGCGCTTAGCCGGCCGCTCCGAGCAAGACGTCCCTGACCTCGTCGGAGAACAGCTTCCGGCGTCCTCCGATCAAGACCCATTCCGGATCGTTGCGATCCGGAGTAGCGTGGGGCAGGCCGTGGTCGAGCAGGGCCTGCGCGCATGCGGCCCAGTCGCCGTCTTCGCTCGGTTCGTTGCAGGACGCCCAGGACAGCGAACCGCAGGCGTTGTCGCCGAAGCCGTGTTGTTCGGTCCATTGTGCGCCGTGCACGAGCAGGAAACGCGTCAGCTCGGCATTGCCGCGGAACACCGCGTGATTGAGCGCCGACGCATCCCAGTCGCCGCCGCGCGCCGCGATCGGCCAGCCGAGTTTTACCATCAGCCGCACCGCGTCGTCGCCACCGGCTGCCGCAAGCTCGGGAAGCAGCCGCAATTGCTGCGGCGAGAGTGCGCCGGGCAGATCAGGCCGCTGCGCCTGGATACGGCGTGCTTCGGGTTCGTCGCCGCCGGCGCAGGCGGCGATGAAGCGCTCGTCGTCGGGAAGCGGCTTGGCCCCCGTCCGCTCACGCAGGAGGTCGGCGACGTCCGATAGTCCGTATCTCAGCGCCAATTCGTAGGCAGTTACGCCATCGGGTGTCGTGACCTGCGGATTTGCGCCGGCGTCGAGCAGCGTCGCGATGCATTGGCGCGAGCGGCGTCGGCGGATCGCCCACATCAATGGAGAGCCGTAGTCGGTAATCGGCGCGTTGCGCGGCGGCTCGTTCGGATCACCGCCATATCGGAGCAACAATTCGAGCGCGGCCACGTTCTCGGTATCGAGCACCTTGTACATCGCGTTGGTGCCCGCGATCCGCGCGCCGTGCTCGAGCAGAATGCCCGTGGTCCCGGACCCTTCCAGCGAATGATACAGCGACTCATTGTCGTTTGGATTGGCGCCGGCTTCGAGCAGCAGCTTCGTCAGCTCGAGATCGTGATTGCGTCCGGCGGCACCATAGAGCGCCGACAGCGGGTTGCTATCGTCAGGCTTATCGAGCGAGCCCGGCGGCCAGCGGCTGCCGATCCGTTGATCGGGATCCGCGCCGGCCTGCAGCAGGAGACGCGCGCAGCGGTGCAGGCGCGGGCGAAATTCCGGTATCTGCAGCAGGCTGGAATGCGTCACCGCCACAAGCGGCGGCAGTTTTAGCGGTCCGCCCGGACGATTGACCCAGGCGGGATCGTTGGCCGCGGCCTTTCGCATCGCATCTTCGTCACCGATGGCGCAGCCGAGATACGGATCATCGGCGGCGAGACCGGGATCCTCAGTGAGTATCTGCGCCGCAACGCGGGGATTGGCGCGATTCACGGTGCCGTCGACATCGCCGGCATAGACCAGCTGGAGCCAACGTCGCACACGATCGGCCTTGCTCTTGCCGGGCGGCAGTTGCGCCTCGACATAGCGGCGCAGGTCCGGCCATGACGCAAAGCCGAGATCGCGCGCCACGCAGGACTGCGCGTCGTGGAGCCGCAGGTTGAGCGCGGCGATGTCGGCGTCGCTGCGTCCGGCCGCCGCAGGAAGCGCGCTGCGGAAACGGGCGAATGCATCGGGCGCCTGTCGCCGATAGAGGCGAATGAGCTCCTTGGCCTGCTTCTTCAGATGTTCGAGATTCAAGCGCGCGGGCGATCGGTCGGACGATCGTTTCATGGAAACCTCCGTGCATCAATGGCCGATGGTCCACAAAACCGGCTGCACAAAGGCTTGGTTGGCCGCTTCAACGCTGCAAGTGGGTTCAACCCTTCCCGTGGACCCGGGTGCGGCTTGCACCGCGACTTCAAGAATATGGGCTGACGATGCGGTGGTCAATCTGCAGGGCTGTGCCGATTGGACGCCGCGACGCTGCTGGCCTATAGGTCCCGCATGCGATTGAAGACCAGCATTTATGTCTCTAGCACGAAAACGCCGTGTTTTCTAGCCATTTTTGCGATTTGGTAACAGTTGGGTAATGCTACCGAGCATTCGCGGCGTTCTTCTGCCAGTCCGGCATGTGGTGCCCGTAGTGCTTCTCGAGCACCGCAGGACTCATGCCGAGATACTTTGCCGTCTCCCACAACGGTACGCCGGCCTTGAGCATGTAAGTTGCTCTCGAATGACGCAGGACGTGAGGTGTCACGTAATCTGGAAACCGACCCAACCGCCAAATCCGCGTCCATGACTTGTCCGGTCGACTGATTTTCTTGCCGCGGAAGTTGACGATGTACTCCGGCTTGTCCCCATCCATTCGTTTCCAGCGCCGCAGATGTGCCAATAGCCGATCGCCGACGCGGATTGTGGGAGCCTTCTTCTTGGTCTCTACGACGTGCCGTGGCTTGCGGCGCATGACGCCGGTCTCCAGATCCACCATCGACCATTTGATGCCGCAGATAGCCCCGCGCCGGCTTCCTGTGTACCAACCAATGAGGAAGAACCTGGCGAGATGTGGCGTTCGCCTGGCGAGCCTCAGAAATCGCGCCGCCTGCTTCCGCGTCATGAAGTCCTGACGAGGCTCCGGCTTGGGGGGCAGTTTGATCTTGGGCAACGCGATCGTGGGGGCGTGATTTGTCTTCCAGTGCTGCATGGCGGCATTGAGGAAAGACAACTCCCGTCGAGAACAAGCGCCGGCATCCCGATGGGCGATATACGCCTTGCAGGAACTGCTTGAGATGTCCGATATCCGCTTTGTGCCCCACCACTTTGCTAGATTCCTCAAATCGTAGGCGATGTGTTTGCCGCTAACCAGATGCTTGACGTGTTCTTCAGCGTAAGTCGCTATGATGTCCGCGAGGAACGGCGTCGGAGATTTGGCCGGTTCGTGCTTCTTTTCGATGTACTCCCGAAGTGCACCCTCAGCTCCTCCAATTTCCGTAGGGCCGAACCCTGTGCGATGGCGGGATCGACCGTCGACGATCGTGAACGTGTCTCGCTTTCGGTCGAACCAGAGTTTAGGTCCTGAGCTGCGACGCGGCATTTCTTTTCCATCTCATCCAGGGCTGCTAACGTCGTCCAATAAGCCCGGCCGATTTTTGAGGCAACAAGATTGCCGCGGTCGATCTCAACTCGCAACGTATATGCATGCCTCGCGTCGCCGAAGAACGCCTCAGCGGCCTGCTTGAGGGTCAACCGGCGCTCTGGCATCATTTCGCCCCCTCGCTCGATGAGCCGACAGCAGCGAGCACTTCGTCGAGCGCTGGCAAGAACGTCTCCACGTTCGCTTGAAAGTGCTTTGAGTCGGTGCAGGCCGCGCCAAGATATTCGATCCGGGCCCGAGCGAGCTTGAGCGCCTTCACAAGATCGTCGTGGTTGTTCACAGCCTTGACGATGAAGGCGGCGTTGGCGACACCAAGCGTTCTTGGCTTTGCTAAGCCGCCGTAATTGGTAACCGCCTCACCATACCATTCCCCGTCGCGAGGGGCACCCTGGATATGGTTAAAATCGTTCCGCCATTTCCAAGGCGTAGGCGTATGCTCACCCATTGCCGCCCTCCGTCGTCGCTGTGGAGACGAGAGCACGGGCGCGAATGATAACCCGGCTCGTCCCAAGGCCACCATAGGTCTCAAGCATTTCCTTCAGCGATTGCCGCAGCTTCTCATTCTCAGCCTTGAGCCGATCGTAACCGTTCGTCATGTCCACGAGGCAGTTCTCTAGAATGCGGGGCTCAATCATGAGGGGTGTCCAGAGCCGGTGCATCTTCGGAATCATCGTCGCAAATCGGGAGTGGCGCTCCAGTCGCAGCACAGATCGCAACTTGGGCGGCGTAGTGCGCTTTTTCGAACCGCTTGATCGACGACCCGAACATTCGCAGGGCTCCGTCTTCGCCATCCCACGCGTGCGAATACATGTTCGATAGCTCAGCGAGCGCTTTCAGCAACTCCGGCGCGGCAGTTAGGAGGCGCGCGTCAGCATCGCTAGGAGCTTTGTCAAATGTGCAGATATCGCCCTCGCGACCAGCGGGCAAGATTGCGACGCATTTGCGCCGATCTGCAAATTGAAACCAGGGACCAGGAGTATGTTCGCTCATCTCACCAACCACCAAAAGAAAATCAAATTCGGAACCACAAGCATAGGAACCGTGAGGAAGAGCAGACGCCAGTCGGGCTCTTCGCCTATGACGACATCTGTCATCCCGCCGCTTCCTGGTCAGCCAGCGTCTTCATGTGCGCGAGCGCGTCGTCATTGGTTTCGAAGAACCGAACCGGGGAAACGGACAGCGGTGAACTCGCATCTAGGATCTTCATTGCTGCGAGCGGGGTGTCGAAGAACTGCTCCAGCTTCTTGCCGGCGTCGCCGGCCAGCGTCACGACCCAGCCCGCCCAGCAGTGCGTATTCTCGCAGGAGTGCCAATCGGACATGCGCAGCGCCTTCGGCTGAGAGGCCGCTGCATAAACGGTCTGGTGAATATTCTCGATGACGGGAGTGGGGGGAGGCCCCGTCAGGCCCGGCTCTGCATCAGGATCGGCCTGCAGGCCCTTCTTGTTGATGAGCCATGCGATATGCGAGCAGTCCGAGCAGCCCGAGCAGTCCGAGCAGCGCGAGCAGCCCGAGCAGCCCGAGCAGCCCGAGCAGTCCGAGCAGCGCGAGCAGCCCGAGCAGCCCGAGCAGTCCGAGCAGCGCGAGCAGCCCGAGCAGCGCGAGCAGTCCGAGCAGCCCGAGCAGCCCGAGCAGCCCGAGCAGCGCGAGCAGCCCGAGCAGTCCGAGCAGTCCGAGCAGTCCGAGCAGTCCGAGCAGTCCGAGCAGCGCGAGCAGCCCGAGCAGCCCGAGCAGTCCGAGCAGCGCGAGCAGCCCGAGCAGCCCGAGCAGCCCGAGCAGCCCGAGCAGTCCGAGCAGCGCGAGCAGCCCGAGCAGTCCGAGCAGTCCGAGCAGTCCGAGCAGTCCGAGCAGTTGATGCAATTATCGCAGTCTTCCAGACTGTCCAGAGCCTTCTGGGCGGCTTCATGGGAGCCGAAATACTCGATCGAGCATTTATTGCCGCGATCGTCCTTGAGCCAAGTAGTCATGAAATTCTCCCGGTATAGTGGCGTCACCACTTGATGAACTCGAAATGCGCGTTGAAGCAGAGGAACGTAATCGACGCCCCGATGCAGAAGCACGTGATCGTCAACCACGGCGTCTGATCGCCCCGGATGTCCTGCATGCTCTCTGCCATCAGCAGGAACCAGGAGCCGATCAGCGTGGCGATGGCGAAGAGGATTCCGAGGATTAGGCCCATTTTGTCGATTCCAGAGTAGAGTGGGGCTTTCGCCCCACGGCTTAATCCATCGATTGGCGCGCAAGTTCAGCGTAGGGATCGTATTCACGAGCAATGCGGAATTCATAGGTGCCGGCGTCGAGATTGATCGACTCGTGCGTGTCGTGATCGCGCAGATGATCAAGCGACATCGGCCTGTCGAGAATTGCGTAAAGAATGCGCATTCCCTCCGGCGGCCTGTCCAACACCATGACGTTGGCATCATTATGCGACAGAACGTGGTGATGCCCCGTCTCGCTGTGGCCAATGATCAGCCGACCGCGCTCCAGCTTCAGCGGCGTGCAACCGGCTTGCTGGACAACGTCAATACGGCGAATGGTGATTTCTCCCTGCGCCGCAACCTTTGAAAACGTCTTCATGTTTCCTGCTCCTGGTTAGGCCCGAATCTCGGGCTTGATGAAATCTTGCGGCTCAAGCCCGACGATCCATGCCTGAGCATCGAGCGCTTTCGTGATGTGCGGCGGGATGCCGATGGCGAATTCGCGGCCCGTTCCGCATTGGACGCGAAGAAATTTTGCCTTCTCGCGCAGGTCCGGCAGTTTCACCTCAACCAAATCGCCGATCTGTGGATCTGGGTCGCTGTCGATCGTCTTGGCTTTGAGAGAAGTGAGGATGCGGCTCCAGCCGAGAATTTCGCACGCGGCCCTCCGCAGTTCGAGATTGGTTTGCTTCAGTGCGTCTGCTGGCGTCAGACTATTTCTATCTTCAACTTGGTGCGAATGATCTTGGTCATCTTCCCCTCTGTAAAAATTCAACGAGAGTTCGGCAAAGCCGACCACTTGCGTAGCGGCCTGGTAGCCGTGTGCTGCGGACTTGACTCCGCGAAGCCCCGTGACCTCAGCTTGTGTTTGCTCGGTGCCAATCCATATGTCTTCCGCAACACGCGATCCGCTTTCGCCATGCGCGGATTGTCCTCGGTGAACGTCTTTGGATCAGCGCAGCATTTCCGGCCGTGGACCTTGCAGTTCTCCAGCGTTGGCTCGCCTCCGAGGCCGTCAGCCTGTACGTGCTCGTAGATAATTTCTCCGGCTCGCAACGGCCTGCCGCAGCCCTCGCAATGAGGAGCGCCCTTGTTTCCGCAACATCGCCGGAAGGCCGCGCGCTTCACCGCAGCGGGAAACTCTTTGCGATCGTGACCGCGGAGGGACGTCATGCAACCTCCCGGGAAATGTTGCCCGCAGCGACGGGGACGGAGGTGGGGATCACCGCTGCGGGCTCCGCTGCAATCGAAGGGGATGTCTCTTGCAGCGAATCTGTGAACTCTCGGAATTGGACGCTCCTCTCCGCTCCAAATGCGATGATCAGCTCCAGCAATTCGCTGATCTCCTGCTTCGACATTTGCGAGGTGCGCATGCCGAGCGGAACGAACGTGCCGGCGTCGATGCCCGGAACAACTCGCGTCCGGCGCAACGAGGCCGTCAGAACGTCCTTCCAATCCTCGCTGGAAAGCTTCTGGCCGTACCAGTCGACTTGCCTGCTGACTTGGCCGAGCAGGGACCACATCAGGGCGTTCTGATCCAACGAGCGGCGAGGAGCGCGAAATTCCACAGTCGTCCCAGCCGGAACGCCAGCCGCCCAGCGAGCGATCTTCTCGCGGTCTGCCTTGCCTCTGATCTGGACGACTTCTCGGGTCATGGTTACGCTGCCTTCTTGCTCAGGGCGGCGCGTCTCTCAATGACCGCAGCCTTGAGTCCGTCCACCTGCGATTGATCGAGCTGGTGATTGCGCCTCGCCACCTTCTGATCCTCTGACTGCCACCAGGCAGCCAAGGCGTCCGCATCGGTGTACTTCGCGATGGTTTCCCGACAATCCACCATGAACGCGTTCTTCGTCATCAGGTCGACAACCGGCGGCTTCTCAGCGACTGGTGGCTTCTCGGTTTCGCTGAATTCGTCCTTGAGGGCATTGACGTACTTATCGTCATCGAACATGCCCATGTGAACGTCGGCGCCGA